>NZ_JACVPY010000001.1 GCF_018881635.1 Polynucleobacter sp. UB-Piko-W3
CCAAAGTCGTCTGATGGTCAAACCGTAACGCAACCCGAAACCTTAGGACCTGGTGCGATGAATATTCCTCAGCCTACTGGGACTGGGACCAAACAGTAAGAATTAATTTTGTATTAATGACCATATATGTGGCTCTAACTACTTTTAATTAGAAGTGATGAACTAAATGATGAAAATTGCAATCGCTGGAGCAACTGGCCGCATGGGAAAGATGTTGATTGAGGCTGTGCTCAATACCCCTGACGCTCAATTAGCAGGGGCGTTAGAACATTCCTCTTGCCCTCAATTGGGTGAGGATGCTGGTTCTTTTTTGGGCAAAAAAACAGGTGTAATCATTTCATCCGATGTGGCTCAGGTGCTAGCAAATGCAGAGTTTTTAATTGACTTCACAAGGCCTGAAGGCACGATGGCTCATTTGGCTGCTGCAGAGAAGACAGGTACCAAAATGATTATTGGTACAACGGGTTTGAGTGGTGATCAAATTGCTAGCCTCAAAAAGGCCTCTACCAAGTTGGCGATTGTGTTTGCTCCTAATATGAGTGTTGGCGTCAATGCCACATTCAAGTTACTCGAGATTGCGGCAAAGATGCTCAATCAAGGTTATGACATTGAAATTATTGAAGCCCACCATCGTCATAAGGTGGATGCACCTTCGGGAACTGCGCTGAAGATGGGTGAGGTGATAGCCGGAGCTTTGGGTGAAAAATTAGACGACGTTGCTGTATATGCTCGTGAAGGCCATACAGGTGAGCGTAAGGAAGGCTCAATTGGATTTGCAACGATTCGTGGTGGCGATATTGTTGGCGATCACACCGTCCTATTTGCTGGTGATGGTGAGCGTATTGAAATTAGCCACAAGTCTTCTAGCCGCCAATCCTATGCACAAGGTTCATTGCGTGCCGCACGCTTCTTGCAAACCCAAAATTCTGGCCTATATGACATGCAAGATGTTCTGGGTTTGCGTAAATAGCATCCAGCATTCACTAATCACTAAAAATAGAAGAAAAGAGTTGTCTTGAATGAGTAAGGATTACGACTACCGCAAGATTGAAGCGGCAGCGCAGGCTGATTGGGAAAGTGCGCAAGTCTATCGAGTTTTTGAGAACGCTGTAGATATCTCTGGGAAGAAAAAACCAAAGTATTACGCTTGCTCTATGTTGCCTTACCCGTCCGGTAAGTTGCATATGGGACATGTTCGTAACTACACCATCAATGACGTGATGGCACGTCAGCTTCGGATGCAGGGTTATAACGTTTTAATGCCCATGGGTTGGGATGCCTTTGGGATGCCCGCTGAAAATGCAGCGATTCAGAATAAAGTACCACCAGCAAAATGGACTTACGACAACATTGCTTATATGAAAAAGCAAATGACTGCGATGGGTCTAGCCATTGATTGGTCGCGTGAAGTTGCTACTTGCAATCCTGACTACTATCGCTGGAACCAATGGCTCTTTTTAAGGATGCTCGAAAAAGGAATTGCTTACCGTAAAACCCAAGTAGTGAACTGGGATCCGATTGATCAAACAGTGCTAGCAAATGAGCAAGTGATCGATGGTCGTGGTTGGCGCTCTGGCGCGCTGGTTGAGAAGCGCGAAATTCCTGGTTATTACTTCAATATTACTGCGTATGCAGAGCAGCTTCTCTCTGGCTTGGATAACTTGGGCTGGCCTGAGCGTGTCAAAACCATGCAACAAAATTGGATTGGTAAAAGTCGTGGCGTGCGTTTTGCGTTTAAGCATGAGATTGCTGATGACCATGGCAACTTTATTCAAGATGGCCTACTTTATGTATTCACGACCCGTGCTGACACCATCATGGGCGTTACTTTCTGCGCAGTTGCTGTAGAACATCCATTAGCAACAAAAGCCGCTAAAAATAATCCAGCTCTCGCAGCTTTTATTGAGAAATGTAAAACGGGTAGCGTGATTGAAGCTGATCTAGCCACCCAAGAAAAAGAGGGGATATTTACAGGCCTCTACGTCACACATCCTTTAACGAATGAGTCAGTACCTGTTTGGGTTGGTAATTACGTGCTGATGTCTTATGGCGATGGCGCTGTAATGGGCGTGCCTGCCCACGACGAGCGCGATTTTGCTTTTGCACTCAAGTACGATTTGCCGATCAAGCAAGTCATTGCGCTAAAGGGTGAGTCACCAATCTTTAATGCAAGCCGCTGGGAAGATTGGTACGCCCAAAAAGAAGGCGTGATTTGCTTTAATAGCGACAAATATAATGGTCTTTCGCATGAAGAGGCTGTAAGTGCAGTTGCTACAGATTTGGAAAAGATGGGCATTGGCGAAATCAAAACCACCTATCGTTTGCGTGATTGGGGAATTTCTCGTCAGCGCTATTGGGGTACTCCAATTCCAATTATTCATTGTGGTGATGATGCAAATTCAGGCTGTGGTGCTGTACCTGTTCCAGAATCTGATTTGCCAGTGGTATTGCCAGAGGATTGCGTTCCAGACGGTAGCGGCAATCCATTAAACAAGCGCGCAGATTTTCTGAATGTGAAGTGTCCGAAGTGCGGCAAGCCCGCTCGCCGCGAGACTGACACGATGGATACCTTTGTAGATTCTTCTTGGTACTTTATGCGCTATACCGGCCCTAATGCCAAAACGATGGTCGATGAGCGCAATGAGTATTGGATGCCGATGGATCAATACATTGGCGGTATTGAGCATGCTATTTTGCACTTGCTCTATGCGCGCTTCTGGACCAAGGTGATGCGTGACCTCAAGCTTATTAGTTTTGATGAGCCGTTCCAGAATTTGTTAACTCAAGGTATGGTGCTGAACGAAACGTATTACTCTGAAGATGCCTCTGGTAAGAAAACTTGGCTCAATCCTTTAGATGTTGAATTAGATCTCGATGAAAAAGGTCGCCCGAAAGGCGCTAAGTTAAAGGGTGATACATCAAACACCGCTGTGATTATTGGCGGTGTTGAGAAGATGGCTAAAAGTAAGAATAATGGAGTAGATCCTCAAGCCTTGATTGACCAGTATGGTGCTGATACTGCGCGTCTATTTGTGATGTTTGCAGCGCCACCAGAGCAGCAGTTGGAGTGGTCTGGCGCTGGCGTTGATGGTGCTTCACGCTTTTTGAGACGCGTTTGGATGTATTCGAGCAGTCAAGCTGAGGCCATTCGTAACGCGCAAGATTCTGTACCCAATCACTTGAGTGATGCTGAAAAAGAACTGAGACGTGAAGTGCATACCATTTTGAAGCAGGCTAACTTTGACTATCAACGTCGCCAATACAATACTGTAGTGTCTGCGGCGATGAAGATGCTTAATGTGCTTGAGCCAATTAAATTAGGTCAAGATACCGCCATTAATGCTCCAGTGCTACGTGAGTGCTTAGGTATATTGTTGAGAATTCTATATCCAGTAGTGCCGCATTTAACCCATGTGTTATGGAAAGAAATGGGTTATGCCAAGACCTTTGGCCCTCTTCTAGATGCACCTTGGCCTGAGGTGGATGAAGCTGCATTAGTTCAAACTGAAATTACCTTGATGCTGCAAATTAATGGGAAGTTACGCGGTGATATTCGGGTACCAGCAGACGCTGGCAAGGAGCAGATCGAAATCTTGGCATTACAAAGTGAGCCGGCAACGAAGGCTCTCAATGGCGGCGTACCCAAGAAAGTGATTGTTGTTCCAGGTCGCTTGGTTAATATTGTGGCCTAAGTGAAAGCAAATATATGAGCGCAAATCATATTCGACGTGCATTACTCGGCTTAATTATTGCAGCCCCATTGAGTGGGTTAATTGCCTGTGGATATCGCATTCGTGGAATGGTTGATTTACCCTTTAAGGTGATTGCAATTACAGGCAATCCATCACCTCCGTTGCGAGGTGATTTACAAGCTGCCATTTTGACAGGCACGGATGTCAAGGTTGCAATTAATCCTAAAGATGCTGATTTAATTTTAGAGGTCACCAATGAAATTAACGGTCGGGAAATTTTGGCTTACAACTCTAATGGTCAGATCTCTGCATATCGCTTGACCATTCGGGTCTTCTTTAGAGTCTTCGATAATGCTGGCGGAGAGATTGTTCCTGAAAGTGAGCTTTATATGACTAGGGATATGGACTTCTCGAATACTACCGTGTTGGCAACCGATGTTCAACAGCAACAGTTCTTGACATTAATGCGTAAGGATCTGGCTGTGCAGATTTTGCGTCGTATCTCTGCTGCTGCAAAAAGTCCACAAGCAAGATCTTTCTAAAGATAGACAGAGAACTCGTATGGTCAAAGTTGATGCATTGCAAGCGCATCTCAAATCATTTAGTTCTGGCGCTGCTATGTTGCCACTCTATGTTTTTAGTGGCGATGAGCCTCTTTTGATGATGGAGGCAATGGATCAGCTTCGCTCAGCCGCCAAGAAAATGGGCTTTACTGATCGTGAAGTCATGGTGCAAGAGCGCGGGTTTGACTGGGGTGCCCTCATGAATGCTGGCCAAACGATGTCTTTGTTTGGCGACAAGCGCTGGGTAGAGCTCCGCATTCCAGCTGGGAAGCCAGGCCGTGACGGAGCAGACGCTTTAAAACAATTTTCTGCACAAATCGCTTCTCAGCAAGATGGCGCAAATGGTCCTGATACGGTGGTCTGCATTGTGCTGCCAAGATTAGATGGAAAAACCAAAACCTCTGCTTGGTTTGCTGCTTTAGATGATGCTGGGATGGCTATTCAGGTTGATACCTTAGATCGTAGCCATTTACCGCAATGGATTTCCGGCCGACTCAAGAAGCAAAGTCAAGAAGTCGAGGCTGGCCCTGAAGGTCAACGCGCTCTCGAGTTTATTGCCGACCAAGTTGAAGGCAATTTAATCGCTGCACATCAAGAAATTTTAAAATTGGGTTTGTTATACCCTGTAGGTAAGCTAACTGAAGAGCAGATTCGCTCATCTATTTTGAAGGTGGCGCGCTATAACGTTTTTGAATTAACCGAAGCCATGCTAGCTGGCGATTTACCAAGGTTAAATCGTATGTTAGACGGCTTAAAAGGTGAGGGCGAGCCTTTGGTATTGATTTTGTGGAGCGTAACCGAAGAGCTTAGGCTACTATCTAAATTAAAGGCTGCAAGCGATGCTGGGGAGTCAGTTCAGCAGCTCATGCGAGCCAATCGGATTTGGGGCAATAAAGAGCGTTTATATCCGGCTGCTATTAGAAGAGTACAACCCCTCAAGCTGCGCAGAGCAATGCAAGTTGCGGCAGGCTTGGACCGCCAGTCAAAGGGCCTGCATGCTGCGGAATTGCCGGCAGACCCATGGGATGGCTTACGTTTGCTTGGTAATTTATTGCGGTAATGGTTTAGAAAATTAGGAATATAGGTGTAGCGATGAGTTTGAATATTCAAGAGATGATGCAAGATATTGGCAAGCGGGCGCGTAGCGCATCGCAGGCGATGGCACGTGCTTCTGCTGAGCAAAAAAATCAAGCCCTCTTACATATTGCTAAGCTTGTGCGTCAAAAAGCAGCCGAGATTCAGAAAGTGAATTTACAAGATGTAGAGCGCGCAAAAGCAAACGGACAAGATGCTGCATTTGTGGATCGCCTAACGATGACCCCAAAGACAATTGAAACAATGGCTTTAGGTCTTGAGCAAATTTTTTCGCTGGATGATCCGATTGGGAAAATTTCGACTTTTCAAAAGCAAGCTTCTGGAATTGAGATTGGCCAAATGCGTGTTCCACTTGGTGTGATTGGCATCATCTATGAGTCACGTCCCAATGTCACGATTGATGCAGCAGCGCTTTGTCTGAAATCAGGTAATGCTGTGATCTTGCGTGGTGGTTCCGAGGCGATTGATTCCAATACTTTGTTAGCTCAAATTATTCAAGAGGGTTTAGCTGCAGCGAATCTACCTAAAGATGCCGTTCAGGTCGTTACCACGATAGACCGGAGCGCTGTTGGTGAGATGATCACGATGACTCAATATATTGATGTGATCGTGCCACGGGGTGGCAAGAGTTTGATTGCGCGACTCATGGCTGAGGCACGTGTGCCAATGATTAAGCATTTAGATGGCATCTGTCATACCTATATTGATGCAGATGCAGACATTGCGATGGCAGTGAAGGTCTGCGATAACGCTAAGACGCAGCGCTACTCACCATGCAATGCGATGGAAACCCTTTTGGTTAACAAAGAGGTTGCACAAAAAGTGTTACCAACACTTTGCAAAATCTATCAGGACAAAGGTGTGGAATTAAGAGTGGATGATTTGACTCGTAAAACGCTGGAGTCGAATGGTTTTCAGAATCTGGTAGATGCTACAGAAGAAGATTGGCACACAGAATACTTGGCTCCAATTCTATCTATTAAGACAGTCGCTAATATTGATGAGGCTATGAGTCATATCGAGCGCTATGGTAGCAAGCACACTGATGCAATTATTACTAATAACAAAGCTCAAGCAGATCGTTTCTTACGCGAAGTGGATAGTGCTAGCGTGATGGTGAATGCCAGCACTCGTTTTGCAGATGGCTTTGAGTATGGCCTGGGTGCAGAGATTGGTATTTCTAATGACAAGTTACATGCCCGCGGACCTGTTGGCTTGGAGGGTTTAACCTCCCTGAAATACATCGTCATGGGCCATGGCGAGATTCGTAGTTAAAAAATATGACGAACTCTTATCTCTGGATTAAAACTTTCCATATCGTCTTGATTACTTCATGGTTTGCAGGCCTATTTTATCTGCCGCGTATCTTTGTGAACTTGGCTGATGAGAAAAACCCTGATACTTATGCCCGTCTCTTGGGAATGTCTGACCGCCTCTTTCGCTTTATGACTATCTTGGCTGTACCGGCCGTATTGCTTGGGGTAACGCTCTGGCTTTACTTTGGTGTTGGCGCGGGCGATGTTTGGATGCATGCCAAGTTATTTTTTGTTCTTTTAGTCATTGGCTATCACCATGCCTGTTATGGCATCCTCAAGAAGTTTCGCACTGGCGTGAATACAAAGTCTGGCGTTTGGTATCGCTGGTTTAATGAAGTGCCAGTCATTCTGCTAGTGGTCATTGTTGCTCTGGTTCTTTTTAAACCCTAGGCATCCTCTTATTTTTTATCCTTTTTAGACTGTTAGCCCCATGAGATTTTTTGTTGTTTGTCCAGGCGGTTTAGAAGTACCGCTTGCTCAGGAGCTCGCAGAGATTGCTCAGCGCCCCGAGTCCAAAGCATTAGGGGTTTGGGTGATTGATCCAACCCCAACTAGCCCAACGGGTGGGATTGGTCTAGCTGGACCGATTTCTACGGCGATGGCTCTCAATTTACATTCCAGAATTGCTAGTCGTGTTTTGTTGCAGATGGCACAAGCGCCCTATAGGCAAGAAGAAGATCTTTATAAATTGGCTAGTGGCCTAGCTTGGGAAGATTGGTTTACTTCACAGCAAACATTGCGCGTGGATGTAACCGCACACCGATCCCCACTCAAGAGCTTAAATTTCGCCACTCTGAAGATTAAAGATGCCATCGTAGATCGTTTGCGAGATGTTACTGGCGATCGCCCTAGTATTGATACCGCCTTTCCGGATGTGCGAGTTCAGGCGCACTTAACTGCGACCCAAATAACGATTTACTTAGATACTTCTGGTGAGGCCCTTTTTAAGCGTGGTTGGCGCGATGAAAAAGGTGATGCTCCCCTGAAGGAAAATTTAGCTGCAGGTATTTTGTCGATCACTGGTTGGAAGCCAGGGCAGTCATTATTTGATCCGATGTGCGGTAGCGGCACTTTTTTGATCGAGGCTGCTCAGATGGCTTTATCTATCCCTCCTGGAGCGATTCGGGCAGGGATATATGGCGATGATGCTAAGCCCAGCAGACTGGCTTATCGCCCTCTTGTTACTTCTGCAAACGGCTTTGGCTTTCAGAGGCTTAAGCCCTTTAATGAAGCTGCTGAGCAAAAGCGCTGGGGTAATTTAAAAGAGGCTGCCCTTGCGCAAATGTTGGAAAAGCGTAAGCAATATCCAGACGTAGATTCCTTAAGAATCAGCGGTGGCGATATTAATGAAAAATTAGTCTCTATGTTCAGGGCTAATTGGCAGAGAGCACAGCTGCCAGAGCAAGCCCTTGTCCGTCAGGTTGATGCTCTAGCAACTAAGCCTCCAACAAATGCTCAAGAAGGTGTGATGTTGTTAAACCCACCTTATGGTGAGCGTCTTGTCATTAAAGGCGGCAGAGGGGGAGGTGGCCAGGATCATAATTCTCGTGATGTACGTGATGCTGAATATGGGGTTGAGCCAGAAAATCGCTTTGAGATGAATTTAGAGACAGGTCGTCAGAGTGCCAAGCGCTCTAGTCGTGAGTCTTTGAAGAAGCTTCAGGCAGAAGAAGAGCAGGATCCCAAGTTTGTCGAGTTCTTGCGCCAATTTGGCCAACACCTGAAAGATACTTTTGGTGGATGGAATGTTTTTGTATTGACTGCCGATATGGCCTTGCCTGGGCAGTTGCGTATTAAGGAGTCAAAGCGCACCCCATTATTTAATGGTCCTCTAGAGTGTCGTTTATTTAAGTTTGAGATGCATGCTAAGCGTCCTTCCTCCAGCGAAGGCTAAGCCCTTTAAAATAAAGCTACTATTAAAGAAATACATTGAGAAATAAAGCGGAGAGTAAGTAAATGGAATTTAAAACCTATATGTGTCTGATTTGTGGCTGGGTCTATGATGAAGCAGCTGGTCTACCTGACGAGGGTATTGCTCCAGGCACTCTCTGGAAAGATGTACCCATGAACTGGGCTTGTCCAGAATGCGGTGCTCGTAAAGATGATTTTGAAATGATGGCGATTTAATTAGGAGTTGACTGTGGCAAAAGTGAATCAAAACGAAGTTTTATTTGAGCGTGCACAAAAGACAATTCCAGGAGGCGTGAACTCCCCAGTACGAGCTTTTCGTCAGGTGGGTGGTACACCCCGTTTTGTTACAAAAGCCAAGGGTCCCTATTTTTGGGATGCGGAGAATAAGCGTTATATCGATTTGATTATGTCTTGGGGCCCAATGATTGTTGGCCATGCAAATCCAGAGGTAGTCGAGGCGGTACAAAAAGCAGCAGAAACCAGTTTTAGTTATGGTGCCCCAACAGAGGGCGAAATTGAGTTAGCTGAGCGTATTTGCTCCATCATGCCTAGCCTTGAGCAAGTGCGCATGGTCTCGAGTGGCACAGAGGCAACAATGAGCGCCCTCCGTCTTGCACGTGGCTATACCGGGCGAGACTTAATTATTAAATTCGAAGGTTGTTATCACGGTCATGCAGATAGTCTTCTGGTCAAGGCTGGCTCAGGCTTGCTAACCTTTGCTGACTCTACTCAAAACGCACCATCTTCTGGCGGTGTTCCGCAAGACTTGGTCAAGCACACATTGGTATTGCCCTATAACGATGTAGCTGCGATTGAGGAAGTCTTTAAGAAGCAGGGCGATCAGATTGCAGCAGTGATCCTGGAACCCATTGCAGGCAATATGAATTTAATTCAGCCTTCAAAAGAATTTTTATCAGCGATGCGCAATCTTACAAGCAAGTATGGCAGTGTTTTAATTTACGACGAAGTAATGACGGGTTTTAGGGTTGCTTTAGGTGGTGCTCAGTCTTTGCAAGGCATTACCCCTGACCTCACTTGCTTGGGCAAGGTCATGGGCGGTGGTATGCCTATGGCAGCTTTTGGTGGCAAAAAAGAAATCATGTCTAAGCTTGCACCTTTAGGTAGCGTCTACCAAGCGGGCACTTTATCCGGTAATCCAGTGGCTGTGGCAGCAGGCTTAAAGACTTTGGAGATTATTTCTCGGGAAGGTTTTTATGAATGCCTGACTGGTCAAACTAAAAAGCTGATGACGGGCTTAAAGCAGGCCGCCGATAAAGCAGGCGTCCCGTTTGCGGTTGATAACGTGGGCGGCATGTTTGGTTTCTACTTTGCTAATCAGGTGCCCACTTCTTTCGAGGCAGTGACTAAAACTGATATTGAGGCGTTTAAGAAATTCTTTCATTTAATGCTGGATGAGGGTGTGTATCTTGCCCCATCTGCCTATGAGGCTGGTTTTACCTCGATTGCGCATGACGATGAGGTGGTCAATGCCATTATTGCAGCAGCAGATAACTCATTTAAGAAGCTCTAAGCTAGGTTGCGATTACATTCTGAGTGGATGGTCGTAGCCATCCACCTGAATAAGCTCAAGGCTTTTTGAGTCTTTATTAGAGTTGGCGATTTCCAGGGCAGTGAGTTTTCCGCCCCAGACACAACCAGTATCTAGTCCAATCACATTGCTTCGTCGCAGCAGACCCAATGCAGACCAATGACCAAAGTAAACGAGGGTATCTGTGGTTTTACGCTTAGGTACATTAAACCAGGGTATATAACCCTTAGGACCATTCTCTAAACCTTCTTTACTTTCAAATTCCATCTGTCCGCTGGGGGTGCAAAAGCGCATACGGGTGAGTGCATTGGTAATAAGCCGCAAACGCTCATAACCCTTTAGTGAGTTACTCCACTTATTGGGAGTATTGCCGTACATATTAGCCAAGAAATCCTTATAGGATTTGCTACGCAGGGCCTTCTCAACTTCTTGTGCGCATTCAATGGTTTGCTGTAGGTCCCATTGTGGGAGAACGCCGGCATGCACTGTTAATATCTTGCCATTAGTCAGTGCCATGGGTCTTTTACGAATCCAATTGATGAGTTCTTTCCGATCAGGCGCTTTTAGAATTGCATCAACCGTATCTAAACCCTTAGTATTGCGCAGTCCAGCATCAATTGCTAAGAGATGAAGATCATGATTACCAAGAATACATTCAGCGCGACCAGATTCTTGTAGAGATTTAAGTTGCCTTAGGGCGCCAAGGGAATCAGGACCACGGTTCACTAAATCACCTAAAAAAATCAGATTAGATTTTTTAGGAAGTTTTTTGACGAGGGCTTTGAGAGAAGGACCGCATCCTTGGATATCCCCCACAGCATAGATTTTGCTCATACCCTATCTTAGCGGAAAAGAAGCTACCGAGCCTTTTACTCGCTGACTTTTTTGACTACGCTATAGCGCACCAAAGTTTTCTTGCGTGCCTCATCATGATCAACAATAGGCAAAGCGTAGTCTCTACCTAAGACTACGCCGGCAGCTTCAAGTTCAATATGCCCCGCTTTCCAGGGCGCATGAATCGATTTCTTGGAGAGTTTTTCAAGTTGAGGCAGATAGCGTCGAATAAATTTTCCCTCAGAATCAAACTTCTCTGATTGGGTGATGGGATTAAAGATGCGGAAATAGGGCTGGGCATCACAGCCTGAGGAGGAGGCCCATTGCCAACCACCATTATTGGATGAGAGTTCAAAGTCATTGAGGTGTTCAGCGAAATAGGCCTCACCCCAGCGCCAGTCAATACCCAAATCCTTTGTGAGAAAGCTAGCTACAACCATGCGTAGACGATTATGCATATAGCCACTCTGATTGAGTTGATGCATGGCCGCATCGACAAGCGGATAACCGGTTTTACCTTCGCACCAAGCTGCAAAGAGTTTTTTTGCATGAGCGCCACTTTCCCAGGCGATGTTGTCGTAGTCTGGTTTGAATGAGGCTCCTTTTGCAAGTCTTGGATGGTTAGCCAAAATCATGAAATAAAAATCACGCCAAATCAGCTCACTTAACCAAATCGTGGCACCCATGCTTCCGGCCAGCATGCGACGATGTGCTTCGCGAACCAGACCTCTAATAGAAAGCATGCCAAAGCGTAAATGCGTCGATAAATAACTCACACCTTTAATAGCAGGAAAGTCTCTACCGATTTGGTATTGATCAATGCGGGAAAGAAAGTCTTCCAAAAATGCTTGTCCACCCTCAGAGCCTGGCGGCAAATAGGCTTCAATACCAGTGGCACAAAAGCCCATCGATTCTAATGAGGGGAGGGGAGTATCTAGCTTTTTGGGAATGGGAGCAAATTGACCGGCTTTAGGCTTGCATTCATGAGCAGCTAAATCTTTTTCTTGCAGCGTTTTGAGCCAATTGTTTTTATAGGGCGTAAAGATCGAGAAAACAGTATTGGAGTTGGTAAGGATTTCTTTCTTCTCGAAAATCACTTGATCTTTAAAATCTGCAAACTGAATGTCGATTTTCTCCAAGGCTCTTTTGACAGACTCATCACGTGCTATAGCTGATGGCTCATAGTCATGATTGGTAAAGACAGCGTCAACGCCCATTTCTTTAGCAATCTGGGGAATACATTCAATCGGCTTACCAAAGCGAACAATGAGGCCTCCACCCATGGTGCGGAGCTCTTCATCAATTTGTTTTAGACCTTGCCAAATAAAATCAACACGGCGCTCGTGTTTTAAGCCTTTGGCATCTAATTCCCCCTGAATAAGCGGTTTTAGAATATCGGTATCAAAAATGAAGGTGAGCCAGACCTGTTTAGCCTCTTTTAGGGCGTGGGAAAGTGCAGCATTGTCATAAAGACGAAGGTCACGACGGAGCCAGACTAGAGCTTTTTGCATAGCCCCTATATTAGGGCTAATTTGAGTGTGCTGCTGAAGGGAAGATATCCAGACGGGTTAAGATCAATGCTAACCATGGATACGATCTTTTTTATTCTCTCGAAGGTAGTGCAGTTTTGCATTGAACCGCTCAACTGGGTCATTATTTTCGTCTGTCTAAGCTTGCTCTTTTTGGGCTTAAGAAAACCGCATCTTTGTAAACGGTTTTTAGTATTAGCAGTTCTGGATTTACTCATTGTCGGATGGTTGCCTGCTTCCGAGGTTTTTCTAAGACCGCTTGAGGATTCCGTTCCTAAGATAGATATTGGCAAATTAACGGTAGATCAGGTTGGCGGCATCATTATTTTGGGCGGGGCAATAGAAGGCGGAAAAATTGCGGTAGATCGCGGCGAGATTTCGATTTACTCTTCAGCCGAAAGGGTTACTAAGGCTTTTGAGCTCATCCGAAAGTATCCTAACTTGCCTTTCATCTTTAGTGGGTTCTCGGGGCGTATTACACCAAGTGGTATATCCGAAGCTGACGCATTTAAGCAGCTCATTCAAGAGCAAGGCTTGGCAGATAGAGCTGGACATTACGAAAACCAGTCACGCAATACCTATGAGAATGTGGTTTTCATGAAACCCATGATTGCTCAGATTGAGCAAGGAAAGACTGGAAAACCCTGGCTTTTAATTACCTCCGCAAGTCATATGTATCGATCGGTGAAGATTTTTCAAAAGCAGGGGGTAGAGATTATTCCCGTTCTCGTGGATTACCAAACGGCTAATAGTCTTCATTGGACAGCATTTGATTTAGTGGATGGGGCGCAAAACTGGAATAAGCTGATTCACGAAATAATTGGTCTTTTTGCCTACTGGATTACTGGAAAAATCTAGATATTCTGTAAAATAAACCCATATGACCTCGGCTAAAAAAGCACCCCCTGCTTCAGATCTAGCATCTGTGCCAGAGCCTTCAATTTCTTTTTCAGCCAGTCATTTGGCAAATCAATTTCTAATTGCCATGCCTGGCATGGTCGATCCTAATTTTGCGAGATCGGTGATCTATCTCTTTGAGCATACCGAGAGAGGTGCAATGGGTTTGGTTGTGAATCGACCAACTGAATTAGATCTAGCAACCCTATTTGACAAGATTGAGCTCAAATTAGAAATTGCACCTTTATTAGAGCAACCCGTGTATTTTGGCGGTCCGGTTCAAGTGGAGCGGGGTTTTGTCTTGCATGAACCCATCCCCAACCCATCCTATAGTTCTTCATTGATTATTCCCGGCGGCTTAACCATGACCACTTCTAAGGATGTTTTAGAGGCTCTAGCCATTGGAAATGGCCCACGCAAGTTTCTGATGACTTTAGGCTATGCGGGCTGGAGTGCGGGTCAGCTTGAAGAAGAGATCACCTTAAATGGGTGGATGAATGTGCCTCTTTCACGCCAACAAATGATTGACATTATTTTTGACACTCCCTCGAGTCAGCGCTACGAAAAGGCAATGAGTCATTTGGGCTTTGATCCTTCCCACTTATCTGGAGAGGCAGGGCATGCCTGATCCGATCAAGAAGCCGATGACGATACTGGCTTTTGATTATGGAACGCGTCGGGTTGGCGTGGCAGTGGGAAATACAGAGACAAAGGCAAGCCAGGCATTAAAGATCATTGCCGCTCCAAATACAGATGGACTATTTCGAGAAATTGAGAGCCTTTTAAAAGAGTGGCAGCCAGATCAGGTTGTTGTGGGGCTTCCCACTCACCCTGATGGTGCTGAGCATGAGATGACTATCAAGGCACGACGTTTTGGCCATCAGATTCAAGGGCGCTTCAATTTACCCGTAACTTGGGTGGATGAGCGCTATACATCGGCAGTTTTGGAGGCTGATCCTCAGATGTACGACAATCTAGATGCGCATTCTGCCGCGCTCATTTTGGAGCAATATTTTGCAGAATATTAATAAGCACCGGAATTAAAAATGAATGCTGAATCCTTATACAAAAAATTACTAGAAAATTTACATAGCAGATTGCAATGCGGGACTTTTGAGCTGGCTGGCTTAGCTATGGGTGGCGCATGGATTGCGGAGCGTTTGGCCCAAGATTTAAAGCTACCTCACTTTGGTGTGATTAACGTCGCCTTTCATCGGGATGATTACGCAGAAAAAGGAATGACTGCATTGAGAACGGCAAGCACGATGTCTACTCAGTTACCTTTTGGTGTGAACGGGGCAAACATTATTCTGATTGATGATGTCTTGCTTACAGGTAGAACCGTGAGAGCAGCTCTGAATGAATTATTTGATTTTGGTAGGCCGGCACAAGTTGAATTAATGGTCTTGGCCGATCGGGGCAAGCGAGAATTGCCAATCACTGCAAATTTTGTGGGGGAAGTCATCCAAGTTCCAGATCAGCAAATCTTAGTATTGGAAAAAGATGCGACTGGCAAGTTCAGCTTTGTCCTTGAGGAGCGTGAATCATGAATCCCGTAAATCAATTTAATACAGCTGGCGAGTTAACCCATCTTCTGACCTTAGAGGGCCTACCCAAAGAGCAAATTCTGCATATTCTGGATACCGCTAAGCAGTTTGTCAGCGTTACTGATCCTTCTAGAGAAGTTCGCAAAGTGCCTTTACTGCGGGGTAAGAGTGTTTTCAATCTTTTCTTTGAAAACTCCACGCGTACAAGAACTACTTTTGAGATTGCGGCAAAACGCTTATCTGCTGATGTCATTAATTTAGATATTTCCACTTCTTCAACCGCTAAAGGCGAAAGTCTGCTCGATACGATTGATAATTTAGTTGCGATGCAAGCGGATATCTTTGTAGTACGGCACAGTGTTTCTAAAGCGCCAATTGAGATTGCGAATCATGTCCCACCGCATGTACACGTTGTCAATGCCGGAGATGGTAGCAACCAACATCCCACTCAAGGTCTTCTAGATATGTATACGATGCGTTACTTTAAGCAGAATTTCAAAGGCTTAAAGGTCGCGATTGTTGGCGATATTGTTCATAGTCGTGTAGCTAAATCTAATATTCATGCACTGACCACATTGGGCTGCGAGGAGATTCGCGCTATTGGCCCTGAAAGCCTGCTACCAAGCAATCTAGACATGCTGGGTGTCAAGATTTATCACAGCATGGAAGAGGGCCTCAAGGATGTCGATGTGGTGATGACATTACGCATTCAGAAAGAGCGTATGGAAGCTGGGCAAGTGCCCGAAGGAGATGCCTTCTTTAAGCAGTATGGTTTAACTCCTGCGCGTTTGGCCTTGGCTAAACCAGATGCGATTGTGATGCATCCTGGACCAATGAATCGTGGAGTTGAAATTGATTCAGCAGTAGCTGATGGACTTCAATCCGTTATTTTGAACCAAGTAACCTTTGGTATTGCTGTGCGTATGGCTGTGATGTCAATTGTTGCCGGTAACTAGGGATTTGATAGCTGCTTCAATTTGAGTATCAAAGTAAACATGGCTATCTAGTACGGCCTCGTCTTGAGTCGCGGCACTTGAGTTAGCAAGGTTGTTGCTAATGACCACATTAAATTGACATAGATTACTCAGGCCAAACATCTGTGCCCATGAGTTATTTCTGTAGGGGTTAATTTCTAAAACTTTGACGCTAGAGTCCAAGAACAGTAAATTGAAAACACCGGCACCGACCATATAGGTAAAAGTTTCTGCTTTAGCTAGAGTGTCTAGATAGTCTCTTAAGCTCAATTTCGATAAGAAAACTTGCTCGATATTATTTGCTTGCAAAAATTGCTGATCAATATCCAGGAGATTTTTGCGGCTTAACTCATTTCTGCCATAGATTAAATTCTTATTTCGAGCTTCGACAATATGATGTTTTGTAAAGCAGGTATTTTTGATTTCTCGGCAGATATTCAAATACTCAGGATATATTTTGAGATCTCTCCCTTCGGGCGTAATGATGAGATCAGAGAATGAATAGGCGGTGTTGTAGTCTAAAAAGATCAAATCCTGAGGATCAATAACAGATTCAAGAAATTCTCTTTGAAAGTGATCCCCTTTGATAGAAACGCATACACGTTTCTTATTTTTTCTCCACTCTACATAAAAGGGAAAGAAAACATCATGAAAAAAATGGGCAATATTATTGGTATGAATTAACAGTAAATAAAATTGCTCCCCTTTAAGTTCTTTGGTATTTAGCTTAAATGGGAATGTAATCCAGCGCCTAATGAATCGGATTCGGTCATGTTTGACTGTAATGGCGTGCTTACTGAATAACTGATTCTGATAGAGAAGGTAGCTTTCATTCGCCGATAGACGAAACAACAGCTTTTTAATGAATTCTTGAATTTTATTCATACCTAATCTTTATATAATCTACCAACGCGCGACCACTATAATTTGCTTATTAATAACAGTTTAACGACCATTTTACGTATTCACCATTTCTATAGTATTTAGCTTTATCCCACAGAAGGAAGTTGATTGAAATCCGTGTCGATCCAGAATCAGAAAAATTGGCTTTTGCTATCGCACGCTTTCAATATGGATGGTCGTGCTGCTAGTTTGACGATTACCGATAAGATCCCCTATTTTTTAGAGGCGGGCGTTCAACCTATCGTCTTGAGCGCCATTACCGGCTTGAAAGATCAGCGCTTTCAGCATGAGCAGTTCTTAGCTTGGGGCCCTGCGGCATTCCGTTTTGATTTTCGTCATTGGATTGCAAATAAGTATGGCCGTGGCTTTATTTATAAGTTACTCACGCGCACCGTATCTATTTTGTTGGCACCCTTCATTGCTATTGAAAAACTACTCCTCGGCTACTCGAGTCAATGGTCATGGGCAATCCCAGCATTTATTCGTGGTTATATTCTGATCCGTCGTGGCAAGGTAGATGTTATCTATTCCATCGGCAGCGCATGGTCGGCGCATTTGGCTGGTGTGTGGTTAAAGAAAGCTACTGGCCTTCCGCTGATATCTGAAGTTCATGATCCCTTGGTGATTCGCAAAGATCAAAATGATCAAGGTTTTGAGAAGCCAAAAAATCGGGATGCACGCTTTCGCCACTACTTAGAGGCCCAGCTGTGTAAGTATTCCGATTATGTATGGTGGTTTACTCAGGGCGCTTTGCATTACGCTAAAGTTCGCAATCCCAATTTAAATACGCATGGTAACGCCGTTGGATTTGTAGTGATACCTGGCGCTAATCCGCCAGGAACAATCGACAAAGCAGATGCCCATCAATACAGTGAGCATTTAAACCTTTGTCATTTTGGTTCTTTAGCTAATGACCGCTCACTTTCCATGATTTTGAAGGCGGCAAATAGTCTATTTGCTAAATATCCAGACGCTAGGAAGCATCTTCGTGTTCATGCCTATGGTGCGCCCTTAGACTCTTTATCTCATGATGCGATTAAGCAGTATGGCTACTCAGATGTTTTGTTAGCTCATGGAAGGTTAGAGCGTGATCCCCTAACCGGAATGTCTGGTCGTGAACAGGTTGCGCAAAAGATGCAGGAGGCAGATGTATTGATTCTCTTGCATGGTAATGATGAATGGTGTGCCGAGTACATCCCATCAAAATTCTATGACTACTTATGGTCTGGCCGTCCAATCTGGGGTATCACCCACCGTAACCCACAACTAGATCAAATGCTGTTAGATCGTAAGTCTTATTTGAGTGCTGACGGTGATGAGTCTGGTATTGCGATGGCACTTGAGCGAATTTGGTTAGATTGGCAGCAAAAGCAATTAATTAAGCCGGTCTGGGAGCCAATTGGCGTAGACCAAGCCGTTAGCAGTATCCTGTCACATATTGCTTCATAGAAGGCCGCATCTTGAAAGATCTCGTTCTTTACTGCAAATCTTATCGTAAAGATTTCTTGCGCTTAAGGCGCTTGCTCAAATCTATCTCGCAGCACAATATCGATCAAATTCCTTTTTACATTTCAACCCCGACTGCAGATCGAGAATTACTCATTGAGCTCGTTGGCTCTCAGGGTTATGAATGGGTTTCTGATGAGTCTATTATTGATGCCAACCCCCTGGTACCTAGCGGTATTGCAAATACAAAATCTGGCGGACTAGCCCAGCAAGTTGTTAAGTCTGAATTTTGGCGTTTGGATTTATGTGCCAACTATGTTTGTCTTGATTCGGACTGTATTTTTATCAAAGACTTTTATGGCGCAGAATTCTTGACTGATGATGGAAATCCCTATACGGTGATTTATCAGAATAAGGAATACTTTCAGCTAGCAATTGATCGCGGCTATAGCAAGGCACCCGTACACCTCAAAGCAGAAGGTGATCGCGTAAAGGCTGTGTTTGGGCGCCAAGGACCGAACTACTATTGCCCTTGCCCCCCATTTATATGGTCTGCTGCGGTATGGAAGTCATTGGATGAAAACTACCTTAAGCCAAAAGGGCAAACCTTATGGGATCTGTGCACTCCAGAGCATCCAGAAACCTTACTGTATTTGGAGGCCTTATTAAACTTTAAGGCCATCCCTTTGTATCCGATTGAGCAGCTCTTCCGAGTTTACTACTACGACTGGCACTACTATCTCTTGCGAAGACTGGGTGAAACTCCTGATAAGTTGAAAGATAACTATTTAGGTTTGATTTATCAATCTAGCTGGGACTTAGGCTTGGACTATGGAGGAAGCCAGAAGTCGATCCTTTCAAGAGCCTTGAAAAAACTCAAACGATTTGCTCGTTACCTACAAAGCTTTATCTAATGAAAAATACACCGTTAGTTAGCGTGCTCATGCCCGCCTATAACTCGGAGCTATATATTGCAGAGGCTATTCAGAGCATTCTGAATCAGACATATCAGAATATTGAATTGATCATTTTTGATGATGGTTCTTCTGACAAAACAAGACAGGTAATTGAAGGTTTTACAGATTCACGCATTATTAAAATACTCTCCGATCAGAATTACGGCGTAGTACGAGCTCGCAATGAGATGATTGATAGGGCTAGCGGTCAGTACATTGCCTTAATGGATGCAGATGACATTGCAGATCCATTGCGTCTAGAGAAGCAGATCAGTATTCTTGAGAGCGGGCAGTATGATCTTTGCGGTAGCGCCCAGTGGGTATTAGATGAGGGTACTGGCCAGATCAAAAAATCAAAAGATAAGTTTTCAGATGCAGATCTTCGGGCGCTTTTATCTGTTTATTGCGGTTTATGTAACTCCGCTATGACAGGTAAGGCAGAAATCTTTAAACGTTTTAAATATGACACTTCAATTTTGACTTCTGAGGACTATTATCTTTGGGTGCAAATGGCTGCAGCCAGATCTCGCTTCTTAAATCTTCCTGAGCGTTTAATTACTTATCGTCGTTATCCTGCCCAGACTAGCTCTGTCCATTTGGAAAAATTCAAGCTAACCACGATTGAAGTACAAAAAAAGTATCTCGAGCTATTAGGAATCAATCCTGATTTCTATCCACGCCATCTTCCCTTTAAGCAAAGGTTGGTTAACGGTATTGGGCTCTTGCGAGAACTCAATCGCAGATTTCCTGGGGTATCACTGAAGGCGAATGCTGAGATCTATGCAAGATTTCAGTATCGAAGAAATGGTGTCTACACGCCATTTACTCGTCTCGAGCGCCTTTTGGTTGCCCTATGGGCAAGCTTGCTAGTTTCTTAACGCAGGTTTAGCTTGATGTGGCTGGCAATAGTTTGTTGATCGATATCGCCTATAGAGCTGGGTAATTCAAGTAATTTATTGGCGCCCCTATAGGAGTGCCACATCTGGGGCATGAGTTTTACCTGATCGCCCAACATCCCTGCAAGATGACTCATGCCACTTTTAGATCCTATTAAGACATCTGCATGAAGTAGGTGATGAAAGGTGCCCATGAAGTCGCTATCAATATGCTCATGGACTTCATACCCCGTGTTCTGAAAGCGCTCTTTCCAGGAGAATGGCGCTCCAGTTTCGGAACGGTATTGGCCATCCTTACCTTCGCTATAAATATGAATAGCTACTGAGCGTGGCGAATGATTCAAAATCGTATTGAGTATTTCTAGGTACCAAGCATCGGGTAGCATTCTGGAAGAGAGGTCTGAGAATTGCCTGCCTGGGAGAAGATCACCCCTTCTGATATGAACAGCAATGTTGATCTTCTTTGGATCAAACATCAGGGGAATTGGAAGATGTTCGCGGGCTTGTGTGTAGGCCTTGATAAACCAGTCACGGCTTGGGCCATATTCGTAATCACCAAATCGATTATTGCTAATCTTAAAGGCAATATTTGGGCCTGGATGCTGCTGAATAAATGCATCCACTGCCTTATAGATTTCATCATCGACTTGATCATTCGTCGGAATGTGAATTTCAAATTCGGGTAACTCAATGACCTTGACTTCACCCTTTTTAATCTTTTGCTCAAGATCCTCTCGGCTAGTGAGAATCCTTTTGGGATCCAGCATCCGATTTAAGTCATCCCCAATATTATGGGTTTCGTTCGCACGTCTACCTCTTAATTTACGTAGGGATTGCTTTAAATTCCATCTAAAGGACTGCTTATGTGATTTTTGAAGTTGCTTTTCTGAATACGCAAATTGCAAATTGTTTCTTGCAGCAATTTTGATGGCACGATTCATGATTCCCATCGAGTGCCCAATCCCCGCATCAGGATTGTCATAGTCAATTAAAAACCGATTATTCATCGTTGCAGATCTTGAAGAACTTTATTGACAATGGTTGATGCATAGCTACTTGTGTCAAATTCCATTGCCTTAGGACTCGCAAGGAATTTCTGTATATTGTCCTGGTATTGCTGGTATTGATCGGCATCGATAGTTAAAAGAAATTGGTGTACTTCGCCCGTACTCTTAAAATTTCGTCTATCGATATAGCATGTGCTAGGAATATGTTCTTCAATAGTATGGGATCCCCAGTAGACAGGAACACAGCCATTCAGTAGGCAATCAAATATTTTTTCGCTAATGTAGTCCGGTAGATTAGCCACATTCTCATAGCAATAGGCAAACTTTGCTTTTTGATACACGCTCCCTTTATCTTCAATTTCACCGACATAGCTTGGGAAAGGTTTGTATCCAAAAATTTGGGATGCCATACGTTTTAAGCGTCGAGTGATTTTTTCAGTGGAAGTGAAAGCGGGTTCGGGCTTACTCCAGCCCAATCCATACAATGAGAAATACTCAGGAGCATTTCTTTCGTACCAGCGAATGACATTGATGCGCTCTTTATATAAATCATCATCCATGGGCTTAGGAAATGCCTTATTAGCATTGATAAGGCATGCAAATATAGGGCGATCTTTGAAGGCTGGTGTCTGCTTTATTTGAATCTGATTTGGTATGAATAAGCCAATAGCATTTGGAAGATGTAGTAAGTCTTTATTCCAGGTAAAGACTCCATCAAAAGTACTTAGATATGCCTCGCTCCTATTGAGAGGGCAAATATAGGGGTTTTCGGTCGCAATTAGGTATTTTGGACTTGGAATATGGTCTATTGCTTGCCCATCGTGCAAAATACTAAAGGCAATCTCTCGACCTTGATTGACATCGGGATTGTTTAGCTCAATACCGTGTTTTAGAAATTCAGATCTGAGTAATCGGTTGGTAAAAGTTGGGTTGTAGGTATGATGTCTATCAATTTCCTCAAAAGAGGCATTTTTCACTCTATCTTGTTGATAGTAATTAGCAAATAACATTATTTATATGGCTCTATTTAAATCTCAGAAGTTAGCGCGGAAATCGATTGTAGATTCCAAAATACTGCTGGCTGGTCCAGTTAGAAATGTAGCGCACACGATTCAGAATGAGGTTGAAACCCTAGTAGCAAGTCTTGGCAACTTTAAAGAGATTTATTGCTTTGTGGTTGAGAGCGATTCTAGTGATGATACCCTGAAAAAATTAGAAGAACTACAGGGTGTCATTAGAAACTTTTCTTATGTGAGTGCGGGTAATTTGAGTGAAAAGTACCGCCGGCGTACCGATAGAATTGCCCTGTGTAGAAATCTCATTATTGATGAGGTTGCAAAAAATCCGCTTTTTGCAGATATTGACTATATTGCCATGGCTGATTTAGATGGTATGAATGGCTTGGTCACCCCGGCAAAGATTGCGCAATGCTGGGAGGTGGATGAGCCATGGGATGTCATTACCGCTAATCAGCTGGGCGAATATTACGATATCTGGGGATTAAGCCATCCCTATTGGAATCCAATAGATTGTTGGGAGCAAAAGCGCCAACTGGAAAATATTCTCGGCAATGATATGGCTCAAGATATTGCGGTGACCTGTAAGCAATCTCCAATAGATCCACGAGCAGACCTGATAGAGGTAGACTCAGCTTTTGGCGGCCTGGGTATTTATAGGCGCGAGGCTTTTCTAGCAGGTCGATATGCTGGGACAGATGATTTAGCTGGTGGCATTGATGTGGCTGATCACACGCCATATCACAGAGAGTTACGCCAAAAAGGCTTTCGTATTTTTATCAACCCCGCCTTAATTAATTGCGATAAGTCTACACGCGATATTGCCGAAGGCGCTCCCATACCCAAGGCTAGCGGCGCATTAAAATTATTAAAGAAGCTAGGAATTTTATTATTTGGTAAGAAGCGATTTAATAAGTATCTGCAAATGATGCAGACTCCTTAATCGCATATTTGATAGATCAAGAACATGATATTAGTGACTGGTGGTGCTGGATTTATTGGCGGTAACTTCGTGCTGGATTGGTTAGCCGATTCTAGCGAAGACATTGTTAATTTGGATAAGTTAACGTATGCCGGAAATTTAGCTACCCTGGACTCTTTAAAAAATGATCCGCGTCATATTTTTGTTCATGGCGATATTGGTGATAAAGAGTTAGTTACTAAATTATTAAAAGAGTATCAACCGCGCGCCATCGTCAATTTTGCTGCTGAGAGCCATGTAGATCGCTCGATTCATGGGCCGGCCGAGTTTGTACAAACCAATATTATGGGTACATTTAATTTATTAGAGTGTGCTCGTGAATATTGGAATAGTCTTGAGGATGTTGCTCAAGAAAAATTTCGCTTTCATCATGTTTCAACTGATGAGGTCTATGGTTCTCTATCTGCAAGCGATCCTGCATTTACTGAAACCAACCCTTATGAGCCTAATAGCCCATACTCTGCCTCCAAGGCAGCCTCTGATCACCTAGTTCGCGCCTGGTTTCATACTTACGACTTTCCAGTCGTGACAACCAATTGCTCTAATAACTATGGCCCTTACCACTTTCCTGAGAAATTAATTCCTTTGGTGATTCTCAATGCCTTAAATGGCAAGCCTTTACCTATCTATGGCGATGGTCAGCAGATTCGCGACTGGCTCTATGTAGGCGATCATTGCTCTGCAATTCGTGAAGTACTGGCCAAGGGAAAATTAGGTGAGACCTATAACATCGGCGGCTGGAATGAAAAAGCCAATATTGATGTTGTGAAAACGATTTGCCGCATTCTCGATGAATTAAAGCCTCGCTCAGATGGAAAGCCCTATGCTGAGCAAATTACTTTTGTAAAAGATCGCCCTGGCCATGATCGTCGTTATGCAATTGATGCGAGTAAAGTAGAGCGCGAACTTGGCTGGCGTCCTGCCGAAACATTTGATACCGGCATTCGTAAAACGGTGCAATGGTATCTAGATAATCCAGTTTGGATCGAGGGTGTAGTCAGCGGCTCTTATCGAGACTGGTTACAAAAGCAGTACAACTAGATTCAATTAAAGAACGAATGAATATCCTTATATTTGGCAAGGATGGTCAACTGGGAAAGGCATTTCAAAACCTTTTTCAGAAAGCGCCGCTAGCCTTCGAGATCAGCATTCAATATATTGGCCGCAATCAATGCGACTTAAGTAATGCCGCAGCTTTAAGCGATCTCCTAAATTTGTCCAAGCCAGATCTCATCATTAATGCTGCTGCCTATACGGCTGTGGATAAGGCGGAGACTGAGCAAGACTTGGCATTTGCAATCAATGCTAAAGCGCCTGAGATGATGGCGCAATATGCCACAAAACACGGCAGCACTCTCCTGCATTACTCAACAGACTACGTATTTGATGGTAGCAAAGATAGCCCCTATATTGAGAGCGATCCTCGCAAACCAATCAACATTTATGGCAAGAGTAAGGCTGCAGGCGAAGAAGCTATTGAAAAAGTTTTTGCCAATCGCTCCTCAGGTCAATACGCTATCTTTCGCACAAGCTGGGTATATGGTGATGGCGCCAACTTTATTCGCACCATTTTGCGTCTAGCCAAAGAGCGTGAGGATCTGAAAGTCATTTCTGACCAGTATGGCGTGCCAACGAATGCCGATTGGTTAGCCCAAGTTAGCTTAGACTTGGTTCTAGATTCACAGTTCAGGCTCAGAAAATTCACCTCAGGCATTTATCATGCGGTTCCCTCTGGGAAAACCAACTGGCATGAGCTGGCGGTATTAGCTGCGCAGGCAGCACTGGATGCCAATATTGCTCTGAAGCTAAAACCACATGACATTGTGTCGATCCTAACTGCGCAATACCCAGTAGCAGCTCCTAGGCCAGCCAATTCATGTCTGGATAACTCCAAATTGCGCCTAGCTTTAGAAGAGGGTGGCGATATGTCAAAATTGCAGCATTGGAACAAGGCTTGGACAACAGAAGTTCAGTCTTATGTTGCTGGTCTTGCAAGAGACGGACTTATTTAAGGGTTAAATGTATGGCAGTAAATCGGAAAGGCATTATTTTGGCAGGTGGATCGGGCACACGTTTATATCCGGTTACCCAAGCGGTTTCAAAGCAACTCATGCCTGTCTACGACAAGCCTATGGTCTACTATCCTTTAAGTACTTTGATGCTCGCTGGCATTCGCGACATTTTGTTGATTTCTACGCCACATGACACCCCTCGATTCTCTGAGTTACTTGGTGATGGCTCGCAGTGGGGCCTTAATATTGAATACCGTGTACAGCCTTCCCCCGATGGTTTGGCGCAAGCGTTTACCTTAGGCAAAAACTTTGTTGGCAATAAGCCAAGCGCTTTAGTGCTCGGTGACAATATTTTTTATGGACATGAGCTAGTAGATCAGCTCTATAGTGCAAATGATAGAAGCACTGGCGCCACTGTGTTTGCCTATCACGTGAATGATCCAGAGCGCTATGGTGTTGTAGAGTTTGATAAAGCTTACAAAGCACTTTCGATTGAAGAAAAGCCTAAGCAGCCTAGAAGCAATTACGCAGTGACTGGCTTATATTTTTATGACAATCAAGTATGTGATATCGCAGCCTCGATTAAGCCGAGTGCTCGTGGCGAGCTTGAAATCACTGATATCAATCGGGCTTACTTGGCAAAAAATGAACTCAGTGTAGAAATTATGGGTCGCGGTTTTGCTTGGCTCGATACCGGCACGCATGATTCATTATTAGATGCAGCTGGATTTATTGCCACCTTGCAAAAGCGCCAAGGTTTGATGGTGGCTTGTCCTGAAGAAATCGCCTATCGTCAGGGCTGGATTAGTGCCGAAGTAGTACAAAAAGTTGCCGCTCAATTAAGTAAGAATAGCTACGGTCAGTACTTGAATAAAATTTTGAATGAGCTCAACAGTTCTGCCCAACCCATTTCCTTATCTGCAAAGAAGGCGGGTTAATGACTGCAAACGCTAAGCTGCAGGTAACGCCTACGGCGATTCATGATGTATTAGTCATTGAGCCAAAAGTATTCGGTGATGAACGTGGCTGGTTTACAGAATCTTTTAATGCAGGGGATTTTTCAGCTGCCACAGGCTTAGACGTCGAGTTTGTCCAAGACAATCATTCATTCTCCCGCCAATGGACTTTGCGTGGCCTGCATTATCAGTTAGAAAACATTCAAGGCAAGTTAGTGAGAGTGGTAGCAGGAAGTGTTTTTGATGTGGTGGTCGATATTCGTCAAGATTCGCCAACGTATGGCAAGTGGGTAGGTATTGAGCTAAGCGCTGAAAATCATCAGCAATTGTGGATTCCACCAAAGCTGGCTCACGGCTTTTTAGTGCTTTCAGAAACTGCTGAGTTTTTATACAAAACAACGAATTACTATCATCCGCAAAGTGAAGCCTGTCTTGCTTGGAATGATTCAACTGTAGGGGTGAAGTGGCCTTTACCAGCAGGTATTGCGCCTAATATGAATGCCAAAGATTTGGCTGGCCTCTCTTGGGAAAAAACGCCAAAGTTTTAATGGCTATTCAGAGCTCATCTCCCAAAATATTGTTGGTAAAGCTATCCTCGCTCGGGGATATTCTGCACAATTTGCCGCTAGTTTGGGATTTGCGTGCCCGTTTACCGAATGCTCAAATTGATTGGGTTGTAGAGGAGGGCTATGTACATCTTCTGGAGCCTCTATTAAGCAGAGAGGGTTTTAAAGGTATTGATCACATCATTCCTTTTGGCTTACGTCGTTGGAAAAAAAAGATTTTTAGCCGCAACTCTTGGAAGGAGCTCTTTGCTTTTAAAAAGCGCCTTCAAGATTCTTCATACGACATCGTGATTGAAACTCAAGGCTTGCTGAAATCTGCCTTAGTCTGTTTTCTGGCAAGGAAAAATCCTGATGCCGTTATTGCGGGCTTAGCAAATGCAACCCAGTACTCTGGCTATGAGCCCCTCGCCAGATTATTTTATAAGCAGTGTGTTCAGGTTCCCATTGATTGCCACGCGGTTGATCGTTCCCGCTGGGTGATGTGCTCCGCATTGAATTGGCCGCTAGTGGGAAGATCCACAACCCCTCAGTTTTATCCGCAAAAATTTATAAATAGTTTGCCTGAAAAGATTCTGCCGGGATTACAAAAGCCCTATGTACTGTGTTTTCATTCCACTGCTAGAGAAGCAAAGCGCTGGGCTAATGAGAACTGGGTTACTTTAGGAAAAGAGCTATCTCAGCGTGGATATCATCCAGTTTTTCCTTGGGGTAGCCCGTCTGAAAAATTAATTAGTACTCAGTTGGCTAGTCAAATTCCTGGCGCAATAGTTCCCCCTGCATTTTCAATTGAAGAGGCGTTTTCAGTGATTGCGGGCGCAGCACTGACTGTGGGTGTCGATACTGGCCTAACTCATCTAGCTGCAGTTTTAGGTAAGCCTACGGTAGAAATTTATTGTGACTCACCTCGATGGAAAACTGAGGGCTATTGGTCAGAATCTATTCGCAATGTGGGGGATATTCAAGCGTCACCCAATGTAGCAGAGGTTATTAAGGCTTCTTTCGAACTCTTAGCGTAGCAGGCTATTAATCGCAATCAGATCTTCGTCAGTTAATGCTGCTGCATGTGCTTTGAGCTTAACCGCATTCAGGATGGTGTTGTAACGGGCTTGCTGAAGCTGTGATCTAGTGGTGATGAGGGTATCTAAAGCAATCAAAACATCAATATTGATTAAGGTACCCACCTGAAATCCAAGCTTGCTAGATTCTAGGGCAGAGCTAGATGAGCGCTCCGCTGCCTCGAATGCTTTGACGCTCGCTAAGCCACCATAAAAGCCTGTAAATGCCGTGCGCGTGCTTTGAGCAGCTGTACGCCGTGCATTGTCATAGTTCGCCTTTGCTTGATCCACCAGCGCAGCATTTTGACGAATCACTGAGCTACTAAATCCGCCAGATACCAGTGGAATAGTCATTTGTAAGGCAACAGTATTGTTGTAGATATTCGTGTTTGCTGGGGAGTAGCTATTCGGCGTTCCATTTGAAGTGTTATAGCCACTTGTGCCCACAAAGTTTACCGAAGGATAATTGAGCGCCTGCGCTGCTCTGAAAGTGCTCTCAGCTAAATTGACAGTGAGCTGTCCAGCTATGACGTTAAAGTTTGCAGCTTCAGCTTGATTAATCCAATCATCTAAAGTTTGCCCTGGAGGTAGTTGTGGATTAACGGACTCAGCAATCGGAATACCCTTGGCATCTTTATTTTTAGAGCGAGGATCCTTTAGAACGCCATCAATTTTTGCTTCCTTCAACAGAGGCTTCAGAGGGCCCACTGGACGCCCCGTTAATTGCTCTAAGACTCCACGCTTCACGATCAGATCTGCTTGTGCAGCAATTTCTTGCGAGTTAGCCAGATCCAAGGCGGCCTGCGCTGTATTGACATCAACAATAGTAGCAAGTCCAGCATCAAACTTTGCTTGGGCAATATCGAGTTGCTGCTTGATCAAACCTTTTTTATTGCGATATAGCTCAACATTGTCTTGGCTAGTGAGTGCATCAAAGTAAGCTTGCGAAACCCGAATGATTAAATCTTGCTGCGCTAAATAAAAGCGCATGTCTGCAATTTTGGTATTGAGGTCGCCTTGCTTGAAGGCTTCAAGGGCGCTAACGTTAAATACGGGTTGCGTTAAGGTGACGGTATAACTCTTTTGATCAAATACGCGTGAGTTACCCGGCGAGTTAGATACCGTCGTGGGACCAGCCCCATGTTGGTAATAACGAGTGCCGGTAGGAGTTGCATTAGCCTGAGGCAGCAACAGCGAAAGACCTTGCCAATAAAGCTCTTTGCTAGCTTGATAGTTAAAGCGAGCTGCATTTAACAATGGATCACTGAAAGCGGCCTCTTGGTAAAGCTGAATTAAATCGACCAACTGTCCTTTGACATCACTAGCTTTATTACCTGTCACATTTGAGGGTGCCGACGCGCTTGGTAGCGCTGCCTTTGTTGGAGGCATCACAAACTGTGGCGGTTGCTCTAGGCCAATGAGGGTAGAAGTGCTTATTGGAGTTGGTAATGCAGGTCTTGTGGCTTCTTTTGGGCTTTGGGCAGAAACGCTGGTGGACCAAGAAATGAAGCCGAGCGTCTGGCTCAGGATTAAACCAATTGTGGTTATCTGAAAGCGTTTAAAGCGGGCTTTTGTCATCTAATTCGGATACTGTTCAATATGCCATGCAGTTTAAGGCTAATTTATCAAGAATGCCTGTTTAGGGGGCTATTTTGCCAAATACTCAAAGATTTATAGGGATGCCTATAAAATTTGCCTATGGATCTATTTTTGTTACTTAAGGCAGTCATTCTGGGGGTGGTAGAGGGTGTAACTGAATTTTTGCCGATCTCCAGTACTGGCCACCTCATTTTGGTCGGCGACTTATTAAATTTTAATGATGAACGGGGCAAGGCCTTTGAAGTCATTATTCAGTTTGGCGCAATTTTGGCTGTCTGCTGGGAGTTTCGGGAAAAGCTTCTCAAGGTTGCCCTATCTTTTACCAGTAGCCCAAATTCTCGTCGTTTTGTCTTAAATCTTCTAATTGCCTCTATTCCCGCAATGGGCTTGGCACTTTTATTTGGTAAATATATTAAAGAAGTTCTTTTTGCGCCTATTCCAGTTGCCAGTGCCTTCATTGTTGGTGGCCTCATTATTTTTTGGGCAGAGCGTCGTCAAGAAAGAGCGAGTTTGGCAAAGAGTCATATTCATTCGGTAGATGATCTTTCGCCATTAGATGCATTCAAGGTAGGATTGGCGCAGTGTGCTGCTTTAATTCCTGGCACTTCGCGATCAGGCGCCACTATTATCGGCGGGATGTTATTTGGTCTGCCACGCACGGTAGCAACTGAATTCTCTTTCTTCTTGGCCATCCCTGTGATTGGTGGTGCAACGGCTTATGAGTTATTAAAACTTTGGAAAAATCCCGTAGCGATCTCCGGTGAATTTAGTCTTGCCATTGCCGTTGGTTTTATATCAGCCTTCATTTCTGCATTTATATGCGTGCGCTGGTTAATTCATTATGTCGCTCACCATAATTTCGTTCCATTTGCGTGGTACCGCATTGCCTTCGGACTTTTAGTGTTAATTACCGCCTATAGTGGTTTGATCGCCTGGTCGCACTGATGGACAGATTTAAGAAAACAATAAGAGAAAGTTAGTCACCTATATGGATGTATCAATTGATGCGATTACCAATAATATTCAGCTGGCATTGGCACCTGTTTTTTTATTAACCGCAGTAGCCACCCTGATTAATGCAATCTCAACTCGCCTTGCTCGATCTGTCGATCGCATGCGCAACATTCAAGAAGCAATTCATCGAGGCAATATCAAGGATGAAGAAACTATCCGGTACATGCACAAAGAAGCCAACGAAGCTAAGACGCGCGGCCGTTTATGTACAGCAGCTATTTTCTTTAACGTGCTCAGTGGGATTTTCATCTCCCTAACTGTATTAGAGCTTTTTTTCTTTCAGGCTGGTGCAGTGCGCTCTTTGCAGGCAACCTATGTCATTTGGACCTTTGTCTTGGGTCTGATATCCTTTATGACATCTTTATCGATTGTGCTCGCCGAAGTGGTTTATGCATACCGCTCGGCCGGCTGGAATTCTCCTAAACATTATTAATTTCAATACCAACTCTTCGTTTAAAAAAGTTTAACTATGAATAAAATCCTAATCACTGGTGGCGCTGGTTTCTTAGGCTCTCATCTAACTGAGAAGCTTCTCAAAGAAGGTAATGATGTTTTGGTGGTAGATAACTATTTCACTGGCACAAAAGAGAACTTAGCGCATTTATTGCCTAATCCCCGTTTAGAGCTCATGCGCCATGATGTGACTTTCCCGCTTTATGTAGAAACCAATCAGATCTATAACTTGGCTTGCCCAGCCTCCCCGGTGCACTATCAATATGATCCAGTGCAAACTACCAAGACCAGTGTGCATGGCGCCATCAATATGCTCGGCCTTGCTAAAAGAACCCGGGCTCGCATTCTGCAAGCCTCTACGAGCGAAGTGTATGGTGATCCAGAGGTCCATCCTCAGCCAGAGGAGTATTGGGGCAAAGTAAACCCAATTGGCATTCGCTCATGCTATGACGAAGGTAAGCGCTGCGCTGAAACCCTCTTTTTTGATTACAACCGTCAGCACAACTTAGATATCAAAGTCGTGCGTATCTTTAATACCTATGGCCCCCGTATGCACCCCAATGATGGCCGGGTTGTGAGTAACTTCATTGTTCAGGCTTTACAAGGCAAAGACATCACCATTTATGGCGATGGCCAGCAGACCCGAAGCTTTTGCTATGTCGATGACTTAATTGATGCCATGGTGAAGATGATGAACTCAGAGCAAGGATTTACGGGCCCAGTTAATATTGGCAACCCTGGTGAGTTCACCATGCTCCAATTAGCAGAAACTGTGCTCAAGCTTTCCGGTAGTAAATCAAAAATCATTCATCAGCCATTACCTTCCGATGATCCGAAGCAGCGTCAACCCAATATCGAGCTAGCTAAGGCAAAACTGGGATGGCAGCCTAAGGTTAATCTAGAGGATGGCCTGAAAGAGACGATTGCTTACTTTAGGAAGGTCGTAGCTTAAGTCTATTACGGAGATTTTATTCATCTGAAGAATTGTATGGAGGCATTGGCGGTAAAAATATCGAATGAGTTTTTGAAAATGATATTTACCTATTAGTGCCTATGAATAAATTTAAATATTCATCATAGTTATCGTTTACACTAAATTAGCCTGCTGTAAAATATGACGAAAATTTAATTAATAGATTATGCATAATAAAATTATAATAAGATCTGATAACACTAGTTATCAATATTGGTTAGAAATTTGGCGATTTCGTGAATTATTTTTCGTACTCGCTAAAAGAGATATTTTAGTTAGGTATAAACAGACAATTATAGGTTTGAGTTGGTCAATACTGAGGCCACTTCTTACTGCTAGTATCTTCACAATTGTTTTTAGTAATATTGCTAATTTACAATCCCAAGATGGAGTCCCTTATTTTCTTGATGTATTCACTGCCCTGATACCATGGCAATTTTTTGCGACTGCAATTGCCGAAGCCTCCAATTCAGTAGTTACAAATTCAAACTTAATAACAAAGGTTTACTTTCCCAGAATCATCGTGCCTCTTTCAGCAATTGCTGTTGCGCTAGTTGATTTTGTAATTAGCCTCGCTATCTTATTTTTTATCGCTATGTTTTATGGGCACACACTAGGCTTCGAAATATTATATTTGCCATTTCTTGTGATTTTACTAGTGCTTTTAAGTATTGGCCCAATTCTTCTAATTTCATCCCTGAATGTGAAGTATAGGGATTTTAGATATGTGATCCCTTTTTTAATCCAGATAGGTTTTTATATCTGTCCAATTGGTTATATGTTTTCGGCAGTTCCAGATCATTGGAAATTTCTATATTCCGTAAATCCAATGGTGGGAGTTATTAATGGATTCAGGTTTTCAATAACTGGGTTTAACTCCAATTTTTTTTATACAAGCCTTTTTTTTAGTGTGGCCGCTGCTATTGTTTTGCTTTTAGTCGGTTTTTACACTTTTAGGAAATTAGAGCGAGATTTCGCAGACATTATTTAGGATGCTTTTATGAGTCATGATGTTGCTATAAAGATAAATAATTTATCTAAATCATATTTGCTGCAGCAAAATTTAGCTCACTCAAGCTACAAGTCTATTGCAGAAACACTTACGCAAAGCGCTTTCAATATTTATAGTCAGGCTAAGTCTATCCTTAAAGAGAGAGATATTGATTCCGAAAGTTATCGGACTAAACAAAAGTTTTGGGCTCTTGACGATATTTCTTTTGAAGTTAAGTGCGGCGATAAAGTTGCAATTATTGGTAGAAATGGTTCGGGAAAATCTACATTGCTTAAAATATTGAGTCGCATTACTCGTCCCACAACTGGTGAGATTATGATTAATGGTCGTATAGCCTCCTTGCTTGAGGTTGGAACGGGATTTCATCCTGAGCTCACTGGTAGAGAAAATATTTTTCTGAATGGAGCAATTCTTGGGATGCTTAGAAAAGAGGTTAATCTAAAGTTTGATGAAATAGTTGAATTTTCTGGCGTTGAGAGATTTCTAGATACTCCCGTTAAGAGATACAGTAGTGGCATGTATGTTCGACTAGCATTTGCTGTGGCTGCTCATTTGGATCCTGAAATCTTGCTTGTTGACGAGGTGCTTGCTGTGGGGGATGCTGATTTTCAAAGAAAATGTATTGCAAAAATGTCTGATATTGCTAATCAAGGTAAAACAGTTCTATTCGTTTCCCATAATCCCATGGCTGCTAAGCAGTTATGTAATTATGGAATTGAGCTTTGCAATGGAAAGATAGTCTACGCTGGAGATGTCCAGGCAACTTTAGATCACTACTCTTCTTCTATGGCTTTGATAGGACATCAAGGGATTCGAGAGCGCATTGATCGAAAGGGTCGGCAAAATCTCAAATTCACTGAAGTTAAGATATTTGATACCGACGGTCAAGAAAGGGATTATGTGAAAAGCGGGGATGATGTATTTGTTAGGATGTATTACGATGCGACTAATGTATTCAAGAATGCTAGAGTTCTAGTGGCATTTAATGTTATCTCTCCCAATGGAAATGTAATTACAAATATTAACAACGTTGACAGTTGTGGTGTCTCGTTAGATATTCATCGGAGTGGCTACTTTGAGTGTAGGTGGCCTAATATTAACCTAAGATCTGGTGATTTTCGTTGTACGATTTTTGTCTCGGTGAACGAAGAGATAGAGGATTGGATTGAATCTGCTTTTGTTTTAAGGGTTGAGGATGGTGACTTCTATGGCACCGGAAAGTTAGTTGATCGTGCTCAAGGCGATATTTTAGTTAATAATTCATGGCGTAGCGTAAATGTATAATTTTCTTAATCTTAAAAAAGTATTTAATAAGTTTCGCTATAGAGTTAGTAGAATTATTAATTGTCAATTCTTCAGTTTATGGCGAAAGATTAAAGCAATCGGAATTACTCGTACTTTATGGCTAATAGAGTATTCGGAATGGCAGCAGGGCGGCTTAAACTCAGCACAGGGCCGCGGTCCATTGGACGGTTTTGGTGACGCCTCTCCATGGTACACATATCCCGCGATTGAATATTTAAAGCAATTAGATTTGACGGATGCGACTCTATTTGAATATGGCTCTGGTAATAGTACTAATTTTTGGAGGTCTAGAGTTAAAGAGATAGTTAGCGTGGAATCAAGTCCGGAATGGTTTTCGCTGGTAAGTGGTAATCAAACTCTAAATCAAAAAATTATGCTTAGAACGGAGAAAGCAGAATATATAAATAGTATTAAAGAGGTAAATGCCACTTACGATATTATCGTAGTTGATGGTGAATATAGACAATTGTGCGCGATATCTGCCTTAGATTTTTTAAAGAAAGATGGAATGCTGATTCTCGATAACTCTGATTGGTTTACTGATATTACCGGCGAGCTTAGAAGCCGTGGATATATGCAAATAGATTTTATCGGGCAGGGTCCGATAAACTCCTATGCTTGGAGTACCTCCATTTTTATAAAAGAAATTAGTAAATATAGCCGTCAGTTTTTGAATGGGTCTATTGATGTTGTCGGAGGAATTACAGAAGATGGCATCAGAAAATAATCTAACTTTTATTGATTGGCTGAAATATTACGCTATTGCCAGTCTTGGAATACGGGTAGAAGCCAACACTTTTTAAGAAGCTTACAACTTCATTATTTTGTAAATTTAAAATATTCGATTCTGAGCATTCCACCACTAAATATTCAGGTCTGAATTTAATCCAGTCGTTTGATTCTAAAACTTGTAAATCATAGCCCTCGGCATCAATTGTCATAAAAGCGAATTTCTTGTTCTTAGGGGCATTCTTTTCTAAAATGGACGAAAGACTATCTGTAATTATGTATTTTACCTCCAGTAACTTATAGTTTTGCAACCCATTTCGCAGGTTGGCAGTTTCAGCATCAAAGGTATTAAGCGCCGCTTCATTGAACATGTAGTAAGGGAGAGTTGAAGGCTCCTTGGAAACGCCGCACTCTATGAAAATGTCTCTTGGTCTAAACTTTTCAAAAAGAATTTTTGTTTCGGGGTTCGGGTCTATGCATATCCCTGACCATGAGTTTTTATAAAAAATATAAGAATTAGAGAGTCTAAATGGATGATGTGCTCCAACGTCGACGTAAAAGCCTTTCTGAGTCGATTGAACATCAATAAATTGAGATAGAATCAAATCCTCCCCCTCTTGTGAATAACTTTGGCGATGAAAATCATCCGAGGGGTCTATTGCCTCTAGCAATTTTCGAAGCACTTTTTTTGTAAGATTTTTCATTTCTTTTTTGTCTGGATGTAAGTATCTTTTAATCTTTATATGGAAACTAGCAAACAAATTATAGTCTTTAACCCAATCTCCAATCATGGACACCTTGATTCGTGGAATTACTTTTTTATAAAAATACTCCTAAAAAATGGTTACGAAGTTTTCGCGGTAACTGAGGATGTAACTAGCCTAGTCGCAATGTTTAAGAGTGAGGAAAACTCCTTAGGGGAAAGCCTGAAAGTTTACCCAATAGTAAGCCTAAAAAACAAGCTTAAAACTATATATAAGAGATACCTATCTCCGGATATCTTAAGAGACGAATCTTTTAATTTGTCTGTAAATAATGATGTAGAAGTTAAGCTATCTGAAGGAGTGCCTGCTTGGATAAGTAAAATAAAGAAACTTATTAATTTTTTTTTAAAGGATAAAGAGTTTAAGGACTTTACATCATCAATTAAGAAGATAGTTAAAGATAATTCGTTGAGGCCAAAAATAGCAATTAATATGTTTTTGGATATGTATTCCTACAACGCTAAAAGTATAAAGTCCCTAGAATCAGTTGGAATTCAATGGGCTGGTATAAGTTTCTTCCCAAATTTTACTAGAGATAAAATTCTTTATGAATCTAAAAATTTAAAGGGCATATTTCTCCTTGATAGCGTTATTAGAAATAATCTTAGCGAAATTTTTCCCAATAAAATATTTGGCTTGCTACCTGACATAACTAATCATAGCTTATTCAATGAAAGGCCAGATTTAGTTCTGAAGATCCTATCAAAAGCGAAACGCAGAAAAATTTTATTTTTAGGAGGGTCGATCGGACCTCAAAAAAATTTATCTGCGTGGTATTTTGCTATTAAGAGCTTACCTAAGGATGAATGGTTCTTTTTGATGGTCGGTGAGGTTCACGCTGCATCATTAAGTGAGAATGAGCTAAAGATGTATATGGAAAGTCTTGATAAACCAATTGATAATCTATTTATCTATAATCGCTATATCAAAGATGAAAAATTATTTAACGAGTTGATCAATTGCTCCGATTATATTTTTGCTGTTTATAAAAATTTTTTTGGGAGCAGCAATATGATTTCAAAAGCTTCATGTTTCAAAAAGCCAATATTAGTTTGCAATAACGGCATAATGAATAAAGTTGTGGAAAAATATCGTATTGGATTTTCTGTTGATAGCGACTCAGAAGAGCAAATTGTTGAGGGTTTACTGCGCTTACGAGAAGGGGAGATCCCCGCAAATCACTTTGAGAAATATCTACTAGATCATAATATTGACTCAATGGAGCTTGCTATTTTAGATTTTTTAGGTAAATCTGAAGCCTGTCGCGCTACTAGTGCAACAAAAAAAGGGGACTATGAAGACCGAATTTGAAACCCCAATTGCCTTTTTTATATTTAATAGGCCAGAAACTACGGCACTAGTCTTTAATGAGATTAGAAAAATTAGGCCCAAAAAATTACTAATTGTGGCAGATGGCCCAAGGCTAAATGTACTGGGGGAGGACTTGAGGTGCTCCAAAACAAGAGAAGTGGTCGACGCTGTAGATTGGAATTGTGAGGTTTTAAGTAATTACTCTGACGTTAATATGGGCTGCAAGGCCAGAATGTCCACTGGAATAGACTGGGTTTTTTCTGAGGTAAGTGAGGCAATATTTCTTGAGGATGATTGCTTACCTGCACTTTCATTTTTTCGTTTTTGTGAGGAGATGTTGAGTAAATATAGGCTTGACCAAAGGGTAGGGATGATAAGTGGAGATAACTTTAATATGGGCGTTAAAGTTACAAATGCTAGCTACTATTTTTCAAAGAATACGCATATCTGGGGTTGGGCGTCATGGGCAGATAGGTGGGTATCAAAATATGATGTTGAAATGAAAAGCTGGCAAGCCATAAAAGAGCAGGGATTGTTTGAGAGTTTAACGGGGGGACTTTCTTCTCTTAGCCCCTTGAAAGAGGCCTTTGATTTAACCCATAGTGGATTATTGAATACATGGGATTATCAGTACGCCTTTTTAAATTTAATCGAAGGAAGGCTCAATGTTATCCCAGAAGTTAATTTGGTAAAAAATATCGGATTTGGTTCTGATGCAACACATACAAAAAAAATAACAAACGAGGCAAATCTTGATTCTTATGAGATGGAATTTCCTATAACTCACCCAGTTGGCATGTTCCAGATTTTGGGATCTAATGATCTTCATGGAGCCAATCAGGGATTATTTTTTAAGGTAGCTCGGAGCCTCAAAAAATATTTATATTTTGTAAAAAATTTATTTTAAGGAAATCTTAAAGGTGAGCTGTCCAATTTGCAACAAAGTAATGCGCTTAGCCTTTGAGGCCAAGTTGTTGAGAAAATTTAATGCGAAATTTGAGGTTTGTGAGGGTTGTGGATTTTTACGCACCCCAAATCCTACTTGGTTAGTGGAGGCATACGATAATGCAATTGCAGATGCCGATACCGGTCTAGTTATGAGAAATTTTTTAATATCTCGTAAGGTTGCATGCATTCTTTATTTTCTTTTAAATTTTCGATCTAAGGCAGTTTTCTTAGACTTTGCTGGAGGTTATGGGTTACTAGTGCGATTAATGAGGGATATAGGGTTCAATTTTTTTTGGAGGGACAGGTATTGTAAAAATATTTTATCCTCTGGATTTGAGTATGAAAAATCTACGCATGGGCCTTGTAATGCAGTTACAGCGATGGAAGTTATGGAACACATTGAGGATCCAATGACTTTCATTGCGGACATATTTAAGGAGACTAATTGCACTGCACTGATTTTTTCTACCCAGCTTTATGATGGGCCTCCTCCAGACCCTAATACGTGGTGGTATTATGTTTTTAATACTGGGCAACACATAAGCTTTTACCAGAAAAAAACCTTTGACAAAATTGCATCAAATCTTGGTTTGCATTTTTATACCGCCAATGGTATCCATCTCCTCTCAAAAGAAAGAGTTAACATTCGCTTTTTGCCTTTCATAACACATGATATTTTTTGTAGGATTTTTACAATTTATATTGCTTCCAGGTTGGGTTCGAAGACTATTAACGATCATTTGCAAATTTTGAATAAATCAAGCCCATGAGAAGAAAATGTATTCAAAAATAAAGGTAGCATTTGATTCTCAAATATTTAGTGCGCAAACATACGGAGGAGTGTCGAGATACTACTATGAGTTAATAGGCGAATTAAATAAAAAAAAGTCATTTTCTGCAATTTTAGTTGCCCCATTTTTCATTAATAAATACGTTAAAAACATTATTACGGAGGGATTTTTCTTTCCATCCATTTGTCAACGACTCCCGCTAAAATTTTTTGGTATAAACAGGCGATATTTTATTAACTTTGAAAGGTTAATAGGCATCTTCCTAAGCTACGTCTACCTTTCTGTGAGTCGGCCAAAAATTATTCACGAGACGTACTATTTACCATTTGGGATTGGTTTTTCAAGTGCAATTAGAGTGCTTACAATTTATGACATGATTCATGAGATATTTCCTGAGCTATTTGGTGATCATGACTTAACTTCTTCCTTTAAGAGAATCGCCGTTAATAGGGCTGATCACATAATATGTATTTCAAAGGCTACAAAAAATGATCTAATGAAATTTTTTGGGATTCCCGAGGAAAAGATTTCGGTAGTATATCTAGCGCCATCAACAAATTCTTTGAGAGTTTTCAGCAATGAAGTTCTAAGACTTGGTACTAGACCCTATCTACTTTATGTCGGTTCAAGGAGGGGGTACAAGAATTTCATTAATTTTTTAAATGGCTATATTCGCTCCTCTTTTTTAAAGGACAATTACGGGATAATTTGTTTTGGAGGAGGGGAGTTTGATTTTGAAGAACGTAAAATTCTAAATCAGTATGGTCTTCTGAGTGATATGGATTCTAAAGTGAAGCATATTTCTGGAGATGATCTCTTGTTGGGGAGTTATTATAAAAACGCCTCTGTATTTGTGTATCCTTCAAGGTATGAAGGATTTGGGTTACCTCCGCTTGAGGCCATGTCTCACGATTGCCCAGTGGCTTGCAGTCAAGCAAGCTCAATTCCTGAAGTTGTAGGCAATGCGGCTTCGTACTTTGACCCGGAGAATGTAGAGGAAATAACTAGTGCAATTGAAAAAATCCTAATTGAGCCAGGCTTTAGGGAAGAGTTAATCAAAAGGGGTAGACAGCGATTAAAGCACTTTTCTTGGGAAAAGTGTGCGACGGAGACTGAGAATGTATACGCTAATCTATTAAAAGATTGACGATTTTGGTGCTCCAATAAGTATAGTCAATAATGCTTATGAAAGCGTATTGCATATAAGCGATAACTGACCGTAGTACTTTCAATTTTTATTTTAGCAAATCATTCGCCTATATCGGGATCAAAATTTGCCTCTTTTATGAAAAAATACATATGAAAAAAATTGTTCAAAAATTTTTTAATTTATTTGGGTTCAAGTTATCTAGACTTTCTACCGAACCTACCGAATTGTCCCTCAAGATGCTAATGCAGTCATTTAAAATTGCTCAAATTGACTTGGTAATAGATGTTGGGGCTAATGCTGGCCAATACGCACAACGATTAAGGTTTGGCGGCTACCGGGGAAAGATTATATCAATTGAACCCTTGAAGTCAGCCCATGAGCAACTTCTCGTGGCCTCGAGAAATGATCCAAATTGGGATGTTTTGCCTCGATGTGCATTAGGCGCAATAAATGGTGAGATTGAAATAAACATTTCAAAAAATTCAGTGAGTAGTTCGATATTACCAATGATGTCTGCCCATCTGGATTCAGCTCCAGAGTCTATATATATTGGTAAGGAGTTTGTCCCAATGTTTACCCTCGATGATCTTCTAGGAGATTTGATTCGGGGCCACAAAGGTATTTTTTTAAAAATTGATACTCAAGGTCTTGAGTGGGAGGTGCTGAATGGCGCATCCCAAATTTTGCCTGTAATCAAAGGTATCCAGCTCGAACTTTCCTTTTTGGAGCTATATGAAGGACAGCGTTTATGGCATGATTTTATTGACTTTTTGAGTAACCTTTCCTTTAATTTTTGGAGTATGGAGCCAGCTTTTATAGATCATGAAACAGGTAGAACAATGCAAGTAGATGGAGTTTTTTTTAGATAAATTTGAGGTACTCCGAGTGCGTATCCCTGTCTTAAGGCGATCAAGATGTTAATGAAAGTTAGTATAATTACGGTGGTGCGCAATGGGGCGAGTACGATCTCCCGCTCAATTGAATCTGTGCTCTCTCAAGATTATCCATCAGTTGAGTATATCGTTGTCGACGGCGCTTCAACTGACTGCACCTTAAGCATTATAAATTCCTATGGCTCCAGAATAAATGTAGTGATCTCTGAGCCAGATGATGGCATATACGATGCAATGAATAAAGGCATAATGCGTGCTACAGGGGAAATTATTGGAATCTTAAATGCAGATGATTCATATTCTAGTTGCCATGTTTTATCTGAGGTTGCCGCTCTTTTCCAAATTCGCGATATTGATGCCTTGTATGCTGATTTAGAGTACTTCTCGGCGGAGAGACCAAATCATGTGTATCGACTTTATCGCTCCAAATATTTTTCGCCAAATCGTTTGCAGTTTGGGCTTATGCCGGCGCATCCAACACTTTTTTTGAGGCGATCCGTTTACGAAAATTATGGGCTTTTCTCCAGCGCATATAAGATTGCCGGGGACTTTGAATTTGTAGCGAGGATTTTTAAGAATGACGTCTTGAAATATTACTATCTGCCGAAAATTTTAGTGCGGATGCAATTGGGTGGTGTTAGTACTAGCGGGTTTTCGAGTGCAGTTATTTTAAATAAAGAGATATTAAAAGCATGCTATAGCAATAATATTCCGTCAAACTACCTTAAGCTACTCCTTAGGTACTCACTTAAACTAATGGAGCTTATAAAAAAATAAGGATTATTTGCATCATATCCACACCATAAATTTAATAGTTTGTTAATTTAGCTTTTATAAAAAAGTATATTTAAATGCAGGCCAAAAGCCTTATCACCAAAATATTTCGAGTAAATTACTTACTGCGACATTAATGGTCATGATAGCGGCCCCTTAAAGGTAAAAAAGTTATGGGCCCTAAAACCGCAGCCTTTTTAGTATCTAGGGTTTTTGGCATACCATCAAATTAGACTCTTTTGACGGTATGTTTTAAATCAAGTTCTCCATTGTAGGTAGTTTTGACCCTTAATGATCTTTTCTATCTGCAAATGTAAAAGTCAATTTCTACGCGTAATATAGCATTATGACCATTCTAATTATTAGCTTTCTCTCATCTTTATTAATTTCGCTATTAATTCTGCGCTCTAAGCATCTTCATGCTCGATTTACAGCTGATTCTGATTTATCCGGAGTGCAAAAATTTCATGCAATTCCCGTTCCCCGAATTGGGGGCCTTGCTGTTTTCTTGGGTGTCTCCATATCTCTCTATTATTTTTACTTTCAAAAAACGGCTTTTGGCTCTTATGGGTTAGTTCTACTTGGTTGTTCTTTGCCAGCATTTATATTTGGCTTAATAGAGGATTTAACTAAGAGCGTTGGGATACGTCTTCGGTTAACAGCTACCGTTGTATCTGCATTGCTGACTGGCTTTTTTTTGAATGCCTGGTTAAGTAGCCTACAGATTTTTGGAGTTGATAATCTGATGCTTGCTTATCCTGTTTTAGCAATTATTATGACTTGCATTGCAGTTGCTGGAGTTGCTAATGCATTCAATATTATTGATGGATACAATGGCTTATCCTCTATGGTTGCCGTAATTATCCTATCCGGTATAACCTTTGTTGCTTTTAAAGTTGGCGATTATCCAATAATGATATCCGCTCTAGCAATGATTGGGGCATTGCTAGGATTTTTTATATGGAATTATCCTTATGGTCGAATTTTTTTGGGTGATGGTGGTGCTTATCTAATTGGCTTTTGGATTGCAGAGCTCTCTGTTTTATTAACTGCACGTCATCCTGAGGTTTCAAAATGGTTTCCACTTCTTTTGTGTGCTTACCCTATTTTTGAAACTCTTTTCAGCATTTATCGGCGTCTTATTTTAAAAGGAAAGCATCCTGGTATGCCTGATGCTACTCACCTACATCAGTTAATTTATAGGCGGCTTGTAAGGTGGTTCATTGAATCTAAGCATCCCTCATTAAAAATACAGCGAAATTCACTTACCTCCCCGTATCTATGGCTACTTAGTCTATTGGCGGTTATCCCAGCCATTTTATTTTGGCGCAATCATATTCTTCTAAAATTATGCTTCTTCCTTTTTGCTATAACTTATATTTGGTTTTATAGATCTATTGTTCTTTTTCGAGTCTCTGATCTTCTTATACTTAGAAATCATCCTTCTGACAATTTAAATCAGAATGACTAAGGTGCTGTACTTTTTTGCATTTTGTTTGAAAGTACCAATCTTGTTCTTTACTATAGTGGCTAATTCCTAGAGATCTGGAGATGGCATGGCTATAAAGAGCCGGGCTGGTATTGGCGGTCCTAAAACTCAAGAGGGAAAAGTTCGCTCCGCGCAAAATTCCTTTAAACATGGTTTAACTTCGAGCACCCCTAGCAGTGAGAATGAGGTTCAATTCATCACATCTTTGACTAAAGAGCTGGTGGACTACTACAAACCACAGTCCCCATTGGAGCTTTTACAAATCGATCGTATTGCTATTTGCAAAGCCAAGTTATCTCATTTGTATGCAGTAGAGCAAGTAAAGCTTGCGCTAGCCCATAAAGAGCTTGATTTGCATCCTGAAAAAATATTAGAAAAAATATCTGGTGCGGTTGGCGTGACCAAGCTTATGGCTTTAGAGATGATTCAAGAGGGGAGGATAGTTTCTCCTTACGGGCTCACTATTCCGATACTTGCTCCCATTGTTGCTGAAACTCATATGTTCAGTGGCGTAATTACTGGTGTCCAGCAGTTTAAAAAGACTTTCCCCTTATTGATTCAAAACCTGAATTCATATTCTGTAACTGGTTTAAATGATGAGAAGCAATTACCAGAAAAATTTTCTGCAATTGCGCAAAGAGTTGATCAGTATTTGAATCTAGATGAAAATCTGGATGGCAAACTCGAGCAATTTATCTATTACCAAAATATTGGCGTGAAGTATGAGGCCCTATTTAATAAGTATGAGAATACGGGGTTTGATAAAGAGATTGAGGGGTATCAGAAAGAATCTCGCATGCGGTATGGTTTGCCAGAAAAAGACCTGACTCAAAAATTCATTCGACAAGGTACACCTGATTTTTTATCGACTAAAACGCTCAATGCCTATTTTCGGGTTTTTGAAAATCTATTAAGACATATGAAAGAAGCCGAAAAAGTAGCCACTCAATTTTTTGAATTAAAAGCTTTGATGGCGCGCTCCATCACCTTGCCTGCATCTGAATTGAGCTTATTGATGCGTTATCAGACTACTTTTGAGCGCCGTTTATCGTCGGCGATCCGAGAATTGCTGGAATTGCAAAAAAGGGCAGGTAGGTAGTTTTTTCTTCTCATATTTTTTGCGAAACGAACTAAAAAGCCCTTTTTAGCCCTAAAAATGTCTTAATTGCTTCTGAAAATAGCAAAAATCCCTTTAAAATTAAGCACTAACCTCCTTAGGGGTCCGCTACTACCTTGTTTTAAGGGGTATTTGGCCCGATATGGGAATAATTGCAAAGATGGGTTTACGGTATGGCTCAGATTAATGCGCTAGTAAATGCAGCCAGGGCAGTAGTTCAGACTACTAGCTCAGCCGTAGGTGTATCTGCAGCCAATGCCAATTTAGTGGCAGTAGCCGGCGCATTATCCGGAATGCAACTATCTGGCTATGAGGTCATTAGCCCGCAGATGTTTGTGAGTGTGCCCAGTCCTGATGATGCGATGGGTTTGCCTGGACCAATGGCGGGTGGGAATTCTCGTTCTATTCCAAGTCCATTTCAGTATCCAGGGGCAGATCAAAATATTTTTGATAGCTTGGTTGATCCCAACGCAACTTTAGATTTTCAAAATTTCTTTTTTGCACAGCCTACTTTTATTGCTGCAGCAGAAGAATTTAACGTTGGTGATTATTTATTAGAAAGCAATAGTCTTTATGATCCCAGCCAGCCTGATGGCTCTGCGGGTCCAGATGCTTTCGAAAACCACAATGCCAATAAAAAAGCAGATGCAGCGGCTGAGGGTGGGGGCTCTGTTGTTGATTCATCACAGGGCGATATCGCGAGTGGATTTAATTCGATTCTGAGTAATACGCAAGGCGGTATTGCTAAGGCGGCTGGCACTGCTGCATCGGGGATTAACTACGCTTCATCCGCTTCAGAATATGGCTATGGTGCTGGTTCAGGCTTTTTGGTAGAACCTAATGGTTATATCTATGCCAGCCATGGTAGTGGGGACGTAGTTCAGGGTAGCGCCTATGCAGATACTTTATTTGGCTCGACTGCTGGTGGCGATACTCTCATTGGTGGCGCCGGTAATGATACGTATGCAATCTACGCAAGTACCACCCAAATGATTGAAGTAGCTGGCGGCGGTTCTCACGATACAGCTTATATCGGCGTAGATAATTACCAGGGCACTAGTGGTGTTGAGCGCATCATTGCTTTAAATACGCAGTCTTATTTAGATCATGCTGCTACGAGTGGCCCCTACCTTGCTGGTATTGATTCAGGTTGGCATATTAATGGCTCGGTTGATGCGCAGACTTTAGTTGGCGCTTACGGCGCGGACATTCTCAATGGTGGCGGAGGCGCTGATTTATTGATTGGTGGTGCCGGCGATGATGTTTATATGTATAGCGGTAGTGAAACTATTGTTGAGCAGAGCAATCAAGGCCGCGATATTGTGAAGGCTTCTACCAGTGTGGCACTTGCTAATAATATCGAGGTAGGTTTGGCTGATAGTGCCGCAGGGGATTTAAATATCATTGGCAATGACCTAGATAATTTATTAGTGGGCAATAGTGCTGCAAATAACTTAAGTGGTGGATCTGGAGCCGACACCTTAGTTGGCAATGGTGGTGACGACATTTACTCGGGCGGCATCGGTGCTGACACCTTTATTCTTAATAGCCAAGACAGCTTTATGGGTGAAATTACAGACTTCCACTCTGGAGAGGATCATCTTGGCCTAATCAATAGCGATCCAAGCATTACCTTATCCATGGCACCAAATACTGGCTTTACTGGAGTTGCAGGTGAGATCTTGTTGGTAGATGGTAGTTTGCAGGTCGACTGGAATGGCGATGCCATGTTTGACTCGGTATTGCTCATCAATGAAGCGCCAACCTTGGCTGATATCAGCATCATTGATCCTAATCACACTTATCACTTCTAGACTGTATGACAACCCAAGGTCTTCAAGTGCCAGAAACACAAAACAATCAAACTCTCTACCAAAAGGTGGCGCAGCTCATTGGTAAGGGGCAGCATACTCAAGCGATTCAAGAATTAAGTGCGATAGATAAAAAAGTTTTGTTATCTAGCCATGCGCTTCTCAATGCTTTTGGTGTGGCATTACGTAGCACCGGAAAATCTGAGGCTGCTATTCAGATGTATCACTTGGCTCTCAAGCTCCACAATACACAAGGCGGTACCTGGTCCAATTTAGGCAATGCTCTAAAGGACGCAAACTATCCTGGTGCATCCATTGTTGCCCACCGCCATGCTTTAGATCTGGCTCAAAAGCCCGAAGGCAAACTTTGGCATAACTACGGTATTGCATTAGCTATGGCAGGGCAGCATCAAAAAGCTATCGAAGCCTTAGAAACCGCCTTAAGTATCGAGCCCCAAAAACAAGGGCTGCGCTGGGATCTGGCGCGCTCGCAATTGGCTCTCAAAGATTACCGCAATGGTTTTGAAAACTATCAATATCGTTGGGATATGGAAGAGGCTCCGCCTAAAAGGGTGTCTGGAGCTGAGTGGGCCGGCCAACAATTAAAGGATGAGATTTTATTTGTGTATGCCGAGCAGGGATTTGGCGATTACATCCAATGCGCCCGCTACCTGCCGATGCTGCTTAAAAAAGCACCCAAGATGGTTGTCGAAGTCAAACCAGAGTTACGTGTACTGATGGAGCATTCCTATCCACAAATTACTTTTGTGGAATTTATAGACCAAAAGATAGAGCGCAAAGCAGGATTGATTGCTTCCTTGTTAGATGCCCCCCGATATTTTCCGGGCGAGGATATTCCTTCATTTGATGCTTACTTAAAGCCTTTGATTACTGAGCATCGCTATGAGCCCCGCTTAGAACAGCGCTTAAATGATCCTAAAGCGCTCAAGGTCGGCATTGTTTGGTCTGGGAGTTTAACTTTTAAGCGCAATAACTATCGCTCTGCACCAGTCGAGTGGTTCTTTAACAATTTTGTACTGCCAGGCGTTAACTTATTTTCTTTGCAAATGGGGCCACGTGGCGATGATTTGAAAAAACTCCCGCTGCCGATGATTTCAAATGAATTAATACCGCATATTCAGAACTTTAATGACACCGCACAAATACTACAAAAGCTTGACTTAGTGATTATGACTTGTAGTAGCGCTGCCCATTTATGTGGCGCGCTCAACATCCCTTGTTGGGTATTGTTAGACAGCTCTCCACACTGGCTTTGGGGTATGGATGGAGCTAAGTCAGACTGGTATCCAAGTTTGACTTTGTTTAGACAGCAGTCGCCAGGAGATTGGAGATCAGTTTTCGATCATGCCGGCTCAGAGCTAATTTCTTTAGGGATGCAGAAAAAACATGACTGATTCACCTATTGTAAAAATTATGCGCAATCCTTTGCTCTCGCGCACGATTACTGCCGCAGTCGTTGCCGATGGCCTATTACTTTTGCCATTCTTTTTTACCTCCAATTTATTTAGCAAAATACTGCCTTCAGGCAACCTATCTTCATTAGTAGTGCTATTGGTTTTTTCTTTAGTCGCATTGCGCCTGAGTAATAACTATGATCGCTTAAGAACTGCAGGGCTTCTGTTGATTCGTCGCCGCATGTTAGAGGTCTTGGCGCCGCAAGAGGGTATTTTGTTATTTGCACGTGGGCGTGAACTCACGCCGCATATTCGTCTTTTACAGTCGATCATTATTTCTTTGCGCTCGGGTGATTTTGTCGCAGTAGCGGGCGCAGCACTCCAGGTCTTTTTCCCCATTGCGGTATTGATACTGACCTTGTTCATCAGCTTTAAATTATTTCTACTTATTCTGATCTTCTTGCTGTGCTATGGATATGTCTTTCAATTCAGAATGGCTCAGCAAGCCAAAGGGGTTCAGACTGACCGTATTGCTGGCGTACGACAAAGTTGGTTTTATCGCTGGATGGGATCATCGCCCCGCAGAATGCGTTTTTATTTTGCAAGCCCAAAGCTGACCTATTCGCCATGGGAGGGCGCTGCTGATGCTGCAAGAATGGGCAATTTTAGATACTCTTCCTCACTATTGCTGCTCTCATTAGCGGCATTTTTAATTATCGCTGACAACTTACCAACAGGTTTTTTACTGCCAATTTCATTTTTCTCTCAGCGCTTGTTGCAGCCTGCAGAGCGTATTCGCCAAATTTCAATCATTTTTAAAATCTTTACCTTGGCCGCTGCTAACCCACCTAAATCAACCTTGATTGTTGCTACCGAGAAGGGGGCTAAAAAAGGTACTGGTATAGTTATTGCCGATTCGGTTGAAGATAAAGAGCCTGCGCCAATTGATCCTAAGAAGAAGGTCGATAGTCTCCAGTTTGTGGCGCCACTAGAGATCCATCAAGGTGAATTGAAAGTAAAGCTAGCAGAGTCTTTTGAGATTCCTGCTGGCCAAATTTGCGTAGTGTCTGCTGGGGTAGGGCAAGGAAAGACTTTGTTGCTCGAATCGATTTTGGGATTACGTCCAATGCAAACGGGTCGCATTGATTTGAAAACACAATATTCTCAGCCATGGGATTTGATTCGTTATATGAATCAAGCTGAATTCTATGATCCTAGTGAGCAGCAGTCCTATTACACAGTACGCTTGAGTGATATTAAAAAAGTGCTCGCTGAAACAACGGGACAGCTTTTAGTAATTGACGACCCGATGATGGGAATGGATGCGAGAGCCCGCAATCTGGTAGTGCAGGCCTTAACTGAAGCTAAAGCTGCGGGGGCTACGATGGTGATTGCATCAAATGATCGCCAGTTAGTGGATATCTCTGATTGTTGGCTCACCATTAATGACTCAGGTGAAATGCAACTGCGTAAGAAGGAAGCAGGCGCTTGAAGTTAAAGCAGCCTTTTTGGCGTTTTCTCTCTGGGCTATTCTCGGTCATCGGGAAGTTATTTCATCATGCTCATGTTTTGGTCAATCGCTATCTCATTACCCCAAAAAGACATAAAAAGCTGTTGCGACTGGTTGCAAGAAGCAATATTTTTTTAAAGCAATTTAACGAGGGATCCAAATCTTTTTTAGCGATTCGCAGAAACCGCAATCTGGTCACGATGGGTTTATTTTTGGCGGTTCTCTTGGTGCCTTTAAGCTCTTCTGTGAACTTGGTAGGTCAGCTAGGGTTTGTACAAAAGAAATTACCGGTTGAGACTCTGGAGGGTGGCATCATTCTCGAGGTGAATGTTACCGATGGGCAGCTGGTAAATAAGGGCGATGTTTTGGCATTACTAGATGAGCCCCGTATTAAGTCAGAGTTGACCTCACAGCTCAATAGTGCTGCCGCAAAGGCTTGTAAGTTAGAGCGTTATAAAGCGATTGTGGAGCTCACGGACTTTCAAACCCCTACTAATCTAGATCTCATTCCCGAGCAGTATCTTGAGCGCTACTGTGCGCAAGAGAAAAAAGTGGCAGATGGTTTTGTGGCTAGCTATAAGTCCCGAATTGCATTAGCTCAGGGTCAACTAAATCACACCAACCAAGATGTACAAAGATTAGAAAAATCAGTTTCCAATGAAGAGCGGCGTTTGCAAATCCAACGTGAAATTTATACTAAGAAAAAAGAATTGGTAAAGCAAAATTTTTACGCTGAAGCTGCTTTGCTGGATCAAGAAAACCAAGTCATTAATGCTAAACAGAGCTTTGAGAGTAAAAATATTGAGCTCTCTGATCGTAAAAACAAACAACTCGATTTGCAAAGACAGATACTTGATATTCGCTCTGAGTTTGGTGATAAGAATCGCTCAGACTATGCCGCTCTCATTTCTGAATTTGAATCTCAGTATGCAGCCCTGAAATACACCTATCGCTCTAGTCAAAATTTGCGCATTACTGCACCACAGACTGGTTACGTCAGTAATTTGAAAAAGTTGCGCCCCGGCATTTTGTTGGCGCCGCGTGAACCTTTATTAGAGATTGTGCCAACTGGAGAAGATTTGGTAGCGATTGCTAGCTACAAGCCGGCTGATCATTCAAATATTTATGTCGGGCAAGAAGCGGTAATCCGATTGCAAACCCACAATCAAAGTCTTTCTCCTGAATTTCATGGCAAGGTTATTTCAATTACGCCAGATGTTGCTCAAGAAAACCCCAATATGCCACCGATGTATGAGGCGATTGCGGCATTCCCATGCGATGTATCTTGCCGTAAACAGGGTTTTTTAACTGCCGGAATTCCGGTGGATGTGTATGTGTTGGGGCAAAGACGCTCTCTGCTATCCTATTTGATCAGTGCAATGTATCGAACCGGGCGGGCAGTGTTGTCTGAGCCAAATTAATGTTAACCAATTGATTTAAAAAGGAAAAATCATGAGCTTAGAAGGCGCAGATGTATATATTGATGGCATTGGAGCCATTTTCTTTAATGGTCAGGTACTCAAGGTTGACTTGGTAACCTTGTATCCAGATCCCAAAGAAGCAAACAAAATGAATCCGCGATTGGCAGGCCGCTTGGCAATGCCTATTAATGCTGCAGTGCAGCTAAGGGATGGCTTAAACCGTCTTGTGGCTGATTTGCAGAAGGCCCAGGAGCAAAACCAGAAGAATAATCCTGCTGCACAGGTATCTGCCCCTCCAGAGGAGACGGACAAGAAGTCTAAAAAGTAAATAATACTCAATAAAGTCAATAGCTTATAAAATTAACTTTCTTTTTTTAGACGCATTCTGATGTAAATTAATTCTAATTATTTTAATTAGTCAGTACTTTTTTTCAATAAATACTAAAATTGTGCACAATAAGTGCATGTATCTAATTACACTAAATTTTTAGCCATTTTTTGAACTAAAAGAGTCTATGCCCACAACACAAAATACTGCCCCAAGTTTTCTAAATATTGGGGATGGAATCACTGGGATCCAGTTTGGTGGGCAAGGGGTTTATTCCTACGCAACAAGTTTGGCAGTTCTGCCAAATGGCTACATTCTCTCAGCGTTATCCACGAATAGCACTACCAATCCGCCAATAGGTGTCGCGCTTTTTGATGTTAATGGTAATTTAGTTAATGGCTTTGGTACGAATGGCGTGGTGACGATGCCAACCACAGCGTATGCAGGAGATTTCCCAAGGATTGCGGTTGACGCGACTAATGGTAAGTTTGTTTTGGCTGGCTATCAGTCCGTCACAAAATACAATTTTGATGGCACAAAAGATACTAGCTTTGCTACTGCAGGCACTCTTACAGAGAATCTTGGATCCACTTGGAATGATATTTCCTCTGTTCAATTTGATTCGGTTGGTCGGTTATTAGTTACCAATAGCAACGGTACGATTGCGCGCTTTAATTCAAATGGTGCAGTCGACTCTGCTTTTGCAAGCAGTGGAGTTTTGTCAGCTAACGTCAAAATTAGTGGCTTGCAATCTGATGGCAAGATCTTGGCCGCCAATTGGAGTGGTGCCTTATCTCGCTATAACCAAGATGGAACTCTTGATGCTACTTTTGCTTCCACTACAGTAGCCGCCACTCGTATTTCTTCGTTGTTGAGCGGTGGTTACTTTAATCCGTCCGCATTATTACAACAAGCCGACGGGAAGATTTTAATTAGCGGTACCGTCAGTAGCTCTTCCAGCTCAACCTACACATCTCAATTTGCGATTGCTCGCTTTAATGCTGACGGTAGTTTGGATACTGGTTTTGATGGTGATGGTATCAAGGGCATACCTTTTGCGAACAATAATTATGCTCAAGCTACTAGTTTAGATATTCAGCCTGACGGCAAGATCTTGATTGGTGGAATATCAAATGGTGTAACACTTGTTCGATTGAACACTGATGGATCACTTGATAGTGGATTTGGTGCCGGTGGCACTGCTAACGTTTCATATAACGTAGGCATTAATCGTTCATGGGATATTGCTCTGCAGCCGGATGGCAAGATCATCGTTTCTGGTGATGGTGGCTATGGTTCTGAGGTAATACGACTCACATCAAATGGCACGCTTGATACTACCTTCAGCGCTGTTCCTATCGATGCTAATGCTCAAATTAGTGATGTCACTTATAAGGCGCTTTCTAATCCAGTCCCACTTGCACCATCTGGGCTTATTGTTAGCGATGCTGGTTTGGCGGCCCAAGGAAATTACGGCGGCGCAAGCATTGCCTTAGCTAGACATGGTGGCGCAAATTCACAAGACGTATTTTCTGCATTTGGTGGACACCTATCAGCATTAAATGCTGGTGCACTTTCTTTGGACGGCGTCAATATTGGTACGGTCACCAATAACTCCGCTGGATCACTAGTAATTACCTTTAATAATTCAGCCACTCAAAGCCAAGTTAATAATGTTCTGAGTTCGATTGCTTATTCAAATAATTCATCATCTGTTTCCGGAAACATCCAACTTGATTGGACTTTCTCTGATGGTAATACCAATGGCACGCAAGGTTCTGGAGGTGCGTTAAGCGCAAGTGCTTACAGTATTGTTGAGGCTACCTCCTCATCGAGCGTCTCTCAGATTTATGTTGATTTAGCGCTCCAGCCTGGTAATAGCGATTACAACTCTTCGTCAACCTCAGTTCGTGGCGGTCCAAACGGTTTTTACTATAACGATTCAGATCACAGTTGGTCCTCACAGTATTACCGTTGGCCTGATCCACTCTATCCTTCACAGACTACCAATCGGATCACTCTAACAGCGGACGGCAATACTCCGATTCTGCCTCCAGCTAGTCAGTTGCAGGCAATTGGTGAGCCTTTGTATTATGGGTATTGGACTACTGTCACAGTAGGAACAGGTAGTAGTGCCCATACTCAGTGGTATCAGGTGCCTGCGGTGCATGACACCAATGCTGACCTGGGTCTTTTAAGAATTAAATCTAATGGAAACTATGCTACTGCTCAGCTTGATTTTGCGCCTTGGGTGGATGCAGCAACTAAGCCGACCTATTTTTCATTAAGCGCTACTGGCGCACAGCAAACGCAAAATTGGATAAATCTTCCGTCTGTTTACGACTATGATCCGGTTTCACAAACTAATTCACAGATCACTGGCTTAAAAGCTAAGGTGGTAGCTGATGGAAGTTCTGGTTACTACAACCTGTTGATTGGACATTTTGATACTGCTGGTAATTTGGTTAATAACCTGACCGGTTATCAGATGACCGAAATATTGCAGCAAATTAATCTGGTTGATACCAATACCGCTCCACATCAGTCCGCATATTCTTACACTGTTGATGTCAGCAATAACGCACAGGTAAATAATTTATCTGCTGCAACCTGGTATGGCGCTTCTGCAAGCAATCAGGCTGGATCTAGCACGGTGTACTTTGATAGCCTGCCGCCAGCACCGAGCACGCTATATGTAGCGCAAAATAGCGTATTCCTGGCCATGAATGGTGCGGGTAGTTCTAATGGTAATAACCCTGGAAATACTGCCCAGCATCAGTGGCAAGGCGTGGTGGATTCAAAATTACTCGCGAACTTTACTGCTACTGTAAATGGTAATCAAGTTCAAATTCTGAATATTGAATCCTCCTGGAATGGATATGAGCTTGATTTGGCAAGCCCAGTCGGTGTCGGTCAGACTGTTACGCTTACTTACACCCCTCCTGCCGGCACTGTTGGTATCAATCAAATTGATGGCGTTGTTCAGGATGAGGCTGGTAATGATGCAGCTGCTTTTACTATTTCTGGCACATTAACTTCTACAAATGGTGGCGTAGTAGTTAATGCTAGTGTGTTGTCTTATACCAATGATGACCACCTGAACTCCGCATCCCATTATTTTAAGAGCTTGGGCGGAGATGTTAATACTGCTTCCAGCGTAAAACTGGTTTCTTACTCTGTATCAACTTCAACTGCAGTTTTTCAGTTTAATTTTCCCTCTTTAAGTATTGGCGACCCCGCCCTAGATGGTCTAACTGCTACTGGACCTTTATCTAGTGCAACTACCATTGCGCAGCAGTTTGAGGCACAAGTCGAGTTTAAGCCTGGCACCAGTCCATTCACTCCTGGCTTCTTTACAGCTGCCAATCAGACACTTTACGCAAGCAGCTATTCAAATGGTCTGAGATCATACCTAGATACGATCAATGACAATCTCTTAAGCCTTAATCAATTTACAAGTAGGGCGATTGGTGATAACGGTGGTCAGCTCACTATTGGTACAGAAAACTTTTACGGCTCGGCCGGAAAAGCACCAGCTGATAATTTATCTAATCTCGCAGGATTAATTGGTAACGATACTTTCTTTACCGGCAGCGGCAACGATACGATATGGGGCTATGGAGGCAATGACACATTCTTCTCTGGTGCTGGTAACGACACCATAGATGGTGGTTATGGATCAGATACAGTTTCGTTCTCAGGTGTTACTGCAGTTGCAGGCATTCAAGTAACACTTGGAAATTTATCGGGCTCTAATGGAACTGCAACAGGCGCTGGTTTAAATACCACCTTGATTGCAATTGAAAATATCGCTGGCACTACTTATAGTGACACTATTACAGGTAATGATGCCAACAACATCCTTGATGGCGGCAGCGGTGGTCAGGATACTTTGTATGGCGGAGGTGGTAACGATACTCTCATCGCCAGTTCATCCGGTGATGATACTTTATTCGGCGGCACTGGTTCAGATACTGCGGTGCTCACTGGTGATTCAACGCAATGGGTCTTGTACTCCTACACTCAAGATCAAGTTGTCATGTCAAAAAATGGTGGTCAGCGCATTACCATTAAAAATGATGTAGAAAGTATTGGCTTTACTAACCAGACTTCTGGCGCATCAATTTATTATGATGTGGCCAGCATCATTCAAAGCGGTCGGCTTCCAACATTTCAGCCGCCAACTCCTGGGTCACAAAATACTTTTGTTGGTACTTCTGGCAATGATTACTTATATGGTAACGACCAGGGCGATACGATGTGGGGCATGGCCGGTAATGACACTCTTCGTAGTGGCACTGGTAATGACACCCTGATTGGTGGCAGTGGCAACAATGTGTTGATTGGTGGCGCAGGAAACGATACTTATACCGTTAACTACGCCTCCTCATATACCGTCAATGGAATACAAGACTCAACAGCATTTACCGGGCTTTTTAATACCGGCAGTAATCTATCCTCGCAAGCCATTATTGATAGTGCTGGTATCGATACACTGAATGTTACAGTTAGCAATCCGAATGCAGTTGGTCAACCGAGTTCAAACGCCTATTTAAATGTTCGCCGTGGTGGTGTCAATGGCGCAGATTTCTATCTTGGTATTCGGGATGGAATCAATTCGTTGGCTGGTCAGGATGCTTGGTTTGGCAAAGTGACTATTGCTGGCCAGTACGAGTGGAATGGCCTTGCTTACACAGGCAATAACACAATTGAAAATATCACAATCAATGGTTTTGGAACTGCCAATATTGCGCTAGGCGCCGGCTCTACACAAACTGTTTTATACGGTACTAGTGGCGTAGATTATCTTGCAGGATTTGGTTCTGGTAGTACTATTTATGGCGGCGATGGCAATGATATCTTGGCTGCAAGTCGACTGGATACTCAGGAAGACTTAACTCTTTATAACCAACGAAATGGTTTGAGTGGCTCCAATCCAGTTACCTTAGATACAACTACTTCAACAGGTGTGATGGCCCGCTCTAATGCAGGCGAATTGTTTGGCGATACTCTTTTTGGCGGTTCCGGCAATGACTCTTTAGAAGGTTATTACGGCAATGATTATTTAGATGGCGGTACAGGTATTGACACCTTAACAGGTGGGCGCGGAAACGATACCTACGTTATCGATAACACTGGCGATATCATTCAAGAATATGCCGGTAATGGTATTGATACTATTATCACCAATCTGAGTTCATTGGATTTGCGCAGTGCTCAGTATGCCAATATCGAGAATTTAAGCTCCAACGCTTTATCTGGAACAAACAACGCTTTATACGGTAATGCTGGCAATAACATCATTACTGGTGGCGCAGGCAATGACACCATTGATGGCATATCTGGTACCGATACCTTGCGCGGTGGCGCAGGTAATGACACCATTATTTTGCATAGCTTGGGCAGCACAGTTGATGGTGGCGATGGCGTAGATACGTTGCAGCTGGCTAATGACTGGAATGCATCAGCTTCACTTGCTTTAAGCACTGGCTATATTAGTAATATTGAAAATGTGAGCTACTCTGGCACGGGTAATCTCACCTTAACCGGTAACGCCGGTAACAACACCCTCACCACTGGCTCTGGCAACGACTCCTTAGATGGTGGTTTAGGTGATGACACCTTAATCGGTAATGGCGGTAACGATACCTACACCATGACCTTTGGGGTCGATTCTGTGATTCGCAA
>NZ_JACVPY010000002.1:0-29168 GCF_018881635.1 Polynucleobacter sp. UB-Piko-W3
AGCTTTGCGATCAATCTCTCTAATGATCTAACGCATCCAATGCAAAGTAATAGTGACTATTTTGGAACGCATCAGGTTTAGTGAGTGAGTATCTCAGTTGTTGATTAAGGTACTAGGCTTAAGAAGAGATACTCAAAGAAGATGATTAAATGAACCACCCCTTGCAATAAAGTAGTTCTGCCAATTGCGAGCGTCAATGCCCCAATAAAGAAAGACAGATACAGCAAAATCATATTGAGATTGCTAATACCGAGGCTAAGCGGTAATTCAAATAAGATGGCAATGGCAGCTACTGCCGGAATAGTTAATCCAATGCTAGCTAGGGCTGATCCTAGGGCTAAATTGAGACTACTTTGCAGACGATTGGCTCTGGCTGCTCGCAATGCTGCAAAACTCTCTGGCAGTAGCACTAGCATCGCAATCGCAATACCTACCACTGCCTTAGGCGCACCAGCTGCGCTGACTGCGTCCTCAATAGTGGGACTTAGCAATTTTGCTAAAGCCACCACAGCGATTAATGCAATGAACAATAAAACACTACTAGCTACAGCCTTTGAGTTACTCGGTTTTGCGGCGTGTGCATGGTGATCTGTTTGGCGGTCTTTAGATTGAGGTAAATAGTAATCGCGATGAGAAACCGTTTGAAAAAACAAAAATGCAGTGTAAAGAGCAAAAGTAGCAATGCCCGCAAAAGCCAATTGACTGGTGGTAAAGGTGGGTCCAGGTGTGCTGACAGTGACAACTGGTAATACCAAGATGAAAGTAGCTAGTGCAGTTAGGACTGCCAATATGGAGTTGGTACCTTCATTGCGGAAAGTCATTTCATAATGACTCAGACCTCCAATAAAGATGCACATGCCAATCACACCATTCATGATGATCATGATGGTGGCAAATACAGCATCTCTGGCAATGACTTCTGAGCCCTCGTGGCCAGTGAGCATTAAGGAGACTATCAGAGAGGTTTCAATCACGGTGATGCAGAGCGCCAAAATCAGAGTACCAAAGGGCTCACCAGTTTTATGAGCAACTACCTCAGCATGATGAACGGCAGTGAGAACTGCCCCAATTAAGATAATGCCCAGCAGAATGATGAACCAGGTTTGGCTAAGGAGATAGGTCATATGGACACCGCTTGGTAGGAATCGTAATTAAGGTTAAGCTTACGGCTGTTTATAAAATTATCTTGTAAATACGACATATATGAAAGCTATTATCCTGTTTGGTCACGGACCCCTCGATATTTTGTGCCGTCAGCCCTTAGATCGCTTATTGTGTATTCTGAAGGTTCTTTAGAACTTTAGCCTTCCATTTAGCTCTTAAAGCAGTCCTTGAAAGATACCTTCACCCATTCTCACATCCTGGCTTATAGACCAGATATTGATGGCTTAAGAGCGCTAGCCGTTCTTCTGGTGGTGATTTATCACGCTTTCCCAAAATGGGCCCATGGCGGCTTTATCGGCGTTGATATTTTCTTTGTGATTTCAGGATTCCTGATTACTTCAATCATCTTGAAGGGACTCAAAGAGAACACCTTCAGTTTTATCTGGTTTTATTGCAAACGCATTATTCGGATATTTCCGGCCTTATTGCTGATCTTGGTCTCATCTATCGCTCTAGGATGGATTTTGTTATACCCATCAGAGTTGCAATTGCTAGGTAAGCATTTGCTTGCTGCTGTTGGCTTTTATTCTAATTTCACCTATCTAGGTGAGGCTGGTTATTTTGATCATCGCGCTGTTGAAAAACCACTCTTGCATCTTTGGTCTCTAGCGATTGAAGAGCAGTTCTATGTCATTTGGCCTTTTATATTGTGGTTTGCTTATAAATGTAAAGCTCGCTTAGGTCTAGTGATGCTAGTGCTGTGGATACTGTCCTTTGCAGTCAATATCTATTTAGTCAAACACAATCCCGTCTGGGATTTTTACTCGCCCCAAGCGCGTTTTTGGGAATTATTATCCGGCGCGCTTCTCGCAAACTTTGTTTTAAATCGCGATAGCTTTCCTAGATTAGGTGCACAAAGTAATTTCATACTCATTCAAGTTATCTCTTTACTTGGTTTAGTTGCCTTAGTCGTTGGTGTAACAATTACTTATGCCCATAGCCGCTTCCCGGGCTGGCTCGCGCTATTGCCAGTTATGGGGGCAGTCATGCTGATTGGCGCAGGCCCACAAGCCTGGATCAACCGATTCTTTTTAGCCAGCCAGCCAATGGTGGCTATTGGATTGATTAGTTACCCCTTATATCTATGGCACTGGATTTTGCTGTCGTTTGCACAAATCTGGGGACCCATCTTTACAGGGCAAAGATTAGTACTCGTTGCCCTTTCAGTTGTACTCTCGTGGCTAACTTACTTATTAGTAGAAAAACCTCTACGTAATAATGTACGAGTTCAAAAGAAAGCGTTGCTATTGATTGTAGGTATGGCAGCAATTTTGTTAGTTGCCATCACATTGAATCGGAATGGATTTGAGCAAAGGCCCATTAATCATCTAAGCCAATTTGAGTTATCCGGCCTTGATGGTGGTGAGGGTGGGTTTCAGGAGCAGGGTTGTGGGCTATCGGATCTCAGTCTTGCAAATTTCTTTGCAAGCTGTCTTCAAGATAAACGTGAGCCTGCCAAATTTGCACTCATTGGCGATAGCCATGCTACATCCCTATGGCCTGGATTGATTCGCACTTCTGAGCCACAAAACCGATGGCTGACGATTAATGGGCCTGGCGGCCCGCAGAACATGCGACCCTATCTGTCAAATACAAGACAAAACGTCTCTGCTAAAGACTCCCTATATACCGATAAGGCAGTTGAGCAATTGATTGAGAATCGCAAGATTGAAGTAGTGCTACTCATATTCTCTAGTAATAGCCTTTTGCCTTCCATGGCTGATGCTAGCGAGAGCGATCAAGCCGAGGCCTATAAAGGGCTTGATAGCATTGCAAGTAAGCTCATTCAGAATAATAAAAAAGTGGTGATCTTGGTAGATAACCCACATATCGCTCAGCCTCAGGATTGTTTTCATCGAAAGGTGGGCCTTTCTATTATGGATAACTTTAATGAGATTGAACCCGCTTGTGAAATGCCAATCGCGCAATATTTATCATTTACCGCAAAGTATCGAGCTGTACTCAATAAGCTTGCTTTAGCGCACCCGAATGCCGTGTATGTATTCGATGCAACTTCCTATCTTTGCTCCGCTGATCAGGGTGTGTGCTCATATCAAAAGAATGGCAGAAGAATGTATTCCTTTGGTGCCCATGTATCTGAATATGCTGCTGGTAGAGTGGGGGAGCCACTAAATCAATATCTTATAAAGATTTCTGGTAAAAAATAAGAGAAGTAAGAATAAATTTACGCAGTAAATAGATTTATCCAATAAAAATATTATTAGGAGAGAACATGAAAAAATTAACCGCCATTGGCCTGTCTTTAGTATTTGGAGGGGTGCTACTCGCTAGTGCGCCTCTATATGCAGCAGATGCTACTAAACCTCCCTTGCCCCTGAGTAGCACTCCAGGCCAAGGCTTTACCCCAGATGGCCTCAAAAGAATTGATGCATTCTTTGCCGATCAAATTGCGGGGAACAATATGTCTGGCGCAGTGTTGGCTGTCACCAAAAATGGCAAGTTGACAATTTATAAGCCATACGGTTATTTAGATAAAGCTAACAACAAGCCTATGACTACCGATGCTATTTTTAATTTGGCATCGATGACCAAAGTGATGGCAGCTGTTGGTGGCCTTACTTTTTATGAAGAAGGTAAATTACCTCTCAATGCACCAATCTCAAATTGGCTTCCCCAATTTAAGGATATGAAAGTAGGACAGATAGATGCTGATGGCAATCTTAAATTAGTGCCAGCTAAAAATCAGATCACTATACAAGATTTAATGCGTCATACCAATGGCTTAACTTATGGTGGCCGTGGCGCTACACCGATACATAAGCTCTATCCTGCTGGCTCAGCACCTGCAGCAATGCAGTACACCTCTTCTGAGTTCATAGACAAGATAGCAAGTGCGCCGTTGCTCTATGAGCCAGGCACTGTATGGGATTATGGCTTTGGCTTGGATGTGCTTGGCATCATCGAAGAGAAGATTGCTGGAAAGCCGCTTAATGCAGTATTGAAAGAGCGCATTTGGAATAAGGTCGGCATGCCGAACACTAGCTTTGAGATTGCCGAGAAAGATCGTGCACGTTTGGCGCAACCATTGCCATTGGATCCGCTAACAGGCAAGCCACAGAAGGTCGATATTCTGACGCAGAAAGTGAAATTTGATTGTGGTGGGTCTTGCGCCTATTCCACAGCAGGTGATTACATTCGTTTTGGTCAAATGTTACTCAATGGCGGCAGCCTTGAGGGCAAGCGAGTGTTAGGTCCGCAAACTGTAGCCTTTATGACTTCAAATCACTTAAATAAAGATATTAAAAATAATGTGGGTGGTACTGAGCCAGGTCGCGTAGGTTATGGATTTGGTTTGGGCGTAGCCGTACGTACCGATAGAGGTTTGTCTTCTATCAACGGTAACGTTGGCGATTTCACATGGAATGGTGCTTATGGCACTGTATTTTGGGCGGACCCTAAAGAGCAAATGGTCGTAGTCATGATGGGTGTTGCTCCGGGTGAAATTCGTAAGGTACACCGCGAACAACTCAATGCTGTGATTTATGGAGCGCTAGAAAAATAACTATGTGAGTACTCATTGTTAGAGTGTGGTTTTATAGCTCTTTAAAATAAACGCAGTCAATAAACATGACTGCGTTTTTTATTGTTCAAATTTTTTTCGGAGAATCGACATGATGTAACTAATCAATCAAAGTATGAGGAGTTTGTGATGTCGAGAACTTTTAGACGTAAAAATCAACGGCATGAATATGTCTGGGTATTAAAAAACTGGGATGTTTTTTTAATGGTGGGACAACCATTCGTCATATCCCTAATTCTGTCGCTGGGAGAAAGGCAATTGCCGTCTTTCATTCAGATGCACAAGTAACCATGGGTAGCTCGGCACCTCGGTGGTACCGTAAGGCTTTTGAGCATCGTCGCCGTACAAGAAATAACAGGGCAATGAGGCTTTGGCTTCGGGGGCTGGGCGATCCTATTTTTGAGGCGCGCCATAGGCATGATGCAAATTGGTCATGGTGGTGATGCTCATCAAATTGGTATACATATACTCCGCAACCATGCATCAATGATGTCGAATTTTATTTCACCCTTTTCAAACATGGCGATAATTTTGATATGCAATTCTTTTGGTGTGGATTTGATACGAAAGCCATTTGTCCTTAGAAATGTATCCATGACTGCAAATGCAATTCTTTTATTGCCGTCAACAAAAGAGTGGTTAACGATGAGACTTTCAAATAGGGCAGCAGCTTGATTGATGATATCGCTGTAGTAGCCATTTTGTGGGCGGCTTAAAGCGGCTTCAAGCGCTCCAATATCCCTAATACCTGGTGAGCCGCCGAATTGATGTATTAAGACGCCATGCATCAACATGACTTCTTTGGTTGAAAGGTAAACCACTACTTGGCAAGCTCTTTATAGAGGTCTTCGAACTCTTGTAGGCTTTGAGCAAAGTGGGACATTGCTATGCGGCTATTGATTGAAAAACCCTTTTTGTTTAAGTAGTCGCGGAAAGCTTCATCTAATACAGCATGAAATTTGCGACCTTCTGCATCCGCTATCTGATGAAGGCTGTTAAGCACCTCAGGGTTGGCCTGAGATGAGAATTTGCTTAGATTTAGGTTGCCCATTGAAATTTCCTTACTTTTCAGGATTATTCTTGAAATTTCATGAAAAATCAAGAAATAAGAATAACCCTTAAATTTAGGTCTTTAAAACCGAAACTCCCGATAGTGCCGATATAAATTGGCAATCGATGCAAAGCCTAGGATGACGATCAAGATGGCAAAGGTGTAATCAATCGTTAAATAAGTAAAGATGCCAAGCTGAATGAGGATTGCAATTCCAATAAAGGCAGCTATTGAGCCAAAAGCTACCAGCTTGAAGTTGGGAATAAAGGCTCCCAAGGTGATCGCAATAAAGACAATGTATAAATCTGAGACCAGCTGATCTGCTGTTTCGAAAATAGCATTGGTAAATTGCGGACTAGTAAATTTTCCGACAACGGCAAAAGCCAGGATACTCGCCAAAATCGCAAAGTTCAGTTTTGCTTTAGTTAGAATTTCAAGAAGTTGATCGTTCATGATAAAAAACTACTTTTTTTAAGAGCCGTTGCCAGTAAATACGAGCGTCATGCCAATCCAAAGTAGGATGAAGGCAATCAGAATAGTAAAGCCAATTTTCTTGAGAAAATATTCCAAGCTATTCATATAGTCTTCGTCGTTGCGACCAAACCAGCTATCAAAACGCTTCCAAATAAGACGTCCTACAACTAGCGGTAGGAGCATGGCAACAATACCAAGAATAACGGTGAGGGTGCTATCCATAAAGATTGATTTCTTTCTTACTAAATACAAATACTGTTTGATTAGAACTGGCTTATGAAGGCAGTGCCGCAAAGTCATATAGGATACAGGGGTTATCGACTAGGATGGATTTTCTGAGATTTTCATCTTGGACCCAGGGCCCCAATAGGTCGCACAGATCAGCATCGTGAGGCATTTGTTTCTTGAGCATGACATGGGGCCAATCACTGCCCCAGACTAGCCTATGGGGGTTTGCCTTGATTACAGCGTCATTCAGCGGGCGCATATCGGCATACGGTAGGTCACCATCACAAATGCGATAAGGGCCAGTCATTTTGACCCATGCGCGGCTGTTTTTGAGAAGATCTAACAGCCCCAAAAAACCTTCATTCTTGACCCCATGTTTTGCATGGGAATAACCAAAATGTCCAAAGACTAAATCTACCGGAAAGTTTTCAAACACCTTGGCCAGGTTTGGGTATTCATTAACGTGCATGAGTAACTCTAAATGCCAGCCAAACGGTTGAATTCGGTTTGCTAAATCTTTTAGTTTTTGAATTGGCAGACCAGCAGATGGGTCGGCAACATCAACAATATTGCAGCGGATGCCTCGTACACCAGATTGATGTAGTTGCTCTAATTGGTTATCGTCAATTGCATTGACGTCATTTGGAATGACTGCTACCCCTCGTAATTGCTCTGGGTGAGCATTAAGGGCTGCCAGCATCGCACGATTATCCGTGCCATACACACTAGGCTGCACCAGTACAGCGCGATCTACTCTGAGCATCTGCATTAAAGCTTGATAGCTTTCTAGGGTAGCATCCGGAGGGGTGTAGATACGCTCTTGCGCATACGGAAACAGGCTGGCTGGCCCACAAACGTGCGCATGACAATCTACCGCCCCAGTTGGAAATACGATTTTGGGAGATCTGATTTCTGGATCTGGGGCTTGGCACAGTGGTGCAAAAACAGTTTGATTCAAAATAATTTCTGCTACTTTATTGCGGTTCGATATTTGCTTCTTTAGCAATCTTTTGGTACTTAGCCATTTCTTCACGAACAAACTTAGCAAATTCTGCAGGACTCATCGGAGTTGCTTTAATCCCTTTGGTTTCATAAGCAGTTTTGACTTCAGGTTCTTGCATCGATTGATTAATATCGGTGTTGATCTTTTTGACTACTGTAGCTGGAGTGCCTGCTGGCGCCCACACACCAAACCAAAGACCAATTTCAAAAGCGGGATAGCCTTGCTCAGCAATGCTAGGAATGTCAGGCACGGCTGCATTGCGAGTCTTGCTAGTAAGGCCTAAGGCGCGTACTTTGCCACCTTTGAGTTGACCAATCGCTGTATCGAGTGGCGCCATATAAAAAGCAGTACGACCAGACATCGTGTCAGAGATGGCTTCTGGAGATCCTTTGTAAGGAACGTGAATGAGTTTGATACCCATCACTTGGTTAAAGTACTCAGCAGCTAAATGGGTAGAACTGCCAACACCAGCCGAGGCAAAGGTAATTTCACCAGGCTTCGATTTAGCGGCAATTACCAAATCTCGAATACTTTGATAAGGGCCATCGGCTGCAGTAATCATCACATACGGAGTTTGCCCAAGAATAGCGACATCAACTAAACTCTTGAGGGGGTCATAAGGCAACTTCTTATAGATTGCTGGATTGGCTGCATACGATGCCGATTGCACGAGCAAGGTATAGCCATCGGGTTCAGAGTTCACTACCACGCCGGTACCAATCAATCCACCAGCACCAGGCCGATTTTCAATAATGACTGATTGCTTCCAGGTTTCTGAAAGGCTCTTGGCAACTACGCGTCCGGCAATATCAGCGCCAGACCCAGTAGTTAATGGCACCACCATTTTGACGGTGCGGTTAGGGTAGTTCTGGGCATAGCTTTGGTGGCTAAGGCCAACTAAAGCAAGTAGGCCCAACGCAAGCATTGGTTTTGTAAGCATTAGAGCGCGCTGGCCCTGATTGCGTAATCTCAACATCATGTCTCCTGAGTGTTTTTATCGTTTTTTATAGTTTCATTGGATAATCTAACACGCTCTAGTCAATAGATAAATAGCAGTGTTTAGAAATCAAGAGAAGGTGGAGACAAATGACGCAAATGCACGATGCCCAGACCGCAAAGGTCAATGGGGTAGATATCGCCTACCGATTTGATGGCCCTAAAGATGGGCGTGTTTTATTGGTGGCCAACAGCTTGATGGCCAATGGCAGCATGTGGGATTGGAATGTGCCTGCACTAGCTGATCGCTATCGTGTATTGCGCTATGACAAAAGAGGGCACGGACAGTCTGGTATCAGTCCTGGACCATACACCATTGCCCAATTGGCTGATGATGCAGTTGGGTTATTGGATACCCTGCAAATTGCTAAAGTCCACTTTATGGGTTTATCGATTGGCGGCATGATTGGTCAGCAGTTAGGTGCCCGCTATCCTGAGCGGATTTACTCGCTATCACTTTGTAATACCGCCTCTGAAATGCCACCACGCAGTTTGTGGGAAGAGCGTTTTGAAATTGCTCGCACACAAGGCATTGCTGGATTAGTCGATGGCACGATCAAGCGTTGGTTTACAGCACCCTTTATTGAGCGCGCCCCTGGCGATATTGAAAAAGTACGTCAAATGATTTTAGCTACCAATGCCGATGGTTATATGGGCTGCGGTAGCGCAGTGCGCGATATGGCGCAAAGTACGATGCTGCTCAAGATCAAAATACCCACGTTGGTACTTTCAGGAGAACACGATCCTGCCTGCACAGTTGATCAAGGGACTGTTTTACATCGCCTCATTGAGGGCTCTAAGATGGTAGTGTTGAAGGATGCAGCGCACTTATCCAATATTGAGCAGCCCGCCACATTTAATCGCACAGTACGCGAATTTATCGACTCTGTTGATAGTCAGTTGAAGTAATCAAGCCATAAAGATAATCAGCGCAGAAAGTATTTCGTATGTCAATGAAAAAAACAGACCTTTATAAGAATTTAGCCCTAACGACAGCTCAGCGTATGAAGAACGCTGCTAAGACTCCTAAGCTTGGGGCTGCTGAAGCAAGGGCGAAAACTAAAAAAGAGCTAGCAGAGGCAAATCCAATGCTAGCTTCTTTAATGGGTAAAAAGAAATCGAAGTAGTGCGCTTAGATTGAATGTATGAATCAAATATTGATTTTTAGTCGGCATGCTATTGCGCTCTGTCTTGTATCTCAAGCAGCAATGACTTGGGCGCAAATTGCGCCACCGCCAAACTATGATCAAAAGCTCGGCGATATGGTGGTTAATGCCACCCGCTCAGGTACGACCCTAGATCAAATGTCGCTTAATACGACCATTCTGACTAAAGAAGCATTAGAGACCTCGCCTGACCAAACGATTGATCAGGTTCTCAAAAATGTACCTGGCGTCTTTTTAAATGATGTGCCGTATTACCAAAAAGATCCTACAGGTCAAAGCATTAACGTCCGTGGCTTAGGCTACGGCCGCACTCTGGTGTTGATTGATGGCTTGCCTGCCAATGATGCTTTCTATGGAACTGTGCAATGGAATTTGGTTCCCATGTCCTCAATTGAGTCAGTAGAGTTTGTGCGGGGTGGCGTTTCGAGCTTATATGGTAATTATGGGATGGGTGGTGTTATTAATATCAACACTAAGACACCCAAAAATAGCTCGCAAGAAGCATCTGCCAGCATTGGATCTTTTGCCACTGGTAATGTATCTGCTTCAAAAGATCTCATCGTTTCTGACGCAATGCAAATGCGTTTTTCTGCAGATTACTTCGCAAGTGAAGGCTTTCAGAATTACGCGACCATTTCTCCGGCATCGCCTAGCAATATCAAAAATGGGATGGGTACCGATGCAGTCAAGAATTCTAATGTCCGACTCCAAAATTATTTCAAGCCAACCCAAGATACCAATGCATTCTTTCGCTTGGGTTACAGCACGATGGCAGACCTCAGTAATAACTATGCCATTGCTCCCAATTTAATTCAGACAGCTGATGTGGCAGGGGGGTCTACTACCAATTTAGACGTGAATAAAAAAGTTCAAGTGAATGTCTATTACCAAAACACCAACTTTTATAAGCAGACTGCCAATAACTTGACTGCAGCACCCTATAAGCCTTATATCAATGCCAACTACACGGACCCCTATTCCACTACTGGTGCATCGGCTCAATACACGCATGATTTAAAAGTCGCCGGTATTGATCAATATATTATTGGCGTCGATGCTAGAAATATCTCCGCATCTAATAAAACTAATAATCTGAGTACTGCGGGTGCTGTGAGCTCCGTCAGTTATGCGCAAGGTCAACAGGATTTTTATGGTCTTCTAGGGCAAATTAAATCCAGCGCAAGCACTATTCCAATAGAAGCTACTCTAGGTGCTCGGGTAGATGTCTGGAATAGCCAAACTCCCACTTCTTATAACGCTGGTAGCAATGGATCAAACCCTGTCTATCAAGGTATTCCAAGTCAGAGTAAGACTCAGTTAAGCCCAACTTTAGGCTTGTTATATAAAGCAAATAAAAATTGGGATTTACGCAGCGCCGCTTATCAGGCCTTTCATGCGCCTAGTATGAATAACACATTACGTAGTTATGGTAATTCTGTGAGTGGATATTCCTTGGCGAATCCCAATTTAACGCCAGAAACTATGACGGGTTATGAGGTGGGAACAGACTACCGATGGAAGAGTGGTTTTGCGCAGCTCACTGCTTTTAACAACTATATTCAGAATGCGATCGCTAGCTACAAAATCACCACTGCAAATTGGGCCACTGCCAGTAGCCTTTGCAGTCGCGCTGGTTTGTCGGGTTGCTCTGCAACGAGTTCAACTTCTGGGTACACCAACGTTAGTTACTACACTAACCAACAAAATCTACAGAGTCGCGGAATTGAGTTGCAGTATCACCATGATGTGAATGCACAATGGGTCTTAGATGGCGGCTATTCCTATACACGTACTGTGCTGACTTGGACTGCAACCACTGATCCAATCAATACCCAAATCGGCGGTGTACCGATGAATATGGTAAATGCTGCCATTACTTATTACCCAGTACCGCAGGCGAGCCTGACAACCACCGTGCGCTATGTGGGCAACTCTTGGATGGCAACGGGCACCTTACCTGTGCCTGCTTATGCAGTGATTGGCTTAAAAGCTAACTATCAAGTGACGCCTCAGGCTGCGTTATTTGCCTCTGTGGTGAACTTATTGAATCGACAATACGTCACCTTCAATATCGCTTCACAGGCAACGGCTTATCAGGCTGGTATGCCCCAGGCATTCACTGTGGGCGCACGCCTGACTTTCTAGTAGCGCGCAATATAGGGCATTACCCTAGGTAAATGGTGTGGTTCCTTGGGCAAAAGAGTGATTAAATAGCCATTGCAGTCAAAATAAATACTAAGAAATACGGGAGAAATTGAAATGAAAGCCATTAATCAGCCGGTGATGAATAAGCTCATCCCATTGGCCACTGCATTATTAGCATGCTCACTAATAGGTTTGCAAGGTTGCTCTACAACTACTGCTGTTGCAGAGGCGCCTAAACCAGCACCAGCACCTGCTTGGAAACAAGGTATGGGCGCAGACATGTCAAGCTCAAAGTTAGCCCCGATACCAGGCAAGATGACTGTCACTCCAGCTAATGAAATTCCGCTCAATACTCTGAAATTACCCCCTGGCTTCAAGATTGAAGTCTATGCAACCGGCATGCCGGGCGCGCGTGAAATGGCTATGGGTGATAACGGTAAGATTTACATCGGTACCCGTGCTATTGGTCGTGTTTACGAAGTGAGTGATAACGGTAAAGAGCGCACTAGCCGCGTAGTGGTGGATAAATTAGTTCAACCTGCTGGCGTTGCTTACAAAAATGGTTCGCTTTATGTCATGGCGATTGATAAAGTCTTGCGCTACGACGGCATTAGCAAAAATCCCAATGTGGCACCTGTGGATATGACCTCCAAGTTCAATTTGCCACCAGAGCAACACCATAACTGGAAGTATCTTGCCTTTGGCCCTGATGGTAAGTTGTATGTACCTTTTGGAGCGCCTTGCAATATTTGTGAACTTCCAACTCCTGAATATGCTCAGCTTCGTCGTTACAACCCAGATGGCTCAGGAATGGAAGTCTTAGCAACCGGTATTCGAAATACTCTAGGCTTTGACTGGCATCCAGTGACTAAGCAAATTTGGTTTACAAATCATGGGCGCGACTGGATGGGTGATGACAAGCCCAATGACACTCTGAACATCCTCACTAAAAAAGGTGAAAATTTTGGTTTCCCTTATTGTCATGAAGGTAATCTGCCTGATGACAAGATCACTAAGCCAAATGCTTGTGAGGGCGTGACCAAACCGATTGCTTTATTAGGCCCTCATGCTGCAGCAATGGGCATCACGTTCTATACCGGCAAGATGTTCCCAGCTGAATATAAAAACGTGGCTTTTATTGCACGTAAAGGCTCATGGAATCGCAATATCAAGTCAGGCTATGACGTTGTTACTGTGAAAGCAGATGCGAATGGTAAAAATGCCAAGATCACTCCTTTCATAACCGGCTTTATGAACTCTTCTGATCAATCATTCTGGGGACGTCCTACCTACTTTATGCAACTGCCTGATGGATCCATGCTTTTAACAGATGAACAGTTAGGTGCAATTTACAGAATTACTTACAAGAAATAATTATTGGTATATCAAGCATTGGCTTTAATGAGATTGGTAAAAATAGCGGCGTTACTCTCGGGGGTTTATTTCTCGATAGTTGCGCCGCTTTCTTATGCTCAAGATATGAGCGCTAAATTAGCGGTTTGTGGCGCTTGCCATGGCCCCGATGGCAATTCAAGTATGCCGGGTTCACCCTCTTTAGCAGGTCAGCCTAAAATATTTCTTGAAAACAATCTGATTATGATTCGCGAGGGTATCCGTAATATTCCAGCGATGAAGGGTCAGTTAGATGGTTTGAGTGATCCCCAAATCATTGCGCTTGCGAAGTTTTATTCCGCTCAAGCTCTAAAACCTGAGCCTGGCAAGCGGGATGAGACTCTTTATGAAAGAGGCCAGCTTCTTTCAAAACAGGCACTCTGTGGAACCTGTCACTTACCTGATTATGTAGGTCGCGAGCAAATGCCTAGGCTAGCTGGGCAGCGTGAGGATTACTTATTACATAGCATGCGTCAATTTAGAAATAATCAAGCTACTGGGCGCGATACGATTATGGCAGCCTCTTTGTATGGCATGAATGATGATGATCTGAGGGCTATCGCGCAGTACTTATCCCAATTAAAATAAGGTTTTAATAAGCTTATAAGGAATTGTGCTTAGGGTTGCTTAAGTACATACCAAATGGGCAGCCTTTTAATAGAGCACCTCATTGCAAGCAAAAAACCAGTTTTTAATGATTGATTCTTTAAAGGTCTTTGCAGCCCTTTTAATTATTCTTCACCATTTATCTAGCTACGGGCAAATTGCCCAGGACGCACGCACTGTATTACCAGGACTCATGACTTGGCTCTTTGAATATGGTCGTTATGCTGTGCAAATATTCTTAGTGATGGCGGGTTATTTGGCTGCTCAATCTTTGACGCGCTATGCCAATATGAAATTTAGCACCAATGGATTACTCAAAGTCATCCTCAATCGTTATTTACGTCTCTTTGCTCCCTATACTGCCGCATTAATCTTAACGATCGCTTGTGCTTACATTGCTCGGTTTTGGGTTAATGATGAATTTATTGGGGAATCAGAAACTCTCGCACAATTTTTAGCTCACCTCTTTTTTATTCAGGGTATCTTGGGGTTGGATTCTATTTCGGCAGGCGCTTGGTATATCGCCATTGATTGGCAACTGTATTCCGTCTTAGCAATTCTGCTGATATCCTTTCCAGGATATCAAGCAGTGATCTGGGTAATCAGCGTTTTAGCAGTAGCTTCACTCTTGTTCTTTAATCGCTCAGGACTTTATGAGGCTTACTTCATTTACTTCATTGGTGCTTACAGCTTAGGGGTCTTAGCCTACCTAGGCAAGTGTTTTGACAACCAGAGTATCAATCGCTTAGCCAAGATTGCGCTAGCTGTAATCGGACTTATCATTGTTATTTCATCGTTTCAACAAATTTGGCTCAGAAACTTCCTGGCTTGGTTTGTGGCGATTACATTGCTACTGTGGGGAGATAAAACATATCCCCTGATAGAGAGCAGTGGGAGCAGTCAAATGCTTAAAGTCGTTGCGTGGGGAAGTCAGCGATCCTATTGCGCTTTCCTGATTCACTTTGCATTGATCTTACTGGCCAATAGTCTTTACATTGCATCAGGATTGCATACCCATGAAAGTGGGGCGCTAGCAATTACTCTAATGCTAGGAGTGGTTGGGTGCAGTACGATTGCTGCAAATTATTTATATCGCTGGATTGAAGTGCCAGCACTGCGCCTGAAGGTCTAATTGAGATATTGGGATTAGAGCCCCATATCCTTTAATACGCGGAAGATCTCACGATAAGCCTTGGGCGGCTTGTTTTGCTCTTTTTCTCTGCGGGCATTGCGAATCAGTGTGCGCATATTCTGAATATCCATATCTGGATACTGCTCAATCATTTTGGTGAAGGCTTCATCATTGGCAATGAGTCTATCGCGATAGCTTTCTAAAAAATGTAGCTTGGCAGTCTCTGCCTTACTCACACCTTGAATCGCATCTAAGCGTTTCTGAATGGCATCAAGCTCTTCTTCATCTAAAAAGCGCATGAGCTTACCAAGGTATTGCTTATGGCGACGAATCGCTTCAAAACTCTTAATCTGATTAGTTTCTGCAATCGCTACTTTGATAGCTTCATCTAAAGGGATAGTTTTGAGGGCATCACTACTTAAAGCTGCCAATACTTCCGCCAATTTCTGGCGTTCAGTCATTTGGCGCTTGAGCTCAGACTTGCTAGGTCCTTGATCGGCTTCAACGAGTTTGGGTGTGCGATTCTTCTCATTAATGTGCATACCGTCATTTTAGACAGGTATTGGACTATCCTAAGGAGATGTCAAGATTTCCGGTTTGGTAAATAATAGGCATTAAAGTAAACAGTGAAAATACTGCTATATCTGACGTAAAACACATGACTCAAACAAACACCTACGACTACATCATTATTGGGGCTGGCAGCGCTGGCTGTATGTTAGCTAAGCGGTTGACTGAGAACCCCAATAAGCGGGTATTACTCATTGAGGCCGGTAAGAGTGATAACTATATTTGGATTCATATTCCGGTGGGTTATCTGTACTGTATTGATAACCCTAGGGCAGATTGGCGCTTTAAGACCGCCGCTGAAAAGGGTCTTAATGGGCGTTCATTAATTTATCCTCGTGGCAGAGTTTTGGGTGGTTGCTCTTCGATTAACGGCATGATTTATATGCGTGGCCAAGTAGGCGATTACGACTCTTGGGTCAAAGCTACTGGTGACGATGCTTGGTCTTGGCAAAATGCCCTTACCCGTTATAAGAAGTTTGAGGACTACCATGGCGCTGCCAATGAGTGGCATGGCAAAGGTGGTGAATGGACAGTATCTTTACAACGCTTGCGCTGGCCCATCATGGATAAGTTCAGAGAAGCCGCTGTAGAGGCTGGTATCCCAGCATCGGATGACTTTAATCGAGGCGATAACTTTGGTGTTGGCTACTTTGATGTGAGTCAGCGCGCTGGTTGGCGATTAAATACTGCTAAAGCATTTTTAAAAGATGCAGCCAAACGCAATAATCTGACCGTGATTACTGAGGCAATGGTCACTAAACTCAAGATTGATCCCGCTACTCATAATTGCTATGGAGTCGAGTATCGTAAGGATGGCGCTCTCAATGAAGCTTTGTGCGCAATTGAGCAGGGCGGGGAAGTGTTGCTCAGCGCTGGCTCTATTGGCAGTGTGCAAATACTCGAGCGCTCTGGGATTGGCGCAGCTAGCCATCTCTGTGCATTAGGCATACCAGTCATTGCTGATTTGCCTGGCGTTGGTGAGAATCTGCAAGACCATTTGCAACTGCGTATGGTTTACAAAGTCGATGGCATTAAAACTCTCAATACCAAAGCCAATTCTTGGTTTGGCAAGATGATGATTGGTTTGGAGTATCTCTTCAAGCGCTCTGGACCGATGTCGATGGCACCCTCCCAATTAGGTACTTTTGCCTATAGCTCGCCAACGCAAAAGAGTGCCAATTTGGAATACCACGTACAACCTTTATCACTTGATAAATTTGGCGAAGACTTGCATTCATTTAATGCTTTCACAGCCAGTGTTTGCAATCTACGTCCTACATCCCGTGGCAGCGTACATATCAATTCCCTTGATCCTGAAGCGCCGCCCGTCATTGCACCCAACTACTTGGCAACAGAAGAGGATCGTAAGATTGCGGCTGAGTCACTTCGCCTCACTCGCAAGATTGTGCAAAGCCCAGCACTCAAACTCTACTCCCCAGAAGAATATAAACCTGGTGCGCAGTATCAAACTGAAGCAGAGTTGGTTAAAGCTGCTGGCGACATTGGAACAACCATCTTTCATCCAGTAGGCACTTGCAAGATGGGGCGCGCAGATGATCCGATGGCAGTGCTAGATTCTCAATTACGAGTGAGAGGTATTCATCATCTACGGGTGGTTGATGCTTCTGCTATGCCCACAATCACCTCAGGTAATACCGCCGCTCCAACCATGATGATTGCTGAGCGTGTAGCGGAGTTACTTACAGGTGAATAGTCACAAAAGTAATCAACTCCCCCTAAGTCATCTTCTACTCGCTTTAGCCATTGTGGCTGTGTGGGGCACGAACTTTGTGGTGATTAAGCTTTCTTTAGAAGCCTTTCCACCATTCTTATTTGCAGCGCTACGCTATACCTTCGCTTTTTTACCTTTGGCATTTTTTATACCAAGACCTAAGGTCTCTTGGGGCAATATGTGTGCCTATGGTGTGGCTATTGGAGTTGGCCAATTCGGTATCTTATTCTTTGCGATTGATGGAAGAATTTCTCCGGGCTTGGCTTCATTAGTTATCCAGACGCAGGTATTTTTCACCATCGGCTTTGCCATGTTTTTTGCTAAGGAGCGTTTAAGACTCTATCAAGCAGTCGCAGTATCGATAGCGATGACGGGCTTAGGAACTATTGCGCTCCATACTGATGCAAGTACGACTTTTTTGGGATTGGCATTGGTAGTGTTTGCAGGACTGTCATGGGGAATAGGGAACACAGTGAGTCGTCGTGCTGGCTCAATCAATATGCTCTCTTATGTGGTGTGGGCAAGTGCTTTTTCACTGCCACCACTCTTTTTGATCTCTTGGATTTTTGAGGGCGGCTGGGCGCAGATAAGCACTTCAATCATTACTGCGCCAATGGGAGCTTGGCTTGGCGTCTTTTGGCAATCCTGGGGTAATACCGTCTTTGGTTATGCTGCTTGGGCTTGGCTGCTCTCAAAACATCCTGCTGCGGTAGTTGGACCAGCACCATTATTGGTTCCGATATTTGGGATGGGGGCATCAGCTTACTTCTTGAGTGAGCCATTACCCTTGTGGAAGATTTTGGCAGCGAGCTTAGTGATTGCTGGCCTGGTTGTGAATCTGTTTTGGCCGAGCTTAGAGAAGCACTTCAGAAAGCTAGCTGGATAAAAGCTTAATCGCTTCCCGTATGAGGAGGGCACGATAACCCATATAGATCGCTACTAAAGTAAATCCGAATAAAAAAAGCTTCGGAACGAGAGCACCTTCTACTACTAGTTCGCTATTGAGCAATCCGAGAGCAACTGCTGCAAAGAACAAAGCGCCCAAACCTAACATCATCCAGTTTTCATGACCACTGACTTGCTGGCTAGAGTTCTGATAAGCCAATACTTGAAAACTCCCACCCTTAGGGTAGCCAGATACAGTCAATAAATCGCCATCGGCAATTTTCATGCGGGTAGAGAAAGCTGCCTCGATCGCTTTATTGCCTAAGTTGAACTTAGAAATAAAGAAGCGCTTGAAATAGATCGGTGAATCATCATGTGTTGGCTTTTCTGGGTTGACGTATTCCAGTAACTCATTATTGAGATTGCTGACTGTGCCTGAGACTGCATGCAGGGAGGTTGATAAAAATGTGCTTGGTTTAGTGATGCTCATCAGCAAAACTCCTAAAAGGCTGAAGCTCAGTATAAATAATAGGGAAGTGAGTGGTCGTTTCATGGGCCAATAATAGCGTTTGACGCCCGTGACCATCAAGCTAAATGCTGCAATAAATGTTAAGAGCGGAAAATTTCTACTTTTCTGACACCATGCAATAAGAAAATAGCAAAGAATATAAGTCCCACCACCCAATGGGTGATCACAACGCTATCTCGAATTTCAACGGGTCCGTAATAGAGTAAAGCTCCAGTAGTGAGTAGGGCTAGCAAAAGACCCAATTGGCTAAAGCCACTCATCCATTTCTTTTTAGATTTAAGGCCAGCCTTTAAATGAAAGGGTAGAACTGAGCCTAGGGCGAGAGTAGCAATCATCGCAAAAATTCCATGCAAAGCCAGTACATTGTGATTTCCCAAAGTTGATCTTTGAATCTGAAATTCATGACCGATGAGATATAAGCTTCCACTAATAGAGCAGGCCAGCATACCGCCAATCACAAGTGATCTTTGCCAAGTAGGCATTTTTCCTAAACGACTCATGCAGTAATTCGGATAGCTTGAGCAGAGAAGTACTTTAGGCAAGGGTGATTAAGCGCACTCGAGAGAGCAAGTACCTTAGTTAGGGCATCTGCATAAACGCATTCATTTGCCATAATGGAATAGGAGTCTGAGAAATTAATATGCGCTTCAGATTCATCTTGCGCAAAGGGATTGATGATGTGGCTTTGCTGCTGATCTCGATTGGTAAAGTAGAGGCCGCTAGTCGCAATGGCTCCGTTTTGTAATGAGCCAATATCGATTAGCTCCATTGGTGCAACTGGATTGCGAATTTGTATTGATCTTGGAGATTGTCCAAATACCCGAAGATCGCCCCCTGCATTGACACAGCCAGATTTGATTCCATGTGCAATCAAGCTCTCTACGGCCTTATCCACTGCAAAGCCTTTAGCAATTCCTCCAAGATCTAGGCAGAGGGGTTTTGGGGAAGTAATGAGCTCTGAGTCTAGGAAATGAACATCTTCGATTCCGCCCAGTTGGTGGTTAGATAAATTCATGTGACGTGGTAATAGGCCTGCACTTACCAGTCGATGGCCAACGCCGCAATTAAATAAACCATTGGATTGTTTGTGAACCTCTTGAGCAATTTTTAGAACTTGTGCGGTCCACGGATGAATCTTGAGTGGCACTTGATGGGCCCAGCGATTAATTTGACTAAGCTCGCTTACAGGGTAATGAAAACCCATCAGATCTTGAATCTGTTTTACTGCAGCAAATGCTTTGTCAAGCGCCTGACTATCGTCTTGATCGATTGAGATTTCAACAAATGTTCCCAAAAGGACTTGGCAGCGCACCATCATTTTGGTTTTAATGCCAAGTCATATAAAACTAGCACTCTTTTCACGCCATCGGTCAGGTGTTTACAAGAAAGGGTTGCGCCTCCAATATTCTGAATATCTTGATTGAGCTTGATGGGATCTTTTACAGTCTTGCCGGCAAATTGCTGACGCCAATGGGCCTCTGCTACCTCATAGCCATAAGATTCAACGTATTCCAAAATCTCGATGCCTAAAACACTGCCGTTGGGGGCGATCCCCACGGCATAAGTAATCATTTCGTGTTTACCTACTACTTCATCAATGATCAGCCAGCTTCCATCGGCAACCTTCCAGATGCGATCCCCTTGAAAAGGATAGCGAATACTTGATGCCAACCGCATTCTTTCTTGTAGATCATCGGTAACGAGGATAGGTGCTTTTGTTAGTTGCTTATTAGGAAACAGAATTTTTTGTGCTTGCTCTGCACTCACATAAATTTTTGCCTGGGCAATGATGGGCGCACTTAGCATTGCTAGGCCAAGGATTGCAAAGGGGTTTGGTTTCCAGTTCATCGCTATCTTTAGTTCAATGGAAAGCCAACTTTGAGAATAAATTCATTCACGGTGTGGCTGTCCCAGACTCGAGCGTTAGAGCACTCCGCTTCGCCACCACCCATACAGTTACCACCAGCAAGTTGATAGCGCCAGGCGCCGGTTACCCACCAGTCTTTAGAGGCATAGTGCATATTGGGGCCGACAAAGGTAGCACGTTGTACTTGGTTACGGAGATTAAGTTCTGAGTAATCGTTATGAAAGCGAGCCTCTACGCCTGCTGACCACTTCGGAGCAAAGCGATAACTAGCACCTACTAAAAAATCGAGCATAGACTCAGGCACATTACCGTTCTCAATAAACTTCAGGCGCTCATTTGCAACTACGACGTTGCCAGCAAATATGAGGCGATCATCCATGAAGTTGGACTGTAATAAGAGTCTAGCTGCGAGCTCATCTTTATTTTTACCCCAGGTAGGCTCGAAATAGAAGCCAACTCCGACAGGAGAGGTCACTGGATTAGTGAGTCGATAAATGGCTTCGAGCGAGACGCCTTCAATACCACTTTTTCTGTATGCGCTAGCAGGGTCGTGCGAGGAGGGCACTGCATAGCCCCCAGTACAAGTTGGCTCGTCGCCACAGGCTTCAGGGTTGGTGTAGTTCTGACTGGCATTGGTGTAATACGAATTGATATAGCCCGCGACTTGCAAATCATTTGTTAAGCCATATTCCAATTCTGATCTCGCGGTCCATGCTTCATAAGTTCCCGCTGCCTGTTGTTGATTTAACTGCAGGCGCTGTTCAAATTCCAGCTTGCCTTTGGGTTGAAGATCTAGCGTATAGATCCAACCAAACACTCCTTCACCTGCATGGGCAAAAGAAAAATGAAGGGCTGTTGCGAGGATGAAGCTAAAGGCAATCAGTCTTTTGATGGTTATTTTCATAGTGATATTTCGTTAGTGGTTGAAAAAGTCTTAATGAGAATGGTTCTCAATATACCACTAAATGAGAATGATTCTCAAATAGAAAAAATGACTGAGCCCTTATAAATGGCATTACTTGTGGGGTTTATCGTCTTTGCTTGTAAGATTTCAGTTCAATGAATGCTGAAGATCTTGAGAAGCTTGTCTTAATGAAGATGCCCTATGGCAAATACGCTGGGCGTGCTTTAGCAGAGCTGCCAGGAAATTATTTAGCCTGGTTTGCAAGGGAAGGATTTCCTAAGGGGGATTTGGGTCAGCTACTAGAGCTGATGCACACGTTAGATCACAATGGCTTGCGTGGGCTTTTGGCACCCATTCAGCGGGCACATGGTTTGAAGGCTAGGCAGCAATTATCTTGATCGAACGATTGCAGTGACTCGGTTACGCTCATAAGTCACTGTTGCAGAATCAGGCGGACTACTTTGAAGCAAGCCAGGAGTAATTGATGTTTGCGATCCAATTTGGGCAGCAATTTTTTTAGCTAGATCGCTATTGCGGTCATATTGAATCTCAATACTCGTTACCCGACCTTCTTTAATACTATTGATAAGTTGATCTAGCTTAGTAGACGAGTACTCATCAAAAAAGACCGGATACCAGCCCCCGATTGTGGCCTTGCTTGATTTGGCCTCAGAAGATATTGCTTTGGATGCGGCAATTCCTGTATTAAGTGGCAGATGAAAATCAATTCCTGTTTTCTGAACGATCTCTTGATAAGAGATCGGCGGGCTCATCTGGGCTTCGTTAGTATTTTCAATCCAATAGGCCCATGCTAAGTTCTTGCTTGGGTCGTATACCAATTTATATAAATGACTTGGAATAGTGACGCGACTACTACCAATACTCCCGCTATTGCCAGTAGAGCCGGTATACACAAAAATATCACTAGTCACTCTTTTGGCATAGAGCCGAGTCGGTTCCTCTACATTCTTAGCCCAAATGCCCTGATTATTTTGTCTGGCCTGAGGCATCATGTTTGCCAACGAGAAGGACTGGGCCATTGACTGCTCATTAGTCATATCTCCCGCTGGAGCGTTATGGCCACGGTCATAGCCACTACCACGGTAGTCTGAGAGCAATGAGCGCTCTGCTAATGGCAGCCTAGCCTCTTCATAAAACTGATTACTTCTTTTGGGGTGAGGGGCTGAAAGTTGCTCTCGACTCAGCTTCTCGACGGTATAGATAGGCTTCTTATCTCTAGGGGAGTAATAAACCGCAAAGCTATCAAAACAGAGGTCTCGCCCCGCCTCTGGGGTGCTAGGGATTTGCTGCTGGGGAAACAGATCCTTGCATTCCTCAAATAGGGCAAAGGCGCTAAAGGGGCTGAGGAGTCCGAGAAGAACGGTAAGTGCAAGAAGCTTACGAAGAGTTTTCATAGGACGTCAGTTTATGGGGGTCAAGCAAGCTCCCACTTCTTTTTGATCCAGGCTAGCTGTGGAGCCAATCAGAATTGAGCCCCAAGAGAGCGTTTTTCTTTGGGTAAGGGCGACTTTTACCCTAAGAAGTGCTTTGAAAATAATGCCTCGCAGCAATTTGGGATAGCTACTACCGGTAGAAATAAGTTTGACTTCAAACACTAGATGTACGGTTTTTGGGGATAATTTTTCCCCTCAAATCGAAAAAAAATCAGAATTTACCCCTTTTTTTACAGTATGAAATTAGTGCCCCCTAACTTTTATAAGCGATTGATTTAAATAGATTAAATACCAATATGAGAAGGCACCTATGGGAGATACCGTATTTTGATATCAAAAAGTTATTGAAATAACATTTGTTATGCTTGACTTGATATAAGAACCTTTTTAGGATGACCCATGTTTTTTAGATATTGCGCTGCAACATAAACCTGTGTCTAGGTTTAAGGGGTGTCGCAAATTAATAGATGAGTAAATGCATAACAAACAATTTGAGTGAGTCGCAAGATCAGCAGTCAGCATCTCTGGCCGCCAAAGATCTTCTGGCGCATGCTATGACTCCGGTTTACCGAGTCATCAATGGCGTACTCGTAGTTGCTGTATTCATGGTGGTAGGTCTTTGGCTATCTGGTAACGGTACAAATGCGGGAGCCTTTGATTTGGCCCGTATCTTGGTTCCAGATGAAGCCCGTAATATTGTCTGGAGTAATGGCTTTGGCATGCTAGAGCAATATAAGGCTAAAAACGATAGCCCCACCCAGATGGCTGATTCTGAAATTGCTGCTGTGATCTATAGTAATAAATTAAATCCAATCCCGACTGGCTTGAATAGCGCTAAGCAGCAGACGGTTGCTTTATTGATGCCCTCAGTTGGGCAGATCCAGGTCAAATCGATTTCCCATTTGGCCGATCGCATTCCCACTTCCAAGATTGACCCCCAAGCGCTAGACAGCAACTTGATGGGCTCAATTCAGAATCAACGTGCGGTTGCTGATTTCTTTGAGAAGAAATATAAGCTTGATCGTGCCAAGATTGAAGAGTATGTATCGAACACCATTTTGGTTGCAAAAGAAGTCAACATTGATCCAGTGCTTTTATTGGCTGTGATTTCAGTGGAGTCAAACTTCAACCCGACTACTAAGAGTCATGCTGGTGCTGAAGGTCTCATGCAAGTCATGACCTCAGTCCATAAAGATAAATATGAGTTGTATGGTGGCACGACTGAAGCTGTTAAACCTGAAGTGAATATTCGGGTGGGCGCCTATATTTTGAAGTACTTGATTGCCACCGCAGGCTCATTGCGTAACGGTTTGAAGTACTACGTAGGTGCTGCTAATGCCGAGCATGATGGTGGTTATGCCGATAAAGTCTTGGCCGAAAGAAATCGTCTGATTAGTCTTTGTCAAACTGGTTCTACAAATCGTTTTTCCCTAAATGGCAAGGATGTGCGCTCGTAATGTGAGTGGCATTTAAATCGCAGAACATGTAAAAAGACCACCCAAGGGTGGTCTTTTTACATTCCGTCAGGGAGGATCTGATGGGGTTTAATTTACCCCATGCAACTCAACATCAAATACTAAAGTGGCATTAGGTGGAATCACGCCACCTGCACCACGGGGACCGTAGCCCATATCCGAAGGAATGATCAGCGTACGTTTGCCACCAATCTTCATGCCAGCAACGCCTTCATCCCAGCCCTTAATGACATGACCTGCGCCTAATGGGAAGCTGAATAGCTGGCCGCGATCTAATGAGCTATCAAACTTCTGACCCTTATGATCCTCTGCATTTTCGTCATAGAGCCAGCCTGTGTAATGCACATCAACGTGATTGCCAGCTACCGCTTCATTACCGTCGCCCACAACGGTATCGATTTTTTTGAGTTCACTCATGGTATTTTTCCTATTTCACACAAATTGACTGGCTAGTATATTCTGAGCCTTATTAATTCTGATGGAGAGCCTCATTTGGCTCCATTACATGACAAATTATTGGCCCAACTCCGCATACAACACCCTCTTGGTTAGCCCAGATCATCAGCTTTTGGTGACTGATGACTTTTTGCGAACCTACTTACATAGGCCTGAGCTGAGCTTAGTTCCAGAATCTTGTGCGATTGAGCAATCCCTCCATCAGCGTTTGATACAAAACCCCCGTGCTGATATTGCTGATCATGAAATCGCTACTATGGCCGATGAGGATATCCAAGAAAACTACCGGGTCTGGTTGCGCTATCGGGCACGCCTATTGGCTGCAAGCTCCCTAGAGGGTTTTTATATGAGCCTATTTAAGGGCGAGGGCGTTGATGTGCCGCCTTTGTTTGTTGCCCAATTGGCCCAGATCTTTGTGAGACATATCTTAGGTGATCAAGCCCAACCCTTAGAAGTACGCATGGGTGAATTATTCTTCAGAACCCAAATGATTACTGTACTCGAAGATGCGATTGTGATGGGTGCTGATGAAGACACAGTTTCCCGTAACGCCCAAGCCGGTGACACTGGGAACATTATGGACTTACTCAAAGGTAAATCCATGACGATGAGGTCAGCTGATTTAGATGTCTTGCATGAAGAAAATGCGACTGAGTACTGGGCTCGAAACGAGGATTTTGATTTCGCAGTACAGCTGAACTTTGGGCATGAGCCTATCAATCACTTTTGTCGTGTGTTGGAAAAATGGATAGAACATTTTCTGGGGGTTAGGGTACGTATTACTCCCATGCAGCAAATTAGTGATCCAAAGTGGTCATGGCATGTTGGCTTAGATGCGGTAGCGACCGAGATTCTGAATAAGCTTTACAACAAAGAGTCTGTTGAGGCTGATGAGTTAGAGAAAGTGATTTGTCTGTTTCGTCTCGATTTTATTGATGAGGCAGCACTAGCGAAAGCGCAGGCGGGTAAGCCAGTCTATATGGCGATTGCCATGAATGAGCAAAAGCAACTCAAACTCAAACCCCAAAATCTCTTGTTTAATTTGCCGCTCGCAAAAACTTCTTAAGCTGACAGCTCTTTTTTCTGCTTTCTATTCTGAAAGGCGAGCCATAACAAAGCTGCTGCAGTCACCACAACGGGTAATAGTGATCCCAGGTTGAGGAAATTCCAACCCTGTGAGGTAATCAATGCACCGGATCCAAATGAGCTAAAGGCCATCGTTCCGAAGACAAAGAAGTTAATTGCTGCTTGAGCTTTGTCTCGTTCATTAGGCTGATAAGCATTCATGGCCAAAGAGGTCGAGCCAGTAAATAAAAAGTTCCAACCAACCCCTAGTAAAAAGAGTGCAATCAGGAATTGGTGAAGATCTGTACCAGTTAATGCTATCAAGATGCAAACAAAATTCAGGAAGACGCCAACACCCATAATCTTGAGGGTGCCAAAACGTTGAATCAGAGATCCAGTAAAAAATCCTGGTGCGAACATGCCAATCACATGCCATTCCAATACTAAGGCTGTGTCTGAAAAAGGTAAGCCACAGATTTGCATCGCTAGAGGAGTTGCTGCCATGAGTAAATTCATAACACCATAACCCAAGGCGGCACCAATGATGGCAACCATAAAGACAGGCTGCTGCAGGATGGCCTTAAGTGGCCTCCCATCTGATAGTGCATGCGAAGTTTTAAATTCTTCTGGAAAGTGAATCCACTGCATAACAAAGATTCCTAGCGTGCCCGCTATTGAGAGCGTGAGGTAGGCACCTAAAAAAGCAGTGTCAAATAGATCGCGCGTCCAAGAGGCTAGGTTGGGTCCTACGACTGCGCCCAGAATGCCTCCAGCCAGAACCCAGGACACCGCCTTATCTCGCTGGCTTGCATCAGTCAGCTCAGCAGCAGCAAAACGGTAGAGTTGTCCGTTAGCACTATAGTAGCCAGCAATAAAAGTGCCCATGACCAGCAACCAGAAATTTTGAGTGATCGCTGCATAGGCGCATAAGAGTGCCGAAAGTACTGCTACTAATAGCCCTAACTGAAAAGAAATCTTTCGGCCAAAGTAATTTTGGGATTTAGCAACAATCGAGGTGGAGAAGGCGCCGCCTACGACATAACCCATTACCGGCAAAGTGGCCATCCAGCCGACAGGGGCAAGGCTAAACCCAACCAAGCCATTAATGGCAATAAAGGTGACGTTATTGGTCAGGAAGAGGCCCTGGCAAATAATGAGGAGCACCAGGTTTTTGTTGAGCAAGGGGTGCTTGTTGGTCATGGGATGGAGTTTACGGGGAATCTGTGAGACCTAGCTGATTTATTGGATTCCCTGAAATTGGGCGTCTTGGGGGCTTTTGGGCTTTAAATCTAGCAATTTTGCCAAGCCCGATGATTTAAAATGGAGGACTCCCTTCATTGGCAATGGGTGCGCTAAAAGCGGCTTGCAAAATGAGGATGTGAGACTGGCTGGGTAAAAACCTGGCCTTATCATTTTTAAATATTGAGGAAACATTCATGGCTGCCGAGAAATCAAAGATTATTTACACCCTGACAGATGAGGCGCCGCTCTTGGCAACTTGTGCATTTCTGCCAATTATTCGCACCTTTACAGAGCCAGTTGGTGTTGAGGTTGTGAAGAGTGATATTTCTGTTGCTGCGCGTATCCTCGCGGAGTTTTCCGATTGTCTGACGGCCGAGCAAAAAGTACCTGATAACTTGGCAGCGCTTGGCAAGATGACTTTATTGCCAGACACCAACATTATTAAGCTACCTAATATCAGCGCTTCGGTACCTCAATTACTTGCAGCCATTAAAGAATTGCAATTGAAGGGCTACAAAATCCCCAATTTTCCAGATGATCCTAAGAGCGAGGAAGAAAAAGTAACTCGTGCCCGCTATTCCAAATGCTTGGGTAGTGCGGTAAACCCAGTCTTGCGTGAAGGCAACTCTGATCGTCGCGCACCCAATGCCGTGAAACAGTTTGCCCGTAAACACCCCCACTCAATGGGCGAGTGGAGCCAAGCTTCCCGCACTCACGTATCACATATGCATGGCGGTGACTTCTACGCTGGCGAAAAGTCTATGACCATGACTAAAGCATGCGATGTGAGAATGGAATTGGTCACCAAGAGCGGCAAGACGACTGTGCTCAAGCCCAAGGTCTCATTACTCGCTGGCGAGATTATCGACAGTATGTATATGAGCAAGAAAGCGCTTTGTGAGTTCTACGAAAAAGAGATTGAAGATGCCTACAAGACTGGCATGATGTTGTCCTTGCACGTGAAGGCCACCATGATGAAGATCTCTCATCCGATTGTGTTCGGTCACGCTGTCAAGATTTTTTACAAAGATGCTTTTGCAAAACATGCCAAGCTGTTTGAAGAGTTAGGCGTCAATGTCAATAACGGTATGAGCAGCTTGTACGAGAAGATCAAGACTCTGCCGGAGTCTAAGCGCGAAGAAATTATTCAAGATGTGCATGCTTGTCATGAGCACCGCCCAGCATTAGCAATGGTGGACTCAGCCAAAGGCATTACCAATCTTCATTCCCCAAGCGATGTGATCGTAGATGCTTCTATGCCAGCGATGATTCGTGCTGGTGGCAAGATGTGGGGGGCCGATGGACGCCTACATGACACCAAGGCAGTGATTCCAGAAAGTACCTTTGCACGTATCTATCAAGAAATTATTAATTTCTGTAAGACCCACGGTAACTTTGATCCAACTACCATGGGTACCGTGCCTAATGTGGGCTTGATGGCTCAGCAGGCTGAAGAGTACGGTTCACACGACAAGACTTTTGAAATCACTGAAGCTGGTGTAGCCCGTGTCGTATCTGATGATGGCACTGTGTTGCTCGAACAACATGTAGAAGAGGGTGATATCTGGCGTATGTGCCAAGTAAAAGATGCCCCGATTCGTGACTGGGTAAAGTTGGCTGTCAACCGTGCTCGCCTCTCTAATACTCCAGCAGTATTTTGGTTGGATGAGTACCGTCCACACGAAGCAGAGTTGATTAAGAAAGTAAATGCCTACCTCAAAGATTATGATTTGAAGGGTGTAGATATTCAGATCATGTCTCAGACTCGTGCAATGCGTTACACACTCGAGCGTGTGATTCGTGGCAAGGACACTATCTCTGTTACTGGCAATATCTTGCGCGATTACCTCACTGACTTGTTCCCCATTATGGAATTAGGAACTAGCGCGAAGATGTTGTCGATTGTTCCCTTGATGGCAGGCGGCGGACTCTTTGAAACGGGCGCTGGGGGCTCTGCTCCAAAGCACGTTCAGCAGCTAGTTGAAGAAAATCACTTACGCTGGGATTCCTTAGGGGAGTTCTTGGCTCTAGCAGTCTCTCTAGAAGATGTCAGCGATAAGACAGGCAATGCTAAGGTGAAGATCTTGGCGC
>NZ_JACVPY010000002.1:29373-519329 GCF_018881635.1 Polynucleobacter sp. UB-Piko-W3
GCTACTCAGACTGAAGATAAAGAGTTACAAGCTTATTTCGCACCTTTGGCTAAAACACTGCAGGCAAACGAACAAAAGATTGTGGATGAGTTCAAAGCGGTTCAGGGTAGGCCAGCAGATATTGGTGGTTACTTTGTGATGGACACAGAGAAGTGCAAGGCAGTGATGCGGCCCAGCGCTACTTTCAATGCTGCTTTAAAGGCAGCTAGGGCTTAATCAATCAGAGCTACTAAGAGCTGCTGAAGCTGGGTTTAAAAGGCAAACTTTCGGGTTTGCCTTTTACTTTGGGGGTTTATGAAGATCAGTAAGCAATAAATTCTGATCGGTAGCAAAATAAGTGAATTACATTCATTGGACTACCCCATGCGATTTATTGATAAGACTATTCTTCCTGGCGATATCACTCCTCAAGCTGTTTTTGAGAACCGTCGCAATTTGATTAAGGCTGCCGCTGTCGGCAGTTTTGGTATGGCTTTGGCCCCTTGGTTTTCAAGGGAAGCATTAGCGGCTAATCCAGAAAAGCTCAGTGCAGTACTGAATCAGGCTTATGCATCCAAAGACGGTCTCACGCCGTATAAGTATGTAACGACCTACAACAACTTCTATGAGTTCGGAACAGATAAAGCTGACCCTGCTGAGTATGCGCATACCTTACAAACTCGCCCATGGACTATCTCGATTGAAGGCTTAGTCAAAAAGCCTGTGACCTTAGATATCGATGCCTTATTAAAACTGGCGCCGATGGAAGAGCGTATCTATCGCATGCGTTGTGTTGAAGGTTGGTCGATGGTGATTCCCTGGGACGGTTACTCTTTATCCAAGTTGATCAATCAAGTTGAGCCACTCGGTTCTGCGAAGTATGTCGAATTTATTTCTCTGGCAGATAAAGTACAAATGCCAGGCTTGAAAAGCAAAATTATTGATTGGCCCTATCGTGAAGGCTTGCGTATGGATGAGGCTATGAATCCGCTGACTCTCCTGACCTTTGGTTTATATGGTGAAGTCTTACCTAAACAAAATGGTGCCCCAGTACGTATCGTGCTGCCTTGGAAGTATGGCTTTAAGAGTGCGAAGTCCATTGTTAAAATTCGTTTCACAGAAGAGATGCCTAAAACGAGCTGGAGTCAGTTTGATGCCCGTGAGTACGGTTTTTATTCCAACGTAAACCCTCAAGTAGATCATCCGCGCTGGAGCCAAGCAATGGAGCGTCGTATTGGCGATCCTAAAGGAGCTTTTGCACCGAAGATTAAAACGCAGATGTTTAATGGCTATGCTGAGCAAGTTGCCAGCATGTATGCCGGCATGGATCTGAAGAAGTTCTATTAAATAGTACGCAAGCTCACCATCACCGTTTAAGTTCGTCTGCCTGGCTCTGGTAGGGGCACCATCACTGCTTGACCTGGAGTGCTGCAGCCTTGATCGCAGCAGCGTCCTGGCTGCTTATTCTTGGTAATCGCGCGCTCTTGATTGCTGGTTAGAACACCACGATCTAATAGCCTCTCGACCAGCTCTACTTTGTTGCCGATAGGATATTGGCGATAGATTTCTTTTTTCATGGCTGCCGGTGATCCGCCGCCATGAAGACTAATGACAGAATACCAACCACCTTGATAAGAGGCGGTCAAATCTTCAATGAAGCGCGCTACTTCAATACGCTTATCGTAAGGAACTGCTGGATTGGCGCGCAGCACTTCTGCTAGGGTGGCTGCAGTTACTGGATTGTGATCTTCATCTGGTCCAGGTAGCGCCACAATTAAGCCGCCTGAAACCTCATGAGCAAGACGGTGCATGTCATAAATTTGAGTGGCTAGTAAGAGTTTCCCGATATTAGAAAACACCGGTTCAGGCATGAATGATTTGCTGTAAGGGTCTTGTGTGCCGTACACGCTTGCAGCAACTCCACAAGCATAAAATCCTTCGGTGATTTTAATCAGATCAACCATGGGGTCACGCAAATTGGATTTGGTTTCTGGATCAAACCCATTGGCTTCACACATCAAAGCTCCCGCTCCAATCAAGAGGTCGCCAAAGCCAGCTCTCGCGGCAATACAACTATGGCGGTGATGGGTAGCGTAGCTATAAGTTAAAACACTAGAGTGCTCCCATTCACCGGCGTAGAAAACACGCTCCCAAGGAACAAATACTTTGTCAAAGATCACCACGCCAGTCGATTGGCCATACTTGCTAGAAAAGAGTGGTTTACCGTGCTCGACTTTTTCTCCTGGACGGCCAGCAGGGCGGGCAACGATGGTAATGCCTTTGGCGTCTACCGGTACGGCGCAGCAAATCGCAAACGCAGCATCTTCTTTGCTCATATTGCGTCCTGGCATTACTAAGAACTCATGCATATACGGAGCCCCAGTGACGATGGCTTTAGTACCAGAAATTACTACCCCCTTAGCGTCTTGAGAAACGATATGCACATAAGTATCTGGATTGGCTTGTTCATGCGGCCTTAATGATCGATCACCTTTAGCGTCGGTCATTGCAATACCCAAAGCCAAATCATTTTTTTGCACATGGGCAAGATACTCGGCAAACTTGGCGCGATGATCATTGCTGCCGTGAGCATCATCAATTCGAGCAGATACTTGTCCAAGTGCATTTAAGGCATCGTGGGCGAGATAGCGTTGCGCACAACCCGTTTCTTGACAGAGGACACGAACAGCTTCTAATTTATTTAAGAGATCACCAGAAGACTCATTAATGTGCAGCATCCTGGGAACGGTTTTGCCATCAGAGTTTGCTAGCATGAGAGGTGCTAAAGCAGGGTCGTGCACCATGTCATAGGTGACACCCAAAGCTTGGACCCCAGGCCTTAGTATCGCCTCATCGGCTACGGATTCAACCAGGCGACCATCGACATAGACCACAGGCTTTAACTGACGCAATGATTCTTGATAGTCCTTGCTAGTCATGAATTGGGAGGTGCTTTGATTCATATCGGGCCCTAATGATGGAATGGTTAATTCGTCCAATCATACACATAAATTGAACAGTGTTCAATTATTAAGATATATGTATAATTAAGTAATGAATCAAGTTCTTGCCTCTCCAAGAGATATACGTCAACAAGCTTTGGCTGACGCTCGCCGTGAGCATATTTTGAGTGCTGCTAGAGCGGTGTTTATCGAGTTGGGATTAGAGGCCGTGAGTATGCGAGAAATCGCCAAGCGGGCCGGATATACGGCTGGAGCTATCTATAGCTACTTTGCTAGTAAAGAAGAAATCTACGGCGCCTTACTTGCTGAATCGCTCGAGCGTTTAAATGATTTTGTGAATCTGGCCGCAGAAGATAGTTCGGTTAATCAGAAGCGACAGACAGCACTAGAGGAGCTTCGTAAAAGTGCTTTAGCTTTTTATGAGTTCTATCGAGATAATCCACGCGATTTGGACTTAGGCTTTTATCTCTTTCAGGGGCTAAAGCCTAGGGGGCTCACGAACGAGTGGGACTCAGCCTTAAACGCGCGCCTCAGAGCCGCCATGAAGCACCAAGAGGCAGCCTTGATGAAGTTAGGATGTAGCAAAAAAGAAGTAGATACTGAGTTAACTGCTATTTTTGCGCACATTGTTGGCGTACTATTACTTAACCATACGGGTCGTATTCGGATGTTTGGTAAAGGCGCCGATGAACTCATCACCCACTACTTAGATCAATTAGCGCTGCGCTTACCCATTAAAAAATAATGACTTCATGATGATCAACCAAGACACTAGCGCTCTCATTTTGATTGACTATCAAACTCGTTTAATGCCAAGTATTCATGAAGGGCAAGAAGCGATTGCATCAGCACTCTTTCTTGCTCAGGTAGCGCAAGCCCTAGCAATCCCTATTCTAGGAACTGAGCAAAATCCTGATGGTCTAGGGTCGAACGATGAGCGTATTAAAGCGTTTTGCAACCAGACTCTGGTGAAGCATTCCTTTAATGGAGCTGCCGATGGTTTAGCAGATGCCATCCAGAAAACCAATCCCGCCATTACTCAAGTGGTGCTAGCAGGTTGTGAAGCGCATGTCTGTCTGATGCAAACTGCATTGGGTCTGCAGATCCTGGGCTATGAGGTGGCAGTAGTGCCAGAAGCCTGCGGCAGTAGAATGCCACAAGACAAAATATTGGCTATTGGTCGTATGAGCCAGCAAAAAATAGCTATGCTGAGCGCTGAAATGCTCGTCTTTGAGTGGCTTAAAACATCGGAGCATCCACAGTTTAAAAATGTCCTGAAGCTAATCAAAAATAGATAAGATAAGCTACCCATTCAGAAAAATATATTTAAAGAGGAAGTATGGAACATACCGTTTTAGTTACTGGCGCTACTGCTGGATTTGGTGAAGCAACCGCAAGACGCTTTTTAGCTCATGGCCATAAGGTCATCGCTGTTGGTAGACGGATGGAACGTTTGGATGCACTCAAAGCATCGCTCCCTACAGATCAGCAAAAGAAACTTCATACACTGGCATTAGATATCTGCGATAGCGCCAAGGTTGACTCCCTAGCAGTAAGCTTGCCTGCAGAGTTTGCCAAGCTAACGATTCTGGTTAATAACGCTGGACTCGCATTGGGTTTAGAGCCAGCACATCAAACGAGTATTGCTGATTGGGATCAAATGATTGATACCAATATCAAAGGACTGGTACATATGACCCGTGCCTTTTTGCCTGGCATGGTTGAGCGTCAATGTGGTCACGTGATTAATGTTGGCTCTGTTGCAGGCCTTTACCCTTATCCCGGGAGTAATGTATACGGAGCCAGTAAAGCATTTGTGAAGCAATTTAGTCTTAACCTGCGTGCTGACTTGACGGGTACTCGTCTGCGCATCACATGTGTGGAGCCAGGCCTCAGTTCAGGCACTGAATACTCGAACGTGCGATTCAAAGGTGATGATGCGAAGGCGGAGAAAGTATATGAAGGTGTAGAGGCTCTCAGTGCTGACGATATCGCTGAGGCTATCTTTTGGTCTGCAACTTTACCTGCGCATATGAATATCAATGCCGTCGAGATTATGCCAATAGCGCAATCATTTGCTGGTACTTCCGTGTATCGGGGAGAGCTCTAAGAAGTTCAAGTGAGCTTATTTTTTCCACTGATAAAACTGGGGATACACGCGCATCACCACAGGACCGTCAAAATCCCAAGACTTACAGCCCCCAAGATATAAAGGGGGCTTGTTTTCATCAGGGTCAAATAGTGCACCAGGGATAGATTGATAGGCCGCAGTAGCAATATTGTTGAGTAGCTCACGCAGGTGAGTGCAGCCTTTAATACCGCCTAAGTGGGTCTCGATGATTTTGCGCCAACCTTTGCCAATTCTCGCTCCAATTAAGGCATCCATTGGCGGAATCACTAGCGGACATTCTGGATGGGGATGGGCATCCATCGCCACTTCGATATTCTGAATAGTGAGTTGATCATCTAAAGTCACTCGTACCCACATATCGTGAATGGGCTCGCCCGGGGCCCAAGTTTTTGAGCCCGTTACAAAAGGGTGTGACTTAGTATCTTTGAGGTGACCTTCAATATCCCATAGACCATCTTCTCTCGCATAGCCATTGAAAGTCACTTCGCGGGTATGCAATGGGGTACGGGGTTTTGGGTCTGGAAGCATGGCAGATTGAGTTCCTCAGTGAGAATGCTTAATCATAATCAATTGAGCTTCAGAGGGTCTTGATGCTCTAAATAAGGCCATCTATAGTATTCTGTGCAGCATATGGCAAAACCCATCTCCCTAGAAAAAATCCTCTTTAGCCAAGGCTTTGGAACGCGTCGCTACTGTAGTGACCTAGTGTTTGCCGAGTTGGTAAAAGTCAATGGCATCTTGGCACAAGACCCCGATGAGCGTATCGCAACCGAAGGCTTGATTTTAAATGTGGAAGGCCAGAATTGGGAGTATCACGAAAAGGCTTACATCGCATTTAATAAGCCAGCCAATTACGAGTGCTCGCATAAAACGACTCACCATCCCAGCGTCTATAGTTTGCTGCCTACCCCCTTTGTAGAGCGCGGCTTGCAATGTGTAGGACGCTTAGACTTTGACACTACTGGGCTCTTATTGATTTCAGATGATGGTCAGTTTATTCATAAAATGACGACGCCTAAAAAGAATATTGGCAAGGTCTATGAGATTACGACACCAGAACCGATTACGCAGACTCAAATAGACCATCTCTTAAATGGCGTAGTTTTAGATGATGATCCAAAACCGTGTTTTGCCGCTGCATGTCAGCAGCTCTCAGAAAATAGACTGGCAATGACCATTGTTGAGGGGCGTTATCACCAAGTCAAGCGCATGATTGCCGCAGTGGGAAATCATGTTACCAAATTGCACCGTGTCCAGATTGGCGCCTATATCATGCCTACCGATTTAGAAGAAGGCCAATGGCGTTGGTTATATCCAGAGGACTTAAAGCAACTTTCGCAAAGTGTGAGCTCTGAAACGAGGTCCATCAGATGAAGAATGCATTACTGCCAGATGATTTTGATTTTCAGAACAGCATTCCATTGTGGACGCTAGATCAATCTCGAACAACCATCTATCGTGAATTTATCTTTACAGATTTTAAGCAAGCTTTTCAGTTTATGACCCTGTGTGCGCAGCGTGCAGAGGAGATTGATCATCACCCCGATTGGTCAAACTCTTGGAACAAGGTGGCTGTGCACCTCAGCACTCATTCAAGCAAAGGTTTAACAGAATTAGATATTGAGATGGCTAGGGCGATGGATGTATTTGCACTCCAGGTCTAGGTCAAGCACTAGAAATTAATGCTCGTCGCCTTCGTGCTCTTCTTCATTAATGCTCATTAAGATTGTTGCAAGTAGGCCATAAACTACTTCAGTCGAAATCATGCCATCTTCATCAAGCTCATCAATTAAGTCGTTGAGACAATCTTCCGTAGGCTCGTTGAGCAAAGTCATTGCGCATTCGCAGCCATAGTCAAAATCTTCATCATTTTGGTTTTGGTCGTTGTCAGTCATATTTATCCTTAATTGAGTCTTCAGGATAGCAAATTACGGTCAAATTCGGTGGTTTTTTCATTGGGTGAAATTCTTGTGCTACTGCAATAAGCAAATAATCATTTATAGTGATTTGATAATAAAAAAGAGGAGGCAGTATGCAGCTAAATGTGAATGGTCAAATTCGTAATATTGATGTCGAACCCAATATGCCCTTGTTATGGGCGATACGTGAGAGCCTTGGTCTTACTGGTACCAAATATGGCTGTGGTGTAGCCCAGTGTGGGGCTTGCAGCGTTTATCTCAATGGTCAGTTAGTTCGCTCCTGCTCAATTCCAGTTTCTGCGGTCGGTTCTGCCAAGATCACCACCATTGAGGCACTTTCAAAAGACAATTCTCACCCAGTTCAAAAAGCTTGGGTTGCACTAGATGTCCCACAGTGCGGCTATTGCCAATCCGGTCAAGTGATGGCTGCTGCTGCTTTATTAAAAAGAATTCCGAAACCTAGCGATGCTGATATTGATAGTGCAATGGCTAATGTATGCCGTTGTGGCACCTATCAAAAGATTCGTGATGGTATTCATGTTGCTTCTGGCCAGAAGAAATTGGCAGACGTCTTGGCGCAGTATGACGCTACTCCTGCGACACGTGGTTAAGGAGAACAATATGAAAATGAATAATCAAAATATGGCATTAGAGAATATTGCACGCCGCGATTTCATTATTAAGGGTACGCTCCTTGGCGGCGGCTTAATGTTAGGAATTGGTGCGGTACCAGATTTGGCTTATGCAGCAGGCGTTCAATATGATCCGAACACACCAACGAAGTTTGGTGATTCTGAAGTGAATGCTTGGGTGAGTATTACACCTGATGAAACTGTCTACATCAGAATTGCTCGCTCAGAAATGGGGCAGGGTACTCGCACTGGTTTAGCCCAACTCGTAGCTGAAGAGTTGGAATGCAATTGGAAAAAAGTTAAAACCCAATCTGCAACACCTGGCCAAAGCTTGGCTCGTAAGCGGGTATGGGGTGAGCATGGTACTGGCGGAAGTCGTGGCATTAGAATTTCTGAAGACTATGTGCGCCGTGGTGCAGCTGCAGCACGCATCATGCTGCTAGAGGCGGCAGCAAAGCAATGGAGTGTGCCTGTCAGTGAACTTAAAGTAGATAAGGGTGTCATTACCCACACTCCGACTGGCCGCAAAACTACTTACGGCAAGGTTGCGCAATTAGCGTCCACCTTAACTCCTCCAGATCCGAAGTCGATTACCTTACGAGACCCTCGAGAGTGGAAAGTAGCTGGACAGCCTTATGCCCGTCTCGATACTGCCAATAAGGTCAATGGCAGCAAGGTATATGGCATTGATTTGCAGTTACCGAATATGCTGTGCGCTTCAGTAAAAGCTTGCCCTGTATTTGGTGGTAAGTTAGTCAGTTACGATGAGGCCAAAATCAAAGGTATGCGTGGCGTTAAGGGAGTTGTCAAAATTAATGACAGCACACTTGCAGTAGTTGCAGATACTTGGTGGCGTGCCAATACTGCGCTTAATGCGTTGCCAATTGTTTGGGATGAGGGAAAAAGCGCAAGTACTTCACAAGCTGGTATTGAGAAAATGCTCCGTGATGGCTTAGAAGAGCAGGGTGATTTTTGGCAGCGCAAAGTAGGTGATGCACCTGCAGCTATTAATAGTGCCAATAAAAAAGTCGAGGCAGTTTATTACACGCCGTTTAGAGCGCACGTCACGATGGAGCCTATGAATGCTACCGTCAAAATTACGGGCAATCTCGCAGAAGCTTGGGTTCCGACCCAAAATGGCGAAGGCTCGCTTGCAGCCTTATCAGAGGCCACTGGCATAGCGCTTGCTAACTGCGAAGTGTATAAATTGGATTCGGGTTGTGGCTTGGGCCGTCGCGGATCCACGCAAGATTTCACTACTTTTGCCGCTAAAGTAGCTCAGCAATATCCAGGGATACCAGTCAAAGTAGTTTGGAGTCGTGAGGAGGATTTAACGCAGGACTACTACCATCCGATTGCGATGGCCAAGATGAGTGCTGGTTTGGATAATGTCGGTAATTTAACTGGCATGCATATCAAAGTAGCAGGTCAGTCTATCAATGCCACTCTCGCACCGCAAAACATTAAGAATGGTAAGGATGAGCGTCAATTGCAAGGGCTTTATGAGAAGGGTCCTGATGCGCAATTAGGTTATACCTTCCCAACCCTGCTCACAGAATATGTGATGAAGAACACGCATGTTCCTGTAGGTCCATGGCGCGGCGTGAATACCAATCAAAACGGCATCTTCATGGAATGCTTTATGGATGAGTGTGCTAAGGCAGCCGGTAAAGATCCAGTGCAATTTAGGCAAGCCTTGATGCAAAGCCATCCAAAGCATTTAGCGGTGTTAAATGCTGCTGCCAAGAAAGCAAATTGGGAAAAGCCACTGCCTGCAGGCACCTATCGGGGTGTTGCCCAGTTTATGGGCTACGCTAGTTATTCTGCTTGCGTTGCTGAGGTCTCGGTAAAAAATAATGTTGTTAGCATTAGCCGCTTAGTGTTTGCCTTAGATTGCGGTCATGTGGTTAATCCGTATTTGACACGTGAACAGATTGAGGGCTCTGTAGCAATGGCCTTAGGAGCTATATTCGATCCCGAGATTACAGTGGAAAAAGGTCGAATTAAGCAGCAAAACCTCGATACTTACCCACTTCTCAAATTGGCATCCACTCCAAGAATTGAGACGGTTCTCGTACCGACTTATGACTTTTGGGGTGGTGTAGGTGAGCCGACCATCTGCGTGGTTGGTCCTGCAGTTGCTAATGCCATTTCTGCTGCCATTGGTAGGCCAGTACGCAGCTTCCCCCTCAGTAAAGAGGGCTTGAGCTTAGCTTAGAGTGTTAGTGCAGTTCCCGCTAAACGACCCATCCTTTAAACGGTGGGTCGTTTAATATGCACTGATGAAGTATCTCAAGAGCCCCCTATTTTTTATTTCGCTATTGCCATTGGGGCGCTTAGTATGGCTTGGCTTTCAGGATAATTTAGGGGCTAATCCGATTGAGTTTGTTACTCGCTCTACCGGCACCTGGGCGCTAGTATTTTTGTGCATCACCTTGGCGATGACGCCAATGCGTCTTCTGACTGGCTGGAGTGCCTGGATTTCTTGGCGCCGAATGTTTGGCCTATTTTGTTTCTTCTACGCCGGTATCCATTTTGCGATTTGGTTTTGGCTAGATCAAGATTTAGATCTTCAGGCAATGTGGGCTGACGTAGTGAAGCGCCCCTTTATTACGATGGGCTTTATAACATTTGTGCTCTTGATTCCTTTGGCTCTGACATCGAACAGGTGGGCTGTGCGTGCCTTAGGTCGGCGCTGGAGCTTACTTCATAAGCTAATTTATGTGCTTGCTTGTACGGCAGTACTTCATTATTGGTGGCATAAGGCAGGCAAGAATGATTTGCAGACAGTCTCTATTTATGGATCAGTTGTTTTGTTATTACTGCTATGCCGCTTACCATGGCTAAGAGCCTATTTGCAAAAGAGACAAACTTAATTTTTAAAACTCAGTCGTATAGCGAAGAATAAAGCGACGTGTTTCTACAAAACCATTTTTGATTTCCATATCACGCCCATATTGCAGGCTGATTCTGCCAAAGGGGTAATACGCTAAGGCGCTCAGTAAATACCGTTGGGTATTGACGACGTTATTTTGATAGGCGTTGCCAATTGTCGTCGCCCCGCCAGCGACATAAAAATATGAGGCACCAACAGTATAGGTTTGATTGAATTTATAAATCGGACCCAACTGAGTTGATGTTAAAGGCTTCTGATTTAAAGAAGTATTACTTGCCACGCCGCATGCGGCAGCGCATTGACTGTTGCCACCAAACCACATGGTTCCAACCGCAACCATCCCATCGAGATTGCCAACAATAGGCTGTTGATAACCCATCTGAATATCCGATCTATAACGGTTTTCGCCTGTATTAAAGGGCTGTTGACTGTTATAACTTCCGGTGGGTAGGGTCAAGTAGCCTGCAACACCAAAATAGCGTCTATTGACTCTATCGGAGTAGGGCCAAAAGGCACTCGCTAGCGTCACGTCTCCAACGCCAGTGGCTGCTGGATACATACCCAAAGATCCTCCAGGCTTAATGCTTCCATATGGCAGTTGAATAAAAGAGACTGCTGGCAAATCTTTGACGGTATAGGAAGTCACTAAACGAAGGATTGCCGTTTGCGCACTAACATCGGGGCTAGCATAAGGTCTAGCACTTACTACAGAACCATTTTTATAGTAAGTAGTGTTATCAGTATTGACGTAACTAATCATTGCATGATTTTTACCAGGCAATGGAGCAACAATATCGTTAGGTTGTAAATCAACCGCCCATACGGCCAAAGGCTGAATCAGGGCACACAAGAGGAGATGCCGATAAATTTGTATGAAGTTATTGTAGTTAAATTGTCAGAAGTCAGTTGAAGGCTCACATACAATAGTTAGATGAATATCTCCCTAAAGCTCGCACTCTGTCTTGTATTGGTAGGGTGCTCAACAGCGCAGCAAGGACCACCGCCAAAGGGATCACAGACTTCCCCCGTTTACTCTCCTGAGTAATTAAGAGAGTTTAATAATCAACCAGTTGCCTTAAGCGAAGGGCCATTTGGCCCAGTTGCTACTCCACCCCTAAAACAGGGTCTGACAAAACAGTCACCGGGGGATTCAAAATACTTTAGTCAGCCTAAGGGAGAGCAAGAGGCAGAGGCTATTGAAACCCAATCGGTCGATCCTTATACGCCAGGCACCCCGGTTTATCGCTTCTAGCTTTGGGCTACTGTTACCATTGAAGCTCATTTTTAGAAAGATCAAGTCTCATGAATTTATTCATATTCCTATTTAAATCGAAGTTAAACACTTTATTAGTTGTCAGTTTCTTGTCGGTAGTATTAATGAGTGCTGCACAGGCTCAACAAAGCGGTTTACCCATTAATGCAGCAGCTTCTGTGAATGGCGCCATTATTACCAACGATATGGTGGAGCAGGGCATTAAGATAGCGATCTCACAAGGGCAGAAAGATAGCCCTGAGTTGCGTCAAGCCGTTGTGCAGAAATTTATTGAAGTATTACTTCTTTCACAGCGCGCAGAGAGCAGTGGTTTAGCAAATTCCGATAAGGCAAATACTCAATTGATGTTGATCCGTCAAAATTATTTAGCTGATCTTCAGTTATCTACTTTTATGGCGCAAAACCCGATTAGCGATGCCGATATTCAAGCTGAGTACAACAAAGAGATTGCCTCGCTTGGTCCTCAAGGAATGTTGGTCGAATATAAGATGAGTGATATAGCGCTTGCTACTGAAGCGGATGCACAAGCAGCATTAAACCGTATTAAAAAAGGCGAGCCATTTGATAAGGTGGCAAAAAATGTTTCTCTTGCGCCTAATAAAGTACAGGGTGGCGCTGTTGGCTGGGTTCAGACTGGACAGGTTCCTCCGCAAATTTCAGCGGTATTGGTCAATCTAGCTAAGGGTCAAGTATCCCAGGCGCCAATTCAGTTAGAGCAAGGCTGGTATTTAGTGAGACTGGAAGATAAGAGAAGTAGCAAGCCACCTACATTAGATCAAGCGAAGGCTGCGATTCGTAATGGCTTAGCACAAAGAAAACAATTTGAGTTTTTATCTCAGATCGCTAAAGAATCGAAGATCGTCATTCAGTAAAAGATTTACACAATAAAAAAGAGCTCTACGGAGCTCTTTTTTCTTTAGGCATTACTTGAATGCATACTTATTTGCGCTCAAGTGTTACAAAGTTGAAGGTGATATCACCCTCTGATCCTGGGGTACGCTCTACCTCTTTCCAAGAATCTGCATCAGGGACCTCAAAGAAGGTATCGCCATCATTAACATCGATATCAATTTCGGTGATGTAAAGACGATCTGCTTTTACAAAGGCTTGCTTAAAGAGCTGTTCGCCACCAATCACAAAGACCCGTGGTGCTTCGCTTAGACGATTTAAGGCCTCATCCAGTGAGCCCGCAAGTTCTGCGCCCTCGAGTTTGAACTGCGCATTACGACTCACCACAATATTGCGACGGCCAGGCAGTGGGCGGCCAATCGATTCCCAAGTCTTACGTCCCATAATGACCGGGTGGCCCATCGTCACACGCTTAAAGAATTGCAAATCAGCCGAGATTTTCCAAGGCATCTGGTTATCACGACCAATGACATGGTCACGCGAGCGAGCAACAATCACAGAAATAGCAGGTTGGGTCATCAAATGCTTTCTGATTCTTAGATCGCTACAGGAGCTTTGATGTGTGGATGTGATTCGTAGCCCAGGATTTCAAAATCCTCAAACTCGTAATCAAAGATAGAATCTGGTTTACGCAAAATATTCAGTTTTGGTAGTGGGAAGAAATCCCTCGATAACTGCAGATCTACTTGCTCCAAATGATTGCTATAGAGATGGCAATCGCCACCAGTCCAAATAAAGTCACCCACCTCCAAATTGCATTGCTGCGCCATCATATGCGTGAGTAGAGCATAGCTAGCAATATTGAATGGCACACCCAAGAAAATATCAGCACTGCGTTGGTAGAGTTGGCAGGATAGCTTGCCATCTGCAACATAGAATTGGAAGAAGGCATGACAAGGTGCTAAAGCCATGCGGGGAATATCGGCAACGTTCCATGCAGAAACAATAATACGACGTGAATCTGGATTTTTCTTGATAGTCTCTACAACTTCAGAGATCTGATCGATATGTTTGCCATTGGGTGCTGGCCATGAGCGCCACTGGTAACCATAGATCGGGCCGAGTTCGCCATCGGGGGCGGCCCATTCATTCCAGATCGACACGCCACGCTCTTTAAGCCAGTTGTTATTAGTGCTACCTTTGAGAAACCAGAGTAATTCATAGATGATGGATTTGAGGTGTAACTTCTTTGTCGTGACCATCGGAAAGCCATCAGCTAAGTTAAAGCGCATCTGATGCCCAAATACCGAGATAGTGCCTGTGCCTGTCCTATCGGACTTTTGGACGCCCTTTGCAAGGACTTCTTTCATGAGATCGTGATATTGGCGCATATAAATATTGGCAAAAATGGATAATTAGGGATAGCTTACTCGAATGCTGGCGAACTCACTCCAAGAACCTTGTGGAGCTTGGTTGAGGTGGTGGTGTACTGGAGTTGAATGTGTTTTTCTGGGTTGAGATAGGCGGCTGCAGCAAAGGCTGCTAAGGCTGCCTCATGAAATCCTGACAAAATCAGTTTTTTCTTGCCTGGGTAAATATTGATATCCCCCACGGCGTATATTCCAGGAATGCTGGTTTGAAATTTTTCGGTATCGACACTCACTTGCTTGCGCTCAATATCTAGGCCCCAATCGGCAATCGGCCCAAGCTTAGGTGAAAGACCAAAAAAGATCAGGAGATCATCTACTGAGATTTCATGATCTTTACTCTCAATGTCAGTGACAATGATTTTTGAGATCTGATCATGCTCAACTTCATAGTGAGTAATCTGTCCAATCAATAATTGCATTTGCTTGTTTTGACAAAGCTCACGCATTTTGGCAATCGATGCGGGAGCTGCTTTAAAGTCATCACGACGATGAATGAGAGTGACGCTTGCAGCCTTGCCCACAAAATACAAGGCCCAATCTAAAGCGGTATCGCCACCACCACAAATAACAATCTTTTTACCGGTAAATTTCTCTGGATTTTTAACGCCATAAAAAATCTGCTTACCCACAAAAGCCTCCATACCATCTAGATTGAGGGTGCGAGGCTGAAAGGCACCTACGCCACCAGCAATAAAGACTGTCTTGCTCAAGAAGTGTTGATCTTTTGAGGTGCTAATTAAAAAACGGCCATCCGCTTGTTTCTCCAGCTGGCTCACTTCTTGCCCCAAATGAAATTGAGCGCCAAAGGGTTTGATTTGCTTTAGTAGATTTTCAGTAAGCTCACGTCCAGTACAGACAGGAATGGCTGGAATATCGTAGATAGGTTTATCTGGATACAGTTCAATGCATTGCCCACCAGCTTCTGGAAGAGCATCAATGACATGCGCTTTGATTTCTAGAAGACCAAGTTCGAAGACTTGAAAAAGGCCCACAGGTCCGGCGCCAATAATGACAGCGTCGGTTTGTGTGGGTGAGTGCAGCACGAATTCTCGAAAAAGGGAATTAAGAAATTACTTGATTAGCTGATCGAGTTTATTTTTAACATCTTTCCAATCATCCGCATCTGGAAGGCCAGCTTTGGACTTGGTAATAGAGTCCCAGGTCGGGGAAAGGTCAGCATTGAGCTTAATAAAGGCCTGTTGATCACCGGGAACATCATCTTCAGCATAAATAGCATTTACAGGGCACTCTGGAACACAGACAGCGCAGTCAATGCATTCGTCTGGATCAATCACTAAAAAATTGGGGCCCTCACGAAAGCAGTCAACAGGGCAAACATCAACACAGTCGGTATATTTGCAGCGGATGCAGGATTCGGTAACAACGTAGGTCATGGTCTTTAATCTAAAGAGCCCCAACGGGGACTGTTAAGTTATAAAACCCCAATTTTAGCTGAAATGGCCAAGTTTTCAGGCAAAGCCTCATTTAGGGCTTTGAGACCATTTTCCCAAGCTAAACCCCCCCAATTGATTACACTTTAGGCATTGGCATCAATAAACCCTATTAGGAAAGAATGAATTATGGAAGAGTATCGGCTGCAGATCGATAAAACAGCAAAACCTTTGATGATTATCGATTACACCTTTGGAGGTGATCGAAGTCTGGAGTTGATGAAGTCTACCAACCTGCCCACTGCCTTGCAAAATGCCAAGGTGAAGACGGAGTTTGATTTAGCCCATGCGTGGAGCGATTTTGCCCGCAAGTATTTGGAGAGTACACAAGAGATCGCAGGAACGCCCTTATGCTGGGGTGGACATTACGATCAATTAGGCAGGGTAATGCTCGAAATGATGCGTCTTAGTCGAGATAAGCAAGCGATGGTGGATACAGAAGTCTACGAAATCATTCCCCAACTTGAAGAGATTCCTTTTGTGAGCAGACCCGCTACTCTTGAAGATAAGATGTTTTGCCGTATCTGGCTTTCTTTAATTCGTCATCCCGCTTTTATTGAGATGGAGTTAGACGAAGATGAGTTAGCAGCATTTAACTACTGGCAAGGTCTATTTACGATTGCCTTAGGTAAGACCAATAGTGAGCTCCTAAAACAGGCTGCTTAGTTCTTTTCATAGGTAGGCATAAAAAAAGCGCTCCGTGAAGAGCGCTTTTTCTTTTAGTAAAACTACCAGACATCAAGCTCCGTAGAGGAACTTTGGTAGCCACAATGTCATGCCCGGCCAGATGTACATGAAGGCCATGCAGGCAATCACGATGAACATATAAGGCATCATGCCTGCAAAAATCTGGTTCAGCGTAACGCTTGGTGGCGAGACACCTTTGAGATAGAAGGCAGACATCGCCACTGGTGGTGACAAGAACGCGGCTTGCAAGTTCACGAACACCAATGTGCCCCACAGAAGTGGATCGATGTTGAAGTGAGCCAACAAAGGCAAGAAGATTGGAACGAAAATCACAATAATTTCAGTCCACTCTAAAGGCCATCCCAAGAAGAAGATGATCGCTTGCGAGAGCAGCATGAACTGAATTGGTGTGAGGTCTAGCATGAGCACCCATTTTTCGATGATCGATTGACCACCCAAAATCGTAAACACAGCCGAGAAGAGTGCAGAACCCACGAACAACCAGCACACCATCGATGTTGTTTTGGCTGTCAAGAAGACTGCCTGCTTCGTACGCTCAAAATCTAAAGTGCCAGCTTGCAGCGCCAGAATGAAAGCACCCAATGCACCCACCGCAGCAGACTCGGTAGCAGTAGTAATGCCGAGCAAGATCACAGCTAAGACTAGGAGCGTAAGAACACCCAAAGGCATGACTGACTCAATCAACAGCTTGAGAATTTCAAACTGCTCCTCATCAAACTTGATGTAGTAGTAAATCAATAGCAGTCCGAAGAGTATGCAGGTCAAACCAAAATACAGTTCGAAGTTTTCTGGTGGCCCCACTGCAGCTTCTGGAGCAGCGCCATCAGCTGTAGGCGCATCGCCAGCGGCAGCATCTAATGCAACCAAAGGCGCATCTTCTTCAACCGCTTTGGATTTAATCTTGCTAGAGGTTGCATCAATAGCTACGAGCTCTTCTTCTACTGGCTCGGCGGCGGCGCTAGCAGTGCTTGCTGTAGCAACTTGGGTTACTACAGGAACATTTTGCGCATCTCTTTCGTTTTGTTGGTGAATGATGACGTACCACCATACACCCCACATAGTTAGCGCAATCAAAAATAATGGCGTTAATGCTGCCAGTACATTTTTGAAAATGCCCTTCAGAGAGACCCTTGCCTCAGCTGGTGCATTGAGTAATTTGGCAGGAGAAAACAAGGCCTTGAATGTGGCAAGCAACATGTTTCTGGAGTAGTGTTCGCCCAAAAACCGAATCGATGCTGGAACCGGTACGATCAGTTGCTCAGCAGGAAGCTTAGGCGCAACCTTCGGGTTGATTAAAGCCCAGCCGATGATGTAGACCAAATACAAGAAGGCAAGGAAGAATCCTGGCACCATTGCAGCAGCATAGAGCTTAACCACGGATTGGCCTGCAACAGCGGCATACACAATGATCATGACTGAAGGCGGGATCAAAATACCCAAGGTACCACCAGCGGTAATGACACCAGCAGCAAGGCGAGTATCGTAGCCAGCGTTCAGCATCGGCTTCATGGCAATCACGCCCATGAGAACAACAACAGCGCCAACCAGACCGCTTGCAATACCCCAGAAGGTACAAACAATCAGAGTTGCTACAGCTAATGAAGCAGGTAAGCGACGGAATGCTAACTGGATACTGTAGAACATCTTATCTACCAGCGCCCCTCGTTCCATCACATACCCCATTAATACAAAGAGCGGAATGGAGAGCAGGACATCATTCGTCATACCCCCGAAAGTTCTTTGCACCATGAGGGTAAATACTTTGTTTGCAGTCCAGCTTTGCGATGGGTCGTAAAAAGCCACAAAACCAAACATCATGCCTAAACCCATGAGGGTAAAGGCAGTTGGGAAGCCCAGCATGATTACAAAAATAATCAAGCCGAGCATGACTAGGCCAAGAATTGGATCACTCATGATTTATCTCTTTAGTTTGGCCAATACGATGGTGTGCTGCTTCATCGATGGATTTGGCGTTTTTGATTGCTTTTTGACGTGACTCTTCATCAACGTGGGTAGACGCTGCTAATTGCTGTTCAATCACATCAATTTCTTCAGCATCTTTGAGACGTGCAGGCCATTCGCCAGTTTTCAGGCAAATGATGCAGCGCATGATCTCTACAACACCTTGTAAGAGAACAAATGCTCCTGCAACCGGAATAATTGTCTTGAAAGGATAAAGCGGTGGGCCGTTCGCAATTTGAGTGGTGTGCTCACCAATACGCCATGATTCTGCTGCATAGGTATAGCCGGCATAAACCAAAGCTGCGATACCTGGAAGGAAAAACGTGACATACAAGATTAAATCTAAGGTAGCTTGTGTCCGGGGTTTCATGGATCCATAAAGGAAGTCACCGCGAACGTGGCCATTTTGTGCCAAGGTATATGCGCCGCACATCATAAATAGGGTGCCATACGCCATGACAGACAGCTCGCCAATCCATGCGGATGGTGAATTAAATGCATAACGCCGTACGACGTCTGTAAATACCATCAGCATTAGTAGTACGACAAGCCAAGCGGCAGCCTTACCTACGAAGGTGCTAATTTCATCTACTCTTAGCATGAATTTATCCATAACAACTCTCCTAAGACAACTAACTATTTCCCTAGAGGGATATAAAAAAACCGGACGGGGATGCCGTCCGGTCAAGATGTGCATTGGGGCACATTATTACATAAGCCAATACGGCTTTAAAGGGGTTTAGCCCTTGAAATAATGGTCGTAAGCAATCTTCATATCCACATTTACTAGCAAATCCCAGCGAACTGCGCGCTGAGCAAAGGCTTTCTGGGATTCCAATACTTTCTTGAACATTGGGAGCTCAGCAGCCTTCTTCGCAATAATCTTGTCCCAAGCATTCAACTGGGCTACCAAAATAGACTTCGGTGTAGCGTAGAACTTCACCTTGTCTTTGGTTTGTAACTCAGAGAAGTCTTTGGAATAGCGATCAATCGCTTTCCAGGACATATCCGCAGAAGCTGCTTGGGTTCCGTATGACAGGATTGCCTGAAGATCTGCTGGCAAGGAGTTGAATTTCTTCTTATTGAAGATAATTTCGAACTGCTCTGATGACTGATGGAAGCTTTGCAGCATGCAGATTTTAGATACGTCTGGGAAGCCAAGGATGCGGTCTGAAGTTGCATTGTTAAATTCAGCTGCATCGAGAACACCACGGTCCATTGCTGGGATGATCTCGCCACCAGGTAATGCCTGAACTGATGCACCCATGTCTGTAAAGATCTCAATAGAGAGACCAACAGTACGGTATTTCAAGCCCTTCAAGTCATCCGCTTTAGCGATTGGCTTTTTAAACCAACCCAATGGCTGTGTAGGCATTGGGCCATAAGGGAATGAAACAACATCGAGCTTAAGGTCGTTGTAAATTTCATTGAGTAATTGCTGACCACCACCATATTGGTTCCAAGACAGGAGGGTATTAGCGTCCATACCGAAAGCAGGACCTGATCCCCATAATGCTAGTGCTGGGCTTTTGCCATACCAGTAAGCCAAAACGCCATGGCCACCATCCAATGTTCCGCTAGATACAGCGTCCAACATATCGAAAGCTTTTACAACTGAACCTGCAGGCAGTACTTCAATTTTGAGACGGCCGCCTGACATTGCATTTACTTTAGTGGCGTAGTCATTAGCGTACTCGTGGAAAATATCTTTAGCTGGCCAAGTAGATTGAAAGCGCAAATTCACTGTTTGCGCGCTAGAAATCATTGGGAAGCCCATTGCAGCTGCGCCGGCGCTACCAACTGCCGCGTTCTTTAGGAACTTGCGGCGAGGGCTAGTGTTTTTTGTATCTGACATCTAAATCTCCTAAGGTCATTTTTATAAAATTAACTACTGGATGAAACAAATCCTACACAGAGCTTATTCTAAATTAGGGTAAATAGGGTTGAGGGTTTCCCCTCGAGTAGAAGGGATTTATATTGTGCGCTGCAACAATAAAAACCCAATCATTTCTTGGTTTAAAGCTGGATTTGCTACTTCAAGCCTCTGGTGCATGAGTACACTACGTGGGCATGAAACCCACTATCAAAATCCATTTTGTATCCGATATCGGCTGCCCCTGGTGCGCGGTTGCCCTTGGAGCCTTAGAACAAGCAATTGAGCGCCTGAGCGATCAGGCAGATTTTGAAATTCATTTTGAGCCATTTGAGCTTAATCCTCAGATGAAAGTGGGTGGCGAGAATGCCATTGAATACCTTGCTAACAAATATGGCATTTCTGAGCAACAGGTCAAAGCCAATCAAGCCAACATTCGGGAGCGTGCTGCAGCCGCAGGTTTTAACTTTCATCCCGAGGGTCGAAAAAAGATATACAACACCTTTGATGCTCATCGTTTGTTGTATTGGGCTGGGCACGAGCATGGCTTAGCTAGTCAGCATAGGCTAAAGAGAGAATTCTTTAATACTTACTTTTGTCTTGCAGCTGATTTTGATAAACGTGAGAACTTATTAGAAGCAGTGCAAAGAGCGCATTTGGATCAAAGCGCAGCAAGCAAAGTTTTAGAAGAGGGGCTCTTTACTAAAGAGGTGAGGGCGCAAGCAGCCCACTATCGAGACCAGGGCATTAATGCGGTGCCAAACCTGATTTTAAATAACAAGTATTCATTGCAAGGGGCGCAACCCTTAGAAATTCTCGAAGCCTCCCTCAAAGAGGTGATACAGAAATCTTCCCAAGTCACATAAAATGATGCAGTGAGATTGTTAGTTAATAAATGAATAAAAAAATCAATGCAAGCAATAAATAAAAGAAATAAAAAGGAAAGAAATGAGCAATAAACCTAAAGTTTTAGTAGCAAGAGCAATATTCCCCGATTTGTTAGCTAAGCTAGAGGAGTCTTTCGAGGTTCGCTCTAATCAGGTCGATGAAGTCTTCACAGCAGAAGAGTTGCAAAAAGAACTTTCAAGCGCAGCGGGCGCTTTGGTGACTGGGAGTGAGCGTATTGATGCTGCAGCTTTGACTCATGCTAAAAATTTAAAGATAGTAGCCAATATTTCAGTGGGCTATAACAATTTCGATGTACCTGCAATTACTGCGGCTGGTGTGATGGCTAGCAATACGCCAGATGTATTAACCGATAGCACGGCTGATTTTGGTTTTGCACTATTAATGGCTACAGCACGGCGTGTTACTGAGTCTGAGCGCTGGATTAGGGATGGCAAGTGGGATAAGTGGTCGATTGTGAGCAACCCTCTGGGCATGGACTTACATCACACAACGCTAGGTATTATTGGCATGGGCCGCATTGGTCAGGGTATTGCAAAGCGCGCCTTAGGTTTTGGAATGAATGTGATTTATCACAATCGTAGTCGTTTGCCTGAGGCTGATGAAAAAGCCTGTGCGGCAAAGTATGTCTCCAAAGAAGAATTACTCCGTACCGCCGATCACGTTGTCTTGGTATTGCCATACACAGCGCAGAACCATCACACCATTGGCGCCAAAGAAATAGCTTTCATGAAGCCGACCGCCACCCTAGTCAATATTGCGCGTGGTGGCATAGTGGATGATGCAGCATTAGCCCAAGCGCTCAAAGAGAAAAAAATCTTCGCTGCAGGTTTAGATGTATTCGAGGGTGAGCCAAAAGTGCACCCCGAGTTATTGAAACTCAGCAATGTGGTTTTAGCTCCGCATATTGCCAGCGCAACTGAAAAGACCCGTAGAGCCATGATCGATTTAGCAGTAGAAAATTTACGTGCTGCACTGGCTGGTAAGAAACCACCAAGCCTAATTAATAAGGAAGTATTTAAGGGTTAGAAAACATAAAACTTAAACGAGTGGAGTAGTAAAAAATAAAGCCGAGCATTGCTCGGCTTTATTGATTGATGCGCACTGAAGTTTTATTACTTACTCAGCATCAATTTCTTCTGGTAATTCACGCAGCGCTAATTCAATGCCGCCAAATTTACCAGCAACCCAGTTGTAAACCTTGCAGGCAATCCACAATAAGCCAAAGCCCAATAAAGCATTGAGAATAAGGGCAGATAAGACTGTAAAGCCTGGAATCGCACCGTCTCGAATGAAGGCAACAAACAGCGCTAACAAGACGATTGGAACGGAGAAGCAGAGGTATACCAAAACGAGTGTTTTGGCGGTATGCATCGGGTCGAGGAAGACAAGTTCTTTTTTGCTAAGTTTCATAATGACGCAATCTTAAAGCAGTCCATCAAAAAGCGCTACATCTACCCAGTCACCAGCGGCAATATTTCCTTGGTCGTGAGCAAGGATCACAAAGCAATTTGCCTCACTCATAGAACGCAGAATGCCTGCCCCCTGACTGCCAGTCAGTCTGACGCTTGGGCGACCATCAGCGTTTCGTCCCAAGATGGCACGTTGAAACTCGGTACGGCCAGGTTTTTTACGAATCGCTGCCTCAGAGATTGCCTGAGTGATTGGTGGCTCAGTCTGGTTTGCACCATTGAGTTGCAAGAGCGCACTTCTCACAAATTGATAGAAAGTCACCATGACTGCCACTGGGTTGCCAGGCAGGCCAAAGAACAAGGTCTTGCGCGCAGGTGATTTGCCCGCCACGGGTTTCAGAATCCCAAAAGCCATTGGCCGACCAGGCCGCATTGCAATTTTCCAAAAACCCACATCTCCCAACTCTTGCATGATCTGTTTGGTGAAGTCTGCTTCACCAACGGAGACCCCACCAGAAGAGATTAAGACATCCGCTTTGGTAGCGGCATCGATAAATGCTTTTTTAAGTGATGCTGGGTCGTCACGTACGATGCCGCAATCAATAATTTCAAGGTTGAGGCGATTTAATAAACCAGTCAGGCTATAGCGATTGCTGTCATAAATACTGCCGGCATCTAAGGGTTGATCTAAGGATCGCAGTTCATCCCCAGAAGACAGAATTGCCACCTTGAGTTTGCGCTTGACTATAAGGGTGGAGATTCCGAGTGATGCTGCCAAACCTAAATCTGAAGGGCGCAGTAAACGACCAGCGCTAATTGCAGGTTTGCCTTCTTGGAGATCTTCGCCACGCAAGCGACGATTCTCACCAGGCTTTAATTGATTTTGAGGGAACTCAATCTGCGTTTCCGTTTGAGTGCTCGTGAACTCTTGCGGAATCACGGTATCGCACCCAGCCGGCATCACTGCACCAGTCATGATCTTGAGGCACTTACCAGGATTGATCTTACCTTCGTATGGTTTGCCAGCAAAAGCAGTCCCCATTATTTTCAAGGATACGGTAGCGTCACTGACTCCTAGACAGGTGCTGTCAAAGGCATAGCCATCCATCGCTGAATTATCAGCCGCAGGAACGTCAATGGGTGAGAGCAAATCGTTCGCAAGGATTCGATTGATGGCTTGATCTAGAGAGACAGTTTCAATATCAGCTAAATCACCAATCGCTTTGGATTCTTCAATGAGCTCATTCACTAATTGAGAGATAGCTTTACGAGCTTCATCGACATGTAGTGATGAAGTGAGAAGTATGGGGCTATTGGGTGAGTGCTTCATATAGAGGCCTCTTCTAGGCGCTTTAATTCTTCTGGAGTATTAACGTTAGCAAATGCTTGCGCATCATCAAACACGACAGTACTGCTACGCAATTCTCTAAACCAACGATCAATTTTGAGATCGCCCTTTTGTAAAAAAGTTTTCAAGAGCTCTTGAAGATCAGCGCGCATTAAACAAAAAACGGGTTGTGCCCAGATTTTGCCGTCTGCCTCTTTGCTCGAAGCGTATACCAACTGAAAGTCGCCACGGATCATTTCAGTCGCTAGTTTGAGACCTAAATCCGTTGGGAGTAAAGGTGAATCACAAGGGGTAGTGAGTAGGTAAGGGGTGTTACAAACTTTGAGACCAGCTGCAAAGCCTGCGAGCGGTCCTGAAAAATCGGGCGTCTCATCCATGATGACGGGAAAGCCATAGCTAGCGTACTTCGTAACATTGCGATTGGCATTAATGAGGATTGGGCCAACTTGACTTTTGAGTCTTGTAATAGCCGATGCAATCAGGGGTTTGCCGTTAAAGGGAATGAGTCCTTTATCGATACCACCCATGCGTTGGGCGCGACCGCCAGCCAGTATGAGGCCAGTGATTTGCTCTGGGGAAATCATTAGCCGCCGATATAAGACATTTCGACTTTACGAGCGCCAGTCGATTGGTTTGCAGTATGAGACCCACGAATTTCAGAATAATGATCATCGCGTCCTGCCCAAGTATTCATGATGGCATTGGCGATTTCTAAATCACTCTTTTCAGAACGCAACATTGTTTTGAAATCAAATCCTTCATTCGCAAAAAGACAGAGATACATTTGACCATCAGTAGAGATGCGGGCACGAGTGCATTCGTGACAGAAGGTTTGGGTAACACTAGAGATCACACCCACTTCACCTGAGCCATCGACATAACGCCAGCGTTGTGCCACCTCGCCTGAATAATTGGCTTCGATCGCTTGCAATGGAAAGACTGCATTGATTCTGGCAATCACTTCCTTAGAGGGTAATACCCCTGCCATATTCCAACCATTCGAGCTACCTACGTCCATGAATTCAATAAAGCGCAGAATGACGCCACTGCCCTTAAAGTGTTTGGCCATCGATACGATCTCATGATCGTTTGTGCCTTTTTTCACCACCATATTCACTTTGATGTTTTCAAAACCGGCTTCTTGAGCGGCGGCAATGCCATCTAAAACATCTGCTACCGGAAACTCGACATCATTCATTTTCTTAAAGATGGCGTCATCTAAGCCATCTAAGCTAACAGTGAGTCTTTGTAAGCCAGCAGTTTTTAGAGCAACAGCTTTCTTGCGAAGGATGCTGCCATTCGTTGTTAAGGTAAGGTCAAGTGGTTTGCCGTCTGGGGTACGTATTTGCGCCAACATTTCAATCAGCACTTCTAAGTTCTTACGAAGGAGTGGCTCACCACCAGTCAAGCGAATCTTTTCAACACCTAGTGTGGAAAAGATGGAAGTGAGGCGAGCAATTTCTTCGAAACTCAGCAGCTCTTTGTGCGAAAGATAAGGATAGTTTTGATCAAAGACTTCCTTAGGCATGCAATATGTACAGCGGAAATTGCAGCGATCAGTTACGGAGATGCGCAAGTCACGCAAGATGCGCCCGCGTTTATCTTGTGTATTGCTGTGAGGTGTAATGAGTTGGGCGCCAATAGACGGCGTCAGGCCTTTGCCTTCATCAATTCGGATAGGAATTACTTTTGGGATTGCTTTTTCAACCATATTCTCAATTATGGCGGTGAAACGGGCTTTCTGCCAAACTGCCAAATATCCTTATGGGATAAATGACAGTCTGGAGAAAAAGCTTACATCAGGTTTAAACCTTTTTTTCCTGGCCGCCGGTTTCAACTAAAACCATTGGCCCATCTGGCAGGCTTGCTGCTGGTTTAGGGGCTCTGCCTAAGTTTGTTTGCTCAGGCTGAATTTGACCTTGTGCCTCTGCATGCTTAGAGGTATCAGTAGCAACCCAGATCATTCCAGCAGATTGCACAACGCTGTGCAGCGGAGTTTCTTCAAGTGCCTCGAAAGCAACCTTCGGAAGCTCTGGCGCAGGTTTAGCAATCACTTCGACAGATGCAACAGTCGCAACTGCTGCTACTGGTGCTGCCGCTACATTGTTCTGAGTATCTTGTGCTGGACGATTTGATGGACGTGGAGCACGTGGCGCTCTTTCGCCCCGTTCTTGTCTTGCGGCAGGCTTTGCATTACTAAAGCTATTGGCAAGATTCTGAATTGGCATTGATGCAGATGCACCAGCCATGCCTACTGGAGGGCCTGCAAATGGACTTGCAGATACAGCAGTTGCATTGCTTGTGTCACCATCAGTGCGCTCACCACGTTGGCCACGACCACGACCACGACGATTGCGACCACGACCACGACGTTCTTCACCATCAGCAGTTGGTGCCGCTTGCTCAGGAGCAGCTTCAGTTGCAGGAGTTACTGCAGCTGGGTTTGCTTGACGCTCAGGCTTCGGACCATTTTGATTACGATTGCCATTGCGGTTATTTCGGTTATTACGGTTACCGTTATTACCTTCAGCAGCGCCTTCAGCGGCATTTGCTACTGGACGCTCAGCACGTTCGCCATTGCGATCGTTACGCTCGCCACGACGATTACGACCACGGTTGCGATCGCCGCCATTACCATTGCGGCCTTGATTGCGACCACGAGCATTGTTTTCTATTGGCTTCTCTTCTACTGCAGGAGAGGAGGAGAACATCTTCTTGATAAATCCAAATAAACCACCAGAACTTTCGGTTTGTACTTTTTCAGTACGAGCTGGACGGGGTTGGCTTATTGGTGCAGGTTGAGCTGGCGTAATGCCTTTCACTGCTGCTTCAGGACGAACCTTCACATCAGCATCTTTGCGGCTCACTGTGGTGTCAGTCTCAAGTTCACGCGCAGCTTCTTCAGCCATCACATAGCTAGCCTTTTGATCATCAAGACGTGGATCGTCATGTCGCAAACGCTCTAGCTTGTAATGTGGAGTTTCTAAATGCTTATTCGGAACCATCAAGACATTCACTTTGAAGCGAGTCTCGATCTTAATGACTTCAGCACGTTTTTCATTCAAGAGGAAAGCAGCCACTTCGACTGGTACCTGGGTATGAATCGCTGCTGTGTTCTCTTTCATTGCCTCTTCTTGAATGATGCGTAGTACTTGCAATGCAGAAGACTCGGTATCACGAATATGACCTGTGCCATTACAACGTGGGCAAGTGACATGACTACCTTCAGAAAGAGCGGGGCGCAAGCGCTGGCGTGACATTTCCATCAAGCCAAACTTGGAGATCTTGCCCATCTGAACGCGAGCACGATCATGACGCAGAGCATCGCGCAGGCGATTCTCAACATCTTTCTGAGCTTTACTCGATTCCATATCAATGAAGTCAATTACGATCAAACCACCTAAGTCACGCAAACGTGCTTGACGGGCGATTTCATCGGCGGCTTCTAAGTTAGTACGAGTAGCAGTTTCTTCAATATCAGAACCACGGGTTGCACGTGCAGAGTTCACGTCCACAGAAACTAAAGCTTCGGTGTGGTCGATCACAATCGCGCCGCCAGATGGCAGTGGCACGGTACGTGAGTACGCGGTTTCAATTTGATGCTCAATTTGGAAGCGTGAGAACAAAGGCACATCATCTTGATAGCGCTTTACTCTTGGCAAGTTATCCGGCATTACGACGGACATAAATGCAGCAGCTTGCTCGTAGATATCATCGGTATCAATGAGGATCTCTCCGATATCCGGCTGGAAGTAATCACGGATTGCGCGAATCACTAGACTCGATTCGAGGTAAATCAATAATGGGGCTGAATTGCCTTTGGCGGCCTCGTCAATCGCTTTCCATAACTGCATGAGGTAACTTAAGTCCCATTGCAATTCTGTAGCGTCACGACCAATACCAGCAGTGCGAGCAATGATACTCATGCCATCAGGAATATCCAATTGGGACATGGCATCACGGAGTTCTTGACGGTCTTCACCCTCAATACGGCGAGACACGCCACCACCACGGGGATTATTGGGCATCAATACTAAATAACGGCCAGCCAAGGAGACAAAAGAAGTTAAAGCTGCGCCTTTTTGGCCACGCTCTTCTTTTTCTACTTGAACAATGATTTCTTGACCTTCGCGCAGGGCATCCTTAATAGAGGCATTGCGAACGTCTATACCTTCTTTGAAATACGTTCTGGCAACTTCTTTAAATGGCAAAAAGCCATGACGCTCTTCACCGTAGTTGACAAAGCAAGCTTCCAGGGAAGGCTCTATGCGGGTAATCACACCTTTGTAAATATTGCCTTTACGTTGTTCACGACCGGCAGCTTCGATATCAATATCGATGAGTTTTTGACCATCAACGATGGCAACTCGCAACTCTTCTTGTTGAGTTGCATTAAATAACATGCGTTTCATAACACTCTCCTATGGGGGAGGATGTCGTAGCGCGCTGCGTAGGAGACAAGTTAGATACCGCCCAAGGCATAACCTATGGCGATTTAATAGTGTGGATCATGCAAATCTGAGCATCTTTTACTCAGTTCACCCAGTTAACTGTTGGTTAAATCGGTGCCACACTTGACGATCGCCGCAGAGACCTCCTTTAGGTCATCAACGCAGGCGCGCGCCTGAAAACTGTCTTCTAATCGCGGGTCGCGGCATACGGCACACCAACCCTGCGCCTCATTACAACGGGGGAGGGGCGACCCCGGGAGTCTTTTAAAGGGCGACTCCAAGCTCCACGATTTAAGCCTGAATCAGGCTTGTCTCGGGCCAATAAATTGGCTAGAGCGTTGATTATACGGCACAAGTTGAATGACAATGGGGTATTGTTGAGTCCCTTGCCGTCCTCTGCGGAGCTGGCAAGAGAGATAAATCATGAAATCCGACCCTATATTGACGCCAAAAGTAGTTTCAGGCCGTACTCCGGCCACAGTTCTTCTTCAGACTATCGGTCCTGAAGAGGCTGGTCAACGTTTGGATAACTATTTGCTGCGCTGGGCCAAAGGGGTCCCCAAAAGTCACGTTTACCGGATTATTCGTTCTGGCGAGGTGAGGGTCAATAAGAAGCGCGCCGAACCAACCACTCGTCTGGTTGAAGGCGATGTCGTTCGAGTTCCGCCAGTCAGGCTGGCTGAACCTGCCCAAATGGCAGCAGTCAATAGTGCCCACACTAAATCTCGGGCTCAGGGCTATTCAGACAAAATGCCTATTCTGTTTGAGGACGAGGCGCTGTTAATCGTAGATAAGCCTCCTGGCTTAGCAGTGCATGGTGGCTCTGGAATTGCCTTGGGTGTGATTGAGACTTTACGCATCACTCGCCCGGAATTGAAGTTCTTGGAATTGGTTCACCGCTTAGATCGGGATACTTCTGGTGTATTGCTGCTGGCAAAAAAGCGTAGTGCTTTAGTCGAGCTCCATCGCCAAATTCGTGAAGGTCAAACTGATAAGCGTTACTACTTGCTTGCCCACGGAGAAATTGCGCAGGGCGCCCAAGTGATGCAACTCAAGTACCCACTCCATAAATATCTCTTGGCTAATGGTGAGCGCAGAGTGCGCGTGGATCCAGAAGGCTTACCAAGCCACACTGCCTTGCGCGTTACGAAAACGATGAAGCGTGATGAAGTCGCGATTACTCTGGCTGAGGCACAACTCAAGACAGGTCGCACCCATCAAATTCGGGTACATCTTCAAAAACTAGGACATGCCATCTTAGGTGATGATAAATATGGTTTTGAAGATCAAGATAAATTGATTAAATCCAAGCGCCTCTATCTCCATGCTCACCTGGCTGGTTTCACACATCCGCGTACTGGTGAAAAGATGCGAATTGAATCCCCATTGCCGCCTGAGTTTGCGGCCATGATGAAAAACTTTGAGTAGTTAGCGAAAGTAAAAATAGTAAGTAAAGCGAAGATGATTGACGAGAACAAACGAGATCGCCGTTATGACCTGATAGTCTGGGATTGGGATGGAACCATTATGGATTCCACACCGACTATCGTAGACTGCATTCAGCAGGCCTGTCGCGACTTGGGTTTTAAAGAGCCTGATGATGCATTGGCGAGTTCAGTCATTGGCTTGGGTATACAGGATTCATTACGCAGAGCAGTTCCTTGGATTGAGCCAGTGCATTTTCCAAAATTGACTGATCGTTTTCGTTATCACTATTTAGCGAAAGATCATGAGCTCGATCTATTTGTTGGTATTCGTGAGCTCTTGGAAAAGCTTCGGGCTGATCAATATCTCTTAGGCGTTGCAACAGGAAAATCTCGGGTGGGTTTGGACCGCTCTTTAAAACATCACGAAATTGGTCATCTTTTTCATGAAACACGCACAGCCGATGAGTCTTTCTCAAAACCTCATCCAGGGATGTTGCTGGAGTTATCGGATGTCACTCAAGTCCCCACTCGCCGAATGCTGATGATTGGGGATACTACACATGATTTAGATATGGCAGCCAATGCTGGAGTGGATGCGCTGGCGGTGACCTACGGCGCTCATCCGCCGGATACGCTAAAGACCTCAAAATCATTAGCCCATGTAGATGATGTGGCAGAGCTGTCACAATGGCTAAAACAGAATCTGTAAATATTAGGCATTACTAAGGAATCGAAGATGGAAAATAATCCAAATCCAAACTGGGAACGACAAGCTCTTGAGCATTTGCTGCTAGAGAATTTGAAAGAGACTCGTAAGGCACGTCGCTGGAGAGCAGTACTGCGCGTTCTCACTTTAGTAGTGATTATTGGAGTGATTCTTTCAGTATTTGATTTTCATCTTCCTGGGCGCGGCATGGGCACAGAGAAGCACACGGCGATGGTGACGCTAGAGGGTGAGATTTCTTCGAGCTCCATGGCCAATGCCTTAGATATCAACTCATCATTAGTTTCTGCTTTTGAAAATGAAAACAGTGCTGGTGTTGTTCTGCGGATTAATAGCCCTGGTGGTTCACCAGTACAAGCAGGCATGATTAATGATGAGATTCATCGTTTGCGCAAACTCTATCCGAACAAACCTTTTTATGTCGTAGTTGAAGATATCTGTGCTTCAGGTGGTTACTACGTGGCAGTCGCTGGTGATCAGATATTGGTAGATAAAGCCAGCTTGGTTGGTTCCATCGGTGTGATCATGGAAGGCTTTGGTTTCACAGGCCTGATGGATAAGTTAGGTGTTACCCGTCGCATGATTACCTCGGGATCAAATAAAGGCATGCTCGATCCTTTTAGTAAAGAAGATCCTAAGCAGGTTGAGATGGTCAAGACCATGATCGATGAAATTCATCAGCAATTCATTGCGGTCGTTAAAGAAGGTCGCGGGACTCGCTTGAAGGAAAGCCCAGATTTATTTTCTGGGCGTATTTGGAACGGTGAGCAGGCCGTCAAAATTGGTTTAGTAGATGGTTACGGCACAGTAGAGTCTGTGGCGCGCGATATCTTTAAAGCTCCAGATATTTTGGACTACACCATGAAAGAAAATTTTGCAGAGCGTGTGGCTAAGCGTTTTGGTGCGGAGGCTGGTGCAGCCGCTGGCAAGGCCCTAGTGAAATCACCAGACCTGAAGTAAAAATGAATTCCTAAATAAAACGAGGTATCAATTCTTAGGCCAACAGTAGAAATACCGTTGGCCTATTTTGTAAGGAAGCGCCTGCAGCTTCATTTGGATAGCACTTACGCCAATCCGCTATCGAGAGCGTTGTGATCATTTCCGATGGAAGGCTTAGGTCCACCCCCAAGCAAAGTAAAGATTGTGGCGCTAAAGAATTTAAACAAGCCATCAGCATCGCCGTATTGCGATAGGGCGTCTCAATCCAAATTTGGGTTTGCTGTAGTTTTCGGGATTCCGCTTCAAGCTGTTTGAGTTTGGCGCTGCGATTATGGGTATCTTGCGGTAAGTAACCTTGAAAAGCAAAGCGCTGACCGTTGAGACCGCTTGCCATCAGGCCTAATAAGATAGAACTTGGCCCAACTAAAGGCTTTACTCTTGCGCCAAGTTGATGCGCTGCCAGAACTAGCTCTGCACCAGGATCGGCAACTCCCGGAACACCTGCTTCGGACATTAAACCCATGTCATTACCAGTAAGTAGTGGTTTGAGTAAATCCGCTGGCTTAACAGCATCACCATACTTTGCATTGCGAGCTGCACCACGCCATTCACTCATTTGCATTTCTTGAATAGTGCATGCAAGCGGAGAAAGACTATCGACAGCTTTTAATAGTGCGCGCGCTGTTTTAGCATCTTCCACAACCCAGTGTTTAAGTTTTGCTGCTTGAGTGATAGTTTCAGTGGGCAAGACCCATGGCAGCTGTTCGCTGCGCGCATCATCCCCTAAGGTATTGGGAACTAAATAGAGTGTACCTAACTTTGCCATGAATGATTTTCTATTGGTTTTTTAATTCTTCGCAGGAATGACAAAACCAGCATCACGTAATAAACCAGTTAAAGCAATCAGCGGTAAGCCAATGAGGGCCGTTGGATCATCACTCTTGATTGACTCAAGAAGACTGATACCTAAGCCTTCCGACTTAGCGCTACCAGCACAGTCATAAGGTTCTTCCGCTAACAAATAGCTTTCTAAAACATCATCTGGCAATTTACGAAAAGTGACTTCGGTAGGAATGTTTAAGGTAGTTTGTATATCACCCTTCATCAAGCAAAGCGCTGTATAAAAAGTCACTGTTTGACCCCGCATCAGTTGCAGTTGTGCTAACGCTCTCTCGAAATTACCTGGCTTGCCGATTGCAGCGCCACACAAATCTGCTACTTGATCAGAGCCAATCACCCATGCATGAGGATGTTCTTTTGCAACAGCCGCTGCTTTTGCATTTGCAAGACGTAGCGCTAAGTCGAGAGTGCTCTCACCAGTCAGAGGTGTTTCATCTACTTTTGGAGAGATTACTTCAAACGGGATGCGTAAGCGCTGTAATAGTTCGCGGCGATAAACCGAGGTGGACGCCAAGATGAGGGGCGGGTTATTAGGGAAATTCATTAAGTTACTCATTGCTGCTGACTTTCGAGGATGCCTTGATTTAGACTGATGCCATGAATCGTAATCAAGTTTTACCTCAAGTTCAGCTATCGGCAGAAGCTATTGCTTTAAAAAAGGTCGACTTTTGTGCTCCACAGTCCTATCAGGGTACTGGTTTTTTGACTATGGGCGATATGCCTAGGCTTGCTAAGGAGGCTTCAAGCCTTAACCCCGGGGATGGCTTTGCCTGGCAAATGGAGACCCATTTTGAGGATTCGCCTGGAAGCGAGTCTCGCCAAATCTTGGAATTAGCCTTAAAAGGGTGCCTTCACTTGGTTTGCCAGCGTTGCCTGCAGGATTGCGCCGTCAATTTAGACGAAAAACGGCGTTTTGTCTTCCTGGCTACCGAGGCCGAGGCGGATAACTACCCTTTGGAGGATGAAGAGCAGGAACCCTTGGTCGCTAGCCAGCATTTCAACCTCTTAGAAACCATAGAAGACGAGGTTTTATTGTCCCTGCCCTTGATTCCAAAGCATCCAGAGGGCTTTTGTGAGCCTCATGCCACGGTATTTGGGCTTGAGGAGGAGGATGAGGGGCTCGATGAGCGTGAAAATCCCTTTAACATATTGAAAAATATGAAGAAAAACTCATAAACGGGGCTTTTTCTGTCCCGTTGTTTTAAGAGGACTTGATCGATAAATCAAGCATTTAGACGCTTTGTCATGCTAGAATATCGCCTTGCTTAGGAGTTCAATATGGCCGTCCAACAAAATAAAAAATCACCTTCCAAACGTGGCATGCACCGTGCGCACGACTTTTTGACCGCACCTGCTACGGCTGTTGAAGCCACAACTGGTGAGGCTCATTTGCGCCACCACATTTCACCAAACGGCTACTATCGTGGTCGTAAAGTTATTAAAACTAAAAACGACTAATTTTTTAGTCTAAATAGATCGAAGCGGCTCCCAAAAAAGCCGCTTTTTTCTTAGATAAATCACTTGCAGCAATCAATGAGTTTATGAGCGTTACTCTAGCTATTGATGCCATGGGCGGAGATCATGGAGTCGTTGTGACGGTCCCTGCTGCCTGCGATTTTCTAGAAAAACATTCTGATGTGAAGATTATCCTCGTGGGTGATCTTGATTTAATCAAGCAAGTCTTGGATAAATCTTCTAATGCTCACATGGATCGCATTCAAATTATTGCTGCCAGCGAAGTGGTGTTGATGGATGACCCCATTGAAGTCGCTTTGCGCCGCAAAAAAGATTCGTCGATGCGTGTGGCCATTGAGCAAGTCAAAGAGGGCGCTGCTGATGCGGTGATCTCCTCTGGTAATACGGGTGCGCTCATGGCCATTTCCCGATATATTCTCAAAACCCTGGATGGAGTTGATCGTCCTGCGATCGCGACCGCCATCCCGAACGAATTGGGGCGTGGCACCACCATGCTTGATCTAGGCGCAAATGCAGATTGTGAGCCGATGCACCTGGTGCAGTTTGCGCAAATGGCGAGTGTCATGGTTCAAGTGGTGGATGGTAAGCAGAACCCTTCAGTTGGCCTTCTCAATATTGGTGAAGAGGTGATTAAGGGCAATGAAGTGGTAAAGCAGACCGGAGAGTTACTGCGCCAAACCAATTTAAACTTTTATGGCAACGTAGAAGGCAATGATATTTTTAAGGGTACCACTGATATTGTGGTGTGTGATGGATTCGTGGGTAATGTAGTTCTTAAAGCCAGTGAAGGTTTGGCCAAAATGATGAGCGGCTTGATTCGCTCAGAATTTAACCGCTCATGGCTCACTAAATTGATGGCTGTATGCGCTATGGTGCCATTGCTGCGTGTGCGCAAGCGCGTAGATCATCGTCGTTACAACGGTGCTGTATTGTTAGGTTTACGCGGTTGCGTCATTAAGAGCCACGGTTCGGCCGACCGCTTTGGATTTGGTTTTGCTTTAGATCGTGCCTATGAAGCTTCCAAAAATCGCATGGTTGAGAGAATTGCTGCAGCCTTTGCGGTGGAGACAAAAGAATGAGTACTTTTGCAAGAGTAGCTGGAACTGGAAGTTATCTTCCCGAGCAGCGCTTAACCAATCAAGATTTAGTCGAGCGTTTGGCTAAATCCGGTTTAGAGACAAGCGATGAGTGGATTACTACTCGTAGCGGAATTTCTGCACGTCACTTTGCTGCTGAAAATGAGCTTACTAGTGATCTAGCGGTGAAAGCTGCACAAGCTGCATTAGCCAGTGCAGGCATTACTTCAGAAGATTTAGATCTGATCATCTTGTCCACCTCTACACCAGACCATTTGGGCGGATTTCCAAGCACTGCTTGTGTAGTCCAAGACAAATTAGGTGCTCACACTGCCTGTGCCGCATTTGATGTTCAAGCAGTCTGCGCAGGGTTTACTTATGCCCTTGCTACAGCAGATGCGTTTATTCGGACTGGCTCATACAAAAAAGTATTGGTGATCGGTGCTGAGACTTTCTCACGCATTTTAGATTTCCAAGATCGTGGTACTTGTGTATTGTTTGGTGATGGGGCCGGTGCTGTTGTACTTGAGGCCTCGAATGAGCCCGGCATCTTAGCTACCGCTTTGCATGCTGATGGTAGTCAACGCAACATATTATGTGTACCTGGTCGTGCTGGTAATGGCGAAGTTCATGGCTCCCCATTTATGACGATGGATGGCCAAGCGGTTTTTAAATTGGCAGTCAAAGTATTAGAGCAAGTGGCGCATGAGGTTCTAGAAAAAGCCAATCTCAAGCCTGAGCAGATTGATTGGTTAGTGCCACATCAAGCCAATATCCGCATCATGGAGGGCACCGCTAAGAAGATGGGGATGTCCATGGATAAAGTCATCGTGACAGTGCATGAGCACGGTAACACCTCTGCGGCATCGATTCCCTTGGCGCTAGATACTGGGGTGCGCTCTGGTCAGATTCAGCGTGGCCAATATCTTTTATTAGAAGGTGTTGGCGGCGGCTTTGCTTGGGGTGCGGTTGCACTCAAGTATTAAAACCATTTCCTTCTTTACTTCGTAAATTAATCACATGACATTTGCATTCGTATTCCCTGGTCAAGGCTCCCAATCGGTAGGCATGCTCAATTCTATTTCTGAGCGTCCTGAAGTGCGTGCAACATTACAAGAAGCTTCAGAAGCTTTGGGTGAAGATGTTGCCAAGTTAATTGCCGAAGGCCCTGCAGAGGCGCTATCGTTAACTACCAATACTCAGCCAGTGATGTTGACTGCTGGCGTGGCTTTTTACCGCGCTTGGTTAGCCGCTGGGGGTGTCGTACCACAGGTGATGGCTGGCCATAGTCTCGGTGAGTACTCAGCCTTAGTTGCTGCTGGTGTTATCTCCTTTAAAGATGCGGTTCCTTTAGTGCGTTTTCGTGCGCAGGCAATGCAAAGTGCCGTACCAGTAGGTACGGGTGGCATGGCAGCCATCTTAGGTTTGGATGATGCAACTGTCATTAAAGTCTGTGCAGAAGCAAGTGCTGCATCGGGTGGTGTAGTGGAAGCTGTGAATTTCAATGCGCCTGGTCAAGTTGTGATAGCGGGTGCAAGTGATGCTGTAACGAAGGCATGTGAGTTACTCAAAGCTGCGGGCGCTAAACGTGCATTACCGCTACCGGTATCTGCACCATTTCATTCTTCTTTGTTGCAACCCGCTTCTGAAAAACTCAAAGGCTATCTTGCAGAGATTGAATTCAAAGCGCCAATCATTTCCGTGATTAATAACGTAGATGTTCAAATCCTGAATGATCCCAGTGCGATTAAAGATGCTTTAGTGCGTCAAGCCGCTAAGCCAGTGCGCTGGCAAGAAACGATTCAGGCGATGGCTGCCCAAGGAGTTACTCAAGTAGTAGAGTGCGGTCCTGGCAAAGTGTTGGCAGGCTTAACCAAGCGAATCAACGATCAGGTGACTGGCATGCCAGTATTTGATGAGGCTAGCCTAAATGAAGTATTGGCTACCTTAAAATAAGCACTATTGATCAACATCAATCGATATAGCGAAAGATAATTATGAATCTCGATCTCAGTGGACAAATTGCTCTGGTGACTGGCGCGTCGCGCGGTATTGGCCAAGCGATTGCAGATGAGTTAGCCAAGTGTGGCGCCAAGGTGATTGGTACTGCTACGACAAGTGATGGCGCTAAAGCAATTGATGCGCGCTTAAAGCCTTCGGGTGGTTGCGGTTTGGTTTTGAATGTCACCGCCCCAAATGCGTGTGAAGAAATGATTGATCAGATTGTGAAAGATCATGGCGGCATCCATATCTTGGTAAATAACGCCGGCATTACTCGCGATAACTTAGCGATGCGCATGAAGTCCGAAGAGTGGACTGATGTGATTGATACGAATTTGAGTTCGGTGTTTCGCTTATCCCAGGCTGTTTTGCGCCCAATGATGAAGGCACGCGGTGGTCGCATCATCAATATCACCTCTATCGTGGGTCACATGGGTAACGCAGGACAAGCAAATTATGCTGCTGCAAAGGCAGGTGTTTCTGGAATGACCCGTGCCCTAGCGCGTGAAATTGGCAGCCGTAATATCACTGTCAATTGCGTGGCGCCGGGATTTATTGATACCGATATGACTCGTGCTCTGAGTGAAGAGCAGCAAAATGCCCTAAAAGTGAACATTCCCTTGGCCCGCCTAGGTAGTCCTGAGGATGTGGCCCAGGCAGTGGCGTTTTTAGCCTCTCCAGCAGCTGGATACATCACGGGCAATACCCTACACGTCAATGGCGGGCTCTATTTAGCCTAAGCCAAAAGCAAGGATTTGGCCATTTTTAGACGAATTTGCTAAATTACTTGGCCAAGCTGATAAAATTCTTCAATCGTTTTTTTACAACCCCTGGGGGACTTAATGGATAACATCGAACAACGCGTTAAGAAAATCGTCGCTGAGCAATTAGGCGTCGCTGAAGGAGATATCAAAAATGAATCTTCTTTTGTGAATGACCTGGGCGCTGACTCTCTTGACACTGTTGAGCTGGTAATGGCTTTGGAAGATGAATTTGGCATCGAAATTCCTGATGAGGAAGCCGAAAAAATCACCACAGTTCAGCTCGCTATCGACTTCGCTCAATCTAAAGCTCAGGGTTAATTCCCTAGCCTAGGCATTACTGTGTCAGCATCAAATGGCCGACGCCGGGTTGTAGTTACCGGTCTTGGCCTTATCTCACCCGTTGGTAATTCTGTTGATGTAGCTTGGTCTAATTTGCTTGCTGGCAAATCAGGCATTGCTACCATCACGAAATTCGACCACGCTCCACTGAGTGTTCATTTCGCGGGAGAGGTGAAAGATTTCAACGTTGAAGAATATGTTTCGGCCAAAGAGGCGCGCCATATGGATACCTTTATCCATTACGGCATTGCTGCTGGCACGCAAGCTATTCGCGACAGCGGTTTAGAAATTAATGAGCAAAACGCCGAGCGCGTAGGCGTGATGGTGGGCTCTGGGATTGGCGGCTTGCCAATGATTGAGGAAACGGGGGCTGAGTTATTGGCTCGTGGTCCTCGTCGTATCTCACCATTTTTTGTGCCTGGCTCAATCATCAATATGATTTCTGGGCACCTGAGTATTTTGTTTGGCCTTAAAGGCCCAAACGTTGCTGCAGTGACTGCTTGTACTACTGGCTTACATAGTATTGGTTTGGCAGCCCGCTTAATTCAGTATGGCGATGCCGATGTCATGGTCGCTGGTGGCGCTGAATCTACTATTTCCGCTTTAGGTGTTGGTGGCTTTGCTTCAGCAAGAGCGCTTTCAACTCGTAACGATGATCCAGCAACTGCTTCACGTCCTTGGGATAAAGACCGCGATGGTTTTGTTCTTGGAGAGGGTGCTGGCGTGATAGTGCTCGAAGAATATGAGCATGCAAAGGCACGCGGCGCAAAAATTTATTGCGAACTACTCGGCTTTGGTATGAGTGGTGATGCGTACCATATGACCGCACCAAACATGGATGGTCCACGTCGTTGCATGGTGAATGCCATGCGCGATGCTCATTTAAATCCAGATCAAATTCAGTATCTGAATGCCCATGGCACATCTACACCTTTAGGTGATAAGAATGAAACCGAAGCCATTAAAGCAGCCCTAGGCGATCATGCTAAAAAGACTTTAATTAACTCCACCAAGTCGATGACTGGCCACCTTTTGGGCGGTGCAGGTGGCTTGGAGTCTGTTTTCACTATTCTGGCTCTCCATAACCAGAAATCCCCACCGACCATCAATATCTTCAATCAAGATCCTGAGTGTGACTTGGACTACTGCGCCAATACCGCTAGGGATGTGAAGATCGAGCACGCTGTTAAAAACAACTTTGGCTTTGGTGGTACTAACGGCACCTTGATTTTTGGTAAGCTGACCTAATATTCTCTTTATCTCCACTTTTTGGTTTTTACCAAGTAGGTCTATAGCATCATGAAAAAGTACCTGATTGCGCTCTTGGCTATTTTGAGTCTTGGGCAAACTGCATTGATACCGAATGCCTCCGCACAAAATCCCCGTGTAACGCTTCCGGATTTTGCGGATTTAGTTGAACGCGCGAGCCCAGCGGTGGTGAATATTCGTACCACTGAAAAGGTCGTGGTTCAGCAGTCTCAGGGCGGCATCCCAGGAATGCCTGACGATCAAGCAGAATTCTTCCGCCGTTTCTTTGGGGTGCCTATTCCAGGTATTCCAAATAGCCCAAAGCAAGCGCAACCAAATTCAGGCAAACCACAAGAAGCAGATCGTGGAGTTGGCTCTGGTTTCATTATTGAATCTAATGGTTTGATTTTGACAAATGCCCACGTCGTAGAGGGGGCAACAACGATTTATGTCACCTTAACGGATAAGCGTGAGTTCAAGGCGAAGTTATTGGGTTTGGATAAACGTACTGATGTAGCAGTGGTCAAAATTGAAGCGCGTGATTTACCAAAACTGCCATTAGGTGACTCTTCGAAGGTGCGTGTAGGTGAATGGGTTCTGGCGATCGGTTCGCCTTTTGGCCTTGAGAATACCGTAACAGCAGGCATTGTCTCGGCGAAGAGTCGCGACACTGGTGATTACTTACCCTTTATCCAGACTGACGTTGCAGTCAATCCTGGCAACTCTGGCGGCCCATTATTAAATACTGCTGGCCAAGCCATTGGCATTAACTCTCAAATCTTTAGTCGCTCCGGTGGCTATATGGGAATCTCCTTTGCAATTCCGATTGACGAGGCGATGCGTGTAGCAGAGCAATTGCGTACCAATGGAAAAATGACGCGCGGTCGTATCGGTGTTGCCTTGGGAGAGATGACAAAAGAGATTGCTGAGAGTTTGGGTTTAGGTAAGCCTCGTGGTGCTTATGTGCGCAATGTCGAATCTAATGGCCCTGCAGCAGCTGGTGGCATTGAAGCTGGTGATGTGATTCTGAGTTTCAATAGTCGTGAAATTAATAAGTCTACGGATTTGCCGCGCGTTGTTGGTGACACTAAACCAGGAACTACGGCTACTGTGCAAGTTTGGCGTAAGGGTAGTTCTCGCGACTTAACAGTCACTGTTGCTGATACTGATACTGCGCAAGCCGCTACTAAAAAGCCGGATGCGCCAGCCGTAAATGGCAATAGTACGAGCGCCTTTGGGGTGGCGGTGGTGGACTTATCAGATGCCAAAAAGAAGGATCTCAATATCAAGGGTGGTGTTGAAGTCACCAGCTTGGGTGATGGTCCTTTGGCAAGAGCGGGCGCGCGTCCTGGTGATGTGATTATTCGGATCGCTGATACTGATATCAATGGGGTAAAGCAATTTGAGGCTTTAGTGAAATCCCTTGATGCCAATAAGGCCGTTCCAGTCTTTATTCGCCGTTCTGACAGCACTTTAGTCATTCCTGTAAAGCCTAAATAAGCCCTTTTTAGGCTAGAAAATGGGGTTTGGGGCCTTTTGGGCGCCACCCATTACAATCTCTTTAAGACGGCTTTTTGCAGCGCATCATTGTGGTGCGTTCTGACAAGGCGTTTTTTGAATGACCTACTAAGACGCTATGGATTTAATCCGCAATTTTTCTATCATCGCCCATATTGATCACGGCAAATCTACGCTTGCCGATCGCATTATTCAACTGTGTGGCGGTCTTTCTGATCGCGAAATGGAAGCGCAGGTTCTCGATTCGATGGATATTGAGCGTGAACGGGGCATCACCATTAAGGCCCAAACTGCGGCACTCAATTACAAAGCCAAAGACGGCAAAATTTATAACCTCAACCTGATTGATACTCCGGGACATGTGGACTTCTCATATGAAGTCAGTCGCTCCTTATCGGCTTGTGAGGGTGCTTTATTGGTGGTCGACGCTAGTCAGGGTGTTGAGGCACAAACGGTAGCGAACTGCTATACCGCAATTGAACTTGGTGTTGAAGTAGTCCCTGTTCTCAATAAGATCGATTTACCGCAGGCTGATCCTGAGCGTGCCATTCAAGAAATTGAAGACGTGATTGGGATTGATGCGACGGATGCTGTTACTTGTTCTGCTAAGACTGGTCTGGGTGTGCACGAAGTGATCGAAGAAATGATCCGCCGAGTACCGCCACCAAAGGGTGATGCTACTGCGCCACTACAGTGCCTCATCATTGACTCTTGGTTTGATAACTATGTTGGTGTGGTGATGTTAGTTCGGGTTGTGAACGGTACTCTCAAGCCTAAAGACAAAATTACTTTGATGGCCAATGGCTCCACTCACTTAGTTGAGCACGTCGGCGTCTTTAGTCCTAAGTCAGTGGATCGCCCTGAGCTGAGTGCTGGCCAGGTGGGCTTCATCATCGCAGGCATTAAAGAATTAAAGGCTGCAAAAGTAGGCGATACCGTGACGCACGCTGTCGGACAGGTAGGTCGCACACCTGCGACCGTGCCATTACCTGGATTTAAAGAAGTGAAGTCTCAAGTCTTCGCTGGTTTATATCCAGTTGAGGCGAGTGAATATGATCAACTGCGTGAATCTCTTGAGAAGTTAAAACTCAATGACGCATCTCTCTTGTATGAGCCTGAGGTTTCACAAGCGCTGGGTTTTGGGTTCCGCTGTGGGTTCTTAGGCTTACTGCATATGGAGATCGTACAGGAGCGCTTAGAGCGCCAATACGGGATGAACTTGATTACTACTGCGCCAACCGTGGTGTATCAAGTGCAGCAATCCGATGGGACGATCTTAAATGTGGATAACCCATCAAAGATGCCTGAGACTAGTAAGGTGGAAACCATCTTGGAGCCCATTGTGACGGTCAATCTCTACATGCCTCAAGAGTATGTAGGCTCCATCATTACCCTATGTGTTGGTAAGCGCGGCATTCAGACGGGCATGAACTATTTAGGCCGCCAAGTGCAACTGACTTATGAGTTACCGATGGCAGAGATTGTGATGGACTTTTTCGATCGCCTGAAATCCATTTCACGGGGCTATGCTTCGATGGATTATGAGTTCAAAGAATATCGCCCGGCCGATGTAGTGAAAGTTGATATTTTGATTAACGGTGATCGAGTAGATGCGCTCTCGGTGATTGTTCATAGAAGCAATAGTCAGCACCGTGGTCGTGAAGTAGTGTCTAAGATGCGCGGCATTATTCCGAGACAAATGTTTGATGTGGCTATTCAGGCGGCAATTGGTAGCAATATTGTTGCGCGTGAAAACGTCAAAGCCTTGCGTAAAAATGTTTTGGCAAAATGTTATGGCGGTGATATCTCTCGTAAGCGCAAGCTGCTAGAGAAGCAAAAAGAAGGTAAGAAGCGCATGAAACAAGTGGGTAATGTGGAAATTCCACAAGAAGCTTTCTTGGCTATTTTGCAGGTGGAAGATTAATGAACTTTGCACTTATCCTTTTGATCTTAGTGTTTGTTACTGGCATTGCTTATGCCGCTGACAAGTTCTACTTTGCACCTCAAAGACGCTTGGCCGGTATTGATCGTATGCCTTTGTGGTTGGAATACACCGCTGGTTTCTTTCCGGTGATTTGCGCGGTGTTTGTCTTGCGTTCATTCATTGTTGAGCCCTTTAAGATTCCATCGGGCTCTATGATCCCAACCTTACAAATTGGTGATTTCATCTTGGTAAATAAATTTACCTACGGAATTCGCCTACCGGTGATTAACCAAAAGGTAGTTGATCTTGGCACCCCAAAGCGCGGAGACGTTGTGGTCTTTCGTTATCCACGTGATGATTCCATTGATTACATCAAACGCATTGTGGCGTTACCCGGCGATGTGATTACTTATCAAGATAAGCGTCTGACGATTAACGGTCAGCCATTGCAATACGGTGGCGGCGAGTCCTATCTTGATCCTGAGAATATGCGCTATGCAAAACTCTATACAGAAGCCTTCCCTCTAGATTTGGGCGGTAACCGTCATGAGATTTTGAATGACCCAGATCGTCCCGCAACTGTATTTCCGACAGAGCGCTTTCCAGGCTCCGATTTTTGCCAATATCAACAATCGGGCTTGACTTGTAAAGTGCCCCCAGGGCATTACTTTGCCATGGGTGATAACCGTGATAACAGTGCTGATTCTCGTTACTGGGGTTTTGTGCCTGATAAAAATATCGTGGGTAAAGCCTTCTTTGTCTGGTTGAATCTGGGCAATCTGGGTCGCATCGGCGGCTTTGAGTAAAGATCATGAACGCGCGCGCTGTTATTGAAACCGCACCATTACAAGAGCAGCTTGGCTATATATTTAAGAAGCCAGAGCTCTTACATCAAGCTTTGACCCACCGTAGTCATAGTAAGAAAAATAACGAGCGTTTGGAGTTCTTGGGTGACTCGATTCTCAATTGCGTCGTTGCAGATTTGCTTTATGAGCGTTATTCCGATTTGGACGAGGGTGATCTCTCGCGCGTACGGGCTAATTTAGTCAAGCAGCAAGCCTTATATGAGATTGCACAAACCCTGTCCTTATCGGATTATTTGCGTCTGGGTGAGGGTGAGCTCAAGAGTGGCGGCTTCCGTCGCCCCTCCATTTTGGCCGACACTTTAGAGGCAGTGACTGGGGCTATCTTTTTGGATGGTGGATTTGATGCGGCAAAAGTATGTCTGCGAAAGTTATATTCGATCATCCTTGCACAGGTTGACCCAAAGACTCTAGGTAAGGATGACAAAACACTTTTGCAAGAATGTTTGCAGAGCTATCAATTACCTCTACCTACTTATAACGTGACTGGCACTACTGGTGCTGCTCATAACCAGCAATTTGAAGTGGAATGCCTGATTACTAGTTTGAAGGTTTCTGTAAAAGGTGAAGGTGCGTCACGTCGTGCAGCTGAACAGTCGGCTGCGAAGAAAGCTTTGCTAGCAGCCCTTAAGGCTTTGCCACAGGAATCTCGTAAACCCAAGAAAACTCGGTCGGCTAAGAAAAAAGCAGCCAAAAAAGAAGTGGCCGAAGAGCAATTAAATCTGAAGCTGAAGGGCTAATCGTGTTTAGATGCGGCACTATCGCCATTGTTGGGCGTCCCAATATGGGCAAATCAACACTGCTCAATGCATTGGTTGGTCAAAAGATCAGTATTACCTCTCGTAAGGCTCAAACAACCCGACACCGTATTTTAGGTATTCAGAATCGTGAAGAGGCGCAATTTATTTTTATTGATACGCCTGGTTTTCAGACGCGACTGATGAATACTCTCAACAAAGCACTGAACCGCACAGTGACCACTGCTCTGCAGGATGTCAATGTGGCCTGCTTTGTAGTTGAGGCTGGATACTTTGGTGAAGACGATAAAAAAGTTTTACAACTATTACCGGCTGACTTGCCGGTAGTGCTGGTTCTCAATAAATTAGATCTTTTTAATAGCCGTTTTCAGACGCCTTCTGAGCGTGACCAGGCTTTACTTAACTTTATGAAAGAGATGGCGCAGCCCTGGAGTGAGCTAGGTGGCCACGAAGATCAAAAGTCTGAGTTTGCAGAAATTGTGCCAATGAGCGCTAAAAGTCCTGGCGATATTGAAAGACTCTTAGATGTATTAGAAGGGTATTTGCCTGAAGCACCAGCTGTCTACGACGGCGACACTATTACCGATCGTAGTGAGCGCTTCCTCGCCGCTGAAATTCTCCGTGAGAAGGTCTTTCGCTTTACTGGTGAAGAGTTACCTTACACCAGCACAGTAGTGATTGATCAATTTAAGATGGATGGCAAGATGCGCCGTATTGCGGCAACTATTTTGGTTGATCGCGATAGTCATAAGGCCATGATCATTGGCGCCAAGGGCGAGCGATTGAAGAAGATTTCTACGGATGCCCGTATTGATATGGAAAAACTCTTTGATGGCAAAGTCTTTTTAGAGACTTGGGTCAAAGTAAAAAGGGGTTGGGCAGATGATCGCGCTGAATTACGGGCGCAGGGTCTGGAATAAGTCGTCATGGCCTCGATTCGTATTGCTGACGAGCCTGCTTTTGTATTGCATAGCATTCCCTATAAAGAAACCAGCTTAATTCTGGATGTCTTTACACGGCAGTATGGGCGCATGGCCCTGATTGCTAAAGGCGCAAAGCGTCCACACTCAACATTGCGTCCAGTGTTGCAACGTTTCCAACCCCTCTTAGTTTCTTGGAGTGGCAAGTCGGAGCTACGCACACTCACCAAGTCTGAGTGGGTAGGCGGCATGCCTTCCTTAGTTGGCGATGCATTGCTTTGCGGTTTTTATCTCAATGAATTACTTGTCAAGTTTTTGGCGCGTGAAGACGATTACGAAAAACTTTATGATCGTTATACAGAAACGATTAATGCCTTATCGAATCTCGAACTTGAATCCAAGGGTTTAGAAGAAATTCTGCGTCCATTCGAGTTATCACTCTTGCAAGAAACGGGTTATGCAGCTGCTTTGGATCGCTGTGTTGAAACTAATGAGTTACCCGATGCGAAAACTCAGTATGTTTATCAGCCTGAGCGCGGTATTCGTCCTGTGCAGGGGGATGATCCCGGGCATTGGCCAGTCTTAACTGGTAAATCTCTACTCGCTATTGCGCTTGGGGATTTTTCTGATCCAGAAACGCTATCTGAGAGCAAGCAACTCATGCGCTTTCTTCTGGGTTTGCATCTGCAAGACCAGGTCTTGACCACTAGACAAATTTTGATTGATCTGAAGAAAATCTAGTAACCTACAGTCATGACAGCCTTAGAACTCGGAATTAATATCGATCACGTAGCCACGCTACGTAATGCCCGTGGTACGGTTTATCCCGATCCCATCAAGGCAGCACAATTGGCTGAAGAGGCTGGCGCCGATTTAATTACCCTGCATTTACGTGAGGATCGCCGTCATATTAAAGATGCAGATCTATTTGCGCTGCGCCCACTCATCAAAACGCGCATGAACCTCGAGTGCGCAGTTACCCCTGAAATGATTAACATCGCTTGTAAGGTAAAGCCGCACGATGTGTGCTTGGTACCTGAGAAGCGAGCAGAGGTCACTACTGAAGGTGGCTTAGATGTGGTGGGGCACTATGAGGCGGTGAAGGCTGCAACAAAGCAATTGCAAGAAGCAGGTATTCGGGTATCGCTATTCATTGACCCAGAAGAAAAACAAATTCAAGCGGCAAAAGATGTTGGAGCCACAGTAGTAGAATTGCATACTGGTCGTTATGCAGACTTGTCTGGCGCAGATCAGACAACTGAATTAGAGCGTATTCGTAAGGCAGCGCAATTTGGAAAAAGTATTGGACTGCGTGTCAATGCGGGCCATGGTCTGCATGAAGATAATGTTATGCCCATTGCAGCCATTGCCGAGTTGTCCGAATTGAATATTGGTCATGCCATTGTGGCCGAGGCAGTATTTAAGGGATGGCAAAAGGCCATCACCGATATGAAGGCTCTGATGATTCAGGGTCGAGCTCACTCATAAATCAAAAAAGTAAATATGATCATCGGCATTGGTACAGATATTCTCCAGATCGAGCGCTTACAAGCGGCTTATGATCGGACCAATGGCCGCTTGGCTGAAAGAATTTTGAGCCCTGCTGAGATGTTGGTCTTTAAACAGCGTCTTGCCAGAAATCACAAACGGGGCATTGCCTTCTTAGCAACGCGCTTTGCTGCTAAGGAAGCATTTTCTAAGGCTATTGGCCTAGGAATGAGAATGCCTATGACCTGGCGCTCATTGCAAACTTTAAACGAGCCGAGCGGTAAGCCGGTCACTTCCTACTTGGGCGCACTGGCCAAATTTATGGCAGAAAAGAATTGGGAAGCGCACGTTACTGTGAGCGATGAACAGGATATGGCGATTGCCCATGTCATCGTTACTCAAAAGTAAGCACTAGATATTCAGAATATACAGAGGAAGAGATGAGTAAATCCACCATGAGCCCAGGCCCAGTCACATTGGATGTGGTGGGTCAGGTCTTAGATGCTGAAGATCGTCGTCGTATCCTAAATCCTTTGACTGGTGGCGTTATCCTGTTTGGTAGAAACTTTGCCGATCGTAAACAGCTGACCAAACTCACTGCTGATATCAAAAAACTCCGCTCTGATGTCTTGATCTCCATTGATCATGAGGGTGGACGAGTGCAGCGTTGTAAAACAGATGGCTTTACCCACCTTCCAGCAATGCGCAAGTTCGGTGAACTTTGGGGTGTAAAGAGTAATTCGACCCATGCAGCCGAGTCAGCAGCGCTTGCGATGGCGGCAGCTACTGCCTGCGGATACATTTTGGCTGCTGAGTTGCGCGCTTGCGGTGTGGACTTAAGTTTCACGCCAGTTTTGGATTTAGATTTTGGTCGCAGTGGAGTCATCGGCGATCGTTCATTTAGTCGTGACCCACAAATTGTGTTTGCCTTAGCAAAGAGTTTGAACGAAGGCTTGCGCTTAGCTGATATGGCGAATTGCGGCAAACATTTTCCGGGGCATGGTTGGGCAGAAGCAGATTCTCATGTGGCTATTCCGGTAGATGAGCGGTCCATGGCCCAGATTCTGAATGATGATGCCAAGCCTTATGAGTGGTTAGATCTCAGTCTGGCTGCCGTCATGCCTGCCCATGTCATTTATCCTAAGGTAGACAAGAACCCTGCGGGATTTTCTAATGTTTGGCTACATTCCATCTTGCGTCAAGAGTTGGGATTTGAGGGCGTGATCTTCAGTGATGATCTCTCAATGGAGGGCGCCAGTGTTGCAGGCTCTGTGGTGAAGGGTGCTGAGTTGGCACTCAATGCAGGCTGTGATGCCGTTCTGATTTGTAATCGTCCAGATTTAGCTGATCAATTACTTGAAAAACTCAAGGTCTCTAAAGCTAAACAGTCTGAATCTGCTACTCGCCTGAATCGCTTGATGCCAAAGTCAGCAGCTTTATCGTGGGATGACTTGCAGGATGAAGCAGAGTATCAACATGCTAAAGGCTTGCTCAAGCAGATGAAGTTAATTGCTTAAGATATTTTTCACTTTGTGAGAGAAATAAAAAAGCCCGGCGTACCGGGCTTTTGTTTTTGAGTTTGCTACTCAGTGTTTTACTTAGTTAGCGCGGCTACGATATTCACCGGTGCGAGTATCGATCTCGATCTTGTCGCCAGTGTTACAAAACAAAGGAACTTGCAATTCATAGCCAGTAGCCAGTTTTGCGTTCTTTAGTACTTTACCTGAGCTAGTATCGCCTTTAACAGCAGGTTCTGTGTAGATGATTTCACGAACGAGTGAATTTGGCATGGCTACTGAAAGTGCTTTACCTTCGTAGAACACAACTTCACAGGGCATGCTTTCTTCGAGGTAATTTAATGCATCGCCCATGAATTCAGCTTCCACTTCGTACTGGTTGTAGTCACCATCCATAAATACATACATTGGATCTGCGAAATAAGAATAGGTGCAGTCTTTCTTTTCGAGAATGACAACATCAAACTTATCATCGGCTTTATAAACACCTTCGTTCGGTGCGCCAGTTAATAAGTTCTTAAATTTCATTTTTACAACTGAGGAGTTACGTCCTGAGCGGCTGTATTCGGCTTTTAAAACGACCATGGCATCGCTGCCGATCATAACTACGTTACCAACGCGGAGTTCTTGTGCTGTTTTCATCTTGCTATTCCTGGGTGCAGAGTGATTTTTCTGCGGTTTTTATCAAAAACAAGATTGTAACCGCCCGCAGGCCTTTAATGCAGAGCTTAGGCTATAAAGCGCATTAAGCGTGCGGCCAAACCACCATCTTCTTGATTTTTGAGTATGTGAGCACGCCAGGCTTTGGAATGGCCATGCCAGGCGTTTAGGGATTTAAACCATGAACTAGGCATTGCCCAGGTCATTGCCGCAATCGTGGCTAATCTGAGTTCTTGGCTAGCATTATTGAGGTACAAATCTAAAAAGGCTGCCAATTTGACTTCGTGCGCTCGATCTTCTTGGGGGTAGATGTGCCAAATAAATGGTTTGCCAGCCAGTTGAGCGCGGATAAATGAATCTTCACCTCGCACAATATTGAAGTCGCATTGTGAGAGTACCCAGTCATACTCATCTTGCGATACAAATGGTATCGAGAGAAGTTGGATGTTTGCAGGCAGCTCAATTGGTTTTTCACCATAAAAATTGAGTAGTTCTGCATGGCCATGGGTAAGCAATACATCAACGTGTTCTCCAAGATTGCCTAAGTCTTCAAGCCATTTGCGTAAGGGGGCTCCAGGGTAGCAAAAAATACTGATGCGTTTTGCTTTGGGGCGTAGTTTTAACCAGATCGATTTCAGGCTCTTGGGAATGAGACGGGTAACTTCTGATCCTTCAGGAGGAATAGGGTCTAGTAAGAGTCCACCAACATCATCTTGAAAACCTGGAAAGAAAAAATACTTTGGAATACCGTGCGATTGTGGTGATGCCTTTAAATGAAAATCGCTAATCCAGGGCTCGGCGCTGAGATACTCTAAATTGATAATGATCGGCTTTACAGGGGCAATGAAGAGTCCTGCAAGATAGCGTTCTGGTAAATCACAGCCAAAAGCTTCAATTACGACATCTGGGGTTTGAACAGGATGCCTGGCATTACTATGGCTAGCCTCCCAAGGTTGCAGATCAATTTGGTGGCCTAGCGCTTCATCGCTGCCAGAAGCGAGTAAATTAAGGGTTGGCAAGTCATTGCAGAAAATGCGTACTTCTTGGCCATGAAGACTTGATAAGCTTCGGGCTAGACGCCAGCAAATACCAGCATCACCATAGTTGTCTACGATTTGGCAGAAAATATCCCAACGCATGAGTAATTCTTTTTTTGAAAACCTTCAGCAAGACGTTAAACGGCTGCCCGGATTGCCGGGGGTGTATCGCTTCTTTGATGAAGCAGGGCATATTCTGTATGTTGGCAAAGCTCGCCACCTCAAAAAACGGGTCTCCAGTTATTTTCAGAGCAAACAACTTTCTCCACGCATAGCGCTCATGGTGGGCAAAATCGCCCGCTACGAAACAACAGTAACACGGTCCGAAACCGAAGCACTCATTCTTGAGAACAATCTCATTAAAGAGTTGGCTCCACCATTCAATATTCTCTTTAGAGATGATAAGTCTTATCCCTATGTCATGATGACGGGTCACCAGTTCCCCAGGCTGGCTTCTTATCGTGGCAAGATAGATAAGCGCAATCATTATTTCGGACCTTTCCCAAATTCTTGGGCAGTGCGTAATAGTGTGCAGATTTTGCAAAAAGTGTTTCGACTACGAACCTGCGAAGACTCTGTCTTTAAGAATCGCAGTCGTCCTTGCTTGTTGCATCAAATTCATCGTTGCAGTGCCCCTTGTGTTGGCAGACTCAGCGTAGAGCAGTATGACCAAGATGTAGCTCAAGCAACCCGCTTTTTAGAAGGCGATCATGGTCGGGTGTTATCAGAGCTTGAAAAAGAAATGCATGCCCATAGCGAGGCCATGGAATTTGAAATGGCGGCAGTACTGCGAGACCGCATTGCCGATCTCTCGAGTGTGCTGCAGCAGCAGTCTATGGATACTGTTGCTGAAGGTGAGGGTGATGTTGATGTGATTGCTGTCGCACAAATGGAAGGAATGGTTTGCGTGAACTTGGCTATGGTGCGTGGCGGTCGCCACTTGGGCGATAGAGCTTACTTCCCTAAGGGATTGCGAACCACCTCTGGTGAGTTGCCATCACCCCCAGAAATTCTAGAAGCTTTTATTGCGCAACATTATTTAGAAGAAAATATAGATGAGGCAGCTTCTGGAGCAACGACTCATTTAATTCCATCCGTACTGGTTTTAAATCATGCTCTGCAATCAATTAGTGATGATGTCTCTAAGCTTAGTGATGCACCTCCGGAAGGTTTGCATGAGCTATTAAATGCGCAAGCCGGCAGAAAAATCACCTTCTTGCATCAACCGCAAGGACAAAGACGGCACTGGCTTGCAATGGCTGAGGGTAATGCCAAGATTGCTCTGACTAAGCGGCTAGTTGAGACTGGTGGGCAATTAGCGAGAGCGCGAGCATTGGCAGATATTTTGGCACTCGATCTAGAAAGCCTTGAGCAATTACGAATTGAGTGTTTTGATATTAGCCATACCTCTGGTGAGGCAACCCAAGCCTCTTGTGTGGTTTATGCAAAGAACGCAATGCAGTCTAGTGAGTATCGCCGTTTTAATATTGCCGACATTACTCCAGGTGACGACTACGCTGCTATGCGACAAGTATTGCAAAGACGCTACGCCAACTTTCAGGAACTTCCAGTAGATAGAATCCCGCAAGTCATTTTGATTGATGGCGGTAAAGGACAGGTGGAGATGGCAAGACAAGTTCTTGCAGAATTTGGCATGGATGTAGGTCTCATTGTGGGAGTAGCTAAAGGCGAGGGTCGTAAGGTTGGGTTAGAAACACTGATCTTTGCTGATGGGCGCAAAGCCTTAGAGCTCGGAATTGATAGTGCCGCTTTATTATTGGTTGCGCAGATTCGAGATGAGGCTCATCGTTTTGCAATCACCGGAATGCGCGCCAAGCGGGCCAAGGCAAGAACAGTCTCTCGCTTAGAGGAGATTGAAGGTATTGGTGCCAAGCGACGTCAACAGCTATTAGCCCGTTTTGGTGGATTAAAAGGGGTGGCTAATGCGAGTATTGAAGAGATTGCCAGCGTGGAAGGAGTCTCACTTACTCTTGCTGAGCAGATTTATCGCCAACTCCACTAGCAAATCTATCACTCACTTAGTTTATCCTTGATATATGCCATTTAATCTACCGATTGCCCTAACCTGGTTGCGTGTTGCAGCAATTCCCTTGCTCATCGCGATCTTTTATCTCCCGGGGGTATGGTTAACACCTCTTGAGAAGAATGTCATCGCAACCATCATCTTTGTCTTTGCGGCACTCACCGATTGGTTGGATGGATTTTTGGCGAGGCGTATGCATCAAGAGTCTGCCTTTGGACAATTTCTAGATCCCGTTGCAGATAAACTCATCGTGGCGGCAGCATTATTGGTTCTGCTGAATATGGATCGCGTTCAAGTCTGGGTTGCCCTCATCATCATCGGACGAGAAATTACGATCTCTGCTTTGCGAGAGTGGATGGCTTTGTTGGGTGCTGGCAAAAGCGTCGCTGTTCATATGGTCGGGAAATTAAAAACGACAGCACAATTGGTGGCCATTTCATTTTTGTTGCTCAATGACACCTTATTTGGGTGGTTGGACTGCGCCAGAATTGGTACTTGGCTGATTTGGGTAGCTTCGTTTTTAACACTTTGGTCCATGTTCTATTACATGAAAAAGGCCTTGCCACAATTGGCTGGCAAGATTGATTAAATTCTAAAAACCCCAGCCAGCTAAGCCTTTGAAGGGAATAATGCTTTCTCTTCGATTGTTTGTTAAACTGACGCCCTGTTATGCGGGAATAGCTCAGCTGGTAGAGCGATACCTTGCCAAGGTATAGGTCGGGAGTTCGAACCTCCTTTCCCGCTCCAAGTTCGATGGGAAGCCCTGAAAAGCTTCCCATTTTTGATTTAAGTATCTGGCGCGTTGGCCGAGTGGTTAGGCAGGAGCCTGCAAAGCTTCGTACGGGGGTTCGATTCCCTCACGCGCCTCCAGTAATTTCGCTTGACGAAATGGGGGTATCCCCTAAAATACTTTCAAGTTATGTAAGTAATCCTCGTTCACTAGGTAAAGCGAAAAATGATCAAAATCCATACCCTCAAAGTCGGAGCATTTGCCTTATTCTTTTCTGCCTTTCTAGGCGCTTGCGCTAGCTCTGGGGACTCTCCTACTGGAACGCCCAGTGAAGTTCAGGAGACTCAGACTCAACTCCTAGGTGATATGCCATTACCAGCTGCCTCAAAAATTATTGGCCCAGATTCTTTAATCATTGGTCGTGGCGACAACTGGGTAGGGCGTGTCATATTATCTGGGGTACAAACACCAACAGATATTTATGCATTCTTTCAATCTGAGTATCCAAGAGCTGGTTGGACAACGGTTAGTGCAGTGAAATCTAAAACGAGTATTTTGGTTTTCACGAAAGGCGATCGAACAGCTACGGTAGAGTTGAATGAAGGTTCTTTCACTGGACCAAAAACCATCATCGTCATTACTTCATCCCCAAAGAATGCAAACGTAGTGGCTCCAGGTCGTAAGTAATTTAGAAAAGAGATATTAAAAAAGGCCTCCACTGGAGGCCTTTTGCTTTATGGTGCTTGCTTACAGCCCTCCAGCCCTAATGAGACCAACGGCCTGACCTTCAATAGCGAAGTTGGGTTGACGACTATCTACGAGAATATTTTTAAAGTCTGGGTTCTCAGCTTGTAATTCGATCACCATACCGTTAGTAGTTTTCTTTTGATTCCAGCGCTTCACAGTGACTTCATCATCAAGGCGGGCAACCACGATATCGCCATTGCGCACTTCGGTAGTTTTGCGAACAGCTAAATAGTCACCATCCAAAATTCCGGCATCACGCATACTCATACCCACAACCTTCAATAAGTAGTCAGCGCTCTTACTGAATAAGCTTGGATCAACAGGGACTTGTTTTTCAATATGCTCAACGGCCATGATTGGTGAGCCAGCAGCAACTCGTCCAATTAAAGGAAGCGTGAGTTGTTGTAATGCACCTGACGGTAATGACATCTGGCGATATTGATTGGTGTGATGTGTTTGATTGAAGCGTTGCAAAATCCGAATGCCACGAGAAGTACCTGGCGTTAATTCTATATAACCCTTTTTTGCCAGCGCGCGAAGATGTTCTTCAGCGGCGTTAGCAGATGCGAAACCTAATTGAGCTGCAATTTCTGCGCGAGTAGGTGGTGAGCCACCCTCATCGATCGCTTTGGAGATCAATTCTAAAATCTCACTTTGACGTGAGGTGAGTTTGGGGAGGGCGGTCAGCTCCTCAGGAAAATCGACTGTATTTATGTCCATACTGGGATTGTATACAGCACTATTTGATATTTCAAGGACTTTTGGCAGGGGATAATGCAATGATGGGTTCAAATCACGCTAAGCCTGAAAATTCTCCCCATATCCTGGTATTGGGTATGGGCGGCACTATTGCTGGTTTAGCCCCAAATCCAGGGGTCGACCCAAGGTCCTATAAGGCCGGGGAATTGGGTATTGAGACCCTGGTGGCGACTATCCAAGATGGGATTCCAGGGCATTTAAAGCTGCTTGCTCAGCAGGTGGCCAACATCAATAGCCGTGATTTAGGTGAGGATTTACTAACCCTCTTAGGCAATTTGGTAAAGACTTCTCTAGAAAACCCATCTGTTCAAGGGATTGTCATTACCCATGGCACAGATACAGTTGAGGAAGCGGGATTTTTCTTGTCTGCTACCTGCGGCAAACTTGCTGAAAAATTAGGCAAGAGAGTCGTTTTGACCGGAGCCATGCTCCCAGCCAATGTACCGCAGGCTGATGGTCCTCTAAATCTTCTAGATGCCTTGAAGTGGGCCGCCACTTCTCGAGAAAATTGCCCTGGAGGAGTTTTTGCCGTATTCGCAGGTAAGGTCTGCCTTGCTCGAGATTTGGCAAAACGCCATACTTCAGCCCTCAATGCACCCTTAATGGACTCCCCATCTAGTCCTGTAGGCTTGGTTAATCCTTCTTGGATGTCTAGAGTAAGGGCGACTCAGGAAGCATGTGGTGATGATTTACCCATTCCTGAGGGTATTTGGCCATGGGTGGAGATTTTAACTAGCCATGCTGGTGCACGTTCCGAGGCTATCGAGTTTTTGGTCAACACCGGAGTCCAAGGCTTAGTTCTTGCCGGAACAGGCCTAGGAGGGTTTCATCAAGCCCTGGAAGAGGCTTTAAAGCTAGCTCAAGACAAAGGTGTTGCCCTCATAAAAACCTCACGTACTGGCGCTGGCGTAATTGGAGAAGTGTCTGCCTTAGGTTTGACCGCGGGTAGCCTTTCCGCCCCCAGGGCACGAATTGCTCTTCAACTGGCATTAAATGCCACAAAGGGAGATAAATCCCTGACTTGGCAGGATTTTTTTGCTAGAATAGCGGTCTTGCCTGAGATTAGGTAAGCGCTGAAAAGCGGCTTTAAAAGTGTTGTAGCAGTACCTACAATTTGTTACTACCTTGTCACACTGGCGCTAACTTCAAAAACCATCGGAAGTTAGCAAGACGCTCAGGTGACTTTATCCTTAAGGAGTGTTAGATGCGTCATTATGAAATCGTTTTTATCGTCCATCCGGACCAAAGCGAGCAAGTGCCCGCGATGATCGATCGCTACAAAGCTACATTAGCAGCTGCCGGCGGCAAAATTCATCGCATGGAAGATTGGGGTCGTCGTCAGATGGCTTACATGATCGACAAGCTTGCTAAAGCCCACTACGTTTGCATGAACATTGAGTGCGACCAGAAAACTCTGGAAGAGCTCGAGCATGCGTTCAAATTTAACGATGCTGTTTTGCGTCACCTCATCATCAAGACTAAGAAGGCTGAAAGTGAGCCTTCCATCATGATGAAAGAAGTGCAACGTGAAGAAGCGCGCAAATCAGCTCAATCCGAAGCTCCTGTAGCAGCGGAATAAGTTAGAAATTTGAAGAGGAATACACAGACTAGAAAACGTATCAGAGAAGCGGAGCGGCGTTGAATCATTTCACTCTCACTGCAATCTTGGTATCTAAAGACGCAATTCGATTTACACCAGCAGGAATACCGGTGATGCATTGCCAGCTAGAACATAGCGGTCAAGCAAACGAGGTAGGAGTGGCTAGGAAAATCCTGATGAGCGTTGAAGCCATAGCAATTGGTCCGATACAAAAGGATCTTGAGCGAATGGATTTAGGAGCTGAGGCAGTGTTTGAAGGATTCTTAGCACCCAAGACTCTACGTAATCAAAGACTTGTTTTCCATATTAACCATATTCAATTGAAAAATTAAAGAGGAAATCATCATGGCGTTTGGAAAGAAACCCGATTTCAAAAAGAAACCAGCTCAGAACCCATTGTTCAAGCGTAAGCGTTATTGCCGTTTCACAGTTGGTGGCGTTGAGCAAATCGACTACAAAGATGTAGATACATTGAAGGACTTCATTGGCGAGAATGCCAAGATCACTCCTGCTCGTTTGACAGGCACAAAAGCAAAATATCAGCGTCAATTAGACACTGCTATTAAGCGTGCTCGTTTCTTGGCTTTATTGCCATTCTCCGATCAACATAAGAAATAATTGGGAGCCCTCAATGCAAATCATTCTTTTAGAAAAAGTAACAAACCTGGGCAACCTCGGTGACGTAGTTCGCGTTAAAGACGGTTTCGCTCGTAACTTCTTAATCCCGCAACGTAAAGCCCGTCGCGCTACTGAGGCAGCTATTGCTGACTTTGCAGTTCGTCGTGCTGAGTTGGAAAAACTAGCTGCTGAGAAATTGGCTGCAGCACAAGCAGTTGGCACAAAGCTCAAAGACTTGGTTCTTGAAATCGGTCAAAAAGCAGGTGTTGATGGTCGTTTGTTTGGTTCTGTAACCAATCATGACATCGCTGATGGCTTGAAAGCTAAAGGATTTACGATTGAGAAGTCTTCAATTCGCATGCCTACTGGCCCGTTGAAAATGGTTGGCGATCACCCTGTAGCGGTTGCTGTTCATACCGATGTAGTGGCTGATATCACCATTCGTGTAGTTGGCGAGCAAGCTTAGGTTTTAAGTCTAAGGTTCTCGGAACTTCGCTAGCCTCATGGCTGAATCCCGTTCACGTTCCGTTACGCTGAATCCCGGCATGGCGGGCTCTGGGGATGCAGTTGTGCAGGCCTTAAAAGTCCCACCGCATTCTGTAGAAGCCGAGCAATCATTGCTCGGCGGTCTACTGATCGATAACACTGCCTGGGATCGCCTGGGCGGCGTATTAAGTGATAAAGATTTCTACCGCCCTGAACACGCGCTGATCTATAAGGTCATTACCCGTTTAGTGGGTGACAACCATCCTGCTGACGTCATCACTGTTCATGACGCCATTAAATCCGAGCAGGGTGGCGATCTTGTCAGTGTCGATTACCTCAATTCTCTAGCGCAAAATACCCCTAGCTCTGCGAATATTAAAGGCTATGCCGATATTGTTCGTGATCGCAGTATTCTGCGTCGCTTAATTGAAGTCTCAGACAGCATTGTCAATTCCGCCTTTGTTCCTGAAGGCCGCTCTGTGAGAACGCTTCTAGATGAAGCTGAGTCTCGTATCTTGCAAATTGGTGAAGAAGGAAGCCGCAAAGCCGATTATCTTGAGATTGAGCCACTTCTGCGCTCTGTCGTTGCCCGTATTGATGAGCTCTATAACCGTCAAGGTGGTAGCGACATTACTGGCATTGCTACAGGCTTTATTGATTTAGACAAGCAAACAAGTGGTCTACAAAAAGGCGACCTAGTGATTGTGGCTGGAAGACCTTCAATGGGTAAAACAGCGCTTGCACTGAATATTGCAGAGAACGTTGCACTTTCTGAAGGTTTGCCAGTCGTGATTTTTTCGATGGAGATGTCTGGTGAGCAATTGGCATCACGTTTGCTCGGCTCAGTAGGGCGCGTCGATCAAAGTCGTATGCGTACTGGTAAGTTACAAGATGATGAATGGCCACGTGTGACCGATGCCATTGCTCGTTTAAGTAATACCCAAATTTTGATTGATGAGACTGGTGCTTTATCAAGTCTTGAATTACGCGCAAGAGCACGTCGGATTGCCAGAAATTTTGGCGGTACTCTTGGCTTAGTGGTGATTGACTATCTGCAGCTGATGAGTGGTTCTGGTTCAGAGAACCGTGCAACTGAGATTTCTGAAATCTCACGCTCTCTCAAATCACTTGCAAAAGAATTACAGTGCCCGGTAGTGGCACTCTCTCAGTTAAATCGTGGCTTGGAGCAGCGCCCCAATAAGCGCCCCATCATGTCTGACTTGCGTGAGTCAGGTGCGATCGAGCAAGATGCAGACGTGATTATGTTTATTTATCGTGATGAGGTATATCACCCTGATACCACCACCGATAAAGGCATGGCTGAGATCATTATCGGTAAGCAACGTAATGGTCCGATTGGTACAGTCAGATTAAGTTGGCAAGGCCAGTATACCAAGTTTGATAACTTGGCGATGGGTTCGGTTGGATACTCTTCTGGTGGTTACGAACCGTTCTAAAAATAAAGAGCAAAATCAATCAATCAAAAGCCTCGCAATGCGAGGCTTTTTTACTGAGGTGAAGCAAGTTTCAAAATCTTATTTTTCACCTTCACACTTCTTAATTGAAGCTGCTTTTGCTGCGCCATAGAGCGGCTTACCATCTTTGCTTACGGCTTTAGCTTCGCAATCATTGGGTTTGGCATCACCCATACATTTCTTGATAGAAGCTTCTTTAGCAGCCCCATAAATTGGCTTACCATCTTTACTCACTGCCTTAGCTTCGCACTCTGCCTGAGAAAATGCAAATGCTGGAGTTGTAAGGCTCAGGACAAGACCAAAAGCAATAATCAATTTTTTCATGTGGTTCTCTCTTAGATAAACGTTTTATTAAAAGACATCTTAATATACACTTTAATTAAATCTAAGCTCTTTGTGAATATAGGGCAAATGCTATGTGCTGCAAGGCGAAGATCTATTTAATCCTTCTTGCCTCAGTAAATTTAGCAGCCCAATAGGGCGATGTAATGTAATCAAGTCGCACGGTTCCACCTGCGCTCGGGGCGTGTACAAAACGCCCCTGTCCCACATAGATTCCGGCGTGTGAATATTTTTCTCCAGTGGTATTAAAGAACACTAAGTCGCCTGGGGCAGGGGGTTGACCATCAATACTCTTACCTTGACTGCTCATCAGTTGAATAGTCCGAGGCAGCTTAATACCCGCTGCTTTGTTATACACATAGACGATCAGTCCACTGCAATCAAATCCGCCTCTGGGAGTATTGCCGCCAAATCGATAAGGCACATCTACCAAACCAACAGCTGCAATTGAAATATCTTCGGTACCTACGCTGGTATCTTGCTTAAATTGTGCAACTTTAGACGCGCTGGATTTAGTGCCAAAGGTGCTGCACCCGCTGGTTGCTAGGATGCAAATAAAAATGCCGCACCCCGTTAGAGTGCGGCATGAGCGAGATTGATTAGAGAGCGTCAGCCGCATGATCCGCAAGACGTGAGCGTTCACCACGCGCAAGAGTGATGTGGCCACCATGACGCCAACCCTTGAAACGATCAACTACATAAGTTAGACCGGATGAGCCTTCTGTTAGGTAGGGTGTATCAATCTGCGCAATATTGCCTAGGCAAATAATTTTGGTTCCAGGACCTGCACGGGTTACCAGAGTTTTCATTTGCTTAGGCGTTAAATTCTGAGCCTCATCAATGATCACATACTTGCTAACGAAAGTTCTACCGCGCATAAAGTTCATACTCTTTACCTTAATACGTGAGCGGATGAGCTCTTGGGTTGCAGCGCGACCCCATTCACCAGCATCATCATTACGCTGTAAGACTTCAAGGTTGTCATCAAAGGCACCCATCCAGGGCTGCATTTTTTCTTCTTCAGTTCCCGGCAGAAAGCCAATATCTTCACCAACAGGAACGGTAGCGCGAGTAATAATGATTTCGTTATAGCGCTTGCTATCCAATACTTGCTCAAGTCCAGCAGCTAAGGCCAGCAGAGTTTTTCCAGTACCAGCTTGACCTAGTAGAGTCACAAAGTCGATATCGGGGTTCATCAGTAAGTTCATAGCGAAGTTTTGCTCGCGATTTCGAGCAGTCACGCCCCATACATTATTTTTCTGATGGGAGAAATCTCTGAGGGTTTGCAAAAGCGCAGTTTTGCCATTGATTTCTCTGACGTGGGCGTAGAAAGGCGTTGATCCGTCAGGATTTTCTTGATAAACAAATTGATTGACTAACATGCTGGTTACGGCAGGACCAGTCACTTTATAAAACATCGTGCCAGACTTAGGATCAGACCAGCTTTCCATATCTTTGCCATGCTTTGGCCAGAAATCGGCTGATAGAGCCATGATCCCGGAATACATCAAATCGCGATCTTCTAAAACCTGGTCATTGAAATAATCTTCAGCAGGTAAACCCAGCGCACGCGCTTTGATGCGCATATTGATATCTTTAGATACCAACACGACTTCTTGGCCATTACGAGCTTTTTGTAACTCGCTCACTACTGCCAAAATCATGTTGTCGCCTTTACCCTCTGGCAATCCTTCAGGTAATGCTTGAGTAGATAGCTTGGTTTGGAAAAAGAGACGGCCTGAAACATCCTGATTGCCAAGCTTGTTTAAAGGGATCCCTTCATCTAATGTGCCGCTAGTACCTGCAACGAGCTGATCTAAGGATCTGCTAACCATACGGGCATTGCGGGCTACTTCTGTCATGCCTTTCTTGTGGTTATCTAATTCCTCGAGGGTGGTCATCGGTAAGAAAAGATCGTGTTCTGAGAAGCGGAACAAAGAACTAGGATCATGCATTAATACGTTGGTATCTAAAACGAATAGGCTTGGCGGCCCAGTGCGGATGACCCGTTTAGGTTTTGCAGGGACTGCTACTTTGTTCTCATGATGAGAGGGTGCATGGTCTGCTTTGATTTTCTCGAGAGCTAGTTCTGCTGCAGATAAATCTTCTGCTGCATCATTAGCCCAATGGGAAGTTTCCATCACCACTGGTTTTGCTGGTGCAGGACGTTTATTTAAATCTGGTGTGTCCTTGCGAGTCAGTTTGACTTGATCAGCAATTTGAGTTGGGATGGGTGGCAGTGGCATGCAGACTCTCCTAAAAGAAAAAACCGCTAAGCGATTTGCTATAGCGGCTTGTTACGAAACTCATTGCAGCGAGGTTAAAAAAACGGAGGGGGTTGATCCCCGAACCTGTTCTGAAATATTCAGGTTGCTGATTCAAACGGATTGTCAGACTTTCCCGTCGTTTGCGGTGCATATGAATCACTTTACCCCAAATTTTGGGGTTTGCAAGCACCTCAGAACAAATTGTTGTAAAAATTATTTAGTGGCTTGGGCTGCCTGTAATACCTCTGTCACATGGCCTGGAACTTTAAGGCCGCGCCATTCTTTGACGAGCTTACCGGAGGAGTCAAATAGGAAGGTGCTGCGCTCAACCCCGCGGACTTGCTTGCCGTACATATTCTTCATTTTCATGACACCAAAGATTTGGCACAGCTTTTCTTCGGTATCGGCAACGAGCTCAAAAGGGAGACCTAATTTGCTGCGAAAGTTATCGTGGGATTTCAGGCTATCTCGAGAGACACCTACTACCAAGGTATTGGCTTTGGTGAAGGCATTAATATGATCACGAAATTCACCAGACTCTGCTGTGCAGCCAGGCGTCATATCTTTTGGGTAAAAGTAGAGAACCAATTTTTTACCCGTGGCTGAGGATGGTGAGAAGGTCAGTCCCGAAGTTGCTGGAATAGCGCACTGAGGAATAGATTGACCGAGAGCTACTGTCATGATGATCCTTTGTTATTTGTTGCTAAGTGTTATTTATGAAGCATTCTGAATAATCAGTTCACCGCTGCGGTGGGGTATTTCCCCCCATGTTAACGGCAGTATGGCTATTTTATCGAGTTGTTTGGTGGCATCCCAGGATTTATGAAGTTCACCCATAGTTACTAGCTCATGGCCTTGATTTAGCCATCCTGCCAAAAGCTGCTCAAAGGCTGGGAGTAGCTTTTGTCCCTCAAGTTCAGCATGCAGAGTAAAGACTTGATCATTGGGGTTGCTTTGGGTGATTTCTAAGAGTTTTTTGACTGCACCGAACTCATCTGCACCATCAATACCAATGAGTTCATCAAAGGTTGGTAGGGTAGTTGGATATTGCACGTGCTTGGCTTTGCCTGAAGGGAGTGCCAGTCGATACGGCATGAGATCGGGCTTAGCTCTGCCATCAGAAGAGTAGCTGATGCCCCATTGATCTAGTTGCTCAAACGCAGCTTCATTCATTTGCCAACCAGCAGCGCCATAAGTGACCGGCGCATGTCCAAAGATTTCTACAAAACGATCCCAACTTTTTTGCATCATCGCTTTTGTCCACTGCGAATCTTGATGACGTACCGCATCTTGCCAGGCAACATGATCCCAAGTATGGATACCAGTTTCATGACCAGCTTGATCGATTGCACGCATCTGTGCAGCTGCTTTTTTGCCAATATCTGGTCCGGGGATGAGAACCCCATAAAGCAAAGTCTTAATGCCGTAGTGCTCTACAACAGAGGTGCGACTCACTTTCTTCAAAAAGCCTGGACGAAAGACACGCTTTAAAGCCCAGCCAGTATGGTCGGGGCCTAAGCTAAATAAGAAGGTAGCTTTGAGCCCAAAGCGCTCTAGAGTACGAGCAAGGTTAGGCACGCCTTCTTTGGTTCCACGTAAGGTATCAACATCAACCTTGAGAGCAATCTTAGCCATGAACCCTTAGATCTATTTACTTATTCTTTATCTACTAAAGAGCGAGCTTTTTCTACATCCTGACGATAGGCTTCAAAAATATTCTTGAGCGCATCACTCATCGTGGTAGTTGGCTTCCAGCTGAGTTCACTCATCGTGTTGTCAATTGCCGGCACTCGGTTTTGAACGTCTTGATAGCCTTCGCCGTAATAAGCTCCAGACGTGGTTTCAACGATCTTCACTGCATTTGCGGTCTTCGCATACTCAGGAATGCTTCGAGCAATCTCTAGCATTTGATTAGCCAGTTCACGAACGGCGTGATTGTTCTTGGGATTGCCGATGTTGTAGATCTTGCCGTTGGCAATGCCATCTTTGTTGTCGATGATCTTGATGAGTGCGTCAATACCATCATCAATATAAGTAAAGGCACGTTTTTGAGCGCCACCATCCACTAGATTGATAGGTTCACCGCGAACGATGTGACCTAAGAACTGCGTTACTACACGGGATGAACCTTCTTTTGGTGTATAGATGCTATCAAGGCCAGGGCCGATCCAGTTAAACGGACGGAAGAGAGTAAAGCGCAAACCTTCCATGCCATAACCCCAGATCACGCGGTCCATCAACTGCTTGGAGCAAGCATAGATCCAACGCGGCTTATTAATGGGACCATAGACCATATTGGATTTAGCAGGATCAAATTCACCATCCTCACACATTCCATAGACTTCAGAGGTGGATGGGAAGACCAAATGCTTTTTATATTTAACAGCAGAGCGCACGATTGGAAGATTGGCTTCAAAGTCGAGCTCAAATACTTTCAGTGGCTGTTGCACATAAGTGGCTGGAGTGGCGATTGCAACCAAGGGCAGGATGACATCACACTTACGAATGTGATACTCGACCCATTCTTTATTAATGGTGATATCGCCTTCAAAAAAGTGCATGCGAGGATGATTAATCAAATCACCTAGGCGATCATTCTGCATATCCATGCCATAGACATCCCAATTAGTTGTCTCCAGAATGCGCTTGGAAAGGTGGTGACCGATAAAGCCGTTAACACCAAGAATGAGTACTTTTTTCATTTTTACTGCCTCGTTTAATCTAATTTGTGTTTGCTAAATACAGGGTTTACTTGTTAACAGGGAACCATTCCAGAATTTCAACTACCTGGTGGTCCCCGCAAATGCCGAATACCCGATTATCAACCACTTGGGTGCCTAAAGAGCCAAGATCGAGATTGCTCGGGAATGGACCTTTAAGGCTGGTACGGGCCACAGTCATAGTCTGCCCTTGGTGGTCGGTGAAGGCTCCTGGATAAGGGGGTGCTACAGCTCTCACTAGGTTATGAACCTGAACAGCCTTCTGATGCCAATGAATTCGCCCATCAGAGGGCTTTCTGCCACCAAAATAGCTGCCTTTTTGGAGCTCATTTGGTTTGCGAGGCACACTACCCTTAATTAAACTGGGTAGAGTCTCGTTGATCACTGTTACTGCCGCCTGGCTAACCTTGCTAAAGACATCAGTCGCCGTTTCATCAGGACCAATGTCAACTGCGGATTGACCAACAATGTCGCCGGCATCTGGTTTCACTTCCATGACATGTAATGTGGCACCTGTTTGTGTTTCTCCATGCAGGATTGCCCAGTTCACTGGAGCGCGGCCACGATACTTTGGCAGTAATGACCCATGCATATTCAATGCAGCAATTTTCGCGCAAGCTAAAATCTGCGCAGGAATCATATAGCGGTAATAAAAAGAAAAAATATAGTCTGGTGCTATTGCTTGCAGTTTTGGAATGAGTTGAATTAACTCATTAGCGCTTGGCGTGATGCAGGAAATATTATTTTCAGCACAGAGTTTGGTAACGCTGCCAAACCAAATATTCTCATTGGGATCATCTTGGTGGGTTACTACTAGATCGACTTTGATGCCTGCAGCTAATAAGGCTTTAAGGCAATTGACACCAACATCGTGATAAGCGAAGACGACTGCGTGCAATTATTTTTTCTCTAAAACAGTTTGCACAACGTAGCGTGGGCGATTACGGATTTGTTGATAGATTCGGCCAATATATTCGCCTAAGAGACCAAGGCCAAAGAGCATGACACCAATCAGAAAGAAGGTTAAAGCAAACAGAGTAAAGACTCCTTCAACCTCAGCGCCCAAGACAAAGCGGCGCACCAGGAGATACGCGAACAAGCTGCCCGCAGCGAGTGATAGCAACATGCCCAGAATAGAGAAGATCTGGAGAGGCATCACCGAGAATCCGGTCACCAAATCAAAATTTAAACGAATGAGTTGGTAGAGACTATATTTTGATTCACCGGCAAAACGCTCTTCGTGCTTAACTTTAATTTCAATCGGATTAGCGGCAAAGGTATAGGCAAGCGCCGGAATAAAGGTATTACTTTCATCACATTGACGCACTAAGTCAACGATGCGACGACTATAGCCGCGCAACATGCAACCTTGATCCGTCATCGTGATGCGGGTAATGTTTTCACGCAAGCCATTCATAGCGCGTGAAGCAAATTTTCTAAAAAAACTATCGCGCCGATCTTCACGAATGGTGCCTATGTAATCATGACCTTTTAATAACTGCTCAGTCAGAGCATCAATTTCTTCGGGGGGATTTTGTAAGTCCGCATCTAAGGTGATGATGTATTCGCCCTTGGCATATTCAAAACCCGCCATGATTGCCATATGTTGACCAAAGTTACTATGGAACAAAACAGCGCGGGTAACGTCAGGACGCAATTCCACTTGTTTTGCCAGAATGCCTGCTGAGCGATCTTTACTGCCATCGTTTACAAAAACGATTTCATAGGAAATATTGCGTTTGGCAGCTACTGCATCTAAAGATGGGTAGAGACGATCAAAGAGAGCCTGAAGGCCATCTTCCTCGTTGTAAACGGGAATCACAATGGAAAGCTTTGGATTGGCAACTAAATTTGCAGTCATGCCGCAATTTTGCCTGATTCTTGGGGCTAAGCCCAATTAGGCTAGTTTTTGCAGTGTTTCTTGAGGATTCCGACTAATCCACTAGCGACACGGCCAATATCTTCATCTGCCATGCCAGGGAAAAGTGGAAGAGTCAGGATGGAGCGACCAATACGATCAGCTATCGGCGTATCACTTGTTTTGTAGCCTTGATTTTTGTAAAGAGTAAATCCAGTAATAGCGGGGTAATGCACTCCTGTTCCAATACCAAGATCTTTTAACTCGGTCATCACTTGGCCGCGATCGCAATTCAATTGTTCCAGTGGAAGTAGCACCTGAAACATATGCCAGTTGCTATCAGTGAAATTTTCAACCGGCAGTTCTAATTTGAGGTTTTCTAATCCGGCAGATTTAAGTTCTGTACGAATGGCATCAAAGTATTGATGCGCTAAGAATGTGCGGCGCGCTTGATAGGCGGGTAATTGTTTTAACTGCTGAAGTCCAATTACTGCATTGACATCTGTCAAATTATCTTTGCCACCCAGCACATCTACATCCATTCCATCCATGCCTTGACGTGTTAAACCTTGCAGGCGAAATTTTTCAGCAAGCTTAGCTTCCACCTCGGTATTCAAAACCAAGCAGCCACCCTCTACGGTAGTGAGATTCTTGTTTGCCTGGAAGCTAAAACTTACGAGGTCTCCAAAGCTACCAATCTTCTTGCCCTTCCATTGAGAGCCAAAAGCTTGCGCGGCATCCTCAATTACGCGCAGATTATTCTGCTTCGCTATTGAGTACAGCTGATCCATATCTACCGGTAAACCAGCAAGATAGACAGGCATGATTGCTCGTGTTTTTGATGTGATTGCCGCTGCAACTTGATGAAGATCAATATTACGTGTAACAGGATCGATATCTACAAAGACAGGTTTAGCACCAACACTCAAAACAACATTTGAGGTAGCTACCCAAGAAATTGGCGTAGTAATCACTTCATCACCAGCACCGATACCCGCAACTTGTAATGCAATCTTCATGGTTGCCGTGCCATTCGCAAAGCAACGCACTGGACGGCCGCCAAAATAGGTGCTTAAGACAGATTCAAATTCTGCCAATTTAGGTCCCGAGGTAACCCAGCCAGAGCGCAGCACTTCTGCAACAGCATCAATCGTTTCTTGATTAAAGTTGGGGCGCGTGAAGGGGATAAAGTTTGACATGATGTTCTATATTAACGCGTCACATTCGATGTGTCTGGGTGCTTAACAATTACTCTGCGTGAATCACGATCCACTTCTTGCATGGGTAATTTTAATTCTTGGAGCGCTACATACTGTTCTGGGACCATTAATGCATAAGCAGTGGAATCTTCTTTCCAGCGCGCAATGAATGCGTCTAAAGTGGGCATCCAAAGCTCAGGCTCTCGATTAACGCCAAACGCGAGCTCATCTGGTGATTCGACCATGATCATGGTTCTGCCAAGGTAAAACGGCACAGTGTGATCTAAAAGGCGAATAGAATAGAAATTCACTTTTTCGGGGATAGATGCTTTCACGCGATTGACAAGATCTATGCCTGAAACCGCACGCCCTAAGGTCTCATGACCTGTACCAGCAATGATGGCGCAAAGAAAAAATCCACAGGCAAAACTCACAATACTTTGCATGCCATTGCGCTTGCTTTGCCATGCTGCAAATGCACTGAAGGTAATCAGCGCAACTAAAGCAACTATTACCCAATAAGTGTATTGAGCATAAGCTTCGATTTCATCAGGCCTTGCTTGTTTACTAATATCTGATAAAAAGAAAAATCCAATACAACCCAAGATTGCAAATCCGACGGTTTGTAATTTCCAAGGAAGCTCCATGGAATTGGTATGCGCCAATATTTGATCGAGGCGATTACCAATTAATAATGCAAGCGCTGGGAAAATGGGGATGATGTAGCCTGGCAACTTGGAGCGTGAAACACTAAAGAAGGCGAAGATCACCAAAAACCAACACACCAATAACCAGCCGCTAGAGAACTCGCGACGACGCTCACCCCATGCTTGCACAATCGAACCGGGGATTTGTAAAACCCAAGGAAGTAGGCCAATAAAAAGTAATGGCACAAAGTAGTAGATGGGGCCCGTTCTACTATGAGCATCTTGAGTAAAGCGTTGCAAGTGCTCATGAATAAAGAAGAACTCTAAAAATTCAGGGTTGCGCTGTGCAACTAAAATAAACCAAGGTGCTGTAGTTGCTAGAAACAAAAGCGTACCGCTGAACAAGCGTAATCGCGCCCAGATTTTCCAATCCCAAGTACTGATGGAGTAAGCAACAAAGACCATCGCTGGAATGGCAGCGCCAATGACACCTTTAGATAGGGTTGCAAGTGCCATAAAGATCCAACAAGCCCACATCCAATTCCGACAACCAGATTTATTGTTAGCAGTTTGTGCTAGTAACAAGCTACAGAGTGCTGCCACTAAAAACGCAGACAGACCCATATCCAGAGAATTAAAGTGGCCGCTAATGACCCACATCGGGCTGGATGCGAGAACGACTGCCGCTAGCCATCCTGCTCTGGTGCTGTAGATACGAGCCCCAGTAAAGCCAATAAATAGAATAGTTAGAAAGCCAGTAAGGGCAGTCCATAGACGTGCTTGCCAATCACCAATACCGAATACTTGAAATGCTATTGCAGTTGCCCAAGCTTGAAGTGGGGGCTTCTCAAAATATTTATAGCCGTTGTAACGTGGTGTAACCCAATCGCCAGTGACCAACATCTCTCTGGCGATTTCTGCATAACGCCCCTCATCCGAGGGAATGAGGTGACGATAGTTGAGCGTACCAAACCATAGCAAACCGTAAATGATGAACAGTAATAAAATTTTGCCGGGATGTAAGGCTGATGATTGCCGAATTTCTCCAACTTGCATTAGATCGGCTCCACGATTAAAGCGAGTAGAACTTGACGTCCTTCACCCACCAAAATGTTGTAGGTGCGGCAGGCTGCTTGAGAATCCATGATTTCGAAGCCGATTTTGGCCAAAATCAGTGATTTCAGGAGTTCAGGCTTGGGAAAGCGCTGTTTGCTCCCGGTTCCAATCAGGATTAATTCGGGTTTGAGCTCCACCATTTGGGCGAAATGGGATGCCTCTAAGCTATTAAATGACTGTACTGGCCATGCAGAGATTGCCCCATCAGAGCTCAATAAGACGGCATGGGCATATGGTGTCTGGTTGATCTCGACATAGCCATCACCATAGCCGGTGATCGTATTGGCTCCAGAATGGGGGTCAGATTGAAGCTTCAAGTGGACTCTCTGTCATAATTATATGGATTATAGCTAGCTGTTTTTTCCAAGATTTCAAGAACTTACCCTTTAATTTATTGTGAAACCCATCCTAAAGTCCTTAAAACTCAATGATGTCTGCTACGACATACGCGGGCCAGTGCTCGAGCTCGCGCAGCGCATGGAGGAAGAAGGCCACAAGATAATCAAATTAAACATCGGAAACGTAGGAGTTTTCGGTTTTGATCCACCTGAAGAAATTCAGTTGGACATGATTCGCAATTTGAGTAATGCCTCAGCTTATTCTGATTCCAAAGGCATCTTCGCTGCTCGTAAGGCCATCATGCAGTATTGCCAAGAAAAAGGCATTCAAGGAGTGGCATTAGATGATGTTTATACCGGCAACGGTGTTTCTGAACTCATCGTGCTTTCAATGAACGCATTACTCAATGATGGCGATGAAGTATTGGTGCCTGCACCTGACTATCCACTTTGGACTGCTGCTGTGAGTTTATCTAGCGGCACACCAGTTCACTATCTTTGCGATGAGTCTCAAGATTGGGCGCCAGATTTAAATGATCTGCGTAAAAAAATTACACCTCGCACTAAAGCGATTGTGGTGATTAATCCAAACAATCCAACAGGTGCTATTTATTCCAAAGAAGTATTACTCGAGATTACAAAAATCGCGCGCGAGCACGGTTTGATTTTGTTTGCTGACGAAATCTACGACAAGATGTTGTATGACGCAGAGAAACATATCTCTCTTGCATCTTTATCTACTGATGTAGTGACAATCACTTTTAATGGCTTATCCAAGAACTACCGCTCATGCGGCTACCGTGCTGGCTGGATGGTGGTTTCAGGTGATAAAGAGATGGTGCGCGATTACATTGAAGGGCTGAATATGCTTTCTTCAATGCGCTTGTGCGCAAACGTACCAGGGCAGTACGCAATTCAAACTGCGCTTGGTGGTTATCAAAGTATTAATGATTTAGTGGCTGAGGGTGGTCGCTTAGCGAGGCAACGTGATCTGGCTTGGAAATTGATTACTGATATTCCGGGTGTCACCTGCGTCAAACCAAAATCTGCTTTGTACTTATTTCCAAAGTTAGATTCTGAGATGTACCCTATTGAGGATGATCAACAGTTTGTTGCTGAGCTCTTAAAAGAAGAAAAAGTATTGTTGGTACAAGGCTCTGGTTTTAACTGGGGTAAGCCTGATCACTTCCGCGTAGTATTTCTGCCCCACGAAGATGTCCTCAAGGAGGCCATTGGTCGTCTTGCGCGTTTCCTGGAGCGTTACCGTAATAAACATAGCCATAAGGCTTCTATAGCTGCAGCAAAGGCATCATGAAACCGATTCAAGTAGGTCTACTAGGTATTGGCACCGTTGGTGGCGGCGTATTTACAGTGCTCGAGCGCAACCAAGATGAAATTACCCGTCGCGCTGGTCGCGGCATTCGGATTAATACCGTCGCCGATCTCAATGTCGAGCGTGCTAAAGAGATGGTGAAAGATCGTGCACAGATCGTCAGTGATGCTCGTGCTGTTATCAATAATCCTGAGATTGACATTGTCGTTGAGCTCATTGGCGGCTACGGCATTGCTAAGGACTTAGTTTTAGAGGCGATTGCTGCTGGTAAGCATGTGGTTACAGCCAATAAAGCCTTGATCGCTGTTCATGGCAATGAGATATTTAAAGCAGCTCATGCTAAAGGTGTGATGGTGGCGTTTGAAGCCGCAGTTGCTGGCGGTATTCCCATTATTAAAGCTTTGCGTGAAGGCTTAACTGCGAATCGCATTGAGTGGATTGCTGGCATCATCAATGGCACAACCAACTTCATTTTGTCTGAGATGCGTGATAAAGGTTTGGACTTTGATACCGTTCTCAAAGAGGCGCAACGCTTAGGTTACGCTGAAGCAGATCCAACGTTTGATATTGAAGGTGTTGATGCTGCTCATAAGGCAACGATCATGAGTGCGATTGCCTTTGGTATTCCGATGCAGTTTGATAAAGCCTATGTAGAGGGTATTACTAAGTTAGCTGCAATCGATATTCGTTACGCAGAGCAATTGGGTTACCGCATCAAGTTATTGGGGATTGCGAAGAAGACGTCAGCGGGCGTTGAGTTGCGTGTGCACCCAACTTTGATTCCAACAAAGCGTTTGATCGCTAACGTCGAAGGTGCGATGAATGCTGTGCAAGTATTCGGTGATGCAGTGGGCACTACTTTGTATTACGGCAAAGGTGCTGGCTCTGAGCCAACCGCATCAGCAGTGATTGCTGATTTAGTAGATATCACTCGTCTCTTAAGTGCTGATCCTGAGCATCGTGTGCCATATTTAGCCTTCCAGCCAGATGCAGTTCAAAATACACCAGTCTTGCCGATTGGTGAAATTACCACTAGCTACTATTTGCGTATGCGGGTGGCTGACCAAGCTGGTGTATTGGCCGAGATCACCAAGATTTTGGCCTCCCATAGCATCTCTATTGACGCCCTTTTACAAAAAGAAGCTGACGAGGGTGAAAGTCAAACAGACTTAGTGACCTTAACTCACGAGACTAAAGAAAAAAGCATGCTTGCTGCCATTAAAGAAATCCAGAACCTCAAAACAGTTGATGGCGAAGTAGTGAAGATTCGTTTAGAAAATCTGTCTTAAGTAAATTCATGCGTTACCAATCTACTCGTGGCAATAGTCCACAACAATCCTTCTTAGAAATTCTCTTGGGTGGATTGGCGCCAGATGGCGGTTTGTACTTGCCAACTCAGTATCCAAAAGTGACGACAGTACAGCTCGATTCTTGGCGCGGCCTGTCTTATGCGGATCTTGCTTACGAAGTCTTGAGTTTGTATTGCGACGACATTCCTGAAGCAGACTTGCGTGCAATCTTACGCAAGACCTATACCGAGCAAGTCTATTGCAATGGTCGCCCCCAAGATAATGCCAAAGACATTACACCGATACATTGGTTAGGTGAGGAGCATCAGACTCGTATTGGGCTCCTCAGTCTTTCGAATGGCCCAACCTTGGCCTTTAAAGATATGGCTATGCAATTATTGGGCAATCTTTTTGAATATGCTCTCAAGAAAAAAGGGCAACAGCTCAATATCTTAGGCGCTACTTCTGGTGATACTGGTAGCGCTGCTGAATACGCGATGCGAGGTAAAGAGGGGGTGAAAGTATTTATGCTCTCACCGCTCGGCAAGATGAGCGCCTTCCAATCTGCACAAATGTATTCCTTGCAAGACCCGAATATTTTCAACTTAGCAGTCGCTGGTGTCTTTGATGATTGCCAAGATATTGTTAAGGCAGTAAGCAATGACCATGCTTTCAAGGCCAATAACAAAATTGGTACCGTGAACTCGATTAACTGGGGTAGGGTGGTTGCTCAAGTGGTGTATTACTTCCAAGGTTATCTCTTGGCCACTCAGTCTAGCAATGAGAAGGTATCGTTTACTGTCCCTTCAGGAAATTTTGGCAACGTTTGCGCTGGCCATATCGCTCGTATGATGGGTTTACCGATTGAGCACCTCATTGTTGCAACCAATGAGAATAATGTACTTGATGAGTTTTTCCGCACTGGCATATACCGTGCGCGCAAGTCTGCTGAGACAATGCATACCTCTAGTCCATCCATGGATATCTCCAAGGCAAGTAACTTTGAACGCTTTGTATTTGACTTTATGGGTCAAGACGGTAAGGCAACTGCGGGAATGTTTAAGCAAGTCGACGAGACTGGCGGCTTTGATATTTCTAAAGACACAGTCTTTAATGAACTTAGCCAATATGGATTCCAGTCTGGTCGTAGTACTCACCAGAATCGTCTAGATACCATTCGCAACATTGATCAGCAATATGGTGTGATGATCGATACGCATACTGCTGATGGTGTAAAGGTAGCGCGTGAGCATTTACAAGCGGGTATTCCAATGCTGGTACTTGAGACTGCGCTTCCAATCAAGTTTGAAGAAACGATTCAGGAAGCTTTGGGTCGCCCTGCTGAGTGCCCGCCTGCATTTAAAGATATCAAATCTAAACCTCAGCGCGTAGAGAATATTGATGCTGACGTTCATCAGATCAAATCATTCATCACTGCGCATCTTAGTTAAAACACCAGCTATTCATTATGACTAAGCCTCCAATGTTGACAGCGCAGCAGGCCTTGGATCATTTACTTTCTCACGCCAAGCCAGTTGCTGAAAATGAAAGTATTCCAATGCAAGCAAGCTTAGGTCGTATTCTTGCTGAAAATGTGAACAGCTTAGTAGATGTGCCGCCACTCGATAACACCTCAATGGATGGCTACGCAGTTCGCACTGCTGATACTCAAAACCCTGGAAGCATTCTGAAGATTGCGCAACGCATTCCGGCGGGTTCAATTGGCACAGAGCTTCAAGCAGGAACTGTTGCCCGTATTTTCACTGGCGCGCCCGTTCCTCTAGGTGCAGATGCGGTAGTTATGCAAGAGGATTGTGCTATCCCCGAAGGTTCAAGTGATCAAGTACAAGTGAATATTGCGCCAACAGCAGGCCAATGGATTCGTCGCAGGGGCGAGGATTTAACAGCAGGTAAAACAGCGCTGACTGCAGGCACTTTCTTGCGCCCACAAGAGTTGGGTGTTGCGGCCTCCGCTGGCTTAACTCATCTCAACGTGAAACGCAGAGTCAAAGTTGCCGCATTCTTCACTGGTGATGAGTTATCTCTTCCTGGTGAACCGCTCAAACCTGGTGGTATTTATAACTCCAATCGCGATACTTTATTGGCTTGCCTCAAATCACTCGGATGCGATGCAACAGATTTAGGAATTGTTCCTGATCGTTTAGATGCAACTAAAGCGGCGTTACGCAAAGCCAGCAAAGATCATGATCTCATCATTACGTCTGGTGGCGTATCGGTCGGCGAAGAAGATCACATCAAACCCGCTGTAACTGCCGAAGGAAGATTAGATCTTTGGCAAATTGCGATTAAGCCCGGTAAGCCTCTAGCATTTGGAGCGGTTCGTAAATCAGATGAGCTAAAAGATGGTGAAGCTTGGTTTATTGGTTTGCCTGGTAATCCGGTCTCAAGTTTTGTAACTTTCTTGTTATTTGTGCGCCCATTTATTTTGAAGTTGCAGGGACGAAATAGCACTCCACCGCAGTCTTACACAATGCGTGCTGATTTTGATTGGTTAAAAGCTGATCGCCGTAATGAATTCTTGCGGGTTAAGCTCAATAGCAATGGCGGCTTAGATTTATTTCCCAACCAAAGCTCCGGGGTACTCACTAGCGCCTCTTGGGGTGATGGTCTAGTAGATTGCGCGCCAAACCAGCTAATTAAAGCGGGCAATCTAGTGAAGTACATCCCGTTTGATGCACTTCTCAAATAATCGGTTTACGATTACCCCATGAAACTCGAATTACGATTCTTTGCCTCTTTGCGTGAAGCCCTTGGTGTTTCGCATGAGGACATCACTATTCCAGATAGCGTCAAAACGATTTCGGATCTCAGAGCTCATTTAACAGGGCGCGGCAATCCATGGGCCGACGTATTGGCGGAGGGCAAGGTACTGCGCTGCGCCTTGAATCAGGTCATGGTTGATGCAAATACGCCTCTACTAGAAAATGCTGAGATCGCTTTCTTTCCGCCAGTGACCGGGGGTTGATATGCCAAGCTCAATCCGCGTCCAAGAAAAAGATTTCGACATTAGTGCTGAAATAGCGCTACTTCGCAAAGGCGATCCTAGAGTTGGCGCAGTGGTGAGCTTCTTGGGCACTGTGCGCGATATGAATGACGGTAGCCAAGTAAAGGGAATGACGCTAGAGCATTACCCCGGCATGACCGAAAAAGCATTGCAAGAAATTCTGGATCAAGCCAAAGCCCGTTGGGATATCTATCAGACCATAGTGATTCATAGAGTTGGCCCGCTACTGCCTGAAGATCAAATTGTCCTAGTAGCAGTTACCAGCGCGCACAGGGGCGAAGCATTTGCTGCATGTGAATTCATCATGGACTACTTAAAAACAGCAGCCCCATTTTGGAAAAAAGAAGATACCCCGCAGGGTGCAAGATGGGTTGATGCCCGTGTGACCGATGATGTTGCAATGGCGCGTTGGAAAAAAGGCTAGATTACTGATTAAGAGCTTCTAAAGGAGCTTCATCATTAATCATTCTGCTTTAATGCCTGCTGACTTAATGATTTTGCCAAAGTAGTCAGAATCTCGATTAATAGTATTTGAAAGCTCTGAGGGGCTACCTCCCATCACAATCATGCCTTGTTGCTTTAGTTGATCAACTAAGGCTGGATTTGAGAATACCTTTTGTAAGGCTCCATTTAATTTTTGAATAATTGGCTTTGGAGTGCCGGCTGGAGCAAATAGAGCTAGCCAATTGGTGCTCTGAAAGCCGGGTAGAGATTCAGCGATAGCGGGAACTTCCGGCAGAAGAGGGGAGCGCTTAGGTCCACCATTACCAAGTGCGCGAACCTTGCCCGATTTAATAAATGGAAGAGCAGTAGAAACGCTAATCAAAAACATCTGAACTTCATTAGTGCTCGTAGCCATGATTCCTGGGCTACCACCCTTATAGGGGATATGAACGATATTGGTACCAGTTTTATCTTTGAAGATTTCCATTGCTAGATGTTGTGGCGATCCAATGCCAGTTGAGGCATAGTTCAGTACGCCTGGTCGTGATTTTGCTAGTGCGATGAGGTCATTAATACTATTGGCTTGCAGAGATGGATTCACCACTAAGATGTTGTCTAATGACACACCAATAATCACGGGCTCTAAATCCTTCTTTAGGTCGAAAGGTACTTTGTCGTAAAGGAGTGGGTTGGTTGCAATAGATGCTTGGTCGACAAGAATGGTGTATCCATCCGGGACGGCTTTAGCAACTAGTGCCCCAGCTACCATTCCTGCGGCACCAACGACGTTATCAACGATAACGGTTTGCCCAATCTCTTTACTAAGTTCTTGGGCTGTTAATCTGGCGAAGATGTCTGTTCCACCACCTGCTGCATAGGGAACAACAAATCGAATTGTTCTATTCGGGTAGTTTGCTGATGTTTGCGCATGAGATGTGAGGCAGCTTACTAGTGCGGCAAGCGTCACGATCATGCGCGCTAGCGGCAGAATTAAATTATTTGGTTTATCCATAATGCTACCTATTAATCTAATTTAATATTCAGTTGATTGAGGATTGGACCCCACTTAAGATAATCTTGGCGCATTATTTTTTCTGTTTCTTCAGGAGTTGTCCCAAGAATTTCGAATCCCTGCTTGGAGTACGCTTCGCGAAGTGCAGGCTCTTTAAGAGATTCAATCGTTGCCTTGTAGATTGCTGAAATAGTCTGCGGGGGAGTGCCTTTGGGCGCCATTAAGACAAATCGTAGTCCAGCACGAACCCCCGGGAGTCCTGCCTCACTCATGGTGGGAATATTGTCAGCGGAGTTAGCGCGTTTTTCTGTCATCACAGCATATGGCTTCAAGTTGCCTTGATTGATATGGCTAATCACTGCGCCTAGAGTAAACATACCAACTTGTGCATGCCCGGCCAGAACATCCTGAAGAGCGGGCCCACCACCTTTATAAACAGGCTGCGCTGCAGTTACTCCAGCTTGCTTGGCAAATAATTCGAACGCAAGATGATGCGGCGTTCCAAGACCAGGATTTGCAAATGAAAATTTATTATCTTCAACTTTGGCAAAGGCTATTAATTCCTTAAGATTATTTGGGGGTAATGATTTATTTGATGCTAGAACCAGTGGAGTCTCTGCAATAAACGTGATTGGTATGAGGTCTTTGAAAACGTCATAGTTTAATTTTGAGTACAAGTAAGGGTAGATAGCGATGCCATCAGTATTAATAAGGAGTGTGCTGCCGTCTGCTGCTGAGCGTGCCACAAATTCGGTGCCAATATTGCTGGCTGCTCCAGGCTTATTCTCGATGACTATAGTTCTATCCAACTTATTTTTTAGTTGATCTGAGAGTGGGCGTGCCAGACTATCTGCCCCTCCCCCTGGGGAGAAGGGGACTATTAGACGAATTGTTTTATTTGGAATTTGTGCATTACTTGGCGTAGACCATAAAAATAACGTTGAAAGTGCAACGCCGAAAAATTTACCAAGCATGGGAAGGATTCCGTTGAATGACTAGTGTGGATTTACTTTGAGGTCTACATTAAAGCGTGATTTAAATGCAGATTTAAGTTGATCAAACACGACTCCGACGCGAATCACTGAAAAATCAGAAAAATCAATAATGGTGCTCGAACGGCCTAAATTATTATGGTACTTGGATAATCCGTAGTCCACGATTAAATCTACAGCGTTGAGTACCTCTGGTTCAATATCCTCAACTCGGTATTTACTACCCATCAAAGACGTATTTGCTGACGAACCAAAGACTGGTGTCCCAGCCTCCCATGATTGTCGGGCGATTTCATTATGAACATCTCCCGCATTAAGAAGCATATCGATCGTATTGGCTTTGCTAGAATTTTGTATCACGAAAGGATCTACATCCTTGAAGAATGGATGATCTTTCTTAAAAGGGGCTACCACTGAAAAAGGCAATTTTTCTTGTTCAATGATTTCGCGAATCATAGCCCGTTTTTCGTCAGGCAGAATGTGAATTTCATTGCTAAATTGCCAGTTTGAAAAGAGCCCGCTTGGCTTCTCATAACTCCTCTTTTTGGCTGCAAATATCCGTTTAATTGCATTTTCTTTACTTCCTATAACTGCATATGCAACATCAAGAGGAAGAATTGCAACGCCACCACCATAAACAAGATCTAATATTTGTTTAACGTCATTCTGAATTTGTTCTTTTGGAACAGCATCCGCTGTATTGGTAATGGGGTGTGCAGACTTGAGAATTTGTGCCATAGTACTTCCTTGTGTAAACATCTGAAAACGATGTTATTTTTTATGTTGTATAACCTGATTAATATACATTTAAATGTAAACCATATGATTAGTATTTACCCGATGAGGTAATGGTTCATTCAAGAGAAGTCAACAAAGGAAACGTATATGTTTAGATTCTTCATAGCTTTTTTGATGGTCACTTTCTCGATCGCGGCCGGCGCTCAAAATAGCGCAGATCAATATCCCAATAAGCCAATCAAGGCAATCATCCCCTTTGGACCCGGAAGCAGCGCAGATGTACTGGCAAGAATTTTTTCTGACAGATTAAGCCAGCGATTAAAGCAACCTTTAATTATTGAAAATCGTGTTGGAGCAGGCGGAACCATTGGCGTTTCTTATGTTACCAAGGCACCTGCCGATGGATATACGATTCTCATTACGACTTCATCACCCTTAACTATCAATCCTATAGCTGATAAAAATGTTTCTTATAAAGTTGAAAGTGAATTAACGCCTGTGGCAGTCTTAAATAGCATTGGCCTAATGCTGGTGAGTAGTCCAAGTTTGCCACCGAAGACGCTGCCAGAGTTAATTGCATACCTGAAAAAAAATCCAGGGAAGTATAGTTATGGCACGAATGGCAATGGTAGCTACTCCCATATGTGTATGGAACTCTTTAAGAAAGAGTTGGGTCTAGATTTAGTGCATGTGCCATACAAGGCGGCGACACAGGCTGAAACAGATGTCATTGGAGGGCAAGTGACTTTAATGTTTGATGCTGTGACAACTGGCGGAGAGCTGGTTAAGTCTGGAAGACTAAAGTCGTTTGGGATTAGCTCTCGAGCCCCAGATCCTCTATCTCCAGCTCAAAAGCCACTTGCATCACAGGGAATTGCAGAGCTAAGGAATTTTGATGTCACTGCTTTTACAGGAGTTCTAGTTCCTGCTGGTACACCTGCAGCTATAGTCAATACTCTTAAAAATGCGTTTATTGATATTCTTAGTGACCCACAATTTCGTGTTGAAATTGCTCAGCGGGGCATACCCTTATCGGAACCCTCTGCAGCGTTGCAGATGGATAAACTTTTGGCGGACGATAAGATTAAATGGGGTGCGCTGGTAAGGTCTGCAAATATTACTCTTGATTAATAAAAAACCCTAGCTTCTGAGATCTAGGCAATTGCTTTAACTTTGCCTCGGCTTTGGACGCCTCTGATCGATCGGGGTGCTCTTGAGTCGCTAAAAGGACAACTGGTCTACGAGATCTTGTATAGCGTGCACCTTGCCCTAAATTATGGGCTTCCAGACGATGTTCTAGGCGGTTAGTGATGCCGGCATAGTAAGTGCCATCAGCACATTCGAGAAGGTAAACAAGCCAGGTCAAAATAAGATAAATGAGGGATAAAAGTGGGTTATAGGTTTGAAATTATCGTGAATGTCCTTATATTCTATAGATAGATATATGGAGTGCAAAAATGAGAATAGATAAGTTAACCACTAAATTTCAAGAGGCTTTAAGTGAGGCCCAAAGTATCGCTTTAGCCAAAGATAATCAATATATTGAGCCAGCCCACGTGTTGCTGGCAATGTTGCGTGATTCTGATGGGGCTGCCAAGAGTTTGTTAACCCGTGCCGGGGTAAATATTTCAGGTCTTGAAAAAGGCGCAGAGAAGATCATTGCGAATTTGCCTGAGGTGCAGGGCACTAGTGGTGAAGTGCAAGTGGGCCGTGATTTAAGCAACTGGCTTAACCTTTGCGAAAAAGAAGCTAACAAGCGCAATGACCAGTTTATTGCTGGCGAGTTGTTTTTGTTAGTGGTGGCCGATGACAAAGGCGAGCTTGGAAAAGTAGCTCGTGAAAATGGATTAAATCGTAAATCGTTAGAGGCGGCTATTGATTTAGTACGCGGAGGAGAATCAGTGAATAGTGCAGATGCTGAAGGTCAACGTGAAGCCCTCAAGAAATACACCATCGATTTAACCGAGCGTGCCCGGATGGGTAAGTTAGATCCTGTGATTGGTCGTGATGATGAGATTCGTCGCACCATTCAGATCTTGCAGCGTCGCGGTAAGAATAATCCGGTTCTGATTGGGGAGCCTGGTGTTGGTAAGACTGCAATTGTCGAGGGCTTAGCGCAACGTATTGTTAATGGAGAGGTTCCAGAAACTCTCAAGAATAAGCGCGTCCTTGTTTTGGATATGGCTTTGTTATTAGCAGGCGCCAAGTATCGCGGTGAGTTTGAGGAACGCTTGAAAGCTGTACTGAGTGACGTTGCTAAAGATGAAGGTCAAACCATCATCTTTATTGATGAGATTCATACGATGGTTGGTGCTGGTAAAGGTGATGGCGCAATGGATGCTGGCAATATGCTCAAGCCTGCATTAGCTCGTGGTGAATTGCATTGTATCGGCGCAACAACTTTAGATGAGTACCGGAAGTACATTGAAAAAGATGCTGCACTAGAGCGTCGTTTCCAAAAAGTCATGGTTGAAGAACCTAGCGTGGAAGCAACGATTGCGATCTTGCGTGGTTTACAAGAGCGTTATGAGCTTCATCATGGTATTGAGATTACTGATCCAGCCATTGTGGCTGCTGCAGAGTTGTCGCATCGCTATATTACAGACCGTTTTCTGCCAGATAAGGCTATCGACTTAATTGACGAGGCGGGTTCACGCATTCGGATGGAGATCGATTCCAAACCAGAGGTGATGGATAAATTAGAGCGTCGCCTGATTCAACTCAAGATTGAACGTGAAGCAGTCAAGAAAGAAAAAGATGAAGCTTCTCAAAAGCGTCTGGGCCTCATTGAGGATGAAATTAAGCGCCTCGGTGCTGAGTACGCTGACTTAGAGGAAATCTGGAAAGCAGAAAAGGGTGCTGTTTTGGGTGCCGCCCATCTAAAAGAAGAGATCGAAAAAGTTCGCGGTGATATCACTAGGCTGCAACGCGAAGGTAAGTTAGAACAGGTTGCTGAATTGCAATATGGAAAATTGCCAGAGCTGGAAGCCAAACTTAAGTCTGCCGCTGCCGCTGAAGCTAAAGGCGATAAGAATGGTATTGTGAAGAACAAACTTTTGCGGACTCAAGTAGGTGCTGAAGAAATTGCTGAAGTGGTGTCTCGCGCTACTGGTATTCCGGTATCGAAGATGATGCAGGGCGAGCGCGATAAGTTACTCAAGATGGAAGAGCTTTTACATAAGCGTGTGGTTGGTCAGGAAGAAGCGATTCGCGCAGTATCAGATGCGATCCGTCGCTCCCGTGCCGGCTTATCTGAAGAGAATCGTCCTTATGGATCTTTCTTGTTTTTAGGACCTACTGGTGTTGGTAAGACAGAACTCTGCAAAGCTTTAGCAGGATTCTTATTTGATAGTGAAGAGCATCTTATTCGCATTGACATGAGTGAATTCATGGAGAAACACAGTGTTGCGCGTTTGATTGGTGCGCCTCCAGGCTATGTGGGCTACGAAGAGGGCGGCTATTTGACTGAGCAAGTCCGTCGACATCCTTATAGTGTGATTCTCTTTGACGAGATTGAAAAAGCGCACCCTGATGTCTTTAACGTACTCCTACAAGTATTGGATGATGGTCGTTTAACGGATGGTCAAGGTCGCACTGTAGACTTTAAGAACACCGTGATTGTGATGACTAGCAATATTGGCTCCCATCTCATTCAGTCGATGACTGGCAAGAAGCAGTTAGAGATTAAGGAGGCTGTGTTTGAAGAGCTTAAGAGTCATTTCCGTCCAGAGTTCTTGAACCGCATTGATGAGATTGTGGTCTTCCATGGCTTGGATAAAGGCAATATTGCTAATATCGCTAAGATCTTGCTCAAAAACTTGTCAGATCGTTTGGCAAAAGTGGATATGCAGCTCGAGGTCAGTGATGCTGCCTTGAATAAGATTGCTGAGGTTGGCTTTGATCCTATCTATGGAGCAAGACCACTCAAGCGGGCTATTCAACAGTTCATCGAGAACCCCGTTTCTAAGATGATCTTAGAAGGTAAGTTCGGACCTAGGGATGTAGTGCCTGTGGATGTTGATAAAAAGGGCGACTTTAGCTTCACACGTCAGGTTCACTAAGTATTTCAGCAGAAATCCTCCTACGCCAGTAAACTCGGTACATGACTGTTGCCCTAACCAGTAGGCGCGCCAGTGATGTCCGGGTTATTGGTCTGATCAGCCTGGCGCACGGCAGCTCCCACTTCTTTCATTTGATTCTTCCGCCGATGTTTCCATGGCTGAAGGATGCCTTTGCTTTAAGTTATGCAGAGCTTGGTTTGCTCATGTCAGTCTTCTTTGTAGTTTCATGTATCGCGCAGGCTGCCTCTGGATTCTTGGTGGACCGAATTGGAGCAAGACCAGTTTTGTTTGGTGGCATAGGCTTATTTGTGCTTGCAGCCCTTGTGTATTCCCAAAGTAATGGCTATGCAATGTTATTAGCGGGAGCGGTTATTGCTGGTTGCGGTAATGGTATCTTCCATCCGGTTGATTACACACTCATCAATCACAAGGTATCGCCACCTAATCTCCCATATGCATATTCAATGCATGGTGTGGCAGGTTACTTAGGTTGGGCAGCAGCACCAGCTTTCATGGTTGCAGTTGCTCAATTTTCAGACTGGCGTATTGCCTTCTTAGCCGCTGCTTTTTTAGAGGTCTCTATCTTAGTGATACTTTGGCTAAATAAAAATTACCTCCTGGACAACGTTCAGGAGCGACATGAGAACACCCATGCAAGCAACCATGCATCTAATCCTGGGTTTACTCAAGAGAGTCCATTTGCGTTTCTAAAATTAACTGCCGTATGGTTATGTTGGATTTTCTTTTTCTTCAGCATGGCATCTACATCGAGCTTGCAATCATTTGCGCCAAGCGCATTATTTAATATTTATGAAGTGCCTTTGGATGTCGGAAGTTATTACATCACCTTATTAGCCTTAGGCAGTGCGGCAGGTGTTTTATTTGGCGGCTATCTTGCTGCAAAACTACAGGCGCCAGAGCTTATTGTGACTTCTTGCTTGTCTGTAACGATAGTAATGAGCTTATTACTGGGTATGGGGTTCATTCCAGTTGGCCTTATTCCCTTTTTATTCATTGGCTTAGGATTTGGTTATGGGCTTGTTGCTCCTTCCCGAGATCTTTTGGTCAAGACAGTAACTCCTAAAGGTGTAGCAGGGCGCGTATATGGAATTGTGTATTCAGGGATTGATTTGGGTGCCGCAGTTGGCCCTTTTATTTTCGGCCTCTTTATGGATGCGGGCTTGCCAAAGGCTCTCTTCTTAGGCATTGTGCTATTCCAATTAATGATTATTCCAACCGTATTTAAGGTTTCCACTGGCGTCAAAAAGGCCAGTATTTGATTCGTAATCGATTGCGTCAAGTAAACTTTAAAAATTAAAATAATGGAGACATTAAATGAAGCAGTTAATTGATCGAATTGATCATATTGTTTTAACGGTGACTGATATTGAGGTGACTACTCAGTATTACGAAAAAGTATTTGGCTTTGAAAGAGAATTTTTCAAGGGGCCTGAGGGGCAGCCACGCTATGCATTGCGTTTTGGCCATCTCAAGATTAATTTACAAGACCGAGATACAGAGACTCCCACAAAAGCAAGGGTACCAACTATTGGATCTGGCGATTTCTGTTTGATTGCCTCGGTTCCTTTGGATGAATTTATTGAGCACCTTAATAAGAATGAAATCCCAATCGATGTAGGCCCTGTCCCGCGTCGTGGTGCGCTTGGTCCGATACGCTCGGTATATTTGCGTGATCCAGATGGAAACTTAGTTGAAGTAGCTGAATACTTCTAAACCCATTTCTTTGTTGTTCTAAAAATGAAGCGTAATTGCGCTTAGTGATGTATTTCATAATGCGAAATATCATTACACTGCGTAAAATGTGGTCCGATCAGTTGTAATCAATTGCATCTTGGTAAGTGAGTCACCATTCCGCATTATAAAAATAGTCATTTAAGTGATTGTTTTTAAATAACTAAATATTTTTATAAAACCCTGCAATATCCCTTGCTTACTTTGTTGAACTGTCTAAACTCTTATATAAGACATAAGAGTCAAATGTCTCTATATTGGAATTACTTGTTTAACTTAGGGAGAAAAACATGGCAGATCGCAAAGCAGAAATCGCAGCACTCCAAAAAGATTGGGACACCAATCCACGTTGGAAAGGTATTACCCGCGGCTACACGGCAGAAGATGTTGTCCGTCTGCGCGGATCACTCAAGATTGAACACACCTTGGCAAAGCATGGTGCCGAGCGTTTATGGCAATTAGTCAATAACGAAGCTTACGTGAATTGCTTAGGTGCCTTGACTGGTGGTCAAGCAATGCAACAAGTGAAAGCGGGTATTCAAGCAATCTACCTATCTGGTTGGCAGGTTGCTGCCGATGGCAATTCTTACGCTGCTATGTACCCAGACCAATCTTTATATCCAGTAGATTCCGTTCCAAAGATGGTTGAACGTATTAATAATTCTTTCCAGCGCGCTGATGAAATTCAAACAGCTAAAGGAATTAGTAAGGGTGACGCAGGTTATATCGAGTACTTTGCGCCTATCGTAGCTGACGCTGAGGCAGGTTTCGGTGGAGTATTGAATGCATTTGAATTAAGTAAGGCATTGATCAAGCAGGGCGCGGCCGGAGTTCACTTCGAAGATCAATTGTCTTCAGTAAAAAAGTGTGGCCACTTAGGTGGCAAGGTATTGTTGCCAACCGCCGAGTCTGTTCAGAAGCTGATCTCTGCTCGTTTGGCTGCTGACGTTATGGGTGTTTCAACCATTATCTTGGCGCGTACTGATGCTGAAGCTGCTGACTTATTAACGTCTGACTATGATGAAAACGACAAGCCATTCTTGACTGGCGGGCGGACTCCAGAGGGCTTCTATAAAACACGCAAGGGCTTGGATCAAGCAATCTCGCGTGGTTTGGCATACGCCGCTTACGCTGATATGGTGTGGTGTGAGACAGGTACACCTGACCTTGATTTTGCTCGGAAATTTGCTGAAGCCATTCGTGCGAAATTCCCAGGCAAGATGTTGGCATATAACTGCTCACCATCTTTCAATTGGAAGAAAAATTTGGATGATGCAACGATTGCAAAGTTTCAACGTGAGCTAGGTGCTATGGGTTACAAATATCAATTTATCACCCTCGCTGGTATTCACTCGATGTGGTACAACATGTTTGACTTGGCACAAGACTATATGCAGCGCGGTATGACTGCCTATATCGAGAAAGTACAAGAGCCAGAATTTGCTGCTCGTGATCGTGGTTACACTTTCGTTTCGCATCAGCAAGAAGTTGGTACTGGTTACTTTGATGATGTCACTACCGTCATTCAGGGTGGCAAGTCTTCCGTAACCGCATTGACTGGCTCTACTGAGGAAGAGCAATTCCACTAACCCCTACTAGATCCCTAAGTAGTTCGTAGTAGCAGTAGCACTCATTACTGCCGCGGCATCTAAATTACCCCACAAGGGTGACTTAGATGCCGTTTTCGTATACATTCTTGCCATGACCAATTGCGTACTGTGTAAAGACGAACTCAAGCCAGAAGAGAGTGAGCTCATCTGGCGAGGTGATGACTGTCGTGTGATTCTCGTCAATGATCCTGACCTACCCGGTTTTTGTAGAGTGATATGGAATCGTCATGTCGCTGAAATGACTGATTTGACCTATGGTGAGCGCGAGCATCTGATGGCGCTCTTATTTGTTGTGGAAGAGGCAGTACGCCACATCATGCGTCCCCATAAGGTCAACATTGCTGCCTTAGGCAATATGGTTCCCCATATTCATTGGCATGTCATACCCAGATATAAAGACGATGCTTTTTTCCCAGGATCTGCATGGTCAGTGCGGACGCAAGAGGCGACGAAATCTTCTCTGGAGGCTAGAGGTGCTCTTGCTAAGCGGTTGCCTGCCGCAATTCGCTCTGCAATTTCTCAAATGCATTAAATTACTACTAAATCAGTAAAAAGCTGAAAGTAGCACTCACAATAAAAAAGATGGAGATGGGTAGTGATAGACAAAATCATTCCTAGCGTGGCGCAGGCTATGCGGGATATTAGTGATGGCTCAACCATTTTGGTTTCTGGTTTTGGTGGCGCGGGTCTACCGATTTACTTATTAGACGCGTTAGCAGAGCAGGGCGCCAAGAACCTCACTATTGTGAGCAACAATGCTGGCAATTCTGGTGTTGGTATTGCAAAGCTCATTGGCGCTGGTCAAGTCAAGAAAATGGTTTGCTCTTTTCCGAGGCAGCCTGAGTCTGGTGCTTTTGATGAGCTCTACCGAGCTGGCAAGATTGAATTAGAGTTGGTCCCACAGGGCACTCTAGCAGAGCGTATTCGAGCTGGCGGCGCAGGTATTGGTGGCTTTTATACGCCGACGGGTTTTGGTACAGAATTAGCCAATGGTAAAGATACTCGCGTCATTAATGGAGTAAATCATATTTTAGAAACTGCGATCAAAGCAGATTACGCATTGATCAAAGCTGATAAGGGTGATCGTTGGGGTAATCTAACTTACCATCGCACCGGGCGGAACTTTGGGCCCATTATGGCCACGGCCGCTCGCTGTACTATTGCTCAAGTCAATCAGATTGTAGACTTGGGCGCACTGGATCCAGAAAATATTGTGACCCCTGGAATTTTCGTAAAACGCATTGTGCGGGTTGGAGATAAATCATGATTGATCTCTCTAAGTTACAAAAGCGCACGACAGCTGACATTGCTAAGCGTATTGTGCAAGATATACCTGATGGTGCTCATGTGAACTTAGGTATCGGTCAACCAATGACTATTTCTAACTTCCTTCCTTCGGATAAAGAAATTCTCCTGCACTCTGAAAATGGTTTGTTGGGCATGGGCCCATTAGCGAAAGAGCATGAGATTGACCAAGAGTTGGTTAATGCTGGTAAACAGCCAGTCACGATGCTTCCTGGAGCTTCACTATGTCATCATGCGGATTCTTTCGTCATGATTCGTGGTGGACATATCGATATTTGCGTATTGGGTGCCTTTCAGGTTTCTATCAAGGGCGATATCGCCAACTGGCGCACTGGTGACCCTAAGGCCATTCCTGCAGTGGGCGGTGCCATGGATCTTGCTTTAGGTGCTCAGAAGTTATTTGTCATGATGGAACATCTCACGAAGTCTGGAGAATCTAAATTAGTTCAAGAATGTACTTACCCCTTAACCGCTCTAGCAGCAGTAGATTGTATTTATACCGACTTAGCAACCATTGCAGTAACGACTGAAGGTTTAGTGGCAATTGATTGGGTAGATGGACTGAGCTTTGAAGACTTACAAGAACTCAGCAAAGTGCCAATGCATAGGCTTAGGAAATAATGTGTACTCCAAACTGAAACTTAACCATTTTTTCTTAGGCCTAATATTTTTGATTGGCTTGGGTTCTGCCCATGCTGCTGATATTGCACCTGCATATCCCAATAAACCCATTCAATTGATTGTTGGGTTTTCTCCTGGCGGTTCAGCAGATACAGTAGGGCGTGCTTTAGCAGAGGGCTTATCCACTCGACTTGGGCAGCCTGTCATTGTCCTTAATAAAGCAGGAGCTAATGGCAATATTGCTGCAGAACTTGTAGCTCGCTCAGCGCCGGATGGATATACCTTGTATTTCCCGTCGATTGGCCATGCTGTGAATGCATCGCTGTATAAAAATCTTCCATACGATCCAATTAAAGATTTCACTGCTATTGGTAGCGTATTTTCAGCGCCAAATATGTTGGTAGTTCCTGTGAACTCACCCTATAAGTCTGTGGCTGAGGTTATCGCTGCAGCAAAAAGTAACCCTGGAAGGCTCACTTTTGCTTCTAGCGGTAGTGGAACATCAGTTCATCTATCGGCAGTATTGTTTGAAAAAATGGCGAAGATTGACATGATCCATGTGCCATACAAGGGCACCGGTAGCGCCATGCCTGATGTGATCTCGGGTCAAGTTGATATGAGCTTTCCGAACCTACCAAGCGCCGTGCCGCAAGTAAAAGCTGGCAATTTGAGGGGTTTAGGTATAACGAGCGCGAAGCGTTCGGCTGCAGCGCCCGATGTTCCCACTATCGCAGAGTCTGGCTTGCCTGGTTACGACATGGCAACCTGGTATGGATTAGTAGCGCCAGCAAATTTACCGATAGGTATACGTAATCGCTTGAATAAAGAGCTGCAAAGTATTTTGGCCGATCCTAAATTTAAGGATAAGCTGATTGCACAAGGTGCCGACCCAATGCCAGGAAGCCCTGAACAATTTTCTACATTCATTAAAAGTGAAATGGAAAAGTGGCGTAAGCTGATTGCGCAGTCACAAATTACAGTTGATTAGATTAGTTGCTGAATCAAAGAATTTACTAAAGGAACATTCATGTCGTTTTCATCTAATGCCTGTATCGCTGGAATATATGAGCATCCATTACGTGTAGCTCCAGATCACACAGTTGCGCAGTTGCATGCTGAAGTAGCACGAGGTGCTTTGTTGGATGCTGGACTTACTTTAGATGATGTAGATGGGTATTTTTGTGCAGGTGATGCGCCAGGTATGGGTCCGGTATCAATGGCAGACTATTTGGGTCTCAAGAAATTAAAATACTTGGACTCCACTGATACCGGCGGCTCTTCCTACCTAACCCATGTTAATCATGCGGCACGTGCTATTGCAGCGGGGCAATGTAAGGTTGCCCTCATCACCTTAGCAGGGCGTCCAAAGTCTGAGGGCTCTAGTGGTACACAGGTTCGGAGCCAGTGGGCTAGCGCTCCCGACTTTGCATTTGAAAAGCCATACTCACCAGCACCTTTAAATACGTATGCGATGTGCGCTATGCGCCACATGTATGAGTTTGGTACCACTAGCGAACAGCTTGCTTGGATTAAGGTAGCCGCCTCACATCATGCGCAACACAATCCGAATGCCGCCTTAAAGGATGTCTTAACTGTTGAAGATGTCTTGAATTCTCCAATGATCGCTGATCCATTACACCGGGCAGATTGTTGCGTGGTAACGGATAGCGGCGGGGCATTGGTAGTGGTGCATCCTGATATTGCCAAGACTTTAAAAAAGCCCGTCATTACGATGATGGGCGCAGGCGAAACTACCAAGGGTCAGATGGGCGGCAAAGTTGACCTTACCTATTCTGGTTTAGCTTGGGCTGCTCCTCTTGCATTTAAGGAAGCCAAGTTAACACCTGAGCAAATTTGTTATGCCTCTATTTATGACAGCTTCACTATTACAGTACTCATCCAGCTAGAGGATCTCGGATTCTGTAAAAAGGGTGAGGGCGGCAAGTTTGTTGAAGGCGGCCAATTAATTTCTGGCAAAGGCAAGCTTGCCTTTAATACCGATGGTGGAGGTTTATGTAATAACCATCCAGCCAATCGTGGGGGCATGACCAAAGTGATTGAGGCAGTAAGACAGTTGCGCGGAGAAGCCCACCCAGCAGTTCAGGTTCCTAATCTAGAGTTTGCGCTAGCCTCTGGTATTGGTGGGGCCCTCGGCACACGTCACGGCGCAGCAGTATTAATTTTAGGGAGACTGTGATGAGCCAAGTTAATCCAGACAATAAAGAGCATCGCTTACCAAGCCCCATTAGTAATCCTGAAAATACCGTTTTTTTAGCGGCTGCTCAGGAGAATCAACTCTTACTCAAGTATTGCAATAGTTGCAAAGAAGCGCATTACTACCCACGTACTATCTGCCCTCATTGTGGCAGTGATGATACGACCTGGGTTAAGTCTGATGGCCTAGGAGAAATTTATTCTTATACCGTCATGAGGCGTGGGGTGGCTGTGCCATTTGCTATGGCTTATGTCCGCTTACAAGAGGGTATTTCTATACTGACTCATTTAACGAATTGCGATTTTGATTCAATTCGTATTGGGCAAAAAGTGAAAGTGGTTTTTCAAGAAACAGAAGATGGTCAAAAGACACATTTATTTGAGCCGATCTAATGCGACTTAATATCTAAACCACCCCTTTAAAACTTCAATATAGTCCTCGGGATTGAGGATTAACCTTCACTTTGCACTTCCTGAAAAGTGTTAATTTTTTAGATAACTATAGATTTTCAATATAAAAGTCATATTTTAAATAGTTAGGCTATTGGCCTTGAAGCGAATACGATTGTGGGATGTCTTCAGCCCCCTTCAAATTCCTACACTTTTCTGCCTCCCTTCGGCGTATTAATAAGCGCTACAAGCTTGCCGACCAGAAAGAGGTATTGGTGCTTGAGGCGGTTTTGTCAGCCCATGCTGAAAAAGTGAACTTTTCAGTTCTCGATTTAATCTTATTAAATGAGATTGGATCTCAGGCTACCTTGCATTCAGTGATGAGTGACTTAATCACCAAAAAGTTGATTAAGGCCGAGGCTTCAAAAGAGGATCGCAGGCGAAAGTATGTGATACCAACAAAGCTGTCCCTTGAGTGGCTTCAAGACTGTTCTGATTTACTATGTTCAGCCCCTAAGAAATGATCATCCTTGTTGTTATAAAGAGATTATTTTTCGTCTTCTCAACCTTGATCTGCTGTTCTGTTGTAAATGCCCAATCAAGTAAAGAGAAATCTATTACTTGCTATCAGGTTTCCATCAAAGAACCGCTGATGCTTTATGGAAATCCAGGCGATATCTTTTCTTTGTATGACGGTTCGCGCTGGAAAGTGCTAGCTGGCACTCAATATGAGTATGTCCCATTACCTTACAAGGATGGCCTGCTTTGTCCTGAGGTTGAGAAATTCATTATTGGCAGCAAGGTAATGCGCGTTTCAAAACTAAACTAGTTTTTTTAATGCCTCGAGATATTGATCGGGGTTAAGTTGTCCACCTTCACGCTGCGCTTCCCACATTACCTGTCCTAAGCATTCCATCATGAGGTGCTGAGCCTCGTGCTCAGAGCCCGCTCTCTTGATCAGCTTTTCTGCTACCTCTTTAATTCCAGGGGGTTGATTAATCGAGATCTGCTCACTAATCGATAGATGCATTGAGAGGTGCAAGAAAGGATTGGTTTCTCCACGTTCTGGTGTGTAGTCTTGAGCTAAAGCACCTTCAGGATCTGCCAACAGGGTGTGATACTCAGGGTGGTCTACCATCCAATCACTCGCAAGTGTTTCCATCGAATCTAGGATGTGGCCATCGGTTTTCTTTTTCCAGGTATCGCAGAAAAAGCGACGTACTTCTTCTCGAGTTGGATTAAATATTGCCACGAACTTTCCCTTTGCCAGTTTTTTGTTTAAAGCCACATAAGGGCTCAACAATACATTGCGCGCAATCTGGATTGCGTGCCTTGCAAGTGTATCTACCATGCAGGATAAGCCAATGATGTGCGTCTAGTAAATACTCCTTAGGTACACGTTTGAGAAGTTGCTCTTCCACTTTAACCACATCCTTACCGGGCGCTAAACCAGTGCGATTAGAGACTCTAAAGATATGTGTATCAACAGCAATAGTAGGCTGCCCAAAGGCAGTATTGAGAATCACGTTGGCAGTTTTTCTACCAACTCCTGGCAAAGCCTCAAGTTCTTCACGAATTTGCGGAACTTGGCCTTGATGTTTTTCTAGCAAGAGGCGACAAGTCTCTTGAATATGTCTACCCTTGGAGTTAAATAATCCAATGTGCTGAATAAATGGCTTCACCCCTTCTTCACCCAGATCTAAAAGTGCTTTTGGTGTGTTGGCTATCTTAAAGAGTTTGCGTGTACCTTTATTGACTGATACATCAGTTGCTTGCGCTGAAAGCAATACTGCAATGAGAAGCTCAAATGGTGAGTTGTACTCAAGTTCAGTTGTCGGCTTCGGATTATTGGCCTTGAGTTGCTCAAAGAAGGCGCGCCGTTTTTCAGGATTCATCATTTTTGTTGCTGGGCACGTGCAATGGCAGCAGCAATAATGGCGCGTTTACGCTCTTGCTCTTTCTTTTGCTCATCTGATGTTGGGTTATCAGCATTCACTGCTATTAATTTGGCCGCCGCTTTTTTGGCTAAACGCCCATCATTATCTTTTTGCTCTCTGTGAAGACGTTGATCTCGCTCGTGATAACGCTGACGTGAAATATCTGCCAAGTCTGGCGACCAGGCATCCCAGCCCATTTGATTGCCTGTGACATCAATCATGCTGATGCAATCGACGGGGCAGGGAGGAATACAAAGATCGCAACCCGTACACCACTGCGTTAAAACTACATGCATTTGCTTTGAAGCGCCCACAATCGCATCGACTGGACAAGCTTGTATGCATAGAGTGCAGCCAATACATTTCTGTGGATCGATGAAGGCTACTGGTCTGGGACGCTCTTTACCGCACTCAGGATCTATTGTGGGATGCAGCTCAAAAGCATCTTGTGGATAAATTGGAATGAGTATTTTGCTTAGGCGCGCAATTCCATCGACGCCTCCTGGTGGACAACGATTGGGTAAAGCCTCACCACTGGCCATCGCTTCTGCATAGCCTCGGCAATCGGGATAACCGCATTTAGTACATTGTGTTTGAGGAAGTGCATCCTCTAAGCGATCAGCAAGTTCGTTCGCTTGGTTGGTTGTCATTGCGAGATCGTGGGTTAAAAAAGTGAGGGCCTTGGCCCCCACTGATTGATGCTTAGTTAGAGCCTTCTAATTTAGGAGGCCTTGCTTTAGTTCTTTTCTGCGCAACTTGATGCTCGAGAATGAAGGATTTAATCTTTGGATAAACCTTGTCACGCCAACGACGACCAGCAAAGATGCCGTAGTGCCCTGCACCAGCAACTTCGTAGTGCGCTTTATGCTCTTTTGGAATACCAACACACAAGTTATGTGCCGAGCGGGTTTGCCCACTTCCAGAGATATCATCAAGCTCACCCTCGATAGTCAGCAGTGCAGTCTTTTTAATATCTTGGGGCTTCACTAAATCACCAGCCACTTCCCAAGTGCCGTTAGGTAAAGCGTAATCTTGGAAAACAGTCTTGATGGTATCCAAGTAGAACTTGGCATCTAAATCTAATACGGCGTTGTACTCGTCATAGAAACGAATATGCGCATCGGTATCTTGTTCATCACCACGTACCAGATTTTGGAAGTAGTCCCAATGCGATTGCATATGGTTTTGTGGGTTCATAGCAATAAAGCCGGTGTGTTGCAAGAAGCCTGGATATACCTTGCGACCAGCCCCTGGGTAATTTGGCGGCACTTTGTAGATGACGTGGCTTTCGAACCAATCAAAAGACTTGTGTTCAGCCAGATTATTTACAGCAGTCGGTGATTTGCGGGCATCAATTGGGCCGCCCATCATAATCATGGATGCAGGAGTTTCTTCACCAGCAGAAGCCATCAGAGAAATGGCACCTAAGGTTGGAACGGTAGGCTGACAAACTGATACAACATGTAAATCTTTCGCACCAATCGCACGAATAAACTCTTGGATGTAGTGAACATAGTCATCTAGACCAAATTCACCATCTTCAATTGGAACGTTACGTGCATCAATCCAGTCGGTAATGTAAACCTTATGATCTTGTAATAGCGTACGAACGGTATCGCGCAACAAGGTAGCATGATGGCCAGACATCGGAGCCACTACCAATACAACCGGATCATCCTTGAGGCTCTTGATGGTTTCTACATCATCCGAAAAGCGTTTGAAGCGAACTAGATTACAAAAAGGTTTTGCAACGATCGTTCTTTCATGGATGGCTACTTCTTGACCATGTGCTTGTACTGCCCGAATACCAAATTCTGGTTTTTTGTAGTTTTTACCTAGGCGATAAAGAAGTTCGTAACTAGCAGCTAAACGCTCAGATCCTGGAACCATCGATGCTGGATTGGAGGCATTGATAAATGCCTCTGAGGCTGCCCGCGCCCATGAGCTGAGGGGTTGAAGTAAAGCTGTTTGGAACTCGTGTAACTGATATAACATTTTAGCTCCTGTAATTCTGTATATCCGCTTGTTATCCTAATACGCGGGCGATTGCTTTGGCTACTTTATCAATATTTTTGGTATTGAGCGCCGCAACACAAATGCGTCCAGTGGAGAGGGCATAAATACCATCTTCTTTCTGTAGGCGTTCAACTTGCTCAGCCGTTAAGCCTGAGTAAGAAAACATTCCACGTTGCTGTTCGATAAAAGCAAAATCTTGTTTCACACCAGCAGCAGCCAGTTTTTCAACGAGGCCATGACGCATTGCTTTAATACGGTCACGCATTTCTGCTAACTCATCTTCCCAAAGCTTGCATAGTTCAGGGGAATTTAAAACAGCAGAAACAATGGCACCGCCGTGAGTTGGGGGATTTGAATAGTTGGTGCGAATCACACGCTTTAATTGTGAGAGTAAGCGAGTAGATTCATCTTTACTTTGTGTCACGATAGACAAAGCGCCGACACGCTCACCATAGAGTGAAAATGACTTAGAGAAAGAGCTCGATACGAAGAAGGACATGCCAGACTGCGCAAAGAGGCGAACGGCGATGCCATCTTGTTCAATACCAGATGCAAAGCCTTGGTAAGCCATATCCAAGAAGGGAATCAAACTCTTGTTCTTACAGATATCGATTACTTGATGCCATTGGGCTTCAGTAATGTCAGCGCCAGTTGGGTTATGGCAGCAGGCATGCAAAAGAACAGTCGTGTTTTTTGGAAAGGACTCCAGAGATTTCACCATGCCATCAAAATCAACACCCCGGGTTTTGCCATCGAAGTAGGTATATTCCACAACTTCAAAGCCCGCAGATTCAAAAATACCGCGGTGGTTTTCCCAGGTTGGATTGCTGATAGCGCAGGGTGCAATTAAATTAAGACGCTTAATGAAGTCTGCGCCAACCCGTAATGCACCAGTGCCACCCAAACATTCCGCAGTCACAACACGGCCATCTTTAATCAGTGCCGAGTCAGCACCAAATAATAAATTTTGTACTGCACTGTTATAGAGGTTTGGGCCTTCAATTGGAATGTAACTGCGTGGAGAATGTTTAGCCACGATCGCCTCTTCAGCCTTGATCACCGCTTTGAGAAGTGGCACCTTGCCTTCATCGGTGTAATACACGCCAACCCCCAGATTAACTTTGTCAGGACGTTGATCTGCAACGTAAGCTTCTGTGAGGCCAAAAATAGGATCTTTGGGGGCTAATTGGACGGAGGCAAAAAGGGTCATTGGCGGTCGTAAATGATGGTTTAAAGGTAGCTTTGCTTCTAATTGCCGTTCAATTTGGCTTAATTAAAGGTTTTAGAGGCCAGAATTAACTATTTCCAAATAAAAACGGCAAAATCATTGTTTGTACAAAATTCGCTGTGAAGAAAACTCACAGATCAAATGATAGCTGAGATGCCCCCTAAGTCCCCCAAAAAGTCGTCGAATTCTACAGCTCAAGAAGATACCCAAAAACCGGTTGCTGACCCATTGGGCGAGGCTGGCCATGATCTGGATCCTGCCAAATTTGTCAGCTTTCCCGATTCCCCCTATCAGCTTTATCAGCCTTTTATCCCTGCTGGCGATCAACCAGAGGCGATCGAGGCCTTAGTGGAGGGCATTGAGGACGGACTCACTTTTCAGACCCTTCTCGGGGTTACGGGATCTGGAAAGACCTTCACCATGGCCAATGTGATCGCCAGAACGGGCCGTCCAGCCATTATTTTTGCTCCGAACAAGACCTTAGCTGCTCAACTTTATAGCGAATTTAGGGAGTTTTTCCCCAAAAATGCGGTTGAGTACTTCGTGAGTTACTACGACTATTACCAGCCTGAGGCTTATGTTCCTCAGCGCGATCTCTTTATTGAAAAAGATTCATCGATTAATGAGCACATTGAGCAGATGCGACTTTCTGCAACCAAGAGTTTGTTAGAGCGACGTGATGTCATTATCGTTGCTACCGTTTCTGCGATTTACGGTATTGGTAATCCTGGTGACTATCACAGCATGGTGATGACATTGCGTCCTGGCGACAAGATGAGTCAACGCGATATTTTGATGCGACTGATTGCGATGCAATACGACCGTAATGAAACGGATTTTAAGCGTGGAGTATTTCGAGTACGTGGGGATACGATTGATATTTTCCCGGCCGAACATAATGAGTTAGCGGTACGCGTTGAATTGTTTGATGATGTGGTGGAGAGTTTGCAATTTTTTGATCCACTTACTGGGAAGATTCGTCAAAAGATCCCGCGTTTTACGGTCTACCCAAGTTCGCACTATGTAACGCCCCGAGAAACCGTTCTCAAAGCGATTGAAACGATTAAGACGGAGTTGCGTACTCGCTTAGATGAGTTTGTCAAAGATGGAAAACTGGTTGAGGCGCAACGTCTAGAGCAGCGTACGCGGTTTGATTTAGAGATGCTCAATGAATTGGGTTTTTGCAAAGGCATTGAGAACTACTCTCGCCATCTATCTGGTGCTTCTCCAGGCGAGGCCCCGCCTACTTTGGTGGACTATCTTCCGAATGATGCCTTGATGTTCTTGGATGAGAGCCATGTCCTCATTGGGCAACTCAATGCCATGTATAACGGCGATAAATCGCGTAAACATACTTTGGTGGAATTTGGTTTTCGTTTACCTTCGGCGATGGATAACCGGCCTCTTAAATTTACTGAGTTTGAAACCAAGATGCGTCAAACCATTTTTGTTTCTGCGACACCAGCTGATTATGAAAATACCCACCAAGGTAAGGTAGTCGAGCAAGTGGCTAGACCTACAGGATTGGTTGATCCAGAAATTGAAGTATTACCAGCCAGCACTCAAGTTGATAATTTGCTGGATCAGATTCATGAGCGCGTCAAAGTGGGCGAGCGCGTTTTGGTAACAGTGTTGACTAAACGGATGGCAGAGCAATTAACGGATTACCTCTCTGATAACGGTGTGAAAGTTCGCTATGTGCACTCAGACATTGATACTGTTGAACGGGTTGAAATTTTGCGCGACTTACGTTTAGGGGTCTTCGATGTATTGGTTGGTATTAACTTATTGCGCGAAGGTTTAGATATTCCAGAGGTTTCTCTGGTGGCTATTTTGGATGCTGATAAAGAAGGCTTTTTACGCTCTGAACGCAGTTTGATTCAGACGATTGGACGCGCCGCACGAAACATTCGAGGCAAAGCCATTTTGTATGCCGATAGGGTGACCGACTCCATGCGCAGGGCAATGGGTGAAACCGAAAGACGCCGTACCAAGCAAATTGCCTTTAATAAGCTCCATGGAATTGAGCCTAAGGGGGTCCAAAAGCGAATTAAGGACATCATTGATGGGGTCTATGACGTCCAAGAGAAGCGAGTGGAGATGCAGACCGAGCAGGAACGGGCTCGCTATGAGGATATGAGTGAGAAGGATTTGGCGGGTGAAATCAAGCGTTTGGAGAAGCAAATGAACGCTGAAGCCAAGAATCTGGAGTTTGAGAAGGCTGCCAGCACCCGGGATCGCCTAACTAAAGTAAAGGAAATGGCCTTCGGAGCCCGTTCCAGAGACTCCATAGGCTAGTTGCTAAAAGGGTTTTAGGGGCTATTCCCGAGCAATTTTGTGGGTCATATGATAAAGTTGAGTGGATTGGTCGGGTATTACCCGCCTGACCATGAGCTGTCCATAAACAATCCATTACCAAGGTGAAATATGAGACTTACTACTAAAGGCCGTTTTGCAGTAACCGCAATGATCGATTTAGCCCTGCGTGAAGCGCATGGGCCTGTAACTTTGGCTGGAATTAGCCAAAGACAAAAGATTTCCCTTTCCTACCTAGAGCAATTGTTCGGCAAATTACGCCGCTTCAATATCGTCGAGAGTACTCGCGGCCCTGGAGGTGGATACACCCTCGCACGCAGTGCAGATGCGATTAGCGTTGCAGACATCATTGTTGCTGTTGATGAGCCATTGGATGCGACCCAATGCGGTGGCAAAGGCAATTGTCATAGTGACGAAGACGAACATGGGCACTGTATGACCCATGATCTTTGGAGCAATCTCAATCTCAAAATGGTTGAGTACTTAAGCTCGGTTAGTTTGCGTAACTTGGTTCAGCAACAAGAAGGGCGCGGAGTAGTGATTCAGGATATGCGCCAGAAGAAAGTCAAAGTTGAGAGTGCAAAAGCTGAAAAGTCAGCACCAGCACTTGCAGCTAAGAAAGAAGTTGCACCTAAAGCACCATTAATTAATTCAGTATTTAATTGGGCGCGTCAAAGTTAATAGTAGTTATTCATTTATAAGTAAATCATGAACGCACCGCAAGACCTTCCAAAGCAACCTGTACCGATGTTTAGTCCTAAGCACTTTCCAGTGTATATGGATTACTCGGCCACAACCCCAATTGATCCAAGAGTGGTCGACAAAATGTTGCCCTACTTGCGTGAGCAATTTGGTAATGCTGCATCCCGCAGTCATGCGTATGGTTGGGCTGCTGAAGAAGCGGTTGAGTGGGCGCGTTCAGAAGTTGCACAACTGGTACATGCTGATCCACGAGAGATTGTATTTACTAGTGGTGCGACTGAAAGTATCAACCTCGCATTAAAAGGTGCGGCGCATTTCTATAAGGATCGTGGCAATCACATCATTACCGTGAAGACCGAGCACAAGGCAACATTAGATACTTGTCGTGAGCTAGAGCGTGAAGGTTATGAAGTGACTTATTTGGATGTGTTGCCAAATGGTTTGATTGACTTTGCACAGCTTGAGGTTGCAATGAAGCCTGGCACGATTTTGACTTCAGTGATGTATGTCAATAATGAAATCGGTGTGGTGCAGGATATTCCCGCTATTGGTGAACTATGTCGTTCACGTGGAGTGATTCTTCATGTAGATGCCGCGCAAGCAACTGGTAAAGTAGAAATCGATTTAGAGAAGATCAAAGTTGACCTGATGAGTTTTTCTGCTCATAAGACTTATGGTCCAAAAGGTATTGGTGCACTGTTTGTGCGTCGCAAGCCTCGTATTCGGATTGAGGCTCAGATTCATGGTGGTGGTCATGAGCGCGGTATGCGCTCTGGAACACTAGCCGTCCATCAAATTGTGGGCATGGGTGAGGCGTTCCGTATCGCTCGTATCGAGATGGCAGAAGGAAATAAACGTATTCGTGGCTTACGCGATCGTTTATTAAATGGCTTGAAGGATATTGAAGAGGTGTATGTCAACGGTGACATGGATCACCGTGTTCCTCATAACCTCAATATCAGCTTTAACTATGTTGAAGGTGAATCAATGTTGATGGCCTTGAAAGAATTAGCCATTTCCTCTGGATCCGCTTGCACATCAGCATCCCTTGAGCCATCTTATGTATTGCGTGCTTTAGGTCGTAATGATGAATTAGCTCATAGCTCGATTCGTTTTACTCTTGGTCGTTTTACGACTGAAGAAGAAGTAGATTTCACCATTAATTTAGTGAAAGAAAAGATTGCGAAGTTACGTGAGCTCTCACCATTGTGGGAAATGTTTAAAGACGGAGTCGACTTAAGTACGATTCAATGGGCAGCACATTAAATAATAATTAAATAAAGAAATAACGAGGGAATACCATGGCTTATAGCGATAAAGTGATTGATCATTACGAAAATCCAAGAAATGTTGGCTCTTTTGAAAAGGGCGATGACAGTGTTGGTACCGGTATGGTTGGCGCGCCAGCTTGTGGCGACGTGATGAAGTTACAAATCCGTGTAAATGATCAAGGCGTGATTGAAGATGCCAAGTTCAAGACTTATGGTTGCGGCTCAGCGATTGCCTCTTCCTCATTAGTTACTGAGTGGGTAAAGGGTAAGACTTTGGATCAGGCTTTAGAGATTAAGAACTCTCTGATTGCGCAAGAGTTGGCTTTGCCACCCGTAAAGATTCACTGCTCTATCTTGGCTGAAGATGCCATTAAAGCTGCAGTTGCAGATTACAAAGAAAAACATCCAGCAATATAAGCAGACTAAAACTATGGCAATTACCCTAACTGATAAAGCAGCTGCACACGTTAACCGCAATTTAGAAAAGCGCGGCAAGGGGTGTGGTTTGCGTTTAGGGGTTCGTACTACTGGCTGCTCTGGTTTAGCTTATCAATTGGAGTATGTGGACGAGCCAGCAACTGAAGATCAAGTATTTGAGTCCAATGGCGTGAAAGTATTTATCGATCCAAAGAGCTTGGCTTATTTGGATGGAACAGAGCTAGACTTTGTACGTGAGGGTTTGAACGAAGGGTTTAAGTTTCAAAATCCAAACGTAAAAGATGAGTGTGGTTGTGGCGAATCCTTCCGCGTCTGACGATTACTTTCGCTTCTTTGGACTAAATCAGCAATTCACAATCGATTTGCCTGCCCTTGAACAGGCTTATCTAGCAATTCAAAAAGAAGTTCATCCCGATCGCCATGCACGTGGTAGCGATACAGAACAACGTCTTGCCATGCAAATGGCTACATTGGCCAACACCGCATTGCAAACGCTTAAGAATCCCGTACAACGGGGTTTGTATATTTGCCAGCTGCACGGTGTAGATGCCAAGCTAGAGACTAATACTGCTATGCCGGCCGCATTTCTGATGAAGCAGATGGAATGGCGCGAGAGTTTAGATGAGCAAGCCGACGATCTGCCTGCTTTAGAAAAACTCATGGATGAGGTCGCAGCCTCCAAACAAGAAACTCTGGCTGAGATAGCCCAAGCAATCGATAGTGCTAAAAATTATCAACACGCTGCCGAACTTCTCAGAGGATTGCTCTTTATTGATAAGTTTGTTATCGAGCTTGATGATGCCATTGTGGCCTTGGCCTAGCCTATAACCGAATTAAAATTTAAAACTTATGGCCTTATTACAAATCTCCGAACCTGGTAAATCCTTAGCGCCCCACCAGCGCCGTATTGCTGTTGGTATCGATTTGGGAACTACCAATTCGCTTGTTGCGATCGTGCGAGATGCTTTACCTAAGGTACTACCAGATACACAGGGAAGAGAGCTACTCCCATCCGTTGTGCGCTATCTACCAAATGGCAGAACTCAAGCTGGCTTTGAGGCTCTAGAGAGCTTAGTGATTGATCCAAAGAACACCATTGTTTCTGTGAAACGATTTATGGGTAGAAGCGTTCAAGATGTAGATCATATTGAGAGCACTCCATATGACTTTGTAGATCAACCGGGCATGCTCAAGCTGAGAACGGTTGCTGGTGATAAGAGTCCAATCGAGGTGTCTGCTGAGATCTTGGCGCGTTTGCGTCAGCTAGCTGAAGACTCTGTTGCGGAAGACATTGTTGGTGCCGTGATTACTGTGCCCGCTTATTTTGATGATGCACAACGTCAAGCGACTAAAGATGCAGCTAAGTTAGCTGGCATTGAAGTACTTAGACTTCTGAACGAACCTACTGCTGCAGCGATTGCTTATGGCTTGGATAACGCCTCCGAAGGTGTCTATGCTGTTTATGACTTAGGGGGTGGAACCTTCGATATCTCTATTCTGAAAATGAGTAGAGGCGTATTTGAAGTGCTTTCTACTGGTGGGGATTCTGCATTAGGTGGTGATGACTTTGATCATCGCTTGTATTGCTGGGTAGTTGAGCAGGCAAAACTCGCGCCCTTATCAATTCATGATCACCGAACCCTATTGTTAGCATGCAAACATGCTAAAGAGTTGTTGAGCCACAACCCATTAGCCCGCGTTCATGAGACTCTGGCAGATGGCACCATAGTGAATGTGGGCGTCAGTCAGGCTCAGCTTTTTGAGATTACTCAAAACCTCGTCGCTAAGACCTTAACGGCTTGTAAAAAAGCTTTGCGAGATGCAGGATTGAAGGCTGAAGATGTCAAAGGGGTGGTCATGGTGGGTGGTTCTACGCGCATGCCAAATGTACAGCGTGCCGTAGGTGAGTTGTTTGGAACGCAGCCACTGAATAATTTAAATCCAGATCAGGTGGTTGCGCTGGGCGCTGCCATGCAAGCTGACTTATTGGCCGGCAATCAAAGTAAAGATGATGAATGGCTGCTATTAGATGTTATTCCACTCTCTCTGGGTATTGAAATGATGGGCGGTTTAGTCGAAAAGATTATTCCGCGTAATACTCCGATTCCAGTAGCCAGGGCACAGGAATTTACAACCTTTAAAGATGGTCAGACTGCGCTAGCAATTCAGGTGGTACAGGGTGAGCGTGAGCTTGCACAAGATTGCCGCTCTTTGGGTAAGTTTGAGTTGCGCGGCATCCCAGGTATGGCTGCAGGTGCCGCACGTATTCGGGTAACTTTTCAGGTAGATGCTGATGGCTTGCTCTCTGTCAGTGCCACGGAGCAGGGCTCTGGAGTTCAAGCCTCAATTGATATTAAGCCTTCTTATGGCCTCACAGATTCTGAGATTACGCGCATGCTGCAAGATGGCTTTGCCTCTGCAAAAGAGGATCTCTTAGCAAGATCGTTACGTGAGGAGCAAGTGAATGCACAGCGTTTGTTAGATGCGGTACAAACAGCCTTAGCTAGTGATCGTGCTTTACTGAATAAAGAAGAGCAGGCTGCGATTGATCAAGAGATGCTAGTTTTGCAAAAGATTTTGAATGAAGAAACTAGTAGTGAGGTATTACGTAAAGCAGTAGATCACGCTGCTAAAGCAAGCGATGAGTTTGCACAGATGCGGATGAACGCCAGTATTCAGAAGGCATTGTCTGGTAAGAATGTTGCAGAGATATAAAACAATAGAAATAAAACCAATAGAAAAGAATCATGACGCAAATCGTTGTATTACCTCATAGTGAGTATTGCCCAGAGGGTGCCGTAATTGAAGTGGCACCAGGGACTTCGGTTTGTGAGGCCCTGCTAGAAAATGACATTCCGATTGAGCATGCCTGCGATATGGTCTGCGCCTGCACCACTTGCCACATCATTGTTAAAGAAGGCGGCCAGAGTCTCAATACACCCGATGAGAATGAAGAAGATATGCTCGATCGCGCCTGGGGATTGAATCCTCAGTCCCGTTTATCTTGCCAAGCGATTGTTGCTAAACAAGATTTGGTGATTGAGATACCTAAATATTCAATCAATCACGCCAAAGAGAATCATTAATGCACCAAAATGAAGCAAGTTAGCCCTGAATGATGCAAACAGAAGAAAAATGAGATTTTGAGACGACTAATATGAACTTGTAGTTTGTTCTTTAAGTAGTACCTCCAAAAATCTCTTTTAAGCCATCCTTCGGGGTGGCTTTTTTTAGGGTATTTAGCGCTTCAAAGGGGATGAGCTTGACTCACGAATAACCAAATTCACATTGGCTTTGATTTTTCTAGGAAGATTTTCTACGCCATTGATTTGGGAGATGAGATGATTAGCAGCTTGGGCCCACATTCCAATAGCATCAATATGAATTGTGCTTAGACTTGGTAAAAGGTGGCGAGATATTTCAAGATCATCAAACCCAATAATGGATAGATCTTTTGGAATACGAAGGCCTTGTTTTTGCGCTTCAAGAAGCGCCCCTAGCGCTAAGACGTCTTGACCACAAATAATTGCGGTAATCTTAGGATTATTGAGCAGTAGTTTTTTGAATCCAAGACGTGCCTCATGTAGGTCATAGAGACATTCCACAATGACATCTGCTTTGAGTTGAATTTTTTTCTCAGTTAAAAGCTCAAGTACCCCTTCAACTCGATCTCTGGCTCGATCATTATGAGTAGTAATGCCTGCCAGTATTCCAAAGTGTTTATGCCCAAGGGAAAGTAGATGTTGAACTCCAAGCTTAATTGCTTCGCGGTTATCAAACCCAGAGGCATAGCCATTGTAGGGTGCGGATAATGAGCCCACATGTATGTAAGGAATATTGCGAGTTTTCAATAGTTTTAATGCCTCACGTTGTTGGCTAACACCAAAGAGTGCAATACCTTCAACACCTCTCGTGAGTAAATTGGTTATTTGATTGGCCTCGATTTCGGGGCTGTAATTGCTGCTCGCTACTAAAAGCTGATGACCTGATTGATTTAGTTGGCGTTGAAATTCTGCAAGACCTTGCGCAAAGATTGCGTTATCAAGAGTTGGGACGATAGCTCCAATTGTTCCAGAGCGCTTGAGCATGAGTGAACGAGCTCCAGCATTGGGTATGTACCCTAATTTTTTAATAACACTATTAATTTTTTCTTTTAATTGAGTGCTGACTGTATCTGGTCTATTAAGTGCCCTTGAAACAGTGGCCGTAGAAACTTTTGCTGCAGCTGCAACATGGTCAATAGTGATTGATCCTACAGTTTTTTTCATCTCGCCCTTAGGGAAAGTCCTAGTCAATTTCGGTTTCTGACACTCACTTTAGCTGCATTTTTTGGTTAGAATGAAAGCGCTTACATTTTCTGCCATTCTATAAGGAATTAGAAATTTTTAGCAAGCTTTTATCCCTTCTCCTATTTTTTACGATCCTCCTTCTGGCTTGGTTTGGTCTAACCGAGTGGGGTGGGTTTATTTCGGGCGCAAGATTTCCATCGCCAACCGAAACTTGGAATTCATTCAAGATTATTGCGGTACAAGGCTATGGTAATGGGAAGCTATACCAGCATATCCTCCAAAGTGTGGTCTTGGTCACATCAGGATTTTTAGTATCTTCATCTCTAGGTATCTTGCTTGGTATTTTGATGGGGGCTAATAAGAAAATTGAAGCATTTGTTAATCCGATATTTCTAACCTTGAGGCCCATACCGCCATTAGCATGGATCCCATTGGCAATTGTTTGGTTGGGACTTGGCAACTCTGCCAAGATAATGGTGATTTACGTTGCCGCGTTTGTGCCAGCCGTTATTAACACTTTTACAGGTGTACGCTCTATCGAGATTCCACAAAAAGAAGCTGCTGCTATGTTGGGTATTAGCCGCTTCGCCTATTACAGAGAGGTGTTGATACCTGGGGCTCTTCCACTGATCTTCACTGGCCTAAGACTCTCTCTCCAGGCCTCTTGGACCACTTTAGTCGCCGCAGAACTAGTGGGTGCCACCTTGGGATTGGGCTCAATTTTAAATCAAGCTGCTCAAGATATTAATCCTGCAATGATATTGGTTGGCATGATGAGCGTAGCAATTTCTGGATGGTTAATGACTCAGTTGTTGGCAAAAGCTGAGCGCTATGCAATGCCTTGGAGGGCTTAATGGCTAACCATGACCGCTTAAATCAGAGTGAATTTATATTGTGGACTGGCTTAGGCCTTGCTAGCTTCATTGGATTTTGGTATTTAGCTGTTGCCCTTGGTTTTGTTCCTAAGCAGTTTCTTCCCGCACCTCATCAGGTGGTTTTGAAGTTTGTTCAACTGCTTAATGAGCCATTCTCTGGTTACACCTTGTTCGCCCATATTGCTTCAAGCTTCCAACGTTTTTTGTACGGCTTTGTTTTGGCCGTGGTAATTGGTATTCCAATGGGGCTGATAATGGCCTTATCAAAATTTGCCAATCAAGTCATTACGCCATTCTTTGAAAGTATTCGCTTTGTGGCGCCTATTGCTTGGGTGCCATTTGCAGCACTTTGGTTTGGCACCGGCATTGGCGGACCGGTACTGGTTATCTTTATGGGCGCCTTCCCACCCGTTTTAATTAATACCTATCGTGGCGCTATTCATGTAGATAAAAAATACCTTGAGGCTGCCAAGATGCTGGGGGCTGGTAAATTTCGCTTAATGACAGAAGTGTTGTTTCCAGCGGCAATCCCATCCATCATTGCTGGCCTCAGAATTTCTGCTGGACTAGGCTGGCAATCATTGGTTGGGGCTGAGTTAATTGTGGCTTCAAGTGGAGTTGGATACATGATGGTTAAGGGTCAAGCTAGCATTCAAACCGATATCGTAATGAGTGGAATGATTGCTATTGGATTAATCGGTTTATTTATTGACATACTTTTAAGGCAGGCAGAAAAGCTAGCCGTTCACTATAAAGAAATTTGATTTATGGCAGACATCGTTTTTGAATCAGTTGAGCGTAGTTTTAAGCAGGGCGGAAAAGAATTTCTTGCTGTCGGTGGGATAGACTTCTGTGTAAAAGATAGAGAGTTTGTGGCTATTGTTGGGCCATCGGGCTGCGGTAAAACAACTTGCATGCGAATGGTAGCGGGATTGGAGATGCCTACTAAGGGTCGTGTATTGGTTGGAGGTAAAGAGGTTAAAGGTCCGGGGCCTGATCGCGCAGTTGTTTTCCAGCAATTTGCTTTGTTTCCTTGGAAGACGGTGCAGGAAAATATTGAATTTGGTCTGAAGTCGCTGAGTATGAGTGCAGCAGATAAGAGGGAGAAGACAGCTAGATTGATTTCTTTGATGGGATTGGAGGGTTATGAACAGGCCTATCCCCATCAACTCTCTGGCGGTATGCAGCAGCGTGTTGCAATTGCACGCGCTTATGTCTTGGAGCCCGAGGTCCTGTTAATGGATGAGCCATTTGGCGCATTGGATGCACAAACACGAGTTGTGATGCAAGAAGAGCTTGTGAGATTGGCTCGTAAAAATCCAAAGACGGTTTTATTTATAACCCATGCGGTTGAGGAGGCGGTATATCTTGCAGATCGTGTGGTGGTGATGTCTAGAAGGCCTGGTTTGATTCGAGATGTTATTGAAATTAAACCAATTAGGGAGAAGGAGTGTTGGGATCAATACTCTCGTATTGAAGATGTAATGGATTTAAGTTCATTTGTGCAGTTACGCAGTCAAATTTGGAAATTACTCAGGGAGCAAAACCTGGGGGTTGATCATTGATTTATTTTTGAAATAGACGAAGGAGACAGATATGAAATTTAAAAAGTCATTAGTTGGAATCTTAGGGGCCACCATGCTTACAGCAGCAAGCATAGGGAATGTGCATGCCCAAGCAAAGCCTGCTTTAACTGAGATTAAGGTAAGCTATCAGCCTGCTTTGTATTGGGCGCTACCATTTTTTGTTGCAACTGAAAAGAATTGGTGGGGGGAGTTGGGCCTTAAACCAGAATTCAGTACTTTTCCTGCGGGTGTTCCTCAGATTGCAGCCTCTGCCTCTAAGTCATGGGATGTGGGCGGCACAGGTTCAGTTCCAGCAGTGTTGGGTTATGTCCGCTTCGGAATTAAAACGATTGGCCTTAGTAATGATGAATCTGCTGGCAATGCATTGCTGGCAACTCCTAAGGCAGCAGAGGCATTCGCAGCTAATCCACAGTCTCTCAAAGGACAAACCATTGTGTTGACTGGAAACTCAACTGGTGACTATGCCGTTCAGTCTTGTCTTAAAAAATATGGCTTAACTAAGGCTGATGTCGTTATTAAAAATATGGGGCAGGGTGAAATTATCTCCGCAATGTCATCGGGCAATGCTGACTTTGGTGGATTGTGGGCTCCAAATATCTACACCTTGGAAGAAAAGGCTGGTGCCAAGGTGATTTGTAGCGGTAAGGATGGTGGCGCATTTGTTCCTGGTGCCTTAATCGTGCGCGGGGATTATGCAAAGGAAAACCCACAAAATGTAGCTAAGTTCTTGGCAGTGTATTTGCGTGCCTGGAAGTGGATGAATGCAAACAAACCACAAGCTATTGCGATGATGAAGAAGTTTTATGAGCAGGGTGGCGTTACTATTTCTGAGGCCTCAATGAAGAAAGAGTTCGATACCCGCCCAAATTATGACCTCGCAACAGAGTTAAAGATTATGGATAGCTCTAAAGGGCCATCACAGGTTGACGGTTGGTTTAATGCGATTGCTGCCTTTATGCAGTCAACTGGAGCAATTCAAGCTGTCCCACCAGCAAACGAATACATCACTGATGAGTTTATGAAGATGGTAAATGCTGATAAGAAGTTGCGTGAGTTTGCAAATAATACTAAGTAGTAATTAATCTAATCTAAAAAATGAGGGCAACCTCATTTTTTAGAAAAAGAGCTGTAAGCGCTTACAAGATAAGGTTAGAAATATGTCAATAAATTATTTAAAAAAAGCAGCCAAAACGCCGGAAACTGAGACATCAACGGCTCAGCAAGTAGTTACGGAAATGCTTGCCAATATTGAGAAAAATGGCGAGTCGGCTGCAAAAGAATATGCTGCAAAGCTTGATAAGTGGTCTGGCGATATTGTGATGTCAGAATCGACAATCAATAAAATCTTAGCGGATGTACCGGATTCGGTAAAAAGAGACATTGATTTTGCTGTTAAGCAGGTATTTGACTTTGCTCTAGCCCAGAAAAAAAGTATTAGTGATTTTTCAACAACATTGCATCCCGGAGTTACTGCTGGGCAAAAAGTATTGCCTGTAAATGTGGTTGGATGTTATGCACCATCTGGTAGATATGCCCATATTGCCTCAGCATATATGACTGTAGCTACTGCCAAGGCAGCCGGCGTCAAAAATATTATTGCTTGCTCCAGTCCGTTTCGTGGCGGAGGTATTCATCCATATGTGCTCTATGCCTTCAAGGCTGCAGGCGCAGATGTCATCATGACTCTTGGCGGTGTTCAGGCGATTGCTTCTATGGCTTATGGCTTATTTACTGGTAAGCCAGCTGATGTTGTGGTTGGGCCTGGAAATAAATTCGTTGCCGAAGCAAAGCGCTCATTATTTGGCAAGGTGGGGATAGATGTTTTTGCTGGTCCGTCAGAGATTGCGGTTATTGCAGACGAATCCGCAGATCCAAAAATAGTGGCCAGCGACTTAGTGGGGCAGGCTGAGCATGGGCATGAATCCCCCGCTTGGTTATTTACAACATCTGAGAAATTGGCAAAAGAAGTCATGCAATTGGTGCCTCAGATGATTGATTTATTGCCGCCAACTGCAAAAGATGCAGCAGCTTGTGCCTGGCGTGATTATGGTGAGGTCATTGTATGTAGTACTCGAGAAGAGCTTGCAAAGATTTCTGATCAATATGCAAGTGAGCATCTCGAAGTTCATGCAAAAGATCTAGACTGGTGGCTAAGTAATTTGACTTGCTACGGCTCCTTATTTTTAGGTGAGGAAACTACGGTTGCTTTTGGTGATAAGACAAGCGGCCCAAATCATGTCTTGCCAACCAAAGGAGCTGCTAGATATTCCGGTGGATTATCAGTGCATAAGTTTATGAAAACTCTAACTTGGCAAAAAATGACCCGCGAAGGTAGTAAAGAGATGGCATTAGTTACTGCGAGAATTAGTCGCCTTGAGGGTATGGAGGCTCACGCCAGAACAGCTGATGACCGCCTAGAAAAATATTTCCCTAATGAAACATTTAATCTTGGAAGCCCTGTTGAAGTATGAGTCCACTGGTTAATCATCTTTTTAATTTACAAGGCAAAACCGCTCTGATTACTGGCGGTAGTAGCGGTTTAGGTGAGAGTATTGCTCTTGCCTTGGGTTTAGCGGGAGCGGAGGTCGTGATCGCTGCTCGTAGAGAAGGCCTCTTACAAGAAGCGGTAGATCAAATCCGTTCACATGGGATCAAAGTTTCCTCCTATGTTGCTAATTTAAGTGATCTGGAGGCGGCCAAGGATCTTTCAAATCGAGTAATGGATAAATCTGGCAAGGTAGATATCTTGGTAAATGCAGCAGGCATTAATTTACGAGAATCCTATGGGGATGTTTCTCCTCAGAGTTGGCAAGAGCAATTAAACGTTCAATTGGCAGCCCCATTTTTTATGACGCAAGCGCTTGCTCCCCAAATGAAAGCTCGAAATTGGGGGAGAGTTATTAATATTGCATCGTTACAAAGTTTTCGAGCATTTTCCAATAGCGCGCCTTATGGAGCTGCAAAGGGAGGAATCGTTCAATTGACGCGTGCTATTGCTCAAGAATGGTCTAAGTCTGGAATTACTTGTAACGCTATTGGACCAGGTTTTTTCCCAACAGCGCTGACTGCACCAGTATTTAATGACCCTGGGTTAGTTAAGATGCATGCAGAAAAAACTGCCATAGGCCGCAATGGAGAATTGAATGATATCTATGGCTTAGCAATCTTTCTGGCTAGCGATGCCTCCACATACATTACTGGACAAACCATCATGTTAGATGGTGGCTATACCGCAATATAAGGAATCACGATGAAAGCTTTGGTTTATACCCAGCCGAATGAAATGCAGGTTTTAGATCGCCCCTATCCCTCCTTGGATAAGGATGAGGTAGTTCTGAAGATTGAATCGGTTGGAATTTGTGGGAGTGATATGCATGCGTACCATGGTCATGACCCTAGAAGAAAGCCCGGCCTAGTTTTAGGGCATGAATTTGCTGGCATCGTTGAAGAAGTAAGCTCTCCATTATTTTCAAAAGGCCAAAGAGTTACAGGTAATCCATTAATCACCTGCGGCCGCTGTGAATATTGCTTACAAGGTAGGAATAATTTATGCGCCAATCGAACAATGGTTGGTATGACCAGACCTGGGGCTTTTGCTGAATACATGAGCATTCCGGCTAGTTCCCTGATTGCTATTCCTGAGGGACTAAGTCTGGATGCCGCCGCCTTAACTGAGCCTGCTGCCACAGCTGTACATGCCATTAACTTGTCTATGCGTGCCTTGCAGCGCCCTATTCAGGAGTGTCGCGTATTAGTTCTGGGTGGCGGTGCAATTGGAATGTTATCGGCCCTTCTCCTAAAGCATTATGGAGTCAGTGAAATAACTGTAGCAGAGGTTAATCCTTTGCGTAGAAAAGCTATTGAGAGTCATGTTGGATGCAAAACCTTTAATCCAATTAATGAAAATATTTCTGAAAATACATTTGAGTTTGTTATGGATTGTGTAGGTGCTGCCGTCACCCGAAATTCGGCTCTTAGCGCAATTAAACCTGGCGGTGTCATCATGCATGTTGGCTTGCAAGAGTGGGCCAGTGAAATTGATATGAGAAAACTTACTCTTGCTGAGATTACCTTGCTTGGAACATACACTTATTCGACAGTAGACTTGCAAGCGACTGTTAATTTACTCGCACAAAATGCTTTTGGTAACTTGTCCTGGGTTGAAAAGAGATCGCTTGAGGATGGTCCCCAGGCATTTAGTGACTTGCATGCTGGAAAAACAGCGGCTGCAAAGGTTTTATTAAAACCGTTTTAATAAAACTTAAGGTACTGAGCCATGCAATTTGACTTTTACTCAACCCATTCAATCTTGGTAGCGCGAGGTAGCTCAGCAAATCTTGCAAACAAGATTCAAGAGCGAGGCGGTAAATCGGTATTGATTATTACTGACCCTGGTGTTCTTGCTGCGGGCTTGCTGAGCAGGGTAATGCCTCAATTTAAAGAATTGAAACTCTTGGTTCAAATCTTCTCTGAGGTTCAAGCCGATCCCCCTGTTTCTGTTATTGATAAGGCAATCCAGGCAGCGCAAGAATGTCATGCTGACTATATTGTCGGGTTTGGTGGCGGTAGCTCAATGGACGTTGCAAAGCTGGTTGCTTTGTTATCGCCGGGCAAAGAAAGATTGTCGGACATTTATGGCATTGGCATAGCTAAGGGACCAAGGCTGCCTTTGATTTTGGTGCCCACCACTGCGGGTACTGGCTCTGAGGTTACTCAAAGTTCTGTTGTGACAGTAAGTGAGAGTGAGAAAAAAGGCGTACTTTCACCCCATCTTCTACCAGACCTGGCAATACTCGACGCAGAATTAACCCTGGGGCTGCCATCCCATGTAACTGCTGCAACTGGCATTGATGCAATGGTGCATGCAATTGAAGCATTCACCACTAAATGGCTAAAAAATCCAATGTCAGATTGCGTTGCCAAAGAGTCGCTGAGATTACTGTCTGGCAACCTTCATAAAGCTGTTCATTCAGGCAATGATATTGTTGCGCGTGAAAATATGCTGCTAGGCGCATGTTTGGCTGGTATGGCGTTTACAAATGCACCCGTTGCTGGGGTGCATGCCTTAGCCTATCCAATTGGCGCAAGATTTCATGTGCCGCATGGGTTATCTAACTCATTAATGTTGGCGCCTGTGATCCGATTTAATATTGAAGTCGCCCACTCAATGTATGCAGAACTTGGCCAAATTATTAAGCCTGGTCTCATGGGCTCAAGTATTGAGCAGGCTACTCAGTTAGCTGATTATCTTGGCGGCCTAGCTGGCGAGCTTGGATTGCCACAGAAGTTAGTTGAGGTTGGTATTACAAAGCACGATGTTGATCAACTGGCCCGAGACGCAATGCTACAAACGCGATTGCTCATGAATAGTCCACGAGAAATTACTCTCAATGATGCTGTAGCACTATATCGAGAAGCTTTATAGGCTAGATAAGAAATGCTGCTTTATGGCTAGCGTAATGTTTTGTCTTCCATGCTTCTTACGTTCTAGAAGGCCAACCTTGCGATAGATTGTTTTACCGGGCAAATCCTGAATGCGAAGTTGCCGATCATTTTCCCAGGAGATGTTCGCTAGTTTTGGCACTATGGAGTAGCCGAGTCCTTGGCGAACCAATTCAATGATGGCCTCTACAGAGTTGAGCTCCATACCTTCTTGTATGAATAGCTTATTAGCTTTAATAGTTTGATCTACAAGATGTCCTGTCCAGGTATTTCTTTCAAATCGAATAAAGGGTAGGTTAGGATCGGTATGTGATGCGCCTGATTTACTTTTTGATGGAGAAACTGGACTGATTAAGATCATCGGTTCTTTATATAACTCTGTCCATTGCACATTCTGGGGTAATGCGTATGGAGACTCAGTCACAATTGCCGCATCAAGCGTGCCTTCAATTAGTTGATCCAAAAAATTACTGGATAAGCCAGCTATCAATTTGATTTCTAACTCAGGATAGTTATGTTTGATTTCATTGAGGGTTTTGCCAAATGCACCCATCAGTGTGGAAACCAGGGCACCTAGGACAATTGTGCCGTTGATGTTAGATTGAAGGTTTGAGCGTAGGGCTTCATAGCGAGCCACAATTTCCTGGATAGGCTCAATCAGGGATCTGCCATGAGCATTTAAAGTCAGGGAGCGCTTAGTCCGATCAAAGAGCTCCAGACCAATTTCTTTTTCCAATTGCTGCAACTGTTGACCAGCCGCAGCCGCGGTCAAACCAATTTCCCGAGCGGCCGCTGCAACGCTCTTGTGGCGGGTAATCGCCAAGAAGTTTTTGAGGGTTTTAATACTGGACATGAGTTTTATTATAAATAATTTCTTTATCTCAAAGAAAAATTAATTCGATTTATTTTTTACTATCTATCAATATAATGAGCAGATGTCAAATACCGATCTCAAAGTAAACGTCTGGCGAGGCTCCCAAGAGGGTGAGTTCGTTGAGTATTTGGTGCCACGAAACCCAAATCAAACGGTTCTGGATGTGGTTACCTATATTCAGAGAAAGCTTGATCCCACTTTAAGCTATCGCTTTGCCTGTCGTGTCGGAATGTGTGGTTCATGCGCAATGACCGTCAATGGAGTGGCTCGTTGGACTTGCCGTACTCACGTTTCTAAAATTGTGGAGGGGGATTCTTTAGAAATTGCCCCCCTGAATAACTTGCCTGTTATTAAAGATCTCGCTACCGATATGCGTGAATTTTTTAATAAGTGGAAGGGTGCTGTTGGATTCTTTAAAGGTGACAAAACACGTCACGATGATTTTACAAAAGTACAGCCAAATTCTGAGGAGCGTCAATTGGCAGACGCTGGTATCGAATGTATTGGTTGTGGTGTTTGCTATGCCTCATGCGAGGTAGTTCAATCTAGACCAAACTATCTCGGGCCCGCAGCTCTCAATCGTGCTTGGACTCTAACAAATGATGTGAGAGATGTTCAGCAGCTAGAGCGCATGAGAGCTGTAGCGGGTGATGCAGGTTGCCACGCTTGCCATTCACAAGGCTCTTGCACTGAGTTCTGTCCCAAGGCGATTGAGCCAACTGCAAGCATTGCTGGTCTCAAAAAGTTAGTCGCTAGAGCTGCTGCCCGAGGTAGCAAGTGGGGCAAGCTATGAGTAACAATGTTTTGCAGGCTAAGCTTTGGTATGCACAAAGAATTAGCGCCATGGTGCTTGGTATTTGTGTTGCGATTCATTTGGCGATTATTTTTTATGCCATCAGGGGCGGTCTTACTGCCCAAGAAATTTTAGGACGTACCCAAGGCAATGCGCTATTTGCTATTTTTTATGAAATTTTTGTCCTAGCCTGCTTTGTACATGCTCCAATTGGTATGGCCAATATATTGCAAGAGATCTTCCCAAACAGCGGATTAGCTAGACCTATCGCCTGGATTCTTGCTCTACTGATTTTGATTCTTGGTACTACCGCTGTTGTTGGTGTTTTTACAGGTGGTCAGATATGAGTTCCAGACCAAAATTAGATTACCGCGCCAAAACCCACTTATCTTATTTTGCGTATGCATGCCACCGCTTTTCTGGCTTGTTATTGGCATGCTTTATCCCGCTACACTTTCTGATGCTGTCTCAATCTCTAAGAGGTGCAGAAGGTTTTCAGAAATCCCTCACGCTCACGGATTTGTGGGTATTTAAGTTTGGTGAGTGGGCCTTGGTGATTTTGCTGGCCGTTCATTTGGCTGGCGGTATACGTCTTCTCATGATTGAGTTTGGCCCATGGAAGGGCTTGCGTAAAGGCTGGATACAGCTCTCTATTTTGTTCGCGATCGTTTGCGGGCTCCTATTTTTATATTTTGCTAGTTGATTGGGCTGATATGCAATTACAAATGAGTTTAGTGGAAGAGGCTTGTAAAGAGCTTTACATTCGCGCCTTAAAGGTACTGCCTGATGACATTAAGGCAGGTATAGATAAATTGAATAAAGCTGAGACAGATTCACGTGCTCAGGTGGTATTGAAGACCATGATTACGAATATCTCGGTTGCAGAGCGTGAAGATAATCTCCTATGCCAAGATACTGGCCTACCGATTTACAACGTGAAGATTGGTAGTAATGTGCAATTTGATGGCATGGCATTAAAGGCTGCTATTCGCAAAGGGTGCGAGCGCGCTACCAGAGAGTATCCCCTGCGATCTTCAGTAGTACATCCAATTACCCGTAAAAATAATCACACCTCGTGTGGTATTGATATGCCGGCAATTCATATTGATTTCTATGATGCTGCAGAGTCTATTGAAATTGAGATGGTTCCTAAAGGAAGTGGCTCAGAGAACAATTCCTTTTTAAAAATGGCAATTCCTGCTGACGGTATTAATGGCGTTAAAGCTTTTGTAATTGATAGTGTTGTCTCTGCTGGCGGCAAGACTTGCCCACCAACGATCGTTGGTGTTGGAGTTGGTGGAACGTCTGATCAATGCGTGGCTATGGCTAAACGTGCAGCGACTCGTGAGTTGGGTAGTGTATGTAGCGATGAAGAGGGTGCCAAGCTAGAGAAGGAGCTAAGTGCAGCTGTCAATCAGCTTGGAATCGGCCCACAAGGACTTGGTGGCGATGGAACAGCATTTGCGGTCCACGTAGAGCTGGCACATACGCATATCACCTTAAATCCTGTAGCTGTCAATATGCAATGCCATTCGGCTCGCAGAGCGCGTGCAACCTTTACGCCATCTGGCGTTACCTATGGATTCTAGGATAGCGAATATGGCCCATTACAACCTTGCAACACCTGTTACTGAAGAAGATATTCGTAAGCTTCGCATTAACGATACGGTGACTTTGCAAAACACCTTGTTTGGCATCCGCGATGCAACGCAAATTCAGATGTTCGATCATGGTCGTAAGACACATTTTGACTTGAATGGTCATGCAGTAATCCATACGGCGCCTAATGTTCGTAAAGTTGCAGTAAGTAAAGAGTTTCCTGCTGGTTATGAGCCTATTTGCATTGGCACTACCACTTCAGATCGTATGGAGCGTTTCACTCGCCCCTTGATGACACAGAATGGGGTTCGCATGATTGTCGGTAAGGGCGGTATGCGTGAAGATTCTGCACAAGCATTTAAGGATCTAGGTGGAGTATATCTAGCAATTATTGGTGGCACTGCAGCTCTTGAGACCACTTGGATAGAGCAAATTGAAGATGTCGATATGGACGATCTCAATCCAGAGTCACTCTGGCGTTTCAAGATTAAAGACTTCGGCCCATTGCTAGTTGCAATGGATAGCCATGGAGGAAGTATTTATCAGGAAGTGAAGAGTGATGTGGCGCTTAAAAAAGAAGCCGTATTAAAAAGTCTTGGAATTACTTCATGAGCGCTATCCCAACAATTAACACCGATATTCTCATTCTGGGCTCTGGAGGCGCAGGCCTTTTTGCCGCCTTACATGCACATCAAGAAAATCCTAACTTAGATATCACGATCGCAGTGAAAGGCTTATTAGGTAAGTCTGGCTGCACACGCATGGTCCAAGGTGGTTACAACGTAGCTTTGGCTGAGGGTGATTCTGTCGAGCGCCATTTTATGGACACGATTGAGGGTGGCAAATGGCTCTGCGATCAAGATTTAGCCTGGACGCTAGTCAACACTGCAGTTGAGCGGATTCATGAGCTAGAAAATGAGCTAGGATGCTTTTTTGATCGTAATCCTGATGGTACGGTTCATCAAAAAGCATTTGCTGGCCAAACATTTGATCGGACTGTTCATAAGGGTGACTTAACAGGCATCGAGATTATCAATCGTCTAGCGGAGCAAGTATGGGCCAGAGGTATTAATCGTCTTGAAGAGCATCGCGCTATTGAATTGATCCATAGCAAAGATGGAAAATCACTTGCAGGTGTCTTAATGCTCAATATGCAGACTGGCCAATTTGTATTGGTGCGTGCCAAAGCTGTCTTGCTAGCCACTGGTGGTGGCCCGACAATGTATAAATACCATACCCCTTCGGGAGATAAGAGTTGTGATGGCTTAGCAATGGCTCTGCGTGCTGGCCTCGTTTTGCGTGATATGGAGATGGTGCAATTTCATCCCACAGGACTATTAGCTGGCCCAGGCACTCGTATGACTGGCACAGTTATTGAAGAAGGCTTGCGTGGAGCTGGTGGTTATTTACTCAATGGCAATCAAGAGCGCTTTATGGGTAACTATGATCCGCGCAACGAACGTGCCACAAGGGATATTGTTTCTAGATCAATTAATTCTGAAATCCGTGCTGGGCGCGCAACTCCTAATGGCGGTGTTTATATTCAAATGAGTCATTTAGGTCCTGAGAACGTACGCAAACTATTTAAGGGTATGGTCGAGCGTTGTGCTGATAGTGGATTTGATTTAACTAGGGATTTAGTCGAGGTTGTGCCAACTGCCCACTACATGATGGGCGGCCTGGTCTTTAAGAAGGATTGCAGCACTGATCTCCCAGGACTGTTTGCTGCTGGTGAGGATACTGGTGGCGTACATGGCGCTAATCGCTTAGGCGGCAATGGTGTTGCCAACTCAACTGTATTTGGCGGCATCGCAGGAGAGTCAATGGCTCGTTGGGTTGCTTCACAACAACTAAGTGAGTGCAATATGGATGAGGTAGCAGCAAGCATTCATGAGCATGAAGCACCACTGAAAAAGATGCCTGGTGACATTGAGGCTATACGAGATGAACTCGCAGAGTGCATGTGGGATGATGTCGGTATTTCAAGAACTAAAGAAAGTTTATTTCGCGCACGTCAAACTTTGAAGCAGCTAGCTTCACAATTAAATCAAATGGGCGTTGGCGATATTCAGCGGGAATACAGTAATACTTGGCAAGATTGGATGAACTTACAAAACCTCATTTTGGTTAGTCAGTCCGTAACAGAGGCGGCTATTGCCAGAGAGAATTCTAGAGGGGCGCACTACCGTGAAGATTTCCCGGAGCCTGGATCGCTCGAAGACTCTTATTACACAGCTGTTCACCTTAATGACCAAGAGCTGAAGATTGAAAATCGCCCAGTGCAATTTACGATGATCAAGCCAGGACAAACAATCTTGGTTGAGGCTTAATTATTTTTGATCTCATTGACCCGATCCATTTTGGATTAGCGACCTTAATTATTTTTGGCGCCTATTTTATTTTTGGCATATCAGGATTTGGATCATCAATCATTGCCGTCCCACTGCTGGTGCAGATGTATCCATTGAAATCAGTAGTTCCAATGATGGTGATTATTGATATATGTGGCTCTTTATATGTCGGCAGAAAATCTTCTCAAGATGCTAATCTCAAAGAGCTTAAATGGCTCTTTCCATTCAGTCTAATCGGGATGATTTTAGGAATTGTGTTGTTGGTGAAGGCGCCAAGTGAGCCACTATTAATTGCATTAGGATGTTTCGCCTTAATTAATGGTCTCCGAGTCTTATGGCAAAGAAATTCAGAAATGGGTGATCCTATTAGTAAGTGGTGGGCCGCACCATTTGGCTTTCTTGGGGGTGCTTTTACTGCATTGTTTGCAACTGGTGGCCCAATTTATGTTTCCTATCTTAGCTTTCGCATTAAAGATCCAAGAGCCTTACGTGCAACGATGGTATTAACGATTTTTATGTTGACGTTTTTACGTCTGGCTTTCATGTTGGTAACTGGCCTCATTTTGAGTTGGTCAGTTATAGGCTTGGCGGTTTGTTTAATGCCTGCTACTTTCCTTGGTATTTGGTTAGGCACTCACGTGCATACTAAGTTAAGCGGCCCCGCTATCAGGATAACTTTTGCGGCGATTTTGATTTTTTCTGGAACGATGCTACTAATACGTCAAGTACTAGATTAGCTTTCCCAAGTTACGATCGCTTGATGTTTGGTGCTGCAAGCCCATCTATCAAAACATTGATACATGAAGGCAGTTTGCTAGTGATCGCTCGTTTAGCGGCCGGTAGAACTTCATTTGAGTCGTTAACAAATTCTCCATACCCGCCAAATGCAGCGCATACTTTTTCATAATGAGATGGCAGTAGCTCGCAGCCAATAGTTCTGTCTTGGCCATACTCGCGCACTTGAATTTGATACTCAGCATTCCAGCGAGCATCATTACCAACTACCACTAAAAATGGGAGCTTATAACGGACGGCAGTATCAATTTCAGCGCTATGAAAGCCGAATGTACCATCACCCATCACTGCAATAATTGGCGAATTTGGTTTGGCAACTCTCGCTGCGATTGCGAAGGGTAAGCCAGATCCAATAGATCCAGCTACGCCATTGATTACTCTGTTAGGTGCTTGCAGACAGGCTTGGGCCCACTGACCAATTTCACCGCCATCGCTAATGAGAACAGAATCAGGATGGCTGTCTAGAATTTCTTGTAGGGGAGCGAGGGCTTGAACGGGGTGAATAGTTCCCATTTTTGGCGGGAGCTCTTTCCAGACCTTAGGGCGAAATGCGACTGCATCCCAAACTATATTTTGCCAATCACTTGTTGCCACCTCTTGATCTTTATTTAGACTAATAATGGACTCCATGGCAACGGGAATATCTGCTTGAATAGTTTGCAATAGGCGATCTCCAACCGCTCTTTTGGCGCGTTCAATTTCATCCATATCGGGATCAATTTGTAGAAACTGACAGTCCTTTTGGATTCCAGGACTTTGGGCAAACTTTAGAGTGAAATCGATCTTTTTTCCAAGTAGTAGTATGCAATCAGCTTGATTTAATATTTCGGCGAAAGCGCCTAAGCTCGGATCGCCAATGCCCCGAGGGCTTTCCATTCCAATAACGGGAATACCAGTCGCTTTTTCAAGCGTCTTTAATTTAGCTTTACCTTCTTTTGATTGCATCAATGGGCCTGTCAATATGAGAGGCTTGCTTGATTTTTTCAATTGCTTGATGAGCTTTTCTAGGTCGGCGGCATTAATTGAAGATGACTCTGCTTTAAAGGATGAAGCAGTTGGCATCACTGCATTGATGGGGAGCGCAGATTCAAGTACATCAGTTGGTAGGCTGAGATGCACAGGACCAGGTCTTCCAGACTTGGCGATACGAATTGCTTTTGCAATATCCAATGCCACCTCTTCTGTCTTTTGACAGACCCACGAAGCTTTTGTTAAGGGGGCCGCAATAGCCGCCTGATCCATTTCTTGAAAGGCGCCTTTTCCGATCTGGCCAATCGGTGCATGGCCTGAAATAAGGACCACGGGCGATTCAGCCATCGCGGCCGTATAAAGTGCTGAAATCGCGTTAGCATGACCAGGACCGCCCGTTACCATTGCAATTCCAACCTCTCCTGTTAATCTAGCCCAGGAGTCTGCCATGTGCACTGCCGCAGCTTCATGTCGCGTGTGGATGAGGTCTATTTTTGAATCAAAAATAGCGTCATATACAGGCATGATGTGATTGCCAGAAAGAGTAAAAATTTTATTGATACCTGCAAATTCAAATGCCTCTATCAAGGCATGAGCCCCATTTTTATTTTTTGCATTCATTATTTTTTACAAATTCCTGACAAGATGGTGATATAGATACATGAAAAAACGCCACTCATCATAAGTGGCGTTTTTATTTATTGAGCACTAATATTTCTGCCCTTAATCACTTTCTCCCAAACGACTGATTCTGCTTTCACTTGGGCTTCAAATTCTTTCTGGTTGTTTACTACAGCAGTCAGGCCATTTAAATCAAGGCTAGCACGCAATGCTTCCGAATTTACGGCTTTAACAGTAGCATCGTAAATCTTTTCGGTAATCGTCTTTGGGGTATTTGCCGGAGCAACAAGTCCAAACCAACCAGTCGATTCAAATCCAGGAATGCCAGCTTCCGCTACCGTGGGCACATCAGGTAATTGTTTTGAACGTTTTAAGCTAGTGACAGCTAAAGGCTTTATTTGCCCATTTTTGGCAAACCCGGTTGCTGCAGTGAGATTGCCCACCATGAAGTCGATTTGGCCAGCAACTAAGTCATTGATAGCTGCTGATTCACCCTTATATGGCACATGGGTAGCGGGGATATTTGCTGAATAGGTAAAGTTCTCAGCTGCCATATGCACTTGGCTACCAATGCCTGCAGAACCAAAGTTAAGATCCTTAGTCTTGGCATAAGCAATAAATTCACCCAAGGTTTTGACTGGTAACTTAGTACTCACTGATACCAGCATTGGACCACTCGCCACATTAGTAATGTAAACAAAGTCTTTAGCGTAATTGACTGGCAATTTCTTATAAAGATTTGGGTTGACAGTGAGCATGCTTCCAGAGGCGAGCATGATGGTGTAACCATCTGCTGCAGATTGTGCTACAAACTCAGCGGCAATATTGCCACCAGCGCCTGGTTTATTTTCGACAATCACATTTTGTCCAAGATCTTTTGTGAGTTGTTGCGCTAATAGGCGGCCCAAAATATCTGTAGTACCACCTGCAGCAAATGGAATGATGAGCTTAATCGGTTTAGTTGGCCAATTCTGTGCATAGCTTAATGGCGATGCAAGTAAAAGTAATGCTCCTGTGATCAATGCAAATTGTTTACCGATACGTCCAATGAATTTCTTAAGCATTCTTTTGTTCCCCAATGTTAATTTGATTTTTGTATCTTATCCTTAATTTCATTCAAAAATATAACCAGTTTTTATAAAATGGTTATAAGCCTATTTCAAATCGGCATCTGCTTTATCGCTACTTAGGCTTATATTTTTCGAGATTGCAGTGCACCCTACTTTGAATCTTGCAGGATATCAAATTCATCTATATGATATAGATATGTCATCTATTTTGATCTCTGAGTTCATTACAAGTCAAGCCTTAGAAACCCTGCGCTCTAAGCACAAGGTTGTTTACGAGCCAGATCTTTATAAAGACCGCCCAGCTTTGATTGCTGCGTTGCAAAATATTGAGGGACTAATTGTTCGTAATCTCACTCAAGTAAATGAGGATATCCTGGCGGGTGCCCCAAACTTAAAGGTAGTAGGTCGACTGGGTGTTGGGCTTGAAAATATTGAGTTGCCTGCCTGCGCCAAACGAAACATTAAGGTGATTCCAGCAACTGGTGCGAATGCTGAGTCTGTTGCTGAGTATGTTGTTGGTGCTGCAGTTGCATTAACGAGAGGATTTATTCCAGCGACTGTTTCAACGCTGAAAGGTGAGTGGCCTCGCCCTCGTTTTTCTACTTATCATGAATTTTTAGGCAAGACCATTGGCATTGTTGGTTTTGGCAGTATTGGTAGGGTGGTGGCTAAGAAAGCAAATGCATTTGGCTTACACTGCCTTGCATATGATCCAATGCTGCCTGCTGGCTCCGTTGAGCTCGTTGGATTTTCAGTGCCATTACTCTCATTGAATGACCTTCTTGCTAAAAGCGACGTGGTTACCTTGCATCTTCCATTTTTGCCTGAAACAAAGAACCTGTTTAATGCAGCTACCTTAGATCAAATGAAAAATGGTGCCTCCCTCATTAATACTGCGCGGGGCGGCATCGTTGATGAGAAGGCTCTTGCTGAGCGTTTGCGCTCTGGGCGTTTGGGTGGGGCGGCAATGGATGTGTTTGAGAGTGAGCCAGCAAAAGATTTGAGTCACTTTGCAGGTATAGAGAATCTCATTCTGACTCCGCATGTAGCAGGCGTAACTCATGAAAGTAATGAGCGCGTTAGTCAAATGATTGCCGATGAAGTTAATCGGTTTTTTGGAGCATAAATGAATTTATCCTATCAACAGATGCTTGAGCTAGCCTCATCTGGTTTACGAGCAGCTGGTATTGGTGACAAAGCAGCTTATGAGACAGCACAATTTTTAGCACTTGCTGAGCTTGATGGATTGGCTTCCCATGGATTAGCGCGCGTATCGCAATATGCAGGACATGCTAAAAATGGACGCATCGAGTTAGCTCCCAAAATCAAAGTGCGCCCTTTTAAAGTATCGGCTGCATTGGTAGATGCTTGTGATGGGCTTGCATTTCCAGCGCTACGCTTCGCTACAGACCTATCTGTCAACTTAGCTTCCAAGACTGGAGTGGGTCTAGTCGCAGTAACGAATAGTCATCACTTTGGGGTTGCGGGGCACTTTACTGAAGCAGCAGCGCGCGCCGGATATATTTCATTGTTGTTTGGCAATACGCCCGCGGCGATGCCGATGGTTGGCGGTAGTAAAGCAATTTTTGGAACCAATCCTCTAGCTGCAGCATTTCCAATTGCTAACCGAGATCCTTTAGTAATTGATATGTCTCTGTCAGCAGTAGCCCGTGGCAAGTTATTGGTTGCTGCAAAGAAAGGCGAATCTATTCCAGAGGGATGGGCCTTAACAGCTGATGGTAAACCCACCACAGATCCTAATGAGGGGCTCAAAGGATTAATGGTTCCGCTAGGCGGAGATAAAGGCGCTTTGCTTGCCCTGATTGTTGAGTTACTAGTTGTCGGTTTATCAGGAAGTCGCTTCTCTTATGAAGCGGATTCGTTCTTTGATGCCAAAGGAAATCGCCCTCGAATTGGGCAGCTTCTGTTAACGATTGATCCAGGTCTGGCAGGAAGCCAAGTGTTTGCAAATAAGATGCTCGCACTCTTAAAAACCTTAGCATCCGATTCTGGAACCCGTGTTCCGGGACAAAGGCGTTTCAAACAGCGTGCATCAGGCTTTAAAGAGGGCGTCAACGTTTCTGATGTGGTTGTAGAAGAAATACAGACTGGTATTCGCCAGTCATGGGGTGTTTAGTAGTTAAACAAGATTGAAGAGGAGAAGGTAATGATCCATTTTGTCGTGCATGAGCCAGGAGATGGCGTAGGCGTGGTGGTGGTTGAAGGCGTAAAAGCTGGAGATGATTTGATTGGTTGGGTAATGGATGGAGATTTAACGCTCAACATGAAATCTGAGAGCGATATTCCAATTGGCCACAAAATTTCATTGAATGAATTTAAGGCGGGCGATACGGTGATGAAGTATGGCGTAGACATCGGCAAGGTTGTAGCTCCCATCAAAAAAGGGGAGCACCTCCATGTTCAAAACGTAAAAACGAAGCGCTGGTAATCCAGGCTTTTATTCACCCATTCATTTAGAAAGAAAACAAGATGATTAATTTGAAAGACGCGAGCTTCATGGGTTATCGCCGTGAAAATGGCCGCATGGGAATTCGTAATCACGTATTAATTTTGCCTTTAGATGATTTATCAAACGCAGCTTGCGAAGCTGTAGCAAATAACATCAAAGGAACTCAGGCTATCCCTCACTCTTATGGCCGTTTGCAGTTTGGTGCCGACCTAGATCTGCACTTCCGCACTTTGATTGGCACTGGTACTAATCCAAACGTAGCTGCTGTAGTAGTGATTGGTATTGAGCCGCAGTGGACCAAAATTGTGGTTGATGGCATCAAGGCGTCTGGTAAGCCAGCAGAAGGTTTCTGGATCGAGGGTAATGGCGATACCGCTACGATTGCCTCTGCTAGCAAAGCTGCATACCAAATGATGAAGCATGCCTCTAAGCAAAAGCGGGTCAAAGCACCTTTATCTGAGTTATGGGTATCTACAAAGTGCGGTGAGTCTGATACAACTTCTGGTTGCGGCGCAAACCCAACAGTAGGTGATGCCTTTGATAAGCTCTATGGCATTGGCTCCACCTTAGTATTTGGCGAAACTACCGAATTAACTGGTGGTGAGCACTTGGTGGAAGCACGTTGCCGTACCCCAGAGGTTAAAAAGAAGTTCCGTGAAATGTTTGATCGCTATCAAGACGTGATCGAACGTCATAAGACCAGCGACTTATCTGATTCGCAGCCAACCAAGGGCAATATTGCTGGTGGTTTGACCACGATTGAAGAAAAAGCGCTGGGCAATATTCAGAAAATTGGTAAGAAATGTATTGTCGATAGCGTTTTGGATAAAGGTGAAGAGCCTAAGATCCCAGGCTTGCACTTTATGGACTCTTCCTCAGCTGCCGCTGAGATGGTGACCTTGTGTGCTGCTGCGGGATTTGCAGCACACTTCTTCCCAACAGGCCAAGGTAACGTGATTGGTAATGCGATTCTTCCAGTGATCAAGATTTGCGCAAACCCAAAAACAGTACGCACCATGGGTGAGCACATTGACGTTGATGTATCTGGTCTTTTGCGTCGTGAAGAGAATATGGACCAGGCTGGTGATAAGTTGTTGGAGTGCCTCTTACGCACTGCTGACGGCGAATTAACGGCTTCTGAGATTCTCGGTCACCGTGAGTTCGTATTAACCCGTTTATACGAATCAGCGTAATTTTTAAAGCATGAGATCCCTGACTGCTTATGAAGAAGTAAAGCAAAAGATCACCGAAGATCTGGTCAGGGGTCGTTATCCGATGGGGCAGGCATTGCCTGCTGAAAAGGATTTATCAAAAGAATTAGATGTTTCTATAGGAACCCTGCGTAAAGCGGTGGACGAGTTGGTTGCCGAAGGTATTGTGGTTCGTCGCCAGGGCAGGGGAACCTATGTTGCTGAGCATGACCTTAAAAGATTGCTGTATTACTTTTTTCACGTTGTAAAACATGATGCAGATAAAAAGATAAATCCACGAGTCGAGTTAGTTTCCTTAACTTCAGCTCTTGCAAATAGAGAAGAGGCCGGCAAGCTACAAATTAAAGAGGGCGCATCAGTATGGCGTCTGGTTAATTGCCTTTATTTAGATGATAAATGCGTCATGATTGACCATATTACTTTGGATAAGAAGCGGTTTAAGAATTTAACTCGTATGGACTTTATTAATCGCGAGGGCAGTATCTATCAGTTATATCAAATGAAGTACGGTCAGACAGTGGTTCGCAGTAGTGAACGTTTGCGTGCTGGTTTGGCTGGCAAGCAATACTCTGAGTGGTTAGGGCTAAAGCCAGATTCACCAGTTCTGATTATCAGAAGGGTAGCGCTTGGTATTCAGGATGAGCCATTGGAATGGCGGGTCTCTACGCTCAACACCAATCAACATGAATACTTTAGTGAGTTAGTGGTTTAAGAATTTATGCTCACAACTGCTAAGCAGAACTTACCAGGTTTATTGGTTTGTTTGATCATCGCCATGTCTACCAGTTTTCTTTCTGAAAATTATGGTGGACCACAGCTCTTATATGCTTTGTTACTAGGCTTATCACTGCACTTTCTCTATCTGAATGAAGCTGTCAAGCCAGGAATAGACTTCTGTGCAAAAACGATTCTTCGTTTGGGTGTTGCTTTTCTAGGAATTCGGATTACTTTTGCTGATATTAGTGCGATTGGCATTAATACTGGCTTCATGGTGATCATGGCGGTTGCTGCAACGGTTTGCTTGGGCTTTTTGCTGGCAAAGTTTTTAAAGCTCTCGCCAGATTTTGGCTTGATAGCAGGTGGATCTGTTGGTATTTGCGGTGCTTCTGCTGCACTTGCAGTCGCCTCTGTATTGCCTAAGTCAAAAGAGAATGAGCAATTTACCTTATTAGTGGTGGTTGGGGTAACGGTGCTATCGACCATAGCAATGGTGACATATCCTTTCGCTTTGCAAATGCTCAATATTGGCGATCTTTCAGCCGGTATTTTTATAGGTGCCACTATTCATGATGTTGCTCAAGTGGTTGCCGCAGGAATGCTGTTTGGTTCCGAGGCGGGCGATGTCGCAACTGTGGTGAAGTTATTTCGCGTAGCGCTACTCCTACCCGTAGTTTTAGTGATCTCTATTTTCTTTGGTACGCAAAGAGCGACTAATCAATTAGGGTGGGGTAGCTTGCGCTTGATCCCAACATTTTTATTGGGCTTTGTTGCGCTTTCTATTGTGGCTTCAATGGAAATTTTACCCACTTCAATCACACATCAAATTGGTGGAATATCCCGTTGGATGTTGGTGATTGCAATTGCAGCTGCAGGATTGAAAACTAATTTTCAAGAACTGGCAAAGCTAGGTTGGCAGCCGGTATTTATGTTAATTGTTGAAACCCTCTTTATTGCTATTCTGGGGCTCATATTCATTATGTATGGCGCCTAGGGTTAACAGAAATATCAACTTTTATAGTTTGGCAGTATGCTTTAAAAAATAAGCTGAGTAACGCATATAACGGGGGCAAAATATTTATGTCTAAGAGGGATACATTTTCTAATCGCCGTCTTTTTTTAAAGTCATCGCTGGTTGCGGGGGCTGGGGTAAATGGCGTTATGGGCGCTAATTCCGCCTTTGCTAAAAATCAGGGCGATGGTTTTTTAGAGGTTGATCCTTGGACAAAAACTCAGGGATCAACCTTCGTAAATCCACCTTATGGCTTGCCATCGAAGTATGAAAAGAATGTTGTTCGATTACTTCCCTCTCCAGCGCCAACATTCTTAACGGGTTCAAGAACACCCTTGCAAAGCTTGCATGGAATTATTACCCCTAATGGTTTAGTTTTCGAGCGACATCATGCAGGAGTGCCCGATATTAATCCTGACCTGCATAAATTGGTGATTCATGGTTTGGTGGATCGCCCAATGATCTTTAGTATGGAAGATATTGTCCGCTTTCCATCGGAATCCCGAATTAATTTCTTAGAGTGCTCCGGTAACAGTGCTGCTGAACTCAAGAAGGCAAGCAATCAAACAGTTCAGCAAATTCATGGATTGGTATCCTGTTGCGAGTGGACTGGCGTGCGCTTATCTACAATTTTGCAAGAGTGTGGCGTGCAGCCCTCTGCAAAATGGGCCTTGGCTGAGGGTGCTGATGGAGCCGCAATGACGCGGAGCATTCCCATGAGCAAGATGATGGACGATGCTTTATTGGTGTATGCACAAAATGGTGAGATGTTGCGTGCTGAACAAGGCTATCCACTGCGTCTATTTTTGCCTGGTTATGAAGGCAATATGAGCATTAAGTGGTTGCGAAGAATTAAGTTAGGTACTGAGCCATGGCAAACTCGTGAAGAGACCTCTGCTTATACCGATCTGAGGGCAGATGGGAAGGCGTTGCAATTTACTTTCGCCATGGAGGTGAAATCAGTCATTACGCAGCCCTCAGGGATGATGAAACTCAAATCAAAAGGCTTTTATGAGATCTCCGGCTTCGCTTGGTCCGGTAATGGCAAGATTCGGCGCGTTGAGGTCTCGACTGATGGTGGTAAGTCATGGAGTGAGGCCGTGTTGCAGGAGCCTGTAATAGATAAATCCCTAGTTCGATTTCGTTTTCCTTGGATGTGGGATGGAGCGCCAGCAACACTGATGAGTAGGGCGGTTGATTCAAGTGGTGAAGTACAGCCTACGATGGATGCTGTTATCAAGGCTAAGAGCGTAAATACTTTCTATCACAATAACGCCATTCAACCATGGCATGTTGCTGCTAATGGGGAGGTGACTAATGGACGCTAATAGATATATCAACATTGCTCTACTTGTAGTTACCATTGGCATGCCATTAGGCTGTACTAGTAGTTACCAAGCACATAGCCCCATAGGCCTTGGCAAGCCGATTACTGAAAATCAGATTCAGGCATGGAATATTGACGTTGGTCCAAGTGGAGTAGGCTTACCACCCGGCTCAAGTACCGCAATTATTGGAGAAAAGTTATATCAGCAACAGTGCGCGTCCTGTCATGGAGACCAGGGGCAAGGCGGAGTAGCAAATCGTCTTGTGGGTGGCGGTTCATTGAATACAAATTCGCCCATAAAGACCGTGGGCAGTTTTTGGCCTTACTCAACTACTATTTTTGATTATGTGAAAAGGGCGATGCCACATCAAGCGCCGCAGTCCTTAACAGATGATCAAGTTTATGCCGCCACCGCCTATATTTTGTATCTTAATAAGATAATCCCAAAAGATGCGGTGATGGATGCTAAGACACTACCTTTGGTAAAAATGCCTAATAGGGATGGATTTATTCGTATCGAGCGTTGAGCAGTTGAAAAGACATTGATGATTTGAAGAGTCTTACGATCATTACTTCTCTACAAATGCTCTTTCAAAGACGTAATCACCCAACTGTCCAAGGCTCGGTGAAACTTTAAAGCCTTTGGCATCGAGCATCTCGGCAGTTTCTTTAAGCATGGATGGGCTGCCACAGATCATGGCTCGGTCTACTGCGGAATCTAGTGGCGGTAAGCCAATATCATTAAAGAGCTGACCAGATTCAATGGCAGTGGTTAGGCGGCCCGTATGTTTAAAGGCTTCGCGAGTAACCGTTGGGTAGTAGATTAGCTTTTCACGAATGATCTCACCGATGTATTCATCTTGAGTGAGTTCATTTTTGATGTATTCGCCATAAGCAAGTTCGCTTACTAAACGTACACCATGAATCAAAACTACCTTTTCAAACTTATCGTAAGTCTCTGGGTCACGAATGATGCTCATAAATGGTGCTAAGCCAGTACCAGTGCTAAAGAGATAAAGGTGCTTGCCAGGATTTAAGTCATCAATGACTAAGGTGCCAACGGACTTCTCGCTCACAAGGATGGGGTCGCCTACCTGAATTTTCTGCAAACGGGATGTGAGTGGACCATCTTGAACTTTAATACTCAAGAATTCCAAATGCTCTTCATAGTTTGGGCTAGCAACGCTATAGGCTCGTACGAGTGGCTTGCCTTCCACTTCAAGGCCAATCATTAAGAAGTGACCGCTACGGAATCGCAAGCCTTTATTGCGAGTAGTAGTAAAGCTAAAAAGAGTGTCATTCCAATGATGAACAGTGAGAACAGTTTCAGTGTTATATGCGGCCATAGGTGCTTATAAATAAAATGATTTGATTGAGCAATGCAATGATTAAAGTATTTCTGGCTTGCCTCTAATTACTCTTCTTCGCGACGTAGGTGCGGGAACAAAATCACATCTCGAATGTTTGGTGCATCGGTGAGAAGCATGACTAAACGGTCGATGCCAATACCACAACCACCCGTTGGAGGCATGCCATATTCCAAGGCGCGGATGAAATCATGGTCAAAATACATTGCTTCCTCGTCACCAGCCTCTTTTTGAGCTACTTGCTTGCGGAAACGATTAGCCTGATCTTCAGCATCGTTTAACTCTGAGAAGCCATTAGCTATTTCACGACCAGTGATGAATAGTTCAAAGCGCTCAGTAACTCCTGGGCGAGTATCCGATTCTCTAGCGAGTGGACTCACTTCGATTGGATAATCGATGATGTAAGTTGGATCCCAGAGATGTTCTTCAGCTACTAACTCAAATAGGGCGAGTTGAAGGGCCCCGATGCCAGCATTCTTTAGGGTTGGAGAGTCTGGATTCTCACCACCTTTTTTCAATTCAGCACGAATGAAATTAACATCCTCTAATTGGGCTGCTTGATAGCTCTTATTGGACTGTGGCCCATGCTTCAGAATTGCTTCAGTAATGGTTAAGCGTTGAAATGGCTTACTTAAATCGAGTTCACGGCCTTGGTGTGTCAATACTGCTGTGCCTTGCGCATCCATTGCTGCTGCACGAATCAAGCCTTCTGTGAAATCCATTAGCCAACGGTAATCGGTATAAGCCGCGTAGAACTCCATCATAGTGAACTCAGGATTGTGACGTGGGCTCACACCTTCGTTGCGGAAGTTGCGGTTGATTTCAAAGACACGTTCAAAGCCACCCACTACCAAACGTTTGAGATAAAGCTCGGGTGCAATACGCATGAACATCTGCATATCTAAAGCATTATGGTGAGTAATGAATGGTTTGGCTGTAGCACCACCTGGAATAGGGTGAAGCATCGGCGTTTCGACTTCCATAAAGTCTGCATCGAGCATATAGCGACGCAGAGACGCAATCGCATTGCTACGCGCTTTAAAGGTATTGCGACTTTCTGGATTAACGATCAAATCGACATAGCGCTGACGATATTTAGTCTCAAGATCAGAAAGACCGTGGAACTTATCTGGCAATGGGCGCAACGACTTGCTCAGTAAACGTAGATTGCTAGACTCAACCGAGAGCTCACCCTTATTGGTCTTAAAGAGATTGCCTTCAGCAGAAATAAAGTCACCCATATCCCAGTGTTTAAAGGCGCCATGGGTATCAGCACCACTCAGTTCATCGCTGATATAGAACTGAATTTGACCGCTGCGATCTTGGATGGTTGCAAAGCTGGCTTTACCCATCACGCGTTTAAGCACCATGCGACCCGCCACTTTGACATGCACTTTCTTAGCAGCAAGCTCTTCTTTAGTGAGGCTATCGTAATGGGTATGAAGATCAGCAGCCAAATGCGTTGGTACAAAATCATTTGGGAAAGCAACTCCACTTTCACGCAGCTTAGCGAGTTTTTCACGGCGCTCAGCAATGATATGGTTTTCATCAACTGCTTCAGTGGCGGGGGCTTGATTCGTTTTATCGTTCATATTGGTGGGTAATTAAACGCCTTGCTTCAGGCTGGCTTCAATAAAGGCATCAAGATCTCCATCTAATACTTTTTGGGTATTTGAGATCTCAACGTTAGTACGTAAATCTTTGATGCGGCTTTGATCCAAAACGTAAGAGCGGATTTGATGACCCCAGCCTACATCGGTTTTGTTCGCCTCTAACTTATCTTGTTCAACGCGACGCTTTTGCATTTCATGTTCGTACAAGCGCGATTTAAGCATGGTCATCGCTTCAGCGCGGTTGCGATGTTGGCTCCGATCATTCTGACACTGCACCACGATTCCGGTTGGTAAGTGTGTAAGGCGCACAGCGGAGTCAGTTTTATTAATATGCTGACCACCTGCACCAGAGGCGCGGTAGGTGTCGGTGCGAATATCGGCAGGATTGACTTCAATCTCAATGGAGTCATCAATCTCGGGATATACGTAGATTGAAGCGAAAGAGGTGTGTCGACCATTAGACGAGTCAAATGGTGATTTACGCACTAAACGATGCACACCGGTTTCAGAACGGAGATGGCCGTAGGCATACTCACCATCAACTTTGATAGTGGCGCTCTTGATGCCAGCAACATCACCATCAGATTCTTCCAAAATTTCTGTTTTGTAGCCCTTGCGTTCGCAATACTTGAGGTATTGACGATAGAGCATGCTAGCCCAGTCACAAGCTTCTGTGCCGCCTGCACCGGCTTGAATATCAATAAAGCAATTGCAAGAATCCATTTCATTGTGGAACATGCGACGGAACTCTAGGTCGCCAATGATCTTGCTATAACTCTCCACATCCTGCTCAATGGCAGAGATTGTTTCAAAGTCACTTTCCTCTTTAGCCATATCAAATAACTCCAGAGCACTGGTGATATTCGTATTTAAATTAGTTAGAGTGTCAACCACGCCATCGAGTAATTTCTTCTCCTTACCTAGCGCTTGCGCCTTTTTTTGATCATCCCAAATGGTGGGATCTTCTAGGATTGAGTTAACTTCGGTAAGGCGACGTGACTTTACTTCGAAGTCAAAGATACCCCCGAAGAGCTTGCTCACGGGTGAGCAGGTCGGACAAGGTATTTGAGATAGTATTGAGTTGTTCAGCTTCCATCCCCTAATTATAAGTGGGTTATTGGGCTTGCCCCTTAGGTTCCGGCACTCTCATCTTGGGCCTCAATCATGAGTTGGACGCGGGCTTGCCCTTGATAGCGATCGGTCACTAAGCGATAGGCTAATTTGGCTTTGGCTGGCAGGCTTTGGGTACGGTTGAACCAAACGGCCGATAAGGGCTTGTTGGTAGCAGCTGCCCCGAGTGGGCGCAGCATCAAGCGGAGGTGTTTTTCTTTCATGAGGCTTTGCTGGGCAATCTCAAATTCCCCATAAAAGACCGGCTGCGGAAATCCTTGGCCCCAGATCTCTTGAGCCAGTAGATCGCCAATTTCAGGGGTGAATTCTGAGGGCTGTAGAGATCCATCGTGGGGGTGCCGGCGCTCCAGGATTTCATCGGTTAACAAGTTACTTGCCACTTTCTGAAAACAGGCATCGAACTTTTCAAAATCACTCTTGCGAATCGTTAAACCCGCAGCCATCGCATGACCACCAAATTTCAGAATAAGATCGGGTTCACGTTTGGAAACAATATCTAAAGCATCACGTAAATGAAAGCCTGTCAATGATCTGCCGGAGCCACGTAGCTCTTCACCTGTAGCGCCATCGGCGGGAGCAAAAACAATCGCAGGGCGATTAAAGCGTTCTTTTAAGCGCGATGCGACAATCCCGACAACACCTTGATGCCATTCTGGATTCCACAGGCAGATGCTAGTACGCTGCGCCATTGTTCTAGCTAATTGATCTTCTGCAAGATGGGCAAGAGCTGCTTCTTGCATACCAGTTTCAATCACGCGACGCTCACGATTAATGCGATCGAGTTCTTGGGCAAGTGTCATTGCTTCATCGGCGTTATTCGTTAGGAGTAAGCGAATACCCAAAGTCATATCCGCTAAGCGCCCAGCGGCATTGAGGCGCGGGCCGATAGCAAAACCTAAATCAAAGGTATTTGCCTTACGTGGATCTCGACTTGCTGCTTGAAACAAGGCCTGTATTCCAGGTTGGGATATTCCAGTCTGAATACGTTTCAAGCCATTGGAAACCAGTACACGATTATTGCGATCAAGCTGGGCTACATCAGCAACAGTGCCTAGCGCAACGAGATCTAATAAGTTCTCAATCTTAGGTTGAGTCTCATTGGTAAATTTTCCGCGCTTACGTAGTTCTGCGCGTAGTGCTACCAATAGATAGAACATCACACCAACGCCTGCAAGTGCCTTACTGGGGAAGGTGCAGCCTGGTTGATTGGGATTAACAATAGCAGTTGCTTTGGGAAGGCGATCACCAGGTAGATGATGATCGGTAACGATTACTTCCATACCCAGTTCACGAGCACGATCTACGCCAGCTTCACTCGCAATACCGTTATCAACCGTAATGAGATATTTCGGTTTTGGGGTTTGCTGAGCAGCAAGTTCAACTACTTCAGGAGTGAGACCATAGCCCATCGTAAAGCGATTGGGAACTAAAAAGTGAATGGGAGTCTGGGGACCTCCCAGCAATCGCAATCCCCGTAAGCCCACAGCACAAGCAGTAGCACCATCGCAGTCATAGTCTGCAACAATCAACATCGGCTCTTTGCGCTCTAAGATATCTGCTAACAAAGCTGCCGTGCTGATGCAATTCTTGAGCTCAGTTGGCGAGAGTAATTGCTTTAAGTCGAGTGAGAGTTCTTCAGGGGACTGTAGACCTCGTGCAGCATACAGCCTAGCGAGCAATGGATGAAGACCACTTTGTTCAAACCAGGTAGCAGTGCGTTCAGAAAAAGGACGCTGAGAAAAAAGACTCATGAGGAAATGATTTCTTTCCAAGTAAGAGGCTCTGCTTTTTTCCAGAAAGCCCAAGATTTTCTATCAAGGTCTTTAGCTGTGAAGACTCGCTCGCGAGCTTTCCCTTTTGGAAAATCAATGAGCAGGACTTCATCTAATTCTTTATTACTCAGTGCGGTGCTTAATGTCGGCCATACCGATTCAGGGTTATCTAGCCAGGCAAAAGATCCTGCCGTTGGACTATTGAGTATTGTTGAATGAGAGATATTCAAGAACTTGGCCAATCCAGCCAATAAGGGGTGTGAGCCATACAGATGATTCGATTGCAAAATTATCTGCGGTGCTTGTACATCGCTCAATTTACCAATGCCGCTAATCCATAAGGAGTTGATGCTTGGCATGCCACGTTGCTCGCGTTCTTCGTTCACTGGGTGAATATGCCACAGCATCTGAATTTCATTTTGAAGTTTGCGCCAACGCTTTGCCATACCCTCTTGATTAGTATCGCGTGGCATCCACCAGTCAATATTGCGGCCATGTGCTTGATCGATGCTATAGCTCTCTAAGCTTGTAAATGGACCTGCTGGAACGAACCAGTAATACTGCCCATGGAGCAGAATTGAACTTTGAAAATCTTCTTCAATAAAGGGGAGGGCAGCCTTCAGAAGTTCGGTGGATTCAGTTTGTGTCAAATCGATCTGGTTTTGCCCCATCAAAATGAGGTGATCACGCGTAGCATGAAGATGCACTGGTTGTAGGCAGGCGATGACTTCAGACGGGCTTACGACTTGAGATGTTTGTCCTAAAAGTAGAACTGGAGCTAGCGGTACAAGCTTTCCTAGTAAAAAACGTTCATGAGGCAGCCCCTGAACTGGACGATCACCCATTGCCTGCTCTTCCTTGGAGTCAAGGGCATCCTCACCTGGCAATAGGAGGGTAAAGCGCCGTAGAGCGTTCTGAGCGCTTAGGGAGGATGTGGGGTTTGCAGTCATTTCCCTGATTTTATGTGGCATTTAAGTATTCCATCGGTTTGTCTTGGTAATTCACTAAACTGTGGCTATGTTGAGACTTCCTATCGAGTTAGAAATTGGCCTGCGCTACACCCGCTCCAAGCGTCGTAAGACGGTGGGTAAGCGTGATGGCTTCCTGTCTTTCATTTCTGGGATTTCTACCGCTGGTATCGCCCTAGGCGTTGCCTCCCTCATCGTGGTCCTCTCTGTCATGAATGGTTTCCAAAAGGAAGTTCGTGACCGTATGCTATCCGTGCTCTCCCATGTAGAAATTACAGCACCAGAAGGATTGGCGAACTGGGAGCCGCTTGCTCTGAAGGTTGCTACACAACCCCATGTAGTAGGTGTTGCGCCAATGGTTAGCTCTCAAGGTTTGCTTAGCCGTGAAAATATTATGCGCGGCGTCTCTATCCGAGGTATCTTGCCTAGTGAAGAAGGAAAGGTTTCTGATCTGCCAAAACAATTTGTTGCTGGCAGTATTGATGATCTCAAGCCGGGAAGTTTTGGTGTTGTCCTAGGCGCTCAACTTGCAGCCCTTGTTGGCGCGCATGTTGGCGATCGCGTCAATCTTATTGTTCCTGAGAGTGATTTAACACCGGCTGGTGCAATGCCAAGAATGCGTACATTACAAGTCGTTGGCATTGTCGATAGTGGACATTACGAGTACGACAGCTCCTTAGCGATCATGCATTGGAAAGATGCAGCCGCCTTGTTGCGCCTTCGTGATCCCTCTGGCTTGCGTGTGAAGATAGATGATATGCAGCGTGCACCTGAGATAGCCAATCAATTAGCTGCTGTAGTACCCCAAGCAATGTGGGTAACTGATTGGTCACGTTCAAATCGCAATTGGTTTGCTGCAGTTCAAACTGAAAAGAAGATGATGTTCATCATTCTGACTTTGATTATTGCGGTAGCAGCATTTAATCTCGTATCTACTTTAGTAATGACTGTTAATGAGAAGCAGGCTGACATTGCCATTTTGAGAACGATGGGTGCGAGCCCTGGTTTGATTCAAAGAATATTTTTAATTCAAGGGCTGGCAATTGGTATCCTTGGTTCCTTGGCGGGCGTTGGCTTAGGTTTGTTGATTGCGCTCAATATTGATGTCATTGTTCCTGCCATAGAAGCGATCTTCCGAGTGCGCTTCTTGCCACGCGAGATCTACTTTATTAGTGAATTACCTTCGGATGTCAGATTAAGTGATGTAGTCACTGTAGGTTTGATGGCATTTGGCCTATCGGTGTTAGCTACCCTCTATCCAAGTAGACGTGCTGCCAAAGTACAGCCTGCGGAGGCCTTGCGATATGAATGAGACTATGAGTAATCAAGAGAATGTAGTTCTGATGGCTCGGGGTTTAGCGAAGACCTACGGTCAGGGCCCTACAGCGGTAGAAGTGCTTAAGGCGATTGATTTAGACGTCACCCCTTCAGAGAAGGTGGCCATTGTTGGCTCATCTGGTTCTGGCAAAAGTACCTTATTACATCTCTTAGGTGGCCTAGATACCCCAAGCGCAGGCTCAGTCGTTCTTACAGGCTCAAATTTAAATCAGCTATCTATCAAAAAATTAGATCAATTGCGCAATCAAAGCCTGGGCTTTATTTATCAGTTCCATCATCTTTTAGATGAATTTAGTGCGGTTGAGAACGTCGCCTTGCCATTGCGTATTCGTGGCTTGGATAATGATGCTTCCATGGAACGTGCTAGCAAGATGCTTAAAGCGGTTGGTTTAGCTGCACGTGAGCTACATACGCCCGGTGAGCTCTCTGGTGGAGAGCGCCAACGTGTAGCAGTTGCAAGGGCTCTAGTAGGCAATCCTGCATGTGTATTGGCGGACGAACCAACTGGTAACTTAGATACCGAAACTGCTGATGGTGTATTTGATTTGATGTTAGAAATCGCTCGCGATCAGGGTACTGCCTTTGTGATCGTGACGCATGATCCAATTCGTGCCAAACGTTGTGATCGTATTTTGCATTTAGAGCGCGGAGTATTAAAGACTTTTTCTCAATGATCATGGGAACAACGCTTCCCATGTGGATCGATACCCATTGTCATCTAGATGCACCTGAGTTTGAGCGTACCTTGCCCGAAGTCATTCAGACTGCCTTAGATAAAAATGTCCAGGCAATTCTATTACCTGCCGTCAAAGCAGGTGATTGCCAGCATGTTCGTGAACTTGCCAAAGAATATAGTCAATTAATTCCAGGCTTAGTCTATACACTCGGCATTCATCCTTTGTATACCAATCAAGCGCAAGAAGCTGATATTAATATTCTTGAGCAAGAGATTACTTTATCTCTTTCTGACCGCAGATTTGTTGGTATCGGCGAGATAGGACTGGATTATTTTGTGGAAGGCTTAGATCCACATAAGCAAGAATATTTTTTTAATGCGCAGTTAGATTTAGCGCAAAATTTTCAGCTGCCAGTCATTTTGCATGTGCGTCGATCTCAAGATGCCATTCTGAAGTCTCTTAGACGCCGCAAACTTCCAGGGGGAATTGCACATGCATTTAATGGTAGTTTTCAGCAGGCAGAGCAGTTTATTGAATTGGGTTTTAAGTTAGGATTTGGTGGCGCCGCTACTTATGAGCGTGCACTACAAATTCGTAGGCTTTTAACTGAGTTACCACTCGATAGTATCGTCACAGAAACTGATTCTCCTGATATTCCACCGGCATGGTTGAGGGAAGAGGGAATTGCATTTAACGAGCCTGCCTTTGTGACTCGGATTGCTAAGGAATTGGCCACTATTCGTGGTATTACTGATTCTGAATTTGCTGATGCTGTTTGGCGTAATGCTATGCAGGTATTGCCGCGTTGGTCAGCGCTCTATTCTTATAAAGTAATTTCTGACGGATCGATTGGCAAAGTTTGAACGACCACTATTGCGATGCAATAATTTTTCCATTAGATAAAAAGTAGGCACTTAAAGTTGTCTTTCTTTTCTTCATCAGTAAAAGTAAGGGGAACTACTAACAATTCAATAAAAGAGGCTTTAGGTCTCTTCTAGTTGGTTTATATTAATTAGCAAATGATTCTCCTTGGGGGTGTAGATGAATGCTCTGATGCCAAAGTTGCAATTACCTAAAGCGATTACTGGGCCCGCCGCATGGAATGGCCAGGAGTTGCAAAAGGATACGTCCTGGATACTAGAGTGGACTCAAGATGAAATTCGCGAGCTTATAGAGGCGGGGAGTTATTTTTTATCACTGAATAAGCCCTTAGAGCAGATTTCTCCAAAATACTTCCCATTGGCTTCTTTATCCAAAAAGATAAAAGAATTTTCAAATGAATTACTGTTTGGACGCGGTTTTTTGTTGATCAGAGGATTGCCGGTTGATCAGCTAGACCTTAAATTGTCTGCCACCATTTATCTTGGCATTGGCTCTCATATTGGAAGTTTGCGTAGCAGTAATGCAAAGGGGCATTTGTTGGGGCATGTGAAAGATCAAGGGGTTGATATTAAGAATAAAGATGTCCGTTTTTATCAAACCAATAAAAAATTAGACTTTCATACCGACTCTGCAGATTTGGTGGCCTTGCTTTGTCTTCAAAAAGCTAAGTCAGGAGGAGAATCCTATATTGCCAGTTCTATTAGCTTATATAACGAAGTTGCACTGAGGCGCCCAGATCTAGTAGAGGCGTTATTTATGCCCTATCCAACCGATAGAAGAGGTGAGATTCCAGATGGCTATGAGCCCTGGTATAGCATGCCCATTTTTACTTGGTTCGAAGATCAGTTAACTTGCACCTATATACGTCAATATATTGACTCAGCTCAAAATAACTTTCCAGATGCTCCAAGACTAAAGCGTGAGCAGGTTGATGTGATGGACTTAATGGATGAAATATTGGCCGAGAGAAAAGTTGTATTGTCTATGGAGTTTGAGCCTGGCGATATTCAAATATTAAATAACCATCTAATACTTCATTCAAGAAGTGATTTTGAAAATTGGCCTGAGCCTGAACGTCATCGTCATTTACTGAGGTTATGGATTGCTCCCAATAATGCTCGGTCACTTCCTGAGTACTATATTCCGCGTTGGGGGTCAACGACAAAGGGTGATCGCGGTGGAATTATTGTTCCAGGTACTCAACTCAGTGTTGAGCTTAATTCGCTTTAAAAAACTTAAAATCTACTTTGGGTGTGATGATATGTTCAATGATCTGCGTAGGATAATAAATAATGCTGTGAGTCTGAAGTTTGCATCTTGTGGACTCATTTTTGTAGCTTTAAATTCTGTCTCAGTGGGTCTTAGTGCTCAAGGCTACCCGTCTAAACCAATTACTTTAATTGCCCCCTATACTGCGGGCGGAGATAGCGATTTTTCTGGTAGAAACTTGGCATCAGTTGCGACCAAGTTGATGAACCAACCTTTGATTGTTCAAAATATTGTCGGCGCATCAGGAACCATTGGTTCACTGAAGGTTCGGAATAGCCCGCCCGATGGCTATACCTTATTGATCTCCCGAGTTGGCTCTCAGGCTATTGTGCCTGCGCTCGATAGTAAAACTCCTTATAAGTGGAATGATTTTACTTTTATCAGTTTGTTGGATTTAAATCCTATGGTGTGTGTTGTTAAAAGCGATTCACCTTATAAAAATATGAGGGATCTACTCGGGGCCCTTCGATCCGATCCAGGTAAGCTCAACTATGCAACTGCTGGCCCAGGCACTTCTCAGCATTTATCGGTTGAGATCTTACTAAATGCAGCTAACTTACCTTCTTCAGCAGCTGCAATGATTCCTTATAAGAGCGCTGGGGAAAGTAGCGCTGCCTTACTCGGAAATCAAGTCGATTTTGTTTGCAACACGATGACCACCTTGGCTGGCCAAATTAAAGGTGGGAGTATGCGCGGCTTAATGGTATCTACACCAGACAGGTTGAAAGATTTCCCTGATATCCCTTCTAGTCGTGAGTTGGGATTAAATCAATTCGAGCAGGCAACAGGGTGGAGTGGTTTATTTGGTCCGCCGGGTTTGCCTCAAGATGTAGTAGATAAGTGGGTTGAAGTTCTGAAGAAAGTAGCTCAAGATCCCGCATGGGAGAATGCTAATAAAACAGCGGGTGCGATAGCCGCTATTCGGTCTCCAGCTGAAACCGACCAATTTGTGAAGCAACAAGTTCTTCTTTACGAAAGACTCGGCACCAATTTGGGTTTACGTAAATAGCTTTCTGGCTTACAGGCAACCGGTGGGCCGGGAGAAATTGGCTGCGCAGTAATTCTATTGCTGTTTTAGTCATCTCTCTGCGCTGGCAATTCACGCTTAAGCAAGCCTCTTAAGCTCTTGCGCTTAGCGATTACGGCGTTCATCGCCGGGGGATCATTCCTATTCTTTTTGCCAAAGTTACCCCTGTATTGGATGTCAGTATGTTTTCTGCTTGGAATGATTTTTTTATTCCTCGCCTATATTGGAAAACCACAAAGTCATTTTCGTAAATTAGCAATTTTTGCTTTCGTATTCGTGCTGGGCTTTGCTTGGAATGCCCGCTATGCTGAGAATCGATTACACAATATCCTTTCTCCAGAAATGGAAGGTAAAGAATTAACAATAGAAGGGCGAGTAGCTGCGCTTCCTCAAGGAAATTCAGGGGGTGCTAAGTTTGCATTTGAAGTAGATGACGTAACAGGTGCACTTCCTTGGCGAATCTATTTAAGTTGGCAGCCTGCCTGGAGAAGCCCGCAAGCAATCCCTGAGATTGTTCCGGGACAACGCTGGAAGCTAAAAGTAAAACTCAAGCGTCCTTATGGATCTCTCAATCCCTATACCTTTGATTTTGAGCGGTGGTCCTTTCATCAGGACTTTGGGGCAAGTGGCTCAGTGCGATCAGGAGAATTACTCTCAGCTAGAGATATCGGTCTCACAGACTTTGAGCTGCGCATAGAATTAGCGCGCTGGGAGTTACGTAAAAAAATTCAATCTATGTTGCCGGCAGATGCTCGCTATGCAGGCGTGATGATTGCCCTGGTAATGGGTGATCAAAATGCGATTGAACAGGATGACTGGCGGATATTTAATGCTACTGGTATTGGCCATTTGATTTCTATATCAGGGCTACATGTGACGATGTTGGCTGGCGTTGGCGCATCTATCGTAGCCTTTATTTGGCGACGCCGATTTTGGCCTCTATTAATTCCTGTTGGCAAGGTTGCTGCAATCGCTGGATTTCTGACGGCATTTATTTATGCTTGGTTGGCGGGCTTTCAGATACCTGCGCAAAGAACGATGTATATGGTTGGTGTAGTGGCATATGCACTATGGTCTGGCAGAAACCCGAGATCTTTTGATATTTGGTGGTGGGCATTAGCTTTTGTTCTACTGATTGATCCAATGGCACCTTACACCCCGGGCTTTTGGTTGTCGTTTGGTGCGGTTGCTGCCATTCTATTTGCGATGGGAAATTCATCAGGCCTACTCGGCATACCTACTGGCAAAGAATTAGAAGTTCATTGGATTTATCGCATAACTCAAGCCTTACGTGAAGCCTGTCGAGTACAAGCAGTTGTCACGATTGCATTACTCCCATTCACTTTGTATTGGTTCTATCAAGTATCTGTAGTCTCCCCCTTAGCGAATGCCTTTGCAATTCCCTTAGTGAGTTATGTTGTGACACCCTTAGCTATAGCTGGAGCATTGTTACCAGAATTTATTGGTAGGTGGCTTATATTGCTAGCCCATATGGCAATGGAGTGGCTAGCAATTGCGCTTGATTGGATGGCTAGTTGGAATTGGTCGGTAGTATGGGCACCTCAGCCAGAGTGGTGGGTCTTATCTCTATCTGGCATTGGAATTATTTATGCCATACGCCCAGGCAGTTTGATCGATGATTGGAAAATACGTGCTTTAGCTTTAGCTCTATCCATCCCTTTATTCATTCCGCTTCTTAGCCTCTCTATCTCCAATCCTACTGCTTTAGCTGAGGGCGAATTCAGGGCAACCGTTCTGGATATTGGCCAGGGTACGGCAGTCTTACTTGAGACAGCAAATAAGAAATTACTCTATGACACTGGACCCATTCAAGGGAAGAAGGATGATGCGGGGCAGCGCGTGATTCTGCCTTATTTGCGTGGCAGGGGTATTGATCAAATAGATCGCATGGTGATTAGTCACAGTGATAGCGATCATGTGGGCGGCGCTGCTACCTTACTAAAGCAAATTCAGTTTGATTCTATGATGGGTTCATTGCCTAGTAATAATCTTTTGCTCCAAAATCTTCAGGCTAGAAAAGTTCTAAGCATCCCTTGTCGGTTCGGGCAGCGTTGGATTTGGGATCGCGTTGAGTTCACAGTGTGGCACCCAAGCGAAGATACACTTTTTGAGGATCAATATTCTAGGAAGCCAAATGAAATGAGTTGCGTATTGGAGGTTCGTAACCAAAATGCTTCTTTCTGGTTAACTGGTGATGTAGAAAAGCAAGCTGAGGCTGAGATGGTGGAGCGGCTTAATTACTCAAGACTTGCAGAGATGGGCGATAAGCAACTCATTTTCATGGCACCACACCATGGTAGTAAAACCTCTTCATCCCTCGACTTGCTCAAGAGCTTGAAGCCTTATCAGGCTTTTGCACAAAATGGCTACCGTAATCGCTATGGCCATCCACACCCTACTGTGAGTGCGCGATACCAAGATTTAAATATTCCGTTTTATCAAACGCCCATCACGGGCGCTCAAATCTGGACATTTAAAAACCATACTCAGCCTTCGACACAATTTTGGCGGCATGATATAAATCGTCTATGGCATCGGAGTATTAAGGAATAATCCTTAAGCCCCCAGTGAATTTAGTAAAAAGGTGAGGAATATGAATAAGCTATTTGCATTAGCTTCTTTAGTAGTCGTTACGGCAGTCGGTTGCGCTGGTGCTGATGTTCGCCCAATTGTTGATATGAAGGGTGTTAATGAGGCCGCTTATGAGAAGGATTTGCAAGAGTGTCAGGCATACGCCAAAGAGCAGTCTGGCATGGGTGAGACTGCCGCAAAAGGTGCTGGTGCAGGAGCTGTAGTTGGCGGCTTACTTGGGCTTGTTGCGGGCGGCAATAAGACAGGTATCGTTCAAGCAGCTGGTGCTGGTGCAGTACTTGGTGGAGCTGGCGGTGCATTTAGCGGCAATCAAGCTCAAGAGGCTGTTGTTAAGCGCTGTTTAAGTGGCAGAGGTTATCGGGTTCTGAATTAAAACCCTTTAATATAGGGCGGGGCTATAGTCGCTTAATAGTATGATTTCCGGACTTAAGGGGATTTAGATATGTACAGAATTGTTGCTTTACTCATAGTTAGCCTTAGCTTAATAGCATGCAAAAGTAACGATAGAGTTGTTAGTGCTTGGGAAATTAACGATGTCTATCGTTCCACTATCATTAGTTCCAATCCCAGTAATGGCGGAAAGATATATCAAGGCCCTCCGATCAATACGATGGATGCTGCCAATACTTTTGAAATGTTTAGTCTGCGAGCAGAGAAAAGTGCTCAGGGTGTTAAATCATACGAACTCCTTGTTCATCTGACTTACTTTGCTCCATGGCGTTATTACGAATCAGCTAACTTGCTAAATAAACCTGCGAGTACTTTTAAAGTGTTATCGCGAGAAGCTGGTATCTGTGAATCTCAAGGTTGCGTATTTAAAGAATTGATGGCTATTCAGTTGACCGATGCTTTTTTACGGGAACAAATGAATAAGGGATTTCAGGTCACCATTTCTTCAAAAACTGGGGTGAGTAGTGATTTATTTGTGCCAGCTCAGTATCTTCAGGGTTACCTGAAGGCAGTTGATGGGCCAAAGAACTAGTTACTTAAGTGCTTTGTGATTGGTTGCAATGAAAACGATACTTATTGTCAAAGCGCTTTCAATGTCTTGAAGGTTTCTAGATTAGGATCTACTATTTTCGCAAGAGCCTCAGAAAATGGCGGGAAAGTACTTGCAAAATGAGCTGCATCGAATCGCTTCATTGATCACTTTTGAAAGCGACGTTGCTTAATACTATTGATGTCCAAGAGCTCTATTTCATGATGTCTGGGATTATTGTTTTTCCCCCAGGCATCCTCAACAAAATCCCTTCACCCCTCTAGAGCTTAGCCAAAATGGACTAAACAATACGGCTATGGGTGTTGTTTTAATCTGAGGTCTATCATTTGTCGGCTGGATGTGGGTTCTGTGCTCGGCGTTCTGCTTGAGATTCTATTGTGATTCGCATCTCTTCCTCTGTCGCCCTCAATTTGCGACCCAAGTGCTCTATCAAGGTTTGAACTGTTGCACCCTCTCCAAGCAAAGCGATCTGATCTTGTACCCAAGTGTCGGGACAGTCATCGAGAACCTGCTGCTACCAGTCTGTACGAGAACGAACAGCTTACAGCCCCAGAAAAGCAAAAAGGCTTTTAAGCCAATTGACCTAAAAGCCTTCTACTGTTTGGTTGCGGGGGCAGGATTTGAACCTACGACCTTCGGGTTATGAGCCCGACGAGCTGCCAGACTGCTCCACCCCGCGTCTGAGTCTTATATTCTAGCATTTTTTGGGGGTCCCTGTCGAGATTTCCTGCAATTGGTGCATAAAAAAGCGGATTTTAAGTAATTAGCTCAGCATTTCACGAGTTCATATAAGGAGTAACATATTGCCACGCAACATTACTAAAAGGCCTTGAAATGTCCATTAGCAATCCCGAGTTTTCTAGTTCTGACTTATTAAAGCCAGTTGATCTGCATGATGATCACGATAGTCATAAAAAGGGCTTGGGTACGATGATGCTTGCTGCCATTGGCGTGGTCTTTGGCGACATTGGTACCAGCCCACTCTATGCTCTCAAAGAGTGTTTTGATCCAGAACACGGCATTGCTTTTTCTCCAGAGGCGCTCTTTGGTGTGATCGCTATGATGATCTGGTCTTTAATTCTCGTAGTGACTGTGAAGTATGTGATCTTTGTGATGCGTGCAGATAATAAAGGCGAGGGCGGTGTGTTATCGCTGATGGCTTTAGCTCTTAGGACCTTTAAGAGCGACTCGAAGACCTATTACTGCTTGATGATTTTAGGAATGCTGGGATCTTGTATGTTGCTTGGTGAATCTGTGATTACACCTGCGATCTCGGTGCTATCTGCAGTAGAAGGTATTGAGATCGCAATGCCAAGTTTGCATAAGTTCATTTTGCCAATTTCTTTGGCCATTCTCGTTGCACTCTTTTGTATTCAAAAATATGGCACTGCTGCAGTGGGTAAACTTTTCGGCCCAATTACGCTGGTATGGTTTATTGTGCTGGCTATTTTAGGGGTAATCAATATAGGCGCCGCGCCAGAAATTATCGGTGCACTCAACCCCGCATATGCTGCACAATTTGTCATCAATCATCCCACCACCGCCTACATTGTGATGGGCGGTGTTGTATTGGTAGTCACAGGTGTTGAAGCGCTATATCTAGATATGGGTCATTTTGGTAGGAACCCCGTGCGCTATGCTTGGCTCTTGATCGTATTACCAAGCTTGTTAATTAATTATTTGGGTCAGGGAGCATTGTTGTTATCAAATCCCCAGGCCGTATCAAATCCATTTTATTTAATGGTTCCAGAGTGGGCATTATGGCCAGTGGTAGGGTTGGCAACAGCGGCGACCGTGATTGCTTCCCAAGCGGTGATTTCCGGAGCCTACTCTCTTGTAAGCCAAGCAATTTTGCTGGGCTTTATGCCGCGGATGACGATTATGCACACCTCAGATTCTGAGCAAGGACAAATTTATGTTCCAGTAGTGAACTGGGCGCTACTGTTTATGGTGGTGGTTACCATTATCGAATTTAGAGCATCTGTTAACTTGGCAGCCGCGTATGGTATTTCAGTCACATCAACCATGATGATTACGGCTGTACTACTTGCAGTAGTGATGTATCGCGAATGGAAAATGAACATCTTGCTCGTGATAGCTTTAACTACAGTGTTCTTTGCATTAGATTTCGCATTTTGGACAGCCAATTTAATCAAGATTAAAGATGGTGGTTGGTACCCACTATTTTTAGGCTTCTTAATTTTTACTTGCCTCATTACTTGGTACCGTGGCCGTAAACTTTTGCGTGATAAATTGGTTGCAGGCTCAATTCATTTACAGGAATTTATAACTGGTTTATTAGCTCACCCGCCTCACCGCGTAGAGGGAACGGCGATCTTTTTGACTGCACACATTGATTACGTGCCAGTCGCAATGTTGCATAACTTGAAGCACAATCGTGTGATGCATGAGCGTATCTTTTTTGTGAAGCTTAGTACTTGGGATGTGCCTTACGTTAATGATGATGAGCGTCTTAGCATCAAAGATTTGGGAGGCAATATATTTCTAGTAAGAGCAGTTCATGGGTTTAAAGAATCGCCCGACATTAGTAATGTTTTGTCATTATTAAGTGAACAGAAAAATATTGAATTTAATTTAATGGATACCTCTTTCTTTGTTGCGCGCGACACGATTGTCCCCTCTGCCAATCCTGGCATGGCTCTGTGGAGAGAAAAACTCTTTGGTTGGATGATGCAAAATGCTGCGAAGCCCTCAGACTTCTTCAAGATCCCTACTAACCGTTTAGTTGAATTGGGCGCGAAGGTGGAAATTTGAGTAGTCAAACTATTCGTTCAACAATATTCCTCGGAATTTTTGTTGTAGCCTGCTCTTTCAGTAGCTTAGTCTTAGCGACTCCTGCTGAAGAGGCTGAGCTTGCCCAGCTCGATAAGATTGAACAAGAGCTTGAATTGCAGCGCGAGTGGGCGAAGTATCGCTGGGGCAAGGCTCAATCCGACTGCTATCAACAGTATTGGGTGAATTACTGTATTGGTAGCGCTAGAACGCAATACCGAAAAGAGATAGACCCTATCACCGAACAAGAGATTGCACTTCATGAGGTGCAGCGAAAATTACGTAAGAGTTTAAAAGATCAAGAAGATATTAAGCGTGCTGCTGAGCGTGCTTCGCCTATAAAAGCTGCTGAGCGTGCAGATAATCAGCGAGAGTTTGAAGAAAAGCAAAAAGCAGCTGCAGTCAGAGCAGCAGATTTAGAGCAGCGTCGTAAAGATGCCCCTAAGCGTGCACAAGAAAATAAATCTGGCACACAGCTGGATTGATCACTAATTCAACATTATTTAATTTAATTACTAGGTAACTCTTGGCCAAAGTCAAAACGGTTTACATCTGCCAATCTTGCGGCGGCAGCTCTGCAAAGTGGCAGGGGCAGTGCCCATCCTGTCAGGAGTGGAACACATTAGAAGAGGGCGTACCTGAGAGCACAGCAAATTCCCGTTTTCAGGGCTTAGCACAATCTTTACCTAGGCAAAAGTTATCTGCAATTACTGCAGAAGATTTACCAAGATTTAGTACTGGCGTTGAAGAATTTGATCGTGTCTTGGGCGGTGGCTTAGTTCCAGGTGGCGTGGTTCTCTTGGGCGGTGACCCCGGAATTGGTAAATCGACATTACTATTGCAAGCCTTGGCGGAGATGAGTTCTGCTGGCATGAATGTACTCTACAGTAGTGGTGAAGAATCAGCAGCCCAAATTGCCTTACGGGCAAAACGAATTGCACTCAATGCACCACAGCTAGAGGTCTTAGCAGAAATTCAGTTAGAGAAACTGATTTCAATTATGGACACTGTTAAGCCACAAGTATTGGTGGTGGACTCTATTCAAACCTTGTACTCCGATGTGCTGAGCTCTGCTCCCGGATCGGTAGCGCAAGTACGAGAGTGTGCTGCGCAATTAACTAGGGCCGCTAAATCCAGTGGTATCTGTGTATTGATGGTAGGCCATGTTACTAAAGATGGTCACCTTGCCGGACCTAGGGTCTTAGAGCATATTGTGGATACTGTTTTGTATTTTGAAGGTGACACCCATTCTTCATTCCGCTTAGTACGCTCGATTAAGAATCGCTTTGGTGCTGTAAATGAACTAGGTGTGTTCGCGATGACCGAAAAGGGTTTACGTGGCGTTACCAATCCTTCGGCAATTTTCTTATCGCAGCATGAACAAATGGTTCCCGGTGCTTGTGTACTGGTCACCCAAGAAGGCAGCCGTCCTCTATTAGTAGAAATCCAGGCCTTAGTAGATACCGCACATGTTCCTAACCCACGACGTTTGGCTGTTGGTCTAGAGCAAGCACGTTTGGCAATGCTCCTAGCAGTTCTTCACCGTCATGCAGGTATTGCTTGCTTTGATCAAGATGTGTTCTTAAATGCGGTGGGCGGAGTCAAAATCTCTGAGCCTGCGGCTGACTTGGCAGTGCTCTTGGCAATTCAATCATCGATTCGCAATCGTGCGCTACCTAAAGAGCTTATCGTATTTGGTGAGGTTGGTTTGGCGGGTGAAATTCGTCCATGCCCACGTGGCCAAGAGCGCTTAAAAGAGGCGGCAAAGTTAGGCTTTACAGTGGCCATTATTCCGAAAGCGAATATGCCTAAGACAAAGATTCCGGGATTAACAACCATTCCGGTTGAGCGAATTGATCAGGCAATTGCTGCAGCAGCAGAATTAAGCTGATAAATTTCTAACGCAGGTCTTCTGCTTGTATCAGAAGGACCTGTTCTTCGCCAGCAGACACTTCCATCCAGATCACCGGAATTTGAGGAAAAGCCTTTTTAAAGTTCTCATACTCATTGCCAATCTCAATCAGAATGGCGCCACGCTCAGATAAGTAATCAGGTGCATGCGCAATAATTCTTCTAATTAAATCCATGCCATCCTTCCCGCCTGCTAATGCCAGGACTGGCTCAGCATGATATTCAACGGGAAGCATATTCATTGAATGGGCATTTACATATGGCGGGTTGCAAATGATCAGGTCAAATACGTTATCTTCATTAGGCTCTGGCAACGCATCCCATAAATCACCTTCCAATAGCTCCACCTGAGAGCCCAAGCTATGGCGATCGACATTCCGCGCGGCTACAGATAAGGCGGGCATGCTGATATCGCAAGCGCTAACATGAATATCAGGACAAGACAGTGCTAAGAGAATTGCCAGCGAGCCATTACCAGTGCATAAGTCAAGCGCTTTACCGTCTGCAGGTAACCACGGCTCTAGAGAGCCATCAACAATCAGCTCTGCAATCCATGAGCGGGGAACAATACTTTGCTCGCTACAGAAAAAAGGGATACCCATCAGCCAGGCTTCACCCAGGATATAGGCAAGTGGTTTACGGGTAGAAATTCTTTCATCAGCAATCAGGACAGCTTTTTTCTCTTGCTCTGCTGTAATAGGATCCTCTAAATGATCAAGCGCTTCAGTTGGGCTTAAATTGATCTGTTTGCTTACCAGCCAAAGCGCTTCGCTTTGCGCATCAATTGCGCCATGCCCGTAATGTAAGTTTGCTGCTGCCAGTTTTTGTGCAACTTGATTGATGCACTGATTGATTGTTAGCGATTGCAAAGGCTCAGGGTCCATGATGAATCAAATTCAACTGAAAAGAAATTGATACGCAATTAAGCAATGAGTTGCTCAAGTGTTTTGCGATAAATATTTTTGAGTGGCTCGACATCATCAACGATGACGCACTCATTGATTTTGTGGCTAGTCGCATTGAGGGGGCCAAACTCTACAACCTCTTTACAAATCTTCGCAATGAATCGTCCATCACTAGTACCGCCAGTAGTCGATAGCTCCGTATCTACTTTAGTTTCTGCTTTGATGGCCTGACGCAATGCGCTAGCTAGGTCACCATCTCCCGTAATAAAGGGACTGCCACCCAATACCCAATCAATTTCGAAATCAAGGCCAGCGTTATTCAAAATCTTCTCAAGACGCTCACGTAATTGCTCTGGCTTACTCTCAGTAGAGAAGCGGAAATTGAAGTCCATTGTTAATTCACCAGGAATCACATTATTTGCACCAGTGCCTGCGTGAATATTGGAGATCTGAAAGCTAGTAGGCTGAAAATATTGATTGCCTTTATCCCACTCGGTTTCTACTAAGGCAGAGATGGCGGGTGCCGATAAGTGAATCGGATTCTTGCCTAGATGCGGGTAAGCAATATGAGCCTGAATGCCTTTAATTTTGAGCTTGCCAGATAAAGAGCCACGACGACCATTTTTAATTATGTCGCCAAGTTGCTCAACAGAAGTAGGCTCACCGATCACACAATAGTCTAGGTGTTGCCCTTGTTTTTGCAAACGCTCACACATAATGACAGTGCCATCATTCGCAGGACCTTCTTCATCACTGGTGATTAAGAAAGCAATAGAGCCTTGATGATCAGGGTGTGTAGTAACAAATTCTTCGGTTGCCACTACAAAACCTGCAAGAGAGGTTTTCATGTCCGCTGCGCCACGACCATAGAGCATGCCATCACGAATTGTGGGAGTAAATGGATTGCTATCCCACTTTTCCAATGGTCCGGTTGGCACAACATCCGTATGACCAGCAAACATCAATACTTTGCCTTGGTCGCCAGATTTACCTTTTTTAATTGCCCAGAGATTAGTTACTTGAAAGTTCTCAGGACCACTCACAACACTCTCAGTATGAAAACCAAGAGCTTGTAAGCGATGAGCGATTAATTCCTGGCAACCACCATCAGCCGGGGTGACGGAATGGCAAGCAATCAGAGCTTCTGTCAGCTCAAGGGTGGCGCTCATTAAATTTAGTCGCGGAGCAATTCGTTGATAGCAGTTTTCGCTCTGGTTTGTGCGTCCACCTTCTTCACGATGACGGCAGCATATAAGCTGTATTTGCCGCAAGCAGAAGGCAGAGATCCAGGAACAACTACAGAGCCTGCAGGAACGCGGCCATAGTGAACTTCACCCGTTTCACGGTCATAAATCTTGGTACTTTGACCCAGGTAGACGCCCATGGAAAGAACGGAGTTCTCTTCGATAACTACGCCTTCAACTACTTCGGAGCGGGCGCCGATAAAACAGTTATCTTCAATAATGACTGGACCAGCCTGGATGGGCTCTAAAACACCACCGATGCCGACGCCACCGGAAAGGTGAACATTTTTACCAATTTGAGCGCAAGAACCTACAGTTGCCCAGGTATCCACCATGGTGCCTTCACCAACATAAGCGCCAATATTGACGTAGGAAGGCATTAGAACTGCATTTTTGCCAATAAATGAGCCGCGACGGGCTATTGCGGGGGGAACAACTCGAAAGCCACCAGCAGCAAAATCGGCTGCAGTGTAGTCCTGAAATTTGCTAGGTACTTTGTCATAGAACTGGGTATAGCCACCAGCACCCATAGGGACGTTGTCCTCTAGGCGAAAAGAGAGCAAAACAGCCTTTTTAACCCACTGATTGACATCCCATTTGCCAACGCTACGGCGTTCAGCAACGCGAATAGTGCCAGCATTCAGGCCCTCTAAGACCGCATTTACGGCATTACGGACATCCCCTGGAGCGGTATCTGGGGAGAGGTTTGCGCGGTTTTCCCAGGCTTGTTCAATGATGTTTTGTGGTGATTGGCTCATGCTTTTTAGTTAACTATCAGATTGTTAAGGGGTTTTGTCCCTGGAGGTCGATTTATCATTATATCGATGGGCAGAAAACGCGTCTAAGTAGTCCCAAGCTTGCTATCATCTTCCCACTTCAGCTTTAATTAATTACCCCCTTATTTAACCCCCTTTTTCCCTGCAAAGTACGCCGTGCAACTGAAATCCATCAAACTTTCCGGCTTTAAGTCTTTCGTTGACCCAACCCATTTTGAAATGCCTGGCCAATTAATTGGCGTTGTAGGGCCTAACGGTTGCGGAAAGTCGAACATTATTGACGCTGTCCGCTGGGTTTTAGGAGAATCTCGCGCTAGTGAACTGCGTGGCGAATCGATGCAGGACGTCATTTTTAATGGCTCTGGTTTGCGAAAGCCATCTGGCCGTGCCAGCGTGGAATTGATTTTTGATAATTCTGAGGGGCGCGCTCAAGGTCAGTGGAGTGCTTTTACAGAACTCGGAATCAAACGCGTTTTGACTCGTGATGGCAACTCTAGTTACTACGTTAACAATCAAGTCGTTCGTCGTAAAGATATTCAAGATATATTCTTGGGCACTGGTATGGGTCCAAGAGGTTACGCCATTATTGGTCAAGGAACCATTAATCGAATTCTAGAAGCAAAGCCTGAAGAATTGCGTGTCTTCTTGGAAGAAGCTGCTGGTGTTTCTAAATACAAAGAGCGTCGTAAAGAAACGGCATCACGCTTAGAAGATACTGTAGAAAATTTAACTCGTGTTGAAGATATTTTGCGTGAGCTCGATCAGCAATTAACGCGTTTGGAAAAACAAGCTACAGTTGCTGAGCGTCACGCAGAGCTCTCAACACAAATGAAATCACAGCAGCAGTTGCTGTGGTTTGTACGTCAAACTGAGGCTGGTAAAGAGCAAGAGCGTCATGCTAACAGTATTCGCGATACTCAGGTTAGTTTGGAAGAGCAAACTGCTAAGTTGCGCCATTCTGAGGCTGAATTAGAAACCATGCGTACCCAACAGTATGCATTGCAAGATAAGGTTTCTCAGGCTCAAGGTGATTTGTATCAAACCAACTCTGATGTGAGTCAGGTCGAGTCCCAGATTCACTATGTGCAAGAAGCACGTCAACGTTTGCAGCAACAAACTATCGATTTACAGGCGCAGTTACAACGTTGGACTATTCAAGAGACTGATGCTGCACAAGCGCAACGTACTACCGAACATGAGTTATCTCTTGCAACAGAAAAAGAGCAAACCCTCTTGGCGGATCTGAATGGTTTACAAGCACAGATGCCAGGGCGTGAAGAGGCTTATCAAACATCTACTCGCGACCTCAATAATGCGCGCGAAAGTTTGGCATCCATCGAGCAGCGTTTAGCAAGTTTGGGTGAGCGTATTCGTGCGATGTCTGCACAATCGGATGAGCTTAAAGGGCGCGAGACTCGTCTCACTAGCGAATTAGATGGCATGCGCAGACCCGATGCAGAGGCTTTGCAAACCTCGATTGATCGCCAGGTCATGGCGCAGCGTAAGGTTGATGAGGCTAAGCAGAGCGCGGCTGATACGCAACAACGCGTTCCAGCTGCTGACGAGGCACGGAATGCCGCACAGCAAAAGGTCCAGATTGCAAATCAGGATCTTGCGCAAACTGAAGCGAAGTTAACGGCACTGACTGCTTTGCAAGCTAGCGTTCAAGCGCAAGGTAAGATTGGACCATGGTTAGAGAGTAAGGGTCTTAAGGAGAGCAAACGTCTCTGGCAAGAGTTGAAGGTTGAAAGTGGCTGGGAAGCTGCTTTGGAATCCGTATTGCGTGAACGCTTGGCTGCAGTAACAGCAAAGAGTATTCAAGAAACATTAGCTTTAGCTAATGATGCTCCCCCAAGCCGTTTAGCGATTTTGCTCACTGAAGAAATAACCCCTGCGCATACCAATGTGCCTGCCGATTTCACACCACTACTGACGCGCGTGCAAAGTGCTGGCGCAGCAAGGCTGACTTCTGTATTGCAAGAATGGTTAGACAATATTTATATTGCTAGCAGCCTAGAAGATGCTTTGCATCGTCGCGAGAAATTACCCGCTGGCGGTGCTTTTGTTACTCAGCAAGGCCACTTAGTGAGCCGTGTCAGTGTTCAACTCTATGCTGCAGACTCTGAGCAAGCCGGTATGTTGGCGCGCGCTCAAGAGATGGAAAGTCTTGAGAAGCAATTACGCGCTCAAAAACTCATGCAAAGTGAGTTGCAAAGCGAATTGGATCAGTGTGTTGCAAATTATCAAGCTGCACACCAAGCAGCAGAGCAGGCCCGCATCAATGCTGAGCATACTGTGCAAGAAGCGCATGGTTTCGAAGTGGAAAGAATGCAGCTCACCCAAGCTGAAGAGCAATACAGCCAGCGTGCCGCGCAAGTTCAAAGCGAGTTGTCAGAATTGCATCAGCAGATGGAGCAATTAGGTACGAATCAGGCTCAATCAAGCGTGGAGTTAACCCAATCAGAACTTTCTAAACAGGGACTGCAAGATTCTCTCCAGGCAGCCCAAGAAAAATTAGAGCTGACCACTCAAGAGCGTGATCACTTACGTGAATCTCTTCGTGCTGCTGAGATGGCAGCTCAAGAAGCGGCATTTACAACTCGCTCATTGCAGCAACGTATTACTGATTTGCAACGTGATCAAAGTACAGCGCGTACCCAGATCATGGAGATCCAAGATAAACATGACTTAGCCACGCAAGAGCTAGCAACTTTAAGTGATGAAGAAGCGCAAGATAAATTGCAAGGCTTGTTGTTGGCCCGGAGTGCACGTGAGGCTTCCCTTGCGAATGCACGTACTGAACAAGATGCTTTATTGCATCAACTGCGTGAAGCTGATGAAGCCCGTATGCAAATAGAGCGTGGCTTACAGCCAATGCGTGACAAAGTAGTTGATTTACAGTTACGTGAACAAGCTGCCCGCTTGAACTTCGAGCAATTTGCAACATTATTAGCGGATGCTGAAGCTGATCTCATTGCCTTGGAGGCAAATTTCAACTCAGACTTGAAAGTGGGCGCATTACAAACGGAAGTGAATCGCTTGAATACTGAAATTCAATCCTTGGGCCCAGTGAATATGGCTGCTCTTGATGAGTTAGCTAGCTCACGTGAGCGTAAGCAGTTCTTAGATGCCCAATCTGCAGACTTGAATGAAGCAATGCAGACTTTGACAGATGCGATTGCGAAGATTGATGCTGAAACTCGCGACCTCTTGCAGGGTACTTTTGATCAAGTCAATATCCATTTTGGAAAATTGTTCCCAGAGCTCTTTGGTGGTGGTCATGCTGAACTAGTGATGACTGGCGAAGAAATTTTGGATTCAGGTGTTCAGGTTATGGCGCAACCTCCAGGTAAGAAAAACAGCTCTATTCATCTACTCTCTGGCGGTGAAAAAGCATTGACTGCAATTGCTTTAGTTTTCTCACTCTTCCTCCTCAATCCTGCCCCATTCTGCTTGCTAGACGAAGTGGATGCTCCATTGGATGATGCGAATACTTTGCGCTATGCAAAGATGGTATCCAAAATGTCAGAAAAGACACAGTTTGTGTTCATCTCACATAATAAGATCACCATGGAAATTGCTCATCAACTGATTGGTGTCACCATGCAAGAGCAGGGTGTATCCAGAATTGTGGCAGTAGATATCTCATCTGCTGTATCGATCGTGGAGGCCGCCTAAGTGTACGTAGAACAAATCATGACGAGTTTAGGTTTGTCCGATTTGCAATTTGCATTAGCTTTCATTGGCTTACTAATTTTGATATTAGTAGTCATTCTTAATTTTAAATACGCACGTGCTCGTCGCCAAGCAAAAGAGCAAGTTCAATTGAGCGATGATCACTTTGGTCGCGATTCTAGCTTTACCGCTGGTTTTGCTGATCCACAGATAGTTCGCGCCGAGCCAAGTTTTACACCTATTCCAACAGCGCTTTCTAGTGCACAGAAATTTACTATTGATCCCCGCATTGATTGCGTCATCACACTTCGTTTTGATCAGCCTATTGCTGGATCAGAGATTTTAGAAGAGATTCATGAGTGGATTGAAGCTCAATTAGCAGCTAGCTCTAGATGGGTATGTGAAGGTCTCAATGCTGCCCAAGGGACCACAGAGGGCTGGGAAGTCCTCAAACCTGGATCGACCTATTCAGAGTTGCAGTTAGCAATCCAATTGGCAAGCCGCCGTGGTGCTATCGGAGTATTGGAGTTATCTGATTTTTGCTCACGTGCACAAGCACTTGCGGAGACTTTGGGCTCTCAAATTGATATGCCTAGTGTGACCACAATGCTGGAAAGCGCCAAAGAGCTAGATGTGATGGCCGCTGATAGCGATATCCAACTGAGCATTAATGTTTTATTTGATGAACCATGCCCATGGGGTAACTTTGACGCCCTGATGCGTCGGTGTGGTTTTAAATTAGCTCGTAACGGCAGGCAATTTGAGTTCTTTAGTAATGGGTCGCTTGTCTTTAATAGCGCTGATTTAGATCCCAATTCACCTGTATCACAATTGACCTTATTGCTTGAAGTTCCATTAGTCTCACGAGAAGAACGTGCCTTCGAAAGAATGTTTGGCGAGGCCGTTAAGCTTGCTCAGGCTGCACATGGCCGTATAGTAGACGACAATGGTATTAACTTGAGTGAGGCTGCGGTAGTGAGTATTCGTCAGCATCTTGATCTTCTTTACGTCAATCTAGAAAAGTCTGGAGTTCCCGCTGGATCTTCTACGGCCAGCAGACTCTTTAGCTAGGGAATTACCTTGTCGTCTAATAGTCCGACAAATTTAGCGGAGCGCTATGCATTCTTGCAGGCAGAGCTTGCCCGCTTAGAGCATGCCTATTACGTGCTTGATAACCCACTTCTGCCCGATATTGAGTATGACCGCCTCTATCGTGAGCTATTGAATATCGAGGCTGCTCATCCCGAATGGATTACTTCAGAATCACTATCGCAAAGGGTAGGCGGCACCGCGCTAAAAGAGTTTGATTCTGTAACTCATGAAGTGCCGATGCTCTCTCTGAATAATGCGTTTGAAGAAGCTGAACTGGCCGCCTTTGATCGTCGTTGTCGTGAAGGCTTAAATCTAGATCACGTTGCTTATGCTGGTGAGCTCAAGTTTGATGGCTTGGCTATCTCGCTGCGTTATGAAAATGGCTCTCTAGTAACTGCTGCCACACGTGGTGATGGCGCCAGTGGCGAAGATGTCACAGCAAACATTAAAACCATTCGCGCCATTCCTCTGAAACTCACTGGTAAGAATATCCCGAAAGTATTAGAAGTTCGTGGTGAAGTCTTTATGTATCTTAAGGACTTCGAGAAGATGAATCGAAAGGCAGCAGAGTTGGGGGAGAAAGAGTTTGCTAACCCCCGAAATGCAGCGGCCGGTAGCTTGCGTCAATTGGATTCGAAGATCACCGCAAAAAGACCACTCTCTTTCTTTGCTTATGGCTTGGGAGTAATAGAGCCTCAATCTTGGCTTCCAAAAACTCATGAAGAGTTACTCAACGCCTATGTAGGGCTGGGATTACCTGTCTGTTCAGAGCGCAGAGTACTGAACTCGGTGCAAGACATCCTTCATTTTTACAATGAGATTGGTGAAAAACGAGACTCTCTCCCATACGATATCGATGGCGTAGTCTATAAAGTCAATTCGTTTGCAGAGCAAACTAAGCTCGGTTTTGTATCTAGAGCCCCTCGATTTGCATTGGCTCACAAGTACCCAGCACAAGAAGCGATCACTACTGTCTTAGGGATTGATGTTCAGGTGGGACGCACAGGTGCAATTACTCCAGTCGCTAGATTGGCGCCAGTCGAAGTGGGTGGGGTAACGGTGACCAACGCCACGCTTCATAACGAGGATGAAGTAAAGCGTAAGGATGTGCGTATTGGAGATACCGTTTCTGTACGCAGGGCAGGCGATGTGATTCCAGAAGTCGTTTCAGTCATTAAAGATCGCAGGCCTACCAACACAATAGAGTTTGTCATGCCAAGCAAGTGCCCAGTATGTGATTCACATATTGAGCGTTTGGCTGATGAGGCGGTGGCTCGCTGTAGTGGTGGTTTATTTTGTGGGGCGCAACGCAAACAAGCATTAATTCACTTTGCCCATAGAAGGGCGCTCGACATCGAAGGGCTAGGCGAGAAGATTGTGGATCAATTGGTTGATCAAAATCTGGTGAGGACCCCAGCAGATCTCTATAGATTGGGGTTTACTGCTCTAGCCAATCTTGAACGCATGGGTGATAAGTCTGCAGATAATCTGATTGCGGCAATTAACCAGTCCAGAAACACTACCTTAGCCAGATTCATCTTCGCTTTGGGTATTCGTCATGTGGGCGAGACCACAGCAAAAGATTTAGCGAATCACTATCAGTCCATGCATGCCGTAATGGATGCTGGTACGGAAGACTTGCTCACAGTGAAAGATGTTGGGCCAGTAGTGGCTGACTCCATCACCAGCTTTATGCAAGAAGCGCATAACCGTGAGGTCATTGAACAGCTTCTAGCCTCAGGAATGCAGCTTGCTGTAGAAGAAAAAGTGATTAGCGCAGCAGTAGCGGGTAAGACCTTTGTTCTGACGGGTACTTTTCCCACTTTGACAAGAGATGAGGCAAAAGATCTATTGGAAAAAGCTGGCGCTAAAGTGGCTGGTTCAGTTTCTAAGAAAACGGACTACGTTGTTGCTGGTACTGACGCAGGAAGTAAGCTCACCAAAGCAGAAGAACTGGGCGTAGCGGTGATTGACGAGGCTGCAATGCTCCATTTATTGAAATAAGATGCTTTCTCCTATGAATTCATTACATCAAAACTTTTCTCTAAAGGCTCAATCCTGGGATAGCTTGGGGCCAATTTCTGATCAAGAAAAGCAAGTTCGGATTGATTTAGCAACAGCCTATCAACTAGCGCATCTCAAAAATTGGGATGACGGAATCTATACCCATATATCAGCAGCGATCCCAGCCGAAGAAGGTGCTTATTTGCTCAATCAGTTCGGACTACGCTTTAATGAAGTCACTCCGCAGAATTTGGTGAAGGTCAATATTGAAGGCAAGATATTGTCTGGTGATGGCCCAGTCAATCAATCGGGTTTTGCAATTCATGGAGCAGTACATGCAGCAAGGTCAGATGCGCATTGTGTATTCCATTTGCATGCAGATTCTGTGATTGCTGTATCAGCCCAGAAGCAAGGGCTATTACCGATTTCACAACATGCCTTGCGTTTCTATCAAGATATGGGCTACCACCCATATCAGGGCTTAGCCCTTTCATCGCAAGAGCAGACTGCATTGATTGCAAACTTAGGCAATAAAAAGGCCGTACTTTTGCATAATCATGGCAGCATTGTTTGTGGGACATCTATTCAGCAGGCATTTTATTTAATGGATGTACTGGATAAGGCCTGCAATATCCAGCTGCTAGCTGGGTCTCATGGGGAACTGGTTAGTCCACCCGCAGCCATCTGTGAATTAACCTACGAGCAGCTTTGTAGTGATGGTGATCAGGAGGGTCAGCTAGAATGGCCCGCATATCAACGTGTATTTATGAATCATTAATCGGAGGTAAAGATGCCAGTCATTCAAGTTCAATTATTTGAAGGTCGTACAGAGGACGTCAAGCGTGAGTATGCAAAAGCCATTACTGAGGCTGCTGTCAAAATTATGGGTTGCTCTGCTGAGTCTGTAGATGTGATCTATCAAGACATTAAAAAATCAGATTGGGCTACTGCAGGTAAGCTATGGAGTGATTAGTTCCAACTTGTATTCATCCAATCCCCATGCATTGGGGATTTTTTTATTCAATGTGATCTGGGGGAAGGCCTTTCCACCACTCCCCCTTAAATTGACCCTGTAACCAGTCAATACATTGACTCACTTTAGTGGGTACATGTTTAGGCGAAGAAAATACTGCATGCATTTCTTGGCTTGGCAGTAACCAGTCTTCCATTACTGGTTGTAACACTTGATCTTGAATTGATTGATGGGCAACGTAGCAGGGTAGCGCCGCTAAGCCCATTCCTGCTCTAGCTGCCGCGAGAATGGAAGAAAGGTTATTCGAAATAAATGGCCCCCTCACTTCAACAACTTCAGTTTGATTTTGGGGATTCGTAAAGCTCCAGCGATGATCGCTTTGCGCTGTTGTATAGATCAGGGCACGATGCTTTTTGATATCTTCTGGCACTTTAGGTGCTGGATGTTCTTGAAGATATTTGGGATTGGCAACCAAGATCCAAGGATTCATGCCGATGAATCGCGAGCCTAATGAGGAGTCAGGCAGATTCCTCATTCGGATTGCTAAATCTACTCCTTGCTCAACTAGGTTGATGTAGCGATCATCCATACTCAAATCTACTTCTAGCTCAGGATGGTGCGACATAAATTCTAGGATGGAGGGCGTTAGTACCCGGCGCCCAAAAGCAACTGAAGAGCTGATCGTTAATTTGCCACGAACTTTGGATTGCATTAATGAGGCGAGATCGTCAGCCTCGTTAATTTCTTGAGAAATGATTTTGCATTTTTCGTAGTAGAGCTTGCCAATTTCAGTTGCCGTAACTCCACGTGTGCTGCGATGCAGCAATAGAGTTCCTAAACGTTTTTCCAGGCTAGCTACAAATTTCGTTGCCGTTGGCTGGGTAATACCCAAGTCCTCAGCGGCCTTGCTAAAGGAGCCTGTTTCAACAATGCGGATAAATAGAGATATGCCTTGGACGCGATCCATAGTGCTGTTTAAGGGTTTTGATGCGCTATTTTTACACTATTCCATGGTGGAATACTAGATATAGATTTGCTGATCTTCCCAAAAAGGGCAAATTTCACCATCATTGCGCCTACAACAACATTGGGAGGCAAATCATGGCAAAAATGAAGGCAGCAATGGCAGCGGTTTTGGTGATGGAAAAAGAGGGCATTACTACTGCCTTCGGAGTACCTGGTGCTGCAATTAATCCGCTCTATGCGCAACTTCGTGAACGTCAGTCGATTACCCATATTTTGGCGCGCCACGTAGAAGGTGCATCACATATGGCCGAAGGCTATACCCGTGCGAAGGCTGGCAATATCGGCGTCTGTATTGGTACATCTGGCCCTGCTGGAACCGATATGATCACCGGCTTATATTCAGCGAGCGCTGATTCCATTCCGATTCTTTGCATCACAGGCCAAGCGCCACGCGCACGTTTGTACAAAGAAGATTTCCAAGCTGTTGATATCGAAAGTATTGCTAAGCCTGTAACTAAATGGGCTGTTACCGTTCGTGAGCCAGGGTTAGTGCCACGCGTATTTCAACAGGCATTTCACATCATGCGCTCTGGACGTCCAGGGCCAGTGTTGATCGATTTGCCAATTGATGTTCAGATGGCTGAGATTGAGTTTGATATCGATACTTATGAGCCATTAGCGGTTTACAAACCTACACCAAGCCGTAAGCAAATCGAAAAAGCGATGGAAATGTTAATGACTGCTGAGAAGCCATTGATTGTGGCTGGCGGCGGAATTATCAATGCAGATGCTTCTAAGCTATTAGTAGAGTTTGCTGAGTTGATGAACATTCCAGTTATTCCAACCTTGATGGGTTGGGGATCAATCCCGGATGACCATCCATTAATGGCTGGTATGGTCGGCTTGCAAACTGCGCATCGCTACGGCAATGCAACCATGTTAGCTAGCGACTTTGTATTAGGCATTGGTAACCGTTGGGCGAATCGCCACACTGGTTCAGTTGATGTTTACACCAAAGGTCGTAAGTTTATTCACGTGGATATTGAGCCCACCCAAATTGGTCGCGTATTTACGCCTGATTATGGAATTGTTTCCGATGCCAAAGCAGCTCTTGAGTTATTTGTTGAAGTTGCTAAAGATTGGAAGGCAAAAGGCAAACTTAATAATTACGGTGATTGGGTAAGTCGTTGCCAAGAGCGTAAGAAGCTCATGTTGCGTAAGACTGATTTTGATAACATTCCAGTTAAACCACAACGTGTTTATCAGGAAATGAATACTGCATTTGGTCGCGATACTATTTATGTGACCACCATTGGTTTATCGCAAATTGCAGGCGGACAGTTCTTGCATGTGTATGGCGATCGCCAGTGGATTAACTGCGGACAAGCTGGCCCATTAGGTTGGACTATTCCTGCTGCTCTGGGTGTATTGGCTGCTGATCCCACTCGTACCGTCGTCGGCTTATCAGGTGATTACGACTTCCAGTTCTTAATTGAAGAGTTGGCTGTAGGTGCGCAATTTAAATTACCTTTAGTAATGGTGCTGGTAAATAACAGTTACCTTGGCTTAATTCGTCAGGCGCAACGTGGATTCGATATGGACTACTGTGTACAGTTAGCCTTTGACAATATTAATGTGGACGATACAACCCTTAAAGGCTATGGCGTTGATCACGGTAAAGTAGTTGAAGGTTTAGGCTGCAAATTACTGCGTGTGAGCGATCCTGCCAAGATTAATGGTGCTTTAGTTGAAGCGCAGAAGATGGCTAAACACTTCATGGTGCCAGTAGTAGTTGAGGTGATCATGGAGAAGGTAACCAATATTGCGATGGGTATGGAGATTGACAATATCAATGAATTTGAAGAAGTTGATTGCCGTCACCCAGCTGGTCGTGAGGGCCTACAAATGGCCGGTCTCTTAGACTAAGCATTCATGTAGTTTGCATTACCGGAGCCCAGATTAAAACCTGGGCTCTTTCTTTTTGTGGGTGATTAAGCCCCCAAAGCCTCAAGCAACTCTGTCTCTAACTGGATCTGTAATTTAGGATTCTTACCTAAGTTAGCAGCATCGAGTAGTAATACATCTTCCACTCTTTCGCCAAGTGTATTGATGCGTGCGGTATGAATCGATACCTGATGTTTGGCTAGAACTCTAGAGATTGTGTAGAGCAAGCCGGTACGGTCACTGGCAGATAGCGCGAGTGTGTAATATCTGCCGCGATCATCTGGAACCATATGAACGCGTGGTTGAATCGGGAAGGTGCGTGACTGCCTGGAGAGGCGACCCATGCTTGGGTTAGGCAAGGGGTCTGCATTGGTTAGGGCAGCGGTCAACTCAAACTCAACTAGTTGAATGATGTCTCGATAGCTACCGCCCTCATCTACCAAGGTGCTGCCAGATATTTGGAAGGTATCTAAAGCATAACCATGACGTGTTGTATGAATGCGGGCATCCCAAATTGAGAAACCATGTCGTTCAAAGTAGGCGCAGATTCTAGCAAAGAGGTCTTCTTGGTCTTTCACGTAGACAGCAACTTGTAATCCTTCGCCAATCGGCGAGAGTCTGGCACTAACGATCGCTTTATCGCTGTTGACCTTGTTATACAGATGTCGTGTGAGCCAAGCAATATCTGATGAATCCTGTCTTAAGAAGAACGCGACATCTAGTTGCTTCCAGAGCTCTTCATAGGACTCATCATCAATGCCATAGAGACGCAATTTAGCTCTAGACTCTTCTTGATGTTGGGCTAGCTCTGAAGATGCATCAGGTTTAGCTCCACCCAAGACTCTGAGTGTGGCGCGATAAAGGTCTTCTAAGAGCTTACCTTTCCAGGCATTCCAGACCTTAGGACTGGTACCACGCACGTCAGCTACGGTTAATAAGTAAAGTGCAGTCAGGTGGCGTTCATCACCTACTTTTTTGGCAAATGCTCTGACGACATCTGGGTCAGTAATGTCTTGCTTCTGAGCTGTCTGGCTCATATTCAGGTGTTCGGCAACTAGCCACACTACGAGCTCAGTATCTTTTTTATCTAAACCATGTTCTTTAGCAAACTTACGGACATCAGCTCTACCAAGCTCTGAGTGATCGCCGCCGCGGCCTTTGGCAATGTCATGGAACAGGGCGGCTATTACTAATAACCATGGCTTTTCAAAGTGAGCAATGAGGCCACTGCAGAAAGGAAATTCATGGGTATGCTCGATTACCATGAAACGACGTACATTGCGAAGGACCATCAGAATATGTTGATCCACTGTATAGACATGAAATAAGTCATGTTGCATCTGTCCAACAATTCTTCTAAAGGCGGGCAGGTAGCGACCTAAGACGCTAGTGCGATTCATGAGCTGAAATGCGCGAGTAACACCATCAGGTTGTTTCAGTAGCTCCATAAAAAGCGCTTTATTAACTGGGGCTGCGCGCCATTTACTATCCATTTTTTGACGAGCGTTATACAAGGCTCTAAAAATAGTCGCAGAGAGACTCTTCACATTGGATGTTTGAGCAAATACCAAAAAGGTTCGCAGAATTTGCTCAGGATGTTTTTGGTAAAGCTGCGGATCAGTAATATCCAGAACCCCTTGTCGCTCAATGAAATACTCATTCCCTTCACCAGGAATGGTATGAGTTGTTTTCGACTCTTGTGGAAATAGGAGCGCTTCAATGTTTTGTAAAAGCACATCATTGAGTTGATTGACCGCTTTTGCAGCCCAGTAGTAGCGACGCATAATCGCTTCACTGGCTAGTCGAGAAGATTCTTCTTCAATACCCATGGACTTGGCTAAGGCGGTCTGTAAATCAAAGACAATCACATCTTGCCTTCGCCCTGCCAGTAAATGGAGGTTTGCCCGCAGCGTCTCTAAAAAACGCTGATTGCGGTTCAGTTCGGTGAGCTCACGTTGGGTTAATAAGCCTGCTTCATTTAAGTCCTTAAAAGTATCGCCTAGTAATGCTGCTTTACTAACCCACGAAATGATTTGTAGATCTCGCAATCCACCGGGACTCTCTTTGCAGTTGGGCTCTAGCGAATAGGGCGTGTCCTGATATTTATAGTGCCGCTGAATTTGCTCTGCCAGCTTTGCCTGGAAGAAGGCCTTGGGATCCATGGCGGCTTCAAACGCCTTTGTGAATTCTTTTAACAGCGATCTTTTACCGCAGATGAATCGCGCCTCAAGTAAAGAAGTGCGTACAGTGATATCTTGCTCGGACTCCGAAGTGCATTCAGCAACTGTCCTTACTGAAGAGGCAATCTCTAGACCAGCATCCCAGCAGCTAGCAACATATTGCTCAACCTTCTTCGATAAGGATTGGGCCAACTCAGTATTTGTGGGAAGTAATATGAGGATATCAATATCAGAGTAAGGGAATAGTGAGCTTCTACCGTACCCCCCAACTGCAAGCAAAGTAGCGTCATTATTTAAACCACAATCGCTCCAAAACTGAGTGAGAAGCTGATCTGTGACTTTGCTTAACTGCTTTGTTAGTTTGCCAACAGCTTGAGTTTTTTTAAACTCCGTGTAGGCAGTATCTCGTGCAGTGCGCAGACTTGCAGCATCGGTAATTTGATTTGTCTCTTGCTGCAAATCGCTCATAGATTTAAGCGCTAGCTAGCGATGGTCTAAAAGAAAGACCTTTGACGCAATCAGGCGCAGGATTGCTACCTTCAGACCAGGTTAAGACCTCAACACCAGTTTGTGTAACTAGAAGGGTGTGTTCCCACTGTGCGGACAGGCTGCGATCTTTTGTTTTGACTGTCCACTGATCTGGCATCGTGCGAATATCACGACGGCCAGCATTAATCATCGGTTCGATTGTGAAAGTCATGCCAGCAACGAGTTTTTCACCCGTACCAGGTTTTCCATAGTGAAGAATTTGCGGATCTTGATGAAATACTTTGCCGATGCCATGACCACAATACTCACGCACTACTGAGTAGCCAGATTTTTCTGCATGAGTTTGGATCACATGACCAATATCACCGAGTGATGCTCCGGGTTTAACCTCTGCAATACCGAGCCACATACATTCAAAAGTAATTTGGGTAAGACGTTTTGCCATGACAGAAACTTCACCCACCATGAACATTCGACTGGTGTCGCCGTAATAGCCATCGGGAGTAATCACCGTGATATCTAAATTAACAACATCACCACTCTTTAAAACTTTGTCACCCGGGATGCCATGACAAATTACATCATTGACTGAGGTGCAAATAGAGGCTGGAAATGGTGGGTAGCCAGGAGGCTGGTAGTTGAGTGGTGCGGGAATGGTCTTTTGGACATCGCGCATGTACTCATGGCAAATTCGGTCTAATTCTCCGGTGGTCACTCCAGCTTTGACATGGGGCGCCACATGATCCAAAACTTCGCTAGCCAAGCGTCCAGCTTCGCGCATTCCAAGGATGTCTTTTTCTGCAGTAAATACACTATTCATTCCTTGATTATCAACGACTTGGATAGTTTTGACTCGGCGAGATTGCTTAAAATTTAGGCAAGTGCCTACTTTGGAAGGTCTCTAGCGCTACTTTTATGCCTCTTTACCTTGTCTGATGCTGGGCTAGGGCTAGCTAGAGCATTGATATTTAAGCTATAATTTTGGTCTCAGGTCTTTTTTGGACTTGAAATCGCAAGTTGAGCCTTCCAGGGTGGCGTTTTTTAGCGCAGCTAGGACTCAACTTTAGAACCAACCCTTAGGAGAAGTTATGTCAGTAACGATGCGTCAAATGCTGGAAGCCGGTTGCCATTTTGGTCACCAAACGCGCTTCTGGTCCCCAAAGATGGCCCCATTTATTTTCGGTCATCGCAACAAAATCCACATCATTAACTTGGAAAAAACATTGCCAATGTTTCAGGACGCCCTGAAATTTGCAAAACAAGTTTCTGCTAATCGTGGCACGATTTTATTTGTTGGTACTAAGCGTCAATCACGCGAGATCATTGCTGAAGAAGCAACTCGTGCTGGTATGCCTTATATCGATAGCCGTTGGTTGGGCGGTACTCTCACCAATTTCAAAACAGTTAAAGGCTCCCTCAAGCGCTTGAAAGACATGGAAGTTGCTAAAGAAGCAGGCGACTGGGAAAAGCTTTCTAAGAAAGAAGCCTTGACTAATGACCGTGATCTCGACAAATTGCAAAAAGCACTTGGCGGTATCAAAGATTTGAACGGTGTTCCTGACGCTATTTTTGTAGTGGACGTCGGTTATCACAAGATTGCGATAACTGAAGCTAACAAGCTTGGCATTCCAGTCATTGCTGTTGTAGATACCAACCACTCGCCAGAAGGTATTGATTACATCATTCCTGGTAACGATGACTCTAGTAAAGCGGTAACCCTTTACACGCGCGGCATTGCCGATGCAATCTTAGATGGTCGTGCAAATGCAGTTCAGGAAGTATTGACTGCCATTAAAGAGGGTGAAGAAGAATTTGTTGAAGAAGGGAAAGCTGAATAATGGCCGCCATCACAGCTGCAATGGTTGGCGAGTTACGCGCCAAGACTGATGCTCCAATGATGGAGTGCAAAAAGGCTTTAACCGAGGCTGATGGTGATATGGCACGTGCAGAAGAAATTCTGCGTGTAAAGCTGGGTAGTAAAGCTGGTAAAGCTGCTTCTCGTGTCACTGCTGAAGGTATTGTTGCTTCATTCATCAACGGTAATAACGGTGCCTTACTTGAAGTGAACTGCGAAACCGATTTCGTTTCTAAGAATGACGATTTCTTGGCATTTACAAACGATTGCGTCAAGTTGGTTTCTGAAAAGAACCCAGCTGACGTTGCTGCTTTATTGGCATTGCCACTCAACGGTAAGACGGTTGATGAAGTTCGTAGCGCATTGATCGGTAAGATCGGTGAAAACATCATGCCGCGTCGCTTTAAGCGTTTTGCTGGAAGCAGTAAGTTGGTCTCCTATCTCCATGGCACCCGCATTGGTGTAATGGTTGAGTTCGAAGGTGACGAAACTGCCGCTAAGGATGTAGCAATGCATATTGCTGCAATGAAGCCTGTGGCTCTATCTACGGCCGATGTTCCTGCTGAATCTATTGCGATTGAGCGTAGCGTTGCTGTACAGAAGGCTGCTGAATCTGGCAAACCACCAGAAATCGTCGAGAAGATGGTTGAAGGTTCTATTCAGAAGTACCTCAAAGAGGTTTCTTTGTTAAACCAAACTTTCGTGAAGAACGACAAGCAAACTGTTGAGCAAATGCTCAAGGCTGCAAATACAACAATCAAGGGTTTCACCATGTTTGTTGTAGGTGAGGGCATTGAGAAGCGTCAAGACGACTTTGCGGCTGAAGTTGCTGCTCAGGTAGCTGCTGCCTCTAAAGCGACTGCTTAATTAGCCATCTTGGGGCATTCCCCAGTTGGTCGGTAATACCCAAAAGGGCATAGAAACTCAGGTTTCTATGCCCTTTTGTTTGATCTTTCCCAAGCCCTTTATAATTTAGCCAAGATATTAAAAAGTGCTTAAAGATCAATAAGCTAAGTAAGTAAATTACTTGGCAAATTACGGAAAAATAAAAATATGCCAGCCTATAAACGCGTCCTCCTCAAACTATCTGGTGAAGCCCTTATGGGTGATGATGCTTTTGGTATCAACCCAGTAACCATTGATTCCATGGTTGCAGAAATAGCTCAAGTGGTCAGTAGCGGCATTGAGCTGGCTATTGTGATTGGCGGGGGCAATATTTTCCGAGGTGTTGCTGGTGGTGCTGCTGGTATGGATCGGGCTACTGCAGATTACATGGGTATGTTGGCCACCATGATGAATTCCCTCGCATTACAAGATGCTTTGCGTCAAAAAGGTGTTGAAGCGCGAGTGCAATCAGCCCTTCGAATGGATCAAGTGGTTGAGCCTTACATTCGTCCGCGTGCAATTCGTGCGATGAGTGAAGGTAAGGTAGTGATCTTTGCGGCCGGTACAGGCAATCCATTCTTTACAACCGATACAGCAGCTGCTCTGCGCGGTGCTGAGATGGGTGTCGATGTCATGCTGAAGGCGACCAAGGTCGACGGCATTTATAGTGCTGATCCCGTCAAAGATCCAACGGCAACTTTATATAAGACCATTACATTTGATGAAGCAATCATTAAAAACTTGCAAGTCATGGATGCCACTGCATTTGCTTTATGCCGTGACCGTAAATTACCGATCAAAGTATTTTCGATTCTCAAGCCAGGTGCACTCATGCGCGTAGTAAATGGTGAATCTGAGGGTACTTTGGTACACGCTTAATAGGAGGCCTGATGTCTGCAGCAGAAATTAAATCCACCACCGATCAAAAGATGCAAAAGTCTCTTGAGTCTTTGAAAAGTAGTTTGGCAAAGATTCGCTCTGGACGTGCTAATCCTGGAATTTTGGAGCACATTCAGGTGGATTACTACGGTAATCCAACGCCATTGAGTCAAGTTGCCAGCTTAGGCTTAGCTGATGCCCGCACTATTAACGTTCAGCCATTTGAAAAGACCATGGTTGCTGCCATTGAAAAGGCGATTCGTGATTCTGATTTAGGCTTAAACCCAGCATCACAAGGCACCGTGATCCGTGTGCCAATGCCTGCTCTGACTGAAGAGCGCCGTCGTGAGTACACCAAGGTTGTGAAGAGTGAGGGCGAAGATACCAAGATTGCTGTCCGTAATTTACGCCGTGATGCCAATGAGCATTTAAAGCGCTTAACTAAAGATAAAGAAATTTCTGAGGATGATGAGCGTCGTGCTACTGAGGATATTCAGAAGATGACAGACAAGGCTGTGATCGATATTGACAAAATTGTTTCTGAAAAAGAAAAAGAGATCATGACGGTTTAAGAGCCCGATTGAATTTAATTCTGTCATGACCCAACACCTCAGTTCAACCCAAGATATTCCAGAGTTCAGTACGATTCCTCGCCATGTGACAATCATCATGGATGGTAACGGTCGTTGGGCCGGCAAACGCATGATGCCTCGTGTAGCGGGGCACTCTGAGGGTTTGTCTGCGGTTCGTAAGATTGTTCAAGAGTGTCACCGCAGCGGTGTTCAATACCTGACTATTTTTGCGTTTAGTTCTGAGAACTGGCGTCGCCCTCCAGAAGAAGTCGGTTTTTTGATGAAACTATTTCTTAAATCCCTGAAAGGTGAGATCGCTCGCCTTGTAGAAAATGATATTTGTTTGCGCGTGATTGGTGATTTGAGTCGTTTTGATCCAGCCATCCAAGAAATGGTTCGGTTTTCCGAAGAAAAGACTGCTGGGTGTAAAGCGATTACCTTAACCGTTGCTGCGAACTATGGTGGCCGCTGGGATATCTTGCAAGCCATGCGCCGTTGCCTAGAAGTTAATCCTAATCTGAAGCCAGAGCAAGTGACCGAGGAGCTGCTTGCGCCCCATCTTTCAATGGCCTACGCTCCAGAGCCAGATTTATTTATTCGTACCGGTGGCGAGCAGCGTGTGAGCAACTTCTTGTTGTGGCAGCTGGCTTATACAGAGCTGTATTTCACGGATGTTTTATGGCCTGAGTTTGATGAGCTTGAGCTGCGTAAGGCGTTTCATTGGTTTAGTCAGCGTGAGCGCCGCTTTGGTCGCACTAGCGCTCAGCTTGCATCGCAAGCCTTGAGTGACGCAGTCTGATTCTTTTAGTAGATCACCCATGCTAAAAACCCGAGTGATTACTGCCCTTGTTCTACTAGCAGTACTCTTACCCATCCTATTTCTACTGCCAGCTATTTATATCGGCGCATTCTTCTTGGCAGCCTTATTAGCCGCCGCATGGGAATGGAGCACCTTACTGGCTCCGCAAGCTAGGCGGGCTGCTTGGCTCTATGCATTATTTTGCTTGGCCATCATTTTATTTCTGTTAGGCATGCAAAACGCATCTTGGCAATTTGCATTACTGCTCTTATCGGTCATTTTTTGGTTCTTTGTGGCGCCATTTATTTTGGCAAAAGGCATCAACCTTTCTTTACAAAAATTACGCCCATTTTATGTGGTACTCGGTTTAATTTTATTTCCGGCAACTTGGTTTTCACTAGTCTTCTTGCGGGAACTCGGCTTGGTATTTTTGTTAACCAGTATCGCTTTGGTTTGGGTTGCTGATATTGGCGCTTACTTTATTGGTAAGGCATTTGGTAAGCGCAAGTTGGCTATCCAAATCAGTCCCGGTAAGTCGATTGAGGGTGCTATTGGCGGTCTTGTACTTTCTTATGGCTATGCATTGCTCTGCGTGATCTATTTGCCTTTTGAATCTACTCTATTTGGAGCTTGGGCGATTCGTTTTGGCTGGGTAGCAATGTTTTTGATGGTGACGGTCTTAGTGGCCTTCAGTATCTTTGGCGATCTATTTGAGTCTCAGTTAAAGCGTTTGGCTGGAGTAAAAGATAGTAGTCATTTGTTGCCTGGGCATGGTGGCGTTCTTGATCGCGTTGATGCATTGATTCCAACAATGCCAATTGCAGCACTACTAGCAGGATTTGTGTGATGACAATAAAGCGTGTCGCCATTTTGGGCTCGACAGGGTCTATCGGTGTTAATACGCTGGATGTCATCCGCGCCCATCCAGATCGATTTAAGGTAGCCGCTCTTACGGCCGGCAAGCAAATTGATCGATTGGCGCAGCAGTGCGCGGAATTTAAGCCTGCTATTGCGGTTGTTGCAGATGCTGATGGTGCTACTCGCCTCATGCAAATATTACTTGACCAAAAAATCAATACGCAAGTGCTTTATGGTCCTCAGGCGCTTGTAAGCGCTGTTACAGATTCAGGATGTGACACCGTGATGGCTGCGATAGTTGGTGCAGCTGGTTTAGTGCCCACCTTAGCTGCTGCCAAAGCAGGTAAAAGAGTACTACTTGCCAATAAAGAAGCTTTAGTGATGTCCGGCAATTTATTTATGCAAGCGATGAAGGGGGGCGGAGGTGAGCTGCTGCCAATTGATAGTGAGCACAATGCAATCTTTCAATGTCTTCCTCCTCAATTTTCTAAAACACCAAATCCAAGCCTGGGGGTGGAAGAGTTGTGGTTAACCGCCTCAGGCGGCCCTTTCAGAAATACCCCTCTGGAGCAATTGGGTGACATTACACCTGATCAAGCTTGCGCTCATCCAAATTGGGTCATGGGTAGAAAGATTTCAGTCGATTCAGCCACGATGATGAACAAGGGTCTCGAAGTGATTGAGGCTTTTTGGTTGTTTGGTTTACCTTTAGAAAAAATTAAAGTGTTGATTCATCCACAAAGCGTAGTGCATTCCATGGTGCGCTACCGAGATGGCTCTGTGATTGCGCAATTGGGTCAGCCAGATATGCGCACTCCTATCGCTTATGGTTTAGCGTGGCCAGAGCGTATCGAGGCTGGTGTTGCGCAATTGAATTTGACTCAATTGGCAGCGTTAAGCTTTTCCGAACCAGACTTGGCGCGCTTTCCTTGTTTGTCTTTGGCTTTTGCGGCTGCAAAAGCGGGAGGTACGGCACCTACAGTTCTCAATGCGGCTAATGAGATTGCGGTGGCAGCATTCTTGAATGAAGGTATGCCTTATCTGGATATCTCCTCAGTTGTTGATAAGACATTAAATGCAATACCAGTTTCAGGTGCAGACTCAATCGAGTATATTTTGGATATTGATATACAAGCCCGAAAAGTGGCGCGTGATTGCATTAAATCTATTAGCCCTTAATTTAAAAAGTCATTAGGAATTCATTTGCAGACACTGATTACTCTCGCTGCATTTTTAGTCACCTTAGGCGTCCTCGTGAGCTTTCATGAGTTCGGACATTTTTTAGCTGCCCGCTTATGTGGAGTGCGCGTGCTCCGATTCGCGGTTGGCTTTGGTAAGCCAATATTTACTTATGTAGCAAACAATAAAACAGAGTGGGTGATCGCCTCTATTCCTCTGGGCGGTTATGTGAAGTTGCTTGATGGCCGTGATAGTCAGCAAACGATTGCCACCACAGATGAGCTAGAGGCTTTTGATCACAAACCGCTGTGGCAGCGTTCCTTGATTGTTGCGGCCGGCCCATTTGCTAACTTCTTTTTAGCAGTCGTTTTATTTGCTGTGATTTATGTTTCTGGTGCACCACAATTGCCGGCGATATTAAAGGCTCCACCTGAAAATTCAGTGGCTGCCAAACTCGGTGTTGAAGGCGGGGATCGCGTGATTGGCTGGCAGATGCTAGCAAACTCAAATTCAGTACCCCTTTCTGATGAATTTGAATCCGTTCTCAGTTGGAATGCTTTGCGCTGGACTCTTTTAGACGCCCTTACTGGTGAGACCGGATTTTCCTTGGAAATGGAGACTCCTTCGGGCGGTCGCTATATCAAGACCTTTTTAGCCAAGGATTTACCTCAGCTAAGCCCTCAAACTGACCCCATGTTGGCCCTTGGCATTTTGCCTCAGTCTGTGCCCCTCACGGATTGGGATCAGTTGAAGTTGGGCCCGCTTGATGCTATGGGATTTGCTGCCGAGAGGGTTTGGTTGATTACCAAGGTCTCCACAAGGCTAATGGCAGGGATTTTTACCGGAAATACCTCCGTAAAACAGCTGGGAGGCCCCTTAAGTATTGCGGATATGGCGGGTAAGTCTGCCCAGGTAGGCTGGCAGCCATTTTTTGCATTTTTAGCACTTATAAGTATTAGCATTGGCCTCTTGAATTTGCTCCCTTTTCCCATGTTAGATGGGGGGCAGCTCCTGTATGATGCATGGGAGTTAGTCGCTGGTAAGCGGATATCGATTTCGGTACAAGAACAGTTCCAGAAGGTGGGCTTTTTACTACTGATTTCTTTGTCCCTTCTGGCCTTATTTAACGATTTACAACGCTACCTTTCACCTTGAATTTTCTGACCTCGCCTTTGCGTATTTCTACCCGCTTGATTGCTCAGCTTTTGTTGGTGATCACTGCTGCGCTCAGTTTAAATATTCATGCAGCTGAATCTTTTGTAGTTAAAGATATTCGTATCGAGGGATTACAGCGCGTAGAACCAGGTACGGTATTTAGTTATCTTTCTGTTCAGGTTGGAGATACTTTTACAGAAGAAAAGGGCGGAGACGCAATCAAAGCCTTGTATAGCACAGGCTTTTTTCGAGATGTGCAAATTCAAGCTCAGGGCGATATTCTGATTGTGATTGTCGAGGAGCGCCCAACAGTTTCCCGTATCGAATTCACGGGGATGAAAGAGTTTGATCAAGAGATTGTGCGAAAGTCATTAAAGTCAGTAGGCGTTGCAGAAGCACGCTTTTATGACAAGGCGATCATTGATAAGGCTGAGCAAGAGTTAAAGCGCCAGTATGTCGGTAAGGGCATGTATGCGGCTGAAGTGGTCGCTACGGTAACTCCTGTTGAACGTAACCAGGTGGCGATTTATTTCAATATTGATGAAGGTCCAGTTGCCAAAATTCAAGAGATTAACTTTATTGGTAATGAAGTCTTTAGCGAAAGCACTCTTAAAAGTGAGATGCAATTGAAGACTGGTGGATGGTTATCTTGGTATAGCAAAGATAACTTGTATTCGAAGCAAAAGTTGACTGCTGACTTAGAGACTATTCGTTCTTATTATTTAAATCGTGGATATCTTGAGTTTGTCATTGAGTCTACTCAGGTATCGATTACTCCAGATAAAAAAGGTGTTTACCTCACCATTAGTATTAAGGAAGGTAAAAAGTTCACAGTGAAGGGTGTACGTGTAGCTGGTGATACTTTGGGTAAAGAGGCCGAGTTAATGCAGTTGATTACATTGAAGCCGGGTGACACCTTTTCTTCTGCCAAGTTGACAGAAAGCACCAAGGCAATTGCTGAGATATTAGGCTCATATGGCTATGCTTTTGCAACTATTAATCCGCAGCCAGATGTGCGACGCGAGCAAGCTGAAGTTGATCTAACCCTAGTGATTGATCCGGGACGTCGTATTTATGTTCGCAATGTGAATATTTCTGGTAACGCAAAAACCCGTGACATCGTTATTCGTCGCGAGATGCGTCAGTTTGAGAGCTCTTGGTTTGATAGTGACAAGATCGATCTATCTAAAAAACGTTTAGGTCGCATGGGTTACTTTACTGAAACCGACATCACTACTGAGGATGTTCCTGGGTCTCCTGACCAGGTGGACGTAAAGGTAAAAGTGACTGAAAAACCAACGGGTGCGGTAACCATTGGTGCTGGATTCTCTTCCACAGAAAAATTAATTTTGTCAGCTGGTATCAATCAGGAAAATGCATTCGGAACAGGTACATCCGTTGGTTTGAATTTTTCCATGGGCAAAGTGAATCAAAACCTCGCTTTTTCTAATTACGACCCTTATTTCACTGAAGACGGCATTAGCCGTTATACCGACTTGTACTATCGCTCTGCAAAGCCGCTCTATTACGCCGGAGATCCTAACTACCAAATTAAGTCAGTAGGTTCAAACATGAAATTTGGCGTTCCCTATACCGAAGTAGATAGGGTGTTTTTTGGGACTGGTATAGAGGCTTTCCGAATCAGCACCTCTTCGAATACACCGCAGCCGTATCTCAACTATGCAATGGATTACGGCATTCCTTCACCCGGTTACCCTGGCACTTTAACCACTTATAACGTGCCCTTGACTGTGGGTTGGTCACGCGATGGTCGTGATAGCGCATTAATTCCGTCGGAAGGTTCATTGCAGCAGCTATCTGGTGAGGTAGGTACACCGGTTGGTGACCTGACTTTCTATCGATTGTTTGGGCAGTACCAGAAATATCACTCTTTCTCAAAAGGCAATATTTTGTCCTTCAATGGTGAAGTGGGATATGGCGAGGCATATGGCACTAAACCATTCCCTATTACCAAAAACTATTATGTCGGTGGTATTGGCTCTGTACGTGGTTATGCTCCGGGATCCTTGGGGCCCCAGTACTACAACTACAATATAGGCTCTTACCAAGCCACTGGTGGTCAGTCTAAGATCGTCAGTAACGTGGAATATACCTTCCCGGTTCCTGGGTCTGGCGTAGATAAAACCCTGCGTTTATTTACCTTCGTTGACGGTGGTAATGCCTTTGGGGAAAATATCAATTTAGTCTTAAAATATTCCTACGGATTAGGTTTATCATGGATATCTCCGCTAGGACCCTTGAAATTTAGTTACGGTATCCCGTATAAATCTCTACCAACAGACAACGTCCAGCGATTGCAATTCCAGGTAGGTACGGCGTTTTAATTGTTTAAGGAAAGATTATGAAGTTTTATCACTCTTCAAAATGGATTCAAGTTGGCTTCATTGCTGCAATGGCGGCGATGATTGCCCCACAAGTTTTTGCTCAGGATGCAGGAGCCAGAATTGGCGCTGTCAATGTTGATAAAGTATTTAACGAATCCAATATTGCCAAACAAAGCCAGGCCAAAATCGAAAAAGATTTTTCTAAGCGCCAAAATGACATCAGAGATGCTGCAGGAAAGATAAAAGCTGCAGCTGAGAAATTGGAGCGAGATGCTCCTGTCATGAATGAGACTGAGCGGGTACGTCGTCAACGTGAGCTGGCCGAGCAAGATCGCGAACTGCAACGTAAGCAACGTGAGTTTACAGAAGACCTTAATCAAAGAAACTTTGAGGACCGTGCCAAGATTGCTGAGAAGGCTAATATCGCGCTCAAACAGGTTGCTGAGCAAAAAAAATTAGATATCATCATCCAGGATCCTCCTTACGCAAATCCTAAGGTTGATGTTACTGATGAAATCATCAGGGTTTTAAATAGCCTAAAGTAAATTTATGCCGACTGCCATCGAGCTGGCCGAACAGTTTCAAGCAAGCTTGGTGGGGGAGGCCTCCCGAGTATTGACTGGCCTCGCTCCTTTGGAGCGGGCGCAATCAAACCAAATATCTTTCCTCTCCAATCCACTGTATCGCCAACAGGCCAGTGATAGCCTTGCAGGGGCATTGATTGTTAGTAAAGCCGACTTAGACTTTTTACAAGCGAATCCAAGCCTTGGTTCATCAAAGCGGGTTTACTTTGTCTCTAAAAACCCTTATGCAACTTTTGCCAGAATGGCGCAGTTTTTTGCAAAAGAAAGCTCGCCAACATATGCCCCTGGAATACATCCAAGCGCTGTGATAGATTCAACTGCAATTGTTCCAGCTTCATGCCATATTGGACCCTTTGTACAAATCGGTGCCGGCGTAAAGTTAGGCGAGCGTGTATCGATTTTGGGAAATTCCTCGATTGCTAGAGATAGCGTTATTGCAAGCGATACACTGATTTACCCTTCAGTTTCAATTTATTACGGAACTCAAATTGGCGAGCGCTGCATTATTCATAGTGGCGCTGTGATTGGTGCCGATGGTTTTGGGTTTGCACCAGATTTTTCTGCAACTGGCGGAGAGTGGGTCAAGATTCCACAAACCGGCAGAGTAGTGATTGGTAATGATGTCGAGATTGGTGCTTCAACCACAATTGATCGTGGTGCTATGAGTGACACCATGATTGGTTCTGGAACTAAAATTGATAATCAAGTACAAATTGCGCATAACGTCACTGTTGGTGAGTGCTGTGTGATTGCAGGGTGCGCCGCTATTTCGGGCAGTACAAAAATTGGTAATTTCTGCATCATTGGAGGCGCCTCGAATTTTGCAGGGCATCTCACTATTGCGGATAGAACTACGGTTTCTGGCAATACCTCAATTATTCGCTCTATAACCGAGTCAGGACAGCATTTTACGGGTGTTTACCCCTCAATGCTCCATAGTGCCTGGGAGAAAAATGCAGCGATCTTGCGTGGCCTAGATAAAATACGTCAACGTTTGCGTTTATTGGATAAGAGCAAAGGTTCTGGATCTTAAGACCCGCCAGTAATTACATTTATTTTAACTTTTAAGTAGGTAGCCCATGAGCAAGCCAATTGCGATCGATATCAATAAGATTCTGAACTTATTGCCGCATCGCTATCCATTTTTGCTAGTTGATCGCGTGCTCGAAATCACACCACGTGAATCTATTACAGCATTAAAGAATGTGACGATGAATGAACCATTTTTTCAGGGACATTTTCCGGACTTTCCGGTAATGCCGGGAGTGCTCATTATTGAGGCTTTGGCACAAACTGCTGCGCTACTGACTTTTTCAGAAGAACGTGCAGAGGATGCAATTTATTATTTCGCTGGAATTGATAATGCCCGCTTTAAAAAGCCAGTCCTACCGGGTGACCAACTCATCATGACTGCTAAATTAGAGCGCGGACGTGCTGGTATTTATAAGTTTTCCGTTCAAGCAGCAGTAGATGGTGAGATTGCTGCAGAAGCAAATATCACTTGTGCGGTTCGTACGAAAGGCGCGTAATGACTCGGATTCATGCATCCGCCGTAGTTGATAGCAAAGCGGAGTTGGCTAGCGATGTTGAGATTGGCCCTTACTCTGTTGTCGGCCCTAATGTCAAGATTGGTGCCGGCACTAAAGTAGGCTCACATACCGTGATTGAGGGTTATACGACTATCGGCAAAGAGAATAATTTTGCGCACTTTGCTGCCATTGGTGGCCCGCCTCAGGATATGAAATACCGCGGCGAACCTACTCAACTCATTATTGGTGATCGCAATACAGTACGTGAGTTCACAACCATTCATACCGGCACAGCGCAAGACGAAGGTATCACTCGTATTGGAAGTGATAACTGGATCATGTCTTATGTGCATATTGCGCATGATTGCCAGATAGGCGATCACACCATCTTCTCTAGTAATGCACAAATTGCAGGCCACGTTCACGTTGATGACTGGGCGATTATGGGCGGTATGTCTGGAGTACATCAGTTTGTTCGCATTGGACAGCATGTCATGTTAGGCGGAGCTTCTGTTTTAGTTCAAGATATTCCGCCATTTGTGATTGCAGCTGGTGACAAGGCTAGCCCTCATGGAATTAACGTTGAGGGTCTCAAGCGCCGTGGATTTTCAAGTGAAACGATTTCTGCATTGCGCCAGGCCTACAAAGTGCTCTATAAGGATGGATTGAGCTTCGAAGATGCCAAGGTAGAAATCAAAAAAATGATCAGTACACATGCAGCTGATACTGCTACTGTAGAAAAATTGACTCAGTTTCATGATTTCATTGCCGCCTCTACGCGCGGCATCATTCGCTAAGGCTTTACTTTGCCTAAGTTAGCTTGTGTAGCGGGAGAACCCTCTGGTGATTTACTTGCTGCACCAGTGCTAAGCGCTTTGAATCAAATTCCAGATATGGTTTGCTTGGAGATCTATGGCATCGGCGGCCCTCGTATGCAAGCTCAGGGCATGCGTTCCGATTGGCCTATGGAGACCTTGAGTGTTCGAGGCTATGTTGAGGCAATCAAACAGCTTCCTGCTATTTTGAAGCTCCGTAAGGATCTCATCCAAAATCTGACAGGCGAAGGGCGCCCGGATGTGTATTTAGGGGTAGATGCTCCAGATTTCAATATAGGTGTTGAGTTCCATTTACGCAAAGCAGGTATTCCCACTTTGCATTTTGTTTCACCATCGATTTGGGCGTGGAGAGCGGGCCGTATTAAGAAGATTTCTCAGGCTGTCGAGCGCATGCTGTGTATTTTCCCTTTTGAAACTGAAATCTATGATCGAGCTGGTGTGGCTTCAACCTATGTGGGTCACCCCTTGGCAAGTGAAATTCCACTTGAACCAAATACAAACGAAGCCCGAGAAAAAATCACCAATACACTAAATCTTTCTAGCGGTGCGCTAGATGGAGTTGTGATTGCAGTGTTGCCTGGTAGTCGTAGTTCAGAGATTGAGCTCATTGCCCCAGTTTTTTTTGAAACGATGCAGTTGTTGACTGAGAAGTTAAAAGGACAGAAGCTTCAGTTTTTAATTCCGATAGCTACACCACGATTACGTGCGCCGTTGGAGGAGCTTCTACTTCAAGCTAAAAATCTGAATCCTGATATTCAGATTCAGTTACTTGATGGTATGGCTGATGAAGTATTAGAAGCCTCAGATGTAGTGTTAATTGCCAGTGGTACTGCCACATTGCAAGCAGCGCTATGGAAAAAACCCATGGTGATTTCTTATAAGGTGCCTTGGTTAACTGCACAAATCATGAAACGTCAAGGCTACTTGCCCTATGTCGGTTTGCCGAATATTTTATGTGGTGAGTTTGTAGTTCCAGAGCTGTTACAAAATGAGGCTACTGCAGAAAAGTTATCCCAAGCTCTCATTGATTGGTTGAACCATCCCAATAAAGTCGCCGAACTCAAGACGCGGTTTTCTCAAATGCATGAGACCCTCCGTCGTCCAACGGGCCTCTTGGTTGCGCAAGCAGTTGCTCAAACTATCACAAACAGTCGTCAGAAAAGAGTGCAGTCGTGAGTCTGATTTGGGTCTGCGGAGTTGATGAGGCTGGGCGAGGTCCATTAGTCGGTGCGGTCGTGGCAGGGGCGGTAGTGCTGGATCCAAGCAATCCTATCGAAGGCTTAAGAGACTCCAAGAAACTGACTCCTGCACGGCGTGAGTTTCTCTACGAACAAATCATGGAGAAAGCCAAGGCCTGGGGTGTTGGCCAAGCTAGTCCCGCAGAGATAGATGAGATTAATATTTTGCAAGCCACGATGTTAGCGATGAAGCGGGCGATCGAGGATTTAACGGTGCGATTAGGCGCTTGGCCAGATAAAGCACTTATTGATGGCAATCGTTGCCCTGAGTTGCCGATATCTGCTGAGGCAATTATTAAGGGGGATGCCAAAGAGCCAGCGATTTCAGCGGCATCTATCATCGCTAAAGTAACACGCGATCGCCAGATGCAAATATTAGATAGGCTCCATCCACAGTATGGATTTGCACAGCATATGGGCTACCCAACCGAAGCACACTTTGCCGCTCTCAAAGAATTTGGTGCATGCGATGAGCATCGCAGAAGTTTTTCTCCTGTACGAAAAGTGCTTGAAGGTCTTACAGCTTAGCCATGAACTTTGACCTCATTAGCTCTAAAGAAAATCCTCTATTTAAAGAGATACGCCTTTTGCAGGCGACTGGCTCAAAGGGTCAGAAGGCAAGGCTAGCAAGTGGCCAGGCTTTATTGGAAGGCATTCATCTCGTACAAACCTGGGTGGGTGATCCCGCCTTAAGAACCTTATTAACTTCAGAGCTTGGCCTTCAGAATGCAGAAATCTCACAGGCAGTATATGAACATATAGAAGTCTGTCCCAATACCAAGGTTTATCAACTCGATAGTTCCTTATGGGATTTACTGAGTGAGTTAGTGAATGCACCACATATTGCGGGTCTGCTCGATCTGCCAAAAACTTGCTTAACCCCATCGCAATCGATCGCTACGCTTGCTGGTGATGTGCTGATCCTAGATCGCATTCAAGATGCAGGGAATGTCGGCTCTATCTTGCGTACAGCTGCTGCTGCAGGATTCACCAAAGTCATTGCTACAACGGGTTGTGCACACCTATGGTCTAGTAAAGTATTGCGAGCTGGGATGGGCTCACACCGCTTATTGGATCTACATGAAGCTTGGTCAAATCAGCAAGTACTCAGTGCAGTGACCGCTCCAATGTTGGCCGCTACTGCAGATGCTGACTGTGAAATCTACTCACTGCAACAAAAACTTCAGCATCCTGTTGCTTGGATCATGGGTAGCGAAGGACAGGGAGTCTCCGAAGATCTTCTAGCTCAAGCCCAAGGAGTATCGATCCCGATTGATGCCAGAGTAGAGTCATTGAATGTCTCTACTGCAGCGGCGGTATGCCTCTTTGAAACGCTTCGCATCAGGCGCAGTTAAATTTAACACTAGCCCAGAATCGTTTTATCCGATTTCATGGCCTGCAATACCGTGGTTGCAATCTCTTCAATGGATTTACTCGTGGTTAAAACCCAAGGGATAGATTGCTTTTTCATCATTGCAGTTGCTTCATTAATTTCGTAGCGGCAGTTTTCTAGCTTGGCGTAATTACTACCTGGACGTCGTTCATTGCGAATTTCTGAAAGCCGCTCAGCATCAATCATGAGGCCAAAAATCTTTTGGCGATAGGGCATCAAGTCTTTAGGCAGATGTCCTCGCTCAAAGTCTTCTGGAATCAGTGGATAGTTTGCTGCCTTCAACCCATACTGCATCGCTAAGTAAAGGCTAGTTGGGGTTTTGCCAACCCGCGAGATACCAACCAATATGACATCAGCCTCAACCAGATTTTGATTCGATTGCCCATCATCGTGAGCGAGAGAGTAATTGATGGCTTCGATACGATTCTTGTAAGCCTCGGTATCTGCATTGTGATGTAGACGGTTCATGGCGTGGGTGGATTTCATGCCAAGTGCGGCCTCTAGGGGTGCCACAAAGGTTTGAAACATATCCAAAATAAGGCCGTTAGCTTTGCTGACAATATGATTGAGTTCAGGGTTCACTAAAGTAGTGAACACAATGGGCTGAACATCATATTTTTCAAATGCCTGGTTGATATTGCTGACAGCCTCATGAGCCTTGTCGACGCTATCCACAAAAGGGATGCGGATGTGCTTAAAAGTGGCCTCAAATTGAGCCAAAATCGATTGGCTGAAGTTCTCGGCAGTGATGCCGGTTCCGTCAGAAACTATGAAAACGATACGGGTTTCGGTAGACATGGATTTGGCCTAAAAGTCAGGGTCAGCACTACAATAGGAATTATTGAAGTATGCCCCATTTGAGTGGCCGCTCTACCAGTTTTCCTACCCTTAGAGAGTATTTTATGTCCAACCAACAGCAACAAAATAGCAGTATGGCAGATGCCTATGTTTTGCCTTTTGAGCAGCTTCGTATGACTGATGTTGAATCAGTCGGCGGTAAGAATGCTTCATTGGGTGAGATGATTTCTCAGCTGGCTTCCACTGGAGTTCGTGTACCAACTGGTTTTGCGACTACCGCTTTGGCATTTCGTGATTTTCTGAAACATAATAATCTGACTGAGCGCATTCAGAAGCGTTTGGAAGGTTTAAATATTGATGATGTACGTGCACTGGCGCAGGCTGGTGCAGAGATTCGTGAATGGATCGAAACGGCGCCATTTCAGGCCAAGTTAGATGAAGAAATTCGTAAAGCTTTTGCAGTTTTGGACGATTCTGGCAAAGGCTCCTTTGCTGTACGTTCATCTGCTACTGCGGAAGACCTGCCAGACGCCTCCTTTGCTGGCCAGCAAGAAACATTTTTGAACGTTGAAGGCATCGACGATGTTCTGAAGAAAATTCGTGAGGTATTTGCTTCCCTTTACAACGATCGCGCCATCTCTTACCGGGAGCACAAGGGCTTTGCCCATGCTGAAGTAGCTTTATCTGCCGGTATTCAGCGTATGGTCCGTTCTGATTTTGGCGCGGCTGGCGTCATGTTTACCTTAGATACTGAATCTGGTTTTGAGGATGTCGTCTTTATTACCTCTAGCTACGGTTTAGGTGAGACCGTCGTGCAGGGTGCGGTGAACCCTGATGAGTTTTATGTATTTAAAACTACGCTAGCCCAAGATAAAAAAGCGATCATTCGTCGCTCTTTAGGGTCTAAGTTAATTCAGATGCAATTTGCACCTAAAGGCTCTAGCGAGAAAGTACAAACTGTGGATGTCACCCCTGAGAAGCGTAATCGCTTTTCTTTAGAGGATACAGACATCACCGAGCTGGCTAAATACGCTGTCATTATCGAAAAGCACTACGGTCGTCCAATGGATATCGAGTGGGGCAAAGATGGTCAAGATGGCCGTATCTATATTCTTCAGGCGCGCCCTGAGACTGTGAAGAGTCAAGCAGCTGGTCAAGTCGAGATGCGCTACAAACTCAAAGGCAGCTCCAAAGTACTAGCTAAAGGGCGTGCAATTGGCCAGAAGATTGGTGCAGGCCCCGTCAGAATCATTCGTGATCCTAGCGAAATGGATCGTGTTCAGCCAGGCGATGTATTGGTTGCCGATATGACTGACCCGAACTGGGAGCCAGTGATGAAGCGCGCTTCTGCAATTGTGACTAACCGTGGCGGCCGTACTTGCCACGCAGCGATCATCGCACGTGAACTAGGGGTGCCTGCAGTAGTAGGCTGCGGTGATGCTACCGAGCATTTGCAAGATGGCATGATGGTGACCGTTTCTTGTTCTGAGGGTGATGAGGGTCATATTTATGATGGCTTGATCGAAACCGAAGTCACCGAGATATCTCGAGGTGTATTGCCAGAGATTCCAGTGAAAATCACAATGAACATTGGCAATCCTCAGTTGGCATTTGATTTCTGCCAAATCCCCAATGCAGGCGTAGGCCTTGCCCGTCTTGAATTCATTATCAATAACTATATTGGCGTACATCCACGTGCTGTATTGGAGTATCCCAATATTGATCCAGAGCTCAAACGTGCAGTAGAGAGCGTAGCTCGCGGTTACGCCAGCCCACGTCAGTTTTATGAAGATAAATTAGTTGAAGGAGTGGCAACGATTGCAGCCTCTTTTTATCCAAAACCCGTGATCGTTCGTTTATCCGATTTCAAATCGAATGAGTACAAGAAGTTAATTGGTGGTTCACGCTATGAGCCGGATGAAGAAAATCCAATGCTAGGTTTCCGCGGCGCATCACGCTATGTATCTGCAGATTTTGGCGAAGCCTTTGCACTTGAGTGCGCAGCGATGAAGCGTGTGCGTGAAGAGATGGGGCTTGATAACGTCGAGATCATGATTCCGTTTGTACGTACCATTAATCAAGCTAAGCGCGTGATTGAGATGATGGAGAAGCTTGGTCTGAAGCGCGGAGTCAATGGCTTGCGCCTCATCATGATGTGCGAGATTCCTTCGAATGCGATTTTGGCTGATCAGTTCTTAGAGTATTTCGATGGCTTCTCGATTGGCTCTAACGATATGACGCAGTTAACACTAGGACTAGATCGCGACTCTGGCATGGAATTGCTTGCGATTGACTTTGATGAGCGTGATCCAGCAGTGGAGTTCATGATTGCGCGCTCTATTGATGCTTGTCGCAAACAAAACAAGTATGTTGGTATCTGTGGTCAGGGCCCATCAGATCACCCAGACTTTGCACGCTGGTTAGTGGAGAAAGGGATTACTTCTATCTCATTGAATCCAGATAGCGTTGTGGAAACTTGGGAGATGTTGGGAAAGAGTTTAAAAGCCTAAATTACTCAAGCAGCACATCAAAAGGCCTAGTCTCAATCTAGGCCTTTTTTCTTAGAAATATTAGGCATTCAAATCGCCTCTAGCAATGCGACCTTTTTGCACTTCCCATTCACGCTCTTTGGTGGCAGCACGTTTGTCATGCTGTTTTTTACCTCGGGCTAGCCCAATCTCACACTTCACATTACCTTTGGAAAAATGCAGGTTTAGGGGTACTAAGGTGTAACCCTTTTGCTCTACCTTGCCGATGAGCTTACGAATCTCAATGGCATTGAGCAGGAGTTTTCTGGTACGGGTGCTATCAGGAACAATATGGGTGGAAGCAGAAAGCAGGGGGGTGATATGGCAGCCGATCAGGAAAAGCTCCGCCTGGCGAATGACGACATACGCTTCTTTGATGTGCGCGCGACCAGCGCGGATGGCTTTGACTTCCCAGCCCTCCAGCACAAGTCCGGCCTCAAAGCGTTCCTCGATAAAATAATCGAAGAAAGCTTTTTTGTTATCGACGATACTCATAGTTATTTAGCTTCCAAGATCGATTATGGCAGACGTCTACAAGACCGTTTTAATTGGGCAATCAGCCGACCGGATGTATGGCTTGGTAACTGATGTGGCGAAATATCCCGAGTTTTTGCCTTGGTGTGGCGGGGTGGAGATTTTTGAGCAAACTGAGACGGTCCTGGACGCCAAAATTAATATTCATTTCAAGGGTATTAACCAATTTTTTCATACCCGCAATATCAACCATCGCCCAGAAACCATTGATATGGTCTTTGTGGATGGACCTTTTAAGCATTTTTCGGGGCAGTGGAATTTCATTCCTTTGCGAGAAGATGCCTGTAAGGTGGAATTTAAGCTTCATTGGGAATTTAAGAGTGCCATTCTCGATAAGATTATTGGCCCTGTTTTTAGCCATATTGCCGGCACTTTTGTTGATTGTTTTGTGAAAAGAGCTGAGGATCTGGATGGCTAGCCGCAGACTAGATCTTTTACTCTGCGATGCCAGAAAGGGTGACCCTGTTCTGAGCCCGTTCCAATTTATTCTTGAGGAGGGTGAGCTTGCTACGGTGGGCTTAGCCTTGGTAAGGGCGGGTATTGCCACAGGTCAAGATGACCCACTCCTAGGCAGAAAAGGCTGTTTTGGGGTCTTTGGCAAGCGTAAAGATTGGGACAGCCCCATTTACTCTGGTGATCGTTTGGAGCTGTATTCCCCCCTGTTAATTGACCCTAAAAGCGTCCGCCGTAAGAAGGCTAACCAGAATCAGGACGCCAAATTCCAGGCTGCCGCTGCTAAAAGAAAGGCTAGGAGGCTATAATCTGTTTTTGTGACTAGGGGTTTTGTATGCGACTCATTCAAAAAGCACTCACTTTTGACGATGTGCTCCTCGTGCCGGCCTATTCATCGGTACTTCCTCGAGATGCCAGTCTGGCAAGTAAGTTAACTCGGGAAATTTCTCTCAATACACCGCTGGTGTCTGCTGCAATGGATACCGTGACCGAAGGTCGTTTGGCAATTGCCATGGCTAGTGAGGGTGGCATTGGCATCATTCATAAAAACTTAACGCCAGCTGAGCAAGCGCGTGAAGTAGCAAAAGTAAAGCGTTATGAATCTGGTGTTTTGCGCGACCCAATCACGATCGGTCCAGATTTCACTCTGCGCCAAGTGATTCAGCTTTCTCGTGAACATGGCTTCTCTGGGTTTCCAGTTTTAGTAGGTAAAGAAGTTGTCGGCATTATTACGAACCGTGATTTGCGTTTCGAAGAAGATTTAGATGCCCCAGTTAAAACCAAAATGACGCCGCGTGAGCGCTTGGTGACTGTACAAGAGGGCTGCTCATTAGAAGAAGCAAAGCGCTCAATGAGTCAACATCGTTTAGAGCGCGTATTGGTTGTCAATAATAAATTTGAGTTACGCGGCCTCATTACCGTGAAAGATATTCTCAAGGCCACAGAGCACCCTAATGCCTGTAAAGACGGTGAAGGCAAGCTGCGTGTAGGTGCTGCAGTGGGTGTTGGTCCAGATAATGATGAGCGTATTGAGCTTTTAGTGCGCGCTGGTGTCGATGTGATTGTGGTGGATACCGCTCATGGCCATAGTCAGGGTGTTTTAGATCGCGTCAAATGGGTTAAGACAAAATTTCCACACGTTCAGGTGATTGGCGGCAACATTGCTACTGGCGATGCTGCTAAAGCCCTAGCTGATCATGGTGCTGATGGTGTGAAGGTTGGTATTGGCCCTGGCTCCATTTGTACTACTCGGATTGTTGCGGGTGTTGGCGTTCCTCAAATTAGTGCAATCGTCAATGTAGCTGCAGCACTGAAAGGCACCGGTATTCCATTAATCGCTGACGGTGGTGTTCGTTACTCTGGTGATGTTGCAAAAGCGCTTGCCGCTGGCGCAAGCTCCGTCATGATGGGCGGTATGTTTGCTGGTACAGAAGAAGCCCCGGGTGAAGTGTTCTTATATCAGGGACGCTCCTATAAGAGTTATCGCGGTATGGGTTCATTGGGCGCGATGGCTGATGGTTCTGCAGATCGTTATTTCCAGAGTGATATCGTAGCCAATGCAGAGAAACTCGTTCCAGAAGGTATTGAGGGGCAAGTCCCTTACAAGGGTAGCGTGCTTGCGATCTTGCATCAACTCACAGGAGGCATTCGTTCCTCGATGGGTTATCTGGGATGCAAAACCATTGCCGAGTTACATGAAAAAGCCAATTTTGTGGAAATCACTTCAGCGGGTGTGCGCGAGTCACACGTTCATGATGTGAAGATCACTAAGGAAGCGCCGAATTACCATATTGATTAAGGCTGTTTCTTTCGTGCACGACAAAATACTGATTCTCGACTTTGGTTCACAAGTAACCCAATTAATTGCTAGACGTGTACGTGATGCACGAGTCTATTCAGAGATCCATCCCTACGACTGTGATCCAGAATTCATTCGTAAATTTATTCAAGAGCAGGGCGGCAAGGGAATCATTCTCTCGGGCGGCCCTAGCTCAGTAACAGAAGCTGGCAGCCCACGCGCACCGCAAATTGTTTTTGAACTAGGCGTCCCTGTTCTTGGTATTTGCTATGGCATGCAAACCATGGCAACCCAATTGGGTGGTGCTGTAGCCTCTGCTGAGTCATTAGGTAAGGCACGTGAGTTTGGCTATTCTGAGGTTCGTGCTCATGGCCACACCAATCTCCTCAAAGGTATTCAGGATTTCTCTACTAGTGAAGGCCATGGCATCCTCAAAGTTTGGATGAGCCATGGCGATTCGGTAACGACCTTGCCACCTTCATTTAAGTTAATGGCTTCTACTGAGTCTTGTCCTATTGCGGGTATGGCAGACGAAGAGCGCCGCTTCTATGCATTTCAGTTCCATCCAGAAGTGACCCATACCATCCAAGGTACTGCAATCATTGAGCGTTTTGTGCATGAGATTTGCAAATGCAAGCCAGATTGGGTGATGGGCGATTACATTGCTGAAGCTGTTGAAAATATTCGTAAGCAGGTTGGAGATGATGAAGTCATCCTGGGCTTATCTGGTGGCGTTGACTCTAGTGTCGCTGCGGCTTTAATTCATCGCGCAATTGGTGATCAACTCACTTGTGTTTTTGTAGATCATGGCCTGCTTCGTTTGAACGAAGGCGATATGGTAATGGAGATGTTTGCCCGCAATCTTGGCGTTAAAGTGATTCGCGTGGATGCCAAAGATACCTTCATGGGTCAATTGGCTGGCCTTTCTGATCCTGAAGCGAAGCGCAAGATTATCGGAAAAGAGTTCGTAGAAATTTTCCAGACTGAGTCTGGCAAGATTGAGAATGCCAAGTGGTTAGCTCAAGGAACAATTTATCCAGATGTAATTGAGTCTGCTGGCAAAGGTAAAAAAGGCGCGCATACGATTAAGAGTCACCATAACGTGGGAGGCTTGCCAGAAGATATGCATCTGAAGTTATTAGAGCCGTTACGTGAACTTTTTAAAGATGAGGTTCGTGAGCTCGGCGTTGCTTTAGGTCTACCAAGAGAGATGGTCTATCGCCATCCATTCCCTGGACCAGGTCTAGGTGTTCGCATCTTGGGGGAAGTCAAGGCAGAGTTTGCAAACCTCTTGCAACGCGCTGATGCCATTTTTATTGAAGAGCTGCGCAACACGATTGATGAAGCTAGTCAAAAGTCTTGGTATGACTTAACCAGCCAGGCCTTTGCAGTATTTCTCCCAGTCAAATCAGTTGGTGTCATGGGTGATGGCAGAACCTATGAATATGTCGTGGCGTTGAGGGCAGTGCAAACGCAAGACTTTATGACTGCCCATTGGGCACACTTACCGCATGAGTTATTGGGTAAAGTTTCGAATCGCATTATCAATGAAGTGCGTGGTATCAATCGAGTGGTTTATGACATTAGTGGAAAACCGCCTGCAACGATTGAGTGGGAATAATTCTTTCTAGACTTCTGTCATCAATGCCAGAGCTTCGCCAAACTGCCCTTGAATTATTGGCCATCACTAATCCGACAACCAAGGTTGAACGGGTAAAGCAATTATTTATCCAGTATCAGCAAGAACACATCGATCTAGATACATCCAGTGTTTTGAATGCAGATGGGCTGTCACTTCCTGGACGCCCACAAAAGCCAGAGTTAGTTCCACCATTAACTGTTCCCAAAAGAAAAATGGATACGGTTGAGGGCAGGCTTTCTTTACTACATTCTCTTGCCCATATTGAATTTAATGCCATGAATCTTGCGCTAGATGCAATTTGGCGATTTGCTGATATGCCTGAACAATACTACGAGGATTGGTTAAGGGTTGCTAAGGAAGAGGCTCACCACTTTAGCTTGATTGAGAATCATCTGCAATCGGTTGGTGTTGCCTACGGAAATTTTCCTGCTCACAATAGTTTATGGGAGATGGTTGAAAGAACCTCGGATGCAGTCATCGCCAGAATGGCTTTAGTCCCCAGAACAATGGAGGCCAGAGGTTTAGATGCGGTCCCAGCCATACGAGATCGCTTTAAGCAAATTAAAGATCATGAGGTTGTCGAAATTTTAGAAACTATCTTAAGAGATGAAGTGGGACATGTGCTGATTGGTAATCGATGGTTTAATTTTTTATGTGCCAAAGAGAACGTGTCTCCAATTAAGACTTATAAAGAATTAGCTAGGGCATACTGCGCCCCGACATTAAGAGGCCCATTTAACCTAGAGGCTCGCAAACAAGCGGGGTTCACCTCTGAAGAGTTAAGTCTGCTTGGAACATAATTAGATAAACCTGGAGGAAATATGAATTTATCTCGTCGAACATTTATTGCATCCGCCGCCTTGGCTCCAGTTGCTTGTGGTGTACCACTTTCTTATGAGCGTGGGATTCCGATTGCAGCCCCCAAGCCAACGCCTACAGTTCGACCACCCCAGATTGGTCAAGAGTGGTCCTATATAAAAAAGGATGTTTTCAATGGTAAAACACTTGGCTTAGTTACTGAGCGCATTTCTAAGATTGGACCGAATATTGTGATTGATCGCCGCGATCAAGATGGTGGGATGCTGCCTAGTGAAATTCAAACTTCTTGGGGTATGGTTGCAACGGATACCCAATGGTCTCGTTTGCTGAACTTTAATCCTTCGCTACCCCTATGGCCACTAGAACTTTCCACTGACTGGAGTAAGCAATTTACTACCAAGTACAGTGTTGCTGGTTACTCTGACTCCAGTTTAAATTGGCAGGAATATATGAGTGTGCAGGGCTGGGAAAAAATCACCGTCCCTGCAGGAGAGTTTGTTGCGCTGCGCTTTCAGAATCTCATCAATTATGAGAGTTCAGATGCAAATAAAGTAGATTGCATTCGTAAGGAAACGGTTTGGTTTGCTCCGCAAATTGGGCGATGGGTGGCTCGTGAGGCGTCTGGCTCTTATCAAATTCAAGGCCAGATCGGTGTAACCATATTAGAGGGAAGTTACCAATGGCAGCTGACCTCTTACAAGTAATGAAAATAAATCGCTGCCGAGTATTTTTACTTGTAGCCCTACCTATTATTTTGGCGGGGTGTATTTCCGCGCAACCTTTTCCTCAGGGTGTAAATGTAGCGCAACCCGCATCCCCACCTGCCGTTAGGGCGCCTAAGGTTGGGCAAGAGTGGGTCTATCAGGTTCGCAATGTTTTTAATCAAGAAATTGTTGATACCGTTACCGAGAGGGTTGTCTCGGTTGGTAGTGAAATTCGTATTGCAAGGTCTGGAGTTAAGACCGGCCAACTTCCAGATGAAATCCAATCACCTTGGGGTTTCATTTTGCAAGATCCTCACTGGAGTCCTCCGCAGTTATTTCAACAGCCAATTCCTCTTTGGCCAGAGCAACTTCAAGTAGGTTCTTCACGGTTTTACAAAACCCAGTATCAAGTACTTAACTATCCCGATGCTAGCTATTACTGGGGGCTAAGCATGGCCACGCTTGCATGGGAGCAAATCCAGTCTCCCGCTGGAAAGTTTCTCACCATTCACTATCACAATGAGATGCCTTATTTTGCGAGTAATGACCTTTTTAGGCTTCAAAGTGTGCGCGAAGAGAATGTATGGTTTGCACCTGAAATTGGTCGCTGGGTCATACGCAGAGGTAGTGGGCGCTACATTACAGCTGGCGTCTATTGGCCTAACGCTTATTGGGAAGATTATCTTCAGTGGGAGCTAGTCTCCTGGAAGTAGTAATGCGCTTAAAATAGGCTCATTGTGTATACCGTTAAAGAACTCTTTCCTACTCTTCAGGGTGAAGGCGCCCATGCTGGACGAGCTGCTGTTTTTTGCCGCTTTGCTGGTTGTAATTTATGGAGTGGTCGTGAAGAGGATCGTGCAACTGCTACCTGTAAATTTTGTGATACCGATTTTGTAGGTAGTGATGGTGATGGTGGCGGAAAGTTTGAAACTGCTCAAGATTTGGCGAATGCTATTGAGTCTTCATGGACAAGTACTTCAGCAGGGCCACAACAGCGCTATGTAGTTCTCACGGGTGGTGAACCGCTGTTGCAGCTAGATGAAGAGCTTATTGAAAAGCTTCATCAAAAAGGTTTCGAGATTGCGATTGAAACAAATGGCACTATCAAAGTCCCTAAGGGTGTCGATTGGGTATGTGTCAGTCCCAAAGCAGGCTCTGATTTAATTGTTCTCCAAGCGAATGAGCTCAAGTTAGTAATACCTCAAGAGGGGCATGATTCTCTGGAAAAGTTATTGGCACGTTTTGAGAAGATGGATTATCGTAATCGCTTCTTGCAGCCAATGGATGGGGCAAACCTTAAAATCAATACTGAATTAGCTATCAGTCTGTGCCAAAAACGCCCACTTTGGAGATTAAGTCTCCAATCCCATAAACTCATCGGTATTAGATAAAGTATTCGATAATCTGGCTAAGTCCAGTAGTGCTACTCATGAGATCTAAATGACAAGTAAACAAGCTGCAATTTCCATCACCCGCCGTCTTGAGTTTGACTCAGGACACCGCATTCCCAATCATGATGGGCAATGTAAGCATTTGCATGGACATCGTTATGCAATTGAAGTTACCTTAACTGGAGAGGTTGCAGATCATCCTGGTAAGGCTGATGACGGTATGGTGCTCGACTTTGGGGATATTAAACGCCTAACAAATCAGTATATTGTTGATCTTTGGGACCATGCATTTTTGGTAGCTAAAGAGGATGAGGGCTTAGTTGCTTTCTTGGCGACACTACCTAATCACAAAACAGTCGTAATGGAGCATGTCCCTACTGTTGAAAATTTAGCCAATACTGCTTTTGCTATTTTGCAGCCAGTATTTAGTAAAGCTTTTGGTGGGCGCCTTGAGCTTTCTGCTCTTCGTTTATATGAGACACCCAATTGCTGGGCTGACGTACATCATCCCTAATGAAGCAAGTAGAGCTTGATCGCCAGTTCATGCAGCAGGCTCTAGAGCAAGCTGGGTTGGCTGCTCTTGCGGGTGAGGTTCCAGTGGGTGCTGTGATAGTGCGCGATGGCCAGGTGATTGCTAGGGCATTTAACCAGCCTATCACTAATCATGATCCTAGTGCTCATGCTGAAATGCTGGCGCTAAGACAAGCCGCGTTAGCTGAAGAAAATTACCGTTTACCAGGTACAACGCTATATGTAAGCTTAGAGCCTTGCACAATGTGCGCTGGTGCAATGCTGCATGCTAGAGTTGACCGGATTGTTTATGGGGCCGCAGACCCAAAAACAGGTGCTGCTGGCAGTGTTTTGGATGTATTCTCATTAAAACAACTCAATCATCAGACTGTTATTGAAGGTGGAGTGATGGCTCAAGAGTGCGGTCAATTACTGCGTGATTTTTTTAAGGAGCGACGTTGAAATCCATTCACTTGATTGCTCCTTCCGGAGCAACTCTAGACGATAAAAGTCCTTTAGCTGGGATTGATTGGCTAAAGAGTCAGGGTATTGCGATTCTGAATTCAGAATGCGTGAAGCGTGTTCATGAGCGTTTTGCTGGAAATGATGAAGTGCGCTTAAATGAATTAAATAACTTAGTGACACTTGCCCCTGAAACTGTAGTCATGGCTATGCGGGGTGGTTATGGTATTCATCGTCTACTACCAAAGATCGATTGGGTCGGCATTGCCAAGGCCATCGGCAATGGCTTACAAATTTCTGGTCATAGTGATTTCACAGTATTTCAATTGGGCTTATTGGCTAAGACAGGCGCCATCACTTTATCTGGGCCAATGCTGAACTATGATTTTGGTAAGCTTGATGACGGCGGTAAAGCAATCGCTCCTGATGCATTTATGTGGAGCCATTTTCAAACTGCTATTCAAGACCGAAAGCTGGATTGCAAAGTATCAGCACCACAATCCTTTTTGGCCAAGGCAAATAGTAGTGAAGTTAAAGGGATTTTATGGGGTGGTAACTTAACAGTCCTAGCGGGCTTGGTCGGAACTCCGTATTTACCATCCTTACAGCAAACTCAAAATGGCATCTTATTTTTAGAGGATGTGAATGAGCATCCTTATCGCTTAGAGCGAATGCTGATGCAATTGCTCGATGCTGACATTCTGAATCATCAGTCTGCGATTCTGTTGAGCAGTTTTTCTGCCTATCGCCTTTACGATAACGATAAAGGTTATACATTGGAGCGGGCTATTGAGACTATCCGTCAGCGTTTACCAGATAACATTCCTATTTTGACGAGTCTACCATTTGGTCATCAAGCCAATAAGGTAACGCTGCCTGTGGGTGCGCAGGCAACTTTAGATTACAACGGTAATGGTTTTCATCTCAAGGCAAACTGGTAGATGCGATTAAAGCAGTTTCTAGTGAGAATTATTCTGCTTGTGATTACGCTGACTTTTACGGGAGCAGTAATGGCAACTGAAGAACCGCAATTTACCGTCCTAGAAAAAACACCTCCGTTTGAGCTGAGATCCTATGCGCCCATGATTTTGGCTGAGGTGAAGGTAGAGGGTGATTTAGAGGAGGCCTCCGGCCAAGGTTTTCGTCTCATTGCGGCCTATATCTTTGGACAGAACCAAGTGAGCGAGAAGATTGCCATGACGACACCAGTGGCAATTGAAGAGCAGGCACCCAAAAGCGCCAAGATTGCGATGACTTCTCCAGTCAGCATTGAATCAAATGCTGGCCAATTGATTGTTTCATTTGTGATGCCCGCTCAATACACTATGGAAAACTTGCCAAAGCCCCTGAACTCTAAGGTGCAGATTCGACAGATTCCTGCAGTAAAGCGAGCAGTGATTAGCTTTTCTGGTTTTTATAATGCGAATAAAGTCGCCGAAAGAACTCTAGAGCTAGAGGAGTGGATGAAGACTAAAAATCTTCAGGTAGCCAGTGCGCCAAAGTTTGCACGCTATAACCCGCCTTGGACGCTACCATTTATGCGCCGAAATGAAATTATGATCGATGTGCGGGACTAGAAACTGTTGAAGTGAATTACTTAAGCTTCGAAGCTCTTTAGTAAAAATTGAGCACCAGCGTCTACACCTAATGCCTTAGTGAGAGTGGGCAAAGCCTCTGCCAAATGCTTTTCCAGAGTCCATGGCGGATTGATGATGAACATACCGCTAGCTTGTAGGCGACGCTCTCCTGGCGCATTCTCAACCCTTAACTCAGCCTGTAACCATGAGCGTGTATGGCTAGCAGCAATTTTTTTCATGCGATCTGGCAGTACTGCTGACTCTCTTCGGGAGAGGATCGGGTACCAAATGGCATAGCAGCCAGTAGCAAAGCGTTGCAAAGCTTCTTCCAGCGCTAGTTCAAGATATCGGTAGTCCTGTTTATCCTCATAAGAAGGGTCAATCAGTACTAGACCACGTCTACTTGGCGGTGGCACTAAGCCTTTGAGTCTGGCAAAGCTATCTTCGGCATAAACATCAATCTGCTTTGCCTGCGCCAACTCTCTCACATTGTGTCTCAGTATGTCGATCTCTTTGGGGTGTAGTTCAAATAATTTGAGTCGATCCTGTGACCTTAGTAAGTGAGCCAAAATAAAAGGTGATCCAGGATAGCTAGCAAGTTCATTACCCATATTTTCCGCTTGAACAAGGGCTACATATTTTTTAACACTCTCTGCGCATGGATTACCTACCTCGATAAACTTAAGAAGTCGGAATATTCCACCCTCAGCTTCTTTGCTGACTGCGGCAAAGCCATCTTTCAGACTATAAATACCGGCTCCAGCATGTGTATCAATAATCGTCAGGGCGCCAGGCTTTTCCTGCAGATATTCGACCAGATGAATCAGAGTTAGATGCTTGAGAATGTCGGCATGACTGCCAGCATGAAACGCGTGTCGATAACTAAACATGGTGAATCACTCTGATTTGGTGAGCGAGGTATTAAATTGCGCTTTAATAAAAAAAGCTAAAGTGATCAGCAGTATGGCTATTGATCCATATTGAAGCGGCAGATTGAGTTCATGATCCATGATTTGAGTCAGATGGGCATAAATAGCAGTTATGCTGCCAATGGCTACGAGCCGAAGCCACGCCCCCTGAAGCGAAAAATATCTTTCAGGAATGAAGCTCGCAAAGAGAGCTCCTAGCATTCCACACCATATTCCAAAGCCTGCGCCACCTAATACATCGGTTAACCAGTGAGCTCCAATGGCACTGCGTGATAAACCAACGAGGGCTGCAACAACAAATAGAAGCAACAGGGGTTTACGTTTATCTTTATCACAAGAAAAATATAAGGCTGCAGCTATAGCAAAAGCCGTGAGGGTATGCCCAGAGGGGAATGCTTTATGAAGTAAGGGTTCACCCAGTCGATAAAAGCTACCATCTGCTAAAACACCAGCCGGTCTTGGTAGGTCAAAATAACTCTTTAAAGCGGTGCTTGTAATTGCCACAATGACACCAGCAAAGATTCCGGCAGTTAACACGCGGGGCGCTAGCAAGAGGAGGGGAAAGGTAATGGCGAAGACTCCCCATCCATTGCCTAGAAATGTGAGCCATACCCATAGGGTATCAGGCAAGGTTTGTGCTAATTCATTGAGATATAAAAAGCTACTACTTTGTAGTTCACCAAAATAGATGGCAGATGCAAGGACTAGTGGGGCTAGCGGAATAAACCAGGCTAATGTCGGAATTACTTTGTTGCGCATTTCGCTTAGCGACCCTTAGCCTTATCTGCGTCTTGTAATTGGATGGCGACTTTTTCTAAGACTTGGGATACGGTGATGGCTTGCATGCAAACATTATCTTGACATGGCGTTTTACGGTGGTTAGCAGCGCTTACACATGGAGAGCATGCTAAGTTCACTGTGATCGCAATTGAGTTTCCGATCGATCCGTAGAGGGCCGGAGTCTCTGGCCCAAAAAGGACAACCGTTCTCAATGGAGTGACAGCCGAGAAGTGCCCTGGACCAGAATCATTGGTCACCATCACATCTGAGAGGGTATAGAGCGGCGGTAGTTCTGTAAAGCTAACTTGGCCCGCAAAGTTCAGGGCATTCTTGATATTGGCTACTACACGCACTTTTTCTACGTAAGCAAATTCAGCAGGAGAGCCGGTAATCAATATCAGATCACTTGGGTATTGTTGATGTACGCCTTGAATTAATTCAGAAAAACGCTGCTGAGCCCAGCGGCGTTGTGGCAATAAGTCGCTAGCATTTGGATTAATCAAAATTAAGCGGTTCTTACCGTAGGTATATTCAACACCAGCTTCTTTTGCTAATTTTTCAATTCGCTCACGTACTTTCTCAAGCGCTATTGGATTGATGACTGCTTGCTCTAAACGTACTTCAGAATCTGGGATCTGAATCTTACTGAATGGCACTTCGATCTGTTTTGCAAAGGCCGCATGAATTAAAGATAGAAAATTCTTAGTAATGTGGATATGTGGGTTGTAGTGCACCTTGCGGGTGAGCATGAAACCACGCCATAAGCCTTCACCATGAAAGATGTGATATCCCACGCGATGCCGGGCGCCACACAAGCCGGTAAGTAGGGCGGTAAAGCGCGAGAAGAGCTCTAGATCAATCACGGTATCAATACGATGATGACGAGCGACGATTAAAAATCGTAAAGTATCTTTAATCAAGCCAATCAAGCTAGAGGAGTCAATGGTAAAAATATTTTCTGGTTTGACGGTATTGAGTAGAGTGAGACTCGCACGATTACTCTTAAAGATTAAGAAGAACAGTTCAGCACCACGAGCTTGTGCATTACGCATAGCGGGGTCAACCAAAATGGCACTACCCATTTCTGAGAGCTCAATAAATAGTAATTTCTTTGGGGCTTCTGGACCACGACTAAAGATATTCTTGATGCCATCCATCAAGGCTACTAGTGGGCTAGCGATTGCACACAGTGGTACACCGACCCAATGATCAATGGCACGCATAGTATTGACGCTAATAGTCATTGTTTTTCTCTGAAAGAATTATTTTCGTTTTAGTAAAAAGTATGCACCAGGTAATACCGATAAAACAGTAATTGCGCCATAGCTAATAGATGCCAGTACGGTTAAAGAGGGATTAACACCCCACAACGCTAATACTGAAGATAAGGTGGCCTCACGTAATCCCCAGCCTGAGATGCTAATAGGAAGCATGAGTAATAAACTGAGTGCTGGCAAACCAATCATCAATCCCTCGATGGGCGCATCAACTCCATATGCCTTCATGCAGAATAAAAGAGTGAGAATGGTTAGGCAGTGAATTCCAATAGCTAAAAAAGCTTGCGCAATATTCGTAGGCCAAGCAAAAGCTAGCTTGATACCAGGCATTGCATTATTCATTTGCAAACGGTCAAGTAGCTTTTGAAGCAATTGACGGCTAGGAGTCCATGCCAAGACAAAGGCGATGATCAGTCCTGCCAACAACATGATGCTCAGTACGGCGTAGCCTAAATCCTGACCCCAAGCAGCTAGAGTTACGCCGCCTACTATTAAACCAATCCCGCCCAACAAATTATTGCCAGCAAGACCAAGAAGGCGATCAACTAAAGTCATTGAAAAGCTCAGTCGTAATTTGGGTGTGGCATGACCTATATCAACCGCATGATGGAGTTCTTCATCCAATTCTTTGGTGTCGCTTAATTTTCCGGAGCTGGTGAGATGGGTCGCGGTAATGGCGCGATAGCTATCGCCGCCCAATGTACTTGGTAGGCCTTGGTTGATTAACCCGCCCGCAAAATAAAGACCGATATAAGAATGAATGCGACGCGGGAATCCAACTGCCTGCATCAATAGTCCCCAGCGATAGCCGCCACAGATAAAGGCGGTCATCATGCTGGCCAAAGCAGCTAAAAACCAAATCGGCTCCATTTTGATTTCAGAATTAAATAGGGCGTGCCAATCAATTCCGCTAGTTGCTTTCCATAGGAGTGCAATCGATAGCAAAATACGAATGGTGGGCCATGCACGCTTCAGAATTGATTTCCACCCAGAAGGGGTTTTAGAGGTGGATTGGGGGATTGAGCTCATAGGCGTAAGGATAATGCCTTGGACGCCTAAGATCCTGAATTTACGCTATTTACTGTGCAAAAACGGGTCCCTGCCAGTTGCTGCAGAGGCTAAAGTCAAATTTAGACAGTACTTGGCCAAAGCGCGTGATTTCTAGGCTATCTAAGAGTTCGCAACGTTCAAAGGCTGACTGACTGGAAATAGGGGGTGAGAAGCTCATGCCAGACCAATTAATGAGAACAATATTTGCTCCCAAGGGCAGCTGCCCAAACCAGATATCAAATTGATCTTTTCTTTGATCAAGAACAAATACTGGAATCGGTTTTGCGTACCAAGCAGCACGACTGCCTAGTGTCCAGTTTTGTACAGCAATGCCATCTGCTTTAGTGGCTTCGGTGAGTTCGGCTGCTTTTTGTCCTGCTAATTTCCAGCCATAAAGATCAGCAATAGGATTGGACTTAATGGACGCAGAAGTAATGCCACCAGACAAAACAAAGCCAAAGCCAATCAGGCAAAGTGCTATTTGAAAGATCAATAGAGCGCGTATGACGGTTCGATGTTGAAGAGACCAAGCCTTTGCTAAACCAATACCCGCGAAGGGTGCCAAACAAAACCACGCAGGTGTTGTCCAGTGAGGCAGGCCACCACCACCGGAAAGACTTGCAAAAATAGTAAAGGGGATAAAAAAGAATCCGAATAATGCCAATAAAGAAAGCCTAGTTGCGCGAATGCAGTCTTTCAGAAAAATATAGCTGCCAATAATGAGCAATGGACCAAAGACGAGAATTTGAATTCCAAGAAATGCACCTAATCTACGCCATAACCATTCGCCGCCGCTACCATGAGCGATTTGGTATTTAAAGGAAATCCAATCATTGAGCCAGTTCCAATAGAGTACAGGCCCAATGAAGATGAGGGCGAGTAGGATTGCCAACCAAAAACCGATTTTGCTAATCCAAGGTTTTCTGCGGGCAACTACAAATACAAGCACTAAAGCAAGTGCAGTAAATATGGCCGTGTATTTACTGAGGCCAGCTAATCCTAGTAATGCGCCCGTCAATAACCAATCGCCAATCGAGAAGTGATCTTGAATTAACCAACGTAGCGCCATGAACATGAGACCAAGACTTAAGGGCGCCAACAAAGTGTCAGGTAATAAACCAATAGCTAGTACATGTGGCATTGGCGCTGCCACAATAGCGAGCACAGCCATCAGGCCACAAGCATTGGCAGAGGGCAGTGCGCTGGTGAGATATCCTGAGTTACGACCTTGAATAAAGTGATGTATCTCGAGCGTGACTTGGTAAACCAAGAGACAGGAGATAACCCATAACAACTCTGGCACTAAGCGAATGAAGCCTTCTGAAGAGGTGAGGGCAACGAGTGGCCACTGAATCCAACCGACTAATGGCGGGTGATCAAAATAGCTCCAAGCTAAGTGTTGGGCATATAAGGCGTAGTGTGCTTCATCAACCGAAAATTCAATTGAAAAACCCAGGGCAAAATGTACTAGCGCTGCTATGCAAACGCAGATTACTGCCCAACTTGAAGGTGATTGATGGCGCATAGGCTGATTTTAGACTCACTTGAGTAAATCTTTGGGACAATTAGAGATATGTTGAAACACGTTTTACGCCCCCTGATTCTTGCGATACTGCTGGCGCTAGCTGGCTGTGCTGGTTTTGGTGGGAGCTCAGTTCAAGATGAGTCAGGACAGACCTTTGATCCCAGCAAACTAACGGCACAGGATGAGCTTCCTAAATTTTCTGCACAAACTGCTCGCAATGGCATGCCTCATGGCTGGAATTTTTATCGCATAGCGCCCTATAAGAAAAATACGGTTTACCGTCTTGAAAATTATCAAGGTAGAACAGTACTGAGCGCTAATTCCAAAACATCTGCCTCGGGTCTAGCTGTGAAATTACGCCCAAGAGCAGCAAATAATTTATGGTTGCAGTGGGAATGGAAGGCATTAAGTGCAATTCCTGAGGCTGATAATGCTGAGCGTTATCACGATGATGCACCCCTAAGAATATTGGTGGCATTTGATGGTAATAAATCTAAATTGCCATTAAAAGAAAAGATGAACTTCGAGATGGCCAGCCTCATTAGTGGTCAAGAAATGCCCTATGCCACTCTCATGTATATCTGGTCTGGCAAATCTCCAGTAGATACGATTATTAATAATGCACATACGTCGCGCGTTAAGATGATTGTGGTTGATTCTGGCTGGGATAATTTAGGCGCTTGGCACAAGCATCAACGTGACCTTGCTACTGATTACATGCGCGCTTACGGTGAGGCTCCAGGCGAAGTCATTGGAATTGCTTTATTGACTGATACAGACAATACCAAATCAGAAACACGCGCTATCTATGGCGATATTGAACTCATTCGTAAGAGTCCTAAATAGATTATTTAAGGGCGTGAGGGGCGCCAGCGTTTTAATAAGATCGCATTACTTAAAACACAAAAGCTCGAAAGTGCCATGGCACTGCCTGCCAGCATCGGCGATAGGTAGCCCAAGGCTGCTAAGGGAATCCCAGTGGCATTAAAGATAAAGGCCCAAAATAAATTTTGCTGAATCTTTGCCCAAGTCTTTTTGGAGATATCAATCGCATCCGCAACTAAAGTGGGATCTCCACGCATTAAGGTAATGCCCGCAGCCTGCATTGCAACATCAGTGCCAGTAGACATGGCCATACCAACATCTGCCGTAGCTAGAGCGGGCGCATCGTTAACACCATCACCTACCATCGCAACCCACTGCCGCTCCCCATCCTTTGGAGATGATTGCAGCTTGCGAATCATATCTGCCTTATTGTTTGGCATGATTTGTGCAAAGACTTCATCGATGCCAATAATGTGACCTACTCGATTCGCTGCGGCAGTATTGTCACCCGAGAGCATGACAGTCCGAATGTGCAGTTGATGTAAAGAGGTAATTGCTGCCTTTGCATTGCTTTTGAGCTCATCACCAAAAGCAATAATAGCAAGCGGTGATGATGTGGATTCATTCATCAAAACAGAAACCGTTTGACCTGCATCAAAACACGCTTGCGTTTTTTCAATCATGTCTGCGTAATGAGTGTTTGAACTTAGTGATGCAACGCTTTGTAAGCAAAGATTTTGTCCCATCCAAGGCCCAGCACTAGGCTTACCGCTAATGCCGATGCCTGGGATGGCTTTACTTTCAGAGGGCGGGATGGGACTCATTCCTTTTTGCTTGGCCGCATCGATTGAAGCCTTAGCCAAAGGATGTTCACTACCCAATTGCAAACCTGCTGCGCTCGTGAGGATGACATCTGTATCTACTGAATTAGTCAATGAAATGATATTGAGGAGCCTGGGCTTGCCAAGTGTCAGCGTCCCCGTTTTATCAAAGGCAACAATGTTTAAGCGGTGTGCAAGTTCAAGCACTTGTGGATCTTTAATGAGAATGCCAAACCGCGCCGCTATTCCAGTTCCCGCCATAATGGCCGCAGGCGTTGCCAAGCCAAGAGCGCAGGGGCAAGCAATCACCATGACAGATACCGCCCTCAATATTGCGATTGATGCAGAGTCTAAATAAAGCCAATTGACTAAACCAGTGATGATGGCAATCACAATCACGCTAGGCACAAATACTGCACTGACTTGGTCTACTAATTTTTGGATCGGGGCTTTTTGAGTTTGTGCATCTTCCACCAAAGCAATAATTTGGGACAATACACTTTCGATACCAACAGCTTGTACTGCAATTACCAGAACACCCTCGCCATTAAGCGATCCCCCAATGACTTTTGAATCTAGGGATTTTTTCACTGGGGCGCTTTCTCCAGTGAGGAGAGATTCATCTACATGGCTGCTGCCAAGTAGAATCAGTCCATCAACAGGAATGCGCTCGCCCGGTAAAACTAATACGCGGTCTTTAGGAAAGACTTGATCTAAAGACAGGTCGCGATATTGATCTAGTGAAACGCCTTCGGTAATGGCAATACCGGGATTGAGTACCTTGGCATGCTCTGGCCAAAGCTTTTGCAGTGCTCGAATGGCGTCACTGGTTTCTTGCTTTGCACGAGCTTCTAACCATTTACCTAAGAGCACCATACAAATGATGACGGCAGAAGCTTCAAAATACAATTCATGTACTGCATGTGGTGAAGCGATTAACTGATAAACGCTGAGGCCGTAAGCAGCGCTAGTACCCAGGGCGACGAGCAAGTCCATATTGCCTGTACCTGACATCAGCGATTTAAAGCCGGCTTTATAAAAGCGCCAACCCAAAAAGAATTGCACAGGGCTTGCTAACAGTAATTGCCATTCTGGAGAGGGTGCCCAATGAATACCAAAGGGCATGAGAAACATGGGTATTAATAATGGCGTTGAAAGAGAAAATCCTAATAAGACTCTTCCTAAGCCATCTGCTCCCCAAAAGGTGTGTGCGTGATTTAACGGAGTATTTTTATGAGGGGTACTTAACTTAGCTTCGTATCCCGTTTTTTGGACCAGAGCAATGACGCTGTCAATCGTCATCTCAGAATCTAGATTTAGGCGTATTTTTGCCTGTTCGGTAGCCAAATTGACGCTGGCAGCCTCTACCCCCGGGATGCGTCCGAGAGCCTTCTCAACCCTGCCCACACAGGATGCACAGGTCATTCCGCCAATATCTAGAGTAAATAACCCAGAATTGATCTCTTTTGGAGTCCTCATATAGAAGATAATCTACTCCTTACAGCAGATAATTACTGCAAAAGGACTTATATGTTGAGTTTAAAAGTATCCGGAATGACTTGCGGTGGCTGTATTAGTGCCGTGACTAAGGCAATTCAAGTTCAGGATCCACAGGCTCAGGTGCAGGCTGATTTGGTATCCCAGACCGTGAATCTAGAGACTTCTTTGTCGGTAGCACAGGCCAGCCAGATCATTACAGATGCAGGCTTTCCTGTTTCTCAATAACCCTAAAGTTAGATTTAGCAATTTTTTGCAGGTGCGGTTAATCTACCCGCTATTCAACAAAATTAATAAAAGTAATTCTTAAAATAGATCCGGAATTACTTCGTATAGGAGAAAGTAGTGTCAGTTACTGTAGAGGCTGTTCAAGGTGCCCTTAAAGGCTTGGTTGATCCAAATACAAAGATCGACTTTGTAGCGGCTAAAAATCTCAAAAATTTACGTGTTGAGGCTGGTGATGTCTCGTTCGATATTGTTTTAGGTTATCCCGCTAAAAGCCAATTTGATTCGATTCGTAAATTAGTCATTAATGCTGTGCGTGAATTACCTGGCGTTAAAAACGTGAGCGTCAATGTCAGTAGCCAGATAGTGGCGCATGCTGTGCAGCGTGGCGTGAAATTATTACCTGGCGTAAAAAATATTATTGCTGTTGCTAGTGGTAAGGGCGGGGTAGGTAAATCAACGACCGCAGTGAACTTAGCTTTGGCTCTTGCCGCCGAAGGTGCGCAAGTTGGAATCTTAGATGCTGATATTTATGGCCCAAGCCAGCCAATGATGCTTGGCATTACAGGCAGACCAGAATCGATCGAAGAAAATACCATTGAACCTATGGAAGGCCATGGCTTGCAAGCAAGCTCGATTGGTTTCTTGATTGAAGCAGATGCACCGATGGTTTGGCGCGGCCCAATGGTCACCTCTGCCTTAGAGCAATTACTTCGACAAACACGTTGGCGCGATCTAGATTACTTAATTGTGGATATGCCGCCAGGTACTGGGGATATTCAGTTGACCTTATCGCAAAAAGTTCCCGTGACTGGTGCAGTGATTGTCACTACTCCACAAGATATCGCCTTGCTAGACGCACGCAAGGGCTTAAAGATGTTCGAGAAGGTTGGTGTTCCGATTGTTGGCATTATTGAAAACATGAGTACTTATGTTTGCACTAAATGCGGCCATGAAGAGCATATCTTTGGCAGTGGTGGTGGCGAAAAAATGTGTAAAGAGTATGGCGTAGATTTTTTAGGCGCTTTACCGCTTAATTTATCGATTCGTAAGCAGGCCGATGCAGGACGTCCTACTGTAGTAGCTGACCCCGATAGCGCTATTAGTGCGATCTATAAAAACATTGCTCGGCAGGTTGCTATCCGCGTTGCTACTCTGTCTAAAGATATGAGCAGTAAATTTCCAAGTATCGTCGTTCAAAATACCTAAGGCCCTGAGAATTTATGCGCTTTGCAGTAGTCATGCGTAAGCAAAATCTAGATAACCCATGGGTTTCTTATCGATGGGCTCCTGCGGAGGTTTTGCCTGATTTTGGACAATTCAATCCTCAGAGCCTTCAAAGTAATTCGATCTCAGGTCAATTTCTGGGGCGCGATGCCGACGGAGAGTCTTGGTTATTTACTGGCTTTGAATTAAATCTCTTTCCGGATGAGGCTGAAGGCTACTACCTCACTGTCTCTGCGATAACGCCTGCATGGTTTGTGATGTGGAGATTAGAAGAAGACATTGAGCGTTACATTGATGAGCAATCTCTCGCGCTTGCAAAAGCAGAAACAACAATGGCAATACCTCACCGAATTTGTGTGAGCTATAACGAAGCTGCCCGATTGCTAGATGGGGGAGAGTCAGTAGACACAGTTCCCATGAGTGATGAACATGCTTCATGGTTACAAGAGTACGTTAATGAAAACTATCGACCTGAGCCCAAAAAGCGGCACAAGCCAGCATCATTCAAGGGTGCAAATCGCCCAGCGGAGGAATAATGGCAGATAGTTTCTTAAGTCGCTGGTCTAAGCGTAAAGCTGGCAAGGAAGATGATTTAGTAGAGCAGCCCAAAGAAACTGCTCAGACTCCTGCGCCCATACCTGCCGATGAAGAAACTAAGCCACCAGCATCTCTTGAGGATGTAGAAAAGATTGATCGTTTTGCCCCTGATTTCTCTGCTTTCATGAAGCCCGATGTCGATCCTGCAGTTCAGCAGGCCGCACTGAAAAAGATGTTTACTGACCCCCACTTCAACATCATGGATGGTTTAGATATCTATATAGATGACTACTCAAAACCTGACCCTTTGCCGCCAGGCATGCTTGAAAGAATGGTACAGAGCGATATGCTCAACCTTTTCCGTAAGACTGAGGAGGCTTCCAATACCAAGGAAGCGCAATCTGTGGAGCAGACGGCAGGAACCCAATCTGATCAGAGCCTTTTAGAGGCTCAGGACCAAACTGATTTAACATCCACAGATCCCACAGAGCAGACAAAAACTGCTCACTTGGATGAAGTGCCAATAGAGTCCACCCAGAAAAAAACTTAAGAAGATAGTGCATGAGTCAAAAATTAGTCTGTAACTGTAATGGCACCATGCCTTTGGATGCAAAGGCGCTTGGTGTTCCAGTGCATCGCTCTTTATGTAGGCAAGAGGTCGGCTCTTTTTTAAAGGCGCTTGATGGATCTGATTCTTTACTGGTTGCTTGCACCCAAGAGGGCGCTCTTTTTAACGAGTTAGCAGAGCAATCAGAAAAGCCTTTGGTGGCACCCCTGCGTTTTGTCAATATTCGTGAAGTGGCAGGTTGGACTCAAGAAGCTAAAGCATCAGGACCAAAGATTGCTGCTTTGCTTGCTTTAGCTGATATGCCAGAAGCTGAGCCCGTCCCAGTGGTCAACTATGAGAGCCAAGGTAGACTCTTCATTATTGGTCCAGGATCTTCAGTATTGCCTTGGGCAGAAAAACTGAGCGGATCATTGGATGTTTCTGTCTTGTGTACTGAGCCGGGTGATTTACCTCTTGCACGTAACTACCCCATCTATACCGGAGCAGTGACTAAGCTAGATGGCTATCTTGGCAAGTTCTCAGTTAACTGGGATCTGCAAAACCCAATTGACCCAGAAATGTGTACTCGTTGTGGCGCTTGCGTTGAAGTTTGCCCAGAGAATGCGATTGATCTCTCCTTTCAGATTGATTTGGCTAAATGTAAATCACACCGCGATTGTGTCACTGTGTGTGCAAGTATTGGGGCAATCTCCTTTGATCGCAAGGACCGGGAGCGTAATGCAGAATTTGATTTAATTTTAGATCTGCGCACTGATCCCAAAATGCGGATGAGTCAAACACCTCAAGGGTATTTTGCTCCCGGCAATAATCCTCTGGAGCAGGCTTTAGTAGTTAATCAATTGTTAGAAATGGTTGGTGAGTTTGAGAAGCCAAAGTATTTTGTCTATAACGAAAAAATTTGCGCACATGGCCGCAATGGCAAAGTAGGGTGCAAGGCTTGTATTGATGTCTGTTCGACTGGTGCTATTGGCTCTATATTCAAAAATGGGCAAGGTAGTGTTGAAGTTAATCCCAATCTTTGTATGGGTTGTGGAGCATGCTCTACAGCATGTCCATCAGGCGCAATGCGTTACAACTACCCGAGCGTACCCCATCAAGGCAAAGAGTTAAAGACTATTGCCACAGTCTTTACTGCCGAGGCTAAAAAAATCAGTCAAGCTGCAGCACCAAGCCTACTCTTACATACTTTAAAAGCAGGTACTCAAATGATTGATGGCTTGGGCCGCTCTGCACATGTGCTGCCTAAGCAGTTTGAAGGCTTGCCATCATTTGTGATTCCCTACGGCATTGAGCATATCGCCTCCACCGGTTTAGATTTATGGCTTGGCGCCCTTACTTATGGATTTGCAGAGGTGGTCTTGCTCTTAAGTGGTGATGAAGATCCCGCTTATCGCGCAACACTTGAAGAGCAGGCTGAGCTTGCCAACGCAATCTTGAAAGCTTATGGTTTTGATGAGCGTATTCATTTAATCATGGCTAAATCAGCCGATGATTTGCAAACAGTTTCTAAGGCGATGGCTGCACTACGTCAGCGTGGTTCTCTGAATTCTATTTGTACTCCCGCAAGTTTTGGTTTATCTACCCAGAAACGGGAAACTGTTGAAGCAGTCTTGGAGCATTTGCAAAAACAGGCAAAGACTCCATTGCCAGAGGCGGGTGCTGTTCTACCGAAGTCATCTTTATTGGGCGGCTTAAATATTAATAAAGATGCTTGTACCTTGTGTATGTCTTGTGTCAGTAGCTGTCCTGAAGGCGCTCTCTTGGATAACCCAGATGAGCCGATTCTTTCCTTTATTGAAAAGCAATGCGTGCAATGCGGCATTTGCGTTCAGACTTGCCCAGAAAAAGCTTTAACTCTAAATCCTCGTTTGCAGACTGTTGAGCAGCGCAAACAGAGAACAATCCTCAATGAGACCCAGGCTTTTCATTGCATTAGCTGTGGAAAAGCGTTTGGAACTCTAAAGATGGTTGATCTGATGCTCACTAAGTTGGGTGCCCACGGCGCCTTTGCAGGGGCTGCGATGGATAGGCTCAAGATGTGTGGCGACTGTCGAGTAGTAGATATGGTGAAAAAAGAAACATGAGCGAGATTGAGAAAGTGGTAGCGAAAGATAGCCCGTCAACCGAAGTGGGGGATGTAGGCTTACCAGAGGATTTAGCGAGAGCTGACCTTTACGGCCTCATTGCCAGATTTTTCCAGCTCCCCCCAGACCAAGCGCTGTTAGATCAAATTGCTGCCACAGCAGATCAACAAGATGCTGCTGATCAAGCCCCTTTAGCCAAAGCCTGGATGGATGTTATTGAAGTAGCTAAAAATAATCCTGCCAAAGCTTGGCACGATGAGTTCGACTTAAATTTCATTAGCGTTGGTAAACCCAACGTTGTTCTCAATGGCTCCTTCTATATGGCAGGTCATCTCAATGAGAAACCGCTAGTCAATATTCGCAGGGCTTTAGACGAATTTGGACTTGAAGCTGCCGAAGAAGTCACCGAGACTGAGGACCACATTTCAGCTCTTTGTGAAGTCATGCGCTATCTGATTGCCGGCGATGATGTAGAAATATCAAACCTTACAAATCAAAGGGTTTTTTTCAACGACCATATTCGCCCTTGGTATGACGACTTTTGCGATGCTATTGAGGCAATTCCTGAGATGCATCTTTACCACCCAATCGCCGCTCTGACCCGAGAATTCTTGGCTATAGAGGGTCAGGGCTTTGACATGATTTGATCCTGTCTTGTAAGTGAGGGTTTTCCCTAGCGTTCCCCTAAACATATAAATGTGTCAAAAATGCAAATACGAATTACACTTGATTGCAATCAAGAATTACTAAATAGGAGCATGCCATGAGCACTAAATCCACAGTTGCTTTAAGCGAAGAAACAAAGCCATCTCGTCGCAAGTTTTTTGTAGGCGCAGGTGCGGCCGTTGGGGCTGTTGCTGTTGCCTCACAAACCTCCATTGGCAAAGCTGTGATTCAAGAAATTGGTAGCACAGTAAAAACTAAAGACGAAGGCCATACGATTACTGCGCATATGCGTAAGTATTACGAAAGCACCATGCTTTAAATAGCGCATTACCGCTAAATATTGATTTAACCGTTACTCAATAAATAAAAAACTTTCTCAGGGACAACATATGAGTCTGACTCGTAAATCCAATACCCCCCAAAGCAGTCGCTCCACATCACATTTGATTGGCAGCCTATCCCGCGGCTTAAAAGCAGCGGTACCTACTATGGATCGCCGAACTTTCCTAAAGCGTTCAGGAGTCGGTGTTGGAGCCGGTATTGCTGCTAGCCAATTAAGCTTTGTACAAAAGGCATCAGCCGAGCAAAGTAAGGCAATGCTAGATGGCAAAGGAAAGATCGAAGTCAAAAGAACCATTTGTACCCACTGCTCAGTAGGCTGTGCAACAGATGCAACCGTTGAGAATGGTGTTTGGGTTCGTCAAGATTCCGTATTTGATTCACCGATCAATATGGGTGCCTATTGCGCTAAAGGCGCTTCATTGCGTGAGCATGGTCATGGTGACTACCGTTTGCGCTACCCAATGAAGCTGGTTGATGGAAAGTATCAGCGTATTTCTTGGGATCAAGCGTTAACAGAAATTACTGCGCAGATGAAGAGCATTCGTGAGAAGTATTCTCCTGATGCTATGTATTTCATTGGTTCATCTAAGCACAACAACGAACAAGCCTATTTACTACGTAAGTGGGTTTCTTTCTTTGGTACAAACAATACAGACCATCAGGCTCGTATTTGTCACTCCACCACAGTTGCCGGTGTTGCAAACACCTGGGGCTACGGTGCGATGACCAATAGTTACAACGACATGATGAACTCTAAAGCTGCCATGTACATTGGTTCAAATGCTGCAGAGGCGCACCCAGTTTCGATGTTGAGCTTATTGCACGCCAAAGAAAATGGTTGCAAAGTGATTGTGGTTGATCCACGCTATACCCGGACTGCTGCAAAGTCTGATCAGTTTGTACGTATTCGTTCTGGTTCTGATATCCCATTCTTGTTTGGTGTGCTTTATCACATCTTTAAAAATGGCTGGGAAGATAAGAAGTACATCAATGATCGTGTTTACGGAATGGAAGAGATCCGTAAAGAAGTGATGGAAAAGTGGACTCCTGCAAACGTTGAAGAGGCTTGCGGTGTTCCAGAGGCTCAGGTTTATCAAGTTGCCAAAACTATGGCAATGAATCGTCCGAGCACAGTTGTTTGGTGTATGGGCCAAACCCAGCACACCATTGGTAATGCAATGGTTCGTGCCTCATGCATTTTGCAATTGGCTTTAGGTAACGTTGGTAAATCCGGCGGCGGCACAAATATTTTCCGCGGTCACGATAACGTTCAAGGCGCAACTGACGTAGGTCCTAATCCAGACTCATTGCCTGGCTACTATGGTTTGGCTGCCGGCTCATGGAAACACTACGCAACAGTATGGGGCGTTGATTACGAGTGGATTAAAGGTCGCTATGCACCAGACATGATGGAGAAGTCTGGTACTACCGTATCTCGTTGGGTTGATGCCGTTCTTGAGAAGAACGACATGATCGATCAGCAGACTAACGTTAAAGGTTTGTTCTTCTGGGGTCATGCTCCTAACTCACAAACTCGTGGCCTTGATATGAAGCGCGCAATGGACACCCTGGATCTGCTCGTTGTAGTTGATCCATACCCAAGCGCAACTGCTGCAATGGCTGCAATGCCTGCCGCAGAAGGGCAGCCAGTAAACAAGAATCGTAATGTTTATTTATTACCAGCTGCAACTCAGTTTGAGACTTGCGGAACTGCAACTGCATCTAACCGCTCATTACAGTGGCGTGAGAAAGTGATTGATCCATTGTTTGAGTCCGTTCCTGATCATGTGCTCATGCAAGCCTTTGCTGATCGCCTAGGTTTCGGTGACGAGTTATCAAAGAACTATAAGATGCTCAGCACTAAATTTGCTGGTAAGCAATGGAAAGAGCCGCAAATTGAAGACATTTTGCGCGAGATTAATCGCTCCGTTTGGACTATTGGTTACACAGGCCAAACCCCAGAGCGTCTAAAAGCTCATATGAGAATGGTTGCTACATTTGATCCTAAGACCTTGAAGTCACGCGGTGGTATTGATCCGGTAACTGGCTACAACACAACTGGTGATTACTACGGTTTGCCTTGGCCTTGCTATGGAACAGCTGCAATCAAGCATCCAGGCTCACCAAATCTCTATGACACTAGTAAGAGTGTGATGGAGGGTGGTGGTAACTTCCGCGCTAACTTTGGTGTTGAGCGTGAAGGAGTAAGTTTGTTGGCTGGAGATGGTTCTCATTCCAAGGGCGCTGCTATTACTACTGGCTATCCTGAGTTCGATCACGTATTGGTGAAGAAGCTTGGTTGGTGGGATCAGTTGACTGAAGACGAGAAGAAGCTCGCTGAAGGTAAGAACTGGAAGACTGACTTGTCTGGCGGTATCCAGCGCGTTGTTATGAAGAACGGTTGCCATCCATTTGGTAATGCGAAAGCTCGTGCAATTGTTTGGAATTTCCCAGATGCAATTCCAGTTCACCGTGAAGCTCTCTATAGTACTAACGCTGCAATGATGCGTAAGTACCCAACTTCTGCAGATAAGAAGAATTTCTGGCGTTTGCCAACGCTTTACAAGACCGTTCAGGATCAAAACTTGAGCGAGAAGTTGTATGAGAAGTTCCCAATTATTTTGACCTCAGGTCGTTTGGTTGAATATGAGGGTGGTGGAGACGAAACTCGTTCCAACCCATGGTTGGCTGAGTTACAACAAGAAAACTTCGTGGAGATCAATCCTAAAGCAGCAGCAGCTCGCGGTATTAAGAACTGGGATTATGTTTGGGTGAAATCTCCTACCGGCGCCAAGATCAAAGTACGGGCAATGGTGACTGAGCGCGTTGACCAAGAAACTGCCTTTATCCCATTCCACTTTGCAGGATGGTGGCAAGGTAATGACTTGCGTAAGTACTATCCAGAGGGTGCTGCCCCAGTCGTTTTGGGTGAGGCGGTCAATACTGCAACTACTTATGGTTACGATCAGGTGACGATGATGCAAGAGACTAAAACCACTATGTGTCAAATCGAAAAATTTGCCTAAGTCAGAAAATAAAGTCAGGAGAACACAATGGCAAGAATGAAATTTATCTGTGACACGGAACGTTGCATCGAATGTAACGGTTGTGTCACTGCTTGTAAAAATGATAATGAAGTACCTTGGGGCGTCAATCGTCGCCGTGTTGTTACGGTAAATGACGGCATCATCGGACAGGAAAAATCGATTTCAGTTGCTTGTATGCACTGTACCGATGCACCTTGTATGGCTGTGTGCCCAGTAGATTGCTTCTACCGTACTGATGAAGGCGTTGTCCTTCATGACAAAGATATTTGCATTGGTTGCGGCTACTGCTCATTTGCCTGCCCATTTGGCGCACCACAGTTCCTAAGTCAAGGCGCTTTCGGTACTCGCAGCAAGATGGATAAGTGCACATTCTGTAGTGGCGGTCCAGAAGCGAATGGTAGCGTTGCTGAGTTTGAGAAGTATGGTCGTAATCGCTTGGCAGAAGGTAAGTTACCTCTGTGCGCTGAAATGTGCTCTACCAAGGCTTTGATTGGTGGCGATAGCGATATCATCTCTGGCATCTTTAATAACCGTGTTGCTACTCGTGAAAAGAATGGCAAGTACGCTGGTTCTAAAGCTTTTGGTTGGACCACTGCATATGGTGGGCCTGATACTCCAGCGCCAACCCCAACGGCAGCTGCAAAAATTCCAGGAGCTAAATAATGAAATTCAATTTCAAAACTCTTGGGTTGTGTTTTGCAGCAGCAACTCTGTTGGCCGCATGTTCTGAGCCACCAGAAATTGCAGCCAAAGCGGCGAAGCGTCCTGACGTTGCCCCATACATGGGTGCAGACAATGGTTTCATGACCAAGAACTGGGCTCCAAAAAATCAAGCCAGTTGGACTGAATCCGTTGATAAGCGCACTCAGGGTCAAAATGAATACAGTCGCGTTAAGTGATCAACTAAATAACAATAAATAAAACGAAAACGTTTAAGGACATGTGTATGAAACGATCATTTTCTAAAGTTCTACGCACTTTGGTGGTGGCTGCTGGTTTGTCGCTGACCCTGGCGAGCGGAATAAGTTATGCAGAGCGTGGAGCAATGGCGCCTTTGCCCTCTCCTAGCGGAGTGGATATTCCACCTAAATCAGTGCCAGCTAACCCTAATGCCTTAGCTAATGGAACTCAGGCGCAGTCACAACCAGCCAACCCATCTATTTTTACATCTGCTAATAGTGATCCATATAACTTTGTCAGCATCCCAGACAAAGAGGCTAGTGTTCTGATTCAGCGTTCTGGTGAGCAGTGGCGTGTGATTCGTAATGGTGTGATTACCGTTTACGGTGGTTGGTTGTTGGCGATTGCCTTCTTCGGTATTGCAGCCGTCTTTATTATCAAGGGCCCAATCAAATTACATGCGCCGCTATCTGGTCAAAAAATCAAACGGTTTAATGGCTTTGAGCGCTTTACCCACTGGGTAATGGCTGTGAGTTTTATTGGACTTGCTGTAACTGGTGGCCTGATTTTGTGGGGTAAGTATTTTGCTATGCCTTTGATGGGCGGCGTTGCTTACGGCACCTTCCTCAATATTTGCAAAAATATTCACAACTATTCTGGTCCCTTATTTACTCTGAGCGTAGTGATTTTCTTCTTACTCTTTGCCACTAGAAATATCCCAGGGCAAGGCGATCTGACTTGGATCAAGTCATTTGGTGGAATGTTTGGTGGAAAGCATCCTCCTGCTGGCTTCTTTAACTTCGGTGAAAAAATTTGGTTTTGGTTTGGTATGACCTTCCTAGGCTTGGTGATCTCGGGCTCTGGTCTTGTACTGGATATGATCGTACCGTTTATGCAGGTTGAGTACATCCGCGGAACCATGCAGATTGCTAATATTATTCACGGCGGTGCATCAGTTCTAATGATGACTATGGCTATGGGTCATATTTATATTGGTTCAATTGGTATGCAGGGTTCTTCCGATGGCATGATGTCTGGCTACGTTGATGCAACCTGGGCTAAAGAGCATCATGAGCTCTGGTACAACAAAGTTAATAAATAAGGATAAAGCCATGAAAAAAATCATTGCTTTCACACTCTGCGCATTTACTGCTGCTTCTGTCATGGCTGCATTGCCTCCATTAACTCCGGAAGCGCAAGAAGCTGCAGCATTAGCTAAGGCAAAAGCTGCTTACGGTGATAGAGTTGGCGCTTTTCAGCTTTGCCAAGCTCAAAATCGCGTTGCTGATCGCTTTAAAGTGGCTGGTACAGCAGCGCCTGCTGCTTGCGTAGCTCCGCCACCATTTGTTGCTCCTGTAGCAGCAGCACCTGCGGCGAAGTAATTAGTCAGCGATTAATTCTTGATGTAGGTAGCGTTTAGCAGCCTGTGTTTGAGGATTCAAAAAGAAGGGGCCTACGGGTCCCTTTTCTTTTATCTCACCATGATCAATAAAGATAATGTATTGCGCAAGTCTTTGCACTTGAGCGAGTTGATGTGATGAAAAAATAACATCAGTATTTTGTACATCAAACTGGCGAATCATTTCTTCAACTTGCTCAGTAGTATTCGGATCTAAGTTTGCGGTGGGCTCATCTAGCAAGACTAAGTTTGGCTTTTGCAAAATTGCTCTCCCAAGGCAAAGCTTCTGCCTCTCACCAGCAGAGAGTTTGTGAGCAGGGGTGGAGGCTAATTCCCCCAAGCCAACTTGTTCAATAACTTCTTCAATTGCCTCATCAGTAATCGTAGAGTCTGCATCTCTAACCATACTTAAATTCGTTTTAGTAGAGGCTTTAATCATTGGAGTGTGATGCAAAACCAATGCAGTCTTATTGGCAAACGAGTAACTCACTGTTCCAGTATCTGGTTTGATGAGTCCATCTAGTAATTTTAAAAAGGTAGTTTTGCCTGCCCCATTGGGACCAATGCAAGCAGTAATACGGTCAGCTGGAATGATCGCATGCTGAATATTGAGAATAACCCGACCATTACTTTTGACAGTGATATCGCGTAGCTCGATAAATCTTTCGAATTGCTCTGTCATATCAACCATAGCGACGCTCCGCTACTTGACGAACTGCAAACGTAAATAGGTTGGCTAATAGAACAATTCCAAGCAAGACAATACCTAAGGCAAGCGCTAAGGGCAGATCACCCTTGCTGGTTTCTAAGGCGATTGCAGTAGTCATGGTTCTGGTTGAATTTTGAATATTGCCGCCCACAATCATCACAGCGCCAACCTCAGAAATTGCTCTAGCAAGGCCAGCTAGGATGGCAATGGTGAGAGAGAAACGGCAATCCCAAATAAGCCACTTAAAGCGTGCCATCGATGGCAATCTGAGGCTTAAGAAGGTATCACGATGAATTCTCCAGGAATCTTCTAAGATTTGACGACTCAGGGCAGCAATTAAGGGTGTTGTCAGAAGCGTTTGAGCCACAATCATGCCCTTGGGTGTAAACAGCCATCCCCATGCCCCCATGGGGCCTGAACGAGACAGCATGAGGTAAACCAAGACCCCGACAATTACCGTTGGAACTCCCATTAAGGTATTGAGGCCAATAACAATCGATTTTTTGCCTGTAAATTCTTCAGTGGCCAATAAGGCGCCCAGGGGAAGGCCAATCAGGGTTCCAAAGAGTAGGGCAGTTAAGCTGACCTGGAGGGAAACCAGGACGATTCCCAGAACCCCACCATCTAGATGGGCCAGCAAGGCTAGGGCGTCTTCAAAAGCGGTCAACATGGGCTTGATTCTATCAAGGCAATGGCAAAATGAGCTTAATGCAATCTAAATCCCTATTTTCCGACTGATGGCCGAAGTAGTTTGCCTCTGCAACGAGATCCTTGACGAGGATCTACGCGAGTATCTGGATACTCATCCAATCGACTCAATAGAGGAGTTGCGAGAGCAGGCATCTATTTGCAATAAATGTATGCAGTGCCAAGATTTGGTTGAGGGTGAGATTTATTTGGCACGCGTTCGACGGCAGCGTGCGGCAGGGCAGTTTTAATGACTCACAGTAGAGGCGCTCGCTTTACTGTTATGAGTATGAATGTGCATAAAGGAGTTTCTCCTTTGTATAGGCACTCTACTATTTATCAGTTGCGACAAAGAATGCGCAATCATCATCCAGACTTATTGTTTCTTCAAGAATTACAGCAAGAGCATCGAGGAAGAATTCGGCGATTTGGTCAATGGCCTTTAACTGAGCTCACCCACTTTCTATCGGAAGACTTTTGGCATGACTGGCATTATGGAAAAAATATGGAGTACCCAGATGGCCATCATGGTAATGCCATTTTGTCGAAGCATCCGCTGCATAAAGGCCTTAATTACGATATTTCTGCGTATCGTTTTGAAAGAAGAGGGTTGTTGCATAGCGTGACCCAACTCGATGGAGCCGATCAACCCATTCATTGTTTCTGCGTGCACTTAGCCTTATTTGAGCGGGGTAGAGAGCGTCAGTTGGAGCAAATCATGCGACATATTGAAGAGTTGACCCAGCAAGGCCCAACCATTGTCGCTGGAGACTTTAATGATTGGCGTAATCGAGTAGGCGCACCAATGAAAGCGGCTGGTTTTGAAGAAGTATTTGAAGTCTTAACTGGCTCGCCAGCGAAGACTTTCCCTAGCGTCAAGCCCTTATTGGCAATGGATCGGATTTATGTGCGTGGACTGAAGATTCATTCTGCAGAAATATTGCACGATTGGATGAAATTATCTGATCATCTAGGTATAGCAGCAGAACTGGAATTGATATGAACGACCTACTCAGTATTTTTCTAAAACACACTTTCGAGCTCAATATTAATTGGCTTTTATTGATTCATTTCATATTGGTGACTTACTTTATTGGCGTGATTATTTCTGTTAGAAGGCCGGTGGGTGTGGCATTTGCATGGATCTTTATTGTGATGACTTTTCCTGTTCTAGGAATTAGTTTATATGTCCTGATTGGTGAACGTCCTGTAGGTCGTAAACTCACCAGAAAAATTACCCGCATGAATCTCGAATACACGCAGATTACTGAAAAAGTATGCCAAGACTATGCGGAAGATAGGCAGCAAATGCCTTTGGAGGGTAGGGCCTTAAGTCTTTTGGCGGAAGCTAAAAATGGCTCACCTGTTGTTGCTGGCAATCAGCTTGAGTTGCATACGGATTCACTGGAGATTTTGCAGTGCTTTATTAGTGAAATTAATCAGGCAAAGAAAAGTCTTCATCTAGAGTTTTATGTCTGGGCATTAGGCGGTGCTGCTGATGAAGTTGGTGAGGCCTTGATTGCTGCAGCCAGACGAGGAGTTGCTTGCCGTGTGCTACTAGACTCCTTGGGAAGTAAGGACTGGTTTAAGTCTAAATGGCCAGCGCGCTTTCGTAATGCTGGCATTCAGGTAACTGAAGCCTTACCCATTCAGATTGGTCGATTCCAGTTTAGACGTGCGGATTTACGTTTACATCGAAAAATATTTGTGGTGGATGGCGCTTTTGTTTGGACGGGCAGCATGAATCTGGTTGACCCCCGTACTTTTAAGCAAGGCTCAGGAGTAGGCGAGTGGGTCGATGCCATGGTTCGTGTGGAGGGACCCGTTGCTGCGCAGTTTGAGTTGACCTTTGCTTTTGATTGGAGTGTAGATAATCCCAGTATTACCCACTTTACCGAGTGTGTTCCGACTCAAGCACCTCATAAGGGCGCTGCGATAGCCCAGAAACTCGCTTCTGGGCCCGTGTATCGCGATGATATTTTGTATCAAGTGCTGCTTTCTGCAATTATTGATGCACGAGAAGAGCTCACCATTACCACTCCATACTTTGGTCCGGATGATGGCTTATTACAAGCGCTCATGGCAGCTGCTAGAAGGGGTGTCAATGTCACCCTGATTATTCCAAAGTTAAATGACTCAACCTTAGTCGCTTGGAGTAGTAAAAGTTATTACGCCGACTTATTAGGATCAGGAGTCAAGATTGCAGAGTTTGGCGGCGGACTGCTTCATACTAAAAGCTTATTGGTCGATAAAAGAATCGCCATTTTTGGATCAGTCAATTTTGATCAGAGAAGCCTGCGTTTGAACTTTGAGATTAGCCTGATTGTGTACAACGACGATTTCTGCGTCAAGCTACAAAAGCTCATTGATACGTATTTGGAAAAATCAGATTATATCGACTTTGATGTTTGGTCAAAACGGCCGCGTTGGCGTCACTACTTAGAAAATGCCGCTCATCTCACCTCGCCGCTGCTTTAAATTGCGCCGCTAGCGCGCATGCTCGCAATATCAGACTCTGTCATACCCAACTCTTTTAAGATGGAATCAGTGTGTTCGCCTACGGCCGGAATGGGATCCATGCGATAGTCGTAGCTGTCATTTAATCCTGGCGGTAAAAGAGCTGCAATATTGCCGTTAGGAGTGCCCACTTCAGTAAATCGATTTCGGGCTTTAAGCTGCTCATGCTTCCAAAGGCCTTCCATGTCGTTCAGATGAGCGTTCGCAATTTGAGCCTGATCCAGCTTGGCAATTAGTTGCTCCGCAGTGAGCTTGCTAAAGCAGGAATTAATAATTTCGAGCAATTCAGCACGTTTTTCATTGCGCTTGTAATTTTTATCAAAGCGCTCATCTTGAGCAAGTGCAGGATTCTCTAGTACCGCTTCACAGAACTTCACCCACTCTCGCTCGTTTTGAAGCCCCAGCATGACCGTTTTGCCATCGCCAGCTTTGAAGGGGCCGTATGGGTAAATGGTGGCATGCGATGCGCCGTTTCTGGATGGTGGATTAGCACCCTTATAGGCGTAGTAAAGCGGAAAGCTCATCCATTCGCTCAGTGCCTCGAGCATAGAGATATCAATGACTGTCCCTTTGCCCGTTTTTCCTCTTTGCAAAAGGGCTGCCAAGATATTGGTGTAGGCATACATACCAGCAGCAATATCGGCAATGGAGTTACCAGCCTTGCTAGGGGTTTCTGGCGTTCCGGTAATGGATAGAAAGCCTGCCTCACTTTGGATTAAAAGATCGTAAGCTTTTTTATCACGATAGGGACCGTCATTGCCATAACCTGAAATGGCACACAGGATAAGCCCCGGATTTTCTTGTTGCAATGCCTGCGCAGTAAGTCCCATGCGGGCAGCTGCTCCAGGAACCAGGTTTTGAATAAAGACATCAGCAGTTTTCAGTAAAGTCTTGAGTACTGCCAAAGCAGAATCTTGCTTAAGGTCGAGCGTTAAACTTTCTTTTGAGCGATTGACCCACGCAAAGTGGGATGAGAGACCATTAACCTGGGTGTCGTAGCCCCTCGCAAAATCACCATCACCAGGACGCTCAATCTTAATGACGCGAGCACCCAGATCAGCTAGCTGCCGAGTGCAGAAGGGGGCAGCAATGACATGCTCTAGCGCAACAACAGTAATTCCATCTAGCGGACGGATGCTCATCTCAATAACCTATTAGAACGATCTTGGTAAGCCAAGAACATGTTCGGCCATATAGGAATAAATCAAGTTTGTTGAGATTGGCGCGACTTGATAAAGGCGGGTTTCCCTAAATTTACGTTCAACATCATATTCATTAGCAAAACCAAAGCCACCATGAGTTTGTAAGCAAACGTTTGCTGCCTCCCACGATGCTTTAGCAGCTAAGTATTTAGACATATTGGCCTCGGGTCCGCAGGGTTGGTGATTATCAAATAGCTCACAGGCCCTAAAACGCATCAGATTGGCAGCCTCAGTTTCAATATAGCTATCGGCAATTGGAAACTGAATCCCCTGATTTTTTCCAATCGGGCGATCAAATACTACGCGGTCATTGGCATAGCGACGGGCGCGATCAATAAACCAATAGGCATCACCAATACATTCTGCTGCAATCAGAACACGTTCTGCATTAAGGCCATCGAGGATGTATTTAAATCCTTGACCCTCTGTACCAATCAGGTTTTCTGCTGGTATTTCTAAGTTATCAAAGAACACTTCATTGGTTTCATGGTTCACCATATTGGCGATGGGTCTAACCTCCATGCCTTTACCGATCGCATCTGCAAGATTGACGATGAAGATCGACATCCCTTCGGATTTGCGCTGCACCTCATTGAGCGGAGTAGTGCGCGCTAGCAAAATCATCAGATCAGAATGTTGAATACGAGAGATCCAAACTTTCTGGCCATTGATAATGTATTTATCTCCTTTTTTGACCGCAGTAGTTTTTAGTTTGGTGGTATCAGTGCCAGTAGTGGGCTCTGTAACCGCCATACTCTGCAGACGCAATTGCCCGCTGGCAATTTTCGGTAGATACATTTTTTTCTGTTCTTCAGACCCATGGCGAAGTAAGGTTCCCATGTTGTACATCTGACCATGACAGGAGCCAGCGTTGCCGCCTGCGAAGTTAATTTCTTCCATGATGACGGAGGCTTCGGCCAAACCCAATCCTGAACCACCATACTCTTCTGGTATCAATGCCGCTAACCACCCGGCTTCGGTCATGGCATCTACAAAAGCCTCTGGGTAGCCCCGCTCATGGTCTACTTTTTGCCAATAGGCGGAGTCAAATTTTCCGCAGAGGTCGCGTAAGGCCTCACGTATTTCTTGATACTGGTCTGGCTTGGGAATAGGGTGATTCATGAAACTCTCGTTTTATCAGTTTTATGGATTATTTTTGGGTGCAGACGCTAGTTTAAGCAAGATTTGAAAATCTTGGAGAATGATGGAAATCAGGTGAAAATAGCCTCAATAATCTGTACCTAAAGATAAATAAGGGATAAGCGCTTTCTCATGCACAAGAATCACCAACAAATTCTTTCTGGGGTCAAAGTTTTGGAGTTAGGTCAGCTTATTGCTGGCCCATTTGCCTCAAAAACACTGGCTGATTTTGGGGCAGAAGTGATTAAGGTAGAGTCTCCAGGCGCAGGTGATCCACTACGTAAGTGGCGCCTGCTACATGAGGGAACATCAGTTTGGTGGCAAGCCCAATCACGTAATAAACAATCGATTTGCCTAGATCTGCGCGTCAAGGAAGGTCAGGCGATTGCCAGAAAGCTAGCACTTGAAGCAGATGTCGTCATTGAGAACTTTCGACCAGGCACATTAGAGAAGTGGGGCTTGGGCTGGGAAGAATTGCATGAAGCAAATCCAAAACTGATTATGTTGCGCATCTCTGGTTATGGCCAGGATGGGCCTAGGCGTGATGAGCCTGGTTTTGCAGCAATTGGAGAGGCGATGGCTGGCTTGCGTTACATCACGGGGCATCCAAATGAAGTGCCAGTGAGGGCAGGCGTATCGCTTGGAGATACGATTGCAGGCTTGCATGGTGCGCTTGGCGTATTACTTGCTTTGTACGAGCGAGATGCTCGTGGTGGTCAGGGTCAAATGATTGACGTCGCTTTATATGAAGCAGTGTTTAATTTAACCGAAAGCCTATTGCCAGAGTATTCGGCATTTGGTGCAATACGTCAGCCTGCAGGCGGTGCTTTGCCCGGGATTGCCCCTTCTAATGCCTATTTGTGCGCTGATGGACAGTATGTCTTGATCGCTGGTAACGGCGATTCTATTTATAAGCGCTTGATGACCTTAATTGGAAGGACCGACTTGGGTGAAGACCCAGATTTGGCTTTTAATGATGGTCGCGCTAAGCGCGTTGTTGAGATTGATGCGGCAATTAATGCTTGGACGAAAACATTAAGTCTTGATGAAGTTCTGAGAGGTTTGCTTGAGGCAGAGGTCCCGTCTGGCAAGATTTATACGGCAAAAGATATTGCTGAGGATCCTCACTACCATGCGCGCGGTGTGATCGAGACCGTGCAAGCAGCGAGCGGCCTTAAAGTACAGGTCCCTGGAATCATTCCTAAGCTTTCGCAAAATCCCGGATCAATTCGTTATCGCGCTCCGACATTAGGAGAGCATACTGATGAGGTGCTTAAATCTGCTGGCCTGACTGAAGAACAAATTAGGATCCTAAAAAAGTCTGGGGTCCTCTCTTAATGGATCATACGCTCCAGCATTTTTTTGGATGGTTTGGTATGCCATCCATTGGATTACCAGCTGTTTTTATTAGTGCCTTTGTTTCTGCTACCTTACTGCCGATTGGTTCGGAGCCCATTCTATTTGGGTATACCGAACTGAATCCCGATATGTATTGGATTGCGATCTTGGTTGCAACCGTTGGCAACACTATGGGCGGTATGTTTGATTGGTGGTTAGGCCTCATTTCTCGAAATGGTTTTGAGTCATTAAAAGGCCCAACTCAAAGCCGTATGCAACTTTGGCTAGAAAAGCGGGGTCCTAAGATGCTGCTCTTGTCTTGGCTGCCTGGCTTTGGGGACCCTCTTTGTATCGCAGCAGGCTGGCTGCGCTTGGCCTGGTTTCCATGCTTAATCTACATGTTCATTGGAAAACTACTACGCTACCTCACGATGACGTGGTTGCTAACCTTAGTCCCCAATAGTTTTTGGCACCAATTGGGGCATTGGTTTCGCCTAATCTAAAACCTCGATAGCAAGTTACTTAAACTGCGCAGTACTTTTGCTGTATCTCGTCGTTGTTTAAGAGATTTTGTGCAGTGTCTTGGAACACGATTTCACCTTGATCAAGAATATAAGCGCGATCTGAGATCTTCAAAGCTTTCTGCACATTTTGCTCGACCAAGAGAATAGTGAGGCCCTGTTGCTTGAGTTTTGCGAATAACTCAAACATCTCTTCAACCAGGACTGGCATGATGCCCTCGGATGGCTCATCTAACAAGATCGCCTTAGGCTTAGCAATCATTGCTCTTGCAATCGCTAGCATCTGCTGCTCTCCTCCTGACATCGATGTACCGTCTTGGTGAAGACGCTCTTTGAGTCTCGGAAATGTTTCAGCAATTTCATCGACAAGAATATTCATATCCCCACGGTTTTTTTGGCTAATCACACCTAACTCTAAATTTTCTTTGACGGTGAGACCTGGAACAATGCGGCGATCTTCAGGAACATACGCTAAACCCAGGTGAAAGCGTTCATGTGCAGGTAAATCTAAAAAAGATACGCCATCAATAGAGGCTTTGCCTTGACGTTTAGGTAGTAATCCCATCAGTGATCGTAGGGTAGTGGTCTTACCAGCACCATTGCGCCCCATCAGAGTCACAATTTCACCTTTATTAACGTCTAAAGAGATTCCTTGCAGGACGTGACTTCGGTCGTACCAGGCATTTAAGTTTTCAATGCGTAACATAGGGCGCCTTCAATTTAACCTTGGCCTAGGTACACTCTGCGTACCTCAGCATTATTTTGAATTTCTTCGGGGGAGCCTTCTGCCAAGAACTCACCATGATGAAGAACGATAATCCGTTTACACAGACCCATAATCAGTTTCATTTTATGTTCTACCAAGATCACAGTGCGCTCATTGGCCAAGGTCTTAATGAGCTCCATCATGACCAGCGTTTCTTCTGGCGACATGCCGGCAGTCGGCTCATCTAGAAGTAGCAGGCTGGGGTTGCAGGCTAGAGCCATTGCAATCTCTAATGCGCGTTGCTGACCATGAGCGAGATCACCTGTTTTTTTATTACGCAGGTGTTGAAGATTAACGCGGCGTAAGAGTTGATCTGCGAGCTCGATTGGTTCAGCATAACTTTGTGCATTACGAATAAAGTTATAGCGGGCAGTTTCCATTTGCGCAGCTACGCGGACATTTTCATGAACAGTCAGCTGCTTAAATACATTGGTAATTTGAAAGCTCTTAGAAATTCCGATACGAGCAAACTCGTGCTGCTGTAAGCCAGTAATGTCTTTGCCGTTAAATAATATTTGACCGCTGGTAGGGGGGAATGCGCCACTGAGTACATTAAAGAAAGTACTTTTACCAGCACCATTCGGGCCAATAATGGCAGTTAATGTTCCAGGCATAAAACTGGTCGAAACATTTTGCAGTGCTTTGAACTTGCCAAAACTTTTACTAACGTGACGTGCTTCAAGAATAGGGGTATTGTTTACGCTATTCATTATTTTGAATCCTGCTGAATATGGAGTTTGCTCAAAATACTTCCCCAGATACCCTTGGGGAAGAACAATACAAAGAACATGAACACTAAACCGACAACAGCCATCCAATGCTTGGTGAAGGTGGTGACAACATCTTCGAGATAGAGCATGACTGCTGCACCTATGAAGGGCCCAAAGAATGTACCCATACCACCCAGAATACTCATCATCACAGCTTGACCAGACTGGAGGTAATGCAGGGAATCAATCGGCACAATCGAGAGATGCAGGGCTCGCAGTGAGCCAGCTAGTCCGCAGATAGCTGCAGACAATACAAATACCAGTAATTTTGTTTTAGCAACATCAAAGCCGCAGGCTGCAGCACGCTTCTCATTCTCTCGAATGGCTTCCATCACAGCCCCTAAAGGAGAGTTCAGAATGCGTGAGATCAGCCAAATAGCAATGACTACAAAAAAGAGAATGATGTAATACTTCACTAGTGGGTTTAAAAAATCCACAGGCATACCTAAGATGTTGAATGAGTCAACTCGAACGCCGCGTAAACCATTTTCACCACCAGTCAGGCTCTCAGCTTTATAAAAAACATAGTAAACAATTTGACCAAGCGCTAAGGTCACCATCGAGAAATAGATACCTCTGGTACGAATTGCTAAGAAGCCCATCATGAGTCCGCCGATGGCAGCGCCAATAATGCCAATCAAAATAGCCGCTGCCCAAGGCACTCCATAGTGAACAATGGCAATTCCAGTAAGGTAGCTGCCGATACCCAAGAAAGCAGCGTGACCAAAAGAGAGCAGGCCCATATAGCCAAACAATAGATTGAAGCCCATGGCAAATAAGCCAAAGATCAGGATATTGATTGCCAAAGCCTCATAGGGCATGATGAATGGAAAGATTGCTAAGAAGACCGTGCTGGCTAAAACACGGTGACGTGCAATGAGTTGGAAAAATGAATTCATATATTTACGGGGCCTTAGCCCATTGCCCCCGCTTTACCAAATAAGCCTTGTGGGCGGATCAACAACACTACAGCCATCAATACAAAAATAGAAAGCTCTGCAAGCTCTGGAAAAAATAAGGAAGTCATGCTGTAGACAACGCCAACTAAAAGGCCAGCGATAACAGCGCCAACAGGCGAGCCCATGCCACCAACGACCGTGACTACAAAAGATTCAGCTAGGATAGGAATACCCATTTCTGGGTTTACAGAGCGCGTTGGTGCTGCCAAGATGCCTGATAGGCCTGCAATGGCGCAGCCTAAGCCAAATACGAGTAACCAGACCTTAGCGATATCAACACCCAGTACTTTGACAATTTCTTGATCAGCAGCACCGGCTTTAATAATGAGGCCATAGCGGGTTTTTTGAATAAAGAACCACACACCCAAAATAATGAGGGCGGTAGCAGCAATGAGAAAGAGACGATATTTGGGAAAGTAGCCAATGCCAACATTCATAGTGCCGCCAAGGCCCTCTGGAGTCATGGATGGAAGGCCTTCAATACCAAAGGTGACTCGCATGGCTTCAATCAGAACATACGAAAGGCCGAAGGTGAGTAGTAATGGGTAGTCTAGGCCGCGACCATAAAGTGGTCTTACTAGGAATCTTTCCGTCAGTAAGCCAAGGCAGCCTGTAAGTAGTGGCGTTAACAATAGGCTGAACCAGAAATTTCCTGTGATTCCCAAAAAATAAACGCCTAAAAATGCGCCCACCATAAAGAAAGCGCCATGGGCAAAGTTCACCACATTGAGCATGCCAAAAATCAGGCACAAGCCAAGAGCAAGGAGTGCATAAATACTTCCCAGAGCAATGCCCGTAAGAAGTTGCATGCATAAAAGTTCGAAAGTCAGACCGGTCATAAATGTACTCAGAAAAACTCCCCTTGACCAATGAAGGTCAGGGGGAGTGAACCAGGGTAAATCAGCGATTTACCCTGAAATAGTGTCTTAGGCTTTGTGGCCTAGCTCTTCGCAGCTACGCATATTTTTCTCAGTAGTCGGTTCAATAGTCAGAATGTTAAAGACGTCGTACTTGTCTTTCATATTCTTCGATTTGGACTCAACAATGATGACGGTTTGAACGGCTTGGTGATCGCATTTGCGATAGTACTCAGGACCTTTGTACCAGTCATACTTCAGGGTCTCCATTGCAGCGATCACTTTTGCGGTATCGGTGGACTTGGCAATTTTGACCGAGGCTAGCACGCTTTTTATACCGGCATATCCTAGTGCACCATAGTCAGAGGGTACTGAGCCGTTATACATTTTTCGGAAAGCATCATTAAATGTTTTCGCAGTTGGGATGCGATCTTCAAGACCCCAATAGTATGAGGTGCCGCCAATGATGCCTTCGAAGGCTTCAGGTCCGCCAGCAAGACGCGCTGTATAGAGAAGCACAGGCGTCACAATTTTCATGCTGGATTTAAGGCCAAAGTCAGTACATTGTTTTGCAGAGTTAACAAGGTCACGACCAAAGTTGCAGAGAACCAAAATATCTGGGTTCAATGCTTTAATGCGCGGCAAGAACGCAGAGTAATCAGATGCACCTAGTGGATGACGAATATCAGCCAAAGTGGTAGCACCCATTTCCTTACCAGCACGCTCAAATGCCCGCACCATTTCATGGCCATAAGCATAGTCAGCCGTTAAAAATACAATCTTTTTGCCAAAACGAGGAATGGAGTAGCGCGCAAGAGCGCCAGCTGTCATTGTTGGGTTTAAGGCCTCATGGAAGGTATATATGCTCCAGTCTTTTACTTCATTAATGGCGTCAGACTGACTAATAGAATTGAACAGGATCTTACGTTCTTTGCAAACTGCATTAATGGAGAGCTGGGTGGCTGCGGATAGTGAGCCAACCACATAGTTCACTTTATCTTTTTCAATCAACTCTAAGGTGCGAGTTGCAGCCTCACCTGGATTGAGCTTGTCATCACGAACCAGTAACTCTGCTTTACGACCGTTGAATCCGCCAGCATCATTAAACTCTTTAATAGCTAACTCAGCAGCTTTGACCTGGTCTTGTGCTTCCGCAGAAAACGGTCCAGTTAGTGGAACTGGAAAGCCAATCTTAATTGTGTCGGCTTGCGCATTCGCAACATTTAACCAAAGTGGTGTGCTGGCAGCAGCAGCTCCACCAATCAACATCTTTCTTCTAGTTTGATTCGTTACTTTTTGTTTCATGGTTATCTCCTCCATTTAAAACTTTGTTTGAATAAGAACACTTTTTATTACACAAATCTTAACTGAATGCACCAATTAATGGATGGATTCAGGCACTGCTTTCCCTGCGGCTAATAAGGCACTGATATCTATAGCGGTTTCTGCCATTACAGTACTCGCATTTCTTTTGAGCTTATCGTTATCCCTTGCCCCTTTAATGCCTTGGGCTTGCATATAGCGACCCAAATACTGAGCTCTAGCAACTACCTGTTGCCCTAATTTTAGGCGTTCGTTCCCATAGGCCTGAAGGGCTTCTGGAGTGGCGCCCAGGCTAGCAATATGCTTGGCAATGACGATAGCCTCATCCCCAGCTTTCGTCACCCCCATTCCGACATGTGGTCTACCCACAAATGCTGCATCGCCCATTAAAGCGATTCTTCCGAAAACAATCTCTTCGGAGCGAACGTCATAGATAGCCTGCAGAAATGGCGAAGCTGTTTTTTCTAGTATTTCTGCGTATTGAGGTGCCAAAATCTTTTGAGCTAGCTCCCGCATGTGTGCAATATGTTTTTGGGAAACTTTGAGGGGCGGAATACCGGTTGGGTAATAGTGCCCATCATCATCGGTAAGAAGGCTGACTAGTTCTTGAGTCTCTGAGGCAGGCCGGTACCAAACAAAGTTATAGCGACGTTTTCCTGGACGAGTGTCATTACCAGATCCAGCTACTGGATACCCCAACATCTGCTCCCCATTCGGAAGACAAAATCCAAAGTAATTAAAGAGTGTATCTAGCGTGTGCTGAGATAGCGTTGATTCATCACATACTCCGCGCCACGCAATATAGCCTGCATATTCTGGCCCGATCTCTGGAGCAAGTTGCGCTCTTACTCCTGAGCGAATACCGTCGGAAGCAATTACTAGCTCCGCTTCATAATGACTGTTATCTTCGCAGCCAACTTTAACTGAACTAGCATCCTGCGTAACTGTTTTTACAGTTTTACCTTGTAGGTAGCGCTCAGTTGGAAAGCTTTCCTTGAGCATGTGATACAGGCGACTCCACGAGGTGAGTATTTGAGGTAGCTCCATTTCACCAAGAGTTTGCCCATCGGCACCTAAAGTGACACGCTTTGTCACGTGCACTCCGAGAGAATCATCAACCCTTACGCCCGAAGCACGCAAGGCCTCGGCCAATGCATCGTGAGTAACAATACCTGCGCCACGACCATCTAGTGAGCCGGTTGCTTTTTCTAGCAAGGTGACGTCATGACCTTGACGCAGCAACATATTTGCTGCGAACAAGCCGCCAAGAGATCCGCCAACCACCAGTATTTTTGCCATGTCTTCTCTTAGGCCGCTTTAGCATCCAAAGCAGCTTTTTCTTCCGCGGGGTAATTTAATTCAATCACCACACCATTAGGATCGTCTAAAAAGATCTGATGAAGCTCGATAGCGGGAACGGTGCGCTCACGGTAGGGGAGTTTTAATTCCTTTAATAGTGCGATCTTTTCTTCTAAGCCTGTAGCAAAGAAGGCAATGTGATCCACTGCGCCTGAGCCATATAGTGAGCTAGGATCACGCTCTCCTAAGTACTGCTTTAATCCGTTTGGATTGTTCTTATCAATGGCTATGAGATGCAGTACGGCATTGGCCCAGCTACTATCATCTCCGTTATAGAGCCATACGCCAGGGAAGGGAAAGTCGGGGCGCGGTCCCACGGTAAGGCCAAGTAGCTTACTGAAGAATTCCGTAGTCTTTTCAATTTCAAGACTGCGAATAGAGAAATGATTTAGGCTTAAATTAGTCATAGTTCCTTTGGAATTAAGCAAAGAGGGATTTAGCAGAAAGTAGATAGGAGCTGATGCGATCTCGAATGATGTCTTGTTCGGCATTCGGACTGCTGTCGTCATAGATGGCTTGACCATAGATCCAGCGTCGCATGCCAATGTAAAAGATACCACCATGAAGGCCCATTAAAAACTCTAATTCTCGATGACTTGGCTTTGGCCTAGTTGAGCGATCACAGTATTTGCGTGTTTCCCGTATCAGTCTTGGCAGCAGACGAGAGCGCAGAAGTTCAAAGAATCGATCACTAATAGAGTGATCACTTAAACCAGAGAAAATCAAAATACGCACAAACTCGTATGTGAGTACGGTGTTGGTGTAGTCAAGGTAAAACGCGTTTAACTTTTCTTCTGGCGAGAGATGTTTGTCATCTAGTAACTCCTCCCACTCTGGCTTCCACCTTGATTCAAATACTTCCTTATAGACCTCTTTGATTAAAGCCTCTTTAGTAGGGAAGTAGTGGTAGAGCAGGGTATGGGTCACGCCTAGCTCTTTTGTGAGATTTCTTAATTGACCATCTATGCCATGCCTTGCAAAGAACTGAATGGCGCCATCTAAGATCTGACGCTTGCGATCAGCGGTATTCATCCGGCGACGTATTGGTGCTATCTCTTCAGCCAAATTTTCAGCTTTTCTGATACCAAAGTTAGGATCTTCGTTAAAGCTCATGAGTTCTCAGGGTTTATCCGAATTTGGAGTTATTGACCAAAAGTTAAATAATGGTACATTGTTGAGCAGTTGGTAGATAAGACTCTATTCGTACAAACCCCAAGGAGACTAAATGGAATTAAATGGCGATCAACTGATAGCTGCTTCTGTCTCTGAGGTATGGAAGGGATTGAACGATGTTGACGTACTTGCCAAGTCTATTCCAGGTTGCGAGGAAATTAGTCGAGTTTCACCTGAAGAGGTTCATGCCAAGGTGATGTTCAAGATTGGCCCCGTCCGGGCGCGTTTTTCTGGGAAATTACTCTTGAGCGACATCATTCCTGATCAATCTTGTTCTATGGCATTCGAAGGCTCTGGTGGCGCTGCCGGTTTTGCTAAAGGGCGCTCCCGAGTTGAGCTGAAGGCGGCAGAAGGAGGCACTTTGGTTTCATATACAACTGAAGCTTCGATCGGTGGGAAGTTGGGACAAATTGGTGGACGCTTAATTAGTGCATCCGCGAAGAAGATTGCAGATGATTTTTTCCAGAAATTTGCAAAAGAATTAGGCGGTGAAGCAATTGCACTAGATGCTAGTTCCAGTAATGAATAAAACAGTAGTGACAAAATAAAAGTCATCAGACTTCAATAATTGGTGGTGGAGGAGACCTAATGAAATCAGCAGCATTTGATTATGTAAAGCCCAAGGCTCTGCAAGACGCTTTATCTTTGCTGGCTGAAGCGGGAGATGGCGCCCAATTAATTGCTGGCGGACAAACTCTGCTGGCTACTCTTAATTTGCGCCTATCAGAACCCAGTGTTTTGATTGATATTACCGATTTGACTGAGCTTAAAGGCATTACCTTAGTAGGTGATCAATTGAGAATCGGTGCATTAGTGACTCATACCGAAATTGAAGATTCTGAGTTAATTGCAAAGCATGCTCCTTTATTAAAGGCGGCTGCACCTCATATCGCACATCGTGCAATTCGTAATCTTGGTACATGGGGCGGCTCACTAGCTTATGGAGATCCAGCAGCGGAATGGCCAGCATGTAGCTTGGCATTGCGAGCGACCATGATTATTCAGGGGCCCGGTGGAGCGCGCCGAATTTCTGCCAATGATTTCTTTATTGATCTCTATACCACCTCATTAGAGCCCGATGAAATTCTCGTAGCTACCGAAATGCCGATCGCTACAAGCCAAGAGGTTTTTTATTTCCATGAACTGGCAAGACGTCACGGTGATTACGCTGTAGCAGGTTTGGCTGCAGTTGCACAAAAACAGGGTGATGTTTTGACGAAATGCGCATTTACCTTTTTCTCAGTGAGTTCGAAGCCTGTCATGGCAACCAAGGCTCAGGATTTGGTTAATGGAAAAAAGCTCAATGATGAGTTGATTGGAAAAGCGGTAGCAGCTACTCGCGAAGAGATCGAAGCTATCGCTGATATTACTAATAGCGCGGAAGCAAAAGAGCATCTAATGGGTGTCTTGCTTGAGCGTGGCTTAAAACACATGCTTGCCTAAATAAGTAAAGCTAAAAAATAGAAAAAGTATTTGGAGATCTAGATGAGTCTGAAGAAACAAATTTCAATGACAGTGAATGGCACTCTTGTGAATGCTGAGATTGAGCCGCGTAGGCATTTAGTTGATTTCTTGCGCGAGGATCTGCATTTGAAAGGCCCGCACCTAGGTTGCGAGCAGGGTGCTTGTGGTGCTTGTACCGTCAAGGTGAATGGTCAAATTATTAGAGGCTGCTTATTCCTTGCGGTGCAGGCCAATGGCGCCGTAGTAGAGACTGTTGAGGGATTAACTAAAAGCGGCGCTTTAGCGGATCTTCAGGAATCCTTTATGCGTCGTAATGCAATGCAATGTGGATTTTGTTCCTCAGGCATGTTGCTTGCTGCTGCAGAGTTAATTGAAAAGCAGCCAAAGGCTACACGGGAGCAGGTACGCGAATGGATATCTGGTAATTATTGTCGTTGTACTGGTTATCACTCTATCGTTGATGCGATTGTCGACGTATTAGAGGCCCGTTCAAAGGGTCAAAAAGTTAAACCTGTTGTTGCTCACGCTTAAGAGATTTAGGAAACCGCATTATGAATAAGCCAACTGATTTAAAAGGACTGGTTCTCGATCCTGTTACCAATGATCAGCGTTATATCGGTAATAGCGAGCCAAGACATGGCGCTCGTCGTTTGCTCGAAGGTCAGGGAACGTATATTGACGATATTTCTCTTCCGCGCATGGGCCACGTTGTCTTCTGGCGTTCGCCAGTAGCCCATATGAGGATTGGAAAAATTCATACTGAACATGCTAGCAAGATGCCTGGCGTTCTAGCCGTTGTGGATGGCGTACAAATGGCAAAGATTTGTAAACCATGGGTAGCTACCTTGGGTCACCTGGTTGGTATGAAATCTGCCCCCCAGCATGCACTAGCAATTGAGCGAGCTTGTTGGCAGGGTGAGCCGGTAGTGGCCGTAGTAGCAGAAACTCGGGCTCAAGCTGAAGATGCTTTACAACATGTTGAAGTGGAGTGGGAAGAGTTGCCTGCAGTAGTTTCAATGGAAACTGCACTGGATGCAGACACACCATTAATTCATCCTGAGTTGGGTGATAACTTGTGTTTCACCCGTAGCTTAGATGTAGGCAATGTAGATGAGGTATTTGCCACTGCAGATGTAGTTGCAGAAGCAACCTTTGGATTTGGGCGCCACACTGGCGTGACGCTTGAGCCTCGCTGTCAAATTGCTGATTACAATCCGGGCGATCGCCGTCTTACTGTCTATCACTCTCAGCAAGCGCCGCATATGATGCAAGATTTGTACTGCCGTCAATTTGGTTTATCGGAATCAGACGTGCATGTTATCTGCAAAGATGTAGGTGGTTCCTTTGGTATTAAGGTGCATGCATACCCTGATGACTTTGCCACTGTAGGCTTGGCAATGATGTTGGAGCGCCCAGTAAAGTTTGTTGCTGATCGCTTGGAATCATTTACCAGTGATATTCATGCGCGTGAGCATCGTATTAAAGGTCGAATTGCTGCCAATAAAGCAGGGGATATTTTGGCATTTGAGATTGATGACCTCACAGCTATCGGTCCTTACTCGATGTTTCCTAGGACTAGTGCCATTGAAGGAAACCAAGTTGTCAATTTAGTGGGTGGCCCCTATAAGCACCAAAACTATCGAGCCAAGTTAAATGTAGTTTTCCAAAATAAAACACCAACTTGTCAGTACCGTGGTGTAGGTCACCCCATTGCTTGCGCAGTGACCGAAGGCTTGGTCGATTTGGCTGCCCAGAAATTACAGATGGATCCATTAGAGTTCCGTAAACGCAACGTGATTCCAGATGATGCTTATCCTTGCTCGGGAATTTCTGGAATTAAGCTGGAAGTGCTGTCGCATGAGCAATGCTTGCGAACGATTGAAAAGATGATGGATTATTCAGCTCTGCGTAAGGAGCAGGCTGCGCTTCGTAAAAAAGGCATCTACCGAGGAATTGGTTTTGCAACCTTGATTGAATTAACCAATCCCAGCCCAGCCTTTTATGGGGTTGGTGGTGCGCGCATTGCCTCTCAAGATGGCGCATCAGTGCGTCTTGATCCAAGTGGGGTAGTTTCAGTATTAGTGGGTGTTGGCGAACAAGGCCAAGGTACTGAAGGTATCTATGCGCAGATTGCAGCCGATGCTGTTGGTGTTTCAATCAATCAGGTGCGCATTGTTACTGGTGATACTGACGTGACCCCATACGGTGGAGGTACTTGGGCCTCACGTGGCGCAGGGGTGGGTGGCGAAGCGGTTCTATTAGCCTGTCAAGCTCTGCAAGAAAATATTCTGAAATTAGCAGGTGCGATCTTGAACCGTCCTGTTACAGAGCTCACTGTTCACCGTAGCCATGTTTTAGATAGAGTTACTAGAGAGCAGTTATTGCCATTTAGCGAGATTGGTCGAGTTGGATACTTCAGAACGGATACTTTACCGCCAGGCTTTTCAGCCGATCTAATGGTCACACGTCATTACACACAAAAAGATTACCCGTTTATTTTTACTAACGGCGTCCAAGCTTCTTATGTAGAGATCGATCCAGAAACAGGTTTCGTTAAATTATTGAAGCACTGGGCTGTGGAGGATTGTGGACGCGTACTGAATCCGATGTTAGTAGATGAGCAAGTGCGCGGTGCAATTGTTCAAGGTATTGGTGGTGTTTTATTCGAAGAGTGTCTCTATGACGAAAGCGGCTTATTGCGTAACGGCAATATGGCCGATTACCTGGTGCCGATGGCAAATGAGATGCCTGATATCGAAGTGGCTCACGTTGAGACTCCAACCCAATCCTCTAAATTAGGGGCAAAGGGGGCTGGTGAGGCGGGCACTGCAGGAGCTCCAGGAGCTGTCCAAAACGCCATTAACGATGCTTTAGCACCATTTAATGCGGCTGTTTTTGACCAGCCTATTACCTGTGAAAAAATCTTACGCGCTCTCAAGAAAATCTAAGGGTTTGGTCAGTTCTGATTGCCTCATCCTGTAACATCCAGTTTTGGTCTTTGCCGCCAGTTTGCGCGGCGCGACTACCTGGTTAACTTCTTATGGTAAATAAATATGTCTTCTTTAAAAGGTAAAACAGCTTTAGTCACTGGCTCTACGAGTGGCATTGGCTTGGGAATGGCGCTTGCTTTAGCCAAGCAAGGCGTGAACATCATGGTGAATGGCTTTGGTGAGAAAGACGAAGCGATTGCAAAAATCAAAGCATGCGGTGTTGAGGTTGATTATCATGGCGCCGACATGAGTAAGCCTTCTGAAATTGAAGACCTCATTAAGCAAACTGAAAAACGTTTTGGCTCATTGGACATACTGGTTAATAACGCTGGTATTCAGTATGTGGCTAGCATTGAAGATTTTCCAGTAGACAAGTGGGATGCGATTATTGCTATCAATCTTAGTTCCGTATTTCACACCACACATCACGCATTACCAGGTATGAAAAAACGTAACTGGGGCCGCATTATTAATATCGCCTCAGCGCATGGCTTGGTAGCTTCTGCTCAAAAATCCGCCTATGTTGCATCTAAGCATGGCGTTGTTGGTTTGACTAAAGTGACTGCACTGGAGACTGCACGTACTGGCATTACCTGTAATGCGATTTGTCCTGGTTGGGTCTTGACACCTTTGGTGCAAAAGCAGGTTGATGCACGTGCTGAGCGCGAAGGTATTTCAAATGAGGCCGCCAAGATGGGATTAGTTTCCGAGAAACAGCCATCAGGAGAGTTTGTCACTCCAGAACAGTTAGCTGCTTTAGCTGTGTTCCTGTGCGGGCCAGATGCCTCAGAAGTTCGGGGCGTTGCTTGGAATATGGATGGTGGTTGGACTGCGCAATAAGTCAGCTCAAACCTTTTATCTTTTACAGCCGGGTTTTACTCGGCTGTAATTTTTCTCTCAGAAATAATTTTTCCCCAGGTCACTGATTGGCTTGCGATGTACTTTGCTAGATCTTCGCGGGTTCCAGGATTTGGAGTTAAGCCGTGGTCTGCTAACTGCGTGCTAATCGTTTTATCCTTAAGAACGGCCACTAGAGCTTTATTCCACCTCTCTAAAATGAGGTCGGGCGTTTTCCCTGGCGCTACAAATGCATACCAATTACTAGCATCAAATCCAGGATAGCCTGACTCTGCAATGGTTGGCACATTGGGAAGGGTGGGCGCGCGTTTTAAGCCGGTAGTGGCAATCGGAATTAACTTACCATTTTTGATATAGGGATCTGCGGTGGCAAGAGCAGAGTAGTAGGATGAAACTCGGCCACCAAGGAGATCAACCATTGCGGGGCTGCCACCCTTATAAGGGATATGTACCGTATCAATATCTGCACGTACGTTTAAGAGTTCACCTTGCAGGTGGGATGCAGAACCGCTACCAGTGGATGCAAAAGTAATCTTGCCAGGATTCTTCTTGGCCATAGCGATATATTCTTTGAAATTCTTGACGCCTAGCTCTGGAATAACCACCAAGACGTTTGGAAAGGTGACACCCATGGTCAGAGGAGCTAAATCTTTTTGAGGGTCATAGGGCAACTTCATGAGGTGTGGTGCAATCGATAGTGGCCCAATCGATCCAAATAAAATCACCGAGCCATCTGTTGGTGCAGTGGCAGTATAGGCGTGGGCAATGTTACCGCCTGCACCCGGTTTGTTGTCCACAATCACATTTTGACCAAGATCTTCACTGAGCTTTTTTGCGATCACTCGGGCAGCGCTATCAGCCGAACCCCCTGCCGCAAAGCCAACCACAATAGTGATGGTTTTCTTTGGTGGAAATTCTTGTGCATTTACAGTTGAGGTAAGACTCGTAACTACAATCACGAGAGCGGTCAGTGCTTTATGAATCATTTGAAATGGCATGATCGTGCTTCTTTTCTAGTTTATGGCTGGCATGGTGCTTCATGTAATCTGTCTACTTTGCCTGCCATTAAGAGCTGGCTTGGCAATGTGCGGCCAATTAAAGATTGCAGATCCTTAGAGCAATCTAATAGCGCATCAATCTGCATATTGGTATTAAAGCCCATGAGATCAAGCATATGCACAAGTTCTTCGGTGCAAATATTGCCTGTTGCCCCTGGAGCATAAGGGCAGCCGCCCAAGCCGCCTAGTGAAGAATCAAAGCGGACAATGCCACTATTGACTGCAGCAAGAGCATTAGCCAGCCCCATGCCACGAGTGTTATGGAAATGTAAGGTCCATTGCAGCTTAGGATATTTTGCTTGCACCGCTTCGCAGATAGATTGAACTTGCGCTGGATTGGCCATGCCTGTGGTGTCGCAGACCGTAATACCACGAACACCGCTAGCCGCAAAGCGATCAACCCAGTGCATTAATTCTGTTAAAGAAACGGTGCCAGACATGGGGCATCCAAAACTGGTCGACAAAGAAATGTTCACGGCAGTATTGTTAGAGTGCGCTAAGTCAATCACAGAAGACAATCCTTTAAAAGAATCTTCACGACTCATTTTGAGATTAGCCTGGTTGTGCGCTTCGCTTACTGACATAACGAGATTAAATTCATCAACCCCAACACTTAAAGCGCGCTCAGCACCCTTGAGATTTGGAATGAGGACGGTGTATTCAACGCCTGGTATACGGTCAATTCCTTGCATCACCGCTTCTGCATCGGCTAGCATGGGGATAGCTTTAGGGCTAGTAAAAGAAGTTACCTCAATCTTGGCATAACCAGCGCGACTTAAGCGATTGAGTAGGGCAATTTTTTGCTCGGTGGGCACAAATGCACTTTCCGCCTGAAATCCATCTCGAGTGACTACCTCTTGAATGTAGATCCGTTTCGGGTTTTGAGGGGCTAAGGTGCTTGTCATGTAGTTACGTGGATTTTGCGCTCCAAAACGAGCTAAGTATCTATTTTAAGTAAGAATTATATATTTTTGCAGGATCGAACAAAATTACGAGAATCGTTTATAGTTAGACCCATTATTAATCATAGGAGATCCTTTCATGGCATCAATTTTGACCTCATTGGGACGTACTGTTTTAACTGGATTTGTACTTCTCATTCTCATCATCTTCGCTTTGGGCGGTAACTTTAGCTCTGCTGAATTACCTTTCATATTCCGTTGGTTGCATGTGATGTTTGGTGTGATGTGGATTGGATTGCTCTGGTACTTCAATTTCGTACAAATTCCTTCAATGCCAAAAATCCCTGATGAGCAAAAGCCAGCTATTGGTAAAGTGATTGCTCCAACAGCATTGTTTTGGTTCCGCTGGGCAGCACTCTTTACTGTATTGACTGGTTTGATCGTAGCCATCCTAAATGGCTATGCACATCAGGCATTCACCTTACAAGCACCATTCCGTGCAATCGGTTTGGGTATGTGGATTGCTTTAGTAATGGCATTCAACGTATGGTTCATTATTTGGCCAAATCAAAAGCGCGCTCTAGGTATCGTTGCTGTTGAGCCAGATGTAAAAGCAAAGTCAGCACGCGTTGCAATGTTGACTTCCCGTATCAACACAGTACTTTCAGTACCAATGTTGTTCTTGATGAGTGCTCAGTCACACAATACGACTTGGTTTGTGGTCGTATCTTAATCAGCACTTTAGTATTAAAGAAAAGGCCCGCATCGCGGGCCTTTTTATTTCTTCAACATCAAGCGCTATCAACAAGACTTCACTGGAGTAGTGGTGGCAATTCCTTAGTTAAAGTTGCCCGCTGTGACGTTGCGGCTCCCATTAATGCAAATCCGAGTAGCTTGCCGTCAGGTGCTTCAAAGCGAGCTTCAATCCCGCCTTCAATCGTAGTTGTTTTCCATTGACCATCAGCGCCTTTGGCTGGCGGAGAAACCACGGTGGGTAGTGCCGGAGTTTTGACCATGACCGGCATTGCTGGGTAGCTGAGCGCTGTGACTTGTCCAAGTAGCGTAGGTGCTAGTGCTCGCGCAGCTTGCATGATGGGCATGACATAAGGGAGAACTAGACCATCCACCTCAGCACAATCACCAAGCGAGTAAATATTGCTAGAGCTGGTTTCTAAGTGGCGATTCACCTGAATACCCACGCCGGTTTTTATTCCCGCAGCGTTAGCTAAATCTAATCTGGGCTTTAAGCCAACAGCAGAGAGGGCGACATCACAAGAAATCGAATGGCCATTCGCAAGCTTCATTTCTAGGGTGTCACCATTGCGATTAACTGCTTGGACAGTGGTAGAGAAGTGCCAGCGGACACCAGATTCACTCAGTTTATCTTGGAGCGCTTTGGCTGCAGGTTCAGGCAATAAACGACCAAGTACCTGGGGGGCAAGATCAATCACATCAACCTCATAGCCGCCTAAGGCTAAATCATTAGCAAATTCGCAACCGATGAGACCGGCTCCAAGAATAGCCACCTTCTTTTTGCCAGCAATGAGCTTACGAAATTTTTCATAATCTTCCAGATCATTCACAGTGAGCACTTCACTTACGGCATTGCCTTCCAAAGGTATCTGTATTTGATCTGCGCCAAGGGCTAGAACTAGCTTTCCATAAGAGATTGGGCCTGCACTGGTTTGTAGTTTTTGTGCGGCAGTATCAATGGCACTGACGTCAGTCTGGGCGAGGATATCAATGCCCAGCTGCGATGCCATACCTTCGGATGCCGTGGTAATGAGTTGACTAGCTTCTTTCTTGCTGGCAAGAGCAGTAGAGAGCATCGGCTTAGAATAAAAATAGCCAGGCTCACGGGTGATCAAGGTAATCGGTGCAGCTTTATCTAATTTGCGAATTTCACGAATCAGAGTATATCCAGCCAAACCACTGCCAATGATGACAATGGTGGATGAACCTGGTGTGTTTTGAGTCAAAGCTAAACTCCTAATGAGAGCAAAAAGATCAATAAAGCTACAGCGGTGGAATTACTTAGCTTATACCTGAACCATTTCAAAGTCAGATTTCGCTACACCGCAATCTGGACATTCCCAGTTCTCTGGAACATCTGCCCACAAGGTTCCAGGTGCAATACCATCTTCTGGCAAACCTTTTGCCTCGTCATAAATGAAGCCGCATACGATACATTGCCAAGTGTTCATTTTTATCTCCGGAAATATCAGGTCCATATTTTAAATTTAATCCCACTTTTTTTCTTGGGACGTGTCATTTTGCAATATTCGGCAAAATTCACCAATTCTTGTTACAGTGGTCGATCTCAACATTCATCCATAAAAGGCTTCAGATGTCCGGTAAAGAAATCATGTTCACCCCAGTTAGTCTTGGCTCACTCCAATTAAAAAACCGCCTTGTCATGGCGCCATTGACTAGGATGCGTGCAGTCGCCGGTGATGTGCCAAATCCTTTGGCAAAAACTTATTACGCACAACGTGCAAGTGCTGGCCTGATCATCACTGAGGCAACCCAAATTTCTCCACTGGGTATGGGATATCCAGCAACGCCTGGTATTTATTCACCAGAACAAACTTCCGCTTGGAAAGAAATCGTAGAAGCTGTTCACGCAAAGGGTGGGTCTATTGTTGCGCAGTTATGGCACGTAGGCCGTATTTCCCATTCTTCCTTGCATCCAGAGCACGGTGTACCAGAAGCGCCTTCAGCAATTACACCCGCAGGTCAAACCTATGGTGCCGATTGGAAGCTACATAACTACGAGACTCCTAAAGCTATGAGTCTTGATAATATCGCGCGCTTATTAAAAGAGTTTGAAGCTGCAGCGCAAAATGCTAAAGCAGCTGGTTTTGATGGTATTGAAATTCACTCGGCTAACGGTTACTTGTTAGATCAGTTCTTGCAAGATAAGACTAATCAACGTAGCGATCAGTACGGTGGCTCTGTCGAAAATCGTTTACGCCTGTTGGGCGAGGTGATTGAGGCTGTTACGAAGGTGTTCCCAAGTGATCGTGTGGGTGTTCGTCTTTCTCCTTACGGTACCTTTAACGATATTAGCGACAGCGATCCGATTGCACTCTTTACGGCAGCCATCAACAAACTCAATAGCTATAAATTGGCTTATGTCCATATGATTGAGCCACGTGCAACTAGTGCTGGTGGTGGTGATCAGGTTAATGAAGAAGCGCCCGTAACATCAGAACTCTTCCGTGCAGCCTATCAAGGTAAGTTTATTACTGCAGGCGGCTATGATCAGGCGCTAGGTGAGAAGGTTTTAGAGGATGGTTTAGCCGATGCAGTAGCTTATGGCCGTATTTATATTGCTAACCCAGACTTAGCAGAACGCTTTATGCAGAATGCTCCGCTAAATCCATATAACCGCGCCACCTTTTATGGCGGCCAAGAGGTCGGCTATACGGATTACCCAACGCTCTAAAGCTAATTCAGTTGAGTCAATAAACCCCGATCTTAAAAGCGGGGTTTATTTTTTATCCTCAGGATCTTTCAGAAGATCGTAGTGATTAGCAACCAGAAGCAAAGCAATCGAGGCACAGCCCATGGCAAAGAATTGCCATTGATGGAGCATTGCTGTACCAATCACCGTCATCAATATCGTCCAACCAACAGCCATCTTTGCTTTTTTAGACAAAGGCTTCATTTTTTACTAACTCCTAAGCTTGCGCTTTCACTTTATTGAGCATGCGACGAAGTGTATCGTCCTTTACAACGTAATGTTGCCATAAAGCTGCTAATGCATGAGCGCCGATCAAAAAGTAAAGAGTATTTCCTAAAAACTCATGAATCTCTTCAACTAGTTTTTTCATCTCTGGATTCGGGGTAACTAGTTGAGGCCAAACCAGACCAAAGAAATTAATTTCCTTGCCGCCATACTGGAAATACAGAATGCCAAAGATAGGAGAGATTAGTAGTAGGGCATACATGAGCCAATGCATTGCCTGAGCTAAGGAAATGAATACAGGCCTTGGATTTGTGGGCTTAGGAACGCCATAGGTGAAGCGAAATACCAGGCGAAGAGCCATGGCTAGAAAAATGAGCTGTCCGAAGACGCCATGAATACTTTTACAGAGGTCACGTGCCTCGCTTCCCTTGGGAAATTGGCCTTTTAATTCAATGGTAATCAAGGCTGCAACGATCAGCAGAAATACAAACCAGTGAAGAAAGATGGATGCGGGGTGATAACGGGTTTTGGACATATCGAGCTGCTATTAATTAAAGATTCATTTTAAATGATAATGAATCTCATTAACAATAGCAACTATATGGGTAATTTCCCTAATTTGGCCTGACTTTGGCACTCAGTTCGTTGGGCAGACCCCTTTTATCCACTTGGGAGAGCCTGAGGGCCTCGGCTTCAAAGTCGAGTTGGCCAGGATGAAATTCATCATCATTTTGAAGGTCAATGACATAGGTCCATACAAGCTCACGGCCATGCTTCTTAAATACATCAACAACACGTTTCATATGTACCGCCTTTATGGTGATGCTAATTGCCGACTTGAGAAGAGCTTTGGATCTTCGTCTGTGTAATTTAAAAAGTTCCTGGGTACAAAATATCTTTAGTCACATTTTGAATATCGCGATGTCCAGTAAATGCCATGGTGATATCTAATTCGTTTTGAATGATTTCTAGACACTTGGTAACGCCTGCTTCACCCATAGCGCCTAGACCATATAGAAATGGTCTGCCAATCATTGTGCCACGCGCACCTAAGGCCCACGCTTTTAAAACATCTTGGCCAGAACGAATACCACCATCCATCCATACCTCAATATCTTTGCCAACCGCCGCTACGATTCCTGGTAGCGCTTCAATGCTAGAGATAGCGCCGTCTAATTGTCGGCCGCCATGGTTAGAAACAATTAAGGCATCAGCGCCAGTATTCACGGCTAGGCGAGCATCGTCCTCATCTAAGATTCCTTTGATAATGAGCTTTCCGCCCCAAAGTTTTTTAATCCACTCCACATCGTCCCAACTTAGCCCTGGATCAAATTGCTCGGCAGTCCAAGATGAGAGAGAGGACATATTGCCTACGCCAGTTGCGTGCCCAACAATATTGCGGAAAGTTCTGCGCGGCGTCATCGCCATACCAAGACACCAACGTGGCTTGCTCGCCATATTGATCATGTTGGCGATCGTCAGCTTCGGTGGCGCGCTCAGGCCATTCTTGAGGTCCTTATGGCGTTGCCCCAAAATCTGCAAATCTAATGTGAGCACAAGTGCAGAGCACTTAGCAGCTTTAGCGCGTTCAATGAGACGCTCGATAAAGCCACGGTCTTTCATGACATAGAGCTGAAACCAAAATGGCTTGCTAGTGTGCTCTGCTACATCTTCGATGGAGCAGATGCTCATAGTAGATAAACAAAAAGGCACGCCAAATTTTTCTGCCGCTTTTGCGGCCAGAATTTCACCATCAGCATGTTGCATCCCGGTTAGTCCAGTAGGAGCAAGTGCTACAGGCATTCTTACTTCTTGACCTACCATCGTTGTTTTCGTGGTTCGATTGGTCATATCAACCGCTACACGTTGACGTAGTTTTATTTTCTGAAATTCAGATTCATTAGCGCGGTAAGTAGATTCAGTCCAAGATCCTGAGTCGGCGTAGTCATAAAACATCTTGGGGGTGCGCTTTTTGTGGAGCACCCTTAAATCTTCGATATTGGTAATGATTGCCACAATGTATCCTTCTGTTGAATGCCTCTGATATGGGGCATTTATCTAATTAAGCTCTATCTTAGCAATACCTGGGATTTGTTTCTACAATGCTAGGGTAACCCTCTTAGGGTCCTTGAATGCCTCTCTATTTTTGATCTTTCTGAATGCCTCAGCTAAACCTTGCAACGACTATCTATTTATTGACTGCTACCGCCTTATGGGCTGGTAATGCGATTGCGGGTCGTGTTTTGGTTGCTAGTGGAGCTGTTTCACCAATCACCCTAAGCACAGTACGTTGGGGTTTAGCAGCATTGCTACTACTTCCCTTAGGTTGGCGAGTTTTTACTCCTAGTAGTGCTTTATGGCGTAACAAGAAGCGTTTTCTGCTCTTAGGTTTATTTGGGGTTGGTAGCTACAACGCTCTGCTATATCTCGCCTTAGAGACATCCACGGCCATCAATGTCACTTTAATTGGCGCAAGCATGCCTATTTGGATGCTATTCATTGGCGCTGTTTTTTACCAAACTAAACCTCGTTTATTGCAGGCAGTTGGGGCAGTTATTTCGCTCATCGGAGTTGCGATTGTATTGACGAGAGGTGATTTATCGACCCTGCTTTCAATGCAAATCGTGCTTGGTGACTTTTTTATTATGCTAGCTACCATCACATGGGCTTGGTATAGCTGGATGTTGACCAAGCCTGGCTCAAGCAATGAGCGCCAGTGGCCTTGGGCGCAATTTTTAATGGCGCAGATATTTGCAGGATTGTTGTGGTCAGGATTTTTTAATGGCTTTGAGATTGCCGCTGGACAAGCGTATTTGGATCTCAACTTCTGGACTGCTTCCTTAATTCTGTTTGTGGCCATTGGCCCTTCATTAATTTCTTACCGTTGCTGGGGCTTAGGTGTAAACGGGGCAGGACCTACAGTGGCCGCTTTCTTTGCGAATTTCATTCCATTATTTACGGCAATTCTTTCTGCTGCTATCTTGGGAGAACCTCCGCAGTTATTCCATGGTCTGGCATTCGCTTTGATCGTGACGGGCATTTGGGTTTCATCATCCCAAGGCCGCTCTAATAAGCCTTGAGCTATGTCTAGGTGAAAAATCTAAAAAAACAGTAAAGTATTTTCTTTTCTATCGAAGTCTGAGCCATGTTGGATGTATTAGTGATTGGTGGTGGTAATGCTGCTTTATGCGCTGCTTTGATGGCTCGGGAGGCTGGCACTAGCGTTTTGCTGCTAGAGGCTGCACCTAAAGAATGGCGCGGTGGAAACTCTTCTCATACTCGCAATATCCGTGCAATGCATGATGAGCCTCAAGACGTCATGCTTGAGGCCTACTCTGAAGAAGAGTATTGGCAAGATGTTTTGAAAGTCACTAGTGGGGTTACCGATGAATCATTAGCAAGATTGGTTATTCGCGCTTCCTCACAATGTCGAGATTGGATGCGTCATCATGGCGTGCGTTTTCAGGCGCCTTTATCAGGCACCTTGAATCTCTCTCGTACCAATGCTTTTTTTATGGGCGGTGGTAAAGCTTTGGTCAATGCCTACTATCGCAGCGCAGAAAAGTTGGGTATTCAAATTCGATATGAGGCTCCAGTCTCCTCAGTTGAAATCAAAGATGGAAAATTTATCGCTGCCTATGTTGGTGATGAACGCATTGAAGCAAAAACCTGCGTCTTAGCTGCGGGTGGTTTTGAGTCCAACCGTGAATGGCTCAAAGAGGCCTGGGGCATCAACCAATACGGCGAATCCCCAGCAGATAATTTCCTCATTCGCGGCACTAGATATAACAAGGGCGTTTTACTAAAGCAGCTAATTTCCTTAGGGGCTGATTCAGTAAGTGATCCAACCCAAGCGCATATGGTCGCTGTAGATGCGCGGGCGCCTTTATATGATGGCGGCATCTGTACTCGTATCGATGCAGTTTCATTTGGAATTGTGGTCAATAAAAATGCTCAGCGCTTCTCTGATGAAGGCGAAGACTTCTGGCCTAAGCGGTATGCGTTTTGGGGTCGCTTAGTGGCTCAACAATCTGGCCAAATTGCCTACTCTATTATTGATTCAAAAGTATTGGGCAAATTTATGCCGCCAGTATTTCCTAGTGAAAAAGCAGACACAGTAGATGGGCTAGCTGTTCAGTTAGGTTTAGATCCAAAGGCGCTACAAGAGACCATCAAGTCTTATAACACTGCTTGTAGAGTAGGTACTTTTGATCACACCATCTTGGATGATTGCCATACCGATGGGATAGAGCCAGCCAAAACACATTGGGCCTTACCAATCGACACGGGCCCCTTCTATGGTTATGCGGTTCGTCCGGGCGTTACATTTACTTACTTAGGTCTGAAGACTGATGAGACTGCGGCTGTTCACTTTGGTGGCCTAGCTAGCCCCAATTTATTTGTTGCCGGTGAAATGATGGCTGGCAATGTATTGGGCAAGGGATATGCTGCAGGTATTGGGATGACTATCGGCACTGTCTTTGGCCGCATAGCAGGAGCGCAAGCAGCTCAGGCTGCGCAAGCATCAAAAAATCAAACTCTGGAGACTGAGCATGCATGAGCTTAAGTCGCTGATTAAAGAGGCTGGAGATCTCGCGATGGGGTCGCCAGAGTCAGAAGCTAATCGTATGCTACAGATTTGCAATGCTTGTCGCTATTGCGAAGGATTTTGCGCAGTCTTTCCGGCAATGACCCGTCGGATTGAGTTCACACCTAGCGTAGTGAATTATTTGGCCAACTTGTGTCATAACTGCGGCGCCTGTCTACATGCCTGCCAATACGCGCCACCACATGAGTTCGGCGTCAATATTCCACGGGTGATGGCCCAGGTTCGCAAGGAGACCTACATCACTTATTCGTGGCCTAAGTCATTTGGCGCTTTATATAAAAGTAATGGCGTTAGTGTCTCAATAGCGGTATCGCTATCAATTACTTTTTTCTTATTGTTGAGTGCACTGTTAAATGACTCCCTGTTCTTGGGGCCACTTGAGGGTAATTTTTATGCGGTCTTCTCTCACAACACAATGGCAGTGATGTTTGGTGTAGTGTTCAGTTTTTCATTATTGGCCATTGCGATTGGTATTGTTGATTTTTGGAAAAGTATTTCTGCTGGAGTAATCTCTACTAGTGCTGCGGTAGAGGCAACTCATGATGCTTTGACTCTGAAATATCTTGGAGGAGGGCATGGTGAAGGGTGCAACAACGAAGACGATGCTTTTTCTCTTTGGAGAAAACGTTTTCACCATTTCACTTTCTATGGATTCATGCTGTGCTTTGCCGCTACGAGCGTTGCAACAATCTATCATTACTTTTTCGGTTGGTATGCGCCTTACGCCCTGAGCAGCCTACCCGTCATTTTGGGAACGCTTGGCGGCATTGGTCTGCTCATTGGTCCTGCAGGTTTGCTGTATTTAAATTTGCAAAGAAACTCTGCGCACGGAGATGCTAGTCAAAAACCGATGGATAGGGCGTTTATCGTGCTCCTATTTTTGATTAGCGCTTCAGGTCTGCTCTTACTAGCCTACCGAGATTCTGCCGCTATGGCTGCTCTGCTGGCAGTACATTTGGGTTTTGTCATGGGCTTCTTCTTGACTATGCCTTATGGCAAATTTGCCCATGGCATGTATAGAGTGGCTGCCTTATTGAAAAATTCCATTGAAAAGCGCCAGAAGGGCCATACAAAGTTTGGTGCTGATTAATTAGCCCCCTGATTTTCTGCATTTCTAGCCTTAGATCAGCCAAAATAGGCAAAATTGACCAAAAAAGTAAGGTTGCAGTGCAGTAAGCTGCTAAATCGGTATCATTTAGGTCTACCCACAGAAATCCCTAGGAAACTGCTATGCCAGGTTTACTCCCCAATGTTGATCCAGACGGTTTATTGGAGTTCTCGGTTGTCTATACCGACCGCTCCCTAAATCACATGTCTGAAGAGTTCAAGCGCGTCATGGTTGATATTTCCAGCGTTTTGAAGGATGCCTACAATGCCAGCTCTGCAGTTATCGTTCCCGGTAGCGGTACTTTCGGCATGGAAGCGGTGGCACGTCAATTTGCCAATAATCAAAAATGTTTAGTATTGCGTAACGGTTGGTTTAGTTATCGTTGGACACAAATTTTTGATCTAGCTCATATTACTAACGACATTACTGTTATCAAAGGCCGTCAGTTAGAGTCGTCTACTCAGGGTGTATTTGCACCAGCACCAATTGAAGAAGTAGTGGCCTTCATTAAAAAAGAAAAGCCAGCAGTCGTTTTTGCGCCGCATGTTGAAACCTCAGCCGGAATCATCCTTCCAGATGACTACCTCAAGGCAGTTGGTGAAGCTGCGCGCTCTGTGAATGGTTTGTTTGTACTGGATTGCATCGCTTCAGGCGCAATGTGGGTAGATATGAAAGCCTGCAATGTAGATGTAGTGATCACTGCCCCACAAAAAGGCTGGAGTAGCTCCCCATGTTGCGCATTGATCGCGCTGAGCGAGAGGGCGCGCGAGAAAATTGATGCAACTCAAAGCACTAGCTTCTCGATGGATCTGAAGAAATGGTTGCAGATCATGGAAGCTTATGAAAAAGGTGGTCACGTGTATCACACGACGATGCCTACAGATGCGCTCAAGATCTTACGGAATGTGATGAAAGAAACGCAATCACTAGGTTTTGCATCACTCAAAGCAAAACAGGTAGAGTTGGGCACTAAGGTTCGCGAATTATTAGTGTCTAAAGGTTATCCCCCTGTTTCTGCTAAAGGTTTCCAAGCTCCTGGCGTAGTAGTGAGTTACACCAAAGATCCGGATATTCAATCTGGTAAGAAGTTCATTGCGCTCGGCTTACAAACTGCTGCAGGTGTTCCCTTGCAGTGCGATGAAAGACCAGACTTCCGTACATTCCGGATTGGTTTATTCGGTTTAGAGAAATTGGCTCATGTTGATCGCACTCTTGGTCAACTGGCTACAGCCCTTGAAAAAATTACTGAAGCAGAAGCTTTGCCTGCGTAATTTTTGCCCTTGAGATAATAAAGGCCATCTGATGATGGCCTTTTTCTTTTGATAGATTCCACTCCTTCACAAAAATGATGCTTTCATGGCAACTTTATGAGTATGATCAAATGATCTACAAACCGTCTTGGAGAATTTGATGATTTCTCGTATTACTCGTCTTAGCTTAGCCACCCTGATTTCTGTAGCCATTGGCATTTCTCCAATTTCAGTGATGGCTGCTGATCCTGCTCCAGCAGTAGCTCCAACTGAGAAAGCGACTGACCAGAAAGCAAAGAAAGCAGCAAAGAAGGAAAAGAAAGCTGAGAAAAAATCTAAAAAGAAATCTAAGAAGAAAGCTAAGCCTGCTACAGACGCAGCTACTTAGTAATACTTTTCCCCCTAATTAAGGGACTCCGTTTTATCAAAGTCACCCTGCTCACTCGAGTTCGGTGATTTTTTTCTTGCATCATCGTTGCGAACTAATAACCACATTGCAGCCATTACTAGGCTCATCCCACTGATTTGAATCCAGGTAATAGGTTCAGACAAAATAAAATAGCCCAAAAAGATGGTGGATACAGGCCCCAAGATTCCGGCTTGTGCTACCAGCGGTGAGCCAATTCGGTTAATAGCAATCATGATGAGCAACATTGGGATGACGGTGCATAAGCCTGCATTTACGAGGCTTAACCAATAAATTGCTGGTACTTGTTCGAAGATGGCGCTTGGGTTGTAAAAGGATGACTGTATTAAGCTAAAGACTGCGGAAGCAGTGCTTGCATAGACTACTAGTCTTACGCTGCCAATGCGCTGAACCATTTCGCCTGAACCAATCATGTAGATTGCATAAGAGCAGGCGCTGCCAAATACCAGAACCATTCCGAGCCATGCACTAATTCCGGTAGAGCTGGCATCCTGAATAAAAACAATGAATACACCCAGGTAACCTAATGCTAATGCGTACCACTGCAAACGAGAGATGACTTTGTGTAAAACAAAGTATGAGATCAAGAGCACGATGGTGGGCGTGAGATAGAGCACAATGCGCTCAAGTCCAACGGAGATATATTGCAATCCTAGAAAATCTAGATAGCTCGATAAAAAATAACCCAAGAAGCCCAAGAAAAATAACTTAAACCGATCAGGCCAGGTGAGTGGGTTCATGGGCTTTCTGCGAGATTCCCACCAATAGATTGCCCAGAACATCGGAAGCGCCATGAGCATGCGTAAAGCCAATAGCGTTTCTGCGTTAACGCTATAGCCGAATGCAAGTTTGATGAGGATGGCCTTGCCAGAAAAGAGCATCGAGCCAACGCCGGCCATCAAGATGCCATAGAGATAGCGACTTTGATGTTGTACTGTGTTGGCTGATTGCATAGGGCTTTATAACAGTTTATTGAGCAAGCTTCTCATCTCTAGGATGATTTCTGAGGGGGTTAACCCAATCGGCCCAATACCTTTCCCAACTAGACTATCAGCTGCTGTTGCATGTAACTGCACGGCAATGCTGGTAGATTTCCATAAATTAAGTTGGTGGCGAACGCCCTGAGCTGCAACTGCGGCAATACTTCCTGTGAGAACATCTCCCATGCCTCCAGTAGCCATGCCGGGATTACCTTCTTGACACTGAAGGGCGGCATTCTTGGGGGATCCGATCAAAGTATGCTGACCCTTTAGGACAACAATGGATTGTGTCAGAGTCATTAATTTTTCTAGAGCGCTCAAGCGATTCGCTTGAACATCTTCTGTACTGATGCCCAGTAATTTTGCTGCTTCCCCAGGGTGTGGTGTGATAACGGTCTGTTCAGGAGATTCTTGATTCCGTTTTTGCAATGCCCCCAAATGATCCATAGATGCTGCAATGAGATTGAGTGCATCTGCATCAATGATCAAAGGGATATTTGGATAATGCAAGACTTCCATTAGCCATGCAGAGGCAAGATCAGATTTTCCTAGTCCTGGGCCAATAGCAATGACATCGGGCTGAGTTTTCAGGAGCGCACTTTCAACCTCTGAGTCTGCTAAATGAATCATGAGTTCAGGAGAATCTTGATAGGCATGCGCAGAGGCAGGATCAAACATCTCTAACATCGTCCAGCCAGCACCCAGATGAAGGCAGGCATTACCAGCAAGTAATAGAGCGCCTGCCATACTAGGTGCACCACCAACTAATAGAACTTTTCCTGCGCTGCCTTTATGTTCGGCAGCGCTACGCTTTAAGAGCTTAATCAGTTCAAGGGCGTTCAGTTTGGATGGTGATGAAGTCATATGAATAGTATCGCTCTGATTGAGGACGCTTGAGTTAATTGTAAGAGAGAGTATGCTCAAAATATGAAGATTCAATTTCTTGGTGCCGCTGGTGAAGTCACTGGATCACGCCACTCAGTCGAGATCATGTTAGCCGGCCGGCAGAGACACTTTATGGTTGATTATGGGATGTTTCAGGGTGGACGAGAGGCTACTCATAAGAATTTAGAGCCCATGCCGTACCCTCCTAAAGATCTCGATTTTGTAGTGTTGACGCACGCACATATAGATCACAGCGGTCTATTGCCCCGTTTATGTGCTCAGGGCTTTACTGGCACCATCTATTGCACTACTGCTACTTTTGAATTGTTGAAAATTCTTCTGCCAGATAGCGCATATCTACAGCGTGCTGATGTTGATAGGGCGGAGCGAAAACAAAAAGTAGGGAAGTGGCGAGGAGAAATGCCTGTTGCTCTTTATTCTAGGGAAGAAGTTGAGCTCACTCTGGCCCAATTTGAAGTCTTGGAGTATGGGCAGATGGTAGAGCCAGCTCCTGGTATTCAATTGGAGTTCCGCAATGCTGGGCATATCTTGGGATCGGCAATCGCTGTGATTGATATCACTGAAGATCATAGTGATAAGAAGCGCTGTGTTTTTTCTGGTGATATTGGGATGAAAGGCAAAGTACTCATGCCCGATCCCGATTTAATTGCCAGTGCTGATGTAGTGGTCGTTGAGTCAACTTATGGTGATCGCCAGCATCGTAGCTTAAAAGATACCGAAGATGAGCTAGTTGAGGTGATTTCATCAACGATGACAGCGCATGGCAATATTGTGATGCCTGCTTTTGCAGTCGGTCGAACACAAGAAATCTTGTTCTTATTGATTGATTTGGTAAAAAGAGGGCGCTTGCCGCATCTCAGTATTTGGGTAGACTCCCCAATGGCAACTGCTGCCACCCATTTAACCCAACATTTCTTTTCGCAATTGGATAGCCAGTCTCGGACAACGTTCGATTGGTACAAAGCCAATCCGGGAGCTGTCGATTTACGATTTATTGCTGATGTTGAGGAGTCTAGAGCCCTCAATAAAATCAAAGGAGGCGCCATTATTGTCTCAGCAAGCGGTATGTGCGATGCTGGGCGGGTTGTTCATCACTTGGTAAGCAATCTACCACGAGAGCAAAATGCCATCATCATCACGGGCTTTCAGGCGTATGGAAGTTTGGGCAGGCGCCTTGTAGATAAGGTAGAAAAGCTACGCTTATTTGGTGAAGAGGTCTTAGTGAAGGCCTCTATTCACACCATCGGAGGTTTATCTGCCCACGCCGATCAAGCTGGTTTGTTAGATTGGCTCAAGGGCTTTAAGACGTCACCCAAAACAGTCTTTGTAGTTCATGGTGAACCCGAATCATCTTCAGTATTTGCGGAAAGTATTCGGGATGAGTTAGGCTGGAAAAACGTCATTATTCCTGAGCGCTTGCATACCTATTCATGTTGAGCTGAGAGCCCGCTTTAGTCCGCCACTTTCGCACCCTGAATATGATGGCGCTGTAGGGAGTTAGCTATAAATCCTGATTGTTTCAGTTGTGTAATCACTTCACTTAAGTACAGAGTTGTTTTTTCAAAATCAGGCCTTGCTTTAGCAACCCCCATAGCTTGGTTAATGACCATGAATCGTCCTGGCAGCATGCGTAAGCCTTCATAGCGCTTAGCGTCACTTTCTAGCTGCTGTTTTACACCAGATGCAACATTGCCCTTACCAAGCATAAAGTCATCAACTACTGATTGTGAGTTAGCAGCCCTTAGTAGGGTGGCATGCTTAATTTCTCGTGTGAGGAAGAGGTCGTAGGCACTGCCTTTGCCAACAACAATTTCGGTGCCAGCAACATCCACTTCCTCATTGCGCTTTAAAGCAGAAGAAGATTTCACCATATAGGCGCCTTCAATTTGAATATATGCGGGGGTATAGCTGACATCAGCACCGCGCACGGGGTCGATAGCAACAAACACCAAATCAAGATCGCCATTTTTAATGCCATCGACAGTCGCACCCGCGCTTTTATATGGAATGAGTTGTACGGGCAGATTGATGCGTTGACCAATTTCATTGGCAATATCAATCGTGACGCCACTCAGGTTCTTAGTGGCAGAATCTTCACTTGCTAGAACTGGATTTCCTAGGTTAATTCCAACGCGCAAGGTGCCATTTGGAGCAAATGATTTGAGTATCGCAGGATCAATCGGTTTCATAGCTTGGGATGGCTGGCCAAACGTCAGTTGTGAAATACAAAAAAGAGTGAGGCCAAGTAAGAATTTCATATTCAATCAGGGATAAAAAAACCGCGGCGCACCGCGGTTTCATTTGGCGATAGAAGCTTACTTCTTAGCGTCTGCTGCAGGAGCCGCTGCTGGAGCTTCTGGCGCTGCCGCAGGAGCTGCTTTCTTAGCTTCTTCCATATGGGCTGCTTCTGCACCATGCTTTTCGCCGCCCATATCAATGTCGCCGTCACCTTTAATGAGTAAATAGGCTGTGGCACCAATTAATACTAGTACCATGATGATGAGAGAACGGTTGCTCATTGCATTTCCTTCAGTTTGGTTGAAATTAGGACAATATTAACCCTTGTTGGAATTGGGGTAAATCCCCAACAGCCCTAAGTGCCTCTTGATCGGCATTAATTAGGTATTAATACTAAGTTTTAGGTGGGGCAATCGAGTCCGATCGCTTTAAAACGTAAGAGGTAAGATGGCATGATGTCGATATCAAAGGCAAGAATATGAGCCCAAAGCTCCCTAGTAATAATGCTCAGACCATTACTGATTTTCTAAATCCTGAGCCACATCACATTTCTGAGGAGACTTCCGCAGAGTCCTATAAGTTTGCATTTGATGATGAGGCTTTTCTGGCCCGCAGAGAAACGATTGGAATTCGTTTTGAATTAGAGCTTTTAAAACCAGAAATTTTGCTCAATGAGCATGGGATTGACCATACCATCACAGTCTTTGGCTCAACACGCTTTGTTAGTCGTGAAAAAGCATTAGAGATGGAAAAGAACGCACAAACTGCAGATGAGAAAGCTGCAGCAAATAAAGCATTGCTGCATAGTCGCTATTATGAATCTGCTCGCGAGTTTGGCGCCACAGTGGCTCACTACAACACCACTCAAGATAAGAACTCTAATAAATTACATATTTGTACTGGGGGTGGTCCCGGCATTATGGAGGCCGCCAATCGGGGGGCATTTGAAGCAGGGGATCAAACCATTGGTTTTAATATTAGCTTGCCAAGGGAGCAGCACCCCAACCCATATATCAGTCCTGGCCTTAGTTTTCGTTTTCACTATTTTGCCTTGCGCAAGATGCACTTTATGTTGCGGGCGCGAGCAATCGTTGTTTTTCCAGGAGGCTTTGGCTCATTTGATGAGTTCTTTGAGGTACTCACCTTAATGCAGACTAAAAAAGTAACTGCCTTTCCTATCATCCTGGTGGGGAAAGCATTTTGGGCCGAGATGGTGAATTTTCAGCAGATGATTGAGTTTGGCGTAATTGATGAGAGTGATATGCAGGTCATTCATTTTGCAGAGACTGCACAAGAGGCTTGGGCGATCATCCAAAAGCACTACCAATTAAGCTAGTGAGAGCTTAATTGCTCCAATTGCTTCGCCTGTAAAATAGCGCAAAGCCCAATCATGACACCACAAGACGCCAGCATCGCCACCACTTTAGATTTACCTAGCTATCTTCTAGGTGCCATCATGCTATTGCTAGTGATGATTCTTCATGGCTTCGTATTACTACAAATTACGAAGCGTTACGAGGTTAAATCATTTCTGTATTTAGCAGAAAAGAAATACTCAGAGGTGACGCTCTATTTCTATATCAGCATTTTCTGTTTATTTTTAACTCACATTGCTGAAATTATTCTCTGGGGTGTTTCACTTTATGTCCTAAAACTAGTTCCAACTTTAGGTCAGAGCATTTTATTTAGTGGCAGTACTTATACGGCAATGGGATTCATGGAAGACATCTTGCCGGATGGCTGGAAAATGTTGGCAGTCATTATTGCCTTCTCCGGCATGTTTGCTTTTGCTTGGACTGCGTCAGCCATGATCTCCATGACGAAAAATTTTCGGCAAGCCTACACCAAACGTCACATGGAAAAACTCAACATTTCTTCTGACATGATTGACCGTTTTAAATAAGTGATGACTAAGACATGGGATACCGTCATTGTTGGCGGTGGTGCAGCCGGGTTATTTTGTGCCGGAGTTGCTGGTCAGCTAGGGAAAAAAGTCTTAATTCTTGACCACGCCCCAGTGCTGGGTGAAAAGATTCGTATTAGTGGCGGCGGGCGCTGTAACTTTACTAACTTGCATAGTAGCCCGGCTAATTTTCTTTCACTCAATCCGCATTTTGTTAAGAGTGCACTTGCAAAGTATCCGTCAAAAGAATTTATCAAGCTCGTTGACGCATACGGGATTGCTTATCACGAGAAGCATCAAGGGCAACTCTTTTGTGATGATTCGGCCAAACAGATTATCGATATGCTCATGTCAGAGTGCGCCAAGGGTAAGGTCACTATTCGTAATCCTATTTCTATTGAAGCGATTACTCAAGAAGCATCAGGCTGGTTGGTTCATACAAATGCAGGTATCGAAAAAACAAAGACCGTAGTGATGGCCACGGGAGGCTTACCAGTTCCCGCCATTGGTGCTACTGCTTACTCTTTGGATATCGCTAAACAGTTTGGACTTTCAGTAGTGGAGCCAAGACCCGCATTGGTGCCGCTATCATTTACGGCGGATACTTTTGGTAATCTAAATGAGCTAGCTGGTTTAAGTGTTCCCATCAGAATTGCATCCGGCTCTAAGGGGCATCGTTATGGTGCCTGCCGATTTACCGAAGACCTACTCTTGACTCACAAAGGCTTATCAGGCCCAGCAGTTCTTCAGGCAAGTAGCTATTGGGTCGAGGGCGAAGCGATTCATATTGATTGGCTTGGCGCTATTGAAGTGGTTGGCGGATTTAATTGTGATGCACTGTTTAATGATGAAGACAATCGTTTAAAGCTCACCGAAAATATACTAGCTTCTGTTTTGCCGCAGCGTTTGGCTAAAGCATTTTCTGAGCAACGAAATCTGAGCGGTCGTAAGTGGGCTGAGGTATCTAAAAAAGATCGTGAATCTTTAAAAGAGTTACTCACTAATTGGTCTGTAAAGCCGGCTGGGACCTTGGGCTGGAAAAAAGCTGAGGTCATGTTGGGCGGTGTGGATACTAAAGATTTAGATGGTCAAACGATGATGTCACGCACACACACAGGTTTATTTTTTATCGGTGAGTGCGTAGATGTTACCGGCCATCTAGGTGGCCATAACTTCCAGTGGGCCTGGGCAAGTGGTTTTGTTTGTGCCCAAGCTCTTTAAACCAGATTCACTTTTTCTTTTTTCCTCGAGAGCGAATATTGAGTAGTTCTACAGAGAGCGAGAACGCCATCGCGACATATACATACCCTTTAGGAATATGAACGCCCATACCTTCGGCAATCAGTACTACGCCCACAACAGTGAGGAATGATAGAGCCAGAACTTTAATCGAAGGGTGGCGATGTACAAAATCACCGATCGGTTTTGCGGCAATTAACATAATCATTACAGAGGCTAGGACTGCAGCAATCATGATGCTAATTTCATCGACCATCCCAACAGCAGTAATGACGCTGTCTAGGGAGAAGATGATGTCCAATATGCCAATTTGTACTACAGAACCCACAAATAAAGAAAACATTGATTTATTCAGGTTTGCTTTATTGGCATCACCTTGTTCATCATGCTCTTCATTGAGCTCTACTTCAACATAGATCTCTTTCGAGGCTTTCCAAATTAAGAAGAAGCCTCCTAATAATAAAATCAGATCCCTGCCGCTAATGGCGTGATCGTTAATGCTGAAGAGGGGGTTGGTGAGGCTCATCACCCAAGACAGGCTGAGCAGCAACAGAATTCTGGTTACTAAGGCAAAAATGAGGCCAAACTGTCGGACTTTCTCCCGAATCTCAACAGGGAGTCTATTGGCAATGACGCTAATAAAAATAATGTTGTCTATTCCTAGAATGATCTCTAGGGCGGAAAGTGTTAAAAAAGCTACCCAAGCATTGGGATCGCTCATCAGCTGTAAAAGACTATCCATTGATTTCTATTTCTAAAGTAGGTTTGAGGTAAAGTGTATCTAACTAAATTACCCGTGTGATTTCTATGCTTAAGCCCACACATATTATCAGGACATTGCTCTTCAGTATCACCATGGCACTCACGTTTCATGTGCAAGCTGCCTACCCTGATAAGCCGATCAAAATCATTATTGGTTTCCCTGCAGGCGGCCCCCTGGATGCACATATTCGTCTTTTAGTGGATAAGCTGCAGTCTGTTCTTGGACAGACTGTGATTGTCGACTACAAAGCAGGTGCTGGCGGTACTGTCGGCGCGCAATTTGTAGCGCAGTCTTTGCCAGATGGATATACGCTACTCTTGGCAAATACTGGCACGATGGTCATCAATCCGACCATCTACACCAAAGCGCCATACGACACACTCAGAGATTTTCAACCTATTGCCAGAACTGCCCAACAACCTCTGGCATTAATTGTGAATAAAGATGTGCCTGCTAATTCTCTAAAAGAATTGATTGCCTATGCTAAGGCTAATCCAGGAAAGTTGAATTATGGTTCTGCCGGAAATGGCGGCATCTCGCATTTGGTTCCCGAAATGCTCAAAAGTGAGACTGGTATCTTTATGGTGCATATTCCATTCAAAGGGAGTGCACCAGCATTCACAGACCTAATTGCTGGCCATGTGCAATTTATGGCGGAGTCTGTTCCCCAGGCTGCAAACTATGCCAAGCAGGGCAAGGTAAAAGCATTGGCAGTAACCAGTGCAAAACGTAATGCTGCATTACCTAATACTCCTACTGTGATTGAAACAGGCGTAGCCAATCTGGAGGTTGTTGGTTTTTATGGAATTCTGGCCCCCAAAGGGACGCCACCTGATGTGACAAACAAATTAAGCCAAGCCTTTAAGGAGACTCTAGAGTCTCCTGAGATACAGAAGAGGATGATTGAGCAGGGGGCTGATCCAGCCCATCTCAATGCCGATCAATTTACAAAGTTTCTTGCTATCGAGATGCCGCGCTGGGCAAAAGTGGTGAATCAAGCTGGTGCGAAGCTAGATTAAGGTATTAGCTTGGCTTCTCATCCAAATAGTTATATTGTCATATTAATGACTTAAATTAGAAGTAATTGGCAGTTTGCTAATTTCGGTTTAAAGTGAAATTGAAGCTTTTTCTGGACCCTTTATTGATAGGAGTATAAAAATGGATGCAAAAGAATTGCAAAAATGGCAGCGCGAAAAAGCAAAAGAATTGTTTGATTACTCGCATACTTTGTTAGAAGCCGCTAAGAAACTCAGCGAACATCATATGGCAGAGATGGAGTGGGGCATGAAAAATGCCTTAGAAAGCGCAAAGTCAGCTGCTAAAAATGATTTAGCCAAGTTAAAGGATTTACAAGCAGAGGCTGCTAAAGAGGCTGCTAAACGTGCAGCTACTTATCAGAAGAAGGTGAAGTCAGTATTGAAAGATCTTGGTGATAGCGCTGCCGATGAAACAGAGAAGCATCTTGAGAAAGTCCGCGCTTCTTTGGTAACTTGGCTTGAGGAAGCTGAAAATAAAATGCCAGTACAGGCAGAAAAGTTATCAAAGGTGGTTCATGAGATGTCTACTACTGGTCAGAAGATGTTCAAAGAAGGCCGCCGTATCGTGAATGAAGTTGCTGATACTGCAGAAAAAAATATTGATGAGATGGTCAAGAAATCTTCAGGGTCAAAAAAGAAGTCTGATTAATCGCTTAAGCTTTACTTAAAGAGCCGCCTCAAATCAGAGGCGGTTTTTTATTGCCAACCCTGTATCCATAGCTCGCTATTGCCAAGATCCCGCCAGGGAATCAGCGTAACCTTTTTCGAGTACACCGCTTCAATTTCGACAAATTCAATTTTTGCGTTAGGAGGCTCTGGCAGAATGACTTTACTCACTAAGAAATGTTTCTGTTTGGCAATGGGTTTCACTGCCGTCCATTTGGTCAGTAAAAGTTTCTTGGGGCTAAGTGGGTTCATTTTTATAGTGCGCTGCACTGATAATTTTGGTCTTTACTCATGAGCACTCCAGAGGACGGAGTAAATGTATAAGCAGATTCTTGAATCAGTGAAGGACATTTTTGGTCAAAATAGCTTTGATTACCCAGACTGCCACAATAGTCGAGCTTGAGGTCTTTGAATTCCATACGGGCTTTTCTGAGCACCATAGAAACTTTCATCTCTGCTGCTGAATTGCAGTTCCAGCTAGTGTAAGTTTCTCGCTCACAGGCCGTTAACCCCAAAAGGATCGGAAGGAAGATAGAAAGTCGTATGAAGGGCAAGAGCTAGAGCACCCAGAAGTGATGGGTCCCATCCTTGCCTAGTTGATCCACTAAACCAAATTCCCAGTCTAGGTAGGCTTGCATTGCAGCAGGGTCGACGCTAGTACCCTCGTAAGGTCGCTTATAGCGATCCAAGGGTGGGGAGGCTAAATGACTAGGACCTTTCTCAAGCTCCAGACCTGCAGTAGTCCAGGCAGCATTGCCGCCTTCTAATACCAAGACTTCAGCCTTACAGAGAGATTGAAACTCTTGTGCAACAAACATGCTTAATTGGGTTGGGGTGCTCGTCAGCACATAGCGATCAACTCGGGGAAGCTGTTTGATTGCATCAGCTAGTTGTGAACGCAAGGCATACCAACTTCCTGGAATATGACCCTTCACATAATTGGCGTGAGTACTGAAATCTACTGCAATCGTATTGCTATCTGTCTTGAGCCAATGAGAGACCTTAGCAACATCCACGAATTGAACCTGAGGAAGCGTAGGCATGGGGGCTTTCCAGACTCCTGTTTCACTCAGGTCAGATAACTTCAGGCCATCCACTACGTAAACATCCCACGCCATTTGCGCTAACCAGGAAGCTGGCATATTCGATCTGACGCTGCTAGTAGCATCAGCTAACACAATGCGCGCGCCGCGCACGGGTGCCACCATCTCAGTTTCTTGTACGAGCTGGCCGCCAGGCACGGAACGAAAGCCGGGAAGATGGCCCGCTTCATATTCTTCAGGTGTACGGGTGTCAAAGAAATAAGTAGTGCGCTCTGATTGCAATTTCCATTTCTCAATTTCGGCAAGATTAGTGCGTTTAACGTGCGCTCTGTCTGCAACCTTACGAGCCCGCTCTGAGGCTTCACTTGTGGTGTTCTGACTGACTTCTTTAAACTTGCGACTCTGACCCTTGTCTAATTCTTGTCCAGCAAGAGTCCAGCCAATAGTGCCATTGCGCAATGCATTGACTTCATTCGGAATGCCAGCGTTGATCAACGATTGTGTGCCGATGATGCTACGGGTTCTGCCGGCGCAGTTCACAATAATTTTGGTTTTCGGATTCGGCGCAAGTTCGGGAACGCGCAATACTAACTCAGCACCCGGAACGCTAATACCACTCGGAATACTCATCGTGTTGTATTCATCAAAACGGCGCACATCGACCACTACGACATCTTCTTGATCATCTAGCAGCTTCTTAACCTCTTGTGCTGATAGCGAAGGGGTATGACGTTTAGATTCAACAAGCTCTCCAAAAGACTTGCTGGGAACATTGACGTCTCTAAATAGCTCACCACCAGATTTTTTCCAGCCTGGGACGCCACCCTCGAATGTCGATACATCCGTATAGCCAAGACTGATTAATCGCTGGGCTGCGAGTTCAGCATCGCCTTCATCATCATCCAGTGTCACGATCGGAACATTTTTTCTAGGGAGTTTGCCGTATGCATCTATCTCAATACGAGAGAGTGGAACATTGGCAGCAAATAAAGGATGTTCCTGAGCATGCGGATCTTCCTCGCGCACATCCAGAAAGGCAATCTCTTCTTTATTGAGAAGTTTGTTGCGAACAAACGCATAGTTTTTAGTTGGGATACTCATTTTTTTATTTAATCTAGCTTGGCACCAGATTTTTTGACGACCTCACTCCAGCGTACGATTTCTTGATTGATATAAGTTGCCAGCTCAGGACGAGTCATTTTAGGGACGCTCGCACCCAATCCCGCCCAGCGCTCTTTAATTTCGGGCGAGGCTAAAGCGATCTGAACTTCATTGCTCATTTTTTCAACGATATCTTTTGGCGTACCTTTAATGGCCCACATGGCATACCAGCTAGAGACGACAAAGCCAGAGATACCCAACTCTTGAGCTGTTGGCACATTTGGAAAGGCCTCGCTACGTTTATTGCTGGCCACTGCTACTGCGATCAGTTGACCGCTCTTAATAAATGGTGCTGCGCCTGCTAAGGTATCGAACATCATATCCACTTGACCTGCCACTAAGTCTTGCAGCGCAGGACCAGTGCCACGATAAGGAATGTGAGTAATAAATAATTTGTTTTGCATCTTAAAGAGTTCACCCGCTAAATGCTGTGAGGTGCCATTACCAGTTGATGCGTAGTTATATTTCCCTGGGTTCTTGCGAATCGCTTCCATGATCGACTTCAAATCATTTTTGGGAAACTTTGTTGGATTAACAACGATCACATGAGGAACGCTACCAATAATGGCAATCGGTTCAAAGTCTTTAGTAATGTCATAAGGTAGGTTGACATACATACTTGGCGCAATAGAGTGATGCACCGCCCCCAGAAGCCAGGTGTAACCATCTGGCGCCATTTTTGCCGCCGCTGCAGCGCCAACCGTGCCACCCGCACCGCCGCGATTATCGACCACGATCGAGTCATTTAATTGGGTAGAAAGCTGCTTGGCTAGGGGGCGCCCAAAGGCGTCCACAGCCCCGCCAGGGGGGAAGGGGTTAATAAAGGTAATGGGCTTATTTGGGGATGGCCAGGCGCTACTCTGCGCGGCGGCCGACACTGAGAGGGTGCTGACTAGTAGTAAAAATAGGATATTTCTGAGCATTTTGGGTGTCTCCATCAGGATTCTAGTTATTTAATCATTTTGGCTGAAATGCCGTTTCTAAGCGTTATCCCTGATAAAAAAGGCCATTTCTGAGTGTTTTTATGGGGATATACTGACTTCGTTGTTGGTATGAATATTGATTAGATAACGGGAGACGAGATGTCACAACACGATACATTGTTAGCTGCTTTTGAAACATATAAAGCTGAAAACGAAAAATTCATTGAAAAAGGTATTAAGGCATCTGCAGCGCGTGCTCGTAAGGCATTGCAAGAAATTGCTGGCGCATGCAAAGAGCGTCGTAAAGAAATCACCGCTACAAAAGAGGCGATGGAAGCTAAGAAGTAATTCTCAAGCACATTCATCCCTAAGCCTAGCTTTTACCAGCTAGGCTTTTTTATTTTCATGTTTAGATAGTTACTGCAAAGAGAGTTAGCTTCATTGCTCTATTGCGGATGGCAACTAAAGCTTGATACTCGGGGCTGTGAGCCCAAGCTTTTGCATCTTCTTGGCTCGGAAAAGTAAGTTCTACGAATGCGCCAAATCTGGCGCAATTTAGTTCGTTCCAAAATATCTCGGTGACACTTCCTCGGTTTTGAATACTGCCTTTGTAGGGTTCTACGGTCTGGCTAACCTTGTTGCGATATTGTTCAAAGGCATTTTGATCTGTCAATTCAATGAGTCCAATTACTTTTGCTGTCATATGCGCTCGCCTTTGGTAGTGAATGGAAAGAGTTTATATCTAGGATATAGTTGTGGCATGAATCAGGCACAGTTTATTGAGATGTTGCAGCAGGAAGACTATCCCGATCCTGTTGAAGTAAGACAAGCCCCCAATGGATCCTTGGGAGAACATAGTCATCCATTCGCAGTCAAAGCTTTAGTGATTGACGGAAGTATCAATATCACAATCCAAGGCAATCGAAAGACGTACTCCATTGGAGATGTCTTTCAGCTTGGGTTTGAGGAGCCCCATTCGGAGAGCTACGGGCCTACTGGAGTGGTCTATCTAGCTTCAAGAAACCACTAAAGGTTTCTCTTGTCGTTTGCTCATCTGGCCAATGACGCGTGCACCCAAGAAGTGATGTTGATTAAATATATCCAAGACTTCTTGTACACATTCAGGAGCACAAGAAACCAGTAAGCCGCCGCTCGTTTGCGGATCAGTCAATAAAGCCAGTTGTGCTGGCGTAAAGTTCGCAGGAATGCCAACATTAGATCCATAGCTTTCCCAATTGCGACCGGAAGCGCCAGTAATCACTCCATCATTAGCTAATGTCTGTACATTAGAAAGCAGGGGAACTTGGCTCCAATCAATATGTGCCGTGCAGTCAGAGCCTCTTGCTAATTCCAGCATGTGACCCGCCAATCCAAATCCAGTGACATCTGTTAAGGCATGGACACCTGCTAGCTTTGCTAAGTCAGGCCCTGCAGCATTGAGCTTAGTGGTATTGGAAATCATCTCCCGATAACCATCATGGCCTAGCATGTCCTTTTTCAGAGCTGCTGAGAGAATACCTACGCCAAGCGGCTTACCTAATATCAAGACATCGCCAGGCTTCGCGCCAGCGTTACTCTTGACCCTCTTGGGATCAACTAAGCCGATTGCCACTAATCCATAAATTGGCTCAACCGAATCAATGGTGTGACCACCCGCAATCGGAATGCCAGCGCTACGACAGACTTCAGACCCGCCTTCTAGAATTCGGGCAATGGTCTTGTTGGATAAAACCTTAATTGGCATACCCACTAAGGCCAGCGCAAATAGAGGTGTACCGCCCATGGCATAGATATCGCTGATGGCATTGGTTGCTGCAATTCTCCCGAAATCAAATGGATCATCCACGATCGGCATAAAGAAATCCGTTGTAGCTACGATCGCTTGAGACTCATTAATTTGATAGACCGCAGCATCATCTGAGGTTTCAATGCCAATGAGCAACTCCTTAGGAAACGGTAGTTGCGGAACATTCTTAAGGATTTCAGAAAGAACGCCTGGCGCAATCTTGCAGCCGCAGCCGCCACCGTGAGAAAGGGAAGTCAGACGAGGTTCTGTAGTTTGAATATCTTGGGTCATGAAAATATTTTATATCCGAAGAAACTCTATCGATTAAAGCTGCGCTTAGGAGGGCTGCTACGCTTGGCTGGAGCGCGACCAGATCCACCACCATTACCTGCAGCCTTAGGCTTTCTAGATTGTTGGTGCTGTTGGCTACGTAGCTGAATGGGTTGAGCAACGGCATTAGGGTCTGGCTCAAATCCTGCAATGATCTCTTGCGGCAGTTTTTGTTTAATCAGCTTTTCGATATCCCTGAGCATCTGATGTTCATCAACGCAAACTAAAGAGACTGCGACACCATTAGAACCTGCACGACCAGTACGTCCGATCCGATGGACATAATCTTCTGATACGTTTGGTAGGTCGTAGTTCACCACATGGGGCAGTTGATCAATATCGATACCGCGAGCAGCAATATCAGTTGCTATCAGCGCAGTTAGCTTGCCTGCCTTGAAATCTGCTAAGGCCTTTGTTCTTGCAGTTTGACTCTTATTCCCATGAATGGCCATGCTGGTGATGCCATCCTTTTCTAATTGCGTCACCAGTTTGTTGGCACCATGCTTGGTACGAGTAAAGACTAATACTTGCTTCCAGTCATTGGTTTTAATCAAATGGGCAAGTAAAGGATGTTTCTTGGTTCTGTCTACAGGATGAATCAGCTGGGCAATGGCTTCATTTGCACTATTACTTCGAGCCACTTCAATTAATGCTGGTGAATTAAGTAAGCCGTCTGCCAAGGCCTTAATCTCAGTAGAGAAGGTTGCTGAGAACAAGAGATTTTGTCGTTGCTTGGGAAGGGCGGCCAAGATCTTTTTAATATCGCGTAAGAAACCCATATCCAGCATGCGGTCAGCTTCATCTAAAACCAAAATTTCAATGTGATTAAGTGAGACACATTTTTGTGACATCAAATCTAGTAAACGTCCTGGCGTGGCAACTAAAATATCTAAGCCACCAGCAATCGCTTTAATTTGCGGATTAGCACCTACACCGCCAAAGATCACGGTTGATTTGAGTCCAGTGTATTTGCCATAAGTCTCAACTGACTCTTGAACTTGGGCTGCTAGTTCGCGAGTAGGAGTCAATATCAATACGCGTAAGAGACGCTTGCCTGTACTTGCTTTTGTGGAGCTGAGGCGTTGCAAAATGGGGAGCGTAAAGCCTGCTGTTTTGCCCGTGCCGGTTTGTGCTGCTGCTAGGAGGTCTCCTCCTTGAAGTACTGCAGGAATCGATTTAGCTTGAATCGGTGTGGGGCTGGTATAGCCTTCTTCAGCAATAGCGCGAAGAATGGGTTCTGATAAACCAAGATCTGTAAATAACATAGGGGCCAATAAAGTATTGACCCGTATTCAATTAAACGACTATCCCGGTCAATGGGGTGAGCTGCCACGCTAGAGCGTTTGCAGTAAGAGACCTTATTTTAAGTCATTAGCCTTATTTCGCTAAAAATAGCCACTCAGGTAGTGCTTTGGGCTTGAGGGTGGTGGTATCCACGCAAACGATATTAATTAAAGCACTCACGATGAGCTCCATTTCAGCCTCATTGCCATCCTGAGATTTTCTTTTGGCCGTCTGCCTCACACTCACTTGAGCTTTGCTCCGACGCTCTATGATCTGATCAATTTGGAGTAGATCATCCAAGTAGGCAGGCTTGTGGAAATTCATTTGCAGATCTCGGACGGGGAGCAGTATTCCAAAGTCATTAATCAGCTTGCTTGGACTTAGGTCGAACTGAGCCAACCATTCTGCGCGACTGCGCTCAAAAATATCCAAATAGCGCGCGTGATAAACCAGGCCAGCGGCATCAGTATCGGAGTAACACACTCGATGGATGTATGGGAAGGAAGAATGAGTAGTGCTCATAAGTGATAAGTGGTTATTTAGGTAATGACAGCATCATATTACGATGGGGAATGCCTGCTTCGTCATAGATAGGCCCCTCCGCTATAAATCCAAGCTTTGCATAAAAAGGAATTGCTGAAACTTGAGAATGCAGCATTAAGGTTAAAACTCCTTCTGCTTTTGCTAGAGCGATCAAGTAACTCAAGATGGCTTTACCAATGCCTTGGTTTCGGAAAGTGCTTAAGACGGCCATGCGACCAATTTGTGCATGATGACTATCTAGGAGAACTAATCGCCCTGTGCCTACACAGAGATCATGTTGGTAAGCTAAAGCATGCTTTGCTGAAGGGTCATGCTCATCGAGCTCCATATCCTTAGGTACCCCTTGCTCTTGTATAAACACCTTCTGTCGTATCAAGTAAGCTTCCTTAGAGGCTTCCTGCCAGGGTTTAATGAGAATTTCTAAGGGATTCAAAGGATTCGGAAATTAATAGTAATTTTTAGTAGGGGTATAGCTTAATTTACCAAATAAACGCAGGAAACTACACATGTCGTGGTTACAATGATTTGTGGTCCTAATTCGGGATCAGCCCCAACTACTTACTTGCTTAGGAGTTATTTTGAAAAAATCGTTACTTGCTGGTTTATTTGCCGCAGCTGGCTTAGCTTTTGCAACTTCTTCTTTCGCTCAGGCGCCTGCAAAGATGCTGCCATTGGCTGCTGAAGTGATTGTGCTGACTGCAACTGTTGATTCTGTTGATGTGAAAAAGCGCATCGTTGTATTAAAAGATGCCAATGGTAATTTGGCGCAAATGAACGTTGCTAAAGCAGTCAATGATTTAGATAAAGTTAAAAAGGGTGACGTATTTGTAGTGGAGCATGCCCAAGCGATTGCCGTTGGTTTAACCGCGGCCGGTAAGGATGCTAAGCCAGGTGTTTCTGGTGTCCGCTCTGTAACAGTAGCGGGTAAGGGCTCTGCTAAGCCGTTTGAAGAAATTACCGATACTGTTTATGCAACTGTGAAAATCTCAACAATCAATGCAAAAACACGTATCGTGACTTTCACAATGCCAAGTGGTGAGAAGCAGAAGGTAAAAGTTGACCAAGCTGTTCTCGGTCTTGAGAAATTTAAAGTTGGTGATGACGTCATGGTTGAGTTTGTTGACGACACAGCCATTGGTTTCGTAACACCCAAGAAGTAACAAGCTACTCTGACCAAGCGCCAGAAGCTAGTAAAAAGCCCGCAGATGCGGGCTTTTTCTTTATCTACTAATTCTTAGCATTCGGAAAGAAGAGTTGCTCACCACCAATTTGGTAGCTGGCAATCACATCTTGACCATTCTTAGAGAGCAACCAATCAATAAAGGCTTGTCCCTCGGCTTTTTTCACATGAGGAAACTTCGCTGGATTTACTAGCATCACACCGTATTGATTAAAGAGCTTAGGATCGCCTTGTACTAGGATGACTAAATCACCTCGATTCTTAAAGCTCAGCCAAGTTGCGCGGTCTGCAAGAATATAAGCATTCATAGCGGACGCAGTATTGAGAGCAGGGCCCATACCAGAGCCAGTTTCTTTATACCAAGCTTGAGTTGGTGATACTGTAATGCCCGCACCTTTCCAGTAACGCAACTCAGCTGCATGTGTGCCGCTCTTGTCGCCACGAGAGACAAAAGGAGCTTGTGCAACAGAGATTTTCTGAAGAGCCGCCTGAATATCTTTACTGCCACCCACTTTTGCAGGATCTGACTTCGGTCCAATCAGTACGAAGTCGTTGTACATCACTTCATTGCGTTTAGTTGCAAAGCCTTCCTCAACAAATTTTTCTTCAGCTGGCTTGTCATGAACGAATACGACATCAGCATCTCCACGACGACCAATATCGAGTGCTTGACCCGTTCCTACTGCAACTACTTTGACGCTAATGCCGGTCTTCATCTTCAAGATAGGAAGCATGAATTCAAATAGTCCAGATTGTTCTGTGGAGGTGGTGGATGAGACCACAATACTTTTTTCTTGGGCATAGACCTGGCTACTGTTCATCAAGACTGCTACCAAGACACTAATAAATAGGTTTGAAATGAGCTTTTTCATAAGATTTAATAAGTGGTTGATTAAAAGATAATTCTCGCATACATTAATACTTATTGAATATGCAAAAAATTACATATGCGAATTGAGATCCACCCAACCCTCATTCTTCAATCCCAGACCGAGGAAAAAGGATCTATAGACTTGATTTGGCTTGCAGGCCTCCTCAAAGACATTGGCTATGGCAGCTCTTTAGTGGTTGCTAGTAAAAAATCTGGCACTTCATATAGAGGCGCCTGGGGAAAATTGAATCAGGTGGAAGCAAGCCTTGGCATGCCATTAATAGTGAGGACCAAAGGTCATGGCTCAGTTTTGACTGACTTTGGGGCCTTCTTCATTCAGTTTGTTGATGAAATGCAAGCCGCTCATCGTGAGAGTGGAAACTCTTATCAAGATGTTTTACTAAAAGAAATTAAAAAGATTCAGAAATCAGAAAGTGCTCGTTGGAAATTTCTATCAAGCAGTGATTCAATTATTTCAAGAGCGGTGAGTGAGGTTAAAGGCTTTGATTTAAAAATTGCTGGCTCTGGAGAGTCATTAGAAAAGCTTTTAAATAATGAGGCCCATATTGCTGGCTACCATGTCTCAGACGAAAAAAGTTCAAAGGCTATTCATCGTCGGCTATCTAAATATGAAATACAAATTTATCCCGTGATGAAGCGTACCCAGGGCCTCATTGTCAAAAAAGGCAATCCATTACGAATTCGTTCAATAGATGATTTGGTTGACCGAAAAGTGCGCTTTATTAATCGGCAAATTGGCTCTGGCACAAGACTGCTCTTAGACGCGCTATTAATGGAGGAGGGAATTGAGCCTTCCGATATCAATGGCTACTTACATGAGGAGTTCACTCACTCCGCAGTAGCCAATGCCATCTTGGCTAGTAAGGCCGATGTGGGCATTGGCGTTAAAAATGTGGCTATTGAAAGTGGACTAGGGTTTATTCCTTTGAGGGATGAAATTTTCTTTATCGCCATGCACAAGGAAATGGCATCTCAGTCCGATTCCTCAAAGTTAATTCGCAAAATTCGGAATTATTCTGGGCAGACCCCTGGTTATAAAGCGGTTAGTCTCAACCGCCAGATCGAGGGCTGGTTATAAATGGGTAGCAAAGCTAGAATAAGTTTCATCATGAAACTTCGCCTCTGTTCGCTGCTTGCCTCTTTGCTGTTTACTGCAAGCTTGGCAAGTGCACAAACTACAACGGTCGCTGTTGCTGCCAATATGAAGGATGCTTTTGCCCAGATTAATACAGCATTTAAAGCCGCTGGTAATTCCGATATTCGGATTGTCTATGGATCTTCTGGGAACTTTACTGCGCAGATCATGAATGGCGCACCATTTAACTTATTGATCTCTGCTGATGAACATTTTCCAATTGAGCTTTATAAGAAAGGGAAGGCAATTGATGAGGGTGCCATATACGCTATCGGTAAGTTAGCCATCATCTCCAAAAATTCTGCTGCAATAAGTTTGGCAGATGATAAGGCTGAGCTTGTCAGGGCTATCAACAAGGCTAATAAGATTGCTATTGCTAAGCCTGAGTTAGCGCCTTATGGAAAAGCAGCTATTGAGTATTTGAAGGCGGAAGGACTGTGGGATATCGCTAAAGACAAATTGATCTACGGGGACAATATTGGTATTGCAACCATGTACGTAGTAACGGGCGCAGCTGATTTAGGTTTTACCGCACTATCGTTGGCGAAGTCAGCAGAAGTTGCCAAAGAGACCCATTTCATTTTGGTCAATAGCAAACTTTATGAGCCAATTCAGCAGAGAATGGTTTTAATCAAAGGTGCTCCACGAGAGGCTACAGCTCTTTATCAGTTCATGCAAAGCTCCCAGGCCAAATCCATTCTTCAAAAGTATGGCTACAGCACGCCTTAGCTTTTCTGTTAACTAAAACACTCTCTTTTTTGCTTTAGATCAAAGCTGCAAAGCTTTAACAGGCTCAATATTGCTTTGTAAACACTGGGTCGCCACGAATGATATTCATTCTCATTTGGGGATATAATATCCCTATAAATCACTCAAAAAAGCATATTGAATGAATTTGGAACAAGCTGAACTGGAAAGCCTTTACCGTGTAAGTGAAGTCAATTCTCCTCAAGGCGCCCCACAAATCAAAGGGCAGTTGGAGGACATCGGCTTTTTGCCTGGCGAGCAAGTGACTCTTTTGAGAAAGGGATTGCTTGGTAAGGGCCCTTATATGGTTCGAGTTGGCACATCTACATTTGCTTTGCGTCAGTCTGAGGCGCGCATGATTGAAATTGAGTTATTTGCGCATGACTGAATCTCAAGTCCATTTTTTTTCTAGCGAACCAGTTGTTGCGCTACTAGGCAATCCCAATTGTGGGAAAACGGCTCTATTTAATTTACTCACTGGTAGTCGTCAGAAAGTTGCGAATTATTCTGGCGTCACAGTAGAGCGTAAAGAAGGGCGTTTGACGCTCGAGTCAGGCAAGAACATTCGGATTTTGGATTTACCCGGTGCCTATAGCCTTTATCCAAGATCACTTGATGAGCGCGTCACTTGCAATGTTCTATTGGGTAGAGCAGAAGGTGAGAAGCGCCCTGATTTGGTGGTCTGTGTATTAAGCGCCAGCAACTTGCGCCGTAATCTGCGTTTGGTCTTGGCTGCTAAACGTCTGGGACTGCCTTGCTTGGTTGTGCTGAACATGCTCGATATCGCCAAGCGTCAAGGCCTTCAGATCGATACTGCAGCTCTCTCTCATGAGTTGGGACTACCGGTAGTGACTAGCATTGGCATCCATGCTGATGGCGCTGATGATCTTAAATCTTTCTTATCTAATCTAGATTGGCGTAATTTAAGTGCGCTACAAACAGGCACCAGTGACGCAACGCTAGAAAATGTTGCTTCTCATATTGCTCATACAGAGTCTGACAATATTTTGGTTCAGAAAATTTTACAAAACTTGAAGTTAGATCAAGTTATTCCGGATCATTTAAGTGATCGCTTGGATGCTGTCCTGCTCCATCCGGTGTTTGGCCCCTTAATTTTGATTACGCTATTGTTTTTCATCTTCCAGGCCGTATTTAGTTGGGCAGCTTTGCCAATGGAGTTGATCAAGGCTGCGATTGAGTTTCTGGGTACTCAAATTACGGAGATCCTGCCAAATAATTGGGTACGCAGTTTATTGATTAACGGTATCTTGGCTGGACTCGGTGGTGTAGTGATCTTCTTGCCGCAGATCCTAATTCTGTTTTTCTTTATTCTTTTGCTGGAGGAGTCTGGCTATTTGCCTAGAGCGGCCTATTTACTGGATCGTGTGATGGGCTCGGTTGGTCTCTCTGGTAGATCATTTATTCCGCTTCTGTCTAGTTTTGCCTGCGCTATTCCAGGGATCATGGCAACTAGAAGCATTTCAAATTCACGAGATCGTTTGGTCACTATTTTGATTGCACCCATGATGACTTGCTCAGCACGTTTACCAGTGTACGCATTATTGATCTCCGCTTTTATCCCAGAAAAAAAGCTTTGGGCGAATATTGATTTACAAGGCCTCGTTTTATTCTTACTTTATCTTGCAGGTATTTTAGGTGCGATGGGCGTTGCTTGGATTTTGAAGTATTTCACCAGTGAGCAATTTCGTATGAATGCACTCATGATGGAGTTGCCTAGTTATCACTTGCCACGCCTTGGTAATTTAGCGATTAGCTTGTGGCAGCGTGCAGAAATTTTTCTGCGTCGCGTCGGAGGCATCATTCTCATTATGACAATCGCTTTATGGGCTTTATCGAGCTTTCCACTTCCACCTGAAGGTGCAACAGGTTCAGCTATTCAATATAGCTTTGCAGGTATGTTAGGCCAAGCTCTTGCGCATCTCTTTTCACCTATTGGATTTAACTGGCAAATTAGTATTGCCTTGGTTCCGGGCATGGCAGCACGTGAAGTTGTAGTGAGCTCTCTAGCTACTGTCTATGCTTTATCGAGTGCAAGTGCAGATGCGGCTGAAGCATTGATCCCATTAATTTCTTCCGGTTGGTCATTAGCCACAGCGCTTTCACTCCTGGCTTGGTTTGTATTTGCACCACAGTGCTTATCAACCATTGCTGCAGTAAAGCGTGAAACAGGTGGCTGGAAGATCCCAGTGATCATGCTCAGTTACTTGTTTTGCTTAGCCTATCTAGCCTCCTTTATTACATATCGGATTGCAAGCGCATTTGGTTTAGCTTAGTGATGCACTAATGTTTAAAGCCACCCTAGGGTGGCTTTTATATTTCGATAGTTCTGCTTCTGACTTACTTGGCTACGAAAGTATTTTCCAGTTTGCCGATGCCACCCATTTCAACGACAACAACATCACCGTTTACTAAATACTTAGGCGGCTTAAAGCCAATTCCCACTCCTACAGGAGTACCTGTAGCGATCAAGTCACCTGGGTATAGCGTGATCCCAGCCGAGACAGTAGCAATCATATTGGGGATACCAAAGATTAAATCTTTGGTATTGGAGTTCTGACGCAATTCGCCATTAACCCAGCACTTCACTGAGATATCGTTTGCGTCAACTTCATCTGCTGTCACAACCCATGGACCCATAGGGCAGAAGGTATCAAAGCTTTTACCTAAGAACCATTGCTTATGCCGTTGTTGCCAGTCGCGAGCCGTAACATCATTAATGGCGGTGTAACCCCAAACATGCTTCATAGCATCGGCTTCACTAATACCTTTGCCACCTTTACCGATCACGATTGTTAATTCTGCTTCGTAGTCAATGCAAGTAGACACAGCAGTTGGAATAATCACATTAGTATTTGGGCCAGTGACAGATTCTGGTGGCTTGGTAAAGAAGATGGCGTGACTAGGAATATCTTCGCCTGGTTTGGCGCTGCCATCAAAGCCGCTATTGGAAAACTCTTTTGCATGCTCATGGTAGTTTTTACCAACGCAAAAGATATTGCGGCGCGGCCTTGGTACTGGGGCTAATAAGCGAATATCACTAAATGCATGGGTAGCAATTGATGAGGGCGTCTTACCAGCCAAATCGGCGCGCAAAATAGCAACGATCCCATCCTCGCTTACATCGACCCCAAGATCAAGCTCTTGCACTGTCTTGCCATCGGCAGAAATGGTGCCAACGCGTGTCTTGTCTGGCTCTTTTGCTAAAGAAAATGCTGCGTATTTCATGATGGTGATCTCCAGTGGGGGCTATATCTATGCCAACTCTTGTAGTAGGATAAAGACCATAAATAATAACCAAATAACAAATATGAGACAAAAAACGAATATGAGCCGTCTGCTAGCCTTTGTAGGAGCTTGTTTTCTGGTTGGTTCCGTATTCGGGCAGGAAGCTTGGCCTACGCGCCCCATTACGATGGTGGTACCTTTTCCTCCAGGCGGAGTAGCCGATACTGTTGGCAGGCCAGTAGCTGAAGCCTTGTCTCGAAGCTTAGGTCAATCTGTGATTGTTGAGAATAAGCCGGGCGCTGGTGGCGGTATTGGAATGGCTGCTGTGGCTAAGTCAAAACCAGATGGCTATACGATTCTCATGGCCCTATCTTCCATTTCCATCATTCCTGAGGCGGATAAAGTTGTTGGCCGCGAACAATCATTCCAATTAAATCAGTTAAAGCCGATTGCACGATTCACAGCTGACCCTACTGTCTTGGTAGTGAGGGCTGATAGTCCATGGAAGGATTACAAATCTTTTATAGCGGCAATGCGCGCTAATCCAGGTAAATATAACTTCGGCTCCTCGGGTAATTATGGAACGATGCATGTTCCGATGGAGATGCTCAAGGCCTCAGAAAAGTTTTATATGGTTCATATTCCTTATACGGGAGCTGGCCCAGCCATCGTAGGATTATTGGGTGGGCAGGTTGATGCAATTGCTACTGGCCCTTCTTCGATTGTGCAGCAGATCAAAGCCGGCAAGGTGCGAGCGTTGGCACACTGGGGTGATGGTAGATTGGCGAGTATGCCCGAGGTACCTAGTTTTAAGGAGATGGGCGTCAAGATTGAATTTTCTCAATGGGCTGGTTTGTTTGTTCCCAGCGCAACCCCTGAATACATTACCAATAAGTTACGCGATGCAGCCAAGCAGGCGGCCACTGATGAACGGGTTCGTTCGGTCATTAACAGTGCTGGTAGCCCCATTCAATATATGGATGCACCTGAATTTAAAGTCTATTGGGATAAAGAGTCAGCGCAAATGGGGGATGTTGTCAGAAAGATTGGAAAGGTCGAGTAATGAAAAAAAGTTTCATTACCGCTCTCTTTGCCGTAGCTATTCAAGCTCATGCTGCGAGTGTTCAAGAACAAATGGAGCAAAATCCCGCCGTCAAGATCGCAGTTGAGGAACTGGTCATTGCAAATCATATTTTGTATGATCAAAATGCGGTGGATGGTTATGGGCATATTAGTGTTCGCAATCCAGCAAATCCTAATACCTTCTTTTTAGCCAGAAGCGTCGCGCCTTCAGTAGTGAAAGTCCAAGACATCATGGAATTTGATATGAATGGCAAAGCCTTAAATGGCGATACCCGAGTTGCCTATGGTGAACGATTTATCCATAGTGGAATTCTGAGGAATCGCCCTGATATTAATTCAGTTATTCATGGTCATGCCTCACCCATTCTGTCATATGGTTTAACTGGCGTACCTTTGAGACCGGTTTATCACATGAGTGCCTTCTTGGGTGAGGGCGCGCCTATATTTGAGATCCGTAATTTTGCTAAACCAAATCCAGATACAGATATGTTTGTGAGTAATTCAGATTTAGGCGATGCCTTGTCTCAAACGATGGGTTTGCAATACTTTGTATTGATGCGTGGTCATGGTTATGCTGCTGGAGCTGACTCAATCAAGAAGGCGGTATTTAGAACGGTCTACGCCATTCAGAATGCGAGCATTCAGGCAGAAGCAATGAAGATGGGTCAGGTTCAGTACTTGACCCCTGGAGAAGCGACAACTTCTAAAGAAACAATCGAAAAAACGATTGGGCGTCCATGGCAACTCTGGACTGAGCGCGTTAAACAATCACAATAACTTTGCCAGGAAAATATGGATATGAAGATACAAAAATCAGCCTCATTTATCGCCTTAGTAGCCTTACTATTTTCTGGATCAGCTTTTGCTCAATCTGGTGAAGCCACATACAAGCAGGTCTGCATGAGCTGCCATGGAGCTGGTGTTCTGAATGCGCCCAAGCTGGGTGATAAGGCAAAGTGGGCGCCACTCATTGCTGAGGGACAAGTTACCCTTACTGCGCATGGTTATGTTGGCGTTCGTTCCATGCCTGCTAAAGGAGGCAATCCTAATTTAAGTATTGAGGGGTTTGCTGACGCATTGGTTTATATGGTGAATAACTCTGGCGGCAACTGGAAGTCGCCTAATCCTCAAACGATTGCAGCGATTAATAAAGAAGTGGAAGCTCGTAAAGCAGGGTTAAACAAGAAGTAGTAAACAAACTTAGCACCAAGGATCACCCTTGGCGCTAAATCTCATGATTTAGTCTGCTTTAATTCCAGCATCTTTAATGACCTTGCCCCACATATTCAATTCTCTGTGAATACGCTTTGCAGAATCAGCGGGTGTTAGGTAGTTCACATATACACCAGCAGCCAACATACGTTCTTGTACATCTGGGCGCTGCAAAATTACTTTGATATCTGCATTCAGTTTGTCAATGATGGGTTTGGGCGTTGCTGCAGGAGCCAAAATTCCGAACATACTCACGACATCAAAGTTCGGCAAGCCAGTAGCTTCAGTAACGGTAGGCACATCCGGCAATTGACCAATCCGTTTCGCAGTAGTTACCGCTAAAGCTCTTAATTGACCAGCCTGAATAAATTGCAGTGCTGCAGGTACTGTCTCAGACATACTGAGTACTTGACCACCAACGAGGTCTGTCATCGCTGGACCACTACCCTTATAAGGCACGTGTAAAAGATCTAAGCCCAATTGCGCGCGGAACATTTCCATTGCTAGGCGTTGTGGTGCTCCTGCGCCAGAGGAGGCGAAAGTGAGTTTGCCAGGATTGGCTTTAGCATAAGCAATAAATTCCTTCATATTCTTTACGGGAACCGAAGGGTTAACAACAAACACTAGTGGCACTACACCAACTACACCAACGGGTGTGAAATCTTTTTCTAGGTTGTACTTAATGCCATCTTTGTTCAGATTGGTATTAATAGCGTGCGATGTGAGTGCACCCATGAGCAATGTGTAACCATCGGCTGGAGACTTGGCCACTAAGTCCGCGCCAATATTGCCGCTATCTCCTGAGCGATTATCGGGTACCACTTGCTGACCTAGTGATTTGGATAACTCTTGCGCCATGATGCGACCAATCACGTCAGTCGCACCTCCTGGAGGGAAGGGAATGACTATACGAATTTGTTTATCTGGGTAATTCTTAATAGCTGCATCACCTTGGGCATAGGCATTAGCTAAAACAGCAGTCGCGCAAAGTGTAATAAAAAGGGATTTTTGGATTAGTTGTCTCATGGCTTATTTTTAATATAGGTTTGTAAGGCAAGCTTGTATTATGACCAGAATTGGAGTTTCTGCGCTAGATCAATGAATGTTTCATTTCATTAATTACAATGGATTCATGAACCTTGAGCCCCACCAGATTGAAGTCATTGGTTATTGTGCCGCATTCTTGACCACGTTCGCCTTTTTGCCGCAGGCAATACAGTCCTGGCGGACTCGGGATTTATCAGGCGTATCTCTGGGCATGTACTCCCTATTTACAGCTGGGGTAGGGCTCTGGCTGATTTATGGGCTCATTATTGAGAAGTGGCCCCTGATATTGGCCAATGCTTTGACCTTTGCTTTGGCTCTGAGCATCTTGTTACTAAAATTGCGTCATACTTCTCTACATCGTAAATAGAGACTAATCCATAGGATTTGATAGAAAGGGTTTTATGAGTTCAGCGTTTGTGATTGATCCACCAGCAGTGATATCTTTACCAGTTACTGGTGATACTCGCCGTTTTGCAGTAAATCGGATTTACTGTGTTGGTCGGAATTATGCAGATCATGCGCGTGAGATGGGCCATGATCCAGATCGTGAGCCACCATTCTTTTTTATGAAGCCAGCTAACTCTATCGTGACCGATGGAAAAGATATGGCGTACCCCAATTTATCAAAAGATGTACATCACGAAATTGAAATGGTCGTTGCCATTGGCAAAGGCGGTGCAAATATCCCTGCTGATAAAGCCTTAGACCATGTTTATGGTTACGGTGTTGGTTTGGATATGACAAGACGTGATCTACAAGGTGAGGCCAAGAAAATGGGGCGTCCTTGGGACACAGGAAAAGCATTTGACCAATCAGCCCCTTGCGGTGAAATTACCCCGGTAACTCAATGTGGCCATCCAGCAAAAGGCACTGTCAAACTTTTAGTGAATGGTGAAGTGCGTCAAGAGGGTGATTTAAACCAGCTGATCTGGAATGTGCCTGACACCATTGCCTATCTCTCTACCTTATTTACTTTAGAAGCAGGCGATTTAATCTACTCAGGTACTCCAGCTGGAGTTGGCCCGATCAAGAAGGGCGATGTACTTGAGGGAAGCGTCGAGGGCTTAATCAATCTCAAAACAAAGATTCTGTAATGAATACATCCTTTAATAAGTCGATTCTGAGAACCATTGGTTTAGTTTGCGCTACCTCGCTACTATTGGCAGCATGTGCCAGTACAGAGCAGGCTGTAGTCAGTTCTCCAGCTCCAACTCCAGCTAGCTTGTATACCAATGCAGCACCGTTGGATCTACGTTTAAGTACTTGGCCCTATCCCTACGCGACTAAAGAATTCAAAACCAGTTTGCAAGGTCAGCCTGCGACGATGGTTTATATGGATGTGCCTGCTATTGGTAAGCAAAAGGGTGTAGTGCTCTTGTTCCATGGCAAGAATTTTTCTAGCGATTATTGGGCTCCTACGATTGCTGGGCTAACACAAGCTGGATATCGTGTAGTTGCTCCAGATCAAATTGGTTTTGGTAAGTCTTCTAAGCCAGATGTGGCATATCACTTTGATGATTTAGCTGCTAATACCAAAGCGTTATTGCAGTCGCTCAATGTCAAGCAGGTTTCAGTCATTGCTAATTCGATGGGTGGTATGGTTGGCGTGCGATTTGCCCGCTTGTACCCGAATATGGTGCAAAAGCTTGTTCTCGAAAATCCTTTGGGTCTTGAGGATTACAGCAAAGATATTCCGCCACAGCAAAATGACAATTTGCTCAAGTTAGAGATGGCGCAGACTGAAGTGAGCTATCGCCGTTTCTTGCAAACCTACTTCCCAACTTGGCAACCGAGTTATGAAAAGTTTGTAGAAGTGTATGTGCGCGTACAAAAAGGATCTGACTATCCTGCTTACGCTAAAACTTCTGTCTTAACTTATCAGATGATTGCAGAAAAACCTGTTGTCAATGATTTGCCACAATTGAAGATGCCTGTATTGTTGGTGATTGGTCAAAAAGATAGAACGGTCTTTGGTCGCCGTTTTGCTCCACCGGAAGCGGTGAAGTCATTGGGTAACTTTCCAGAGCTAGGTAAAAAGGCGCAAGCTGCAATACCGAATGCAAAGCTGGTACCTATTGATAATGTTGGTCATGTGCCCCATGTGGAAGTCCCAGATCTCTTTGTAAAAACAGTAGTAGAGTTTTTAAACTCAAAGAACTGATCAGTAGATTACCCTTTCTCCAAGATGGCTTAAGCTAGCCATCATTTGGGTCTACTGCACTAGAATTCTCTTATGTATATGTTCTTACCTTTTCTGACAGCATTGATCGGACTGATTTTGGTTTGGTTTGATAAGCGCATTGCTGGCTTAATCCTCTTAGCCATTACTGTTGGGCTTCTGGCTGCTTGGTTCTACTTGCATGCAAGCACTCATCTTAATATCAGCTTATGAGTAATCTTTCTTTTCCCTCACTAGCTGCGCTTGGCAATCAACTAGCATTACTTGCGGTAATCAGTGTCTTGTCATATGCCTTTGTTGATCAACTGTATTTTGGTGAATTGCCTTGCCCATTATGTCTCATGCAGCGCATCGGGTTTGTCATCATTGGCTTTGCCTTAGTTTTGAATATTCGCTGTGGCACCCACGCGGCACATTATGGTTGGGGCATCATCGGTGGATTAGTAGGAATGATGGTTTCTTTGCGCCAAGTACTGTTGCATGTTCTACCGGGCGATAAGGGTTATGGCTCTACCTTTCTGGAGTTGCATTTTTATACCTGGGCCTTTGTGGGTTATATGGGGCTTTTACTAGGCCTTGCAATTTTACTGATACTGCCAAATCGTGAAGTCCGCTCTCGCTCTATGTTCGCCAATGTTTTGGTGATGATCTTGATCCTATTAGTGGCAGGCAATCTGATATCTACGCTACTCGAGTGTGGCCTTGGTCCATGCGCTGATGATCCTGTGAAGTATGAGGGCTGGCTCTGGTTGCGTAATCGCTTTGGCTTTTAACTAAGTTAATGATGCTATTTTCTAGGCTCATGAAAAGCCTCTTCGTTCTTCTGTTTTTCTGGCTTGGCATATCGACTGCTCATGCACAAGCAAAGACGGCTTGGCCCAAGCAAGCCATTCGGATTATTGTGACTTTTACACCTGGTGGCGCACCCGATATCTTGGCGCGCGTCTTAGCTGAAAATTGGCAGCAAACTCTGGGTGTCCCAGTGCTCGTTGAAAATCGTCCAGGCTATGGTGGCAATATTGGTGCAGATTTAGTTGCTAAGAGCGAACCTGACGGCTATACCTTACTGATTGGTACCGTGGGTATTCATGCGATTAATGGCGCTCTTTATGAAAAGATGCCTTTTGATCCAGTGAAAGATTTCACGCCGATTAGTTTCTTGGCGAGTACTCCCAATGTATTGATTGTGAATAATCAATTAGGCATTAGCAATATTCATGAATTAATTGAGCTTGCAAAAGCTAAGCCAAATCAATTAACCTTCGGCTCTTCAGGAGTCGGTACTTCTTTGCATATGTCTGGTGAGCTCTTTAAAGAAATGGCCAGAATCAATATTCGCCATATTCCTTATAAGGGGCGCGCTCAGTCATTACCAGATTTAGTCAGCGGACGTATCTCGATGCTCTTTGATAATCTATCTTCCTCATTGCCATTGATTAAAGCAGGGGAGGTGCAGGCTATAGGTGTCACGACATTAAAACGCTCGCCTGCTGCCCCAGAAATTCCAACCTTGGCCGAACAGGGTTTGCCAGGTTTTGAAGCAGTTTCGTGGTTTTCCTTAATGGCCCCAGCAAATTTGCCACCAGCCATTCAAAAACGTCTTAACCAGTTAACTAAACAAGCTTTAGAAAGCCCAGATATAAAAAATAGACTCTTAGTTGGTGGTTTGGATCCTGCTCCTAGTAGCCCTGAAGACCTTTCTAAATTGATTGCAAAAGAATCCCGCAAGTGGAGTAGAGTGGTTCAGCAGTCAGGCGCTAAAGCTGAGCCGTAATTTCTGATTTTCTTGTCAGCTTAAACAGATTTGAGGCGTTATTGGTAGTGAGGCTAGTTAAAATTAAATGAGAGCTTCAAAGAAGTGTCAGACCAAATTTAGGGGGTCGATCATGAAAAAAATCAATCAATTTAGTATCTTAGGAGTTGCCTTAGCTTCATTATTGCTAGCTTCACCAGCTACTACCCAAGCGGGTAACGTAGGCTGGAATGTATCCGTGGGTGGCGGTTATGGCGGTGGCTGGCGTCCAGCAGCTTATGGTCCAGGCTGGGGTCCAGGATGGCGAGGCAATTGGGCATATGGCGGTTCTTATTACGGACCTTATGGAGGCTACTATGCTCCTCCAGTCGTTTATGCCCCACCAGTAACTTATATGCCCCCTCCTCAACCAATGGTTTTGGCGGCACAACCACAGCCTGCAGTTTGGTATTACTGCCAAGCGAGTGGCCAGTATTTTCCATATGTACAAGAGTGCTCTACTGGCTGGCAAGCAGAGCCTGCAACACCGCCCACTAGCAGTGCTCAGCCCAAACGACCACAACACTAAAAAAGATTCTGAAAATTTTAAGGTTTTATATGAAACGATTTATTAGCTTCACAGTATTAATTGCATCTACTTTTGCATCATTAACCGCATGCGTATCTGCGCCAACTGGCCCGACCATTGCCATCATGCCGCGCGAAGGTAAGCCTTTTGAAGTATTTCAGCAGGAAGATCAGCAGTGTCGTGGATTTGCCGCCAATTCCATTAAAGATAGCGGCAATGCAGCATTAAAGGATGCTGCCACTAGTGCTGCCGTAGCTGCTGCCTTGGGCGCTGCTGCTGGCGCAGTGATTGGTGGCGGTAGCAGCGCTAATGTCGGAACTGGTGCAGGCATTGGATTATTAGGTGGAGCAGGAATCGGTGCCATGAATGCATCCGGAAAAGAAAACCAAGCTCAAACGCAATACAACATCGCATACCAGCAGTGTATGTATTCCAAAGGGAATCAGGTTCCTAGCTATCCAGCTCGTGGAACAGGCCCAAGCTATCGCTAAGACTGCAAAAAATCTAGCTTTCTAAACCTTAAGCGGCGGATGCGTTTTTTCATAGCGCTCCGCTGTTTTTCTAAAGAGGTAAAGTAGGAAGCAAGCAGCTAAGCCAAGGCTAATACTGTTGCCAGCCCAAAAGCCATTAGCACCTTGCAAGAAAATGGGCACATTACCAAATACATTAAAGCCCATGAGGTAGCCGCCACCAAGACCTACGCCCCATAGCGATCCTGCGTAGATCAACATGGGCCAAAAGGCAATTCGATAAGCCCGCAGAATAAATGCTGCCGTCACTTGTAGGGCATCAAATATTTGATAAAACGCGATAAACAAAAAGAGAGGGATTGAAAAAGCCTTCACCTCAGCCGGAGGATCATATAGATCTAATAGCTGCATTCTGAAGACCCAGACAGCAATCCCAATCGTGATGCAGGTAGCAGTTGTAAAAAATACAGATGACCAACCGATCTCCTCGGCACGTTCAGGCTTGTTAGCGCCAATCGATTGGGATACCAAAGTCATCGTTGCAATCGAGAGGGAGAGTGGCACCATATAAATTACAGTGCCTAGATTAGCAACAATTTGATGTCCAGCCAATGCAGTAGTTCCCAGGCGCGCAATAAAGAGTGACATGAAAGTAAATGAAGTGACTTCAATCAAGTAGCTAAAGCCAATAGGAGCACCCAGCTTTAGTAATACCCAAATACGATGCCAGTCAGGAGGGCTAAAGCGCACAAAGATCGAAAACGGTTTATAGAAACGATCAAACAAAACAAAGCCCAGAGTCAGCAGCATCCAGGTCCAGTTAATGATCACAGTAGCGACTGCACACCCAGGGCCGCCCATGCCTTCAATCCCAAAGCCACCATAAATAAAGAGTAAGTTCAGAGGTAGCTTTAGTCCCAAGCCAATGAGTTGAATGATGGTAATGACGGCAGGACGAGATACGGCATTATGTAAAGCCATCAAGACACGCATCACCATACTGGCAGGCAATCCAATAGCCAAAATATTGAGATATAACTTTGCCTTGTCTTCTATATCTGGACTCAAATGAGAAATCTCAAGCACATGATCTGCATTGGTCAAAATCAGACAACCAAGAATGGTAAGTCCGAGAGCAAGCCATGTAGCTTGCCTTACCTCTTCGCCGATCTCAGAGTAACGTTTAGCGCCAAAGAGTTGACCAGCAATCGGGGCGAGGGCAGACACCACACCAGTCAGGCCAACATAAACACTGATAAAGATTGCTGAGGCCATTGCTAGTGCTGCCAAGTCTTCAGCGGAGTAGCGTGCTGTCATAGCAGTATCTAGAACCCCAAACGTAATGACTGCTAACTGACCAATCAGCAGGGGTCCAGCAAGTTTCAGTAAAGCGGGGACGTCCTCGCGCAGGCGCGATAGTTTAAAGTGCAGCACTATTTATTCCGGGATGACTTCGTAAAGACGTAGGCGTTCATCACGGTCAGCTGCACGACGGTCTTCCCAAAGTAACTGCAGTTTTTTATTATTGAGCTTTGCGTATGCTTTAGCTTCGGATTGATTATGGGTCAACATCCACGGGCAATCAGCGTCATCACGTAAAGAGAGCTTAGTGAAGTAGCTAAAAGAGGCAAGTTGGGCATCGCCCAGATTACTCGTATTAATGCAGCCAGCACCGGATGGCACCACTTGCACAAGACGTGCAGCGACTTGACGATAAGTTTTAGCATAGTTAATGGTTGGCAACCATAATGTCATCAAGAGTACCCACATCAAGGTTGTGCCAGATGCAGAGATGATGAGACAGCGCCAGATTTCTTTAGGAGCGCGAGAGGTTCTCCAACGCACAATGGCGAGCCATGCACCAGTAATCACCATTGCAACAAAAAGGGCTAGGTAGTTGAATTGAAATTCAAATCCGGGGAGTAAACGCGCTACATTTGCAGCGGTTGATTCTGGATAGCCCGTTACTTTTGCCAGCCAAATAATCCAAATAGCAATCGCGATAAGAGTAAAGCTAAACATCGCAAACCAATCAATGAAGCTAATCATGCTGCGTTTTAAGATGGGCAAGCTAAACGCAGCCATGATCGATAGGCTCGGAATCAAAATCATCAAATCATGTTCGTTGGCTTCTGAGCGGAAAAAAACATAAATTAAGCTGCCAATAAATAAGCTTAGGGGAATACAAAGATGAGGAGCACGCCAAGCGCCCGCTTCTTTCACGCGACCCCAGTGGGCTAATGAGATGATTGCGAGAGGCCAAACAGGCCAAGCGTAGGCCCAAAAGTTCACGCTTAAAAAGCCAAGAGATTCGATTGAGGGAGTGGCGCGCATTTCTGGGATATTGCGCCAGCCTTCTTGCGCAGCATGGCGTAAATCAACTGGCAGATCAGTCAAATACCAAATGATCGGCCATATAGCAAAACCAATTAAGCCTAAAACAGTGCTGGTTAATGTCCAGCGAAAACGCAATTTGGCATTACTGGCTAGAACAGCGATGATGGTTGAACTAATGATGATTAAACTTAAGGTGAGATTGCTAGAGAGCGCAACAATCGTGATGCCGAGACCAGTCCATAAGCCTCCTTGCCATGGTTTATCTAAGCCACGTACAGTCCCATAGAGCAAAATACTAATACCCATGAGTTGAGCCATCATTGGCGTAGTTTCATGAGCGCGTTGAGCTAGTCCAACGCAAGCTAAGAAGATGAGTAGTGCACCATCCGCTAAAGTCATGCCATAACTCTTCAAATCGGGTTGACCGCCAACAGCAAGAGCCATTGGTTGCACTTCACGACGACGACCTAAAAGGTAGGTGGCATACCAAATCGCTAAGGCAGCAGAGAAAAAGCAAATAGCAGAATATAAGCGCGCAGCATTGGCAGCGCCAATCCAAGAGCCAAATAATTCGATGAGAGTAGCGCCCATCCAATAAGGCAGTGGAGCGCCTAAAGAAATATCGCGACCGGCGATGTGAGGAACAACCCAATCAATGGAGTTACCGCGGAACAAAGTCCACATGCCCCCAAAACCAACCGCATCTTCATTCTTCCAGGGATCACGAAAGAAGAGACCCGCAAATCCATAAACCAAGGTCAGCGCAAAAATAATAATGCGTGGAATGGATTTAGTGGCAGCGGCGGTTAGTTTGACCATGGACTCTATTTAAGCAAAAACAAGAAATAAAAAAGGCAGCAAACGCTGCCTTGATTATCTCGCAGAGCAGGTATTTGACATACCCTGCGAATTGAAGTGATTTAAGCCTTCTTCTTAGCTGGCTTTGCAGCAGCTTTAGCTTCTGCAGCAGCAGCTTTTTTCTCAGCTGTTTTAGCAGCGCCATCACCGGTAGCCTTAGCAACAGCTTTAGTACCGAATTTCTGACGGAATTTCTCAACACGACCAGCGGTATCCATAATTTTTTGGGTGCCGGTGTAGAAAGGGTGTGATTCAGATGAAGTCTCGATCTTGGCCAATGGATATTCTTTGCCATCTTCCCACTTGATTGTCTCTTTAGTAGACATGGTGGAGCGAGTCTTGAAGCTGAAGTTATTAGAAACGTCTACGAAGACGATTTCACGATATTCGGGGTGAATGCCAGGTTTCATTTTGAGTCCTATGAGCGGGTAGCCGTTTAAGTTAAAAGAACCTAAATACTTTCCCAGTTTTTAAAAGCAGTGATTGGTGCAGCAAAGGCAAAATTATGCCATGAAATCAACAACAAAGCGCACTTTTGGGGTCTAAAAGGGGCTAAAGCAAGCCCCTGAGCCTGTAAACAGCCCCTAAATTAGCCTCCGCGACGCATCAGGTCAAAGAATTCACTGTTGTTCTTGGTCGATTTGAGCTTATCCACGATGAAGTTCATCGCTTCAATATCGTCCATATCGGCCAGCAATTTACGCAATACCCAGATTTTCTGGAGGTTTTCTGCCTTAACCAACAATTCCTCGCGGCGGGTGCCAGACTTATTGAGGTTAATCGATGGGTAAACGCGACGTTCAGCCAAGCGACGCTCAAGGTGAACTTCCATATTGCCCGTGCCTTTGAACTCTTCATAAATCAGGTCATCCATGCGGCTACCCGTTTCAATTAGGGCAGTGGCGATGATGGTTAATGAACCGCCTTCTTCAATATTACGAGCTGCACCGAAGAAGCGTTTTGGACGTTGCAAGGCATTGGCATCCACACCACCAGAGAGCACTTTTCCAGATGAAGGAATTACGGTGTTGTATGCGCGAGCAAGGCGGGTAATGGAGTCAAGCAGAATGATGACATCTTTACCCATCTCGACTAAACGCTTCGCCTTTTCAATCACCATCTCAGCAACTTGCACGTGACGCACTGCTGGCTCATCAAAAGTGGAAGCAACCACTTCACCACGAACGGAGCGCTGCATCTCGGTCACTTCTTCAGGACGCTCATCCACTAGGAGAACAATCAAGATTGCATCAGGGTTATTGGCGGAGATAGCGTGAGCGATATGCTGCATCATCACTGTCTTACCGGATTTAGGTGAAGACACAATCAAACCGCGTTGACCAAAGCCAATCGGAGAAATCATATCGATGATTCGGCCGGTTAAATTTTCTTCTGCCTTGATATCGCGCTCTAACAAAATCGTACGATTTGGGTGCAGTGGAGTTAAGTTCTCGAACATGATGCGGTTTTTGAGGGCCTCTGGAGCTAAACCGTTGATCTTGTCGACTTTGACTAATGCAAAGTAACGCTCACCATCTTTTGGTGTTCGCACTTCACCTTCAACGCTATCACCCGTGTGAAGGTTAAAGCGGCGAATCTGTGCAGGGGAAATATAAATATCGTCAGGAGAAGCCATGTAGGAGGCTTCAGGAGAGCGCAAGAAACCAAAGCCATCTGGCAATACCTCTAAAGTACCGTCACCAAACACCATTTCACCGGCTTTAGCGCGCTTTTTCAGAATGGCAAACATTAATTCTTGTTTGCGCATCCGTTGCGTATTTTCAATCTCCAAGCTAGCTGCCATTTCAAGCAGGGCGGATACGTGGAGGACTTTGAGTTCAGTTAATTGCATGTGGTTCTCTGGTGTTGATAAAGAAAAAAGGGATTAGATCAATTGGTTTTGGGGTATCGCTGCGCTGATGGAAATCAAGCAGATGTGGAAAAACAGAATTTGGGAGATTTACTTAAAAGATGGGGGGAGGTAATTGCTGAAAATGAACGCTTTGCTTTGTAAGTGCGAGGCGCTGAACTACTGTTAAACGCAATATTACACTAAAAAATGGGGCAGGCAAGTGCAATTAGCAGGTAAAAACCACAGGCTCAGCTAGTGAACCCGTGGTGTGGGACTATTTACAGATGACTATCAATAAAGGTAGACAACTGGGATTTGGCCAAAGCGCCTACTTTTTGAGCAGCTACGGTGCCATTTTTGAATAGGATCAAGGTCGGAATGCCGCGAATGTTGAACTGTGCTGGAACACCTTGGTTCTCATCCACATTCATTTTTGCGATTTGCAACTTGTCACCATACTCACCAGAAAGCTCTTCTAGGATTGGACCAATCATTTTGCAAGGACCGCACCATTCAGCCCAAAAGTCGAGGAGAACAGGTTTATCAGACTTCAGGACGTCTTGTTCGAAAGAGGCGTCAGTTACGTATTTAATACCGGCACTCATGAAAATTCCTTATTTAGACTTATTTAGTGAGTTATTTAATTGTGGCGTTACAAAGCTTATATTAGCAATAAGCCAAACATTCTGCCGAATTTTCCAAATAAGCCCTAAAACACCAATCCAACAGCCCCTGTAATGCTTCACCCATTTCCGACCATTTCAAAGCAAAAGCAGCCACAGGCTTGGGCAATTACCCCCAATAGCCAGGCGCTGACAGAATTGGCCAAAGGTATTTGGGATTGTGCGAAACAAACCCAAAAACGTCCCTTAGTAGTCCTTAGCACTGCCGGACCACTGATTGGGGTGCGGGCAGCCTTAGAGCAAAACCGACCAAAGGATCTGCCAAGTAACATCGCCTTCTTGCCGCAAGTCATTAGTTTTGCTGATTGGTTAGAGGCGGCGCCAGGCGCATGGAAGTTTCCAAAAAAGCAAACGGATTTAGAGAGATGGTTATCAGTCTTTGTGAATTTGCGTAAACACAAAGTATTGCAAAGCTGGTTTAAGGCAGAGAGTGAAGCGGGTGCGTGGGGATTAGCACAAGCTGTCATTGATGCCTGCGATTCATTATCAGAAGTGGTGGTTCCGCAATTACAAGGCGAGTTAAATGACTTGCTACAAACCCATACACTCGATACCGAAGCCTGGCTAAAAAAAGTAGCGCTGGTTTTAGATCAAGCCATTGCCAAAGCCTATGTAGGGCTCTCACGCAATGTGGTCGATGAAGAGTCTGCAGTTCTCTTAACTTTCTGGCGTTACTTAACAAACATTGGGGATCCAGTCATTCGCAAACATTTAGCGATGGCTGCCCAGATGCAATTAGCAAAAACCAATGCAGAAAAAGACTCCACTACAGTACGTCCACTCATCTGGGTACAGACTGCTGATCCAAAGCCGATTGATCAAGAGTTAATCGATGGATATCTCAATGATTATGCTCAATTTGCATGCGTAGTCCGTGTAGATCTCAACTGGCAATCGGTTGCCTTATGGCCTGAGGCGCTTTGTGGGCTGGATGCAGAAGGACATATTGTAGTTGTGAGCCCCCAAGAAGACGCTCAAATTAAGAGCAACATTCAAGTTCATCAGCAGGATGACTGGCGCTTACTGGCAGCAAGACGTTTTGAAGAATTAGCCTGGACTGCAACTAAATCGATTGAGTCTCATTTGATTGCTGGTAAGAAAAATATTGCGCTAGTTGCGCAAGATCGATTAGCAGCACGCAGAGCACGTGCATTACTCAGTCGTTTAGGCGGCGCATTACGGATTCGTGATGAAACTGGCTGGAAATTATCGACCACTAGAACTGCCGCAGCATTAGATAGCTGGCTAGAAATCATGCGTGCTCCTAAAGAGGGGCCCAGCGCAAGTGCTTTACTCGAGTTTTTGCAAAACCCCTATTTCGATCTTTCTCATAGTCTCAATACATCACCCGAAGCGTGTAATGGCCTTACTGCTCAGCTTGAAGATATTTTGATTGCCAGTCAGGCGAAGTCTGGTTGGGAAACTTTTATGATGGCAATAGAGCGAGCCAATAGTTACGCTGCCAGCAATGGCGATTCACCCAACACGCACTTAATCGATCTCATCAAGTTTGTCAGACATCTACATACTGGCTGGCAACAGTCAATGGTCGATTGCTCTAGCGCCTATGCGCTCTTACAAAAAAATCTTCAAGAAACTGGTATGGCACAGCGCCTTGAAAAAGATGCCGCAGGTAAGCAGCTCCTCAATGTATTAAAGGGATTTGATTTCAGTAGCGGTATCTATAAAGACGTCAAGATGCGTTTACCAGAATGGTTAAGCCTTCTTAAGACAGTGATTGAAGAAGCTTCTTATGAAGAGGCTGGTCAAGAGGCGCAAGCAACCCTCAGTATTTTGCCGCTGAGCTCAACGCGACTTCGTCAATTTGATGCGGTAGTTGTAGTGGGGTGTGATGAGCAGCAATTACCCGCATTTTCTGAGCCGCCCTTATTTTTCTCAGACACACTCAATCGATACTTGAAGTCATCTACGATTGCAGCGCAGTACATCCAGCAAGCAAGAGACCTTTCTCAGTTGTTAGTGTCATGTAAAAACGTCGATTTGCTTTGGCAGAGCAAAAGTAAAAGCGGAGAACCGCTGAGGCCATCGGCTTGGATTGCGCGTTTACAGACTCAATTAAAAGACTGGCGAGTAGTTGATGCGAAGCCAGATACGTATGAAGGTCAATCTCAGCCTATTACGATGTCGGTCAGCACGCCTAGTCAGAATTTGGCTATTCCAGTCACTGTTTCGCCCAGCGCCTATAAGGCTTTACGTGATTGTCCTTATCGCTATTACGTCAGTAACTTATTGGGCCTGCGTAAGGCAAAAGAATTTGAAGAGGGCTTTGATGCTTCTTTAGCAGGGCAGACATTACATGCACTGCTCAAGACCTTTTTCCAAGCACTCAAGACTGAACAAGAGAAGTCACATTCACCAACACATCAAGGTAGCGAGGCGCGACGTCAGTGGATGGTCGATCATCTCATGAAGTATTCAGAAAAAGAGTTTGAGCGCCTCATTGCTGGAGATGCCCGAGTATTAGGAGCCTTGAGAGATTGGCAAAAACAAATCCCTAGCTTTGTTGATTGGCAGCTCAAAAGAGAAAGTGATGGTTGGCACTATCACGATGCTGAGCTACCCATTGGCTTTACATTAAGCTTGAGCGACCCTGATGGTATCCAAAGAGATATCCGTATTGCAGGGCGCGCTGATCGATTTGATATTCATGAGTCTGATGGTACTGCGGCGGCAGTGATTGACTATAAAAATCAGAAGATGAAAAAGATTGTCGATCGCGCAGAGAATATCTTGGATGATCCACAGCTTTTAATCTATGCTCGCGCTGCCAATGAGAATGCCATTGCAGCCCATCTGCCAGGACGGACAGTAGGAGAGGCGCAGTGGGTCTCACTCAAAGCAGAGCTTGATAAAGGCGAGGATAAGAATATTCGGGCGCATACGGTAGAAGATATGCCAGATGTGATGACTCAGTTTTCTGAGCAGATCGAGAAAGATCTCAATAGTTTGTGGGCGCGCAAGCCCATGCAAGCATTTGCTCCTGATAGCGTATGTCAATACTGCGAAGCCAGAGGCGTCTGCAGAAAGGGGATGTGGTGAGCGAAGAGTTCGATTACCCCTTAGCCTGCAATCCCGAAAGATCGGTCATTGTTTCTGCTTGTGCAGGCAGTGGCAAAACTTGGTTACTAGTAGCTCGCATGATCAGGCTACTGTTGGCTGGTGCAAAGCCGCAAGAAATCTTGGCACTCACTTTTACACGTAAAGCCGCACAAGAAATGCGTGATCGTCTGTATGGTTTGCTAGAAGAATTTTCTGTCGCTGATGATGAGAAGCTCATACATGACTTATATATCAGAGGCCTGACAAAAGAAGAGGCCAAAAACTTGCTACCTCAAGCTCGGGCTCTGTATATCAAAGTCTTATCAAGTCCACAGGCCATCGTGATTGACACCTTCCATGGTTGGTTTGGACGCTTATTAGGTGCAGCGCCTGTATCAGCAGAAGTTCAGCCTGGCTTTAATCTGAGAGAAGACGCCAAGCGTCTACAAGAAGAGTGTATGCAAGACTGGTGGGGCGATCTACCTGACAATCTTAAAAAACACTATGACGTACTCCTAGCTGAATTTGGTGCAAGCGAAACCCAAAAGTTCTTGATGGGTAATTACAGCCTTTTTAAGCAAAGAGGTGCATGGACATTTTTCCAAGAGGCTTGTGCCTCTAAAAACATTAAAGCAATTGATTATTTAGATCAGGTCTTACCATACTTAAACCAGCAAAACCCACTACAAATCTTTTGGGAATGCCCCGAAACTAAAGAAAATCTAGAAGTACTCTACAAGTGCTTTAGTAATGGCACACCAACCCAAATAAGTAAAGCTCCTTATCTTGAAGAAGTGATGGCGCATCATGCTGCCGGTAGATCTGTGATGGATATTGCCGATCAGTTTGAAACTTATTTTTTGACACAAAACCGCACACCATTAGCAGATATCGAAAAAACTTCTGCTCCAATACTCAAGTACCTTAGTAAAACGGGCGGAGATCCCGCACAAATTACGATCATTCGTAATGATTGGGTGCTGGCCTATGAAGCGCTATTTGCTTGGCAAAGCGAGCATCTAATGCATGAACTCAATGCAGCTTGGTTTGCTATGAGCGAAGCAATGCTCAGCCATATGGAAAAAGCCAAAGAGGCTATGCGAGTACGCGACTTTGATGATCTAGAAATTGGCGTGAGTCAATTAATGACGAATTCTGCTAATGCTTCGTATTTGCAGGCCCGCTTAGATGCGAAGTACAAACATATTCTGATTGATGAGTTTCAAGATACCAATCCATTGCAATGGCAAATATTGCGTTCTTGGTTAGACGGCTATGGCGATGATGGTTCTATGCCAAGCGTCTTTATTGTGGGGGATCCCAAACAATCTATTTATCGTTTCCGCCGCGCCGATCCAAGACTGTTTGATAGCGCTCGAGATTTTCTGGTGAATAAGTTAAATGCCAAGCCTTTATCGCAAAATAAGACTCGCAGAAATGCACCTGCCATTAATGATGCAGTCAATGATGTGTTCTTAGCGGGCGCCTTGCCCGAGAGTTATCAATACACTAGGCAGACAACTGCCTGGAAGCCTTTGCTAGATGGCCTTCCAGTAGAAGACTATGCAGCAAAAGGTGTAGCGCAATTACTACCACTCATCGAGCGGGTGGAGAAGGTGCAGCCAGAAAGATCTGGTACGGCTTTTGATAATGCTATTAAAGATGCCAGCCAAACAATTGATGTGCAACAGCGCTATGAAGAGGGTAAGCAAGTTAGTCGCTTGATTCATCAAGTGATTGCGACGCATCAAGTAATGGATAAAAAGGATGGTAAGGAGTATTGGCGTGCTGCAAGAGCGAGTGACTTCATCTTATTAGTTAAGCGTCGTAAATATTTGCCGCAATTTGAGAGGGCTTTGCGAGAAGCAGGTCTAGCTTATGACAGCTCACGTTTAGGAGGCCTCTTAAATACTCTAGAGATTGATGACTTGATTGCCTTGCTGACAGTCTTGGTTTCTCCAAGACATGATTTACCCTTGGCTCAGGTGCTACGCAGTCCGATCTTTGGCTTTACTGAAGCGCAGATGCAAGTACTTAGTATGAGTACTGGTGGTAATGAGGGCTATCGCTCTTGGTGGGATGCCTTGCAAGCGAGTCAAGACAGCGAGATTCAGAGGACAGCAAGGTATTTAGAGCATTGGCGTACTTTAGGTGAGGCATTGCCAGTTCATGACCTACTCGATTTGATTTATCACGAGAGTAATTTGCGAGTGAGCTATGCCATTGCTGCTCAAAATCTGGCACGTGCGCAAGTCTTAGCAAATTTAGACGCCTTTTTAGAGCTCGCCTTAAATCAAGATGGCGGACGCTATCCAAGCCTGAGTCGTTTTATTGATGATATGAATGCGATGCGTCGTGGCGATGATGATGAGACGCCCGATGAGGGAGATGTAGAGGCGGAAGCTGATACCAATGAAGATATTGGTGAGGTAGATGAGCAAAGCGAGATGTCAGAAGAAGATCGGCATCAGCGTGTGCGCTTAATGACGATTCATGGGGCTAAAGGATTGGAGTCACCGTTTGTCATCATGCTCGATACCAATCACACTGAGTGGAGAGCGCCACATCGAGGCGTTCTGCTCGATTGGTCTCCAGAGCATGCTAGCCCAAGTCATCTCTCTCTGTATACCTCTAAGACATTGACTGGTGAGCGCAGTGATATTTTCAAAAAAGAGAATGAAGTGAGTCAGAATGAAAATTGGAACTTACTATACGTTGCAATGACCAGGGCCAAGCAGGGCTTATGGCTTAGCGGCGTTCAAAGTAGAACTAAAACGGGTATTAATGAGCGTTCCTGGTATGGCAGAGCCCTCACTGCAGGAATGCCAATTTTAGATATCGTTGATCTTAAAGAAGTTCTCCAGACTCAGAATGAGTTCAAGGTAGAGTTAGGTAGCATGCCATTTAAGATCGATCACTTTGAGATCGCATGGGATCAAGCCAAGAAAGAGTATCAAGACTCAATTTTAAAGATTGAGAGTGGAGCGCTAGCGAAGGAGCTGGAAGTAAAGTCTTTAGAGCAGGCAAAAGAAGAACCCGATCCAGAAATTCTGGAAGAGGGTACGAACTTTCATAGGCTGCTTGAGTTCTTGACCGCTGACTCAAACAACCCAGCCAAACCGCCTATGCCAAGTGAGCAAGAGATAATGAATTGGCTAGGCGTAGATCAAGAGCATGCCCAAAAGTTAATGACTCGAACCAACACGGTATTAGAAGCGCCGGAATTGAAGAGCTATCTCACTTCAGGGCAGTGGATTGCCGCTTGGAATGAGCTTGACATTGCGAGCGAAGAGGGTAAGAGTTACCGCATGGACCGCTTGGTCGAGTTAGATGACCACTTAGCGATTATTGATTACAAGCTCACGATTCCAGAGCCTAATAGCGAGAAATATGAAAAGTATCGCAAGCAGTTACAGGGCTATCAGACTGAGCTCACACGCATCAGAAAAGATAAACCTAATAAGGCTTACTTAATTTCTTCTAAAGGTGAGATGGTAGAAGTGAAGTAGGGCGTTAAGCGGCGGCCTTGAACTTGTTAGTAATCAGGGCGCCCTTGTTCAGCTTCTTTATCAATTCTCAGGGTAACTTGCTCTTTAGTTCCGCTGCCTATAGACCTCCCCCACCAACCCATTTTGAACATAGTAGGGTCGGATATGCACAAAAAATGTGCAAAATTTCATAAAGGCTACATCTTTTTTTGGTAGTCTATTAATAATAAAAATCTTAGGTAAGGTTTTTTATCCTTGGCGTTGCAAGGGTTAGCTCATCAAAAAGAAAAAGGGCGTTAGGAGATGACTGAGGGAATATTAATTGGAGGCTTGGTAGTGTTAGGCGGCTTAGTTGCTAGCTACATGAAGAAGCACCCTTTTTATCTCCATAAAACTCAAAAACGTAAAGAGCACTACCAACATAAATTACAAGACGCGCTCGCTCAAACTTACGGCACAACTGACGCCTATTGGTTGTCACGCGCGATTGCCGATAATATTTTTGATTTTGGTACGAGAACTTATCATGATTACCATGTTGAGCGTTTCGAGAAAAAAGCAAAATCTGAAAGGCCACATCTCTTCGAGTTAAAAATTGAAGAGCCCAGAATTTTATGTGAGCACTTAACAGAGCGTGCTATTGAGTTAAAAGTTCCGCTAAGTGCTTTTACTATGCATATGCGATCTCTCTGGCTAGAGTACCTGATACCCGTTGGCCGTTTGACGCCAGGAGCGGTTGAGCGTTTGCCTGGCTCAAATCTTTACGTTGCTGAGTTAAAAAACTTACCCGTCTCCCAAGAAGATATGCAAACCTTCATGCGTAAAACGGGGGAATCTTAAACACTTAAGCTCACTTAATCATTCCTGCATTCTTCGCATCTTCCATCGCTTGCGGAATTTTCTCTTTCATGAAGGCCGGCATTTTTGCCAACGGCACATCCACAATCACAAATCCAGTCTCTTCCAGTTTCTTTTTGGTTTCAGGGTCAGCATTGAGTTTGGCAAAGTAATCAGACAGTTTTTGTTGTAATACCAGTGGAGTCGCTTTAGGTACAGCAACACCACGATAAGCGCCGTCTACCCAGTTCAAGCCAAGCTCTTTAAAGGTTGGCACATCTGGCAGGGCAGGGTTACGTTTTTCAGTAGCAATGGCCAGTGTACGTACCTTACCTTTTTGCTGAATCGCTAATGGCAGATACCCCATTGCGCCATCTACGTGCATCCCAATCAAGGCAGTAATTAAATCGCCGGTACCTTTAAAAGGTACGTAAGTAACTTTGACACCTGCCAATTTATTTAAGCGCTCTACCGCCATATGGTTGGCAGAGAACTGTGCCGAGCCCGCTAGGGTCATCTTGCCAGGATCTTTTTTAGCGGCAGCAATAAATTCTTGGTAGCTCTTGTAAGGGCTATCGGCAGAGACCATCAAAGCATCTGGAGTGAAGTGGTAGTAATAGATCGCATTAATGTCTTCAGTTTTGTACTGAATACCTTCTTGTAAAGGTTGCAAGATCGTATGCGGAATATTGACACCCACTACGGTAGTGCCGTCAGCAGGATAGGTATTAAGAGCGCTCCATACCAAAGCACCGCCAGCACCAGCACGATTCATCACCACCATTGGCTGATTAAACTTTCTGGCAGAGATATCGGCTTGGTAACGCGCTACTAAATCAGACTCACCGGCAGCAGGAAAGGGAATGATGTACTGAATGGTTTTATCTGGGAAGGGCTGAGCATTAGCCCCCGATAGCAAACCAAAAGCAAGCAAGCAAGCACTCAGTAATTTAAATAGCTTCATTTGGAAATCTCCTCGATAACTGCATTAGTAACATCACTCATCATCGCGCTGCCGCCAAGATCGCGAGTGTGTAGTTTTGGATTGGCCGTCACTTTTTCAATTGCAGCCATTAATTTAGCGCCTAGGGCTTTTTCACCTAGGAAGTCGAGCATCATCACTGCGGACCAGAAGGTGCCAATGGGATTGGCAAGGCCTTTGCCCATGATGTCAAATGCAGAACCATGAATGGGTTCAAACATGGATGGATAGCGGCGCTCTGGATCTAGATTAGCGGTTGGTGCAATACCTAAACTACCTGCCAGTGCCGCGGCTAAATCACTCAGTACGTCTGCATGCAAGTTGGTAGCCACAATGGTGTCTAAAGACTCGGGGCGATTAACCATACGCGCTGTTGCGGCATCAACCAATTCTTTATCCCAAGTGACATCCGGAAAATCTTTAGCAACGATGTTGGCGATTTCATCCCACATCACCATGCCATGACGCTGCGCATTGGATTTTGTGATAACGGTCAGATGCTTGCGGGGGCGTGACTGCGCTAACTTAAAAGCAAAGCGCTGTACACGCTCCACTCCAACGCGCGTCATGATGCTCATATCGGAAGCCACTTCAATGGGGTGGCCTTGATGTGCTCTGCCGCCAACACCAGAGTACTCACCTTCGGAGTTCTCACGCACGATCACCCAATCGAGTTGACCAGGCTTGCAATTGCGCAATGGTGTTTCAATTCCGGGAAGAATGCGAGTAGGGCGCACGTTTGCATACTGATCAAAGCCTTGGCAGATTTTGAGACGCAATCCCCACAAAGTAATGTGATCGGGAATTTTTGGGTCACCAGCTGAGCCAAACAAGATGACGTCTTTAGAGCGCAAAGGCTCCAGACCATCGTCGGGCATCATGATGCCGTGTTTACGATAGTAATCACCACCCCAATCAAAGTGCTCAAACTCAAAAGCGATTTCAGGATGTTTTTTACTTAAGGCGTTTAGAACCTTTTCGCACTCAGGAATGACTTCCTTGCCAATTCCGTCACCCGGAATGGACGCTATCTTGTACATCTTCATGTATCTCCTACTGTTTTTATATGTGACTGCATTGGCAGATTTATGACCCATTATGCAATCCCTGACCCCCTAAAGACCTCAAAACAACAAAAATAGCCTCATTTTTACGGTTTTTACATATACTGTATAAACATACAGTATATTAATGACTATGAGCCAACCAATGAGTGCCACTAAAGTAAGCCTAAGCCAGAGCCCACAAGCCTTGGGAGCTTATTTTGCCGCCTATGAGACTAGGCTTCTGAGTCACCGGATTTCGGCAGGATTTCCTAGTCCAGCAGCGGATTACGCTGAAGATGGCCTCGATTTGAACCATTACCTAGTGCAGAACAAGCCAGCCACTTTCATGTTCACCGTGAAGGGCGATTCGATGCTGGGGGCAGGCATTTGTGATGGCGACAAGGTAGTCGTTGATAAAGCCCTTAAGCCAAAACACAAAGACATCGTGGTGGCGGTAGTCGATAGCGAGTACACCATCAAGCGCCTGTATCAATTACGCGGCCGCATTGAACTCCAAGCAGAAAACCCCAACTATCAAGCCATCACCTTTAACGAAGGCAGTGAGTTGCAAATTTGGGGTGTGGTTGTTGGGGTAGTGCGCAAGTACAGCAATGCCAGTAGCAGATATAACAAAGAGGCAAAGTCATGAACCCCCTTTTTGCACTCGTTGATGTCAATAACTTTTATGTTTCTTGTGAGCGCGTGTTTCAGCCCAAGTTAGAAGGCGTGCCGATGGTAGTGCTCTCCAATAACGATGGCTGCGCAGTAGCACGTAGCGCGGAGGTCAAAGCGCTGGGTGTCAAGATGGGTACGCCTTGGTTTCAGATGCAAGAGCTTGCTAAGAAGCACGGCATTCAGGCTTATTCATCGAACTACACTTTGTATGGGGATATGAGTAGCCGCGTAGTACAAGTGCTCAAGGCTTTCACACCAAATCTCGAGGTCTATAGCATCGACGAGAGCTTTTTGCAGATCGAGACTGTCTTAAAACAATATCAAGACACGATTGAGCTAGGAACAAAAATTAAGCAGCAAGTCAAAGACACCACTGGTCTACCAGTTTGCGTCGGTATTGGGGCGAGTAAGACCTTAGCCAAGTTAGCCAATCACTTGGCTAAAAAACACAAACAGTTTGCTGGAGTGTGTGATGTCAACGCCATGGCAAAGCCAGAGCTCTATCAGTGGATGAGTGAGACAGCAGTAGGTGAGGTGTGGGGTGTTGGTCGGCAAATCGCCAAAAAACTCACAGCCCAAAATATTCATAGTATGTTTGACCTCCTGCAGGCTTCACCACAGGCAATGCGCCAACAGTTTGGGGTAGTAATGGAGCGCCTTTGTTATGAGCTGCGCGGGACTTCTTGCCTGGAGCTCGAAGAAGTGGCGCCAGCCAAACAACAAATCATTGCCTCACGCAGTTTTGGAAAACTCGTTACTAGTCAAGCAGAGCTTGCCCAGTCAGTAGCTACCCATGTAGCGCGCGCAGCGGAAAAGTTGAGAACCCAAAATAGCACTACGGGCGCGCTCACGGTATTTATTCAGACTAATCCGTTTAAGCAATACGAGCCACAACATCATCAGAGCATCACCATTCCACTGCCTGATGCAAGCGATAACACGCTGACATTAACCAATGCAGCCCTTGCAGGCCTCAAGCAAATTTACAAACCAAACTTTCGGTATAAGAAAGCAGGCGTCATTCTCAATCTCATTAGTGATAAGCCTACTATGCAGCAATCCTTATTTGAAGATGTCGAAAGTAAAGGCAAATCTGCACATCTGATGAAAGCGATGGATCAGATCAATACGCGTTTTGGTAATGCAGTACTCAGATCAGCGGCAGCAGGAACAAACAATACAAAGCAAGGGTGGCAAATGAAATCAGGCAATAAGTCACCAAACTACACCACGCAGTGGGATGAGCTACCAATCGCAAGATAAGAAAAGAAAATAAAGATGAAAAAACCACAGCAAAACAGTTATTTTTTACAAGCTCATTTCGTGAGCTTTTGACCCACTAATCTGAATACGTAGCAACACACTCAATAGCGAAAGAGGAGAAAGCAAATGGAAACAATTGGCAACTTGATGAATAACTTTAACGGCATCTCATTGGCAGTCATCATGATTTTGTCTTACTGCGCAGTGCTCAAAAACACCAAGCGTCATGAAAGCGCAACAAAGCCAGTATTTAATCGTAGATACGAGTAAAGATCAGTAGCAGCAGGAAATAGGCAGTAAATAAGCAGTAAACCGCAGCAGGCAAAAGCAGAGGGGAATAAGGAAATCACGGATTCCTTATTCCCTAATTCTTTTTGGGCCCTGTATAAGGCTATTAGGCATAATGCTCCTAAGTAATAGATGCATTTTCATTAAGCAACAAAGGGACAAAGTTCGTTAATATTGAAAAATGAATGAAGACAAGCAAACCTATCTAGATAAAAAATTGCGCCCATTACCACGTTGGATATTTATGTCGCGTTGGTTGCAAGCACCTTTATATATTGGCCTTATCGTTGCCCAAGGCGTTTATGTTTGGCAGTTCTGGATAGAGCTCTACCATCTGATTTCCATGATGGCGAATAAGGATATGACTGAAACGGCATTAATGCTTGTCGTCTTAGGTTTAATAGATGTAGTGATGATTTCTAACTTGTTAGTTATGGTCATCGTTGGTGGTTGGGAGACTTTTGTATCGCGTTTGGAGCTAGAAAACCATCCTGACCAGCCTGAGTGGTTATCTCATGTGAATGCCGGTGTTCTGAAGGTGAAGCTAGCAACCGCCATTATTGGCATTTCATCGATTCATTTGCTCAAGACCTTTATTAATGCCGCATCCTATGATGAAAAGACATTAATGTGGCAGACCCTCATCCACGTTACCTTTGTATTGTCTGCCATTGCCATTGCCTATACCGAAAAAATAGTAACTTCAGCCCATAAACCGCATTGAGAATGAGGGTAGGTAGGCCTAGGCCCACTCAGAAGTCTAGAAGCATGTTTTCAATGAATGTTCAAGAGGCCAAATGACATCAAACCCTTGTTTTGAATGCGGCCAGTGTTGCCAACATTTTCGGGTGAGTTTTTATCATGCTGAAATTGAAGGTAATGGTGTTGGCACAGTGCCAGCAGAGCTCACTACCAAAATATCAGAGCACCTCGCGTGCATGAAGGGTACAGAGAAGGGCGGAGCACCTTGTATCGCCCTTATTCATAATAAAGAAGAGGGTTGGCGCTGCTCTATCTATGAAGATCGACCAAGCCCATGCCGAGAATTTAATATTCTCAATGAAGACGGCACACCCAACCCCGATTGCCTAAAGCTACAGCAAGTAGCCAAACAGAAAAAAGTCTTACTTAGCCAAATTTAGACTCTTCACGATTTGACTAAATGCTGCGTACTCTTGAGTGAGCTTATCTTGCAACTCTTTACCAGTGAGTACAGCAGAAGACTCCCCTGACTCATCTAAGTAACGTAAGGTATCTGGCTCTTTCATCGCCTTACTGTAGGCTTGGACAATTTGATTGATGCGTTCGGGCTTTGTGTCCTTAGGGGCAAGAATGACACGCCATAGCAAAGTCTCTTCTTTAGCAAGGCCAAGATCTTTTAAAGAACTAGCATTTGGGAACTGTGCATTTCTATTAACCGAGGAAACTAATAAACATTTAGCCTTACCCACATTGGCGTGTTGTAGTACTGGTGGAATAGAGCCCACATAGATATCAATCTGATTCGATAAGAAGCCGATAATGGTTTCGCCAGCACCTTTATAGGGAACATCGACCGTTTGAATATTTTGGGTTCTAAAGATGCGCTCAGCAGCAAGCTGTGCAGGACCGCCTAGACCATCGGTTCCGTAAGTGTATTTCTTGGGATTTTTACGCAACTCTTCCATCAATGCTTTACCGTCATTTGCCGGAAAGTCAGGGCGTACACAAAAGATATAAGGAGCCGTAGAAAGCTGAATCACTGGAATGTAATCACTCGGCGTGTAAGGCACTTTGCTAGTTTGCGGCACGACGGTCACTGGCGCAGGCCATACACCAGCTAAGGTGTAGCCATCGGGCGTAGAGTTAATCACTTGTGCAAGGCCAATGGTGCCACCAGCACCAGCTACGTTCTGAATACTAATCGGTCCACCAATAAAGCGTTGCGCATCTTTCGATACCACCCGAAAGAGGGCATCAGTGCCGCCACCAGGCGCAGTAGGCACAATCAATTTCGTAACCGTTTGTGCAAGGACAGGGCTTTGCAATAAATAGATAACGCTAAGACCAAATAAACCCTTAGCAAGGGATTGAGTGAGTGAGATGATTAAGTGGCGCATATTAGAACCTTAGAAGAAACTGAGTCTAAAAATGAAACAGCGATTTAGGATTATGAATGAAAATATCTTCCCAAACCACCGAATCGTCAACTTCTGATTGAATCCAAGTTAAGCAATCAGCGTAAGTAAATTGGTTTTCATAACTTAACCAAGGCCAGTCGCTAGCCCAGACCAACTGTTTTGGGTTTGCAGCCACTAGGGCATCAACATAAGGCTTAATGCTGACACCATTCAAAGAGCCCACTCGATAGGGTGCAGAAAGCTTGACCCAAACCTGGCCGGCTTCAAGGGCTTTTAAAGTGTTCTGAAAGGATGGACTGTTAACGCCTAACTTCGGATCAGGGTGGCCAAAGTGATCCAGCACCAAAGTGGCACCACTTGCCAGAATCTGTGGAACGACCTGTTCTTGTAGGTGGTCCTCTATAAATAATTCAATATGCAGATCAAGGTCTCTTGCTAAAGCCAGCAGTCTTTTATATTGCGCACTATTAATATCTGGAAGAACTTTTTTCTTATTCCAATTGAGTCGTATACCAACGATGCCAATTTCTTGCATTAGCTGTAATTGACGCTCAAGGGCAATGATCTCTGTAGCAGGATCGATAATTGCTGTACCCCTCAGTTGATCCGGAAAGCTACGGAGCGCATCAAATAGCAAGGCATTATTTGCGCCATAAAAACTTGGGGCGGTTAGAACACCATGAGAGATGCCATGGCTATGGAGGACTTCTAGATATTCTTTGGCACTCACATCTCTCGCAGGGCGAGAGTGAATGTCGGGGGCTAAAGGAAAGTCCAACGCCATAATATGAGCGTGGCAATCTATTCCTGTAACTTTGCCTTTATCTTGCATCTATCCCTTGATTCATCCTTATAATTCTGTAAAAAGGAGACTACCATGTCCATGCACTTAGGCACAAAATTGCGCAAGCTCATTAATGAGAAGCGGGGTTTGCTGGTACCAGGAGCAGGTAACGCTTTAGCAGCACGCGTGATTGAGGATGCGGGTTTTGAGGCTGTCTATTTAAGTGGCGCAGCAATTACTAATCAGTTCTACGGCATTCCTGATCTAGGCTTTATTGGTCTCAATGATGTTGCGGCGCACACTGCAGCAATTAGAGAGGTTACCCAAATTCCCTTAATTGTCGATATTGACGTTGGCTTTGGTAATGCCGTTAATGTGCACCACACCATTAAAGTGCTCGAGCGCGCTGGCGCCAATGCAGTTCAAATCGAAGATCAAGCAATGCCTAAGCGTTGTGGCCACTTCGCTGGCAAGATCATCATTAGTAAAGAGGAGATGTGCAGCAAGATTAAAGCTGCAGTGGATGCCAGAGTGCATGATGACTTCTTAATCATTGCTAGAACGGATGCTAGATCAATCTATGGCCTTGAGGATGCACTTGATAGGGCACAAAGCTATGCGCAAGCAGGCGCAGATATGACTTTTATCGAAGCACCAGAAAGTGTAGAAGAAATGAAGCTCATCGCTGCGCAAAGTTATTGCCCACAACTAATCAATATTGTTATTGGTGGAAAAACTCCATCCTTACCATTAAAAGACTTATCTGCGATGGGCTTTGGAATCGTGCTCTACGCTAATGCTGCTTTGCAGGGCGCTGTTCGTGGCATGACTAATGCCTTAGATCATTTAAAGAAAACAGGTGAACTTAAAGAAGATCCTATATTGGTAGCTACCTTTGCTGAGCGCCAAAGTGTCGTCAAAAAAGAAGACTTTGATGCGTTAGAGAAAAAATTCTCTTAATGCAAACAAAAAAATCAATCAGATTCAATGCAAAGGATGAGTAATCGATGGTAAATATAGCTCGTCTAGGATTTTTGATTCCGCCTGGGAATCCCAATACTGAAGGTGAAGTCATTAAGATGGCTAGGCTAGAATTCTCGCTTCACTTCACAAGAATGGTCGCTCATGGCGAGACGGGAAGTCTTGATGGGCAGGACGAGCGCAATCAAACGCAGATCGATCATTTACCTGAGAATATTGAGCTTCTCAAGTTGGTCAAGCCTGCTGTGATAGCGATGGCCCATACTGCCAGCAGTTACACCCTTGGCAAGGAAGGTGAGGCCAAGCTGATTCAAAAGCTTGAGGATCAATACGCAGTGCCATTCATTACCGCCTTTGGTAGTGTGGTGAAGGCATTGAATCACCTCAAAGTAAAAAAGATTGCCTTTGGTACGCCTTATAGTGAGCAGAACACTTTGCGTTGCAAGCATTTATTAGAGGCATATGGTTTTGAGATTGTGAGTTTTGGAAATTTGCCAGGTGTCAAAAATATCTATGATGAAACCACGCAGCGTGCACTTGAGCTGGTGCGCCAAGTTAATAGCCCCGCTGCGCAAGCTATATTCGTGAGTGGGGTGGGAATGCCCACGATTGATATTCTGGCGCAAGGCGAGGCCGAGACGGGTAAGCCCGTGATTTCAAGTATTGCCGCTACGATGTGGAATGCACTTCAAGCGGCAAAGGTCAGTAGCAGTATTGAGCAATTTGGCAGCTTACTTTCAGGAAAACACTAAAGTGAAATTCATCCAATATGTATTAGCCACACTAGCAATCACGATTGCTTCACTATCCCATAGCGCTCCATTTCCAGATAAACCGATTCGCCTAATAGTTCCATTTACAGCTGGAGGTAATGTGGATAATTCTGCGCGCACAATTAGTCAGGGATTATCTGAGCAGTTAGGGCAGAGCGTGATTGTTGATAACAAACCCGGGGCTAATACCCTCATCGGCGCTGAGTTTGTGGCGCGCGCTAATCCAGATGGCTATACCTTATTATTAGGAACGCCTGAGAGTCTAGCAATAAATCCTCATGTATATAAAAGGATTAACTATGATCCGCTCAAAGATCTTACTGCCGTAGGCTTAGTCGGTAATTTTCCTTTTGCGTTGGTTGTCAATCTAAAATTACCCGCTAAAAATATCAAAGAGTTTGTGGCACTTGCAAAAAGCATGCCTGGAAAAATGAACTACTCATCATGGGGTATAGGTAGTACATCCCAAATTACATTTGAGAGATTTAATCAAGTAGCCGGTATTGAATTAGTCCATATTCCCTTTCAGGGAGCTGCTCCAGCGATTACTGCAATTGCCGCAGATGAGGTGCAGGCGATGATGGTACCGCTCTCGGTGGCCTTGCCACAGGCAGCCGGCGGCAAAGTCAAAATTTTGGGCATTACCACTAGTCAACGCTTCGCTAGTGCCCCAGATATTTTGACTTTTCAGGAGCAGGGCTATCCAGTAGTCATGAGTGGTTGGCATTTAATCGTAGCGCCAAATAAAACAAGCCCATCTGTTTTGCAAACCCTGAACCGAAACCTGAATAAAGCGTTAGAGACTCAAGCTACTAAAGAGGCATTAATCAGGATTGGGATTGAGCCAAGCCCAGGATCAATTGCTCAAGCCAATAAACTTATCCAGACTGAATATGAGCGTTGGGGCAAAACCGCTAAAGATGCTGGCATTGCAATTGAGAAATCAGAGTAATAGCCTAGTTGCTCATTTTGATGGTTGGCAAAAGAGAAGAGTGAACGCATTGAAAATTTTCGTAACGGCATTGGCTTTCATTTGCTCTTCACTCGCATTTGCAGACTATCCCGAAAAGTCGATTCGTTTAGTAGTGCCATTTGCTACTGGAGGAACTTCAGAGATCATTGCGCGCTCTGTGGCCAGTAGTCTCAGCACAAGCCTGGGTCAATCTGTCTATGTGGATAACAAGCCTGGCGGTGCAGGCAACATCGCGATGGAAGAGGTCAAACGCGCCAATCCAGATGGCTACACCTTGATATTGGGTCACGTCGGAACCCTGGCTGTGAACCCTGCACTCTTTGGTAAAAAACTTCCTTATGATCCCAATAAAGATTTTGCGCCCGTAAGCTTAGTAGCAAAAGTGCCTAATGTCATTGCAGTGAGCGAGAAAAGTAATTACAAGACCTTGGCCGATTTAGTGGCCGATGCTAAAAAGAACCCGGGAAAAATAAATTATGGCTCTGCAGGCAATGGCAGTGCAGGGCACCTGGCAATGGAATACTTTTCATCTGAAGCCGGAATTGATCTAGTCCATGTGCCCTATAAAGGTTCTGGTCCAATGCTGACTGATTTAATCGGCGGTCAAATTCAGGCAACATTTAATGGTATGCCTTCATTAATGGGCCAGATTAAAGGTGGTGCTTTACGTCCGCTAGCTGTTGGATCATTGGAGCGCTCAAAAGTATTGCCCAATGTGCCCACCATTGCTGAGTCTGGTTACAAAGGATTTGAGACCTCGCAATGGTATGGAATTATGGCTCCTGCTGGCACGCCGCAACCGGTGATTGATCGCCTGCAAAAAGAGATTGCAAAATCGTTAAAGTCAAAAGAAGATTCTAAAAAGATGCTCGATGACGGTGCGGTATTAGTGGGAGATACACCCGCTCAGTTTGGAGCATTCATTAAAACTGAGCAAAGCCGTTGGGCTAAAGTAGTTGAAAAGGCGAAAATCACAGTCGATTAAGGAAACACTGCAGGTAGCCCCTCTCTGGGATGGCAGGCATTAAGATAGAGTTACTTAAATCCACGGCTAAACCCCAATGCCAAAAAAGACAAAAGAATCCCTGCGTAGTGCCCGTTGGTTTGCACCAGATGATTTGCGCTCATTTGGACATCGCTCACGCGCTATGCAAATGGGCTATGGCCCCGAGGATTGGGCTGGTAAGCCAGTCATTGCCATTATTAATACCTGGTCAGACATTAATCCGTGTCATACGCATTTCAAGCAACGGGTTGAAGATGTCAAGCGCGGTATCTTTCAAGCAGGTGGATTTCCACTAGAGCTGCCAGCAATTTCACTGGCAGAGCAGTATGTCAAACCGACAACGATGCTCTATCGAAATATGCTCGCCATGGAAACAGAAGAGCTGATTCGCTCTCATCCTGTGGATGGTGCAGTGCTCATGGGCGGCTGCGATAAAACTACTCCCGGTTTAGTAATGGGCGCTTTATCTGCCGGTCTGCCATTGGTGTATCTACCTGCTGGTCCGATGTTGCGTGGTAATTGGAAAGGCAAGGTTCTCGGTTCAGGATCTGATGCTTGGAAGTATTGGGATGAGCGCCGCGCTGGCAAGCTCTCAGAAGCGCAATGGTTAGAAGTGGAGGGTGGCATCGCGCGCAGTCATGGTACTTGTATGACGATGGGCACGGCTGCCACCATGATGGGTATTGCCGAAGCATTGGGGCTGACATTGCCTGGTGCATCGAGTATTCCGGCAGCCGATGCTAGTCATCCACGCATGGCAGCAGCCTGTGGCAGAAGAATAGTCGAGATGGTCTGGGAAGATTTAACTCCCGCAAAAGTCTTAAATAAAGCGAGTTTCTTAAATGCAATCAATGCCGCCATGGCCATGGGTTGCAGTACAAACGCCATCATTCATTTGATTGCAATGTCAAGACGTGCTGGAGCAGAGTGCACTGTGACCCTAGATGATTTTGATTCAGCCAGCAGAAAAGTTCCGGTGATTGCCAACATTCGTCCTAGTGGTGATCAATATTTGATGGAAGACTTTTATTACGCCGGAGGCATGCCAGCACTACTCAAGCAAATGGGCTCGCATCTCAATCCACAAGCGATGACCATCACTGGTAAAACGATTGGCGAGAATATTCAAGACGCAGAAGTGCATAACGAAGATGTGATTAGGCCCTTAAATAAAGCAATCTATCAAGAGGGGGCACTCGCAGTACTCAAGGGCAATATCGCTCCTGGTGGTGCAGTGATTAAGCCAAGCGCGTGCGCAGAGAAATTCTTAAAGCATACGGGTCCAGCCTTAGTGTTTGATAGCTATCCTGAAATGAAAAAAGCCGTTGAAGATGAAAATCTTGACGTCACCGAAAATCACATCTTAGTTCTCAGAAACGCAGGCCCCAAGGGTGGACCTGGTATGCCCGAGTGGGGCATGTTGCCCATTCCAGTAAAGCTTGTTAAGCAAGGTGTACGCGATATGCTGCGCTTATCTGATGCGCGGATGAGTGGGACGAGTTATGGCGCTTGTATTTTGCATGCTTCGCCAGAAGCCTATATTGGTGGGCCATTAGCGCTCGTTAAAACAGGCGATCTGATTACCGTTGATGTACCTAATAGAAAAATTCATCTAGAGATCAGTGATGAAGAGCTCAGTCAAAGAAAAGCGAAGTGGGTTGCACCAGAACCTAAGTATGAGCGTGGCTACGGTTGGATGTTTAGCCGCCACATCTTGCAAGCAGAAGAGGGTTGTGACTTTGATTTCCTAGAGACCAGCTTTGGTAAGCCAGTGCCAGAGCCTGATATTTTCTAATTTCTTCCTGTGCCTCATCAATGAACTATTTGAGGCAAAGGATTTTTTAGCGGTAGAGTGGGTTGAGCGAAGTCCAAAAATCTGAGAAATAGCCTGCAAAGTAACTGTAGGCACCAAAAACCACAACACCACCAATAATCCACTCCCAGAGTGGTGCGGCCGAGAAAAAATCTCGTAGACCCTGCTTTAGCTCAACGAGTTCGATTTTGAGTCGCTCAAGCCTAGACTTGGGCAGGTGGACAATTTTGCGCGCAACTGGCACAGGCTTTTTGGGATACATATACATATGCTCCTTTTGCACAAGGCAAAGTGAACTGCTGCTTTAACTACTTGGAACTCCTTTTCACTACTGCTTCCAGCCTACGCCTAATTTAGGCATACAGGGTTAAAACCTTCAAAAATATGAGATATAGATCAAAATTTGGCGACTTTTGTGGGTAGTTTGCAAAAATGAGCACTTGTCTTAGACTTGCATGGGATGCAAAAGCTTGGCAACCATGCCTTATATTTAAAATAATTAAAGATTAACTAATATCCCGTTCAGTTTATGAAGAGTCAGTATCTATTCTTGTTATGTATTTTTTTGATGGCAAACCTATATGGTGGCGCTAGCGCAAACCCCACTAATTCAAGCGAGCAAAATACGAATAAGACCAAACCTAGTCCACTGAGGGACATCACCTACTCTTGCTCAAATGACTATGTGAAGGCTGGGGGCATCAAAATACTCTGGTCAGAGGCTAACTACAGTCTACCGATTTCAGTTTTGGATGGATTTAATTCTGAGACCTGCATTGGTAAGGTGAGTAAAAACACTTTCACCTGGGATAGAGGCACTAGTCAGGCATCTTTAGATCGGCGTACTGGAGCGCTCACCATCAAACCCAAAAAAGATGGTGCGACAATTTCGTTAAAGTGCACTGTGGTTGAATAAAGCGACTTTCCTACAGAGGACTTACCTTGTTTGCCAACCCCAGACTCTGGCATTAGGAATCCTCCAAGATGATTTAATGAGTGACTTCAACAGGGCTTTTTTACATGGTTTATAGTTCAAAAGTCGTAATGCGCAGCTGTTTTACTACTACATTGCAAGATTGCTAATCGGAGACAAAAAACAGATGGGCGATTACACGGAGATGTCGGCTTATTACGACACAATCATGACTTCAGGTTATTACGACTACCCGGCCATTGTGGACGGTTTGCTCAACCACCACCCCTTTGAAAATGTGTTGGAGATTGGTTGCGGTACGGGTTTGATTTTAGAAGAAATTGCCAAGCGCCAACCGCATGCCAATATTCGGGGAATTGATCTTACCCAATCAATGCTCAACATTGCGCAAAAAAGATTAGAGCAGTTTCCCAATATCAAACTCAGTCAGCAAAATGTTACCGAGCTCAGTCTAGAGCAACAATATCGTTTAGCTTTTTCCTATGGCGGGGTTTGGTATTTTGTGATCGATGGCGATAATGAGCCGTTTTTGGTAAGTCACATATATGATGAGCGGGCAAATCACCTTGGGTTTGAGAGTTTGAGTAAATTTATTAAGACCGGTGGAAAGTTGCTCTTGGGAATTCAAGGTCCGCATCACGATTATGAAAAGCCCATTTCGAATGGCATGATTTATTCACAAAAAATAGAGCCTTTGGAGCTGGGATTTACCAAGCACTATTACTTAGATGACAAAGACGAGCGAGTGATGGCGCAAACAATTCACTATCGTACTTATAACTTTTCTGATGCTAAAAAATTATTAGCAAGCTACGGCTTTGAGTATGAGGACCGGACAGCGTCGCATCGTCATTTTCTTGAATTTAAGCGAGTGTAGTGATGCCCAGTGTGACCCCTAAGCCTTCAATTGGCTTTATTGGTGTTGGCAATATGGGCAATCCCATGGCTGCCAATTTAATCAAGGCCGGCTATTCTATAAGCGTTTTTGATCGCGATGCTCATAAGGCAAAAAACCTAGTGGCCTTAGGCGCAAGCCTAGCACCAAGTATTGTTGAGCTAGGCAAGCACTCCCAAGTAGTCATTTGCTCTTTGCCAGGTCCCGCGCAAGTCAAAGAGGTGATGTTTGGCGAGGAAGGTCTCATTAGCGTAATGAAGAGTGGGACGACCATCATTGATACCTCGACAAGCTCTGTAGAGCTTGCGCAAGAGTTAACCAAGCTATTAGAGCAAAAGAATGTGGGCTTTTTAGAGGCGCCCGTAACCAATGCGGTTGATTTTGCTGCATTGGGTAGGCTATCGATTTTTGTTGCTGGCAAGCAATCTGACTTTGATAGACATAAACCGATCTTTGAAGTGCTGGGCGAGAAAATATTTTATGTTGGCAAGCCAGGTAATGGCGCCACAATCAAGCTATTAACTAACCTATTGTGGTTTACCCACGCAGCAGTAATTGGTGAGGCGTTGATGTTGGGTGCCAAAGCCGATATTCCTTTAGAAATTGTGGCGCAGGCCATTCAGTCTTCTGCGGGTAATAGCTGGGTGGCACAACATGACATTCCTTCTATTTTTGCAGGGCACTACGATCCGAGTTTTTCTTTGGCGCTCTGTTGCAAGGATTTGGATTTAGTCAATCAAATTGCACGCTCTCAAGGTTTTGATTTGACGATGGGTCAATTTGTACAAAAACTCTTTGAAGAGGCAAAGGCAACTTATGGCGAATCTGCTGCTGAATTGCATGTCGTTAAACTATTAGAAGATAAAGTGGGAACGTATTTACGTCCTTCTTCAATGATATCCCCATGACATTAAAGAACCAAGCTATGTTAATGCAGGAGGCTCACTTGCATATGCCGCAAGGCGTTGCCGAAAACTATCGTTATTGGGGCGACGAGCAAACGGTATTTATCTCCTCTGCTAAAGGCGCACAGTTGACAGACTGTGATGGAAAAAAATACATTGATTTTCGACTAGGATATGGGCCAATTATTTTAGGTTATCGCGATGACCGAGTAGACCGTGCCGTTATCAAGCAAATTACAGAGGGCGGAACTCTATCGGGTTTTTCTACTCAGCTTGATACTGAAGTTGTAAAGCAAATTAAATCACTGTGCCCACACATTGATAAAGTGCGTTTTGCCAATTCTGGTACCGAAGCGGTGATGGGGGCAGTCAGAACTGCGCGCGGTTTTACTGGACGAGACCGGATTGCGATTGTCGAAGGCAGCTTTCATGGTTTAGTGGATGAAATGATGTGGAAGTCTGATATTGAGCATTGGAATGCTGACGATATCAATCCCCCCAAAATTATCCCGTTTGGGGCAGGTATTCCGCAAAACACCAAAGAGCTAGTTGATTTTATTGAGCTCAATGATTTTGAAGCTCTTGAGCAACTCTTTATTTCACGAAAAGATTCTTTAGCCTGTGTTTTATTGGAGCCCATTATTGGTAATGCGGGCAGCATTGCGGCGTGTCAATGTTGGCTACAACGCTTACGCGATCTTTGCACCCAAAACGGTACGATGCTCATTATTGATGAGGTCAAAACAGGGTTTCGGGTTGCTAAGGGAGGGGCGCAATCGCTCTATGGTATTTACGGCGATTTGACGACCTATGCCAAGGCGATGGGCAATGGATATCCCGTTGCTGCTTTTGGTGGTAGGGCCAATGTCATGGATGTGGTTGGTTCGCACGCTGGTGGGGTTGTGCATGGCGGTACCTATACCGCCAACTTGATTGCTTTAAGTGCGGCGTATGCAACCTTAGATGTGTTAGCCAATACTGATGCCCTCAAAACGGTAGATGATGCAGGGCAAAAGATTACCGCCTTATTGGGACGCGTATTTACTGCCGCCGGAATTGAGCATACCTTTGCTGGCCCTCCTGCGATGTTGGGGATCCATTTTTCAAGGCAAGTACCTAATAACTATCGCCAGTGGCGCAAAGTCAATAACACTTTATATAAGAACTTTGCCTGGAAATTAATCGAGTATGGTGTCATGCTTGAGCCTGATTCTAGGGAGCCTTGGTTTATCTGTGAGGCGCATGGTCAAATGGATTTTGCCTGGTTAGAAGAGGTTGCTACTAAAGCAATCAAAGCTGCACTTGAAATGTAATTTTTGTACGCAATTATTTGAGATTAGTCAAAGAGCATCCCTATAATAGGTAACATCATGATTAATCATTTTGTTCGCGCCTTAGCTTTTGCTGCCGACAAGCACAAGAATCAGCGCCGCAAAGATGCGCAAATAACACCCTACATCAATCATCCCATCGATTTAGTCAATGTACTAGTTAACGAAGGCGGAGTAGTGTCTTGGGATGTGCTGTGCGCAGCGCTACTGCATGATGTTATTGAGGATACAGAAACGTCTGAAGAGGAACTGCTGGCGCATTTTGGTAAAAAAGTCACAGCCATTGTGAAAGAGCTCACAGACGATAAGTCCCTGGCCAAGGATGTACGTAAACGCTTGCAAGTAGAGCATGCCCCTTTTGCTAGTCACGAGGCAAAGCTAGTCAAATTAGCAGATAAGATTTGTAATCTTCGCGATATGCTCAGTAACCCACCAACTGGCTGGGACCTCAAACGCAAGCAAGAATATTTTGCTTGGTCAGCAGCAGTGGTTCTTGGCATCCGTGGCACGCACTCAAAGTTAGAAAAAGTCTTTGACGGCTTAATAGAGCAAGGTAAACAATTGCAGTAAAAAGTGTTGTAAATAAGCGCAGTTGATTGACATGAAAATAGAAAAGTCTTTATAATTGCTACATACATGAAGAGGGGGCGAAAGCCCACAGCAACCGGTCCATTGGACAACGGTGCTACGCTTACAGCGAATGTGATCTAGCCTAGCTAGATAACTAAACGAAAAGCCCCTTCTTTGGGGCTTTTTTCATTTCTAAAGCCCACGTTCTTTAACAACTTAAGGAGTATCAATATGGCCAGAGTCATCGTGGGCGATCAATTATTGCCCGCAAAAGTAGTTTATGTTGGAAGTGCAATACAGATTTGGATTGTGGATGATATTTATCGTTTGTTTGTGGGGGATAAAAGCCTCTCAATCACCGATCCAGAAGCGAGTCAGTTAGCAGCTGACATCGAAAACCTTAGCGCACCAGAGCTAGAGCAAAAGTGGCTAGCGATTGCACAGGAGTTTTTAAGTAGTTTGTAGAAGATATTGCGTAGCGCAGGTAGTAACAGTATGAAAGGTGGAGTTATTCCCAATTGCTAGGCCTGACACCTTGTCGAACTGGCTAAATAGGAGAAAAAAATGAGTCGGTTATTTTGTAAGGTCGGCGACCTCGCGGTTACCGTGGAGGCGGAGTTACCAATTAATCTTGGCAACGTCGTCAAAATTGTTGGTGTGAGTGGTTATCAGAACTGGTCTACTTTTGGCGGCAAGATATTTTTATGGAAGGTAGAGGTCGCATCCTCAGAAAGACCTCTTGTATATGAAAACCCGGATGGTTCTACTGAGCGTGCACTCAGTGGCCGAGTGCCTGATCACTATTTAAGGCCTATTCGGCCTGATGAGTTGGAGTCAGTTCATGAAGCTGACGAGGACTTAGGTTTGCCAGTACGCTCAACAGAAGTGCAGGAGGTGGAATATGTTTAGACCACCACCTGAATATATCTGGGGCCTTAGTAGAAAAAAATATGAGGAGCGCTTTCGTAGGAAAGTACCCCAGTGGGTTTTAACGCTAGATCGCGACTCCTCTAAAGCCTTATTAAATGTCTGTTGTAAGTTGGGCTTTAAATTGCATCCCGAAGTGCTTACGGTGGCTGAGCTGTATGACGGGCCAGGAAGTATTTGGAGTACCAAGGCGTGCTTTCGCTTTGATCAACCTGCTAAGCCGCCGCAAAAACTGAGTCAGAGCAGCAAAAAACCATGAGGCTCACTTTTTGAGCCAGCAGGTTTTTACAATTGATATATCAATTCCAACAAGGAGAAATCATGCGTGATTACACATACCTAGGTGGTGCCCGTTTTACGATCAACAATCTTTTTCGCAGTCAGCGCTTTGATATTGACCGCTTAGACATGAGCTGGGTCGATGGTGAGAAACCTCAATTTACCCGCGGGCTCAGAATCGTCGATCAAGAAGAGGTTAATACCATCACTGTCGATGGTGAGGACGGCGATAACCTGATCTATAGCCTCACGTTAATCTTTAGCAATGAAGGTCGTTTTGATTTAGCTTACAAAGCGATCATGCAATCGGCCAAAGCAGCATTACAAGCCAAAGGCTATCGGGTGCTTACCAGCAAGCCAGGACATCACCAGCTCATGTTGCAAGCCTTGCCTCTCACCGTCGGCATAGATAAATCTAGCCTTATCTTGCTCGATCATTTACGTAAGCAAAGAAATGCAATTGACTATTCTGGAGATCTTGTTTCAGATGCTTTGACGACAGAAGCGATTACTCAGGCTGAGACCTTATTAAATCTTGTTCAGACTTTATTGATTCCAGTTATACATTTGGAAGATACGAACTTCGAATGGATCGATCCAGACGATGCCCCAGAATTAACTGAAGAGGATCTCAAACGAGGTATATGGAAGATCAACGGGCGAATAGTGTCTGAAGCAGAGGGTAGAGCGGCTTTTGCCGAGAGACTTCGTAATAGTTCTAAGAACAAGGCTGGTAAGACTTAACCGTTCCTGTAATGCATACCCCTAAAAAGGTATGCTTACATCCAGCAAAATTTCTCTTTAAAGAAAATCTACTGCCCACGTTACCTTCTTAATTTCTTACTGATCCGTAAATTGCAGTTTAGCCAAGCGGGCATACAGACCACTACGCAGAATTAAATCCGCATGCGTCCCCGTTTCAATGATTCGGCCGTTCTCTAATACCAAAATCTTATCGGCTTGCTTTACTGTAGACAGGCGATGCGCAATCACAATGGTAGTACGATGATCCATCGCAGCTTCCAAAGCGCGCTGCACCAGTAATTCGGATTCAGCATCTAGAGCGCTTGTGGCTTCATCTAACAGTAACAAGGCAGGATTTTTTAAGAGGACTCTGGCAATGGCAATACGTTGCTTTTGCCCTCCTGATAAACGAATCCCGCGATCACCCAAGAAGCTTTGATAGCCTTCAGGCAACTTAGAGATAAATTCATCAGCAATTGCCAAACGAGCAGCAGCAAATACTTCTTCATCGGTGGCATCCATTTTGCCAAAGCGAATATTCTCCATCGCGTTATCAGAAAAAATCACAATGTCTTGTGGCACTACACCAATCATTTTGCGCAGAGCTTCGAGCTCCAGGTCTCGAATGTTGATGCCATTAAACAGAATCTTGCCGCTAGTAGGATCATAAAAGCGCTGCAGTAGCTGGAAGAGTGTGGTCTTACCAGCGCCTGAGGGGCCAACAACGGCAATGCGCTCACCCGGTTTGATCTCAAAGGAGACATCCGATAAAACGCTATTTTGATTAGAGGGGTAGTGAAAGCACAAGTTATCCACTGCCACTCCAATGCCATTGGCATTAACCTCTGGGATTGATTGCACCACTGCTACCGTCTGAATAGATGACTGTACGTTAAGAAGCTCTAAAAGACGATCACTCGCACCAATCGCTCTTTGGGTATCACCGATCACTTCAGAGATACCAGCAATCGCACCAGCAACAATCACGGCATACAAAATAAATTGAGAGAGCTCACCAGCGGTAATTTGGTTATCCATAACGGCATAAGCGCCAAGCCACAGAACCAAAATGATGCTGGTAAAGCCAAATAGAATTGCTACAAAGGTCAGCAATGACCGAGCTTGTGTCCGAGTAATAGCCGCAATCAGTGCAGTTTGAATGGATTGATTAAAGCGATTGATTTCAATCTTTTCATTGGTAAAAGACTGAATTGTTGGAATGGCGTTCAATTTCTCACTGGCTAGGGCAGAGGCCTCGGCAATCTTATCTTGCGAATTTCTCGAGAGCTTGCGAACACGCCTGCCCATGATCACGGTCGGAATGATGGTCAACAGTAAAGTAGCAAATATCAGCACCGATAATTTTGGGCTAGTAATAAACATCATGACCAGGCCACCTGCTAGTAAAAGCATATTGCGAATCGCCATCGAGACACTCGTGCCAATCAATGTCTGAATCAGCACCGTATCGGTGTTGAGACGCGAGAGGATTTCACCGCTGTGGGTCACTTCAAAGAACTCAGGGCTTTGTTTGATGACATGGCTATAGACAGCCGAGCGAATATCAGTCGTAATCTTTTCACCAAGCCAAGACACCATGTAAAAACGCAGAGAGGTGCCTAATGCCACTAAACAAGCCACAGCAAATAAGGTTAAAAAAGTCGTGTTGATTTGGCTGCCATCATTGGCATTAAATCCCAAATCAATGATTTGTCTAAAAGAGAAGGGAACGGCTAAGGTTGCACTGGCAGCCAGAACCAAACTAAAGATCGCTAGAACAAATTGCTTTTTATAGGGCTTTAGAAAAGGGGTGAGTGCTGCAAGGGTACGAAACCCACGGGGATTGGTCTTGCTCTTCTGCTTGGTCATTGAATAATCCCTAATAATTATCTATGATAGTTCACTTAGATTGGCTTTGGATTTTTAGAGATATCAGCAAGATGGCAGGCGAGAGTTCCGCAACGAATAAAGACCCCCTACATAAAAGAAGCCCCTGGCTGCCTCGCGGTCAAGCACGCAAGATCATTTTTCTAGGGCTCATCATCATGGCCGGTTTGGGCTCAACACAGCATTGGTCTTTCCTCATTCTGCTTGCACTAACAATTATTTGCCTCTCGCCAAAAGTATTGCTAGCTACCGCCTATTATTATGGACGCTCTGCTATGTATTTTGGCCAGCGGTTTAGTAAATGAGTAGTCAATGAAAAGCAAATGAGCACCCCATGAAAATCTTCTTGACCGGTGCCAGCGGTTTTGTGGGAAGTCATTTGGCCCAGTCTTTAGAAGCAGCAGGCCATGAGATCGTTGCGCACTATCGCTCACCACAGGTGCTCAATATCCAATCTCAACACAATCTGGAAGTTTGGTTGGGCGACTTAAATGATGTCCACAGTTTAGCCAAGCGACTGCAGGGTATGGATAGTGTGATTCATTGCGCTGCAGAGATGAGGTTGTGGAATTGCGAAAAAGAATTACATGAGACCAATGTGCTCATGACTCAACATATTTTGAAGGCTGCCAAGCAGGCTGGAGTTTTGCAGTTCATATATATGAGTGATGCATCGGTTGCTAAAGATCCATCCATTGCCAATCTAGATGTTTGTGAATTGCGCGCTTTGCCATCTCTAGAAAAATTCCCCTATAGCCATAGCAAGTCCTTGGCAGAGCAGTATGTTCTGGCGGCTGGAGATGAGTCTTTTCGAGTCATCAGTCTTCGGCCAGCATCAATTTGGGGTAAAGGTGATCTGATTGATCGCATCTTAGGTAAGGCTGCCAACCTCAATCAATTTGGTTGGTTTGATCAGGGCAACTATCTCTTTTCAACTTGTAACATTGACAACCTGTGCGTGGCAGTTCAAAAAGCCTTGCTATCTAAAGCAAACCGAGAAAGCTTTTTTATTAGCGATGGGTCCCCAGTTCCATTTCGGCAATGGATGAGTAGAAGACTTTTGGCAGGCCATTACAAAGTGCCGACTTTATCTATCCCCCGTTTCTTAGCCTGGCCATTGGCGCGCTTTACGGAAAATGGTTGGAACTACTTGCCGCTGCGTGGAGAGCCCCCTTTAATTCGGGAGATGGTGCACTTAATGGCGCACCCGTTTTCTGTCTCGATTACCAAAGCCCAAGAGCAACTGGCTTATCAGCCGCTCTGTGGGATGGAAGAGGGCATGCTGGAAATAGAGAAAAATCATATTTAATCAAGGGTTTACCCTAGATATCTTGACTCTCAGAATGGCGCGGTTTAAAGTTTTCATAGTAAATAAGTACTGATGCATTGGTGATGCACTGAGGGTCTGATGAAGATCTAGTGCGCAAAAGATAAAACCTTGAAAGGATACAAAGCATGATGAAATTTCATGATGTAAGAGACCAGATTTCTAAAATAGCTGGATTTTGCGGCATGGTGATTAGCATTACCGTTGCTTTTTATCTGATCTTCCCTTCAGGCCAGACCCAATCTAAGTTTGCCATGCTGTTAGTGTCATTTGGAATCGGAATTGCTTTAAGTGTCCTGACCTTCAAGGCGCTGCTCAAGTCCCAGCGTTAAAAGGCCAATTCTGAACCCATAAAAAGCCCCACAATATTGCAGTATTTGGGGCTTTTTCTTTGGGTCCAAAATAGCCCAGCCAATAGCTCAGGACCCCATTAAACCCCATTTAATCGGTGTAAACACTTATATCTAAAACCCCTCAAGAGGCTTTTACTTAGGCATCTATAGATCAACGTTTTACGGTATGACTCATTTTTGGCTTGACCCCCTTTTTGAAATTGGTTTGAAGACAAACCAATTTCATTTTCTATTCATTTCTTATAGCAAAGTCTGAGGTAAGAATTGAATTCTGTATCCCAAGAAGTCGTGCTAGATTCCCAGCCCATCAATTTCCAGCCCTTAAAAGAGCGTGGTCAACGAGAGGTTTTCTGTGGTCTGACTGGAATCATCTGGTTGCATCGCAAAATTCAAGATGCCTTTTTTCTAGTAGTCGGTTCTCGCACCTGCGCTCATTTGATTCAGTCTGCAGCAGGCGTGATGATTTTTGCAGAGCCCCGTTTTGCCACTGCCATTATTGATGATCGCGATTTAGCCGGTCTGGCAGATGCGAATGATGAACTCGATAAAGTCGTCAAACAGTTACTCGATCGCCGTCCTGATATCAAACTCCTATTTTTAGTAGGCTCCTGTCCTTCGGAAGTGATTAAGTTAGATTTATCTAGAGCAGCGCAGCGCCTAGGTAAAACCTTTGCACCTAAAGTGCGCATTCTCAATTACTCTGGCAGCGGCATTGAAACGACCTTTACTCAAGGTGAAGATGCCTGCTTAGCTGCGCTAGTGCAAGATCTGCCTAAATCAACCGAATCAAATCAAGCGGATGAGCTCGATTTATTAGTGGTGGGTTGTTTGGCCGATGTAGTCGAAGATCAATTTAGCCGAATCTTTAAAGACCTGGGTCTGAAGTCCTTTGCTTTTTTCCCGCCTAGAGAATCTACGCAAAAAATTGTGGTTGGCCCCAAGACGAAATATTTACTCGCTCAACCATTTCTGACAGATACCGCCAGATTCTTAGAAAATCTGGGGGCGCAGAGAATTGCAGCACCTTTCCCATTAGGAGTTGAAGGTACAGAAAAATGGTTCCTAGCTGCCGCTAAAGAATTAGGCGTTTCTGCCGATACCTTTGAAAAAGTGATTGCCCCACAACGCGAGCGCGCTAAGAAGTCACTTGAGCCTCATCGTGAAATCCTCAAAGGCAAATCTATTTTCTTCTTCCCAGACTCTCAATTAGAAATTCCTTTAGCGCGCTATTTAAATAGAGAGCTCGGTATGAATCTGATGGAAGTAGGGGTTCCTTACTTACATCGTCAGCACATGGCAGAAGAATTAGCGATGTTAGATCCCAAGACACAATTGGCTGAAGGCCAAAACGTCGAGAACCAATTAGATCGTTGTCGTGAACAGCAACCCGATATGGTGGTCTGTGGCCTGGGCCTAGCCAATCCATTAGAAGCAGAGGGCTTTACAACCAAGTGGTCCATTGAGCTCGTCTTCACGCCGATTCAAGGATTTAACCAAGCAGCTGATTTAGCAGAGTTGTTTGCACGTCCTCTGACCAGAAAGAACAAGCTCATGATGGTGGAGGCGGCATGAAATTAACCCTCTGGACTTATGAAGGGCCACCTCACGTTGGTGCTATGCGCATTGCTACCGCAATGGATAAAGTGCATTACGTCTTACATGCACCGCAAGGGGATACGTACGCTGACCTCCTGTTCACCATGATTGAGCGGATGAAAAAAAGACCGCCGGTGACTTATACGACTTTTCAGGCGCGCGATTTAGGAAGTGATACTGCAGAATTATTTAAAGATGCTGCTAGAACAGCCTATGCCCGTTTTCAGCCGGACTTATTAATGGTGGGCGCTTCTTGTACTGCAGAACTCATTCAAGATGATCCGGGTGGCTTAGCGGCTGCTCTCGATTTACCGGTACCCATCTTGCCGCTGGAATTGCCTGCATATCAAAAGAAAGAAAATTGGGGCGCAGCAGAAACGTTTTATCAGATGGTTCGCCTATTAGGCCAAGATCATGTTTTACCTCCAGGTCAGCAGCGCGCAGCCCGAGCAGCAGGCGCCAAGCCTAGTTGCAATATTTTGGGACCTACCGCTTTAGGCTTTCGTCATCGTGATGATGTTCAAGAAATCTCCCGCTTGTTGCGCGAGCTAGGAATTGAAGTCAATGTGGTTGCACCGCTAGGCGCCAATCCAGCCGATATTGCCCGTTTGTATGAAGCAGACTTTAATGTCAATTTATATCCTGAGACTGCCAATACGGCAGCCACTTGGATGACGAGAAGTTTTGGTCAGCCCTCTACCAAATCAATCCCGATTGGATTTAAAGGCACGCAAGCTTTTATTACTGAAGTTTGCCAACTAGCTGGCATTGAATGTGATGTGCAAAAGTTCAGTCAATCCTCAAAAGCGCGTTGGTACGCTTTATCTGTGGACTCTACTTACCTCACTAATAAAAGAGTCTTTATTTTTGGTGATGCCACCCATGCGATTGCTGCCGCCAAAGTGGCAGCCCATGAAATGGGTTTCAAAGTCGTTGGCCTAGGAACCTATAGCCGTGAATTGGCTCGTGAAGTGCGTGAAGCTGCTGCCGAGTTAGGTCTTGAAGCCATGATCACGGATGACTATTTAGAAGTTGAGGCCAAGATCACAGAACTGCAACCGGAGTTAATTTTGGGTACGCAAATGGAGCGCCATATTGCTAAGCGCCTACAGATTCCCTGTGCAGTGATTTCTTCACCAGTGCACGTGCAAGATTTTCCAGCGCGCTATTCCCCACAAATGGGATTTGAAGGTGCCTGTGTTTTATTTGACTCTTGGGTCCATCCATTGATGATGGGCCTAGAGGAACATTTAATTGGTATGTTCAGAGGGGACTTTGAGTTTCATGAGGGCGCAATGCCATCGCACCTGGGTCATAGCTCAGCCCCGATGAAGGCAGAAACAGGAGGAGCAGGAGCGGGAGCAGAGCAAATTACCGCTCCTAATCTCAATTTAGGTAATAAAACCCTTGCCTGGGAAACAGATGCAGAGAAAGAGCTCAATAAGATTCCCTTCTTTGTCAGAGGCAAAGCCAGGCGAAATACCGAGAAATATGCAGTAGAGCAGGGCCTTTTAAGTATTACCTTAGAAACTTTGTATGATGCAAAGGCGCACTTTAAAAGTTAAATCATGACCTTAGGTCAAAAATAGCAAAGGCAATTCAAAATGAAAGCAATCAACATACCAATCTCAGATGCTCGTAGCGCACCACCGGATGGTGAGGGCAGTCTGCAGGTTCAGCTTGATCCGAATTTGAAAATTGGTAAAGCCAAGGTCTTTGCAATTTACGGTAAAGGCGGAATTGGTAAGAGCACCACCTCATCTAACTTGTCAGTTGCTTTTTCTAAGCTAGGTAAGCGGGTCATCCAAATTGGCTGCGATCCAAAGCACGACTCGACATTTACGCTCACGAAAAAACTCATGCCCACCGTCATTGATGTGCTTGAGAAAGTGGACTTTCATTCTGAAGAGTTGCGCATTGAAGACTTCGTTTATGAAGGCTATAACGGTGTGATGTGTGTTGAAGCGGGCGGCCCACCAGCCGGAACCGGATGTGGTGGCTATGTTGTTGGACAAACTGTCAAACTCTTAAAAGAGCATCATTTACTAGACGATACCGATGTTGTGATCTTTGACGTCTTGGGCGACGTGGTATGTGGTGGCTTTGCTGCGCCACTTCAGCATGCTGATCGTGCATTAATTGTGACGGCGAATGACTTTGATTCTATTTTTGCGATGAATCGCATTATTCAGGCCATTGGCGCAAAAGCGAAAAACTATAACGTGCGATTAGGCGGTGTGATTGCCAATCGCAGTAAAGATACGGATCAAATCGATAAGTTCAACGAACAAGTCGGATTAAAGACGATGGCTCATTTCCCAGACTTAGATGTGATTCGTCGTAGCCGTCTGAAAAAGTCCACCTTATTTGAGATGGAATACTCTCCTGAGCTTGAATTAGTCCAGCAAGAGTACATGCGTTTGGCTGCGGCGCTATGGCTCGGAGCAGATCCATTGCCATCGATCCCAATGAAAGATCGGGATATATTTGATTTGCTAGGCTTTGATTAAACAGCCAGCTTAGTCAGTGGGCATGCCAACGAGCTTGGCAGTAATTTCCCAGAGGTCTTTGCTCAGCTTCTCGCTCTTGGCTTTCATGGAAAGCTCTTGAGCGAAAGGCTCTCTAATGGCTGAATTGCGATTGCCCCAACTCCAGTGAACACCTGATTGGGTAAAGTGCGGGTCTGCCACGACTTGAGCGACCCGATCACCTGCAAGCTCTTGGCTCACATACCCTTTAGTAATGTTCTTCTGAAACCAAGGGAAGATTTTCTGAAAGAGTGGCGGCGTATCTCTAAAGAGCGCTGTCTCAGCTACGCATCCAGGATACAAAGTATTAAAGATCACCCCAGTACTGGCGTGATATCTTTTTTGGAGCTCGCGATTCATGACCATATTGCATAACTTACTGTCCTTGTAGGCTTTGCCTGGTTTAAAGGGTTTACCGTTGATCATCGCAATCGGGGCTTTAAAGCCAGCCATCAAACCTTCTAGCGCACCAATATCTGCAGGAGCAGGAATGGGCACCTTGCCACCAAACTCTTCTGAGTTTGCAGTCACAGTACCCAAGGTAATGAGGCGCGCATGCTCATGTGCTTTAGCAGTTTGGATTAGATTTTCTAGCAACATTCTGCTCAGAACATAGTGCCCAAAATAATTGGTAGCAACGCTGATCTCAAATCCTTGAGGCGAACGTGCAGGTTCTTTTAAGAGCGGCAGGTAAGTAGCTGCATTACAGAGCAGGGCATTGAGCTTTTGACCGCTGTCATTAAAGCGCTTCACAAATGCTCGCACGCTATCTAGATTACCGAGGTCTAATTGCCAGATTTCATATTGGCTAGAATCAAATTGATGCGCCTTGGCAGCCAGTTCCATTTTCTGGGGATCGCGAACCGCTAGAATGAGACGCCACTTTCTAGCGAGTAGGGCTTTTGCGGCATATAAACCAACACCAGAGGAAGATCCAGTAATAATGGCAAGTGGTTGATTGGTAGTGGAGGTCATTTTTCTATTACAGTCTTAGTGTTGGTCAAGATTCAGGTAAAGATTCATTGTTGTCATTTTAAGGCTAGAACTCGATGTTCCTCAAAGCGCTCAAGATCATTGCTCTTGCACTCATCAGCTTGATATTACTGGCCGCTCTCTACTTATGGACGCCAGATAAGTCTAAAGCAGAGCTTGAGAAAATCTATGGCTCACCTAGAAATGCTTATGTCAGCGCATTGGGTGTCAATCTCCATTACCAAGATACTGGCCCTTCTAAAAACGCAATCCCTATTGTGTTTTTGCATGGCTTTGGTGCGAGCCTACAAACATGGGAGACCTGGGCACAAGCTTTAAGTGAAGACTACCGAGTGATTTCTGTTGATCTACCAGGATTTGGTTTGACTGGAGAAGACCCAAGCGGTATCTATACCGATCAGAGAAGTGTGGAAGTCTTAGAAGCTTTTCTGAAAGAGCTCAACATTCCAAAGGTGGTATTGGTAGGTAATTCCATGGGTGGCAAGTTTGCTTGGCAATTTGCAGCCCATTATCCCAATCAAGTTGCGAAGTTGGTACTGATATCCCCAGATGGATATGCAAGTCCTGGAATAGAGTACGGTAAAAAACCAGACGTTCCAGCCATTGCCGATCTCTATCGGTATTTCTTTTCTAAAGCATTTTTAGCAATGAACCTAGAGCCCGCTTACGCTAATCCAAAGACCTTAAGTGATGCCCTAGTCAATCGTTACTATGATCTGATGTTGGCCCCTGGAGTGCGAGGCGCCATCTTGGCTCGCATGCAGCAAACGGTTTTACAAGACCCGGTGCCATCCTTAGCGAGCATTCAAGTTCCCACCTTATTAATCTGGGGTGAAAAAGATGCCTTCATTCCAATTAGCAATTCGAATGATTACTTGAAGGTCATGCCCAATGCTAAAAGAGTATCCTTACCGAATATTGGTCACTTACCGCAAGAAGAGCAGCCTTCCATTGGTCTTGCCGCACTTAAAGAGTTTTTATAAGCAATGAAACGAATCCCCTTAGATTGGCCTAATCGAGAACACAGCAGTATTGTCTCTGTGGGCAATATCGATTGGCATGTGCAGCTCACCGGTAAAGGCCCAGTTGTATTGCTACTGCATGGCACGGGTAGCTCAACCCATTCTTGGTCTGATCTGATTCCTTTATTAGCAGGCCATGCGCAAGTACTAGTACCCGATTTACCTGGCCATGCCTTTACCTTGGGCGCAAATCTAGAAGATCTTAAGCTCGATGAAATCGCCCGTTCATTGCAACTACTCATCGACCAATTAGGAATTGAGGCACCATCGATCGTAGTAGGGCATTCTGCTGGAGCACCCTTAGCGATTCGGTTTGCAGTAGCGTCAGCAAAGCAGCCTAAGCTCGTGATTGCATTGAACCCATCTTTTATACCGCCACCGCCGGTCTACACCAGTTTCTTTGGACCGCTCTTAGGCCCGATTACCAGATCTTCAACCCTCTCTAGCTTGCTCGCTTCACTATCACCGAGCCTTGGAATGGTAGATAAGTTACTAGACTCCACCAATACCATTTTGCCCGAGGCTCGCAGAGTGTATTACCGCACGCTTTTTGAGCGCCCAGACCATGTACGGGGTTCCATGAACTTTATGGCAGCGGCAGATATTCATAAAGTATTAGCAGAAGCCAATTTGTATCGCGGTAAATTGATTTGCGTATTAGGTAATCAGGATGCGTGGATACCAGCCAAGCCTTTAGAGAAAATTATTCAAGAACATTTCCCTGCTGCTCAGGTTCTCAAGTGGGAGGGCGGTCACATCATGCATGAGTTAGAGCCTGCCAAGGTAGCGCAACTCATTCTTACAGGACTAGCAGAGTAGAGCACCCAGCAACTAAGCCTTTTTAAGTCCTTGCATGATGGCTTGAGAAACTTCATTGGCTCCTGCGTTGGGTAAAGGTAAGTACATTGAACCTAGTAGCGCTGCCATGGCTTTGCCTTCATCTCTGGCTTGCGGTGAAGTATCAATCCACAAAGACTTAAATGAGTAATAAGAAGCGGCTCGTGCTGACTGCTGTGCGTCTTCCATGGCTTTGGGTCTGCCAGGAGAGCCATCTTTAGCAATATTGGCCCTACCATCGGTTAAGAAAACCAAAGCAGGGGTTAGTCCTTTTCTCATCGATGCGTTTGCTACTTCAAAAGACTCATCAATCGCGCGAGACAAGGGAGTGCCACCGCCACCAGGCAGCCCACTTAAAGCGCGCTTGGCTTTTACTAAAGAGCGGGTAGGGGCTAGGATGAGTTCGGCAGCACTGCCTCTAAATGACATCACTGCTACTTGATCTCGCCGGATATAGCATTCAGCCAATAAGAGTTCTACAGCACCCTTAGCTTCTGCCAAGCGATGCATTGCAGAAGAGCCAGAAGCATCGACGATAAACATCGTTAAAGTTTGAGTGCGTTCTTGATAGCGCTTAATCCGAAAATCTTCTTTACGGATCATGATTTTTCCAAGAGGAATAGTTTTGCCAGCAGCCAGCATTTCTGCGCGACGAACCCTTTGCCAGGGAACGGCTGCTCGTAAGGTGTCAATGATGCTCAGCGTCTTACCGCCTTCAGGCATGCCCGGCATATTACCCAGTGGGCGACCACGCATACGGCCTACCTTGACAGCACCCGTTTTACCGCCCATACCTTTGGGTGATTTCAGATCCGCTAAATCTGCCAAGCGGGCCAAGAGATCTGCAGGGATTGCTGCTTGAGCTGCTTCTAGAATTTCATCTTCTAAAGCTTGCGGAGTTTCTGCATTGCTTTCGGCTTCCTGATCCTCTTGCTCTTGTTCTTCTTCCTGCTTCTGATCTTCTGGCGAAGTTTCTGGCGGAGGTTCTTGATCTACAGGCTCTTGCTCATTCTCAGGCTGCTCGTCTGATTCAGATGGAAGCTCTTCCTCTTCTGGAGGAGCGCTTTGTGGCATGCGCGTAGCGCGTGGGGATAGAACTAAGGCAATCGCGCGTTGCAAGTGCATGCTACTGACTTCATCTTCTTTGTCAAAAGCAGCCAAACACTTTGCGGTATTGATTGCTAAATTCAGAGCCCGTATTGATATCACCCCTAGCTGCTCGGCAACACCCACCAAAGCATCCAGACTATCTTCACTGACAGTAACGTTTGAGAAGTTCTCGCGCGCATCTTGAAGTGATTGGCTATCTGGCACAAAGTCATCATCGGTTTCTGGTAAATCTCTCCAGCCGAGGATATCGAGATTTAATAGAAAGGCTACTCTTTGCCGGATTTTTTCATTCGGCTGTTCATCATCTTCAATGCCCTCATCGAGAGCCACAACACCAAAGTGACTTTCAATTCTGCGACTTTGACCATCACGCTCAATTGCAATAAATCCATTATCTAAAGCGCTCACTACTTTTGCTACAGCGCCTACTTCCACTCTCTCTGCCATTGGCATGAGTAATAGCTGCTGATCGCATTGAGCCAGTAAGCCTTGTCTGAGAATAGCTTTGCCAGTGCGTAAGGTTTGATCCAGATCGATTCCACCAATCAGGTTTTCATCAGAGATGCCCAGCGGCATCTTGCGCAGGGGTAGGCGCATGCCGCCTAATTGAGCGATGGTATTGAGATAAGCTAACCAGCGATCCCGCACTGGGCCAGAGCGTGCTCGCAGGATGACGCCACCTAAACCATGGGGGTTAATGACTAAGAGCTGAGCGACCTGAAGCGCGCGCAACCAAGTTTCGAGTTTGGCGCTCTTACTGATCTCTTGCGTTTGTTCTGGATTTTCCAAAAGACAGTATGTGTTTGTTGAGCTTGCTGATTAAACTTACTTCGTTTTTTCTGGAAACAACTCTTCTAAGGCTCTTTTGACTCTGACGCCAGAACTAGAGTCATCTAGTGGATTACGCCTGAGTCGATGCTGAAGAGCGGGTACTGCAATCTTTTTCAGATGCTCAATCGTCACCTGATTTTTTCCACACAAAGCTGCATAGGCACGCATTGCTCGAAGAAGAGTGAGTTCGCCGCGAAGGCCATCGGTGCCTAAGTAGCTGCAAAGCTGAGTAACCTTTTCGAGCATGGCATCGTCTACTTTGACGTTTGGCAATTTCTTTTTGCCAGCCTGGATCTGTGCTCGAATGATGTCGTCTTCTTTTTCCCAAGTCTGCATGAACTTGGCTTGATTGCGCTCAAATTCATCACGTCGCTTAATAATTTCTACACGGGCTTTGGGTTCTTGTGGGGTCTTCACTTCAACTGCGAGACCAAAGCGATCGAGTAGTTGAGGGCGCAGCTCACCTTCTTCAGGGTTGCCGCTGCCTACCAAGACAAATTTGGCTGGATGACGAATACTCAAACCTTCTCTTTCAACCACGTTTGCTCCAGAAGCAGCAACGTCAATTAATAAGTCCACCAAGTGATCTTCTAAAAGATTGACCTCATCGATATACAAAAAGCCGCGATGGGCTTTAGCAAGCAAACCAGGCTCGTAAGCTTTCTCTCCAGAGCTCAGTGCTTTTTCAATATCCAACGCACCAATCACGCGATCTTCAGTAGCGCCTAAGGGTAGGTCAACTACGGGCACTGGTTTCTTAACGGTTTTGAGCTTTCCACCAGGCTTGAGATTTGTGCGCAGTTCATCGCAAATAGGGCAGGTTCCTGCTGGGGCATTTGGATCGCAAGCATAAACACAATGTTGAACTGCGCTCATCTCGGGGAGTAATGCTGCAAGGGCACGAACAGCGGTAGATTTTCCTGTCCCGCGATCTCCCATCACTAACACTCCACCCACGCTGGAATCGAGAGCTGCAATCAAGATTGCTAACTTCATATCCTCCTGCCCAACGATTGCTGAGAAAGGGTAATTACGCGCCATTAAGATTCCTTGAAATTTTTGTACTGAAACTAACTTATTGCAGAGCAACAAAACGCTGGATTAGAAGACAACGATCTAAATATACTGGCATTCATTTTTTATTGGGATTTACCCTATAAATGATAGCTTTGAAGGGAAATAGATGTCAATTTTAGTTGACACTATTGTAGGATTCTTTAAGAATCAATCTCAGACAAAAGGATCAAAAAGAGCGAACAGTAAATTTAGAGAACTTCACACTTTTTAATCAAAACTAATCAATGTTGACCAAAACAAAATCCTCCAACTTGCATGAGCCAATCAAGCTAGTGCTAGTGACGATGGATACCCACCTGAATAGCGCTGCGAATCGCGCTTATCAGGACCTGAAGAAGTCAATTCCAGGGGCAACACTGAGTATTCACTCGGCTAGTGAATTTTCTGGCAATCCCACCCATTTACAACAATGCAAACAGGATATTGCTAGTGCTGACATTGTGATTGCCACAATGTTGTTTCTTGAGGATCACTATTTACCCATCTTGGATGATCTCAAAGCAAGGCGAGATCATTGTGATGCCATGGTTTGCGCTATGTCTGCAGGAGACGTTACCAAGCTGACCAAAATTGGTAAGTTAGATATGAGTAAGCCGGCCAGTGGTTTGATGGCCATGCTGAAAAAATTACGCCCAAGCGCTAAAGATAAAGACGGTAAAAGCAAGAGCTCGACCGCAGGCGCTAAGCAAATGAAGATGCTGCGCGTGATTCCGCAGATGTTGCGCTTTGTGCCAGGTACTGCTCAGGATCTCAGGGCTTATTTCTTATCCTTGCAGTATTGGTTGGGTGGCTCTCAAGAGAACATGTACAACATGATGGCCAACCTGATTAATCGCTATGCCTCGGGCTCGCGCGAGTCTTTGCGTAAGAATGCCAAGGCGCTTGATCCAGTCGAGTATCCAGACTCTGGTGTATATCACCCCCGCATGAAAAATCGCTTGAGTAGCAATTTAAGTGATTTACCAAAAGTAGTGCCAGATGCCAAAGCCCGTGGCCGAGTAGGGCTCTTAGTACTGCGCTCATATCTAGTCTCTGGTAACAGTGGCCACTATGATCCGGTCATCGCCGCATTAGAGGCACAAGGCCTACAAGTAGTCCCCGCATTTTCTGCTGGCCTAGATGCCCGTCCTGCAATTGATGATTACTTTACTCAAGACGGCAAGCCAACCATCGATGCCATGATTTCTTTAACAGGCTTCTCTTTGGTAGGCGGACCTGCTTACAACGATGCACATGCTGCTGAAGAAGTATTGGCTAAATTAGATATTCCTTACATCGCTGCTCACCCTGTTGAGTTTCAGAATCTAGAGCAGTGGGGAGGCTCCGAGCGCGGCTTACTCCCAGTAGAGAGCACCATCATGGTGGCGATACCTGAGTTAGATGGCTCTACGATTCCAATGGTTTATGGCGGACGCCCTGGCGCATCCGGTACTACCTGCAATGGTTGCCATAAGCAATGCTCATTTACGGATGACCATAACCCACAAGACATGTTCACCTGTACCGAGCGCGTAGGAATGTTGGCTGCACGCGTTGGTAAATTGGTTGACCTGCGTCGTTCAGAGCGCGCAGAGCGTAAGGTAGGCATCGTCTTGTTTAACTTCCCACCAAATGCCGGCAATATTGGTAGTGCAGCTTACTTGAGCGTATTCCAATCAGTACAAAACTTGTTGATTGGCATGAAAGAGCGCGGTTATACCGTCGAGGTTCCAGAATCGGTTGATGAGTTGCGTGATTCGATTCTGAAAGGTAATGCTCAGCAATATGGCGCAGATGCCAACGTGCATACCTTAATTCCGGTGGATGACCATGTGCGTCGTGAGCGCTGGTTAAAAGAGATTGAAGCGCAGTGGGGCCCAGCTCCAGGCAAACAACTCTCAAACGGTAGCTCCATCTTTGTTCTTGGTAAGCAGTTTGGTAATGTGCTGATTTCAGTTCAGCCTTCTTTTGGCTATGAAGGTGACCCAATGCGCTTGCTGTTTGAACGTGGCTTTGCACCAACCCATGCATTTTCTGCTTACTACCGTTACTTGCGTGAAGACTTTGCTGCTACAGCCGTAATCCACTTTGGTACGCATGGTGCCCTGGAGTTCATGCCAGGCAAACAAACGGGTATGAGTGGAGCATGTTGGCCTGATCGCCTAATTAATGATCTGCCGAATATTTATTTGTACGCATCGAATAATCCTTCTGAGGGCGCGATTGCAAAACGTCGCTCTGGTGCAACTCTGATTAGTTATTTAACTCCTCCAGTAACGCAAGCCGGTTTATATGCCGGCCTTGCCGATTTAAAAGCCTCGATTGAGCGCTTTAGATCTTTGGACAAGGATGCAGATCAGGAGCGGATTGATTTAGGAGATCTGATTCAGGCGCAAGCAGCAGAGATTGATCTTTGCAAAGCAGACCCTGTATGGGATAAGACGGATCTGAATGGTTTACAAAATATCGTGAGCAATCTCTTTAATGAGTTGCTCGAGTTGGAGTACACCTTAATACCGCATGGCTTGCATGTGGTTGGCGCAGTTCCTCCTCTTGCAGAGCGCTTCGGCTTGCTAAAAGCCATGGCCGATGTCGCTTTGGATCATCCAGTAGGAGATGCTGTAGTAGAGGCGCTGATGAATGGCGAGGATTTTGGCAAGGTGATTGATTCCCATCCAGAGTTACTAGAGCTTGGTACCCGCGAGATATTAGAAGAGCTATTTGGCAAGATGGTCAAATCCAATGAGCTGATGTCTGCAGAGACTGAAGTTACTGGCATGTTAGATGCATTAGACGGGCGCTTTATTCGCCCAGCAGCTGGTGGTGATGTGATGCGCAATCCTGAAGTATTGCCAACGGGTCGTAACTTGCATGGCTTTGATCCTTTTAGAATTCCAAGCGTCTTTGCTGTCAAAGATGGCGCTAAGCAAGCTCAGCGCATTCTGGATAAATACCAAGAAGATAGCAATTCGCTTCCAGAATCCATTGCGATGGTTTTATGGGGAAGTGATAACTTGAAATCGGAAGGTGGCCAAATTGGTCAAGCGCTCGCATTGATGGGTGCTAAGCCCCGCTTTGATAGTTATGGTCGATTGGCTGGTGCGCAACTCATCCCTTTAAGTGAATTAGGGCGCCCCCGAGTTGACGTCGTGATCACCTTGTCAGGCATCTTCCGTGACCTCTTGCCATTGCAAATTAAGTTACTAGCTGAAGCCGCATTTATGGCGGCCTCTGCAGAAGATGAGCCGCTTGAGCAAAACTTTATTCGTAAGCATGCCTTGGCTTATCAAAAAGAACATGGCTGTGATTTAGAGACTGCGTCATTACGTGTTTATGGAAACGCTGATGGCGCCTATGGTTCTAACGTGAGCAATATGGTTGAGAACAGTGTGTGGGAAGAAGAGGACGAGTTAGCAGAAACCTACACACGCAGAAAAGGATTTGCTTTTGGACGCTCTGGCATACCGATTCAGAACAATGCTTTACTGAAGAGCGTTTTATCTGATGTGCAAATGACTTATCAAAATCTAGATTCGATGGAGTTGGGTGTTACAACGATCGATAACTATTTCGATACCTTAGGCGGAATTACCAGAGCTGTGAAGCGCGCTAAGGGTGGAGTAGATGTGCCCGTCTTTATTGGTGATCAAACCAAAGGTGAGGGCGCTGTCAGAACACTCTCAGAGCAAGTCTCCCTAGAAACACGCACTCGCATGCTCAATCCAAAATGGTATGAAGGCATGTTAGAGAGTGGTTACGAAGGCGTTCGGCAAATTGAAGTGCACATCACCAATACCATGGGATGGTCTGCGACAACTGGCCAAGTTCAGCCTTGGGTCTACAAGCAGCTGACTGAAACTTTCATGCTCAACCCAGAAATGCGTGAGCGTTTAGCTAAGCTCAATCCGACCGCTGCTGCCCGTTTAGCAAATCGCCTCACCGAAGCCTCGCAAAGAAATTATTGGCAGCCTGAACCAGAAATGCTCAAGGCAATGCAAGAAGCTAATGATGAGCTAGAGGATCGCTTAGAAGGTATCTATGACAACAACTCTTTAGCAGCCTAATTTATTTCAGAAGCTAGACCTTTTTCTTAAACACATCACTTCAACACAAAACAACACAAAATGACTATGAGCACCTTAGACCGAATCAATCAAAGCCTTGAAAAAGCCATGATTTTGGCGCACTCAAAACAAGGGCCACAGCTCTTACAAGAAGCGATGCACTACTCAGTGTTTCCTGGCGGCGCTAGGATTCGTCCGCAATTATGTTTAGCGGTTGCTGCAGCTTGCGGTGATGATGATCCTGCACTATCAAATGCGGCAGCGAGTGCGATTGAGATTTTGCACTGCGCTTCCTTAGTGCATGATGACTTACCTTGTTTTGATAATGCTGAGCTCAGACGTGGCAGGCCCTCAGTGCATGCAGCCTATGGTGAGCGCATTGCAGTGCTAGCAGGCGATGCTTTGATTGTTTTAGCTTTTCAGGTCTTAGCTAATTCTGGTACACGTTCTATCTTCCGTTTAGGCCCTCTCATGAACACCATTGCGACGAGCGTTGGCTCGCCCCATGGCATTGTGGCTGGTCAGGCCTGGGAGTGCGAATCAAAAGTTGTGTTGAGAGATTATCAACGCGCCAAAACGGGTTCATTGTTTGAGGCGGCTACTGCTGCCGGAGCTCAAGCTGCAGGCGCTGATGCAGCAACTTGGAGACCTCTGGGTGAATGGCTGGGTGAAGCTTATCAAGTAGCAGACGATATTCGTGATGTCGTTGCTGATCAAGCTGAATTAGGTAAGCCTGCAGGTCAGGATATCGCTCATGATCGGCCTAGCTCTGCAAGGGATTTGGGTTTGAGTGGAGCGGTGCAGCGTTTTGATGAGTTAGTGCAAAAATCGATTGCTTCGATACCCCATTGCAAAGGCGAGAAAATGTTGCGCGCTCTTGTTACTCAAGAGTCTGAGCGTCTTGTGCCCTCAGATTGGTTTAAGGATGCGAAAAGAAAAATTTTGTTTCGTCAAACCAGTCATTCTTAATTTTGACACCGCTGCTGTCTAAGTTCTCAATTGCCATTCATGGAAAGCTTCTTCGATTGGCGAAATCGTTTAATTGCCTCACCTAGCTTTCAGCGCTGGGCAACTCGTTTTCCGCTCACCCGTTGGTTAGTCAGAAAGCAAGCATCCGATATCTTTGATTTGATGGCAGGGTTTGTGTACACCCAAGTTCTACTTGCCTCTACCCAAGTCAATCTCTTTGATATTTTGGCCAAGGGGGCTCTGAGCTTTGATGATCTGCAAAAACAAATTCCATTAAAGCCAGCTGGCTTAAGGCGTTTATTAGATGCCGCAGTGGCGATCAAGTTATTAGTTAAGCGTAGTGAAGACCGTTATGCCTTGAGCATGATGGGCGCGCCTTTGGTGGGCAATGTCGCTATTTTGGATATGGTCAAGCATCATGCCGATTTTTATCGCGACCTCTCCGATCCAATCGCTTTATTGCAAGGCGATACAAGCTCTGCGGCTTTGAATGAGTACTGGCAGTATATCACTCCAGAGCAGGGCGCTGCTCCAGAAAACCTATCTGCTGAAAAGGTTGCCGACTACTCCAAATTGATGGCGCATACCCAATCCTTGGTCACAGACGAGATTATGGATGCCTATCCCATGGACAAGCATCACATGGTTCTCGATATCGGTGGTGGTCAGGGTGCCTTTGTTAAAAGATTGGCTGCGCGCTATCCGCATTTAGAGTTCAAATTATTTGATATTCCTGGAGTGGCAGAGCTCTCCAATGCCCACTTTAGGGAAATTGGACTCTCACAGCGGGCTCAAGCGATTGGCGGAAACTTTTTTCAAGATTCGCTGCCTAAGGGGTGTGACCTAGCGACCCTTGTACGGGTGATTTTTGACCATGATGATGCCCGTGTAAAACAATTGCTTGCCAATGTGTTTGACGCCCTCAATCCAGGCGGCACTTTATTGCTGGCAGAACCTATGGCGGAGACCAAAGGCTTTGAGGCGATGGGTCATGCCTATTTTGGTTTTTATTTGCTGGCAATGGGCAGGGGAAGGCCGCGAACTGAAGCAGAAATCAGTGGTTTATTACGTCAAGCAGGGTTTACAGATATCAGACTATTAAATTCTTTTATGCCCCTAAATGCACAAATATTGCGGTGCAATAAGCCTAGCACTCCTATGGCATAAAGCCTTGCTCAGAAGTCACTCTATTTAGACTCCAAAATAGACATTATTTAGTAGAGAAAACCCCTAGATGACAAGTGGGCAATTAAGGATTAAAAACTATTGTGTAAACATTTTTTTACACTTTTGACGAGAAATAGAGCACTTAAACAGACATGGCTGACAAGTATCAAACAAGGGCAATTGTTCTGGAAAAGCCAGAAAGCGTCATTCTTGCTGATCTGGAACTAACACCCATGACCCCGATCGATATCTTGGTTGATATGGAGTGGAGTGGCATTAGTACTGGCACAGAAAAATTATTGTGGACCGGCAAAATGCCCAACTTTCCTGGCATGGGCTATCCACTTGTTCCTGGTTACGAATCTGTAGGCAGAGTAGTGAAAGTCGGTTCAGACTCCACACTCAAAGTAGGTCAAAGAGTATTTGTTCCCGGAGCGAAATGCTACGGTGAGATTAAAGGTTTGTTTGGTGGTGCAGCCTCACGAGTGATTGTGGATAGTAATCGCGTGGTTGCTATTCAAGATCATTTGGGTGAAGAAGCCATTCTCTTTGCTTTAGCTGCAACTGGATATCACGTCACCTCTGGTCCTGGACAGGAACAACCCGACTTAATTATTGGACATGGCGTATTAGGTCGCTTGATTGCACGTATCGCTGTTGCCAAAGGTAAGCGCCCCGTAGTTTGGGAGACCAATGCAGGCCGCCGAGAGGGTGCGGTAGGTTATGACGCCATAGATCCTAAAGATGATCAGATTAAGAAGTACAAAACGATTGTGGACGTGAGTGGCGATGCCAAATTAGTAGATACATTGATCAGCTGCCTTAGTCCTGGCGGCGAAATTGTTTTGGCAGGTTTTTATGACACGATTTCTTTTTCATTCCCACAAGCATTTATGCGGGAAGCACGTATTCGTATCGCAGCACAGTGGGCACCTGGAGATTTAGTGGCAATTAAAGATTTGGTGGAGTCGGGTAAGTTAAGTTTAGATGGCTTGATTACGCATCGCTCTTCACCTAATGATGCAAATGAGGCCTATCACACGGCTTTCAACAATATCGATTGTTTAAAAATGGTTCTAGATTGGAGAAATCTACAATGAGTTCATCAAGCATCCCAGCAACAGCAACAATTCAGTTCATGGACCTCAAAAAAGAAGCTGCTATCGAACCTGATCCAGTCTCTACAGGTCCAGTGACCAAAGAAACCCAAATCATTGCTATTTATGGCAAGGGCGGAATTGGTAAGAGCTTTACGCTTGCCAATCTGTCGTACATGATGGCTCAACAAGGTAAGAAAGTATTGTTGATCGGTTGCGATCCTAAAAGCGATACCACTTCACTCCTGTTTGGTGGCAAGGCTTGCCCAACCATTATTGAAACTTCATCGAAGAAAAAATTAGCTGGTGAATCCGTATCCATTGGCGACGTTTGCTTTATTCGTGATGGCGTATTTGCGATGGAGCTCGGCGGCCCAGAAGTGGGAAGAGGTTGTGGTGGTCGCGGCATTATTCACGGCTTTGAAACTTTAGAAAAACTGGGCTTCCATGATTGGGGCTTTGACTATGTTCTCCTCGATTTCTTGGGTGACGTAGTTTGCGGTGGCTTTGGTTTGCCAATCGCACGTGATATGTGCCAAAAGGTCATCGTAGTTGCCAGTAATGATTTGCAATCTCTTTACGTTGCGAACAACGTTTGCTCAGCCGTAGAGTACTTCCGTAAATTAGGCGGCAACGTGGGTGTAGCCGGTATGGTGATTAATAAAGATGACCTCACTGGTGAAGCACAGGCTTTTGCTGAAAAGGCCGGCATTCCAGTATTGGCTGCCATTCCTGCGAACGAAGATATCCGTCGCAAGAGTGCTAGCTATGAAATTATTGGTCAGCCTGGCACGCAGTGGGCCCCACTATTCGAAGAGCTTGCTACCAATGTTTCAGAAGCTCCCCCAGTGCGCCCTAAACCATTAAGTCAAGACGAGTTGTTGGGCTTGTTCTCTTCAGAAGTCACTGGTCGCGATATTGTTTTGAAGCCAGCGACTGTGAAAGACATGATGGGCAAAGACGAAGTCATTAAGAAAACACTTGAAGTTATTTACGACCAAGCCTAAAGAGATAGAGAGCAATCTGCTGCTATGAATAAAACGATCATTCCGATTACCCCAGAGGAAAAGTTAAAGACTGATCCGACTTTAGGTGATGGTCTGGGCTGTCATTCTGGTGAAGCAGAGATGCTTGCTGCTGCTAAGGCAGCAGGTAAGTCTGAGACTTTGCAGCAATATGCAAAAGACTATCCTAAAGGCCCGCATGATCAACCTCAAAGTATGTGCCCTGCATTTGGAGCATTGCGGGTAGGCTTGCGGATGCGCAGAACTGCCACCATTCTTTCTGGTTCTGCATGCTGCGTATATGGCTTAACTTTTACATCCCATTTCTATGGCGCCCGTCGCAGCGTGGGTTATGTACCATTTAATTCTGAGACATTAGTAACTGGTAAGTTGTTTGAAGACATTCGTGATGCGGTTTATCAAGAAGCAGATCCAGAAAAATACGACGCGATTGTCATTATTAATTTATGCGTACCAACCGCCAGCGGTGTACCGCTACAGTTATTGCCAAAAGAAATCAATGGTGTGCGCATCATCGGCATTGATGTGCCAGGATTTGGTGTGCCAACCCATGCTGAAGCAAAAGATGTGCTCGCTGGTGCCATGCTGAACTACGCACGTAATGAAGCGATGTCTGGCCCAGTGCAAGCGCCACGTACTGGCCGCTCAAGCAAGCCAACCATTACTTTATTAGGCGAAATTTTCCCAGCAGATCCAGTCGGTATTGGCATGATGATTGAGCCGATGGGCTTGGCAGTAGGCGCTTCAGTACCAACGCGTGAGTGGCGTGAAATGTATCAAGCACTCGATTGCGTAACCGTTGCCGCATTACATCCTTTCTACACTTCTTGTATTCGGGAATTTGAAGCAGCAGGGCGCTCTATTGTTGGCTCAGCACCGGTAGGGTATGAAGGTACGGCCCGTTGGTTAGAGGCCATTGGTAAATCAACCAATACGCCACAAGACTTAATTGCCGCTGCGCAAAACCGTATTCTTCCAGCGATTAAGGGTGTACTTGCTGCTGCTCCAATTAAAGGGCGCATTACCTTAAGCGGCTATGAAGGTTCAGAGTTGATTGTGGCGCGCTTACTGATTGAGAGTGGTGCTGATGTGCGTTATGTTGGCTCTGCCTGCCCACGCACTCCTTGGAGTGATGAAGATCGTGAATGGTTAGAAGCAAAAGGCGTTCATGTTCAATTCCGCGCTTCCTTAGAGCAAGATTTAGCAGCGATGAAAGAGTTCAAGCCGGACTTAGCGATTGGAACCACTCCAGTAGTGCAAGCCGCTAAACAAGCTTCAATCCCATCGCTGTACTTTACCAATCTGATTTCAGCAAGACCATTGATGGGACCTGCAGGTGCGGGTTCATTAGCACAAGTGATTAATGCGGCGATTGGTAATCAAGCCCGCTTTGATGAGATGAAAGCATTCTTTGGTGATGTGGGATCTGGTTATAAATCTGGCGTTTGGGAAGATATTCCACAAGATCATCCAGATTTCAAAGCTGAAGTACGTCGCAAGTTAGAGAAAAAATTGAAGAAGCGTAAAGCTGAGGAGATGATGTAATGTTCGTCATTGATCACGATCGCGCTGGTGGCTATTGGGGAGCAGTATATGTATTTACTGCTATCAAAGGCTTACAAGTAGTCATTGACGGTCCCGTAGGTTGCGAAAACCTACCTGTGACTTCAGTACTGCATTACACCGATGCTTTGCCACCACACGAGTTACCGATTGTGGTGACTGGTTTAGAGGAAGAGCAGTTGGGTCGCGAAGGTACCGAGGGCGCTATGAAGCGTGCCCACGCAACCTTAGATCCTGATCTACCGGCAGTAGTGGTGACAGGCTCCATTGCAGAGATGATTGGTGGCGGCGTTACTCCAGAGGGTATGAATATTGCCCGCTTCTTGCCAAGAACTATTGATGAAGATCAATGGCAGTGTGCTAACCGCGCGATGTATTGGTTGTGGACTGAATACGGTACTCGTAAGATTCCAGAACGCAAACCGAGAGCAGAAGGTGAGAAGCCACGCGTCAATATTATTGGCCCATGCTATGGCACCTTTAATATGCCTAGCGACCTTGCAGAGATACGCCGCTTAGCGGAAGGTATTGGCGCTGAAATTAATATGGTTTTCCCACTAGGATCTCATTTAGCTGAGGTGGAGAATCTAGTTAACGCTGATGTGAATATCTGTATGTACCGTGAATTTGGTCGCATGCTATGCGAAGCCTTAGAGCGCCCTTATTTACAAGCACCTCTCGGTTTACATAGCACTACCCAATTCTTGCGTAAGCTTGGCGAGTTGCTCGGTTTAGATCCAGAGCCATTCATTGAGCGTGAGAAACATACCACCATTAAACCAATCTGGGACTTATGGCGTTCAGTGACCCAAGATTTTTTCAGCACTGCAAGTTATGCAGTCGTTGCAAATGAAACCTACACCCGAGGCATTCGCCATTTTTTATCTGATGAGATGGGTTTGCCTTGTAGCTTTGCTGTTCCCAGAAAACCTGGTGAAAAAACCAATAATCAAGATGTGCGCAAGCTTACTAAAGAGAAGCCACCGCTGGTGATGTTTGGTAGCTACAACGAGAGAATGTATTTGGCTGAGACCGGTAGCAAGGCATCGTATATTCCATCATCATTCCCTGGCGCGATTATTCGTCGTCATACCGGCACACCATTTATGGGTTATGCCGGCGCAACCTACATCATTCAAGAATTTTGTAATGGTTTATTCGATGCACTCTTTTATATCCTGCCGCTGGGCACTGATATGGATAAGGTTGATGCTTCGCTCACTCGTACTTATCGCTCTAATTCTTTGCCTTGGGATCAAGACGCGCAGAAATTAGTAGCTGACTACATTAAAACCAGACCAGTCCTGATTCAGATTTCTGCTGCTAAAGAAATGCGTGACCGTGTTGAGCAAGATGCAGAAAAAGCGGGTGAAGAAAGAGTTACGGCAGGAAGAGTGAAGTCTTCCTGTAAAGAAATCATTGAGGAGGTAGAAGCTTAATGACCTCATTGAAAAAACTTCAGTACAACAAGTCAGCCGATTTGTTGGAAACAGAATGTGGCATGCCGTACGCTACAGCCCATGTCGCGCGGGTAAAGCGCGATAACGGCCGCAAGGCTATTTTTGAAGGAGGTAATTGGTTATGAGCGACCACAGAACAGGTTCAATATCTGGCCTTACTGATGACGAAGCCAAGGAGTTTCACCAGCTGTACATCCAGGGCTTAGTTGGTTTTAGTTCAATTGCTGTAGTAGCCCATATTTTGGTTTGGGCTTGGCGTCCTTGGTTCCATTGAAACTGGACTAAATCTTAGGGGAATGAAATGAAAATTAGTCACGTTATGAGCAAAGAAAAAAATATGATCAGAGAGGATTCAATTACTTTCAATCTTATTTTTATTTTGTGTTTTTTAGTGTGCTTTGCTATTTCTTTATTTACCCAGATTTTGCCAAATAAGTGGAGTTCTTGGCTTCCAGGAGCTGAAGAAAAATCGCTTATCGATGGTACGAAGTCGGCAGTCTATGGCTTTATGTCTTACTTAAATTAGGAGAAGATTATGTGGAGAATTTGGAAACTGTATGATCCGTTGCGATCAATGGTTGTTCAAGGTATTTTTCTGTTTGGTCTTGCAGCAATGATTCACTTGATTTTGCTGAGCAGTGTTCGTTTTAACTGGTTGGATGGTTTGAGCCAAGCCCAGTTCAAGGCGATGGAAGCAAAAACAGGTTCTGCAATGCCACCATCAGTTCCAGCAGCAAAGTAATTTGTATAAAAAAATGGTGAATAGGGTTAGGTTAAATCGCTTTTTAGCTCAACCCTATTTATCCATTCATTGGAGAATATAAAAAATGGCCATGCTAAGTTTTGAGAGAAAGTACCGAGTTCGTGGTGGTACCTTAGTTGGTGGGGACTTATTCGATTTTTGGGTAGGGCCGTTTTATGTTGGATTTTTTGGTATTACGACTGTCTTCTTTGCCTTCCTAGGCACCGCACTCATTTTATGGGGCGCTTCACAGGGTCCAACCTGGAACCCTTGGCAGATTAATATTGCGCCTCCAGATCTGAGTTATGGATTGGGCTTTGCTCCCTTGTTAAAAGGAGGCCTGTGGCAGCTGATTACAGTATGTGCCTTAGGCGCATTCTTCTCGTGGGCTTTACGTGAAATAGAGATTTGCCGAAAACTCGGCATGGGCCTTCACGTTCCTTTTGCCTACTTAATGGCGGTGTTCGCTTATTTCACTTTGGTGGTGATTAGGCCGGTACTCATGGGTGCATGGCATCACGGTTTCCCATATGGCATCTTGAGTCACCTCGATTGGGTATCCAATACGGGCTATCAGTACTTACATTTTCATTACAACCCAGCGCATATGATCGCTGTGACCTTATTCTTTACTACCACTTTCGCTTTGGTATTACACGGCGGCTTAGTCTTATCGTCTACCAATCCGCAAAAAGGGCAGTTTGTTAAAACACCTGAGCATGAAGATACTTTCTTTAGAGATGCGATTGGTTATTCGATCGGAACTTTAGGAATTCATCGTCTCGGATTATTTTTAGCTTTAGCAGCAGTTTTCTGGAGCGCCGTGTGCATTGTGATTAGCGGCCCATTCTGGACTCGTGGTTGGCCAGAATGGTGGGGCTGGTGGTTGAACCTGCCGATCTGGCGATAAGAGGGGAATATAAAAATTATGGAATATCAAAACCTTTTTACTCAAGTTCAAGTCGTTGCGCCACCGCATCATGGGGTGTCTATAGATCCCCGTGATGAACGAGAGCGTTTTGGAGAGCCTAAGCTTTATCACTTATTTGGTAGGCTTGGTAATGCTCAGCTTGGTCCCATTTATCTGGGCGGCTTAGGTATTGCCTCATTATTTTTTGGCATTATTGGATTTCAGATTATTGGTTGGAATATGTTGGCCTCGGTCAATTGGGATCCAATTCAATTTGTGCGCCAATTATTTTGGTTATCACTAGACCCACCTCTACCTAAACATGGCCTGTCTTTATTCATGCCCTTAAATGAGGGCGGCTGGTGGATGATGGCAGGCTTCTTTCTTACCGTAGCGATTTTGTTATGGTGGGGAAGGATGTACCGACGTGCTATCGCTTTGGGTATGGGCACTCATATTGCCTGGGGTTTCTTAGCAGCCATTTGGTTATATCTGGTGCTGGGATTCATTCGCCCCATCATGATGGGTAGCTGGAGCGAAGCAGTGCCATTTGGCATCTTCTCGCACCTAGATTGGACTGCTGCTTTTTCACTACGTTATGGAAATTTATTCTACAACCCATTCCACATGCTCTCGATTGTTTTCCTCTATGGCTCAGCACTTTTATTTGCCATGCATGGTGCCACTATTTTGGCAGTGAGCCGCTTTGGTGGTGAACGCGAGATCGAGCAAATTGTCGATCGTGGTACAGCTTCAGAGAGAGCAGCTTTGTTCTGGAGATGGACCATGGGCTTTAATGCCACGATGGAATCGATTCACCGTTGGGCTTGGTGGTTTGCAGTACTAACACCTTTAGTTGGTGGTATCGGTATTTTGCTTACTGGCACCGTAGTGGATAACTGGTATTTATGGGCAGTGAAACATAATGTGGCACCTTCTTACCCCTATGTTTTTGGTACCCCAATTCCTGATCCTGCTACTTCTGGATTTGTACCGCCCGCTGCACCTACCTACATAGGAGTTAAGCCATGAAGCAATTAAGAAAATTTCTGATATTGCCGGCTTTATTGCTCAGTGTGCTGGTTTTGTCGGGTTGCGAGAGACCTCCCATTGAAGCTGTCCAGCATGGTTACCGTGGAACTGCCATGGATATCATTTACAACCCACGTACCTTGGCCGAGCAAGCTGAGAAGAATGCGGTACCGGCTTCATATGGAGCAGCTCCAGCAGATGGTCCTAAGGCTGGCGCTGTTTATAAGAATGTCAAAGTTCTCAATAACTTAAGCGTTGCTCAATTTACTTCATTCATGGTTTCTATGACCAGTTGGGTTGCGCCAGAGCAGGGTTGTAGTTATTGTCATAACGCTGCGAACTTTGCCGATGATTCGCTTTATACCAAGCAAGTTGCACGGAATATGATTTTGATGACGCAGCGGGTGAATACTCAATGGCAAGATCACGTTGCGCAGACTGGTGTGACTTGCTATACCTGTCACCGCGGCAACAACATTCCGCAAAATGTGTGGTTCAAGGAGCCTAAACAACAAACAGGCAACGGACTATTGGGCAATAAAGATGGGCAAAATACACCAGTTGCTGCCTCTGGGTATTCATCCTTGCCAAATGATTATTTCTCTAGCTATCTCAGCAAATCGAGCAATATCCGAGTGGCGGGAAATACTGCATTGCCGACGGGTAATAAACATAGCATCAATGAAACTGAAGCGACTTATGGTTTGATGATGCACTTCTCAAAATCACTGGGAGTGAATTGCACCTACTGTCACAACAGCAGAAACTTCTCATCCTGGGAAGAGAGCCCTCCACAAAGAGCCAAAGCCTGGTATGCCATACGGATGGCGCAAGATATCAATAACAATTACATGGATCCGATTAAGGGCTTGTTTCCGCCACATCGCTTAGGCCCAACGGGCGATGTTGCCAAAGCCAATTGTGCTACTTGCCATCAAGGTGCTTACAAGCCGCTTTATGGGGTATCGATGTTATCTGATTATCCTTTCTTAACTGGTCCAGCTAAGCCGCCACTGAAGGGTCAAGATTCTGCACCACCAGCAAAATCGGTGGCAATGAAGTAGTCTATAGTTTGTGATAACCAATAGCGTCATAGGAATAATATGACGCTATTTTTTTGTAGAAAAGTTGGTTTGAGGAAATGTTAAAGAAAGCTGACTTTAAGGAAGACGAAGCATCCACTGCTATTGTGATTGGGAGTGGATTTGGCGGATTAGCAGCAGCTATTCGTTTGTCTTGCAAGGGCTATAAGGTCATTGTTCTAGAAAAGCTAGATGCTCCAGGGGGTAGAGCATATGTCCATCGTCGCGATGGCTATACCTTTGATGCAGGCCCCACCATCATTACTGCACCATTCCTGCTCGAAGAATTATGGGAGCTGTGTGGCAAGAAGATGTCAGATGATGTTGATCTGCGCTTAATGGATCCTTTTTATCGCATCCGTTTTGATGATGGAACCCATTTTGACTATACCGGTGACCCCGCCAGAATGCGCGCTGAAGTGGCGAAGTTTGCACCAGAGGATTTACCAGGTTACGAGCGATTTTTAGCGGAAGCAGAAAAATGCTACAAACTTGGATTTCAGGAGTTAAGTTCTACGGCATTTGATTCCATTGGGGATTTAATCCGCGCCATTCCATCGATGATTAAGATGCGGGCTTGGGAGAGTATCTATAAATTAGTGGCACGTCACTTAAAGAACGACAAAATACGTCAGGTGATGAGTTTTCATCCGCTGCTCATTGGTGGTAATCCTTTTTCGGTAACAGCAGTCTATGCACTGATCAATTCCTTAGAGCGTCGCCATGGTGTGCACTCTGCAATGGGCGGTACAGGATCTTTAATCAAGGGCTTAGCAGGTCTACTAGCAGGTAGAGGAGTGCAAATTCGCTTGAACTCTGAGGTCAAACGGATTGAAGTAGTCAATGGCAAAGCTCAGGGTGTCACCTTAGCCAATGGTGAATTTATTCCTGCAGATATTGTCGTATCGAATGCCGATGCGGCATGGACTTATCAAAAGCTCATCGCTCCAGAGCATCGCAAAGTTTGGACCGACGCTAAAGTTAATAGCAGCAAGTACTCCATGAGTCTCTTCGTTTGGTACTTTGGTACAGATAAACAATATCCAGATGTTCCTCACCATATGATCTTGTTGGGCAAGCGTTACAAAGAACTGCTTACAGATATTTTTAAGAAACATGTACTAGCAGATGACTTTAGTCTGTATTTGCACAGACCAACGGCTACTGATCCATCTTTAGCGCCTGCTGGAGGCGATGCATTTTATGTATTAGCTCCAGTGCCGAATTTAGCAAGTGGCACAGACTGGGCCAAAGAGGCTGAGCCTTATCGTCAAATGATTGCAAAGTACTTAGATGAGAGTGTTTTGCCTGGATTTGAAAAGCACATTAAAACGTCCTTTCTCATGACCCCTCAAGATTTTCAGGATCGCCTCTTGTCTGTCAAAGGCGCCGCCTTTGGTTTTGAACCACTTCTACTTCAAAGCGCTTGGTTTAGACCGCATAACCGTAGTGAGGATGTTCAAGGTCTGTATATGGTCGGAGCTGGAACTCACCCAGGTGCGGGTATCCCCGGTGTTTTATCTTCAGCAAAAGCATTAATGTCTGTAGTAGCTGAACCTAAAAAAGTCGTGGCATGAGTCAAAATATTAAAGATCTTCAAGAGTGCGTTGCAACCATGCGGGATGGATCAAAGTCCTTCTTCGCCGCCTCCAGAATTTTGCCGCAGAGGGTGAGGGATCCTGCAACTGCTCTCTATGCCTTTTGTCGGATTACTGATGATGTGGCTGATGCAGTTGACGCAGAACCCGATGCGATACCCAAATTGCGTGAACGGCTTGATCGCATCTACCAAGGCAAACCAGATGATATTGCTGCTGATCGCGCTTTATCGATTGTGGTTAAAGAATTTGATTTACCGATCAGCTTACCGCTCGCACTCATTGAGGGTTATGAGTGGGATACCCAGTTTAAAACGTACGACACCCTAGAAGATCTACTGGATTACTGCGCGCGTGTTGCAGGCACGGTAGGTGCAATGATGTGTGTGATTATGGATCGTCGAGAGCCTGAGACTTTGGCAAGAGCATGCGAACTGGGCCTTGCCATGCAACTCACGAATATTGCGCGTGATGTGGGTGAGGATGCTGCAAATGGCAGGATTTATTTACCGCTTAACTGGCTCAGAGAGGCTGGACTTGATCCGCAAGTCTGGTTACAAAAACCAGAATTTAATGATCAAATTGCTAGCGTGATTGCACGCCTCCTAAAACATGCGGATGTTTTATATTCTCGTGCAGAGAATGGGATTTCTGATTTGCCCTGGGATTGTCGTCCAGCGATTCAGGCGGCCAGGCTCATTTATGCCGAGATTGGTCGCCAAGTAGAAAAGCTTAATCTAGATTCTGTCTCAACTAGGGCATACGTTCCCTCGAAGAGAAAAGTGGTTCTTTTGGCTGAAGCCTTTACTGCAATCTCTAAAATATTTTCTAAACAACTGAAAGTGGATGCGGATAAAGCCATTCAGTACTTAGTGGATGCGGTGATTGAAGTGCCACATGAAAAGCGCTTTGATGGAACGGCCCATGACCGTTTGCTATGGTTCGTTGATCTCATGGAGAGACAAGAACGTCGTCGTAATCCTCGCAAGAGTGGCAGGTCCCTACAGTAAGTTACAGACTAACTACCAAGTAATACGCGGCATTCTCCAGGGCAGCATCAATTGGGTTGCTGTTGTGGTGAGCTTGGGAACATTCAAGGTTTCATGAAACGAGATTACTTTCTCGCCTAATAGTTCAGAATTCAAAACAGAGCGCGTATAAAAGGGTGTATTTTCTAACATCTGAATCACTTCTAAGCCCTCAGAGCTTTGATTACGCATATGCCCTTGAATACCCCAAATGGTTTTTGGTAAGGCTTGTCTTGGAGGAGCTTCAAAATGATCAATCGTGCCATTAGGATTAAAGGTGAGTGCTAAGATTTTTTCTTGAGCGTTCTTTTCTCGCACATCATAAATGACTGAAGTTCTACCGCCACTCATCTCCGCTCTAGACCAATCCCATTCATGAAAAGATTTACTGATCGGCTCATCACCTTCATTGGAATCTAAATAGGCGTTACCCTCCCATTTCAAGTCGGGAGAATTTAAGTGCACCTTTACTCGTGCGGAAGGGGAAAGGGGCCCCCAACGGTGTTTACCTGCCGCATCTAAGGGTGTACTGAAGTTAAAGAGGGTATTGGGATAGAGCTCAACAGTGCCTGAAACTTTTTGCCCAAAGGGTACTGCACGCTCTTCAATTTGAACAATCAACTTATTGCCATCCCAGCGAAGATTGCTAGGGCCGATCACAAATTCAGTAGAGCTCCGGGAAACTTGCTTTTCACCACGTTCAGTCATGGCCCAGCGATTTTTACCTTTGCTATATATAGCAACATTGAGTGAGCAATGATTTTCAGGATTAACTAAGGTATCGCCTCTTCTAGCCCAGGCATAGTAGGGTGAAAAAACACTACCAACAAATGCGATTAAGACAATGCCATGTTGACCATCATCACTTAGAGCATCGATGTACCACCAGAGATAAGCGTTCTTCCCGACAGCTTGGTCAAACCGAGGTGTCCCATCAGGGTTGCGGCCGCCATGCGCCCCGATAGGGCTGCCATTGGAACTCCCGGTCCCGGATGCACGCTGCCCCCCGCTAGTAGTAGTCCCGGTATCGGGCTTTGTGCTGAAGCTCGCCCAAAAGTTTCCATCCATCCATGATTGGCTTGGCCATAGAGGGCTCCGCCCGTCGCCGGAAAGAGCTGGTTGAAAATAGCGGGTGTCGTACGGTGACATATTGCGCTGTCCAAATCGATGTTCAAACCACATTGTTGCAGAAGACCAAAGGTTTCGTGTTCGCATTGTTCGATTTCCTGGGCATGAAATTCAGATTGATCACCTTTAGCTGGGGCATTTACAAGGCAGAGTAGTCTTTGTAAATCGGGCTTAGCTTGGTAGCTATCCCCTTGATCTTGGGCGCAGACATAGACGGTGGGTTTATGGGGAAGGCGGCCCCTATTAAAGATGTCGTCAAACTCAGCTTGATAGTCTTGATTAAAGAAAACATTGTGCCTCACCAAAGGGAAGCCATCTGCCTTGGCATTCATTGACCAAGTCATTGCAGAAAGCGATCTCTTGGCAGGTGAGGGCGGAGTCATCTTTTGGTTAAATGCTTTTATTCCTTCTGCATTGAGTAGGCCATTATGGAGTGCAGCGAGATCACCATTGAAAACAACGTGATCTGAATAGAGCAGGGCTCCATCTGTTAATCGAATGCCGCTGACCTTGCCATGTTTGAGCAGAATTTCTTCGCAAGCCTTCCCAGTCATCAATTGCACACCTTGATCTTGTGCTAACTTGCGAATGGCCGCAACGAGGCTATACATGCCACCTTCGATCGCCCATACTCCTTGGGTTTCAACATCGGCAATGAGCATAAGAGTGGCAGGTGCTTGATAAGGTGAGGAGCCGCAGTAAGTAGCATAACGACCAAATAATTGATGCAATCGAGGATCGTGGAAGTAATTGCCTAAGGATTTCCAGAGGGTGCTAAATAAACCAATGTCATATAAGACTTTGGAGCCAGCAATTCCTAAGTCAGCAATCATGCCGCTAAAGTTTGGTTTGGCTGAAAGCATATAAGGCTTTTCAAGCGCCTTGTATAGATCACGGCATTGAGCAGAAAATTGTAGAAACCGTTTTGCTTCTGCAGGAGAAGAAAACTCTGCAATCGCTTGAGCTGACTGCTCTGTATCTGAAAATAAATCCAATCTTTCATCTTGACTCCAAGCGTGTCTTGCGAGGATGTTGAGTTTTTCTAGCTTTAATTCTGATTCTAAAGAGCTGCCTGCTTTTTCAAAGAGAGCATCAAATACCCAGCGCATCGTAAAGACTGTAGGGCCAGAATCAACGGGCGCCGGCGCTAGAGGATTATCAGAGCAATTGATTTGTCGAATCTTGCCGCCAACTTGAATTTCTTTTTCGACCAGAATAACTTCAACTCCAGAAGAGGCAAGATCGAGTGCGCATGTAAGTCCAGCAATGCCGCCACCAATAATAATGACGGGAGCTTTAGCCAAGAGTGCGGCCTTTCCAGCTGCCTTGCGCATCAAAGGGCAGGTAGCGAGAGAACATGGATTCAGAAAAATAATGACCGCTTAAGGAGGCGCTAATAGCACGCTGATGGGCGCCTTGCCTTGCATATTGATCCATTGCTGCCTGAGATTCCCAGATCGTGAAGGTAGCCTGACGAAAAAAAGGTGCCTCACCAACACCAGCAGCAATAATGCAGCCCGATGATTGTTGGAGAGATACTTCTGCAGCCGGTTGCTTACGCCAAAAGGGCAGGCAATAGAGAGGTTTAATGGATGCTCGTGTAATGGAAACGATTGGGCCTGATTGTGGAGTCTGCGCTGTAATTTGCGGAACAAATCCTGACCACTGACCCTTTAGCGAATACGCTTTCAGTTTTACAGAAAAGAAATCTTTTGCATGCTCTTTGTACCATCGCATGAGCTTGGAAGATTGGCAAAATGCATCGAGACTAGCGCTATCTTGAAAAACACAGAAAAGGGCTTGATGGGTTCCGCTTGGGTGAATGGAGAAGCCCCCATTTCTTCCTGATCCCATATGTTTGTAAAACTCCAGACCTGGAGTAGACCAAAGCCATAGTCTTGCAAACATGAGTCTTAAAATACCGCTGATTTTTGCTGATGACTGGATATCGACAAGAACCATCAATGCAACTTGACTACTCATTGCTGACTTTCTAATCAATATCCTTTTGGGGGTCTACTAGACCATACTTTCTGAGTTTGATGTATAGACTTTGTCTAGATAGCCCTAAGATTTCCGAGGCAGAAACACGATTATCTTGAGTCAGGTCTAGTGCGGCTTTGATACAGAGCTGCTCAATTAAGTCAGTTGTTTCAGCGAGGATATCTTTCAAAGGGACTTTTCCGACTAGCATTGACAACTCTTGAGAGCTACGCACAAGTTTTTTGTCGATGCGTGTGCCTTTGTTCTCCCTTGAATCTACTTGGCGAAAGATCATGCCAATGCAGGGACGAGGTTGCGCTACGGATACTGCAGAAATATCGACCAACTTAATACTGCTAGTGGCGTTAGTGATCGAAGAAACGCAAGATTGTGAGCTGGCCTTGCCTTTTAAGGATTGCATCATTTGATCAAAATCTGCGCTCTCTGGTCCTAAATAATTTCTGATATTGGTGCCAATGAGGTCTTGTTCGCTCCTAGTGGCACTTAATTTATTGAAGGCTTTATTCGCCTTCAGAATCAGACCCTCTGGGGTGCAAACGACAAAACCATAGGCGTTATTTTCAATAGCCTTAACTGTTAATGAGTCAGCATCTAACAGGCTAGATGCTCTCGCTAAATCCAGCGGCTTCAGATTTAGCAGTAAGTAGGGAACCCCACTGTTGATAAAGGAAGTTGCGCTGATTTGAGTTACTTCGCTATTGCTCAATAATGTTATGAGGATGCTAGGCTCATCTGTATCTTGTACACCTTTCAGAAAACTCACAGCCTTACTTAGCTCACTAGCAGGGAAGAGGGATAGAAGCGAATTTCCAATGAAATTATTTTTAGCAAGAAGCAGTTGTTTAATAGCATTTCTGTTCATCTCGACTATCGGGTATGCATCATCTGCTTTAACGATGACGATAGATTCGGTGCCAATTTCAAAGATAGATCGAAACCGTTCTTCTAGCTGACTTATTTGTAAATAATTTTGACTAATCTCTTTTTGGGCCGACACTAAATTTTGCTGCAAGCGAGAGACCTCTGTGATGTCTCTGCCAATCACAATAATCTTTTGATTCGATGATGTTTTGATGGAAGCGCACATCATTGGCAATGCAATATTTCTCTCATTGCCAATCATATTAATTTGCCTAAACTTAGAGATGGTGTCTGAGCTAGCATCGTCTAGCAAGCTTTGCACTTTTTTTCTACTATCAGGCTCTACTACTTCTGACCATTTTTTCCCAATCAGATCTTCTGAAATTTGTTTGGCTAAATTTTTATTATCAGAGTAGATGCTTTTTATCGATCCTAAATCATCCAAAACAAAAGAGATATCTGCCGATGCTCGCGCTATCTGGCTGAGTTCTTTTCCGCTTAATTCTGCGAAGAGTTTGTCTGGATGATGTGAGATGGACATATTAATTTAAGGCGGATTTTTGTGCTATTAGGTCTGCAACTTTTTTAATGGCATCTTCGGCTGTGAGCTCGCAAACATCTGCGGAACACTCATGAATGAGTTCCGGTTTGAAATCGAATAACGGGCCACCAGCCATTGTCAGGATTCCCTTGTTTTTTGAGACCTTTTTTACTTCATTGAGCAATGTTTCCATGGTACCCCATTGATCCTCGCAGGAGATAGAAATTGCTAATAAATCATATGCTTGTGAGTGAATGCGATCCTTGAGATTGTAGCTGGTCGTTTCAATTTCGACCGTCGTATTCCAGCCGTTCAATTTGAAAAATTCACTCATGATCAGGATGCCTAGGGTGTGTTGTGATCCTGGTGCATTGATCAGTAGCGCATTTCCCTGGAATTCAGAGAGTTTGCCTTGGCTCATAAAGGCAGGGCTTAGCTGATGGATCAGATTCTGGGCTCGACCTAGGGCTAAAGTCACTTCTGTAAAGCTATTTTCATCCGTTTCCCAGAGCTGTTGCAAGCGCCTAGTCGATGCTGGAATTAGATTCATATAGAGCGATATCAGACTATGCCCCGATTTTTGCATTCGATCGATAAAAGTGAAGCAGTCTGCTATAGGGCCATCGAGCAAAGTCTGGCAAAAATCGACAATTTCAGTCTGTTTTACCTCGATGTTGTTATTTTGGGCGTCAGCTACGTGATTGGCCGATTCCAGCTTATGCCCCATCAGTAAGCGGGGGATGATTTCTGACTCTATTGTTTTATTGAGCCATTGCATCATTTCAGCATTATCTAATTCGCCTAAACTGGATTGGAATGTTTTTTTCAGCGAGTCCGACAAAGCCAATCTCCTAGTGATGCATTAATCGAGACAAATTAGGGGCGCTTAACTTAATGCGGTTATCAAAATGCTGCACCGCAAAAATTAATCACTTTTTCCCCATAAAGGGGCTATTTGCTAACAAACCTATTTGGCATTCTTTTTCCATAAATAGCCATAGGGAAACTACCAGTAATAGGGTTAGCCCGAGGGGTATATTTTACTAAATAACGTAAACTTTGATTGACACTTTTAGACTTTAAAAGTGGGCTGTAGATTGTTTTAGAGGCGTTTAAGAAAATTTAGCAGACTGTACATGGAAAAAACATATAGACCACTTTACACCCCGGAAGAAAGGGTAAGAAGAGATGCGACTAAATGGACCCTGGTTCAGGGAATCTTAGCGCCTATTCAGTTTGTGGTTTTCCTAGTAAGTCTGTATCTCGTATTGCGTTTTCTGTTCACTGGAGAGGGTGAGAGCGCAGCGAATATTTCGGTAGTGATTAAAACACTCACGCTATACACCATCATGATTACCGGATGCATTTGGGAAAAAGTTGTTTTCAATTGCTACTTATTTGCGCCAGCATTCTTTTGGGAAGATGTATTTAGCATGCTGGTATTGCTTTTGCATACTTTGTATTTGGTGGCTCTAGGAACTGGGTATTTGGATCAAACCCAGCTCATGTTGCTCGCTTTAGCAGCTTATGCAACGTATGTTGTTAATGCCGGCCAATTTATTTGGAAGTTGCGAATGGCGCGTTTGGATGAGGCTAAAAAAAAGTTGGCAGCTACCTCTCCCAATCCTGCGATGGCAAGCGTTCAAGCACTGGTGCCTCGATCGCCAACTGCGACCTTGACGGGCTTAACCGTGTCAGAGGCAGAGGAGTTACACCGCAACCTGATTCAAGGGACGCAAATTTTTGGATTTACAGCGGTCATAGCCCATCTGTTGGCCTATATCTATTCCCCATGGTTGAAATAATTTAAAGGCGATGAATTGATGCTCGAAAATTCTTACACCCAAAAGCGCAGTCAGTTGCAAGAGTATTTCGATCGCACTGCAGTAGATGCTTGGGCTAAGCTCACGTCCACTGCGAAGGTAAGCGGTATTCGTGCCAAGGTTCGTGCTGGGCGCGAAGAGATGCGCCATGTGTTACTCAGTTATTTGCCGAGTGACTTGACTGGCCAGCGCGTTTTGGATGCTGGCTGTGGCACTGGAGTCTTAGCCGCTGATTTAGCAAAGCGAGGAGCTCATGTCGTTGCGATTGATTTATCCCCAACCTTGGTCGATTTGGCGCGAGAGAGAATTGGTCAGGATGTTGGGTCTGGTTCTATTGAGTTTCGCTCTGGCGATATGCTAGATCCTGCTCTAGGCGAATTTGATCATGTGGTTTGCATGGATTCAATGATTCATTATCACCATTTGGATATTGCCGATGCAATGGCAAAGCTTGCTGCTCGGACCAGAGCCAATATTGCCTTTACCTTTGCCCCCAACAATGCTGCGCTGAGTACCTTATTAACAATTGGTAGCGTATTTCCGAGAAGCGATCGATCACCATTTATTCAGCCCATTTCAATGGACTCCCTCACAAGAACCTTTAGCAAACATGCTGGTTTAGTAGATTGGGCGCCAGTCAGTACGAAAAAAGTACAACGTGCTTTTTATTTTTCACAGGCGATGCGTTTAAGCAAAAAGCCAACCGACCAGAGTAAAGCGCGATAACCATGAAAATGTTTACTCTGACCTGGCGTGGCAAAGAGTTATTTGAAAATTGGAAGAGAGTGAGTCCAAGGTTCTTACCTTTTGCCGATATCGCCACCAAAGAGTTGCCATTAAGTCGTCTTTTAAGACTGTCACTATTTCAGGTCTCTGTTGGTATGGCAATGGTGATGCTGATTGGCACACTCAATCGAGTGATGATTATTGAGTTGCACGTGAGCGCCGCTTTAGTATCGATTATGGTTGCCTTGCCGCTACTGTTCGCACCTTTTAGAGCATTGGTTGGATTTAAGAGCGATAGTCATAAGTCCTTTTTGGGATGGCGCAGAGTTCCCTATATCTGGATTGGCTCTTGGTTGCAATTTGGCGGTTTTGCAATCATGCCTTTTGCACTCATTCTTTTATCTGGTGATACCACCTGGCCTGCTTGGTTTGCGCAAGGAGCAACTGGACTTGCCTTCTTATTGGTCGGCGCTGGTATGCAGACTACCCAAACTGCTGGTCTCGCTTTAGCATCAGATCTGGCACAGCCAGAGGCTAGACCAAGAGTGGTCGCGCTCATGTACATGATGTTATTGGTTGGCATGGCAGTCAGTAGTGCCATCTTTGGTTATTTGCTGATTGATATCACCCCCATTCTGTTGATACGAGTAGTGCAGGGTGTTGCAGCAACCACTTTAGTACTCAACCTCATTGCTGCCTGGAAACAAGAAGCTCGCCAACCGCATTTAACAGCGCACTCCATTCCAACACCAAGCTTTAAAGAAACTTGGACTACTTTTTCGCAGCAGGGCAAAGTGATGCGTTTCCTGGTGGCCTTAGGCTTAGGTACTGCTGCATTTAGCATGCAAGATATTATTTTGGAGCCTTACGGTGCTGAAGTGCTCGGCCTATCAGTCAGCGCTACGACAGTGTTAACCAGTCTTACTTCCTTGGGCGCGCTACTGGCATTTGGGGTGGCTGCGCGATATTTAAATCGCTCCATTGATCCATATCGTCTTGCCTCCATCGGTGCATTGTTTGGCATTCTGGCATTTAGCTGCGTGATTTTTTCTGAACCACTACTGTCGCCCATGCTATTTCGTTGCGGCGCATTTTTGATTGGCTTTGGCGGCGGATTATTTTCTGTCAGCACTCTCACTGCCGCAATGAGCTTTGAGTCAGGCGGCATGAATGGTTTAGTCCTTGGTGCTTGGGGCGCGGTGCATGCTACCGCCTCTGGTCTTGCGATTGCGGCTGGTGGTGTCATACGCGATGTCATTTCTACGTTGGCGACCAGTGGTCTTTTAGGCGAGGGCCTTATTTCCACTGCTACAGGCTACAGTTTTGTGTATCACATTGAATTTTATTTACTGTTTGCTACATTGATTGCCATCGGACCTTTAGTGGTGATGAATAAGCATGCCGTAATGAATGCTTCAAAGAAGTTTGGTTTAGATGAATTACCAAGTTAAGTAGTGGCAAAGTATGTTTTATCTCAATAAGCATTATTGTTAAAAGGGAGAGCAAGATGGCAACCGGAGCAATTACAGAGTATGTAGATGTTGCACAATTGGTGCTGTATGCATTTTGGGTATTTTTTGCGGCCCTCGTCTATTACCTTACTATCGAAAGTAAGCGTGAAGGCTTTCCACTAGAGTATGACGTTCGTGGCGAGAACAGGCGAGCGGCGGGAATTGCTGGCATGCCGGCACCGAAGACTTTCCATACTGAGTACTGGGGAGATGTGACTGTGCCTAAAGATGAGCCTCTTGAAAAAGTAGCTGCCCGGCCATCAAGCTACTTAAATGGAGCGCCATTAGTTCCAACAGGCAATCCTATGCTCGATGGAGTGGGGCCAGGCGCCTTTACGAATCGCGCAGATATTCCTGATATGACATCGGAAGGTCAAAAGCGCATTCTGCCAGGGCGTTTGCTAGGTCAATTTACTGTTGCCAAGCAAGACAAAACTCCTGTTGGCATGCAAGTGATTGGCGATGATGGTGTTGTAGCTGGCACCGTGAAAGAGCTCTGGATTGACCAGGCTGAAGTCGTGATTCGTTATTTTGAAATTGAAACCTTGCCAGAGTTTGGTGGCAAAAGAGTATTACTGCCAATCAATTTTTCTAGAATTGGCAGAGACTCTATCAAGGTGGAATCGATTCTTGGCAATCAGTTTGCTTTGGTACCAGGCTTAAAGAGCCAGGATCAAATCACCCTGTTAGAAGAAGAGAAGATCATGGCTTATTACGGTGGCGGCACTCTGTATGCAACCCCTGAGCGTCAAGAGCCACTCATTTAATGAATAAAGGTAATTATTTGTGAATCAAAAACCATACGAATCAGCAGAGCATGAGTTCGAGGCAGCCTTAGGGTTGCCCGAACCATTACCTGCTGGCGAAACGATTCTTTGGCAGGGCGCTCCGAGTTGGACTGCCATGGCTAAACATGTATTTCGTCTGCAATGGCTCGCAGTGTATTTTGCAGTGATTGTGGTTTTGCAAGTCTTTTCAGTAGCAGGCAGTGAAGGTGGGCTAGCTGCAGGTTGGAGTAGTGTTGCACTCGCTGTTTTTTTAGCGCTGATCGGCTTATTGTTCACTGGTCTGATGGCTTACTGGTCAGCAACGACCACTATGTATACCTTAACGAATCGCCGCATTGTGATGCGGGTAGGCATTGTTCTCACAGTGACTTTTAATCTTCCATACAAGTCACTGAAAAGTGCAGATCTAAAGTTATATAAAGATGGCACCGGCGATATTCCGATGCAAATTGCCTCTGAAGATAAGATCGCCTACTTTCATCTATGGCCTCACGCACGCCCATGGCGCTTGGCAAAACCAGAGCCAATGATGCGGTGTATTCCTGAGGCAAAGCAGGTAGCGGCATTGCTTACAGAAGCATGGATGGCTTCTACTGGATTAAGCAATATAGAAAGACAAGATATCCGACTTGAGCAAACAGGGGCGCAGACTGCATGAGCACTCTAGAGAGCAAAGATTTTTTATCGCCAGTTGCGAAGGTGTTGATCGCCGCTCTGATGAGCATTATTTTATTGCTGGTCTTTATCAATAGTCGCGATCTGAGTAAAGTGCGTGAGCCTGATGCATCGCCAGCACAGGTTTTGCAGCTGCGTTTTGAGGATCGTCCTGACGGTTCAATCGCCATAATCGATTACAAAACTGGTAAACAAATTGACACTGTGCAAGGCGAGGCAGGTTTTGTCAGGGGCACTTTGCGTGGCCTTGCGCAAGAAAGAAAACGCAGAGGCTTAGATAGTGGGCCACCATTTGAGCTAATTTATCGTGCCGATGGTCGCCTTACTTTATCGGACACCGCAACTGGTCGTCTGGTGGATTTAGAGTCATTTGGTCCTACCAATGCAGGAACATTTTTTCGGTTATTTAATGCATCGAATGTAGTGGCAGCAAGTAAGTCATAAATCTTTATTGGAGTTGGAAATGAATTTAGACAGCGCAGAAAGCATGTTGCAAAGCCAGATTCCTGCAAAGGGGTCCATTAATGAGTCTACCAAGATGGCATTGGAAGACGCGGTATTAAGTCCGCGTTTTTATACGACAAACTTTAAAGAGATGGATCGCATTAGCATTGATTCATTACGCCCAGAGTGGGATGCATTGATGGCAGAGTATGAGGGCGACAATAATGCGGATCACTTCCAGCGTCCTGCGGATATGGATAAGAACTATTCCAATCTCCATCCCGCCTTATATGATGAGTTCGTTGAATTCTTAATCAGCTCCATTACCTCCGAGTTTTCGGGTTGTATTTTGTATGCTGAGATTAAGCGTAAGGTCACTAATCCCGATATGCGTAACTTGTTCGGCTACATGGCTAGAGATGAAAGTCGACATGCTGGCTTTATTAACCAGTGGCTCAAGGACTTTAATATTGGTATTGATTTAGGCTTTTTAGCGAAAGCCAAGAAATACACTTACTTTAAGCCGAAGTTTATTTTTTACGCTACCTATCTTTCTGAGAAGATTGGCTATGCGCGTTACATCACTATTTTCCGGGAACTTGAAAGTCGCCCTGAAACACGCTTTCATCCGATCTTCTTATGGTTTGAGCGCTGGTGTAATGACGAGTTCCGTCATGGTGAATCTTTTGCATTGATCATGCGTGCAAATCCGAAGTTGCTCCAAGGTGTCAATAAGTTATGGATTCGTTTCTTCATTCTCGCGGTATATGCCACGATGTATGTTCGTGACCATACTCGGGTTGAGCTTTACAAAGCGATGAGAATTTCTCCAACGGATTACGACAAGAAAGTATTGTTCATCACTAACGAAATTATTAAGCAGGTATTCCCAATCTCCGTGAATTTGGATGATCCTCGTTTCTATCAGTATCTTGAAGAGATGAGAGCACTGTTTGAAAAGATGGATGCCTATAAGAAAGAGGGCGGCCTGATCAATAAATTGAAGTCTGCTGTTTTGAGTGCCCGCGCTGGTTTAGTGTTCTTAAAGCTTTACTTGATCCCGGTCCAAGACAACACCTTGCCTGCTAACGTTCGTATGGTTCCTACTTGGTAATGTCATGAGCATTGTTTGGCCTATCCTCTACGCGATTTTTATATGGTGGTTTAGCACTGGGATCATTCTTTTGCTCAACCAGCGTAATCCTTCGACCTATAAAAATACCTTTTGGGTAAGTGGCATGGTTTTGGCTTTAGCGTTAGTCGGATTAAAAACGAGCGCTAATTTAAGTACGGTAGCCGGTGCTTATTGTGGCTTTACCTGTGCCATTTTGGTTTGGGGCTGGCAAGAAATTGGTTTTTTATTTGGTTATGTGACTGGTCCTCGTCGAGAGCCTTGCCCAGAAGATTGTCGGGGCTTGCAGAAGATGTACTATGCATTCCAGACGATTCAGCATCATGAGATTGCTTTAGTTGTATTAGCATTGGCAGTGACGGTAATGACTTGGGGCGGCTCAAACCAAACAGGCTTTTGGACTTTTATCATTCTTTGGTTGATGCGTCAGAGTGCTAAGCTCAACGTTTTCTTGGGCGTTGCAAATCTCAATGAACGTTTTTTGCCAAATCACCTGAAGTACATCTTTACCTATTTCACTTGTAAGCCAATGAATCCTTTGCTCCCGCTATCGGTCATTGGGGGCGTTCTCTGCGCAGTTCCTTTGTGGTTATCCGCAGTGCATCCTAGTTCAAGTGACTTTCAGGTTGCTTCAATGTCATTGACTGGCGCTATTTTGTCGCTAGCAGTCTTAGAGCATATTTTGATGGTGGTGCCTTTCTCAAGTGAGCGCCTTTGGAAGTGGGGTATGCGATCATAAGTACACTCACAGTGCGCCGTTTCCCCGCGCCATCCGCTATTCTAGAATTACTTAAACCCATTACTTGGTTTCCTCCAATGTGGGCTTTTGCCTGCGGTGTGATTGCTACTGGTGTTTCCTTTGAGGGGCGCTGGCACTTATTAGTTGCTGGTGTGATTCTTGCAGGCCCGATGGTGTGTGCTGCAAGTCAGGCAGTCAATGATTGGTTTGATCGTGAGGTGGATGCCATTAATGAGCCACACCGTCCGATTCCATCGGGCCGGATGCCAGGTACTTGGGGTCTTTATGTTGCTTTTATTTGGACTATCCTCTCACTCTTATTAGGCTGGCTGATTAGTCCCTGGGCATTTGCAGCGACTTTATTAGGTCTCTTATTAGCTTGGCTTTACAGCATGCCGCCACTCCGCTTTAAACAAAACGGCTGGTACGGTAATGCTGCTTGCGGAATTTCTTATGAGGGATTGGCCTGGTTTACAGGCTCAGCAGTGATGATGGGTGATTTGCTTCCTTCTACTCCATCAATTCTTCTAGCGGTTCTCTATAGTATTGGTGCACACGGCATCATGACATTAAATGATTTCAAAGCAATTGAAGGTGACCGTCAAATGGGCGTGCTTTCTTTGCCAGTTCAACTTGGTATCGCAGGTGCAGCCGAGAATGCGTGCTTGATGATGTTAGCGCCACAATTTGGCGTTGTTGGACTCTTAATGATCTGGGGTGCTTATTGGCAGGCATTCGTGATCCTGCTACTCATCGCGGGTCAAATTAAGATGATGCATTATTTTTTACAGGACCCAGTTAAGCGCGCATTGTTCTTAAGTGGCTTTGGGGTGCCATTGTTTGTTGCAGGAATGATGGTCAGTGCATTTGCAGTGGCAGGACGTTTCTCGGTAAATTAATTGAACTATGAACGCTCCTGAAACCACCTATCTCACTTGGCCCCAAATCGCCAGACTAGGTTTAGTCCAAGCATCTTTGGGATCGATTGTGGTGTTAACGACCTCACTCTTAAATCGTGTGATGGTCATTGAGCTAGCCTTGCCAGCAATCCTGCCCGGCGCATTGGTGGCATTACATTACTTTATTCAGTTAATACGCCCACGAATGGGTTTTGGTTCCGATCAAACGCGTAGAGCAAGCCCATGGATTCGTGGGGGAATATTGGTATTGGCTAGTGGCGGCGTATTGGCTGCTACCTCCACAATCCTCTTAAGTAACTCCGTTGTTTTGGGTATTGCATTAGCAACCGTTGCCTTCTTAATGATCGGCATTGGCGTGAGCTCTAGTGGCACTGCATTGCTGGTGCTTCTGGCAAAACGAGTAGAGCCAAAAAAGAAGGCAGCAGCAGCTACTTGCGTTTGGTTGATGATGATTTTTGGTTTTGCTTTTACAGCCAGCGTTAGCGGAAAGTTCCTCACACCATTTTCATTTGAGCGTCTGCTCATGGTTTCATCTACGGTATCGGTGATTGCAGTGGTAGTGACGTTCTTGGCGATCTGGGGCATGGAGTCGCCTGTTGCTAAGCCTGGGCAGTTAACGCCTAACGTAGATGCGGCCGAGTCAGATAGTCCAAGTAAAGCCAGTTTTCGTGAAGCCTTTGCTGAGGTCTGGAAAGAAAGTAGAGTGCGTTCGTTTACCTGGTTTGTCTTTGTGTCGATGTTGGCTTATAGCTCACAAGATTTGATCTTAGAGCCTTTTGCAGCAGTTGCATTTGGTTTCACACCCGCCCAAACAACCACTTTGTCTGGTTTACAAAATGGTGGAGTGCTTGTTGGGATGCTAGCTTTAGCTTTTATCACCAGCAAGGCTAAATCACAGACTCTGACGACACTGAGCAACTGGACGATTGGTGGCTGTCTGGCCTCGGCCCTTGCGATGCTAGGCCTTGTTTTATCTGGTCCGATTGCTAATGTGGTTTTCTTTCAGGTGGCCGTTTTCTTATTAGGCATCTTTAATGGCGCATTTTCAATTGCCGCTATCGGCTCGATGATGCAATTTGCCAGCGTCGGTAGTGCACGGCGTGAGGGTGTTCGTATGGGAATTTGGGGAGCATCGCAAGCAATGGCCTTTGGTTTAGGTGGAATTATTGGAACTGGTTTAAGCGATATTGCGAGGATTGTTTTGGGTGATCCAGCTTCTGCCTATGCTTTTGTCTTTTTCTTAGAAGGTGTTTTATTTGTTGTGGCTGCGTACTTGTCGTATCAGACTCGTACGCAAAAACAAACAAGCAATATGTCGAGTCATTTAGTGGGTGTATAGCAAATCAATCAATTAACTGAAACAATTAACTGAGTATGATGGAGATAAAAATGGGTACCCTAGAAACTTTTGATGTCGTTGTTGTTGGCGGTGGACCTACAGGAGCTACAGCAGCAAGTGATCTTGCAAAGAAAGGTCGAAAAGTGCTCTTATTAGATCGTATGGGCCGAATTAAGCCTTGCGGTGGCGCCATACCTCCACGCCTCATAAAGGATTTTGAAATCCCTGATGAGCTCCTAGTAGCCAAGGCTAATTGCGCCAGAATGATTGCACCGTCAGATAAGGCGGTAGATATGCACATTGAGGGCGGCTTTGTCGGGATGGTTGATCGCGATAAGTTTGATGAATTTCTGCGTGTCCGGGCTGCCAATAATGGCGCCGAGAGAAGAACGGGCATCTTTGAGAAAATCACCAGAGATCAAGATGGAGTCTCAGTCATTCACTATCTTGTACGAGGCAAGCATGGTGCGTCTGATGAAACCATGTCAGTTCGTGCTAGGGCAGTAATTGGTGCGGATGGGGCTAAATCTGGTGTTGGTCGCCAGGCTATTCCAGGCGCTAAAGATGTGGAATATGTCTTTGCCTATCATGAGATCGTCAAAGTTCCTGAAAATCCTCCTGCAGGGTTCGACGGCAGCCGTTGCGATGTGTTTTATCAAGGCGCTTTATCACCAGACTTTTATGGCTGGATTTTTCCGCATGGCACAACGATGAGTATCGGAACAGGTACGGCTGACAAAGGCTTTTCTTTGAGAAGTGCAGTGGAGACTCTGAAGAAGCAAACTGGCTTAGAGAATGCTGAAATGCTCAGGCATGAAGGTGCACCCCTACCAATGAAGCCATTGAAGAAATGGGATAACGGTAGAGATGTGATTTTGGCGGGAGATGCTGCTGGTGTGGTGGCGCCTGCTTCCGGTGAAGGAATTTACTACGGCATGTATGGTGGCCGTGTAGCTGCAGAAGCAGTAGAAGAGCTACTGGTGACTGGTAATGGCAAGGTTTTAGCAAAAGCCCGTAAACACTTTATGAAGGAACACGGTACTGTATTTTTGGTCCTCGGAATCATGCAGCGTTTTTGGTACAGCAACGATAAACGTCGCGAGCGCTTTGTCAAAATGTGTGAAGATAAAGACGTTCAGCGCTTAACATTTGAATCGTATATGAATAAGAAACTCGTTCGCCGTGACCCTATGGCGCACTTCAAGATTTTCTTAAAAGATACAGCCCATTTATTAGGTTTTGCAAAAGTCTAAGCAGTGGATGTAGTAATTTAGCAGCAGTTCTTTTTGAATTAGCTTTAACTACTGAAGGGAAGTGGAATCATGAGAGATAACAGCGCAACAACATTGAAGAACAAAACTGGCAAGATGTACCTGATTGGGATCGTTGCATTTTCAGGTTTGCTTATCGGAATTACCTTTATTAAATTCCTGTTTTCAGTTTAGTTTTGGGGTGTCAGGCTCAGCTGCTCAAGGCTGAAGCCATTGTCGTTTACTAGGCGCCCTAGAAGCGCTTGATACTTGCTGGAATCGACTTTCTTGGTGCGAGAAAGTATCCAGAGATATTTTCTACCGGGATCGCTTACCGCGGCTAGTTGATATTCGGGATCGATATCGATTACCCAATAATCACCCCAGACCATCGGCAGAAAAGCCAACCAAGCTGGTGCAAACCGAACCTCTAGGATGGGGGATGTGGAGTGACCAATTTGCCTTGCGGTACCAATCGCCTCACCTTTTTCTCCGCCCTCAAATGTGCAGCGATTAGTCACACTCACATTGCCATCTTCTTTGATCTTGTAGGTGGCATTGGTATCGGCGATACATTTTCTTTGAAACCAATTTGGAAACTTGGCAATCTCATACCAAGTTCCCTGATAGCGGGCAACATCCAATGAGGTAATCGTTTTAATGGGGGCTACTACCTTTTGTTCTGCTTGAGCTGATTGAGCCATGGCCCAATTGAGTGAGCAACAGAAAACAAGTAAGCCAATGATGTAGTGATTTTTTCTCATGATGTATGCCCTATGATTTTTTTAATTCTGCCACACAAGTAGTGACTTGTTCATTACCACTTTTGAGCTGAGTCAACTCATTGCCCATCTTATTGATTTTGAGCTGCCCAATTTGCGGATCAAAGCGCATGATGATTTGATAAAAATCTTTTACTTCTAGCAGGTTCACCTTAATCTCTTTGCTTTCATGGAGTAGGTTTGCATCAAGGGAGCCCTTGGCAATCAATATCTGAGCGGTGCTGCCATTGAGAGAGCATGACAATATTTTGCTTTGGTTATCAATCGCTTCTATTGTTGGTCCCTGAGCATCACATCCGCACAAAACCAGTGTTAACACAGCACTGATGAGAGCTGCTTTAGCGTTCATGCTGGATGATTTCGCAAGAGCTCTCAAGACAGCTGGGCAAGAGGAGAAACTCCAATGAGGTATTGGTGTAATCCAAATAGGAAGACTACCCAAAGAATCACACCAGAGGCGATGGTAATAACCGTTGCTTTGGTGCTGACTTGGGCCTGTTCAGCAATATGAACGGGGCGCTTTCTGGCTGAACGAAAATCCAATACTGCCCAGATTAAAAAGGCGCCAAAGAGAATGAGATCTACCAGTGTGCCATTGGATATCAAATGCGCTAGTGCCCATACTTTGACACCTAAAATCATTGGGTGCTTCAGCTTGAGACGAATCGCATTATTAGAGGGTGAACTTCCTGCCAAGAAAATAAAAGCGACTAAGTTTAGTGCTAGAGCAATGTAGATGAGAGCAACATTGGGTTGCCATAAGACGATTGTATTTTGCCTGGCTTGGCCATAGCCAATCACCATGATGACAAATCCAATCAAGGAGATGATAGTGTACAAGCCTTTCCATTTCACCTCCCCGAGGCGATCAATCATCTGGTTGCGCCATGACTCAGCAAAGATGCGACAAGAGTGGCTAGCAAGAAAAATAACAAGACCGATCAGAAATAAAGCCATGGAATGCTCCAAAGGAAAAATAGGTTTTAGGGTTTATGAATTTCTTGTTCGCCAGGCTTAATTCCATAAGGCTCTACTAGAGGCCAGATGTGCCCAGGAACCATCGAAGCCATTTTTGCAGGTTGTTCTCTGCGTAAGTGAAGCACTGTTTCAATCGCTTTCATCTCAACGCGGGTGCGAGCAAATTCCAGACCACGAGGACCCACTTTAGGCATTAGCCAACCCACAATGGGTCTTAACCAGTTCGGCATTTTCCTCAAGGGCAGGCCCCCAGCAGCACGCTCCACGTTTTTCATGAAGCCAACGACAGCAGAGTGACGTTTCCCAGCAGTCCCTGGTGCAGAGGTGCGAACTTCATCGCCTAAAAGAGCCAGCAATTCTTCACCACGTTCATTACGAACGATGAGCCATTGTTCACCTTGTCCGCCCATATAACCAACCGTGATGTCCGATAGCACATTGGTGTAATCGACACAGGTACGGCAGGTTAGGGGAAAGAAGTCATTGGGCAAAGTGGAGAGGGGTAATTGAAGAAACGGAATCTCTTTCTTTTTGCCATTCTTAAAGCGGACTTCAACGTGGTAATCCGCTCTAAATTCAAGATAGTTAATCTCATCAGGCTCTGAACTAATGAGCGACAGAAAGTGATGAAAATTTTCCGTAGTAGTGTTGTCAGAGCAGGGTGTGCCAATGACATAAAGCTTTTCTAGGCCAAGCTCTTTCTCTAGAGCCCTTAAGGCATATACCTGGCAGGGGATGCCAATGACAGCCATCTTTTTATAGCCTTTAGCAATCGCCGGCTCTAGCAAGGAGAGAAGTGGGGCATAACCCATTCTCATGCCACGGCACTTAGCCATATCAGATGCTTTATCAATAATGATCGGCAAAGGCTTCCAGCGATCATTGGGATCCTCAGTCATCGTCAGAATGGCATCAACTGCACCGGTTTCTAAGAGGCGCTCACCAATGCGGGTTGTAATCCCAGTCCATTGCGCACCTGTACTCGGATTTTTGAGTGCTGCTCTGAGCATTTTGATAAAGGGACCAAAATGCAATTCATCGGGACGGCTTAAATCTCTCGCTCTTCCGTGAACCTCAGTTTCTAGCGCTGGGTAATTAGGCTTAATAAATTGACAAGCCTCACCGCAGCGTTTTGGATTGCTAGTTCGAGAAATACCGCAGTCGGTGCACAGGCTTCGATAGGGTGCTGTATCTATTGTCACGCAAGCCTTTAATAATCTTGATAGTTTAGGGGAGGCAAAACCATAGAGCGAAAGCCTAATAATCCATTTATTATCACCTGAGTATAGAAGATTTGTAGATCGATTTAATCATCTTGGAGAATGAAATATGTTGCCGAATATCCCCTTAAAAAGACTCAATGGAGACCAAGAAAATCTTCAGGATTATGCTGGCAAGACACTCTTAATCGTGAATGTTGCCAGTAACTGCGGATTCACTTCTCAATACCGTGATTTACAAAAACTGTATGAGGCAAACAAAGCCCAGGGCTTGGAAATTTTAGGGTTTCCATGCAACCAATTCGGCGCTCAAGAGCCGGGCTCTGCAGAACAGATTCAAAACTTTTGCAGCGCTAACTATGGCGTGACTTTTCCGATGTTTGAGAAAATTGATGTGAATGGGGACGGCACCCATCCCTTGTATGCTTATTTAAAGGATCAGGCTCCTGGCATATTGGGAACTACCGGTATTAAGTGGAACTTCACTAAGTTTGTCGTGAGCAAAGATGGTCAATCCATCACACGACTTGCATCTGCAGAAGGCGCAAGCAAGATGGCAGAAGCGATTGTGAAACTGCTCTAGATTAGGAGCAGTTCAGTAGCAATTCAGCAGCAATCACTTCTTTTTCTTCTTATCAGTATCTAGCCACTCATTGACATCGGGGAAGGCATCTTGCACTTCTCCCATAAATTCACGAACCATAAAATATAGGCCAGCAATTAATAGGCAAAAAACAAAGATGGATAGAAGGAGTAAGGTTGTATTACTCATTTTTTACGATTCAATAAGGCAGACAATTTGAAGTAAATCCCAAAGCAAAATATTGAGGGTACCCATAGTGCTGTAAAGATCGACTGCTCTCGGTCCTGAACCACAAACCATAAATAGGCAGAGGTAAAGAAAGAAATCACCACTGCCATGAGAATGAAGTAATCTGATTTTTTAAACATATTCACTCCTTCACTTCGTTATTAAAATAATCTCCAATGCCGTAGCCAATTGCGCTCAATAGGCATCCAATGATAGCGCAGCCGCCTAATACACGAATGCCCGAAGAAATACCAAAAGAAAATAGATCTACAGAAATGAAGTCCCACAGACTCAAGGTAATCAATATAAAGCTAATTGAGCTAATGAAGAAGCCAAAAATAATGAGGATCTTTTCGGCTAATTGCGAAATGGTGGTCAATTAGGCAACCGATTCTACTGGCTTAGCTGGCCATATAAAATTCGTCATAGCGGCGATCGTGATTAACAGCAAGATGATTTCTAATAGGTAGACGCCACAATAACCCGTTGCTGGAGTATTGAGATCTGCGCCAAAATAATTTCTGGAGGCCATGCCGCCCAATATATCCCGAAATATTCCTCCGACACCCACCGCAATGCCTGCGGCAGTAGCTTGCACGGCTCCCCATGCGCCCAATGCCAAGCCGCTTTGATTTTCTGGGGCATATTTCATAGTGGCAGTTAAAGTCCCATGACTAAATAGTCCATTGCCAAATCCAATCAATACGACACCCACAATAAAAATGAGGGTGCTATTGAAGGGTGCAGCCGCGATCACCAGCATAAATGCAGGAATACCAATTTTGGCGCCATTGCTAGCCATCTTAAAGGGGTCGTAACCAGCACTTAATACCTTGGAGGCAATGCTAAAGCCAAATAAACAGCCCACGGCTAAGGTAGCAGTTAAGACAGTGGTAGCACTGACGCTCATGTTTAATAGTTCGCCTCCATAGGGCTCTAGCAAAACATCATTCATGCTAAATGCCATAGTTCCAAAACCCACTGCAATTAAGCGACGAATTGCTTGGCCACCTTCTTTAAAAGTTTCCCAAGATTCTTTAAAGTTTTGCTCTCTAGCGACCAATGCTCTTGCACGAGCTTCTTCACGACTTTCCTGCTTCCAAAGTGCAATCGCATTCAATACGATCGTAACTACAGCACAACCTTGAATCACTTGGATTAAGCGGCCTGGACTGTACTCCTCTAATAGCTGACCAAAAATCAATGCGCTACCAATCATGCCGATTAATAACATTACATACATCAGGCCAACAATATTCGCTTGGGATTTAGGTGGAGCAAGATCGCAAGCCAAGGCAAGGCCTACCGTTTGGGTAGTATGAATACCAGCACCTACAAATAAAAATGCCAGTGCAGCAGCTGCTAATCCAATCCATGCTGGCGCTTCACTAGCGTTGCCTGCACCGGCTAAGACAAGAAGAGCAAAAGGCATGATGGCAAGTCCACCAAACTGAACCATCGTTCCCATCCAAATATAAGGAACGCGCCGCCAGCCTAAAGCGGATTTATGAGTATCTGAGCGAAAGCCAATCAAGGCTCTAATGGGGGCAAAAATAATCGGCAAGGAAACCATGATCGATACCAGTGATGCTGGTACTTGTAACTCAACAATCATGACTCGATTTAAGGTGCCCACAAGAAGTACTAGGGCCATGCCAACGGATACTTGGAATAGGGATAGTCTGAGTAATCTGCTAAGCGGTAATTCAGCAGAAGCAGCATCAGCAAAAGGCAAGAAGCGAGGGCCTAAATTTGCCCAAGTGCTAATTAATTTTTGACTAAAACGATTCATGTAAAGCTTAGTTTAAGTGATATAGCGGCGAAACAAAAAAATAAGACCCAGATCTAATGATCTAGGTCTTATGAGGCAAGATAAAACTTATTTTTTTGCTACTGGTGCCGCGGGTGCTCCTGAAGCAGCAGCAGCGCTAGAAGACTTACCGCCCTCTAAGAATGCTTTCACCCAAGTTGTATTGTTAAGTAATGCTAAATGCACTGAAAAAGAACCGATTGCGCACGCACCCAAAAACAATGGAATGCCAACGGTTGGTCTTACTACTGTCCACATTTTTCCGTAGATCATCTCAATCTCCTTTAATTACTTCAACCAAGGTGAATAGATGTAAGCAAGTAAGTGGGCGAGTGCTGCAATCATCCCAAAAAATTGCGTACCTTGAATGAGGTTGCGATGTAACTCTTCCGCTTCCTCAACACTCAGACCTGTAAGAGTGTCATTTGTCATAGATTTTTTCCTCTCAAAATCTAACTGCGTCGTGCTAACCCACACGAGGGTGCTAATTAACCTACTTACCACAGGGTCAATTTAGTACGAATGTGTAAAAAAATCTATACACTTTTCTTAGGAATTTCCCTTATATCCCAATATATTGCGTTGCAAAAAAACTCATCCGTAACAGTGGCTTTTTGAGATCCTTTGGGGGATCTGGGATATAAAATGACCCCATCCAATTTTTTTGATTTTGGGATGTGAAATGACACAAGCCCATGGGCGATTTAGCACCATCAAACTACTGTTCGAGATAGTCTGTGCTGCAGGTGGGTTTGCCATGGGCCTTTTATTTGCCAAGCAGCTTGATTTGGGAATCGTTCCCGGTGTTTTTATGGGGCTGATGGGGGCAATCTTCACGTTTATCCTTGCCCAGGGCTTCACTACCTTCATTTTTCGTATACTGAGGCGAGATTAATCAGGGGCCCAGCCTCTTCAGTCATAAGGATAGGTAATGAATAAGCAATCTGAATCAGGCCCAATCGATGCCAAGTTTAAAAGAACCATGCTTTGGCTCAAATTTGCCATGGTGGTATTCCCAATAGCCCTAGCTGGCCAGATCTGGATTCTGTACCAAGAGTACTCTTTTACCAATTTAGCATTCGTATTGATCACTGCCTTCGCCTTATATTCCACGTTCAGTTCATTCAAAAAATTTAAAGCCTACGAGGCTGCCGCTAAGGATCAGTAATCCGTTGACATGTGGGTTTTCCCTAGGTAGGGGAGCTTAAATAGGTGTCAATCTTGATTGACAGATTGCGATTCAAGAGGAAGAATCATTTCTATGATTTTTCTAGATCCACACAAAGCTATTTTTAATAGCCTCTAGCATGCAACTACTCAATCTTGGTGTGAATCATCACACGGCTCCAATTGATATTCGAGAGAGTGTTGCTATTTCTCCTGCAGATTTGCAGGACTCCTTATTAGATCTTCGTAATTATTTAAGAGGTACCCATTCTGAATTAATGCCAGAGGTTGCGATCTTATCTACGTGTAACCGCATGGAGATTTATTGTGCTGCGAATGATGTTTCTAATCCTGCACATCATTTAGAAGAGCGTGCTTTTGATTGGCTGACCTCTCAAAAGCATTTGCATGGCGATGTATTGAAGCCCTATATATATTCTGCAAAAGAAACAGATGCAGTCAAGCATGTGTTTAGAGTCAGCTGTGGAATGGACTCAATGGTATTGGGTGAGACTCAAATACTGGGTCAAATGAAAAAAGCGGTTGAATTCGCTGACCAAGCTGGCACATTAGGAACCTATCTAAAACCTTTATTTAATAAAACTTTTTCAGTTGCCAAAGCGGTCAGAGCAACTACGGATATTGGTACGCATTCAGTTTCCATGGCAGGGGCCTCAGTACGTTTAGCTGAAAGAATCTTTGGCGATCTCAAGAACTCCAAAATTTTATTCATTGGTGCAGGCGAAATGATTCAACTGTGCGCCTCTCACTTTGCTGGTCGAAAGCCAAAACAAATTGCCATCAGCAACCGAACAGTTGATCGTGGTGATGAGATGGCAAAAGTATTTGCGGAAAAGGGCCTGCAAACAGATTCCTTTCCTTTGCAATCTTTGCCAACGCGCTTGCATGATTTTGACGTGATTGTTTCCTGCACAGCAAGTTCATTGCCAATCATTGGTATGGGGATGATTAAAACCGCCTTGAAAGCCAGAAATAGCAGGCCGATCGTATTGATTGATTTAGCTGTACCGCGGGACATAGAGCCAGAGGTTCGATCCCTTAAAGATGCTTATCTTTATTCCGTCGATGATTTGGGAGGTGTTGTGAATGAAGGTCGCAATATTCGCGAACTTTCGATGGCCGACGCTGAAACTATTATTGATAAAGGCGTGAGTGAATTTTTCCAGATGCTGCAAAAAAGAACGCTAGTACCGATTATTCAATCGCTGCAAAATACCGCAGAGCGACTCAAAGAAATTGAATTAGAAAAGGCAGTGCGGCGTATTAAGCGGGGAGAAGACCCGGTTGAGGTCTTATCGATCATGGCTGAAGCCTTGGCTAATAAATTTATGCATGCACCTATTAATGCCTTGCAAAAATCACCCAATAACGAGATTGAAGATTTCAAGCGAATTCTCTCTAGTATTTATTCTCCAAAATAATTTCGGCGTTAAATATGCTCCAGGCAACCAAAGTACTTCACACCATTAACTCCTCACAGGATTTAAAGCAGCTTGAGCAGTCTGAGCTTGCCCAGCTATCGGTTGAATTACGTGAATTCATTCTGCAGTCTGTGGCCAGTACTGGTGGGCACTTATCCTCTAATCTCGGAACTGTTGAGCTCGCAATTGCTTTGCATTATGTTTTTGATACTCCAGAAGATCGCATTGTCTGGGATGTGGGACATCAAAGTTACGCCCATAAAATTTTGACAGGGCGTAGAGAAATGATGCCGAGCTTGCGTCAGTTTGGCGGCTTATCTGGATTTCCGAAGCGCGCAGAAAGCCAATACGATGCTTTTGGCACAGCGCATTCTTCTACCAGTATTTCAGCCGCTCTTGGGATGGCAGTTGCTAGCAAAGTAAAGGGTGAAAAGCGAAATGTCATTGCAGTCATTGGCGATGGCTCCATGAGTGCTGGCATGGCTTATGAAGGTTTAAATAATGCGGGGGTTGATAAATCCATTCCCTTAATCGTCATTTTGAACGATAACGAAATGTCGATCTCTCCTGCGGTTGGAGCCCTGAATCGATATTTAGCAAAGCTCATTAGTGGTTCACTCTATGGAGCCACTAAAAAAGGTTTGGATAAGATGCTTTCTTATACCCCTCCCTTAAGAGAGTTTGCCAAAAGACTGGAAGGTCATGCCAAAGGGATGATTGGCCCAGCTACTATCTTTGAAGAATTTGGTTTTGACTACTATGGTCCGATCGATGGCCATAATCTTGAGGACCTCATCATTACCCTTGAGAACTTGAAAAAGATTGCTCAGACTGATGGTCCACAGTTTTTGCATATCGTTACCAAAAAAGGCAAAGGGTATGAGAGGGCAGAGTTAAACCCTATTTCTTATCATGGGCCCAGTAAATTTAATCCTAGCGAAGGTCTGAAACCTTCTGCGCCTGGTAAAAAAACCTATACCGAAGTGTTTGGTGAATGGCTTTGCGATATGGCTAAAGAGGATCAGCGTCTCATTGGTATTACGCCAGCAATGCGTGAGGGCTCTGGCCTGGTCCAATTTGAAGCTCAGTACCCCGATCGTTACTTTGATGTAGGTATCGCAGAGCAGCATGCAGTCACTTTTGCGGCGGGTATTGCTTGCGAGGGTCTAAAGCCAGTGGTAGCGATCTACTCCACCTTTTTACAGAGGGGTTACGATCAACTCATACACGATGTGACCTTGCAGAACTTACCGATCGTCTTCGCTATAGATCGAGCTGGTATGGTTGGTGCAGATGGACCAACCCATGCAGGTGTATTTGATGTTGCTTTTTTAAGGTGCTTGCCTAATGTTGTCTTAATGACGCCATCGAATCAAGAAGACTGCAGAAATATGCTCACTACTGCATTTAACTTGAATGGTCCTTCAGTCGTGCGCTACCCCCGTGGTGCTGGAGTGGGTCCAGAGGCATCTCAAACACTAGAAACTATCGCTGTCGGAAAAGGCTTGATTGTTCGTAAAGCCAAAAATGCACAAGCCCAAGGTAAAAAGATTGCGTTTGTTTGCTTTGGTCCATTGCTATACAACGCACTAGAGGCTGCAGAGGAGCTTGATGCTACTGTTGCCGATATGCGATTTGTAAAACCATTAGATGAGCAATTGCTATTAGATCTTGCGAAAAGTCATGATGCTTTGGTCTTTATTGAAGACAGCGCAACTCAAGGTGGGGCGGGTAGCGCCTGTCTGGAAGCGCTATCGGCTCACAAGATTCAGATACCTACTCTACAAATTGGTCTACCCGATGAGTACGTCGAGCATGGGGATATCAATGTGCTCTTAGATTTATATGGACTATCTTCGAAGAAAATCTTGGCCAAAGTGCGGGATCATTTTTAGATATAAGCAGCTCATTTATGTTTAAGAAAAAAAATCAGACTCAACTGTTATCAAAAGAGGCAAAGTGGCAATACATCGGTAAGCCTGTTTTGATCATCTTTGGCACCCTGAATTTATTCATTCTCATCTTTTTCTTAATCTACTATTACACTTAAATCCTGAACTTTCAGAACTTGATGATGAATAAAAAGATGCTCGTGCCATTAGTCTGGGGTTTAACAGTGGCCATTCTAGGCGGTTTGGCAACGGACTTAGGGCCCTGGTATCAAGCCTTAAAAGAACCTTTTTGGAAACCGCCTGATATAGCATTTGGCCCGATCTGGTCGATTATTTTTATTTTATCTGGCATGGCTTGGGTGGCCGTAAAGCACTTGACCTCAAACGCCACCATTCTGAGCCGCTTAAATTTTTTCTTTTGGCTCAATGCTTTTCTGAACTTGCTCTGGAGTATTTTGTACTTCCGCTTTCAAAGGCCAGATTGGTCTTTGTATGAAGCGGTGCTTTTATGGCTTTCAGTTCTCGCCATCCTTCTGACAATACGAAAAGTTTCTACTAAATATAGTCTTTACATCCTGCCATATCTCATCTGGGTCAGTATTGCGATTGTCTTGAATTGGGATACTGTGCGACTGAATGGACCTTTTGGTTAAAAGGCTTGCCAGCATTTAATACTGGCTCCAAATGGCAAAGATACCAGTAATTAAAATAAGCCCATACAAGCAGGCATAAATTTTGAAATCTTTCAGAATCACTGCAGGGGCTAACTTTTTATATTTCCAAAGGTAGTAATGAAAAACGATTGGTGAAATCAAAATTACACCAAATTCAATTACCAGCTCGAGCATGACACCCGTCATTTTTGGATGAATTTATTCTTAGAAAAAATCAATAGGGCTACGCAGATGATGCCGATCGCAAACAAAAGAAGCGATCTCGTTTTTACAAAAACGACGAATCCCAAGAGCGCAAGACCAAAGGCCATTAATCCTAATTTATCTCTAGACATTCATTTCCCCTGATTTAAACAAGCCTTCTACATAGAAGATGGCCGTTCGATTAAAACTATACCAATAATTGACTCTGTATTAGGGGGGGGTGGATGAGCCAAACCCCCGGCACTGGCAGAAATTGGGTTTGGCTGCTTCGTTCCCGACCTGACCAGGTTATCCAACCCACCATGCGGGGAGGCCCATCCACTTCTATTTTAGCTTGTTAGAATGTAAGACATGACAGCATTGGCATTAGCCCGTTCGTGGCGCCCCAAAACATTCTCTGAGCTAGTAGGACAAGACCATGTGGTTAAGGCTTTAACCCATGCTTTGGATCAGGGCCGCCTACATCATGCATGGCTTTTCACGGGCACTCGTGGGGTAGGCAAGACCACCATTGCACGCATTATGGCCAAAGCCCTCAATTGCACGGGTGCGGATGGTTCAGGCAAGATGACTTCAGAGCCTTGCGGAAAATGCCCAGCCTGCATGGAAATTGATGCTGGTCGTTTTGTTGACTATATTGAGATGGATGCCGCAAGTAATCGCGGAGTTGACGATATTGCCGCTCTATTAGAAAAAGCAGCTTACGCACCAAGCAATGCTCGTTATAAGGTCTACATGATTGACGAGGTACACATGCTCACCAATCATGCGTTTAATGCCATGCTTAAAACTTTGGAAGAACCTCCAGAGCACATCAAATTTATTCTAGCTACTACTGATCCCCAAAAGATCCCCGTCACGATTCTGTCTCGTTGCTTGCAGTTCAACCTCAAGCAAATGCCTGTACCGCTGATCGTTGAACATTTAGAGAAAGTGCTGGCAGCAGAAAAAGTGGCTTATGAAGTTAATGCATTGCGTGTCTTAGCTAAAGCAGCTCAAGGTTCTATGCGTGATGCTCTATCTCTAACCGATCAAGCGATTGCCTATGCAGCAGGTAAAGTGACTGAAGAATCAATACGCAATATGCTGGGCACATTAGATGATGCTTATCTCATTCGTATTCTCGATTGCTTGATTGCAAAAGACGGCGCCAGCCTGCTAGCAGTTGCAAACGAAATGGGGGAGCGCAGTATGTCTTTCTCCTTGGCATTGCAAGATCTATCTAGTTTGTTACAAAAGATTGCAGCAGCCCAAGTGGTTCCAGAATCCGTATTAGAGGATTGGCCAGAGGCAGGCGAGATTCGTCGCTTGGCTACTCAACTTACAAAAGAAGAGGCGCAACTCTTCTACCAAATCACGATTACTAGCCGCCCCGACTTATCACTCGCACCAGATGAGCAAACTGGCTTTGCCATGACGCTCTTACGCATGTTGGCATTTCGTCCGGGCAGAAATGGTGGTGGCGGGGCGTCAGCTCCAGCGCCATCAGCCCCACCAGTCGCTAGTGCGCCACGCCCAGCGACAACGGCAAAAACGGTAGCGCCCGCAGCAGCAGCCTTAGCATCACCAATCGCAACTAAGCCAATTACCAAGGCAGCTCCTGTAGGTGATGCTACAAATATTCCAGACTGGCATAGCCTGATGCGTCAATTACCAGTAAAGGGTTTAGTCCAACAGTTAGCGTTTCAGACCGAGTTACAAGATTGGAAAGATTCTGCAGCAGGTGTGAAAGCAACGATTGTGACGCCAATGCCACAGTTGGCTTCAGAAGCTTCTGTTGCAAGATTGGCTGATGCGCTGACAGCTCACTTTGGTAAGCCAGTTAAGATCGTGATTGAAAAAGGTGAAGTAGAGGGCAAGACCGTTGCTAAGGTTGATGCCCAGATTCATCAAGAGAAAAGAATGAATGCCGAGCAAATGATTGCGGCTGATCCTTTTATTCAGCAATTAGAAAAAGAGTTTGGCGCTAAAGTGGTTGGCGGCTCTGTTAAGCCTCATTAATTTAAATTCACTAATAAATAAGCACTAAGGAAAAGAAGCGATGATGAAAGGTGGACTTGCTGGCCTCATGAAACAGGCCCAGCAGATGCAAGAGAAGATGAAAGTAGCGCAAGAGCAGTTGGCTGCCTTAGAGGTCACTGGCCAAGCGGCTGGCGGCCTAGTTAAAGTCACCATTTCTGGTAAATACGAACTCAAGCGTGTCCAAATTGATCCAGGCGCAATGGATGACCGTGAGATGCTAGAAGACTTGGTTGTGACGGCGTATACAGAAGCATTCAAACAAGTAGAAGCAGCTAGCGCACAAATGATGTCTGGCGCTACCGCTGGAATGCCAATGCCTCCTGGCTTTAAGCTTCCCTTCTAAATTTAATGGCACGCATAGAAGCACCTGCTGATGCACTCGGTCGTTTGATCGAGGCCTTGCGTGTGCTCCCGGGAGTGGGCCCCAAGTCTGCTCAGCGGATGGCATTCTATCTTTTGCAGCATGATCGTAATGGCGCGGCAGTACTTGCACAGTCCCTAGGTGAGGCAGTGCAAACGGTGGGTCACTGCACTCGCTGTAATACATTCTCAGAAACTCAAATCTGTATCACCTGTGCAGATGAGCGCCGCGATCCATCCTTGTTATGCATTGTAGAAACACCTGCCGACCAAGTGATGGTGGAGCAGACCCTAAGTTTCAAAGGGAATTACTTTGTGTTGATGGGCCGCCTTTCGCCACTCGATGGCATGGGCCCTAATGAAATTCATTTTGATCGCTTACTTACCCGTATTGAAAATCCAGATACGAACGTGCCCATTCGGGAAGTAGTGCTAGCGACAAACTTCACTAGTGAAGGTGAGGCTACTGCACATTACATTGGTGAAGTGCTCAAAGCCAAAGGCATCAAAGTCACGCGTATTGCTAGAGGTATTCCAGTAGGCGGGGAGTTAGAGTACGTTGATGCAGGCACATTAGCTAGAGCTTTGATGGATCGCCGCTAGCCTTTAATTGCTATTTCCTCTACATATCAAAAGGTTGCAAATTGCAACCTTTTGTGTTAAATTGGATCCAATATTTAATTGGAGGTATCTATGGCCATAGCTATCAAGTTATCGGGTCTTTTAGTAGAGGATGCAAAGCCTTATGCACAGGCAATGCATCGCTCTGTTCCTAAGCAAATTGAATATTGGGCTCGATTGGGCAAAGTCGCAGAGGAGAATCCCGACCTACCGATTAAAATGCTTCAGGATATGCTGGTCAGTATTGAAGAGGTGAAGGCTGGTAATCTGAATCCGTATAAATTCGGATGATCGTATCCACCACTCCTAGATTTGATAGGGCAATTAAGAAAATATCACCCGCTGAGAAAAAGACCCTTGATGGTGCGATTAAGAGCATCATCGCTGAGCCATTCAAAGGAGAAACTAAAAAAGGCGACTTATCGGGGATTCAAGTAATTAAATTTAGGCATCTTAAGCAGCAGATGTTATTAGCTTATTCGGTAAGCCTTGACGGCACTCAATTGGCGCTTATGGGTTATGGGGTTCACGAAAACTTCTATCGCGATTTGAAGCGTTAGAGCTTAAAACCATGATTATCGATAGTGATTTATCGTCCATTAAAGTATGTCGATGCAGGTACTTTGGCTCGAGCTTTGATGGATCACCGCTAGTCCATACAAGTTCGAAGCTTTAAGCTCTCTCTGCCCGATTTCCTCCACTTATAGGGGAACTACTTAAATACCTACTTGAATAGATGAGATAGAGTGAACCCATTATAAGAAAGTAGTTCAATCAGGGAGATGAATCATGGGTAAATTTCAATCAAGCAAAATTTTGGTAGCTAGCTTAATGAGTGCTGGCTTCATATTGACTTCCAATATTACCCAGGCACAAGTAGGTTTTCCGCCACCACCACCTAAAGTGAGTCCTGCAGCTGGCGTGATTGATATGCACGTTCACCCAGATCCCGATGTTTTTGGCCGATCCTTAACCGATTACGAATTAGCGACTATTGCTCGTCGTAAAGGGATGCGCGGTATTGTGATTAAAAACCATGTGATCACGACGAATGCTCGAGCCGCTTTAGTGATGCAGCAAGTCCCTGGTATTGAAGTATGGGGCGGTATTGTGCTGAATAAGTCCGTAGGTGGTGTAAATCCTGCAGCTGTAGAGTGGATGCATCGCATGTCTGGTGGCCGCGGAAAAGTAGTTTGGTTGCCGACTTTTGATTCGGATATGCATGTCAAGACTTTAGTAGATAAAAATCAATCAGGCATTGTGGTTGCGCCAAATGGTCAAGTCACACCAGAGTTGGAGCAGGTTCTAAAGATCATTGCTCGCGAAGATTTGATTCTAGCTACCGGCCATATTTCTGCGGATGAAGTGGTTACGGTCGTCAAGCGCGCAAAAGAATTAGGCGTGAAAAATATTTTGATCACGCATGGTCTTACCAATATCCCAGGACTTTCTTGGGAGCAAGCAAAGCAAGTTACTTCGATGGGTGCATACATTGAAATTTGCTATTTGCAATTTATGACTGGTCCTACAGCGCAGTACAAATGGATGACCCATTGGGAGAAGGTGGATGCAACCGTGGTTGCTAAAGCAGTTAAGGAAATTGGCGCAGACCATTTAGTGCTTTCAACCGATTTGGGTCAACAAGGCATGATGACTCCACCAGATGGCGTTGAGAATCAAATCGCAGCGGTTAAGGCAGCGGGCGTATCGCAAGCTGATATCGATAAGATGATGAAAAAGAACCCAGCCAAACTGTTGGGTCTAAAAGACTAAGACGCATTTCTTCGCAGGGCTATTGCGTTTTTGTCATTCCCTCGACATAAAGACTAGGTAAATTTCCCCTTTTTGGGGATAATTTGGTCTGCACCACCCTTGGGCTTCAATCTCAAGCTGTGTTTGCCTAGTTTTTCCTATCGGCATGTTGCTATTGCATTGCACTGGCATCCCAATTAGAAATTGTGAATGACCCGCAAGTTTTATATCCTCCTCCTGCTGAGCATTATTTGCACTTTTCTGGGTGCCTCTGCATTTGCGCAAAGGGCAGGGTCCGGTGCCGACCAAATTGCGAGCTTTGCATCACCGATTGAGAATTTGCCTACTGAAGGTGAATTGTTTGGTTTACCAGTAAACGTACATGGCCAAACGACTTATATCAACCAGCGCTATAACAATTTCACCTCTAGCTATTCAGGGATGAATAGCCTGGCTGCTCAAAAAGCCATGAGCTATACCTGGTCAGGAACATTATTCTTTGGCGCTCGGGTTGCTCCAGATACTGACGTGTATTTCAATCCCGAGGTGATTTCCGGCGTTGCATTTTCGGGTCTAACTGGTTTGGGTGGTTTCTCAAATGGCGAGGGCAGTAAGGCTGTTGGAACGCAAGCAAAGTTTTACTCTGCCAGAGCATTTATGCGACACACGATCAATCAAGAGGGCGATAAAGTTGTTCTCGAGAATGAGGCCAATCAAATTACGCAAACGGTGAGTAGTAATCGCGTGGTAGTGACAGCTGGCCAGTTTTCTACTTTAGATATTTTCGATGACAGCCGTTATGCAAAAGACCCCCGTGTCCAGTTCATGAACTGGGGCAATATGACTTACTTGGCTTATGACTATGCCGCTGACGCACGCGGCTACAGTACTGGCCTCGCAGGCGAATGGTACCTTGACCATTGGGTGCTGCGTGCCTCTCGTATGCTGGCTCCAAAGAATCCGAATGGCCGTGACTTGAACTGGCAAATTTTTAATACCTATGGCGATCAATTTGAGATTGAGCGCCAACATCATATTGGCAAGCTTCCTGGCAAAGTGAGTGTGCTCGCTTATCGCAACAAAATGATCTTGGCTCGTTTTTCTGATGCAACCAATTATGTGCTCACCAATAATGCACAAGGTACTCAAGCAATCAATAATGTTCGCACTAATTACCAGTACAAAACAGGTGTGGGTGTTCATGGGGAGCAGGCCTTAACTCATGACCTCGGAATCTATGCTCGTGCATTTACCTCAGATGGGCGCACTGAAACAATGTCTTTCACAGAGGCTGATAACTCAATCTCTGTTGGCATGGGTATGAATGGCACAAGTTGGGCGCGTCCACATGACAGTATTGGCATCTCGATGATGCAAAATGGCTTATCCAGCTATCGCCGTTCATACTTACAAGCTGGTGGCGTGTCTTACTTTATTGGCGACTATGCTGGTCCTGGCCAGACAATTTCTTATCGTCCTGAGCGGGTAGGCGAGGTCTATTACAACGCTAACGTGGTTAAGAATGTCCTTGCAGGATTGAACTTTCAGCACATTAATAATCCTGCTTACAACGCAGCCCGCGGTCCAGTGAACATCGTGTCTTTCAGGATTCATGCCGAGTTTTAAAGGCTCAAGAGGCGCAGTACTTCATTATTATCTTTAGAATCAATAAGATAGAGATTGTCAATAATTAGACTTTTGACTTTTGTCACCTATAATCGATAAAACCCCCTGAAACGGGTATTTGTAATATCTAAATCTGCATCAGGGGCTATAAAAATAGCATTTTATTGATTTAGAGGGCAGCCGCATTTGTTGATTCACGGCAAACGTAAAACGAGCGTAGTCAAGCTACTTAAAAGCATTGCACCATATGCAATGGCTACTTTTGCTATTTCGGCGTTTGCACAAGGATCTGGTAGCGGCACTCCTGCAAGTGTCACGGTGCAATCGGGCGACTCCTCCTTAGCATCGCCACCATCGATTGGGGCGCAGCTGAGGGCTCAAGACCAAAGCACAAAAGCTGCTGAATTATTTGCTCCGGTTACTAAAGAAAATACTCCGAAGATCTATGTCAAAAGTGCGCCATCAGGCCCAACAGAGATGGATTTGCGTCAGCTATGGAATGAGCTCAAGATCAACAATCCGCAACTATCTTCTTTGCGCGAGTCCTATCTGTCTGCTAAGGCAACCGTTCCACAAATTGCAGCACCTGCAAATCCTCAAGTAGGTTTGGTGTGGTCTGGTATGCCAGCGAATTCACCATTTGCCTTAGGTGCTGCAAATGCGCCATCAGCAGCCAACCCTAATGGCATTAGTAGCAACAACTCGATTTCTGTAGCGCAGCCTTTTCAGTTCCCTGGGAAGAAGAGTTTGGCAGCAGACATTGCTGATACCAATGCAGAAGCTCTCTTAGCTAGCTCTGAATCAACCTATTTGCAATTGGGTGCACAGCTCTCAACTCTGTACTACGGGGCACTAGCCGCTCAGAAGCAGTTACAGGTCTTAAAAGAGACGGTTGTACGCTTAGAGATGGTAAAGAATGTTGCTAAAGCGCGTTACTCCAATAATGCTGCAGCCTATGTTGAGTTTCTGAATGCGCAAGTCGCACAAAGCGCTGCCCAAGCCGACCAATTCAATGTCGAGCGTCAACTCCAAGTCGCTCTCAACAACATCAATACTCTAGTGGGCCGTCACTCACGCGAAAAATTAGTATTGCGTGGAGATGTGCGCCGTGCCATGAGTGTTGTGCCGACCTTGCTTGAGTTAGAGGATTATGCTGAGTCGAGTCATCCCGCCTTAAAGAGTTCAGCTTTGCAATTAGATGCCGCACGCAAAGGTGTGACCCTAGCTAAAAAAGCATACCTACCAGATTTTCAGGTGATTGGTTCTTCTTATACGCCGCGCGGACCGTTTGCATCTAACAATGGCACGATGTTTTATCAGTTTGAGTTGGATCTGATTATTCCGCTGTATTTCTTTACTAAGGAAAAGTATGGGGTAGAGCAGGCACAGCGCAATCAAGCCGCTGCTGAGGCGGGCAATATTTCGAATCGCCAGCAAATTGTGTTGGCCGTCAACACCGCTTATGCAACTTATGAGCAAGCCAAGTCCCAAACCCAGTTTCTGAGAGATCGCCAAGTCCCGCAAGCTGACGCTGCCTATAAGGTAGGTCTGACCCAGTATTCTAATAATGGCCAGGGATTTAATGATTTATTGACTGCGCAAACTCAATTGCGTAACTTAGAGATTGCATTGGCGCAAGCAGAGAGTAATCTATTGCAAGCGCAAGCAGTATTAATGGTTTCTGCAGGCAAAGAGCCTTTTTAAGGAGTAGTTTTGATCGATAAATTGATTTCGTTTCTAAAGCGTTTGTCTGAAAAGGCAAAGCCACTTTTGCATAAGGGCGCTGATCATGGTACTCATCATGCAAAAACTGCTGCTGCAAGCTTAGCAGGCTTATATTGGAATCTCTCTCCAGCGAATCGATACCGCGTTCGCTTAGCTGCTTTTGCTTTCGCAATTTTGTCTTTAGGTATTGTGGTGGGTCGCATCACCAATGTGGATCGCGCAGTCAAAATTGAAAGCTCTGGTAAGAACCTGAAGGTAGAAACCAGTGGCATCTTAGAGTTGAAGTTACCTGGCGTCAAACTCAATCCTGAGATTTATACATTTCAGTTGGCAGAAAAAATTCCAGTACCAGTGAATATTAAAGTGCCAGGCCGTTTAGCATTTAATGCAGAAAAATCAAAAGTAATCTCAGCGCGTGCTCCAGGTAGGGTAGAGCGTATTTATGCTTTTGATGGTGCCCAAGTCGATGTTGGTTCGCCAATCGTAGAGCTCTATAGCCCAGACTTTCTTTCTGCTCAGCAAGAATATTTGCTCTCTTCTAAAACTGCCAAGGTGTTAGGGGGCAATAAAACAATTAGTGATTTACTCGGTGATGCGCTCATTACTCAGCAAGCCGCCGCTAATCGCATGAGAAATCTGGGTGCTAGCGAAGGCGATATTAAGGGCATTGAAGCCACCGGTAAGACTACTAGTAATTTAGTGATGCGTTCGCCCTTGAAGGGTGTAGTAGTGAAGCGCAATGTTGAGCCTGGTACTGCGGTTAATGCTGGCGATGTGATTACTACCTTGGCTGATCCTCAACATCTCTGGTTTTTGGGTAACGTATTTGAGCAAGACTTCAGAATGATTAAGCAGGGCCAGAAAATGGTTTTACGCCTTGAGGCATATCCCGAGAAAGAGTTTGTCGCTTATGCCAATTACATATCGCCAACTGTTGATCCGCAAACCCGTGCTTTACTCATTCGTGCTGATGTAGAAAACATCGATGGTTTATTACGCCCCGATATGTATGCTTCGGGCTTACTGACTACGGGTATGTCAGATGCGGTTGTAGTGCCTCAGACAGCCATTGTCCGGATTCGTGAGAACCGCTTTGCCATTGTTAAGGTTGGAGATGAAACCTTCCGGCGTTTGCCAGTGAAGGGTTACGATCTCAATAGTAAGACTTTTGCGATTACCGAGGGTGTTGAACCTGGATGGAAGGTGCTAATAGAAGGCGCTGTCTTGTTAAATGACCGCTTTGCTAAGCAGGAGGACTAATTGAGTATTTTTACCTCCTTCATTCGAGGAGTAATCGAGAAGCGTGTATTAGTTATCTTTGCTTCTGTAGCATTGCTTGGATTGGGCATGCTCAGTTTGAGCAAATTACCTATTCAGCCATACCCAGGCGTTGCACCATTAACGATTCAGGCAATCTCTCAATGGCCTGGAAGAAGTACTACTGAGGTCGAACAACAGGTCACTATTCCAGTTGAAAGTGCATTGGCTGGCATTCCAGGCTTACAAGCATTTCGCTCCGTATCTTTGTTCGGCTTATCCGTAGTCACACTTAAATTTAATGACGCTACTGACCCATTTAAAGCGCGTCAGGTGTTTGTTGCCAATTTATCGAATGTCAGCTTTCCACCAGGTGTCACTTCTAGCATCAGCCCAGACTCTGATGCCACTGGTGAGATCATGCGTTATGAGGTTCGCTCCGATTACGCAAGCTCTACATTACTCAAAACATTACAAAATTATGAGATCTATAAAGAGCTTAAGCAAACGCCTGGTGTAGCTGACGTTTCTTCATTTGGCGGCAAAGTTCGCCAGTATCAGGTAATTGTGAGCCCTGAGGGCTTACAAGCTAAAGGTGTTTCAGTTAACCAATTGATCTTGGCACTCACTAATGCTAATAGTAATACTGGCGGTGGCTTGCTGCCTAGTGGTGAACAGCAGTTCGTTATTCGTGGTGTAGGCCTGCTGAAGAATATCGACGATATCAAGCAAGTAGTCATCACTATTAATAATGGCGTGCCCATTCGGATTGGAGATGTTGCTAGGGTAGAAATCGGTAATGCGCCACGCCTTGGTATGTTCCAGTTCAATGACAATCCAGATTCTGTTGAAGGCATTGTTTATTTACGCCGCGGTGAGAATGCTACAGAAGTACTAGCGCGAGTGCGTAGCACAGTTGATAACATTAATAAGCATGTATTACCACCTGGTATTGAGGTGAAGCCGTTCTATGACCGCCAAGTACTTTTAGACATCACGATTGGTACGGTGAAACATACTCTGTTCTTTGGTATCTCATTGGTTTTAGCAGTGTTGTTCTTCTTCTTAGGCAATATTCGTGCTGCTGCTGTTGTGGCCGCCGTAATCCCGCTCGCTTTGTGCGTCTCATTTATTCAGATGCATTTATGGAGCGTGCCTGCTAATTTGATTTCCTTAGGCGCGATTGACTTTGGTGTGATCGTTGATTCTGCGGTGATTCTGACCGAGAACGTGATGCGTCACCTAGAGCAGGGTGGCAAGCGTTTAAACCAAAGCATCATTTTGGCAACAAGTGAAGTGCAGCGAGCGATGATTTACTCAACCGGCATCATCATCGTTGCTTACTCGCCATTGTTCTTTATGGGCGGAGTTGAAGGCATCATCTTTAAGCCAATGGCTTTCACGATGGGCTTTGCTTTGATTGCAGCAATGGTCTTGAGCCTCACCTTTTTGCCAGCAATGATTTCTTTAGTATTTGGCGAGAACCTGCATCACAAGCCCCCCTCGTTTATGACTAAGATTCTCAATGGCTATAAACCGTTGCTGAGAAGGTGGATGGATCGTCCGCTAACCGTTTTCTCGGTAGCAGTATTTGTTCTGGGATTAACGCTACTCAGTATGACTCGCTTAGGGACTGCATTCTTACCAACTTTGGAGGAGAATAATATTTGGTTGCGCGTTACCTTACCAAATACCGTGGATCTCGATTACTCTGTAAAGGTTGCCAATCAATTACGTGAAACCTTTATCAAGCAACCAGAGATCGACAAGGTTGCCGCACAAATTGGTCGTCCTGATGATGGCACGGACTCTACTGGTGTATTTAACCAGGAATACGGACTCTATTTAAAGAGCCCCGATAAGATGCCGGCGGGTTCATCCAAGAAAGACCTCATTGCGAATCTAGAGAAGGAGTTAAACCGGATTCCGGGTATTACCTATAGCTTCTCTCAGTACATTCAAGACAACGTCAATGAGGCCTTGTCAGGTGTTAAGGGCGAGAACTCAGTCAAAATTTATGGCACTGATCTTGAGGTTCTGGATCAAAAGGCCCATGAGGTAATCGATCAACTCAAAAAGGTTCGCGGTGTAGCGGATGAGGGTATTTTGAAAGAGCTTGGTCAGCCCACTCTGAACATTCAGATCGATCGTGAACGTGCCTCACGCTATAACATTAACGTAAATGATATTCAAACGGTTGTGGCTAATGCAATTGGCGGGGCCGCTGTAACAAGCTTACTTGAAGATGAAAAAACTTTCGGTATAGCAATTCGCTTAAATGAGGGAAGTCGTAATGACGTAGCTGATATTGGCCATTTATTAGTGGAGTCTCCTGATGGCCTGAAAATACCTCTCTCAATGGTAGCCACTGTGAAATTAACGGATGGACCATTCTTTATTTATCGCGAAGCGGGTAAGCGTTATATCGCCATTAAATTTAGCGTGCGTAACCGTGACTTAGGTAGCGCTGTCGAGGATGCACAGTATTTAGTTGAGCAAAACATCACATTACCGCCAAATTACTCTATTAGCTGGGATGGTCAGTTCAATCAAATGAAGCAAGCGCAAAAAAAATTGATGTTGATTGTTCCTTTGGCTCTGATGGGCATCTTCTTGTTGCTGGTTAGTGCTTTTGGCAATTTCCGCGATGCTACTATTGTGATGATTAATGTACCCTTTGCTGCCATTGGTGGTGTGCTTGCCTTGCACCTCGCTGGTGAGACACTGAGTATCTCGGCATTCTTCGGCTTCTTATCACTCTTTGGGATTGCAATTCAAGATGGCGTAATCTTGATCTCGTTTATCAATAAGACAGTTGCAACCGAGCATGGGCAGATGAAAGATGCCATGGTTGAAGGTGCTTCATTGCGCGTTCGTCCAGTGTTGATGACGGCCATGCTCTCTGGTTTAGGTTTATTACCTGCAGCTCTGTCCCATTCCATTGGTTCAGAAGCTCAGCGTCCACTGGCTCTGGTGATTGTGGGAGGCATGGTAACAACCACTGTCCTTACGCTCTTAGTCTTGCCAGTGATTTATGGCTGGTTCAGAGGTCGTGCATTGACACCTGCTAGCAATATTTAATACAGAAAGTACTCTAGAGTGATGAGCGAACGCAAACCCCATATCTTGGTCTCCAATGACGATGGTTACCTCGCTCCTGGTTTATTGGCTTTGGTAAATGCAGTTCGTCCATTAGGGCGCATTACCGTGATTGCTCCTGAGCAGAATCATAGTGGGGCGTCTAACTCTCTCACATTATCTAGACCACTTTCAATTCATCGCGTTGCTGGTGGCGAACGTGATGGCTTCTTCTTTATCAACGGTACTCCAACAGATTGTGTGCACGTAGCGATGACTGGCTTTTTAGATGAAAAGCCTGATCTCGTGATTTCTGGGATTAATCAGGGTGAGAATATGGGTGAAGACGTGCTCTATTCTGGTACGGTTGCAGCAGCGGTTGAAGGGGTAATGTTCGGCGTGCCGGGGATTGCCTTCTCGCAAATTGATCGTGGCTGGAATCGAATTGAGGATGCTGCTAAAGCGGCCCACGATGTTGTAGCGCAAATGCTAGTCTCAGCACTTACTAGAACCGAAGGCACTGCCACTTTACTGAATGTGAATATTCCGAATCGTCCTTATGCCGATTTATCTCGCTGGCGTGTGACGCGTTTAGGTAATCGCCATCACTCACAGCCGGTAGTTGTTCAGGATAGTCCGCGGGGTGACAAGATCTATTGGATCGGTGCTGCCGGAGACGTTAAAGAGGGCTCTGAAGGCACAGATTTTCATGCAATTGATGAGGGCTGTATATCCATTACTCCAATGCAATTGGACCTGAGTCATCACGCACGCTTAGCGGCGATGCGCGCTAATGGTTGGGACCGCGGTTGAAAGCTCCTACCGAAAGATTCGCTGCTTATCGTCAAGCACTAGCGGCCAAGGTGCATGCTAGTGGCGTGAAGCACGGTAAAACGCTCGAAGCAATTGCTACTGTGCCACGCCATGCATTTATTGATGCTGGTTTACATGCCCAAGCTTACGAAGATACAGCGCTTCCGATTGGACAAGAACAAACTATCTCTAAGCCCTCAGTAGTGGCCCGCATGATTGAGCTATTACATAAACCTAGGCACAAGCTTAGTAAGGTTTTAGAGATTGGCACTGGCTGTGGGTATCAAGCTGCTGTACTCAGTCTATTGGCCGATGAGGTCTATTCCATAGAGCGTATTCGGCCGCTGCATGATTTAGCTAGAGCGAAGCTGCGTCCATTTCGGATCAATAATCTGCGCTTAATCTATGGCGACGGTATCTTGGGCTTACCTCAGGCTGCCCCCTTTGATGGAATTATCCTAGCCGCAGCCGGTTTGGGTATTCCGGATGCCTTGTTAGATCAACTGGCTATCGGCGGGCGTTTGGTTGCCCCAGTCGCCAAAAATGAAAAAGAGCAGCAGCTCATCATGGTTGAGAGAATGAGTTCTCAGCGCTATCAAAGAACTGTGCTGGACGAGGTCTTTTTTGTCCCCTTACAATCAGGGGTAGTATGAGATCTCACCAGAATTTAATATCAATTATGTCTACTAGCTTATCTAAGAGCCTCCTGATTGCACTCATGTCTGCATCCCTGATGCTGACAGTCGGCTGTTCTACACCTCGCACCAAGCCTGCTAGTGTGACTGATCGCACCAGCGCATTACCCGAACCCACACCTCCTGCCCCTCCTGGCTACTATCGCGTGAAGAAAGGCGACACCTTAGCGCGTATCGCCTTAGATCATGGACAAGCACCACGTGATGTCGCGCAGTGGAATATTGCAGCTAATCCAAGCTTCAACCCAAATATGATTGAGGTCGATGATTTGGTATTAATTAGAGCGCCTGCAGGATTAAAGTCTGCAAAAGTAGCTGACAAGAAACCAGCAGGCGATAAGGTGGATGAGCCTGCGCCAGAAGTTAAAAAACCCGAAGTGGTTGCAGAGCCAGGCATTCGTTTATCCTGGCCCGCGAAAGGCAAGGTAAGTGCTGAATTTAATGAAACCAATAAAGGTATTGATATTGCCGGTAAGGTTGGCGAACCAATATTAGCAGCCTCTGAGGGTAAGGTGGTATATGCCGGCAATAGCTTACGTGGTTACGGTAACTTAGTCATTATTAAGCATGACAATACCTATCTCACTGCCTACGCGCATAACAGCAAGCTCGTAGTTAAAGAGGGTGATGCAGTTCGCAAGGGGCAGAAGATCGCCGAGATGGGCGATACGGATGCTACTTCTCCTAAGCTGCATTTTGAATTACGCGTAAACGGTAAGCCAGTTAATCCAACGCCGTATCTGCAGTAATAGTCAAAGAGCACATGGCTACTGTTCTCGTCTTTGATATCGAAACGATTCCGGATGTGGCTGGCCTACGTCGTCTAGAGGATTTACCAGACTCCATGAGCGACGCTGAAGTAGCGGCTAAAGCCATGGCTGACAAAGCAGCTAAAACGGGTAGTGAGTTTCTGCCACTCTTCTTGCAAAAGATTGTTGCCATTTCTTGTGTGATTCGGAGAAGCACGAAAGAAGGCGCGCCACAAATTAAAGTCGGAACCCTCGGTACTCCGCAAGACGATGAAAAAGTATTGATTCAGGCTTTCTTTGATCTGATTGAGAAGTACACGCCGCAACTCGTATCCTGGAATGGTAGTGGCTTTGATCTGCCTGTGTTGCATTATCGTGCGCTCGCTAATCACATTCAGGCACCACGTTATTGGGAAATGGGCGAGAGCCAAGAGGCTGATAGCCGCGACTTTAAGTGGAATAACTACATCAGCCGCTATCACATGCGTCATCTCGATATGATGGATCTCTTGGCCAAGTTCAATGGCAGAGCGAATGCTCCCCTTGATGGTTTAGCAAAGCTCTGTGGTTTTCCTGGGAAGATGGGCATGGATGGCAGTCAAGTTTGGCCTGCCTATCAAGATGGCAAGATTGATGATATTCGTCGCTATTGCGAGACGGATGTTGTGAATACTTATCTGATGTATTGCCGCTTTCAATTGCTGCGTGGCGGCTTTTCTTTAGCTGAATACCAAGAAGAAATTGCGTTTGTAAAAACCTATCTAGAAAAAGAAGCTAAAGAGCCTCATGGCGCTCAATGGCAAGAGTATCTCCAAGGCTTCGCACCGGATGCGTAGAGGTGCTAAGCCAGTCAATATTGAAGTGACTGAGCCAGTTAAAGTTGAAGCACTGGATTTAGATGCCCAAGGCATTGCCCGTTTAGCCCCTAATGAAGAAGAACAAGCTCTTGGCCAAAGTGGCAAGGTCATTTTCATCAAGGGGGCATTGCCAACCGAGTTGGTCACTTACACCATCACCAGTGATAAGGCTCGTTTTAGCAAAGCGAAGGTACGCGATATCTTAAAACCAGCGGTATTTAGGGTGGAGCCTCAGTGCGCAGCCTTTGGTGTGTGTGGTGGCTGTACTATGCAGCACTTAGATATTCGGGCGCAGGTTGCGATGAAGCAGCGAGTGCTTGAAGATGACTTGCAACACATTGCCAAAGTAAGGCCACAAGAAATTCTGCGACCGATGGGCGGTCCCACTTGGGAGTACCGTCATCGTGCACGCCTAAGTGCAGTCAATCGCTCCATAAAGAAGGGTACGGTTCTGATTGGCTTTCATGAAGGTAAGAGTGGCTATGTAGCCGATATGCTGGCCTGCGAGATTTTGCCAAAGCACGTTTCTGATTTATTGCCAGAGATGCGCAAATTGGTTATGAGCCTATCGATTGTCGATCGTATGCCTCAAATTGAAATTGCTGTTGGTGAGCCAGAAGAACCTGATTCGGATGATCCACAAAAGAGTAAGCCCGTCACGGCATTGGTATTTCGTAACCTGCAGCCCTTAACAGCTGCAGACGAAGCCTTACTTCGAGGATTTGCAGACCAGCATCAAGTCTGGATCTGGTTACAGCCCAAAGGCATTGAGACCGTAGCCCCGTTTTATCCAGAGACTGGCAAGCTTTGCTACCGCCTACCCGAGTTTGAAATCGAGATGCCATTTAAGCCAGCTGATTTCACACAAGTTAATCATATGATGAACCGTGTGCTCGTGAGTAGGGCAATTCGTTTGCTGGAAGTAAAAGAAACCGATCGTGTACTCGATTTATTTTGTGGACTTGGAAATTTCACACTACCACTTGCTAGAAAAGCAAAACAAGTCTTGGGCATAGAGGGCTTGGAAAGCTTAACAACACGCGCAAAAGAAAATGCAGTGCATAACGGCCTTGAAGAAAAGGCTAGCTTCATGAAAAGCGATTTGTTTGAAGTGACTACAGAGACCATTGCATCTTGGGGGAGGGCGGAGCGTTGGCTCATGGATCCACCCCGCGAAGGTGCCATGGAAATTTGTAAAGCGCTTGCAGACTTGCATACTCAAAAAAGCGACTTACTACCAGAGCGCATTGTCTATGTCTCTTGCAACCCCAAAACATTGGCTAGGGATGCGGAGATTTTGTGTCATCACGCTGGCTATACACTGAGTAGCGCTGGGATCGTCAATATGTTCCCGCACACCTCTCACGTGGAGTCCATGGCAGTCTTTAGTCGCTAAGGACTAAATCCCCGCTTTAGTGCATCACGCATTCTTGCGGTGCAAGGGGCTCATGAGACCATCTTTGTGGAGAGTAGATTGAATCTATGCAGTGAGCCATGGCTGCTAACAATCTTACTAAGCACTGGGAGAGTGTCATGAAAGCCTCAGATAGTTTTGCGATCATCTTAATTCTGATTGCACTGTCTTATGCGGTGAGCATGTTTGTAGCGAACTAATCGTTCATTACAAAAGTGTGAAGACCAAAAACTAAAGGCGCCCGCAGGCGCCTTTAGAGAACATCTCACTAAAAAGTCCTTAGACTTTATTAATCTTTGTTTCCACCAACAATACCTAACAGTGCCAGTAAGTTGGTAAACACGTTATACACATCCAAGTAGATAGCCAAAGTAGCCATGATGTAGTTGGTCTCGCCGCCATTGATGACGCGTTGTACGTCAACCAGAATGAAGGCTGAGAAGATTGCGATAGCCAAAACCATCACAGTCAACATTAAGGCGGGTAACTGTAGCCAGATGTTTGCCAATGAAGCAACGATCAACAGCAGTACGCCAACCATCAACCATTTACCCATGCCTGCAAAATCACTTTTGCTCACAGTAGCAATGGTGGCCATCGTAGCGAAGATCGCTGCTGTGCCGCCAAAAGATAGCATGATGAGCGTAGCGCCATTGCTGTAGCTATTGAGCGTAAACCCAATTAGGCGGGACATCATGATGCCCATAAAGAATGTGAAGCCTAAGAGCAGCAGAACGCCTATGCCAGTCTCTTTATTCTTTTCAATAGCCCAGAAGAAGCCAAAGGCAACTGCCATGAAGACAATGAAACCAATAAATGGGCTACCAGCAAAAAGGGTAAAGCCCATCGCAACACCAAGCCAGGCGCCAATCACGGTTGGAACCATAGATAGAGCTAGGAGAGCATAGGTATTGCGCAGTACGCGGTTACGTACCTGTAGGTTGGTAATTGAACCGGTTTGACCAAAGCCGTAAGAGTTGAGATCACTCATATTGACTCCTTTTTCAAAGTGATTACATGAGCCCATGAAGGGCTGTTGACAGTAAGTATAGACAAAACAGCCTGATTTCAAGCCCCCAGAGAAAAGACCTACAAAATGAGGGTTTATGCCCTGTAAATTCAATAGCTTAGCCCTACTCTTATAGGGGTAAATACCCTCAGGCAATGTATAATTCGGGGGTCGTTGAGCTTGGGCGGGCTTTTTAACCCGTTTTCACCTTAGCCAACAAATATCTATGAAATCACTATTGGAGTCTTGCATGGCAATTGAACGCACCCTTTCTATCATCAAACCTGATGCTGTCGCTAAAAACGTCATCGGCAAAATCTATGACCGTTTTGAATCCGCTGGTTTGAAGATTATTGCTTCCAGAATGGCGCACCTCTCACAAGTTGAGGCTGAACAGTTCTATGGCGTTCACAAAGATCGTCCTTTCTTTAAGGATTTGGTGAGCTTCATGATTTCTGGCCCAGTGATGATTCAAGTGTTGCAAGGCGAAGGCGCAATTGCAAAGAATCGTGATTTGATGGGTGCTACTGATCCTAAGAAGGCAGACAAAGGCACAATCCGTGCCGATTTTGCTGACAGCATTGATGCAAATGCGGTTCATGGTTCTGATGCTCCTGAAACAGCTGCTGTGGAAGTTGCTTTCTTCTTCCCCGGTATCAATGTTTTCAATCGTTAATCATTAACTTATTTATTTATAAGTAGGCGCATTGACCTCCCCGCGCGTAAATCTCTTAGATTTTGACGCTGACCAAATGGCGGCGTATGTCGCGGGGTTGAATGAAAAGCCCTTTAGGGCTAAGCAGCTCATGCAGTGGATACACCAACGTGGTGTAGCAGACATTAATGACATGAGTGATTTAGCAAAAAGCTTTCGAGCGACATTGCTAGATAAAGCAGAAGTTCTTTCCCTACCGATTATTAAAGACGAGCACGCCTCAGACGGTACCCGTAAGTGGCTGCTAGACGTGGGTGCTGGTAATGCAGTTGAGTCCGTTTTTATTCCCGAGGATGATCGAGGTACCTTGTGTATTTCTTCTCAGGCAGGTTGCGCAGTCAATTGCCGTTTTTGCTCTACTGGGCGCCAAGGTTTTTCACGCAATCTCACCTCAGGTGAAATCATTGGGCAACTGTGGTTTGCTGAACATCTCTTGCGCAGCGATCCAGAGGCGATACGCAGAATAGAAAAGTATCCAACCCCAGGCTGGGAGCACACAGGCCGAGTCATTTCGAATGTAGTGATGATGGGTATGGGTGAGCCATTACTCAATTACGATAACGTAGTCTCTGCACTGCGTTTGATGCTGGACGATAGGGCTTATGGCTTATCACGTCGTCGAGTCACAGTATCAACATCCGGTGTGGTGCCGATGATTGATCGCTTGGCACAAGATTGCCCAGTTGCTCTAGCAGTGTCATTGCACGCATCAAATGATGCCTTGCGTGATCAACTCGTCCCACTCAATCAAAAATATCCTTTACGTGAATTACTCGATGCCTGTGAGCGTTACTTACCATTTGCACCGAGGGATTTCTTGACCTTTGAGTATTGCATGCTAGATGGTGTCAATGACTCAGACATTCAGGCAAAAGAATTGGTGCGCTTACTGAGAAACATTAAGTGCAAAATCAACCTCATTCCATTTAATCCATTTCCAGAGTCAGGCTTAAAGCGTTCATCGGCTCAGCGTATACATGCTTTTTTTGGCATCCTCTTAGATGCAGGCATGGTGGCGACAGTGCGCAAGACTCGTGGTGATGATATTGCAGCGGCCTGCGGTCAGCTAGCAGGAGATGTTGTGGATCGTACCCGCGTACGTGAACGTGCTGTGCACGATGAAGAGATTATTACAGAATCACAAGAGCAGCCCATTGAGTGGCTCAAAAAGTTAAATTAAATTTAGGTCTATATGAGCTCTAATCATTCCTCATCACCCAAGTTACCGAATTTACCTTTGGGACCATCTCCAAAGCGTGAGACTCGTCAAGCAACCGTTGCTTGGAAAACGAACATCATTACGGTGGGTGGTGATGCACCTGTGCGTGTGCAATCCATGACCAATACAGATACTGCAGATGCGGTAGGTACAGCAATCCAAATTAAAGAGTTGGCACGCGCTGGTTCTGAGATGGTCCGCATTACGGTTAATACGCCAGAAGCTGCAGCTGCAGTGCCTTATATTCGTGAGCAGTTGGACAAGATGGATGTCTTGGTCCCATTGATTGGCGATTTTCATTACAACGGCCATACTTTGTTAAATGATTACCCTGATTGCGCTAAAGCACTCTCCAAATACCGTATCAATCCAGGCAATGTAGGTAAGGGTGCTAAACGCGATCCACAATTTGCGCAAATGATTGAAGCGGCTTGTAAATATGACAAGCCTATTCGCATTGGTGTGAACTGGGGGAGTCTTGATCAAGAGCTCTTGGCATCGATTATGGATAGCAATGCAGCTTTAGCAGATCCGAAGACAGCACAAGAGGTGATGATCGAAGCACTCATTCAGTCTGCACTGCAATCCGCAGAAAAGGCGGTTGAGTTGGGCATGAACCCCAATCAAATTTTGCTGTCTTGTAAAGTGAGTAATGTGCAAGACTTGGTGGCAGTCTATCGCGATCTCGCGCGCCGCTCTGACTATCCACTGCATTTAGGTTTGACTGAAGCGGGCATGGGTAGCAAAGGAATTGTTTCCTCTACTGCTGCAATGGGCATTTTGTTGCAAGAGGGTATTGGCGATACGATTCGGGTTTCTTTAACGCCAGATCCTGGTGCTCCTCGTGAGAATGAAGTGATCGTTGCGCAAGAAATTTTGCAAACTATGGGCCTGCGCAATTTCACACCAATGGTCATTGCTTGTCCTGGTTGTGGCAGAACGACTAGCACTACTTTCCAAGAGCTCGCAGCCGATATTCAATCGTATTTGCGCCAACAAATGCCGATTTGGAAGAAAACCCATCCTGGCGTGGAGAATATGAATGTCGCCGTGATGGGTTGTATTGTGAATGGCCCAGGCGAGAGTAAGCACGCTAATATTGGTATCTCATTACCAGGAACCGGTGAAACTCCAGCAGCACCGGTATTTGTGGATGGCGTTAAGGTGAAAACTCTGCGAGGTGAGAAAATCGCCCAAGAGTTTCAGGTCATCGTCGACGAATACGTGAAAAAGAACTACGCAGCAAAAGCACCCTAAAGCTAAATTAGTAGAACAAGAATAAAAATGACTGATCAGCACAATAAAACTAAAGCCCAGAAGATTAATGGCGTGCGCGGCATGAATGACTTGCTGCCAGCAGACGCTGCGCAGTGGGCTCACCTTGACCATGTCTTGCGAGATTTAACTCGTGCTTACGGTTATGAGTTTTTGAGAACCCCGATTGTCGAGGCAACTGCGGTATTTCAACGTGGTATCGGTGAAGTGACAGACATCGTTGAGAAAGAAATGTATTCCTTTGAGGATCGCTTAAATGGCGAGCAGCTAACCCTGCGACCTGAAGGCACTGCTGCATTAGTACGCTCGGTGATTGAGAATAATTTACTCTACGAAGGTCCTAAGCGTCTTTGGTATACCGGACCGATGTTTCGCCATGAGCGCCCACAGCGTGGTCGCTATCGTCAGTTTCATCAGTTTGGTATCGAGGCTTTAGGCTTTGCCGGCCCCGATATTGATGCTGAAATCATTCTGATGGGTCAGCGCCTTTGGGATGAGCTTGGCCTTATTGGAGTTCGCCTGGAGATTAATTCTTTAGGACAGGCTAACGAACGTGCTGATCATCGCGCTGCCTTAGTTGCTTACTTTGAGAAAAATAAAGCGCAGTTAGATGAAGATTCGCAACGACGCCTCATCACCAATCCCTTACGCATTCTGGATTCCAAGAATCCAGAGATGCAAACATTGATTGAAGGCGCGCCAAAGTTATTGGATTTCTTGGGAGAAGAATCCCTTGCGCACTTTAACGCTGTCCAAGCTTTACTAAAAGCGAACAACATTCCTTGCAAGATCAATCCACGTTTAGTCCGTGGTTTGGATTACTACAACCTCACCGTGTTTGAGTGGGTGACTGATGAGTTGGGCGCGCAGGGCACGATTGCTGGCGGCGGTCGTTACGATCCCTTGATCGAACGCATGGGTGGTAAAGCAGCACCCGCTTGTGGTTGGGCTATGGGTATGGAGCGTGTGCTCGAGTTGATGAAGGTCTCTGGATCATTGCCCGAGGCCCAATCCCAGTGCGATATCTTTGTATTGCATCAAGGTGGCGAGACGTTGACCACAGCCATGATCATTGCTGAGCGTTTACGTAGTGCTGGTATTGACACCATTCTTTTCTGTCCACCAGACGGGCAATTAGCTAGCTTTAAGTCACAAATGAAGAAGGCAGATGCCAGTGGGGCAGCCTTTGCAGTCATTATTGGCCCAGATGAATTAGCCAAGAATGAGGCTCAGATCAAAGACTTGCGAGCTAGCGGTGAGCAAAAAGCCGTGCCATTGGATGGGGTACTAGAGGCCGTAATTGAAGCCTTAGTAGGCGCCTCCGAATAGAATGAGTCTATTGTTTATCTTTAATAGCAATAAACCCCATATTAATGAGTTTGGATTCACATGCCTTTAGATCTAGAAGAACAAGAACAGTTAGACCAACTTAAAGCGTTTTGGCAAAAGTACCGCAATCTGATCACTGGGGTCTTGACCGCCGTGTTATTCGCATATGCTGCCTATAGCGGTTATGGATGGTGGCGTAATAGCCAAGCTTTGGAGGCATCTAAGCTCTATGAAACGATGGTGAGCGCTATTGCCAAGGGTGATCAAGCTCAAAGCTTTCGTGCCGCCGATGACTTACAAAAAGATTTTACGCGTACACCTTACGCAGCGATGTCTAGTTTGATCGCTGCGCGTATTGCTGCTGATACTGGAAATGTCGCTAAGGCGATCGACTATCTCCGTTGGACTGCAAAGAATGCATCCAATGATGGCTACTTGGCTTTGGGCAAATTACGCTTAGTAACTCAGTTAATTGAGCAGGGCAGTGAAAAAGATTTTGCCGAGGCAGACCAAGTCCTGAAAGAAACACCAATTGCTGGCTTTGAGGCATTGTGGTTAGAGCGTCGTGGTGATTGGTATTTAGTACAAAAGAAAAATACTGAAGCCAAAAAAAGCTATGAAGATGCATGGAAAAAATTGGATCAAGCGAAAGAATTTCCTGAAGAGGCACGTCGCCTCTTGAAGGTGAAATTAGATGCAGTTGGAGGGGTAGCACAGTGAGACGATCAGTAAGACTCGTTAGCACCACCATTCTGATAGGTGTAGTTGCCGTAGCACTCGTTGCCTGCTCTGGTAGCTCTCGTGTTCGCAAGCCGTCTGAGTTAGTAGCGGTAACCAATCAGTTTGACATGCAGACGGTATGGTCAACTAGTGTCGGCTCTTCAGAGGGTTTTAACTTTCATCCAGTCGTTGCAGGCGATGCTGTGTATGCAGCCTCCCATCGTGGTAATTTAGTCAAGATTGATTTGGCTACAGGTAATAAGGTTTGGGAGGCATCTGTTCCTGAGCGCCTATCTATTGGTCCTGGATCTGACGGTCGCACCACAGTTGCTGTGAGCACCAAAGGTAACGTCTATGCATATGACGATACGGGTAAACAGATTTGGAAAGTCAATGTCAGTAGCGAAGTATTGAGCGAGCCAGTTGTTGCTGGTGGAATTGTGATTGTGCGAGCCCTCGATAATCGTTTTATTGGCTTGGATGCACAAACAGGCGTTCGTAAGTGGATTTATCAACGTCAACAATCTGCCTTGTCACTGCGTGTTGGTTACGGCATGCTAGCTATCGGTAATGAAGTGATTGTGACTGGCTTTTCTGGCGGACGTTTTGGCATGATTGCGATCGCTAATGGCGGTTTGGTTTGGGAAACACCAGTGTCATTTCCAAAAGGCTTCTCAGAAATTGAGCGCTTGAACGATGTCACTGCTAAACCGAGCATGGAGGGCGATATCATCTGCGCAGTTTCTTATCAGGGTCGAGTTGGTTGTGGACAAGCGCGAACCGGAAATTTGCTTTGGTTCAAAGATTACTCAAGTTATACCGGTACCGCACAAAGTGCAGAGCTCGTTTTCTCATCCAATGAAAAATCTTATGTGACAGCATTTGCCACCAAAGATGGTACGCAGATTTGGGAGAACACTCAGCTGACCCATCGTGATGTAGGCGAGTCATTGGCGGTTGGAAAGGTTCTGCTTTTAGGTGATGCTCAAGGCTATGTGCATGCACTGACACAGGCCAATGGCGAGATGATCGCGCGGATTCGTCACGATAGCAATCCAATCTCCGCTGCGCCTATTGCAGTGGGTGGACTCATCTTGATTCAATCTCAGGGTGGAAAAATCTCGGCCTACAGTCCTAAATGAACCCAGTCATCACTATCGTCGGCCGCCCCAATGTTGGGAAGTCGACACTCTTTAATCGCCTGACTCGTTCGCGCGATGCATTGGTAGCAGATTTTTCTGGTTTAACAAGGGATCGTCACTACGGCAAAGGCCGCATTGGTGAACGCGCCTTTATTTGCGTTGATACCGGTGGCTTCGAGCCTGTTGCTAAAACTGGCATTGTTGCGGAGATGGCAAAACAGACTAAGCAAGCAGTAGCAGAGTCTGACATTGTGATTTTCTTGGTGGATGGCCGCTTAGGCATGGCACCGCAAGATCGTGTCATTGCAGATTTTTTACGCAAGACTGGTCGCCCAACTATTCTGGCAGTCAATAAAACAGAAGGCATGCAAGCTGGCATTGTTACTGCAGACTTTCATGAGCTGGGTTTAGGGGAGCCATTCCCTATCTCCTCTGCGCACGGCGATGGTGTCCGCGGATTAATCGATGACGCCTTAGATTCATTAGGGATTGCAGAGCCCGATGAAGAAGAATTAGTCAATGATCCAAATCGCCCAATGAAAATTGCGGTGGTAGGTCGTCCAAATGTTGGTAAGTCGACCCTGATCAACAAATTGATCGGTGAAGAACGGGTGATTGCATTTGATATGCCCGGCACGACTCGTGATGCGATTGAAGTTCCATTTGAGCGCAATGGCAAGCCATACATCCTAGTGGATACAGCGGGTTTGCGGCGTCGTGGCAAAGTATTTGAGGCAATCGAGAAATTCTCGGTTGTGAAGACATTGCAAGCCATTGCTGATTGCAATGTGGTGATCTTGATGCTTGATGCGCAGCAAGATATCTCTGAGCAAGATGCGCACATTGCAGGATTTATTGTTGAGGCAGGTCGCGCACTAGTCGTTGCGGTAAACAAGTGGGATGGCATTGACACTTACGTGAAAGAGCGCGCTCGTTTAGAAATCGCACAAAAATTGCGCTTCCTAGATTTTGCAAATGTACATCCCATTTCTGCTAAAAAGGGCACGGGCCTCAAGGAGTTATTTAAAGATGTGGATTCTGCTTATGCAGCTGCTATGGCGAAATTGCCAACCCCACGCTTAACTCGGATTTTGCAAGAGGCAATCGAGCATCAACAACCAAAGCGCGTTGGCATGGGCCGCCCGAAATTACGCTATGCACACCAAGGGGGCATGAATCCCCCAATCGTAGTGATTCATGGAACATCCTTGAGTGGTGTTACCGATAGCTATAAGCGTTATCTAGAAGGGCGCTTTAGGGATGTCTTTAAGTTGCGGGGCACCCCCTTGAGAATCCAAATGAACACTGCCAAAAACCCTTATGTGGATGCGGATAAAGGAAAAAAAGGTAAGAAGCGGTGACTTTGAGCTTGATTTTTTTATAATTGAGCCCAATATAGAAGATTCGGTAGTAGCCATTTTTAAAGGTTTTGATTTCATTAAAAAAGCAAGACTCCCTGATTACAAAAGATATAAGGAGTAGTATGAGCGCCAACAAGATTCAGTTACTACAGGATCCATTTCTGAATGCCTTACGCAAAGAGCACATTCCTGTTTCGATCTATCTCGTGAATGGTATTAAATTACAAGGCAATATTGAATCCTTTGATCAATATGTTGTGCTCCTGCGTAATACTGTCACGCAGATGGTTTACAAACACGCAATCTCCACGATTGTTCCAGCACGTGCGATCGACTTTCGTATAGAAGAAGGCGCCCCTGTATAAAACTGGAGTAGATGCGGCACGCGCCGTTCTCGTTGGAGTTGATACGGGACGCGAAGATTTTGCAGATAGCATGGCTGAACTCAGTCTCCTGGCTGATAGCGCTGGCTCTATACCCGCAGCTAGCGTGATTGCCCGCAAAGGTCGAACAGATCCCGCTTTATTTATTGGTTCTGGCAAGGTAAACGAACTGAAGCGCGTGATGGAGGAGCAGAATGCAGAGCTCGCGATCTTTAATCATCCGCTTTCGCCAACACAGCAGCGTAACTTAGAGCGTCACCTCGATCGTCATGTGATGGATCGCACTGGTTTGATATTGGATATCTTTAGTCAAAGAGCGCAAAGCCACATTGGTAAAACGCAAGTGGAGTTAGCGCAAGTACGCTATCGCATGTCTCGCTTAGTCAGAGCCTGGAGTCACTTGGAGCGTCAACGCGGCGGTATTGGTGTACGTGGCGGTCCTGGTGAAACCCAGATGGAATTAGATCGCCGCATGCTGGCAACCAAAGCTAAGCGTTTAGAAAATGAACTCGAGAAGCTCCAGCGCCAACAAAGAACTCAGAGAAGAGCTCGTCAGCGTCAGGATGTGTTCTCTGTCTCCTTGGTGGGATACACCAATGCTGGCAAATCCACCTTATTTAATTCCCTAACAAAAGCAGGGGCTTATGCGGCTGATCAACTTTTTGCCACTTTAGATACCACCTCTAGAAAAGTCCATTTGGACGGGGTGGGCTCTATTGTGGTTTCGGATACCGTAGGATTTATTCGAGATCTGCCTCACCAGCTAGTTGAGGCTTTTAGAGCTACCCTGGATGAAACCATCCACGCAGATCTGATTTTGCATGTGATTGATGCCTGCAGCCCCGTAGCTCGGGAGCAGAAGGCCGAAGTTGAGGCGGTTTTGGAGGAAATTGGAGCAGATCAGATCCCCCGAATAGAGGTCATGAACAAAATTGACCAGATGCCTCAAACCTTTACCCGCGGAGCAGTTTTAGAGCGTGATGGGCAGGGCTTTCCTAGTCAGGTTTTCCTGTCCGCCAAGACAGGCTTGGGTCTTGATTTGCTCCGCATAGCCTTGGCTGAATGCTCCCAAATGACTGATAGAATAAGGTTCGAGCACAACCGTGCCAAGAAGCAATTGGCCCCGGACGAGTTTTTAGAACCCTTACCCGAACGACCAGATACTGCTGAATTCAATCCCACTCTAAACCGAAACTATTTTTCTAATGATGCGTAAATTTCTAGACCTCTTTTCGGTCAATGATCCAGGCTGGGGCAATAGCCACAATAGCGGGTCCAAAGATGCCAAAGATGGGCAGGGGAGCGATCAAACTCCTAAAGCCGATCCAGATACAAATAAACCAACAGAAACTGCGCCAAAGAATTCACCGGCTAAGCCAGGTGGCCCACCAGATTTAGATGAGCTCTGGCGCGATTTCAATGACAGAATTTCGGGTATCTTTGGTGGCAAGAAAAAGCCAGGAGCGTCATCTGGTCAAACGGGTAATAAACCTAACAGCACTGATATTCCGCCGCCATCCCAGCGCGGTGGTGGCAATGGTGGCGGTGGTGGCATGAGTGCACCAAACTTTAATTTCACGAATCCCTTTGGTTCCAAGGCTAGCATCCTGATCAGTGCGGCAGTTGTCTTCTTTATTTGGATTTGCAGTGGATTTTTCATTATTCAAGAAGGTCAGGCTGGCGTGGTTTTGACCTTTGGTAAATATGCTGACACCGCTAAGCCTGGCATCAACTGGCGTATGCCCTGGCCAATTCAGTCGGATGAAACAGTGAACCTTTCTGGTGTTCGCTCTGTTGAAGTAGGTCGCCCAGTACTCATTAAGGCAACGAATCAAAAAGATTCCTCCATGCTCACTGAGGATGAAAACATTATTGATGTGCGCTTTGCTGTTCAATATCGCTTAAAAGATCCAACGGATTATTTATTCAACAATCGTGATCCAGATGCTGCAGTGATACAGGCTGCCGAAACTGCCGTTCGTGAAATTGTTGCTCGCAGCAAGATGGATACCGTGCTCTATGAAGGGCGCGAAAAGATTGGTATTGATTTAGCAAGCTCTATTCAGAAGATATTAGATAGCTATAAGAGCGGTATCTACGTTACTAGTGTGACGGTACAAAACGTACAGCCGCCTGAGCAAGTGCAAGCTGCATTTGATGATGCAGTAAAAGCCGGTCAAGATCAGGAGCGCTTGAAGAGCGAAGGTCAGGCCTATGCCAATGACATCATTCCACGTGCTAAAGGTACTGCAGAACGCTTAATTCAAGAGGCTGAAGGTTATAAGGCGAGAGTGGTAGCGACTGCAGAAGGCGATGCGACTCGCTTTAAGCAAGTATTAGTTGAATATGCCAAGGCGCCACAAGTGACGCGTGATCGGATGTACATCGATAGCATGCGCGAGATGTACAACAATGTGACCAAGATCTTGGTGGATACAACTAAGAGCAATAGTCTTTTATATTTACCGCTTGACAAGATTGTTGCTCAAGTCAGCGCAGAAAGTGCGCAGGCTGCTAGTTCTCAAGTAAACCAATCCAACACGTCTACTCCAACTGGAAGTGTGACAGTGGGTGGTGCAACTGGATTGAATAATCCAGCCCCAACGAACAGCGGTAATACAACATACTCAGCACCCGCTGTTAATAATGCCAATGATCGCTCCTTAGATAAGCGCGATGGTTTTCGTAGTCGTGATCGGGACCCTAGATAATGAATGCAAATCGCTTAATCGCTGCAGGTATTGCCTTCGTTGCGGTGATCTATGTCTTATCGTCCAGCATTTTCATAGTGGATCAACGTAAATTTGCGGTTGTTTTCGCATTCGGCCAAATCGTCCGCGTGATTGAAGAGCCTGGCTTGCGCGTGAAACTGCCAGCCCCATTTGAAAGCGTACGGTTCTTTGATCGTCGTATTCTGACAATTGATAATCCAGAGGCAGAGCGCTTTATTACTGCAGAGAAGAAGAATCTCTTGGTGGATTCTTTTGTGAAATGGCGCATTGTTGATCCTCGTAAGTTCTTTATCAGCTTTAAGGGTGACGAGCGCTTGGCACAAGACCGCTTAACTCAGCTAGTGCGTTCTGCTTTGAATGAAGAGTTCACGAAACGCACTGTGCGTGAGTTGATCTCTGATCAGCGTGAAGAGGTCATGCAGGGGATTCGTAAAAAAGTGGCTGATGATGCGGCTGATATTGGCGTAGAGATTGTGGATGTTCGCTTAAAGCGTGTAGACCTCTTAGCTGAGATTAGCGATTCGGTATATCGCCGGATGGAAGCAGAGCGTAAGCGGGTAGCTAATGAATTGCGCTCAACCGGTGCTGCTGAGTCTGACAAGATTCGAGCCAACGCTGAACGTCAACGCGATACGATTTTGGCTGAAGCCTATCGTGATGCTCAAAAGATTAAAGGAGCCGGAGATGCTAAGGCAACCGCTTTGTATGCTGAAGCATTTGGTCGTGATGCACAGTTTGCTCAGTTCTATCAGAGCTTAGAAGCCTACCGAAGCTCTTTCAAGGATAAGAAAGACATTATGGTGGTTGAGCCTAATGGCGAGTTCTTCAAGTTCCTGCATAAAAAATAAGAAAGTGAATCATCTAGATCATGAATCGTTGGTTGCTTCCTGAAGATATTGCAGACGTTTTGCCGGCCCAGGCTCGCAAGGTGGAGACTTTGCGTCGCGCTATCTTGGATCTCTATCAAACCTACGGTTATGAACTAGTTGCTCCACCGATTTTAGAGTTCTTAGATTCTTTATTGACGGGCACTGGCTCGGATCTCAATCTCCAAACCTTTAAGTTGGTAGACCAAATGTCGGGTCGCACCTTAGGCTTACGTGCCGACATGACTCCACAAGTTGCGCGGATTGATGCCCACTTATTAAATCGCGCAGGAGTCACCAGGCTTTGCTATGCCGGCTCTGTAGCGCACGCTCGTACCCCAGTGGGTAGCTCTGCTCGTGAAGATTTGCAGTTAGGTGCAGAGATTTATGGTTGCGCTACCTGGGAGGCTGATTTTGAGGCTATCACTTTGCTGCTCAAAACACTCTCTATTGCAGGCGTCGATAAGGTTTATCTTGATCTATCTCACGCCGGTATCTTGAGCGGTATCTTGGCTGACCAGAAGCTAGACAAAGAGACTATTGAAACCTTGTATGGCCTATTGCAGACCAAAGATCGTCCGGGTCTTGGCAAGTGGGCTGCCTGCTTGCCGGCCAAAACGACTGATGCGCTGATGGCGCTCACAGAACTGAATGGTCCTTGCGCTGAAGTTTTGGCAAAGGCTAAAAAAGTATTGCCGCAGCATGCTGCAATTGATCAAGCTTTAGCAGGCCTCGAGCGCTTAGTTGTCGCAGTGAGTTCATCTAGTGGCTTAGAGACTAGTATTGATTTAGCAGACTTGCGTGGCTATCAATATCACAGCGGCGTGATGTTTGCAGTCTATGTAGACAAGCTGCCACAGCCGATTGCCAGAGGTGGACGCTATGATCACGTAGGTCAAGCCTTTGGCCGCGCACGTCCTGCTACTGGATTCTCATTAGATTTGTTGACTCTGGCTAATCTATCGCCATTGAAAGTACGCAAGCTAGCAATTGCAGCGCCTTGGCTTGAAGATATTAGTTTAAGCAAAGCGATTACAGCTTTACGTGATTCTGGTGAAGTGGTTGTTCAGGTGATGGCTGGTGAAAAAGTAGAGGCTGCCGAATATGAATGTGATCGAGAGCTAGTAAAGCAGGGTAACTCTTGGGAAGTAAAGAAAAAATAAAGCAAAGCAACATAGCTAACTTCAACCAATTTTGTAATTATCTTTTTGGATTTCAATATGTCTTCAAAGCAGCAAGCTAAAGGTCGTAACGTAGTTGTCATTGGCACTCAGTGGGGTGATGAAGGCAAAGGAAAAGTAGTTGATTGGTTAACGGATCATGCAAAGGCAGTAGTTCGCTTTCAGGGTGGTCACAACGCAGGCCATACCCTCATCATTGGTGGCAAGAAAACGATTCTTCGTCTGATTCCATCTGGAATCATGCACAAAGAGGTGATTTGCTATATCGGTAACGGCGTGGTTCTATCCCCCGAAGCGCTCTTTAAAGAAATTGGTGAGCTTGAAGCTGCTGGTTTGGATGTTCAGTCCCGTTTGAAGATTTCTGAAGCAACGACTTTGATCCTGCCGTATCACGTGGCAATTGATCATGCTCGCGAGAAAAAGCGTGGTGAAGCAAAAATTGGTACGACCGGACGAGGCATTGGGCCAGCATACGAAGATAAAGTAGCACGTCGTGCTTTGCGCGTTCAGGACTTATTCTATCCAGAAAAGTTTGCAGTGCAATTGCGTGAAAACTTGGAATATCACAATTTCATGCTCACTAACTACTATGGCGCAGAGCCAGTCGATTATGAAAAGACGCTAGCAGAGGCAATGTCCTATGCGTCGCGCATTAAGCCCATGGTAGTGGATGTCTCTAGTGCACTATATGCAGCTGAGCAGGCTGGTCAAAATCTCCTATTTGAAGGGGCGCAGGGTACCTTGCTTGATATTGATCACGGCACCTATCCCTATGTCACCTCTAGCAACTGCGTAGCAGGTAATGCTGCTGCTGGTTCTGGTGTTGGACCAGACTCTTTGCAATATATATTAGGCATTACTAAAGCGTATTGCACGCGCGTTGGTGCTGGCCCATTCCCAAGTGAGCTCTATGACCATGACAACCCAGCAAAGCAAGATCCCATTGGTATCCGTCTGGCTGAAGTCGGTAAAGAGTTTGGCTCTGTAACGGGTCGCCCACGCCGCACTGGTTGGTTAGATGCAGCCGCATTGAAGCGTTCAATCCAGATCAATGGTCTTTCGGGTTTGTGTATTACTAAGTTAGACGTACTCGATGGCTTAGAAACTATTCGCTTGTGTGTTGGCTATAAGCTCGATGGCAAGACTCTTGATGTATTACCACGCGGCGCTGAGTCTGTTTCACGCTGCGAACCGATTTATGAAGATTTCCCATGCTGGAAGGGTACTACCTTTGGCATTCGGGAGTGGGATAAGCTCCCAGTAGAAGCGCAAAAGTTTTTGCGTCGTATTGAAGAGGTTGTTGGTAAGCCTATCGCCATGGTCTCAACGGGACCAGAGCGCGATGAGACCATCTTGCTCCAGCATCCTTTCCAGGAATCATAGAAAATAATTTATTCACCCTTTTTATTCACTTTTGCTTAAGAAAATATCAACATGACTGCGCGCACTACCTGTAATGGCCTTCAAGTAGCAACTCCCTTGTACCGTTTTATCGAAGACAAAGTACTACCAGGTACTGGCATTAAAAGCGCAGATTTTTGGAAGGGTTTTGATGAGATCGTCAAAGACTTAAGCCCCAAAAATGAGGCCTTATTAGCTAAGCGTGATCGCCTACAGGCTGATTTAGATCAATGGCATAAAGCCAATCCAGGCCCCATCAAAGATATGCCTGCATATCGTAAATACCTCAAAGAAATCGGTTATATCGATGAGGTACCAGATACTATCTTGGCCACCACTCAGAATGTAGATGATGAACTGGCGCTCCAGGCTGGCCCTCAACTTGTAGTGCCTGTACTAAATGCACGTTACGCTTTAAATGCTGCTAATGCCCGTTGGGGTTCTTTGTATGACGCCCTATACGGTACAGACCTGATTTCAGAAGAGGGCGGGGCTACTAAAGCTGGAGACTACAACCCCATTCGAGGTGCAAAAGTAGTTGCCTATGCACATCAGTTTTTAGATGAATCTGCTCCCCTAGCTAAAGCTTTATATAGAGATGTAGTGGCCTATAGCGTTGTAGATAAAAAGTTGTCCGTCAAATTAAAAGACGGTAGCACTACCGGCTTAGTTGATGAAAAACAGTTTGTTGGTTACCAAGGCGATGCTGCTACACCAAGCTCTATTTTGCTACGCAATAACGGTATTCATATTGATATCGAAATTGATAAGACCAAAACCATTGGCGCTGCTGATCAAGCTGGTGTAAATGATGTAGTGCTTGAAGCGGCCCTCTCCACTATTTTGGACTTAGAAGATTCTGTTGCAGTAGTTGATGCTGACGATAAAGTACTGGCTTATGAAAACTGGTTAGGCATTCTTAAAGGTACTTTAGTTGAGGAGGTGAGTAAGGGCGGCAAAACCTTTACTCGTTCACTGAATCCAGACCGTAAATACACAGCAGGCATTGGTGCAGTCAATGCTAAAGATGGCGTTGTGACATTGCATGGTCGATCACTTTTGTTTCTCCGTAACGTAGGTCATCTGATGACCAATCCTGCCATCATCACCAGTGAAGGTAAGGAAATCTACGAAGGTATCCTAGATGCAGTAGTGACAGTATTGATTGCTTTGTATGACATTAATCGCCCAGCGACTCAAGCGATTGGTAATACTCGTAAAGGCTCTGTATATATTGTGAAGCCAAAAATGCATAGCCCAGAAGAGGTGGCATTTGCGAGCGAGCTCTTTGGCCGTGTTGAGAAATTGCTTGGCTTGCCAGAGAACACAGTGAAGTTGGGAATCATGGACGAAGAGCGCCGCATGAGCGTCAATATTAAAGCGGCCATTGCCGCTGCTGGCGCACGCGTTGCTTTTATTAATACTGGGTTCTTAGATCGTACTGGCGATGAAATGCATACCGGAATGCACGGTGGTGCCATGGTGCGTAAAGGAAGAATGAAGATCGCTAAATGGTTTGGAGCCTATGAGCGCCGTAACGTATTAGCAGGTTTAGATTGTGGCCTTCGTGGTCGTGCACAGATTGGTAAAGGTATGTGGCCTGCGCCAGATCTCATGAAAGAGATGGTGGAGCAAAAAGGTGCACACCCTCAAGCTGGCGCTAATACAGCTTGGGTGCCATCACCTACCGCCGCTACTTTGCATGCAATGCACTATCACCAGATTAATGTTGAGCAAATCCAAAAGGATATGGAAAAGCAAGATACCAAAGCTGAGTATGAAGCTCTCATGGACAACCTCTTGACTGTTCCCATTGCGCTCTTTCCTGATTGGACTAAAGAAGAAATTCGGGAAGCGCTGAATAACAATTGCCAAGGTATTTTGGGATATGTAGTTCGCTGGATTGATCAAGGTGTTGGTTGCTCTAAGGTGCCCGATATCTATAACGTAGGGTTAATGGAAGATCGCGCCACCTTGCGTATTTCTAGTCAGCATATTGCTAACTGGTTGCTACACAAATATGTGACTAAGGCTGAAGTGAACGAGGCTCTGCAACGTATGGCGACTATTGTTGACATGCAAAATGCAGGCGATCCCCTCTATAAGCCCATGATGCCGAACTATAAAGATTCCTATGCGTATCAAGCCGCAAGCGATCTGATCTTTAAGGGCCTTGAGCAGCCAAATGGTTATACCGAACCATTGCTACATGCTTGGCGCTTGAAAGTAAAAGCAGCGCAAGCGAAGTAACTTCATGAGTACTTGAGATCAAAATGGATTTGCCCGCAAAGCAAATCCATTTTTTATTAGGCACATTAATAATCCGATATGTTTAGCTTTCTAAATCCATTCGCTAGGTCTTCGCAAACTTACCCCCTTCAATTGAATGACGGGGGTAGGGAGCAGGCTGGCTTTAAGGGTGGGGCTGGGGACTGTGTTGTGAGATCAATCGCTATTGCTGCCAAACTGCCCTATATGCAGGTCTATGAAGACTTAAGAAATGCTAATGAAACCTATGCCCAACTTCGGAACGATCGTTTGGCAAGGCGCCTTAATGACAAGGGTGCATCCCCTCGAAATGGGAACCATCGCAATGTCTTTCATGATTACATCCTAGGGCTAGGGTTTGAGTGGGTGGCAACGATGAAGGTGGGGGCGGGCTGCCAAGTTCACTTGCGGCCTAGCGAGCTTCCAGATGGGATATTAATTGTGAAGGTTTCCAAACACTTAACTGCAATAGTTGATGGAGTGATTCAAGATACGCATGATCCATCGCGACGTGGAAATCGCTGTGTTTATGGCTATTACATTTTGAAATCAGCTTAAAAGTACCCAATAAAAAAGCCCCGAAGCATAGCTCGAGGGCTTTTATGAATATCTAGCTGAAAACAGCCAAATTTAGCTATAAATCAGCAATAAATTACCAATTTGCGCTGTTTTTATGACTTTTCTGTTCCAGAGTCTTGGCTTCTTCCCACGCAGCAGATATTAGGGTAAAAAAGTCCCGAATTGCGTACAAAGGCTTAAAGCTAAGGTTACTGTTCTGTAGAAAACCAACTGAGTTTGAGTGTGACATTGAGAATCTCCTTAAGGGTATACCCTAATAATACACCTAATGCCAAAAGAATGCTGCGTAGCAACAAATCAACCTTTTAAAGGTTTCTTCATTTGGTGTTTGAGCTTCAAAGTCCCCCAAGGGGATTGCATACAGGGCCATTCAAGTAAAGTGTTCGGATATAGGTAAGGAGATCACATGATTCAATTTAAAAGACCCGATGGTAGTTCCGTTGACGGGTATTTAGTCGAGCCGACTGATAAAGCAAATGCCCCTGGCGTGGTGGTCATTCAGGAGTGGTGGGGTTTGGATGAAGAAGTGAAGTTAGTAGCAGAGCGTTTGGCTCAAGCTGGCTATCGTGCCCTAGTCCCTGACCTGTATCGCGGTAAGGTAGCACTCGAAGCAAATGAAGCTGAGCATTTAATGAATGGTTTGAACTTTGGTGATGCAGCCACACAAGATATCCGCGGCGCAGTTCAATACTTAAAAGCGACTGGCAGTAAGAAGGTTGCTGTGACTGGATTTTGTATGGGTGGTGCATTGACTATTCTGTCGGCATGCAATGTACCCGAGCTCGATGGCACGATTGTTTGGTACGGCTATCCTCCTTTGGAGTATGTTGATGCGGCCGCTATTAATAAGCCAATGTTGGCCCATTGGGCATTGCATGATGAGTTCTTTTCGATTACAGGTGTAGACCAACTAGAGGATAAGTTGAAGCAGGCTGGTACCAGCTATGACTTTCATCGTTACGATACCAAGCATGCCTTTGCTAATCCAAAGTCTGCTATTCGTGGTCTGCCGCCTTTGGAGTACAACGCCGAGGCAGCAAAGCTAGCCTGGGAGCGAACAATGGAATTCTTAAAAAAGAACTTGGCTTAATTACTCAATAAGACTTCACGATGCATTTGTTCTCTGAAAATCTCGCTTTAGAAATTGCTTCTTACTATCGCAATCTCGCCCTAGCGCATGGCGTAGTACCAAAAGTGTTCACCTTGGTGAATGGCGAGGGGGATCAGTTTCTATTCTTTATCGATGATCTCAAAATGGAGAAGGAAGAGGAGGATCAGTTCTTGGCGTATATCGCCAAAGAGCACGATGCCGTTTCTTATGCCCGTGGTACCTTAGTGATTATTGAAAAGAGCCAGCAATATATTGAGTTTGCAGTGGTAGATCGTGATGATGAGGAGGCCATTGTCTGTTCTGCAGAACTCACACGAGATATGGACGATAAGCCAATTGGCCTTACTGAGTTTGACAAAACAGCAGTCAAGAAGAGCTCCATTGTTTTTGGTGGACTTTATGCGCCAGTTAAACTAGCACACGAAAAAATAGAAGACTTTGAAAGTCTATGGGAAGAGATGAAGCCCAAGATTTTGCATCGCTCTATGGGCATTTAAACTGTCCATATGACGCCAGCACAACAGCGAGAATTTATCCGTGGCTTTAGGGGGATGTCCCATTCTGCCGTGACCATCGTGACATGGAGTGTTGTGACAGGCATTGCCATGGCCAAGTCTACATTAACCGTACAACAAGCCATTGCAATGAGTCTGCTGGTCTATGCCGGTTCAGCTCAACTTGCCGCACTGCCTTTGATTGCTGTGGGCGCACCCATTTGGGTGATCTTGGTGACTTCTTTCATGGTGAACTTGCGCTTTGTTATTTTTAGTCTTGGACTGCAGGCGCATTTTTCTTATCTATCCACCTGGCGCAGAATTCTGCTGGGCTACTTCACTACCGATTTCTCTTATCTAGCGCATCTCAGACGCTTTCCAAAGCCAGAGACCAAGGAGGAGCTAGCTGCTGATCCAGAGCATTTACGCTTGTATTCAATGATAGGTTTTCAATCCGCTAACTGGATTGCTTGGCAGATCGCCTCTATCACAGGAATTTTATTGGCTAGTCAAATTCCGAATGATTGGGGATTGGAGTTTGCTGGTGCTGTTGCTTTAGTTGTCATTATTGGGCCGATGCTAGATCGGACCTCAGCCAAGTGGGCCGCAGTCACGGCGGGAGCTGTTGCGGTGATGACGTATGGTATTCCATACAGACTCAATATTATTCTGGCAATTGCTGCTGCATTATTCGTGGGGATCATATTAGATAAATCTCCAAAACAAAGAGTACTCTCATGAGTAATGACGCTAGCATGAGAATTGCCTATCTCATCATTGGACTGGCTGCGGTGACTTTTGTCTCGCGTAGTTTCTTTATTCTGCTTGGTAATCGCATCAAGGTTTCAGAATGGGTCTTGGAGACAATTCGTTATGCGCCTTTGGCTGCCTTGATTGCTATTTTGGCGCCAGAAATCTTTTTGCCTGTAGGTGCCTCCAGTATTACGGAATTCAATCTACGACTTCCGAATATCTGGGGTGGAATGGCGGCGATGATTGCTTTCTACTTCAGCAAGAAAATGATTCCAACCCTGGTGATTGGCATGGCAGTCTTTACAGCAGCACGGTTTTGGTTTGCCTGATAAAGAGTGTGGAAGAGGAGAGGAAAACAAGGCCACTTGCAATCCGCTGATTTGACCCCATATAAGGTCAAGTGAGAGTGTTTGGTGCCCAGGAAGGGACTCGAACCCCCACAACCTTACGATCGCCAGCACCTGAAGCTGGTGCGTCTACCAATTTCGCCACCTGGGCATGCCTCTATTATAGGGGGATGGCTGTTTCAGAGGCTGATCTAGGCTAATTTGGCTTTTCCCCTGCAGACTCAATGGTTTGATACAGTAGGCTTATTCATAACAAAAATAGATATCAATAGATAAATAGCAAGGGCATGTATTGCCGAAGGAATTAAATGCGTAAAGCAAAAGACTTGGTGCCACGTGAGGCTGATCGTTTAGGAACAGTCCAAGGCCACCGAGATGGATTTGGGTTTGTCATTCCCGATGATGGTGGTGAAGATATTTTTCTCTCTGAACGAGAGATGTCTCGCGTCATGCATGGCGATAGAGTCAACGTCAAAGTATTAGGAACAGACCGACGTGGCCGCCCAGAGGGGCAGATCGTCGAAGTAGTACTACATGCAAACAAAGTCGTGATTGGTCGCCTCCTCAATGAAAATGGCGTACTCATTGTTGCCCCAGAAGATAACCGCATTGGCCATGACATATTGATTCCTCCTAAAGGGCAGGGTCAAGCAAAACTGGGTCAAGTCGTTAGTGTGGAGATCATCGATTACCCAGATAGCTATCGCCAAGCCCTTGGTCGCGTGGTTGAAGTCTTGGGCGAGATTGATGATCCAGGCATGGAGATTGAGATCGCTGTACGTAAGTATGGTGTGCCCCACGAGTTTTCAGCTGCCGCCATGAAAGAGGCCGCCGCACTCCCAGATTCTGTGCAGCAAGAAGACTTAGAGGGTCGTGTTGATTTACGAGATATCCCTTTAGTCACAATTGATGGCGCTGATGCCAGAGACTTCGATGATGCTGTCTATTGCGAGCCGATCATGCACGGCAAGACCAAGGCCTGGCGTTTAATTGTTGGGATTGCTGACGTTTCCCATTACGTCAAGCCAGGTCACCCATTGGATGATGAAGGTTTGTTACGGGCTACTTCGGTCTATTTTCCAAGACGCGTCATTCCGATGCTCCCCGAGAAGATCTCCAATGGCTTATGTTCCCTCAATCCTAATTTAGATCGTCTATGCATGGTCTGTGATTCCGTAGTGGATAACAACGGCATTGTCTTAGCCTATCAGTTCTATCCTGCGGTCATGCATTCTGCCCAGCGTTTCACCTATGACACGGTTTGGGAGATTCTCTCGAATAGTAAGGGGCCTGAGGCTGCACGTTTTGCACAGTTCAGCCCATTGCTTGGCAATCTGTACTCCTTATATAAGATTTTACTAGCGGCTCGTGAGAAGCGGGGCGCTATCGAATTTGAAACCACTGAGACTCAGATCATTAGTAATGAGCTTGGCAAGATTTTGCGGATTGAGCCACGCCTTCGTAATGATGCACACCGCTTAATTGAAGAGTGCATGTTGACGGCCAACGTTTGCGCTGCTGACTTCATTGATAAAAATAAACACTTAAGTTTGTATCGCGTCCATGGTGAGCCTTCTGAAGAGAAGTTATTGACCTTACGCCAAGTATTAAGAACCTCCAGCCTTTCACTAGGTGGTGGTGAAAAACCAAAGCCACGTGATTTTGCAAAATTGATGCGTGAGATCAAGGATCGTCCTGATGCCAATATGCTGCAGTCAGTAGTCTTGCGCTCTATGCAACAAGCGATGTACCAGCCAGATAACGAAGGCCACTTTGGCTTAGCTTATCCAGCGTATTCACATTTCACCAGCCCCATTCGCCGCTATCCAGACCTACTCACGCACCGTGTGATTAAGTCGATTCTGCAGAAAAAGCCTTATGTCCCGGCATTGTCCCCAACGGTCCCCTTAAATTTAACGCTACCTCGCAAAGGCAAGGGTCGTCTAAATGCAGTCAATGCCAAGAAGTCTCATAGCGATGCGAAAGCCGATACCGCTAAAGGGGTTAAAACACCTAAAGGGGCTAATGCAGCCCTCCCTATTTGGGGTCAATTGGGCGTGCATTGTTCATCGAATGAGCGTCGTGCTGATGAAGCTTCGCGTGATGTTGAGGCGTGGCTCAAGTGCTATTACATGCGAGACCATTTAGGTCAAGAATATGCTGGCACTGTAACGAGCGTTGCGAACTTTGGGTTATTTATTCAGCTCGAGAATCTCTTTGTAGAAGGTATGGTCCACGTTACTGAACTTGGGGGCGATTATTTCCAATATGATGAGGCTAGGCAAGAATTACGCGGAGAGAGAACTGGCATTCGCTATCGCTTGGGTGATCGCTTACATGTTCTGGTTAGTCGTGTAGATCTAGATGCCCGTAAGATTGAATTTAGTCTGGTGAAGTCGATAGGCGCTGAAGTGGGTGGCTCATCTAGCCGTCGCCAGCTAATACTAGCGACTGATACTGGAAGACCCAATAAGAAAGCCGCATCCAAGAAGAGTCGTCCTTCCAGTAAAGCTCCCCAAAAGCCTAGCGGCATTAATGTAAATGCTGCAAAGTCTGCAGGTAATTTGAGTGCCAATCAATCGAAGAGCAAAGCTAGTCGTAAGAATGGAAAAGCAAAGCCAGGCCGATCTGTTGGCAAGCCTGCTGGCAGTAAGCCGCCAGTCCGCAGTACTAATGCCCGCCGCAAATAAAGAGTAAATAAAACACATGAAACAAATATTAGTTGGCTTTCATGCAGTTCAGGCGCGTTTACGCGTTGACCCAGATAGCCTGAAGTCGGTGTACTTTGATCCTAGTCGTCGCGATAGAAGGATGGGTGATTTTTTAAAACAAGCTGAAGAGATTTTGGGTGAGCGCTTGCATGCTGCTGATGCTGAACGCTTACATAAGTTGACTGGTCATGATCGTCACCAAGGCGTTGTTGCCTTAGCTGAAAAAATGACGATTGCGCGAACTATCACTGAAGTAGTTGAGGATGCTGAGAGTGCACAGAAGAAATCCTTATTCCTCGTTTTAGATGGTGTTACCGATCCTCATAACTTTGGCGCCTGCTTGCGTGTTGCAGACGGCGCAGGGGTTGATGCTGTCGTGATTCCAAAAGATCGTTCTGCTTCAATTAATGCAACGGTAAGTAAAGTATCGAGCGGCGCATCTGAAGTAATGCCAGTCATTACTGTGACTAACCTCGTACGCAGTATGAAAGAGATGCAAGAAGCTGGCGTCTGGCTAGTGGGTACCGATGATGAAGCTGAAAAGTCTATCTATGACCTTGATCTCACCGGCCCTATTGCCATTGTGATGGGAGCAGAGGGTGAGGGCATGCGTCGCCTGACAAAAGAGACCTGTGATGAGCTCGTCCGCATCCCAATGCAGGGTGTAGTTGAAAGTTTGAATGTTTCTGTTGCAAGTGGCGTATGCTTGTATGAGGCATTAAGACAGCGCCTAGCGAAAGCAAGCAACAAAGCTGCCAAGTAAGTTTACTGAAAGGCCTTATATGAAATGCAATATTGGCAACACTGACCGTATTCTGCGCATTACCGTTGGCGCTATTCTCATCGGTTTAGCAGCCTTTGGCATTGCTGGACCGTGGGCATGGATTGGAATCATTCCTCTAGTAACTGGCGTATTCAGAATTTGTCCAGCCTATAACTTGCTAGGCATTAATACTGCTAAATAGCAAGACAAGCAGGCAGTTAGAAGCTTTACTTAGCGAGCAAGGCTTCTAGTTTTTCTGTATCGATACAAAAATTACGAATACCCTCAGCCAGCTTCTCAGTGGCCATTGCATCATGATTTAATTGCAGGCGAAAACTGGACTCATCGAGCTTCAATGGAGTGATGTTTCCATGGCGAGCACTACCTGCATCCAGCTTTTTGCTAACTACAGTACTACTAGTTTGTAGTTCTGCCAAAAGCTCTGGACTAATCGTCAATAAATCACAGCCTGCTAACTCCAGAATCTGGCTGGTATTGCGAAAGCTCGCACCCATGATTTCAGTAGAGATACCAAAGTGTTTGTAATAGCTAAATATTTTCTTGACTGAAGTCACGCCAGGATCATTTGCAGCACCATGACTAGCATCATTCCAATTGGCGCCGAGCTTTGCTTTATTCCAATCAGTGATGCGTCCCACAAATGGGGAAATCAACTTTGCATTTGCTGCACCACAAGCTGCCGCTTGCACTAAGGAGAAGAGCAAAGTCATATTGCAATGGATGCCTGCGGCTTCTAATTCTTTTGCAGCCGCAATGCCTTCCCAAGTGCCAGCAAGTTTGATCAAGATGCGTTTGCGATCAATCCCATGTGACTCATACAAAGAAATCAGGTGCTTGGCCTTAGTAACGGTCGCTTTGGTATCAAAAGAAAGCCTTGCATCAACCTCGGTAGAAACGCGACCTGGAACAATTTTGAGGATCTCCAAACCAAACGCAACCAGAATGTAATCCACCAAATCAGTGGGACTCATTCCTGGATGGGCATCTTTAACGGACTGCACTAGGGATTGATAATTACTTTGCTGGGCCGCCTTGAGAATGAGCGATGGATTGGTTGTCGCATCCTGCGGTTGGAACTCTTGCATGCGCTCAAAGTCGCCCGTGTCGGCAACCACCGTGGTGAGCTTTTTAAGCTGCTCTAGTTGGTTAGGGGCTAAAGAGGTGCTATTCATGGATTATCTTGTTTGCTGAAGTGAGTTTCTTTTGAATATCATATGATAGATGTATTAATGACTCCATTCCAGTCAAGGCATAAGGGCGTTTAGCAGGCATATGAACCAAGATCAACTCAAACAAATGGTGGGCGAGGCAGCGCGGGATGAAGTCTTAAAACTGCCTGCCGGGCAAATTTTAGGGGTTGGCACAGGCTCAACCGCCAATTGCTTTATTGATGCTTTAGCCCCTCATAAAGATCATTTCGCAGGAACGGTATCGAGCTCAAACGCAACAACCGAGCGCTTGCTCAAGCATGGCTTTCAGGTTCTAGACCTCAATGACGTGACTGATTTACCTGCCTATGTCGATGGTGCAGATGAAATTGATCCAGCAGGTCACATGATTAAAGGTGGCGGTGGGGCTCTGACGCGCGAAAAAATTATCGCATCGATGGCTAGGCAATTCATTTGCATTTGTGATTCATCAAAGCAGGTTGCCGTTCTGGGTAACTTTGCGCTGCCAGTAGAAATCATCCCCTTAGCAAAGGGCATAGTGAGTAGAGAATTAGAAAAATTGGGCGGTAAGGTCACGCTCCGCCTGGCTAAAAATACCCATGCTGATTTAAATCAAACTCCAAGCGAGCCCTTTGTTACGGATAACGGCGGGTGGATTTTAGATGTGGCAGGTTTAAAGATTGCTGACCCCATCAAGATGGAAGCGCAAATCAATCAAATTGCAGGCGTGATCACAGTTGGACTCTTTGCTAAAGAAAAAGCAAACCTCTTGCTGGTCAGCAATGCTTCTGGCTTAGAAAGATTAGTGCTTTAGAGATAAAAAAACCCGACGGGGCATCCCCATCGGGTTGTTTGCCATGGTTTGCATGGCGCAGGCGCTCGGAAGGTATTTAGTTCCTTAGCCTATGAGTGCATAGATGTACTCATTCTGAAGTGGCTTTCGCCAATGTAGCGGGGCACTATATCTGCCTTGCTACGATTACATCCTATGCCTAGCTATTCAGAGAGTCAACAGCTGGGAACAAGTTTTATGTATTTATTAATGCTGTGCTGCAATAGCTCTCAAGCAGTAGCTTATTCTGCTGGCGGGGTGTAGCCTTCTGCCATATCCGCGCCACCTTCAAAGAAGTACTTCTCAACCTGCTTGAGAAGATACTGGCGAGCACGAGGATCAGCCATATTGAGGCGGTTTTCATTAATCAACATGGTTTGATGCTTTAACCATGCAGCCCAAGCTTCTTTGGATACTTGATTCCAAATCTTTTTGCCCAGCTCACCTGGAAGCGGGGCAAAATCCATTCCTTCGGACTCTTTATTGAGCTTGATACATTGAACCATGCGTGCCATCTGTAATACCTTTCTGATTGATCTCTTTTTTCTTATAGATCTTTAGTTAAAACCATGGACTTACGGTCCCAGTTGTAAATCTGTTTTCTTTCTTCGGGCAAGTCTTCTACTGTTGCCCGCTTAAAGCCACGCTTTAAGAACCAATGCTCGGTTCTCGTAGTGAGAACAAATAATTTTTTAATGCCTTCTTGTTTGGCGCGCATTTCAACTCGCTTCAAAAGTCGCTCGCCATCGCCTGAGCCTTGAACATCAGGATCAACCGCCAGGCAAGCTAGTTCACCAACGCCATTCGGAAAAGGGAAGAGGGCAGCGCAGCCAAAGAGAACGCGGTCATGTTCAATCACTGAGAAGCGCTGAATATCACGCTCAATCACATCTTGACCACGAGCTGCCAAGATACCTTCATCCTCTAGTGGCATCGTCAATTGCAAAATACCGCCCACATCATCTTGATTGGCTTCGCGCAAGTTCTCAATATCAGAAGAAGCCAGCATCATGCCGATACCATCGTGGGTAAAGAGTTCTTCAAGTAATGCACCATCTTGATTGCATGGCAAGAAGTGAACACGACTTACTCCTGCTTTGATAGCTCTTCCAGAGATATTGAGCAAGCTCTTCATGCCGATATCTAAATCCTTCTTCTGGGCCATATAGTCTTGGAGTTGAGGTAATGACAGCTCGGTAATCAAATCACCTTCTGCATCATGAAGCCCTTTATAGGGGCTTAAGAAGATCAACTTATCTGCCTTAAGAGCGGCAGCAGTAGAGGCTGCCACATCCTCATAGGCCAGATTGAATGCCTGCCCAGTAGGAGAAAAACCTAAAGGTGAGAGTAAGACAATCTTATTGCTATCCAAAGACTGCGTAATAGAAGTAGAGTCCACCTTACGTACTAAACCTGTATGGATGTAATCAGTGCCCTCAACAACACCTACTGGCATTGCAGTGATGAAGTTTCCAGAGATAACGGAAATACGCGATCCTGCCATTGGAGTATTTGGTAAGCCACGACTAAACGCAGCTTCGATATCAAGACGCAATTCACCAGCGGCTTCTTTGACACACTCAAGTGCAGCGGCATCGGTAATCCGATAGCTATGCATAGCGGTCTTGCCAAACTTACTCTTAATCTTGCGTAAGGTCAGCTGCTCTTCAATCTGTGGACGAATGCCGTGGACCAAAACAATTCGCATGCCCATGGCATGCAACATGGCGATATCTTCAATCAGATTCTCAAGACCAATTTCCTGAACGAGCTCACCAGCAAAGGCGATGACAAAGGTCTTTTCACGGAAGCTATGGATGTAGGGCGCAACATCGCGCAACCACCCTACAAAGGGGAAGTTGGAGGTAGATTCTTCGGCACTTGAGGCCTGGTTCGGTGCATTTGTTGGCATAGTGAGAAAATTATAGGGTGCAAGAGCCCATAAACCAACAAAAACCCAAAGCAATGCCAAAGCCTGTGCCTGCTTCCAACACCTCACGCAGGCTAGAGATCCGCTTTCCGGAAGAATTGCCCGTCTCTGGTCAAAGGCAAATCATCAAGGATGCCCTGCAGAATCACCAAGTAGTGATTGTTTGTGGAGAGACCGGCTCAGGTAAGACTACCCAGCTACCGAAGATCTGTTTGGACCTTGGTAGAGGCACCATCAACGGCGGCAAGTTGATTGGCCATACCCAGCCTCGCCGCATAGCAGCTACTGCCACAGCCAAGCGAATTGCCCAAGAGCTAGGCTCCCCCATTGGTCAGGATGTCGGCTATCAAGTGCGCTTCGCAGATAAAACAAGTAATACCGCTTCGATTAAGTTGATGACTGATGGCATTTTGCTAGCAGAGACGCAGCGCGATCCTCAGCTCAATGCTTACGACACGCTCATCATCGATGAGGCCCACGAACGCAGTCTGAATATTGACTTTCTTCTGGGTTATTTAAGGCAGTTACTTCCCAAGAGGCCCGATCTTAAATTGATTATTACCTCAGCCACGATCGATGCCCAGCGTTTTGCAGAGCATTTTGCGATCAACGGTAAGGTGGCCCCCGTGATTGAAGTGAGCGGCCGTCTCTTTCCGGTGGAGCAACGGTATTGCCCGCTGGAGCCGGACTCTAAACCCGACGGTAAAAAAGAATCTAAGACTGCTAAGGAAATCCCAGAAACAGTCGCAGAAGAAATCGCCAATGTTTGGCGTGAAGGCGCATCAGGGGCTGGAGATGTACTGGTCTTTTTACCAGGCGAGCGGGAGATCCGGGATTGTGCAGAGGCGCTGCGCAAGGATCATGTTTTGCAACAACGCTTTCATCCAGAAATTCTCAGCTTGTTTGCCCGTCAATCGGTAGCCGAGCAAGAAAGAGTCTTTAGCCCCGGTAATGGTCGTCGCATCATCCTGACAACCAACGTTGCCGAGACATCCTTAACAGTGCCGAACATTCGCTATGTGATTGATAGTGGCTTAGCTAGAGTCAAGCGTTATTCCTATCGTAATAAGGTGGAGCAATTACAGATTGAACCGATTTCGCAAGCGGCCGCTAATCAAAGAGCGGGGCGCTGCGGCCGGGTATCGGATGGTATTTGCATTCGTTTGTATAGCGAGCTTGATTATCAAAGCCGCCCTAAATTTACTGACCCAGAAATTCTGCGTAGCTCATTAGCAGCGGTACTTCTGCGGATGAGTTCACTCCGTTTGCCAAAAATTCAGCACTTTCCATTTATTGATAAACCATTGGGCAGAGCCATTACCGATGGCGTACAACTGCTTGATGAATTGGGTGCTATTGAGTTTGATGAATCCGATGCCTCTGATGGCAAAGACATTAACAATAGCTTTAAGCTCACGGCAATTGGTAAGCAGTTGGCTGACCTACCGCTAGATCCTCGGATTGGCAGAATATTATTGGCTGCTAAAGAGCAGAATGCCTTAAGAGAAGTGACTATCATTGCCTCTGCCTTGGCAACCCAAGATCCGCGTGAGCGACCGATGGATCAGGGCGCTGCTGCAGATCAAGCGCACCTGCTGTTTGTAGATGAACGCTCTGAGTTCCTTAGTTTTGTAAAACTCTGGCATTGGTATCAAGATGCTTTGCAACATAAACAGAGCAATCGTCAACTAGAAAGCTTATGCAGAAGTAAATTCTTATCGCCACGCCGTTTACGTGAGTGGCGAGATGTGCATAGTCAGCTGCACACCATGCTTGCGGAAAAAGGCTGGAAAGAAAATGGCCTTGCAGCAACTTATGAGCAAGTCCACTTATCTCTACTCACAGGCCTTCTAGGTTATGTTGCTAAAAAAGAAGAAGATGAAAAGTCTCAAGACCGCAATAGTAAGACTGGTGGTTATGTGGGTGCCCGTGGCATTCGGCCGTTTATCTGGCCAGGCTCAACGATTGGCAAAAAGGCAGGGGCTTGGATATTGGCAGGTGAGCTACAAGAAACCAGTCGTATGTATGCTCGCACGATTGCCAAGATTGAGCCGCAGTGGGTTGAGAGGGTTGCAGCGCATCGCCTGATTAAATCCCTGAGCGACCCCTTTTGGGATAACCGTCAGGGTGAGGTCATGGCATTTGAACGTGGCACCTTATATGGCCTACCGATCTATCATGGCCGACGGGTGCGCTATGAACCGCACAATCCAGAAGAAGCCAGAGAATTATTTATTCGCCAAGCTTTAGTGCAAGAAGAAATGTTCGGGCGTATGGATACGCCAGCCCTCTATCGTGAAACAGAGGCTGATGCCAAAAAACAATATCCCGGACTCTTTGGGTTCTTCTGGCATAACTGTCGCCTTATTAAAGAAATCGAAGCACTGGAGCATCGCTCACGGCGTCCCGATGTCTTGGTAGATGATGATCTGCTCTTTGCTTTCTATGAGTCACGTATTCCGAAAGAAGTTTGTAATCGCGAAGGACTCAAAGCCTGGTTTAAGAAAGAACTCAACCTAGATAGCCAGTTACGACTTGAAAAAGCAGACTTGATGCGCCATGAGGCTGCTGGCATTACGGTTGATCGCTATCCTAAAAAGATGTTGGTAGGCGGTGCGGAGCTTAATCTGACGTATCACTTTGAGCCGGGTAGCCCAAAAGACGGAGTTACTTTAGTAGTGCCGCTCACGCAACTTAATCAAGTCGATGGCCGTCGTTGCGAATGGTTAGTGCCAGGCATGTGCGAAGAGAAGGTGCTACTACTACTCAAATCCCTACCGCAAAAATTACGCCGTCATTGTGTGCCACTCCCTGACTATGCAAAGTCATTCCTAGAGCGCAAGTTAGATGAAAAACAATTTGGCATGGGCGACTTTTTAGATAGCTTAATTAGCGATATTCGTAAAGAGCGTGGTTTAGAAATTAAGCGTACTGACTTTAGGCCTGAATCGCTTCCTTTGCATTCGTCAATGAACTTTAGGCTCATAGACGAGCATGGCCGTCAACTTGAAGTCGAAAGAAATCTCGCCCGTCTTCGTGCTGAGTACGGAGAAACTGCTCGTAGTGCTTTCCAGGCAATCGCCCAAGAGACTGCCCAAGTGGAGCTGGGAGTTGATCCTCCTAAAGCTACCGGCACCCAATTTCATGAGAAGGCTCGCTCAGTTGAGCAGGGCGGCTATCGCTCTTGGGAGTTTGGCGAGCTACCGGAAACTCTAGAAATTCAAAAAGGGAATAAAACCTTGTTCGGTTATCCCGCATTAGTTGACCGAGGAGACTACTGTGATCTAGAAGTCTTTGATGACTTGCTAGAAGCGAGAAAACAGCATCACCTAGGATTACGTCGACTATTTACTCTCAGTAACAAAGACACCCTAAAAGCATTGCAAAAACAATTACCTGGTATTCGAGAATTAGGATTGCTCTTTATCAATATTGGTTCAGTAGAGGGATTAATCGAGCAAATTCTCAATCTGGCACTAGAGCGTGCATTTATGAGTGAGCCACTTCCAGTCAATGCGGAGCAATTTACAGAACGCTTGCAAGCTGGTAAACCCCGATTGGCGCTGATTGCTCAAGAGGTCTCACGCCATGCCTTAAATGCCTTACAAGCTCATGCTGATTTGCAAAAGAAGATGGCTAGTGCAAAAGCATCCTCAACGGCAGCTTATGCAGATATGCAAACCCAAATACAAGCTTTGATCTTTCCCCAGTTTGTTGCCCAAATTCCTTATGGACAGCTTGTGCATTTACCGCGTTATCTCAAAGCGATTGCCATGAGAATCGATAAGTTACGCTCTAATCCCAGCCGCGATGCCCAATGCCAAAAAGATTGGGAGTCAGTTGCAAGACCTTGGCAAAAGTTATTACAAGGAAGCAAGGGATCTGCCTCCTATGCCATGACCGAGGATCAAGCTTTGCAGGATTTTCGATGGCAGCTCGAGGAGTTGAGGGTGGCTTTATATGCTCAAGAGCTCAAAACTCCCACCCCAATGTCCCTAAAGCGACTCGAAAAGGTATTAGCTAGCTTGCGCTAGTTAAAATCCATCAGGCTTTAGAGGTCTTTAATTGAGTCTTGATTGCTTACAATAGCGGAATGTACACATTTATCACGATTAGAGGTTTTCGCAATATTGCAATTATCTCTTTATTGACCCTATTCTCAGCAAATCATTTTGCTATTGCGCAAACTGCTCCCATACCAAGTTCTGGGGCTAATCAGCCAAAGCTAGCAGTGATTCTCAATTCAGGCGAAGCATCAGTGAGTTTGATTGATATGCCAAGCCGCCAGGTGATTAAAACAATTCCTGTTGGTAAGGAGCCCCATCATCTGATGTTGACCCCAGATGAAAAAACACTATTGATTGCCAATGCCGTAGGCAATGATGTAGTGTTGATGAACCCAAGCACTGGTGAATTAACCGGTAGAATTCCAAACATCATTGATCCTTACCAAATTGGGTATTCACCCAATCACAAATGGTTTGTAGCAAACGGCAATCGTTTAGACCGTGTCGATATTTATGCAGCTAATGGCGCTGATCTCAAGCTAGCTAAAACAGTGAAGTTAGCAAAGACACCGAGTCATATTGCATTTACAGCAGATAGCAAAATTGCTTTCATTACATTACAAGATTCCAATCAGCTTGCAGCAATTGATCTAGAAACACAAAGTGTGCTCTGGGTGATGCCTACAGGTAAGGTTCCTGCTGGCTTATGGATGACACCAGGCGATCAGTATGTATTAGTGGGCATTACTGGCGAAGACTTTGTCCAGGTGATTGACTGGAAGGCGCGCAAAGAAGTCAAGCGTATCCTCACTGGCAAGGGCGCCCATAACTTTCGCCCACTAGGTGATAAGAAGCATGTATTTGTCAGCAATCGTATTGCATCCTCTATTAGCCTAATCAATATGCAAACTCTAGAGAAGATTGGCGATATTACTGGTCTTCCTGCTGGTCCAGATGATATGGAAATTACTCCTGATGGCAAAACCTTGTGGGTCACGCTACGCTTTGCCAAAAAAGTCGGCGTGATTGATATCCCCTCCATGAAATTAATGACGGTGATTCCAGTGGGTAAATCTCCGCATGGCGTATTCTTTTACCCCAGAGCTTCCTGGGAATAATATTCACCATGAAGTACGGGCAACTTACCCAACTCACAGTAGCGCTGCTGATCACTTTTTTGGGATTGAGCGCCAACGCCCAAACAGCTAACTGTAATAAAACGACTTACCTCACATTTGATACTGGCAATATGGCTGTTGCTGAAAAAGTGGCTGAGATACTCAAGCGCCAAGAGGTCAAAGCAACTTTTTTCCTCTCCAACGAAAAGACTTTCCGTGGCGACTTTGCCTTTGATGATGCCTGGAAAGTCTATTGGCAAGAGCGGCTTAAAGAAGGACACCACTTTGGCAGTCATACCTACGACCACACTTATTTAGTCAAAGATGGACCCCAAGGCGAAGTTTTTGTGAAGCCTCAGTTTGGGCCTAAGGCTGGCATGACAATGCTTTACAACGAAGCATCCATGTGCAAAGAGATTCGTCGGGTAGATCTTCGCTTTGTAGAGTTAACAGGCCAGCCATTGCAAAAGATCTGGCGCGCGCCTGGCGGTAAAACCTCACCAAACTTGATTCGGATGGGGGATATGTGTGGCTATCAACACTTTGGCTGGGCGCCGAGTGGTTTTTTGGGGGATGAGCTCAACTCTGATAAGTACCCAAATAGCACTCTTTTGGAAAAGGCTAGTCGCGAGATCAAAGATGGTGATATCACCATGGCCCACTTAGGTATTTGGTCCAGAAAGGATCCTTGGGCTCCGGCCGTATTAGAGCAGCTCATCATTAATCTCAAGAGTCGCGGCTTTTGCTTTGGCGTATTGCCCAAGGCGAACAAAAATTTGGCAAATCAGTCAAAATAAAGCATGGACTTAAGCTTAACCACTTCAGCAATCTCCAGCGCTTATGGCAGCGTTCAGGAGTTTTTGTTTGCTAATATCGTTGGACCTCTTCTATATCAGTTTGATTTGATATCTTGGGCAGAAGATATTTTTGATGGCATCGATTGGTTTTTATTTGGCTGCATTCAGATTTTTCTGATTATTGCTCTATTGAGAACTTGGGAGCGTGTAGCCCCTGCAGAGACGCAAGAGCGTTTTGCTAAGAGTAGTAGGGCAGATGTGATCTATACCTTATTTCATCGACTCGGTATTTTTCATGGTTTGATCTTCATTGCTTTGTCGGGCTTCTTTTTTCAGATGGATGCCATCTTGCATGATTTCCGTTTTGATCGCCTGAATGTGGAGTCTTGGTGGCCTGGTGTGACTTCAATACCGCTAGTCAGTTTTCTAGTCTACTTGGTCCTTCTCGATCTGGTGGGCTATCTCTACCATCGCGCCTCACATGCATTTCATTGGTGGTGGCAGTTGCATGCTTTGCATCATAGTCAAACGGTCATGACTGCTTGGTCAGACAATCGTAATCACATCCTAGATGACATCATGGATGCAGCAGTGACCGCATTTTTTGCACTCCTATTTGGGGTGTCCCCAGGGCAATTCATTATTCTCATTGCATTGAGTCAATTTATTCAAAGCTGGCAACATGCCAATATCAAGGTCCATCTAGGTAAGGCGCAATATCTTTTGGTATCGCCGATGTTTCATCGCATGCATCATGCAGTAGGGTATGGCCATGAAGCACAAGGCAAGCCTGGTGTATTGGGTGGTTGCAATTTTGGTATTTTGTTTCCCTGGTGGGATATGCTGTTTAAAACAGCCATATTCCCTAAAGAGGTCTATCCTACAGGTGTCAGAAACTTGGTCGTATCGCACAATGTCTTTGCTCAACAATGGCAAGGCTTGCTACGTGCAGTGAAAGAGCTTAGAGCAAAGTAAATCAATGAAGTAAGGCATACGAGTAGGTATGTAATAGGAGCTTTATGGTTGGACTGCCACAAGTATTTAAATCATTTGGATTGGCTCTAGTGGGAACGATGCATCCCAGAATGCTGTGGCTTAGCTTGCGACCATTCCTAATCGTATCGATTCTCTGGGGTTGCCTGATTTGGCTCACATGGACCCCCGCACTAGCAGTGCTTAGTGAGTTTCTGACCAACTCCCTGTTTACGAATTGGATTCAAGAGGGCTTGATCTGGGCTGGCTTTGAAAACGCTAGAGCTTGGATTGCGCCTTTATTTTTTGTCATGCTGATTATTCCGCTGATCACCATTAGCTTGTTGATGTTCATTGCTTTTACAACGGTACCCACTATTGTGAAGATTGTGGTGAGGCAAGCGCACTATCAAGATTTAGAGTGCAAACGGGGCGGCGGTTTATTAGGCAGTCTGATTTATACCTTATGGTCAGCGCTTATCTGTCTTGCATTGGTCATGCTGACATTGCCAGTGTGGTGGGTCCCACCACTGGTAGCAGTGTTACCGCCATTGCTCTGGGGATGGTTAACGATGCGTCTGATGTCTTATGACGTGCTTGCTAAACATGCTAGCGTAGAAGAGCGTGATCAGCTATTGGAAAAATTCCGTTGGCCTTTACTTTGTATGGGCATCGCTTCCGGAATGCTGGGTGCGGTACCCACATTCTTCTGGGCTACATCAGCATTAGCCTTAGTACTGTTTCCAATCGTCAGCTTTGTTGCTCTCTGGATTTATTCTTTAATCTTTGTGTTTGCAGGTCTGTGGTTTAGCCACTTCTTATTAGATGCTCTTAAAGAGCTACGCCAAGAAGCATTGGATCAAGCATTGACAGTACAAGCGCGTGTAGTTGAAGCGAAGCTTCCTTCCCATGGCTGATGTAATGAACAAAGTTGAAATAGATGCCCCAAAAGATGGAGTAGCTCATGCGCAACGCCGCTTTGGTCTAATTGTGATTGGTGATGAGATTCTATCGGGTCGTCGTCAAGATAAACATATGGCCACATTGATTGAGCTACTCAATGAGCGTGGTCTAAGCCTCGCATGGGCGAAGTATGTAGCTGATGATCCCAAGCAGATTACTGCAACACTCAAAGAAAGTTTTGCAAGTGGTGATGTGGTGTTTAGCACTGGTGGCATTGGTGCGACACCGGATGACCACACCCGTCAATGCTCTGCATTGGCACTGGGAACCAAAACGCAATTACACACCACTGCGCGAGAATTAATTGCAGGTCGCATTCAGTCAACGGCAGAAGGCGATCCCGTCAAGGCAGATTTAAATACGCCAGAGAATCAACATCGCTTCAAGATGGGTGAGTTCCCCATTGGTAGCGATATCATTCCCAACCCATATAACCAGATTCCGGGATTTCGAATCAAGGAACACCACTTTGTTCCTGGCTTTCCAGTCATGGCAGCGCCCATGATGGCTTGGTGCTTAGACACCTTCTATAAAGACCTCTTTCACCAAGAGAACTGGGCAGAGCAAAGTTTCATTGTTCCCAAGGGTATTGAGTCAACTTTGACGCCTTTAATGGAACGTATTGAAGCTAATTTTCCGGGGGTTAAGGTGTTTAGTCTGCCTTCTGTTGGTGATGCTGCAAAGGGAGGTGTCTATGCTCAGCGTCACATCGAGTTGGGAATCAAGGGTAACGCCAACCTTTTAGAGGACGCCTGGCTTGCACTCAGAACGGGCACCCAAGAGCTAGGCTATGAAATTCACGATATCAAATAAACAGCAAAACCCTTTATTTGCACCAAATAAGTGCAAATAAAGGGTTTTTAGGCTGACCGGGAGTAAATCGAGCACTTTAATAGTGCAATAATAAGTGTTCCCATTTGTTTGCTTCAGTAAATTACATACATCCATTAGGCATGTTTGATGCCTGGAATAAACAGGGGTGTATGCCTTAGGTTTGAATTCCGAATTTAGTTAATAGAGGAGATTTGCATGACGAAGACCGTCGCTGATGTGATGAAGTTAGTTAAAGAGAAAGAGTGTACTTTCGTTGATTTCCGTTTTGTAGATACAAAGGGTAAAGAGCAACACACTACAGTTCCGATTTCTGCTTTTGACGAAGATAAATTTGAGAGCGGTCATGCATTTGACGGCTCTTCTATCGCTGGTTGGAAAGGTATTGAAGCTTCTGACATGTTGCTCAAACCAGATCCAACAGCTGCTTACATCGACCCATTCTATGAAGAGCCAACTTTGGTGTTGACTTGTGATGTGATCGAGCCAGCTGACGGCAAGGGTTATGACCGCGATCCACGCTCTATTGCAAAACGTGCAGAGGCGTATTTAAAGAGCACTGGTTTAGGTGATGCCGCTTACTTTGGTCCAGAGCCAGAGTTCTTTATTTTTGACGGTGTTCGTTGGGGTGCCGATATGCAAGGTTGCTTCGTGAAGATTGATTCCGAAGAGGCTCCATGGTCATCAGGTGCAGAAATTGAAGGTGGTAACACCGGTCACCGTCCAGGTAAAAAGGGTGGTTACTTCCCAGTTGCTCCAGTAGATACATTCCAAGATATGCGTTCTGAAATGTGTTTGATCTTGGAGTCACTTGGTATTCCAGTAGAAGTGCATCACCATGAAGTTGCTGGTCAAGGCCAAAACGAATTGGGTACCAAGTTCAGCACATTAGTACAGCGCGCTGACTGGACTATCTGGCAGAAATACGTTGTGCATAACGTTGCGCATGCTTACGGCAAGACTGCAACCTTTATGCCTAAGCCAGTAGTGGGCGATAACGGTTCTGGTATGCACGTTCACCAATCTGTTTGGAAGAATGGCGAGAATTTATTTGCAGGTAATGGTTATGCTGGTTTGTCAGAGTTTGCTCTGTTCTACATCGGCGGCATCATTAAGCATGCGAAAGCACTTAATGCCATTACCAACCCAGGTACAAACTCATATAAGCGTTTGGTCCCAGGCTTTGAGGCGCCAGTGAAGTTGGCATACTCAGCACGTAACCGCTCTGCTTCTATCCGTATTCCACACGTACCAAATCCTAAGGGTCGTCGTATTGAAACTCGTTTCCCAGATCCATTGGCTAACCCATACCTCTGCTTCTCTGCATTGTTAATGGCTGGTTTGGATGGCGTGCAGAACAAGATTCATCCGGGTGAAGCTGCTGACAAGAACTTGTATGACTTGCCACCAGAAGAAGATGCAAAGATCCCAACGGTTTGCGCAAGCTTGGAAGAAGCCTTGGATGCCTTGAAGAAAGATCACGAGTTCTTGACTCGCGGTGGAGTATTCACTGAGTCCATGCTCGATGCCTATATCAATTTGAAGATGGAAGATGTCACACGTTTCCGTATGACAACCCATCCAATCGAATTTGATATGTACTACTCCCTGTAAGCGAAGGAGAGAGATTGAGCGCAGGTCTGTTGCGCAATTCGTTCAAGGGAGCAGCTACGGCTGCTCCTTTTTTTCCGACATTGCTTGATCAGATGCCCAATGCCATCGTGGTATTTGAGGCGGAGACCCAACAATTGGTTTATGTGAACCCAGCTGCTGAGTCAGCGCTGGATTTATCCCGTAAATCACTTGAGGGTCAATCTGTGCATGATTTATTTGGTGATACGGGCGCTTTGAATGACATGATCTCAGAAGTGAAGCTTGGACATGTTTCCGCTCAACGCCAAGAAATGGTTTTACATTCCTTACCAGGTAGCATCCATCAAGACTCTATCCAGGCGCATGTCGTTGTCGCTGCACTGGATGACCCCGATCTCATCATGATGGAGTGGTTCCCAATTGACCAACAGTTGCGCAGTGAGCGCGATGAGCGTGTGACACAGCAAGTAGAAGCCAATAAGCAATTAATGCGTAATCTGGCGCATGAGATTAAAAACCCTTTAGGTGGGATTCGTGGGGCTGCTCAGTTATTAGAGTTTGAGTTGCCTGAAAAAGGTTTGCGTGAGTACACGCAAGTCATTATTAAAGAGTCCGATCGTTTGCAGGACTTGGTAGATCGTCTCTTGGCGCCGCATCGTAAGGCTCATGTTATTGAAGCATTCAATGTGCATGAAGCGCTTGAGCGAGTGCGTAGTCTAGTATTAGCAGAGTTCCCAAAGGGCCTGAAGATTATTCGTAATTACGATACTAGCCTTCCAGATGTGATGGGTGATCGCGAGCAATTGATTCAGGCGACTCTGAATATTGTGCACAATGCAGCGCAAGCACTCTCCGAAGAGATTAGTCAGGGCATTGCCCAAATCGAACTGAAAACTCGTGTCGCACGTTCGGTCACGATCGCAAAGCAACGTTATAAATTGGCGATGGATTTACACGTGATCGATAACGGACCCGGCATTCCAGAAGAAATGATTGAGCGCATCTTCTTTCCATTGGTATCGGGAAGAGAAGGGGGTAGTGGCTTAGGTCTCACCCTAGCGCAGACTTTTGTACAACAACATCAGGGCTTTATTGCTTGCGACAGCCGCCCTGGACGAACTGATTTCCATATTCAAATTCCATACCGTAGGCAGGAGAGAGCATCATGAAACCAATTTGGATCGTCGACGATGACCAATCAATACGCTGGGTTCTAGAGAAAGCCTTGGCGCGAGAGAATATTCCGCATAAAAGCTTCTCTAATCCTAATGATGTCCTCAATGCGCTCGAGAAAGAAGCTCCTCAGGTGTTGATCTCAGATATTCGGATGCCTCGCGGGAATGGCTTGGACTTGCTACAGCATGTCAAATCAAGTCATCCCAATCTACCCGTCATTATCATGACTGCCTACTCTGATCTTGACTCTGCAGTTTCCTCATTTCAGGGTGGTGCGTTTGAGTATCTCACCAAACCGTTTGATGTCGAGAAAGCCGTTGAGTTAATTCATCGGGCAATAGAGCAGGGCATTCGCAATGATTCAGGAGCAAAGGAGCTATCCACATTGAGACAAGATGCTTCTGAAATTATTGGCCAAGCGCCTGCGATGCAAGAAATCTTTCGTGCGATTGGTCGCTTAGCTCAGTCTCATGCAACCGTGCTGATCACTGGTGAGTCTGGTACTGGTAAAGAGTTAGTAGCGCATGCATTGCATAAACACAGTCCCAGAGCCAAGGGACCATTTGTATCACTGAGTACTTCAGCCGTCCCTAAAGATCTACTCGAATCAGAATTATTTGGTCATGAGCGTGGTGCCTTCCCAGGCGCACAGACCTTGCGTCGTGGTCGCTTTGAGCAGGCCGATGGTGGCACTTTATTCTTAGGTGAAATTGGCGACTTACCATTTGATTTGCAAACTCGACTCTTGCGTGTTTTAACTGATGGGCACTTCTACCGCATTGGTGGTCAAGATCCCATCAAAGCGAATGTTCGCATTATTGCCTCAACCCACCAAAACCTAGATAGCAGAGTTGCAGCAGGTTTTTTCCGGGAAGATTTATTACATCGCTTGAATGTCATGCGTTTGCGCATGCCTTCACTGCGTGAGCGTAGTGAAGATATTCCGATGCTGGCAAGACACTTTATGCTCAGTTGCGCTAAGTCATTAGGTGTTGAGCCTAAGAAGCTTTCTGATGAGGTATTAAAAGAGATGACAGCGATGCCATTTCCAGGCAACGTTCGTCAGTTAGAGAACTTATGTCATTGGCTGACAGTCATGACGCCCGCAAATATCATCGGCGTTAGTGATTTACCTTCAGACATCATGGCGCAAGCTGGTGAGCAGCCTGTCATATTGCATGGCGAATCTGCCCCCACAAACCCAGCTGCTGCAAAATCGGCTGCAGGTGATTGGGAAAGCGGGCTTGGGCGCTTAGCCACCAAAATGCTGCAGGATGGTGATAAAGAGGTTTACGATGCGCTATGCTCGCGGTTTGAGAAAGCAGTGTTGCAAGCCGCGCTGGAAGTAACGCGTGGTCGCAGGGTTGAGGCAGCACAACGCCTTGGCATCGGACGCAATACGATTACACGTAAATTGCAGGAACTGGGGATAGATGACTGATTCAATTCGAATTGCGGCGTGGAATGTCAATTCCTTAAAGGTTCGCCTTCCACACGTGCTTCGTTGGTTGCAAGATCAGGAAAAAAAGCAGCAGTCGATTGATGCCTTGTGCCTACAAGAACTCAAGCTCACTGATGACAAGTATCCCCATCAAGAGCTAGAGGCAGCGGGCTATCTTAGTATCGCCGCAGGGCAAAAGACTTATAACGGGGTTGCCATCATTGTGCGTAAAGCTGCTTTAGCAGCAATTGCCTCTGATACAAGCACAACCTTTCTCAAGCCCACTAGAAATATCCCCGGGAATGATGATGAGCAGCAGCGCATCCTTGCCGCTACTATTCCGTTTGCAGGAACAAAACCTATTAGACTGGTCTCAGCTTACTTTCCAAATGGACAATCACCCGATAGCGATAAGTTCATTTACAAACTAGATTGGTTAAACAAACTACACACTTGGTTAACAGATGAGCTAGAGCAAAACCAACGCTTAGCACTTCTCGGTGACTACAACATTGCGCCAGAAGATCAGGATGTGCATGATCCAAAAGCGTGGGAAGGGCAGAACCTGGTTTCACCACTAGAAAGAAACGCTTTCCAAGACTTAATCAATCTTGGTTTATCTGATTCCTTCAGAATGTTTGAGCAAGCGCCCAAAACTTATAGTTGGTGGGACTACCGCATGATGGGTTTCAGAAGAAATGCCGGCATGCGCATTGATCACATTCTATTAAGTGAAGCCCTTAAAGAAAAATGCAGCGCCAGCATAGTCGATAAGGAGCCTAGAACCTGGGAGCAGCCTTCTGATCATGCGCCTGTGATAGCTGTTATTCAGAAAAATTAGACAAAAGATTGACTGTTACATCCTCCAAAGCATGAAATCGCTTTTTGTCTTAAGATTACGCTTTATTAAAAAATGATCTTTTTAGGGAATCAATATGTTTGCTAAAACAACAGTCAGCGTTCTTGCCCTTGGCATAGTCATCGTGGGCTTGCTGCAATTTTTTGACGATGGCAGTTATCTCGTCTTCGTCCTTGGCATGGTAGTTTATTTCTTGGCGACTATTTCTGATTCTATTTGCAAAAGAATAGGCAAATAAACCCTTCCATCTTGGATGGGCTACGCTATTTAAGCTAGCCCGCCATGCCGTAGTAAAGCATCTATACTCGGCTCTCTACCGCGGAAGGCTTTAAAGGATTCAGCAGCAGGGCGACTACCGCCCACCTCCAGAATTTCTTCTCTATATCGAGTTCCAGTTTTAGCATCCAGCACACTGCCAGTCAGTTTTGCTGCTTCCTCAAATGCAGAGTAAGCATCTGCAGAAAGAACTTCAGCCCATTTATAGCTATAGTAACCAGCGGCATAGCCACCAGCAAAGATATGGCTAAAGGAATTAATCCAACGAGAGATTTCAGGCTGTGGAATGATGTTGTATTGATTCGCAATACTTCTTGAAACCTCAAGCACTGCATGACCATTAGCGCCTTTCGCATCAAAGCTCGAATGTAAGCGCCAATCTGTTAAGGACATCACAATTTGACGCAAAGTTGCTAAACCATTCTGGAAGTTTTTGGCAGCCAGAATTTTGTCAAAGAGCTCGCGCGGTAATGGCTTACCAGTTTGCGCATGAGCTGTCATTTTCTCGAGCACTTCCCATTCCCAGCAGAAGTTTTCCATAAATTGACTTGGCAATTCAACCGCATCCCATTCAACACCATTGATACCTGAAACTCCTAAGGCGCTCACCTGGGTGAGGAGATGATGCAGGCCATGACCACTTTCATGAAAGAGGGTAATCACATCATCATGAGTAATCGTAGGCTGGCGCAATATCCCATCCACTGTTACTGGAGGAGCAAAGTTGCACACGAGATAGGCTACTGGTATCTGGATTTCTCCATTGGCTAGTTCTCTACGACCACGAGCGTCATCCATCCAGGCGCCACCACGTTTACCAGGGCGTGCATAGGGATCTAAATAGAAATAAGCCCGTATTTTTCCAGCCAGGTCTTTCACAGCAAAAGACTGCACATCCGCATGCCAAGTCGGTAAGTCAGCAGCTTCAATCTTGACACCAAAGAGTGTCTGAATCACTTTAAATAAGCCATCTAATACTTTGGGTAATGGGAAATACTGCTTGAGTTCATTTTCGGAGAAGGAGTAGCGCGCTTGCTTTAAACGCTCAGCGGCAAACGGAATATCCCAAGGCTCAAGGCCATCTACAAATCCAAGCTCCGCCTTTGCGAACTCACACAGTTCTTCCCAATCCTTCTGGGCAAATAGTTTTGATTTAAGCGCAAAGTTCGTTAAGAAGAGATCAACTTCGTCAACGGTGTTAGCCATCTTAGGTGCCAAACTGAGTGCTGCGTAATTGGCGAATCCAAGCATGCGCGCTTCTTCATCTCGCAGGCGCAATTGTTCCAACATATTCTGAGTGTTGTCCCAATCAAGATTGCCCTTGGTGTATTGAGGCGCTAGTTCTGATGAGCGAGTGACGTAGCCCTGATACATCAGGCGACGTAGATCCCGATTCTCGGAATACTGCATGACTGGATAGTAGGACGGAAAATGCAAGGTAAAAGCCCAGCCTTGGAGATTCTTTTGCTGCGCGGTATCTGCAGCTGCAGCGATAGCATCTTCTGGTAAGCCAGCAAGATCTGCCTTATCACTTACTAGATGAACAAAGCCATCAGTCGCATCTAAGACATGATCTGAAAATGCCTTGCCTAGAACGGCTTGCTCATCCTGAATGGCAGAAAAGTGCGGTTTATCAGCATCACTCAGTTCAGCGCCGCCTAAACGAAAATCTCGTAGCGAGTTTTCAATCACCTTCTTTTGTGCACGATTGAGCTTTGCAAAGTCAGGACTATTTTTGAGTGCTTTAAATTTCTGATAGAGCGCTAAGTTTTGCCCAAGGCTAGAAAAGAATGCAGTGACCTCAGGCAGCATCTCTCCATAAGCGGCCCTTAATTCAGGTGTGTCGGCAACACTGTTAAGGTGGGAGATCACCCCCCAAGATCTTCCTAGTGCTTCGGTCGCATCTTCTAGAGGCTCAGCCAACGCATCCCAGCTCGACGGTGTTTTTGGATCCGTTGCTGTATCTACAGCAGCTTGTGCATGCTTCAGTAGAAACTGAATGGCAGGAGTAATGTGCTCGGGCTTTACTTCTGAGTAGGCAGCGATGCCACGACCAAAAGTCAGCAGAGGATTATTTTGTAATTGCGCAGGTAGGGTAAGGAGGGCTGTATTCATACCCTCTAGCTTAATGGATCTAGGGCTTGGCTGCTTTTTCTGCCGCTTCTAAAGTATTCATGAGCAGCATAGTGATCGTCATCGGACCTACGCCACCTGGTACAGGGGTGATCCAGCCAGCGATATATTTAGCCGCATCAAAATCGACATCGCCACAGAGTTTGCCATCTGGCAGGCGATTGATACCCACGTCGATCACGACAGCACCTGTTTTCACCATATCGCCAGAAATCATCTTAGGTTTGCCAGTGGCCACCACCAGAATGTCAGCATCTTTAGTGTGGTGAGCTAAATCGCGGGTCTTACTATTGCAAATAGTCACCGTTGCACCAGCTTGCAACAGGAGCATGGCCATAGGCTTACCCACAATATTAGAAGCACCCACAATCACGGCACGAGCACCTCGAATAGGGTAATCAATACTCTCCAAGAGTTTCATGCAGCCATAGGGAGTGCAAGGTTTGAACTCTGGCTGACCAACCATTAAAGCACCAGCGTTGGCAACGTGAAAACCATCTACATCTTTTTGGGGGGCAATGGCCTCGAGTACGCGCTCAGCAGCAATGTGTTCTGGCAAAGGCAATTGCACCAAGATGCCATGAATGGATGGATCTGCATTGAGGGTTGCAATACGAGCGAGTAATTCTTCTTCGCCTAGTTCAGCAGAGTAGCGCTCCAATACCGAATGAAAGCCAACATCTTCACAGGCCTTCACTTTATTGCGGACATACACTTGGCTAGCAGGATTTTCACCCACCACAATGACTGCTAAGCCAGGACGAACGCCCTTAGCAGTAACAATTGCACCCCGTGCTGCAATTTCAGTACGAATTTTTTTAGAGAGGGCAACGCCATCTAGTAATTGTGCAGGCATAAGAAATTAATTCGGTTGTGGATCTGAGAGCGCCAAGCGAAGAAGATCAGCTACGGTATTGACGTTGAGCTTTTCCATAATATTAGCGCGGTGGGCTTCAACTGTCTTAATCGAGATGCCAAGATCATCGGCAATTTGTTTATTGAGGCGACCAGCAACGATACGCTCTAATACTTGACGCTCACGACCAGTTAGCTTACTCAGTAAGCTCTGAGTAACTTTGCGCTGACTTGCTTGTGAGTAATCTACCCTCGCTTTAGCAAACATGCGGTCGACCAAACTACAGAGATCATTTTCTTTAAATGGCTTCTCAATAAAGTCTACTGCGCCACGTTTCATCGTTGAGACTGCCATCGAGACATCACCGTGACCAGTAATAAAGGCCACTGGCATTGGAAAGTTTTCAGTGGTTAAACGCTCTTGAAGTTCAAGGCCTGACATCCCTGGCATACGAACATCTAAGATTGCACAAGAGATCGTCGACTTATCAGTGCTTTGCAAAGACTGCAAGAAACGCTCAGCGCTGGCATGACAGCGCACTACATAACCATTACTCTCTAAAAGCCATGTGAGTGAATCACGTACAGCCTCATCATCGTCAACGACATAAACGACTTCGGCTTGGTTTGGTTTGGCAGCAGCTAAGTTCATAGGGGGTCTCGCAAGGTCAATCTAAAAATCGGATATTTATCCATTTTCCATCGAATCAGGGGATTCTAGGGGTAGAAGCATTGTAAAGGTGCAGCCAGCTAGTTTAGTGCGTTCGGAGTCCATCACATTCGATGCCCAAAGTCGCCCATGATGAGATTCGATAATGGAGCGGCAAATATTGAGTCCCATGCCCATTCCATCCGCTTTAGTGCTAAAAAAGGGCTCAAACATGCGTTCTAAGACGGATTCTGCAATACCACCCCCAGAATCCGTGACCTGAATACGCATCATGGCTGGGAAGGTGCTGGTATCTAAATCGGCACTAATGTTGACGGGTGGGGCTGACCAACGGGAGGAGAGGGGATATGCCTCGCGCACGCTATCGAGGGCATTTTTTAGAAGATTAACTAAGATCTGCAGAATCAGCACGGGGTCTACATTAACCTCGGGCAAATCATCTGCCAGTTGAGAAGTAATACTTAAGCGATGGCGATGCGCTTCAATTTCTACAAGACCTACTGCGTCATCAATGATTGTTTTGATCGATGAAAATTTACGTTGAGGCTCACTGCGTTTCACAAATCCACGAATGCGTTGAATGATGGTGCCCGCACGGTGCGCTTGTTCAGATGCTTTTTCTAGAGCCGGCAAAATATCTTTATTGATTGCTGGATCAATATTGCCCTCTAGACGTTTTGCAACACCCATGCAGTAATTAGAGATAGCCGATGGAGGCTGATTTAATTCATGCGCAAGAGAGGACGCCATTTCACCCATCGTAGTAAGACGGCTTGTAAATTGCATGCGCGCTTCTTGTTGACGCGCCAAATCGTCAGCCTCTTTGCGGATAGTAATATCAGTGGCAATCAAGAGTTGAGCCAAGCGACCATCTACCCAAGGGATGAAACGGCGGCGGACCTCAAACCATTTATTGCTTCCATCATCGAGTTGAACTTCTTCTGATTCAGATTCTTGATATAGGAATGAACTTGGAATACCTGGCGGGGAGTCTTGTAGATCCTTGGCAAGTTCATGCAAAGTTTCAAGATTATTAGGATTACCAGCCAATTTGAAGTGGCCTTGAGCATCATCACCAAAGTTCTCTCGATAGAAGCGATTGGCAAATAGAAGTTTGTCATTCTCAAGATCCACCACGGATACTGCTGCATCAAGCCCCTCAAGTACAGTAACAAAACGCTCTTGGGATACGGCAAGCTCTTCGCGAATCTTTTTGGGTTCCGAGATATCAATCAAAGAGGTAATCCAACCCGTTTGCTTCCCTTTCTCATTAATCAAGGGAGCAATAAAGGTACGCGTTTGGATTTGCGATCCATCACGGCGCAAAATAGCGCCTTCAATTCCTGTTTTTGATATGGCTTCAGATTCCAGGGCTTGATTCATCTTCTCAACTAGTTCCTCGCGCCTAGAGTCGGGCCAGAAAGGGAATGGCGGGGTTAAGCCAATCAGCTCATTTGCTGACCAGCCAGTCATCTCGCAAAATGCGCGGTTCACATAAGTAATACGCTTTTCCATGTCATGCGCTCGAATGCCAACAGGGGTAGAATTTTCCATGGCATTACGAAAGTTCGTTTCTGTACGAAGGCTCGCTTCCGCTTCTTGGCGGACTTGCATTTGTTTTAAGACTGACCACAAACTCCAAATCACGAAGGCACACAATCCCAGCACAACGCCAATTAACATTCGGAAGGTGAGATTGGTGGGCGGAGGATAGGTATCAATCCGTAAAGTGAGGTTCGGACTGAGAACGCCAATGTCTAAACTCGTCTGGTTACTAAATGCGCGTTTTGGGGTATTTCTATCGGATGAAATCGACAACACTCTTTCGTTGTCCGTGAGAAGCGTAAAGCGGTAATGGGCCTTGAGTTCTGATGGCACCAAATCGAGGACACCTTGAGTGGTATAGAGGGCGGCTAAATACCCAATAATATCTCCGCCAACAATATTGGGAACTACCTGCCAAAAAACAGTTTTTCTTTCTTTTTCGAGTGGATCATTACTTGGAAGATTTAAGTTAATAAACTGGCTAAACGATGCTCTGTTTGTACTTCTACTGAGTTCGATTGCATTGTTCAATCCCTCATTGGCCGATTGGTCGTTTTGTGTTCTGTTAATCCAATCTGATTTGTTATTACTTAAGGGGGCCGTCCATAGCCACTGATTTTTTGGATCAATCCAGATGATTTTGACAATTTCATGGTTGTTGTTGACCAAATCAACGGCTTGCTCGTAAGCAATTTTTCTCAGTCTTTCCTTATCCTCACTAGCCGCTAGCTCTCGATTAATGCTGACTAAGACATCAAAATTATTTACAAAGCGAAGCTGTATGCGTTGCTTAGCCAAAGAGAGCTCTCTAAATAGAGCCGATTCTTGCTGGTTCTTTTCTTGTAATTGCAGGGTACCCAAAATGACGCCCATGACTGCCGTAAAAATAACAATGGCAATGAGGGGGGTATATACGAGCTTAAATCCTCGGATTTTTCGGAGCCATTTGAATGGGCTAAGGATTAATCTAGAAGAGACCGAAATTTTCATGAATGAGGCTTATTTTGCCTGATTACGCTATTGAAAACGCTATTTCCTGTGTAAATTCAAGATCTTATTTGCAGTGCAATAAAATATCATATTATGAGAAATATTATCATTATGTGGAAAATTGCTTGTTTAGACCTACATTACTTTTTAGAATATTGTCTATAAGGTGAACAATAAATTGCGAAGTACTCATTGGAGATAAGTTATGGCCGCAGTTCCAGAACAAGTATTAGGTAAACAGAATTCTCAGGACGTCGATCCTGGTGAAACTCAGGAATGGTTACAAGCCCTAGATGGCGTTATCCATAATGAAGGCCCTGAGCGCGCAGCTTATTTAATCGATCAACAAATTTCTCATGCCAGAGTGAACGGTGTAGTACAGCCATTTCATGCAGAGACTCCTTATATCAATACGATTCCAGTGGAGAATCAAGCTCGCTTACCGGGGGATCAGAATGTTGAGCACCGCATTCGTTCCTATACCCGCTGGAATGCGATGGCGATGGTTCTGCGCGCCAATAAAGACACCAACGTTGGTGGACATATTTCTTCTTTCCAGTCTGCGGCAACGTTGTATGACGTAGGCTTCAATCATTTTTGGCATGCACCTTCACCAGAGCATGGCGGCGATCTGATTTTTGTTCAAGGTCACTCGGCTCCAGGTGTATATGCACGCGCATATATGCTGGGACGTTTATCTGGCGAGCAACTAGACAACTTCCGCCAAGAGGTTGGCGGCAAGGGTATTTCTAGCTATCCACATCCATGGTTAATGCCAGACTTCTGGCAGTTCCCAACGGTATCAATGGGCTTAGGCCCAATCATGGCGATTTATCAAGCGCGCTTTATGCGCTACATGCAGGACCGCGGCTTTATCAAGGCTGAAGGCCGTAAAGTTTGGGCCTTCTTGGGCGATGGTGAAACCGACGAGCCAGAATCCTTAGGCGCGATTGGTATGGCTGGCCGTGAAAAACTGGATAACCTCATTTTTGTAGTGAACTGTAATTTGCAGCGTCTTGACGGACCAGTGCGCGGTAATGGCAGCATCATTCAAGAACTCGAGGGTGAGTTCCGTGGTGCTGGCTGGAATGTGATTAAGGTGGTGTGGGGCGGTCAGTGGGATGCTCTATTTGCCCGTGATAAAAAAGGTATCTTGATGCAGCGCCTTGGCGAGATCGTTGATGGCCAGTATCAAACGATGAAGTCTAAGAATGGTAGCTATGTTCGCGAGACTGTATTTAATACCCCAGAATTAAAAGCATTGGTGAGCGACTGGAGTGATGATGAGATTTGGCAATTAAATCGTGGCGGCCATGATCCCCATAAAGTCTATGCAGCCTTTCATGCAGCAGTCAATCACAAGAATCAGCCAACCGTAATCCTCGCTCACACCATTAAAGGTTATGGCATGGGTGGATCTGGTGAGGCGATGAATATTGCTCACCAAGCAAAGAAGATGAATGACGACGATGTACGTCGTTTCCGTGATCGTTTTGAGATTCCCGTAAAAGACGAGGACCTCGATGACATGCCTTTGGTGAAATTTGCCGATGGTAGCCCTGAGCTTGATTACATGAAGGCGCGTCGCCAAGAGTTGGGTGGTTATTTACCGCAGCGTCGTATGAAGGCAGAGAGTTTGCCAGTGCCTGCATTGGATGTGTTTGCTCCACTACTTGAAGCCACTGCAGAAGGTCGTGAGATTTCGACAACGATGGCATTTGTACGTCTGCTCAATACCGTTGTGCGCGATAAAGTTTTAGGTAAACGGGTAGTTCCGATTGTTCCTGATGAATCCCGTACCTTTGGTATGGAAGGCATGTTCCGTCAACTCGGTATCTGGAACCAATTAGGGCAGCTCTACACACCTGAAGACCATGACCAATTGATGTTCTACAAAGAGGACAAGACGGGTCAAATTCTGCAAGAGGGCATCAATGAAGCGGGCGGTATATGCGATTGGATTGCAGCCGCAACTTCTTACTCTACCCATGGCGTACCAATGTTGCCTTTCTACATCTTCTACTCGATGTTCGGTTTCCAGCGTATTGGTGACTTAGCATGGGCAGCGGGTGATATGCGCAGCCGCGGTTTCTTGTTGGGCGGTACAGCTGGTAGAACGACTCTGAACGGCGAAGGTTTACAGCATGAAGATGGCCATAGCCACCTGTGGAGTGGGGCAGTACCAAACTGTATTAGTTACGACCCGACATTCGCGTTTGAATTGGCAGTAGTGATTCAAGATGGTATGCGTCGTATGTTAGAAGTTCAGGAGGATGTTTACTACTACATCACCTTGATGAATGAGAACTACGCCCATCCAGGAATGCCAAAGGGTGCTGAGAAAGACATCATCAAAGGGATGTATAAGTTGAAGTCTGTGGGTGATGACAATGCGAAGTTACGCATTCAGCTTCTCGGTTCAGGAACTATTTTCCGTGAAGTAATTGAGGCAGCAGAAATACTTCACAAGGACTGGGGTGTTGCCTCTGACTTGTGGGGTTGCCCAAGCTTTACTGAGTTAGGCCGAGATTGGAATACTGTTCACCGTAGCAATCTCTTAAATCCAACAGCAGCGCCGCTACTGTCTCACGTGGAGAAGTGCTTAAAAGATACTTCAGGCCCAATCGTTGCAGCTACCGACTATGTGCGTTTATTTGCTGAGCAGATTCGTCCAGCGATTCAGCATATTGGTCGTCGCTATGAAGTATTGGGTACGGATGGCTTTGGCCGCTCTGATACTCGTGAAAAATTGCGTGACTTCTTTGAGGTTGATCGTCGCTGGATTGTGGTGACTGCTTTGAGATCTTTGGTAGATGCTGGCCAGATGGATCGCCAAAAACTTGCACAAGCTATTCAGAAGTATGGCATTGATACCACTAAACCAAACCCAATGACGGTTTAAAACGAGAAGAATTCATGAGTCAAACAATTGAAATCAAAGTCCCGGATATCGGCGACTATAAGGATGTGCCTGTCATTGAAGTCTTGGTGAAGCCAGGTGATCACGTTGAGAAAGAGCAATCGATCGTTGTGCTTGAGTCTGACAAAGCAACCATGGACGTTCCCTCATCGCACTCTGGTGTCGTAAAAGAAGTCAAAGTGAAGATTGGCGATAATCTTTCCCAAGGATCCGTTGTGATTACATTGGAAGAGAGCGGGGCTTCAGTTGCTGCGCCAGTGTCGCCCCCTATTCAAGCTATCCCAGTAGCATCAGCCTTGGTAAGCGCACCAGTAAGTTCAGGTGCTGCTGCTGTTGAAATCAAAGTGCCTGATATCGGCGACTATAAAGATGTACCCGTCATTGAGGTGTTAGTTAAAGCTGGTGATCGCATTGAAAAAGAACAATCGATTGTTGTGCTTGAGTCTGACAAAGCAACCATGGATGTTCCCTCATCGCATGCGGGTGTCGTAAAAGAAGTCAAAGTGAAGATTGGTGACAATCTTTCCCAAGGGTCGGTGGTCTTGATTTTGGAAGGTGGATCATCTGCCTCTGTAGCTGCTCCGGTAGCAGCACCAGTAGCGCAAGCGCCAATCAGTAAGCCTGCAGCCGTTGAACCACCAGCTGTTCGTGCTCCAGCACCTCCTCCAATATCGAACCCAGCACCAGTAGTGGATGCATCTCTTAGCCATGCAAGTCCATCAGTGCGTAAATTTGCCCGTGAACTAGGTGTGACTATTCAGCAGGTCAAAGGATCTGGTCCCAAGGGTCGCATTACCCAAGAAGACGTACAAGCGTTTATTAAGGCAGCCATGAGTGGTGGTGCTGGTAGCCCCGCTGCAGCATCGAGCGGCCAAAGCTTGGGTGGTTTGAATCTGATTCCTTGGCCAAAAGTCGATTTCACAAAGTTTGGTGAGATTGAGCGCCAACCATTAAATCGGATTAAGAAGTTGACCGCGGCGAATCTTGGTCGTAACTGGGTCATGATTCCGGCAGTGACGTATCACGAAGATGCAGATGTGACTGACTTAGAGGCATTTCGTGTCGAGACAAATAAAGATAATGAGAAAAGGGGCGCCAAGATTACGATGCTCGCTTTCTTGATGAAAGCTGCTGTAGCTGCTCTGAAGAAGTATCCAGAATTCAATAGCTCGCTTGATGGTGACGATCTAATATTGAAGAAGTACTTCAATATTGGTTTTGCTGCAGATACGCCAACAGGCTTAGTAGTGCCAGTCATCAAAGATGTGGATAAGAAAGGCATCTTCGAAATTGCCAAAGAAACTTCTGAGCTAGCGGCATTGGCACGCGAGGGTAAGCTCAAGCCAGATCAAATGCAGGGTGCAAGCTTCACAATCTCTTCTTTAGGTGGCATTGGTGGAACTTACTTCTCACCAATCGTGAATGCTCCAGAGGTCGCCATTCTGGGTGTAAGCAAAGCTGCTATGAAACCAGTATGGGATGGTAAGCAATTTGTGCCCCGTCTGATCTGTCCATTATCCCTTTCCGCAGATCACCGCGTCATTGATGGCGCATTGGCTACACGGTTCAATCTATATATTGCACAACTTTTAGCCGACTTCCGTCGTGCTACGCTGTAAGGGGGATTGATGGCTAAGCAAATAATCCTCGTGCCTGATATTGGTGACTATTCTGATGTACCAGTCATTGAAGTGCTGGTTAAGGTTGGTGATGTCGTTGAAAAAGAGCAGCCTTTATTGGTGCTCGAGTCTGATAAGGCAACCATGGAGATTCCGGCAGATGCTGCTGGAACGATTACTAGTATTGCAGTCAAACTAGGCGACAAAATTAGTAAGGGTTCTGTGATTGCTGAAATTGAAGCAAGTAGCGCCGCGCCCGCAGTACCAGCCGCTGCAGTGCCTCCACCAGTTCCAGCAAAAGTCGCAACGCCAGTCATGCCAGCACCGGTCGCTGGTCAATACAGTGGCAAAGTAGATCACGAGTGCGAAGTGTTGGTTCTTGGCGCTGGCCCTGGGGGCTATAGTGCCGCATTCCGAAGTGCTGACTTGGGTATGAATACCGTTTTAATTGAGCGTTACTCGACCCTAGGTGGCGTATGCCTCAACGTCGGCTGTATTCCATCTAAAGCATTGCTTCACACCACTGCAGTGATGGATGAAGTTAAAACGATGTCCAAGCATGGCATTACGTTTGGTGAGCCAAAGATTGAGATTGATCAATTGCGTGGCTACAAAGATTCTGTGATTGCGAAGTTAACTGGTGGTTTAGCGGGCATGGCTAAAGCACGGAAGGTAAAAACTGTTCGTGGCTTAGGCCGTTTCTTAGATGCCCATCACGTCGAGGTAGAAGTGACTGGTGGTGCTGGTCAGGATCTCACAGGTCAAAAAGAAGTGGTGCGTTTTCAGAAGGCGATTATTGCGGCTGGTAGTCAGCCTGTGAAATTACCATTCTTGCCAGAGGATCCTCGTATTGTAGATAGCACTGGCGCTTTATTACTGAAGAGCATCCCCAAAAGAATGCTTGTTATTGGTGGCGGTATTATTGGTCTAGAGATGGCTACGGTATACAGCACACTCGGCTCGCGTATTGATATCGCCGAGATGATGGATGGCCTGATGGCTGGCGCTGACCGTGATCTGGAAAAAGTCTGGGAGAAGTTCAATGCCGGACGTTTTGAAAAAATTATGCTCAAGACTCGCGCTGCTAAAGCCGAAGTAAAGCCTGATGGTATCAAGGTGAGCTTTGAGGGCGAGAATGCACCCGCAGAACCTCAAACATATGACTTAGTCTTAGTTGCTGTTGGACGATCTCCAAATGGCAAGAAGATTGATGCTGGTAAAGCCGGTGTGCAAGTAGATGAGCGTGGCTTTATTTCGGTTGATAAACAAATGCGCACTAATGTGCCCAATATCTTTGCCATTGGCGACATTATTGGTCAGCCTATGTTGGCGCATAAAGCGGTACATGAAGGTCACGTTGCAGCTGAAGTTGCAGCAGGACAGAAATCTTATTTTGATGCCAAGCAGATTCCATCGGTTGCGTACACTGATCCAGAGGTAGCTTGGGCTGGCTTAACGGAAGAGCAGTGCAAAGCCCAAGATATCGCTTATGAAAAAGGCTTATTCCCATGGGCTGCTAGCGGACGTGCGATTGCTAATGGTCGCGATGAAGGTTTCACAAAACTCATCTTTGATGCAACGACCCATCGCATTATCGGTGGCGGCATTGTAGGCACGCATGCTGGCGATTTGATTGGTGAAGTTTGCCTGGCAATTGAGATGGGCGCTGATGCTGTTGATATTGGTAAGACTATTCATCCGCATCCAACTCTGGGCGAGTCGGTCGGCCTGGCTGCAGAAGCGGCGCATGGCCATTGCACTGATTTACCGCCGGTCAAGAAGAAGTCTTAGCAAAGAGCTGATCTTCTGAGTTGCTGCAAAAGCCCCGAGTAATCGGGGCTTTTGCATTCCTACTTCAAGCAAATATCAATCTTAAGTAATGAGATGTCCATTTAATTCTCGGATGCGCTCATCTACGTAATAACCACCACATTCCGTGTAACGGAGGTATTTGCATCCGCAATGCTTACATTCATAGACGTCAGACTTGTTGTAGGGGTGGAAGGATATGGAGATTGGGGCATCCTTGGACCATATATTGGTTCCCTTGGGATGATGCTCTTCCCAGCACTCTGGGGCGTCTTCAACCCTTAGGGTTCCTATGCACTCTAGGGCCTTCGTGATAAAGCCACCAGGGACGCTTTCCCAAGCTACACAAGATAAAGATTGGCAATCAACGCACTTGCTCTTCCCCTCAAAAGATCGGGCAAATCCTAGCAATGTCTCTCGATCAACTGAATTGGTCATTTAGTGGCTATTTGGATAATCCGATGTAATGTTGTCAGAGTAAGGTATATTTTTACAAAAGAATAGATGTTAGCGCATGTATGAATACAGAGCGCCACAAAAATGGGGACTAAAAAAATGAAAAAACAATTATTGCTGCTTGCACTTTCTTGCTCGGCGCTATGTTCTGGGACTGTTTTTGCACAAAGTGCTTACCCCTGTGCAGTGGTTAAGTTTGTTTCGCCATATCCCCCTGGAGGTACAACAGATATTTTGGCTAGAATGCTGGCGCCTGGTTTAGCCAAACAGCTCGGTACAAATGTTGTGGTTGAGAATAAGGGTGGAGCAAGCAGCAATATTGGGACTGAATTTGTGGCTAACTCAGCTTCTGATGGTTGCACTCTATTACTCGGAAATAATACTGGTATCGTGATTAATCAAAATTTGTATAAGTTAAGAATAAATCCATCTAAAGACTTGGCAGCGGTTGCAGAAGTAGCTTCTGTACCCTTGGTGCTTTATGTGAATGCATCAGTACCTGCAAATACTGTCGGTGAGCTGGTAGAGCTTATTAAAAATAATCCTGGTAAATACAGCTATGCATCTGGCGGTAGTGGGAGTCCACAGCATCTGATGGCAGAAATGCTGAAGCTTGAAAAGCAACTAGATATGACGCATATACCCTATAGAGGGCAGGGACCAGCCATGGCTGATGTTCTTGCTGGCCAAGTACCGATTGCATTTGAGACAACAACAGCTATTTCAGCGCAGATGACATCGGGCCGTATTCGTGCGCTAGCAACAACGGGTTTAGTGCGTCCTAAAAACTTTCCAAATATTCCTACTATGAAGGAGCTTGGGTATTCGAGCTTTGTTATAGAGAATTGGTATGGCATTTTTGTTGCAGCTAAAACTCCGTCCGTTCTGATTGCGCGATTAAATCGAGCATTTAATGCTGTCATGAAGGAGCCAGAAGTTGCAGTAAGTCTGAATAAGATGGGCTCAAGTGATGTAGCAGGGACGTCAGAGCAATTTACGCAATTTATCAATAAAGAAATTCCATATTGGGAGTCTTTGGTTAAGCGCACAGGCGCAACAGTGGATTAAAAATAAAAGAGGATAGCAACATGAATAATGGTTATGAAATTAATCCAAGAAAAGAGGCTTTTAAGGAGGGGATCGTAGCTCTGACGGGATTGGCAACCTCGGTTGTCAGTGATGTATTGGGTCGGACTATTGGTGCAGTCAATATATTGCCGGTGAATAAGTCGCCAGTTTCCGTATGCGGTAATGCTGTCACAGTCAGCGTTAGGGCTGGCGATAACTTGATGATTCATAAAGCGCTACAAATCCTTCAGCCAGGGGATGTGCTGGTGGTTGATGGTGGAGGAGATATCTCTCGAGCATTATTTGGTGAAATCATGATGACTGTTGCTAAATCAAGAGGCGCAGTTGGTGTAGTTTTTGATGCAGCGATTCGGGATGTTGAGGCTTTTGAAAAGCATCGCTTTCCATGCTGGGCCCGTGGCGTCAATATGCGTGGCCCCCTTAAGGATGGTCCAGGCAGCATTAATGTATCCGTTTCCATAGGAGGTATGGTGATTCATCCAGGCGATGTGGTTTTGGGTGATTGCGATGGCATCATTGCTTTGTCTCCTGAGTTGGCATTAGAGGGCGCCAGATTGGGCAAAGAAAAAGAGATTACTGAGCGCAAAACAATCCAATCCATTGTTGATGGTCAATATGATGATTCTTGGGTTGATGCAACTTTGAAACAGAAAGGCGTTATATGAAGCTTAAGAGAATCTTGACGGTACTTTTAAGCCTTTTTTCCCTCAATGCGATAGCGGCATTTCCAGATAAGTCGATTAAATTCTTAGTTCCTTGGCCGCCAGGCGGAGCAACTGATCAAGTTGCTCGTATCTTGGCAATACCCCTTACGAAAGAACTTGGCGTCACTGTTTTTGTTGAAAACAAGGGTGGGGCTGGTGGCAATATAGGTACGCAAGCTTTTGTCCAAGAGAAGCCAGATGGATATTCAATCTTAATGGCAACCAGTTCAACTAACGCTGCAGGCCCTCACTTATTTGCAAATCAGGGATTTGATGCTGCCAAAGACTTCACCCCAGTAGTGTTGGTATGCACTATTCCAAATATTATGGTCGTGCCTGAGTCATCGCCGTGGAATAGCATGAAAGACTTGATTTCTGATGCTAAGCAAAACCCTGGAAAGTTTACCTATGGCTCTGCAGGTATTGGCGCATCTCAGCATTTGGCTGGCGCACAATTTAAAACTGTCACTGGTTTAGATGTTCGTCACGTTCCATACAAGGGAAGTGGTCCTGCTGCCTTAGATTTAATGGCTGGACATATCGATATGATGTTAGATACTGGCTCGCTGAACAATATCAAGGCGGGTAAATTAAAAGCCTTAGGTGTAGCTGCAGATAAGCGCATCCCTGAATTACCTAATGTCCCAACAATGAAAGAGGCTGGAGTGCCAATGGTTGCGAATGCTTGGTATGGTGTGATGTTGCCTGCTGGTGCACCAAAGGACATTACTGAGAAACTCAATGCCGCCTTCAATAAAGTCTTAAAGGATCCAGAGGTACGTAAAACTCTTCAAGGTATTGGCGCCCAAATTGATGGCGGCTCAGTAGTCGACTTTACAAAGTTCTCACAGTCAGAGATTAAGCGCTATGAAGGCATTGTGAAAATGTCAGGAGCCCCCAGAGAGTAATTTTCATGAAAAAAATTATATTTAGCTTCTGGCTTGTAGCCAATCTTCTTTTTGCTAGCAATCTGATGGCTCAAGACTATCCAACTAAACCCATTAAGGTTCTAGTTGGATATGCCCCTGGTGGTGCAGTTGATTTAGTTGCTAGAGCTTTAGGACAAAGCCTCTCAGCCTCTCTTAGTCAGTCGATAGTGATTGAAAATAAGCCGGGAGCTGGGACAAATATTGCCGTTAAGCAGTTGATTGATAGTCCGCCTGATGGGTACACATTAATGGTTGCTGCAAATGCCTTGGCAGCAAATATGTCTTTATATAAGCCACAACCCTTTGATATCGATAAAGACATTACGCCAATTGCCATGATTGGCCGCGTACCTGTAGTGATCGCAACCTCTGCTGAAGGTAAGTATCAAAAACTATCTGATTTGATCAAAGCTGCAAAGGCGAATCCTGATTTGATTACCTATGGAACCCCTGGTAACGGTGGCGCGCCACATATGGCCATGAAATTTTTCGAGCAATCCTCGGGGATTTCTTTAAAACAAATTCCCTACAAAGGTGGAGCTCCTGCGATTACAGATCTTATCGGGGGGCAGTTGGATTTGGTTGCTGTAAATATGTTGGAAATTGCTCCGCATGTCAAAAGTGGCAAACTCAAGATTGTTGCCGTGATGAGCGCAAAGCGTTCCCCAATATTTCCAGAGGTGCCCACCGTTGCGGAATCCGGCTATCCAGGTTTTGAGGCTTCCGTGTGGTACAGCTTAATTGCACCCGCTAAGACTCCAGCGTCTATTGTGAAGACGCTGCATACTCAAGTTGAGAAAGCCTTGCAGTCTAAAGAGATGACGGAGCGATTGGGCTCTGTTGGTGGAGAAGTAAGTCCTGGAACTATCGCTCAAGCAGCATCTTTTTTAAATTCGGAGCGTAGGCGTTACGAGAAGCTTGTGCGTGAAGCCAACATTCAACCAGACTAATTTTTGCTGACATCAGCACCATAAAGGAAAGAACAGATGATTATTGATTGTCATGGCCACTATACAACAGCACCAAAAGCGTTGAAGGCTTGGCGTGATGCTCAGGTTGCTAATTTAAATACACCAGAGTTAGGCCCTAAGGTGTCTGATTTAAAAATTAGTGATGATGAAATTCGTGAGTCTATTGAAGAAAATCAACTGGCTAGAATGAAAGAGCGGGGCATTGATGTCACCATCTTTTCACCACAAGCCAGCTTTATGGCTCACCACATAGGTGATTTCAATACCTCAGCTACATGGGCGGCTATATGTAACGAGCTCTGCTACCGAGTTACCCAACTTTTCCCAAAACACTTTGTAGGTGCTGCAATGCTACCCCAGTCGCCAGGGGTTGATATCAGTACCTGTTTGCCTGAGATGCGTAAATGCATGAATGAATATGGATTTGTAGGTATCAACCTGAATCCTGATCCTTCAGGGGGGCACTGGCGCGACCCGTCATTGAGTCATCCACAATGGCATCCCATTTACGAAGAAATGATCGCTTTAGATGTGCCAGCAATGATTCATGTGAGCACAAGTTGCAATGAATGCTTTCATACTGTTGGTGCCCATTATTTAAATGCAGACACTACTGCATTCATGCAATGCTTAACTTCAGATTTGTTTGCACAGTTTCCTGCTTTGCGTTTCTTAATTCCGCATGGGGGTGGAGCAGTCCCTTATCACTGGGGTCGATTTAGAGGACTTGCGAAGGATATGAACATCCCTGACATTAATCAGAAATTGCTAAACAATATTTATTTCGATACTTGTGTGTATCACCAGCCAGGGATCAATCTGCTCACCGAGGTGATTCCGACTAAGAATATTCTCTTTGCATCCGAAACGTTTGGGGCTGTGAAAGATATTGATCCTGATACTGGATTTTATTTTGATGATACGCGTCGCTATCTAAACGCGGTTGATAGCCTTAGTAATGAAGAGAAATCCATGATTTTTGAAGGCAATGCGCGTAAGGTATTTTCTAGAATTAATAATAGAATTCCAAAGTAAGTGAGGGATATGATGACGTCCGAAGAGTTTGATCATTTGTACAGGGGCCGATTGGAGAAATTGGCCACTTCAAATTTGAGCGATGCTCTTGATAAGTTAGGTATTGCGGCCGCCGTGATCGGTATTGTTCCGCAGTGGGGTAAGACTAAAGTAATTGGTAGGGCAATTACGATCCGAATGATTGCTGCAGGCGCTGCCCAAAGCAAGGCTCATCTCGGTGTCGACGCTATCTTTTCTGCATCTCCTGGTGATGTGATTGTGATTGATAACCGTGGTGATCTGAACAACAACTGTTGGGGTGAGATTCTCTCGATGGGAGCTTTGCAAAAAAAGATCTCAGGGGTAGTGGTCGATGGCGCCGTTCGTGATGTCGATACCTGCGAAGAATTCGGATTCCCAGTACATGCAAGAGGTACAGTCCCCATCACTGCTCGAGGACGCATAGTTCAAGAGGCCTGGAATATCCCCGTTAGGATTGGAAATATTCCCGTATTGCCCGGTGATGTGATTGTTGCTGACGTCAACGGAGTCGTAGCGATTCCTGCTGGCAAGATTAAAGAGGTATTAGATGCAGCGGAGAATATTGCTGCCAAAGAGCTAGCAATGGTTGAAGCATTAAGAGCAGGGCAGTCAATTCTTGATGTGGATAAGCAATTTAACTACGAACAAATGTTGAAAAGTTAGGCGCCGATATGAATTCAATGTATGTCCCGAGAATGATTTTAAAAACTCTTTGCTTGATCTGTTTTGGATTGAGTGCTCAATTGGTATACGCCCAGTACCCATGCCCTGTCATCAAAATCATTTCGCCTTATCCACCTGGTGGGGCGAGTGATGTTCTCGCAAGAATGTTAGTTCCTGCACTATCAAAACAATTAAATGCCAGTGTGATTGTTGAAAATAAGACGGGTGCCAGCGGCAATATTGGTACTGACTTTGTGAGTAGTGCTGCCGGCGATGGTTGTACTTTATTGCTCGGCAATAGCACAGGCGTTGTCATTAATCGGAATCTATACAAACTTCGCAATGACCCCATTACTAGCTTGAGGCCAGTGGCTGAGATAGCTGCAGTACCGATGGTGCTCTATGTTAATTCATCGGTTCCTGCAAACTCTGTCGCAGAGTTAATCGCTTTGATTAAGAAGGAGCCAGGCAAATATAGTTTTGCTTCCCCAGGTAGCGGCAGTACTCATCATCTTTTAGGCGAATTACTCAAGCTTGAGCAAAAGCTGGATATGACTCACATTCCATACAGAGGCTCTGGACCAGCAATTGTCGATGTACTGGCTGGTCAAGTGCCGATGGCATTTGAGTCTACTAGTGCAATGGTTCCTCACTTAAATAGCGGTAAGGTGAGGGCGCTTGCAACTACTGGAGCGGTGCGAGCAAAAAATTTGCCAGATGTTCCTACTATGAAGGAGCTTGGATACCCTAAGTTCGTTGTAGAAAATTGGTATGGCATCTTTGTTCCAGCCAAAACGCCAACAGCACTGGTTAATCAGTTAAATAAAGAAATTAATAAAATATTGGCCTCGAGTGAGGTTGCCGAGAGCTTATCGAAGATGGGTTCTTTAAATAGCGAACAAACTCCCGAGCAATTTGCAGCGTTTGTCAAAAAGGAGATCCCTTACTGGGAGCTACTGGTTAAGCAGTCTGGCGCAACTGCAGAATAGTTCTTTAATTATTTCTTTTTAGCTGTCTTCATCGCCTTATCAGTAGCACTATTGAGATTAGTCTGAGCAACATTCACTGCATGCTTCACAGCCTTTTGACTGTTTTCATATACGTTGTTAGCAGAAGCAATGGCTTGCTTCATTGCGTCAATGGCAGCATCAGAACCAGCAGGGGCATTCTGAGTCCACTCTTCCACTAAAGCATTGATCTTTTGCTGGCCTAGCTGAAACTCTTTTTCAGCAGATTTAGTAAAGTTGTTTTGAGTTTCATGAGCCAAGTCATATAAGTGACGACTGTAAGCCATGATCTTTTCAGCCATTGGTTGAACAGCTTCTGCTTGGTGGGCGAGGAGCTGTTGGATATCTTTCACTTCCAAAGCTTTCTTAGCGCTCGTCATGCTGTCACTCAAACTTTGCTTTGCAATATGCATATTGAGTTCAACTAATTTTTCAATGCTTTGGAGTGCTTGATTTGTGAGACTGCTCAAGGTTTCTAAATTCGCCTTTTGCGCCGCAGCCAATTGTTCTGGTGTTAAGTTCATTTCAATCCCCTCAGATGGCTTTTCGCCTCATTTGTACTTACAACCAATGTCTCACTCTATACCCCTGCTAGTAATTTGCAACATATTGCGTTGCATCATAAATACTCATTCCGAGTATAGATTTGAGCTTCAGGAGCAGCTTTAAAAAAAGCCTAAAATCATAGATTAAATAAAAAATTCTAATATTTTCAGTAAGTTAACCATGAAGCCCAGCTTAGATAGTGTCATTGCACCGATATTCGTGCTGATTTGGAGTACGGGCTTTGTCATTGCTCGTCTAGCAATGCCTTATGTCGAGCCAGCAACCTTCTTATTTTGGCGCTTTGCAGGGGTTCTGGCAGCCATGGCGGCACTCAGTCTGATCTGGCGTATTACCTGGCCAAGTTGGCCACAAATGACGCATATTGCTGTTGCTGGCACCTTGCTCCAGTTTGGGTATTTATTCGGAGTATGGTTTGCTGTCCACTTAGGAATGACAGCAGGCTTAGTGGCCATCATCGTCGGATTGCAACCCATTTTGACTGCGTGGTTCGCTGCCTGGGTCTCTGAACAAGTCTCACCACGGCAGTGGATTGGCTTAGGCTTTGGCTTTGCAGGCGTTGCCCTAGTGGTGATGGCAAAAATTAGCTTTGCCCATATTCCACTGGCTAGTTATGTCTTGGCAATGATCGCATTACTTTCGATTACTTTTGGTACGCTGTATCAGAAAAAATATTGTCCCGTATTTGACTTAAGAGCAGGATCATCGATTCAGTTTGGGGTCTCTGCCATTCTTTGCTTTATTTATATGTACTTCTTTGAATCAGGTGTGATGGTCTGGAATGCATCAGTTATTGGCGCCTTGTTATGGTCAATTTTCCCGCTATCGATCGGCTCAATTAGTTTGCTATTTATGATGATTCGCAAGGGCGCTGCAACTAAGGTAACCAGCTTTCTTTACCTCACACCCCCGACAACAGCACTAATGGCTTGGTTCCTCTTTGGCGAGCCATTTACGCTCATGATGGCGCTAGGATTGGGTTTGACGATGACAGGGGTTGTACTGGTAAATACCCGCCAAGCCAATAGGATAGCGACCATTGCTGAGTAGGGTGCTATCAAATGTCCAAGATGGGGCTAATAAATCCATCCTGAGCTGTGAAATTAATTATCATTCCGTATGTTGAAAGTTTTGGAAGGTATTTTTGGGATGTATTTGAATCGACTCTCGATCTTGATCTTGGCTGTAGTTTTTGCGTGCGGCGCTTCTCTGAATGCCCCGGCCATTGCTGCCAGTCAAGACAAAGAAAAAAAGCCCAAGACCAATAAAGTAGTCGTTAAAAATACTAAATCCACTAAACAGCAAAAAGCAGTTCGTGTTACTGTCACGCGCTCATCTGAGCCCGCTCCCTCCCACCCTTCATTTGCAACAGCGCTGGGTTTGCGAGGCCAGCATGATGAGCTTAGCCTCAAGTCGAGTGTTGCTATGGTTGTTAATCAAGATACTCAAGAAGTGTATTTTGAAAAAAATTCTTCTGTCAGCCTACCAATCGCCTCTATTACTAAGTTAATGACTGCCATGGTTGTTTTAGATTCCAAGCTACCTTTGGATGAGACCATTGTGATTAATGCGGATGATGTTCGTAGCTATGCTAAATCTCGTCTCGCGGGCGGCACAGTCATGACGCGTGAAGAGGCTTTATTGCTTGCTTTGATGTCCTCTGAGAACCGTGCAGCATATACCTTGGCCAGAAACTATCCTGGGGGTGTTTCAGGTTTTGTAGATGCTATGAACCGTAAGGCCAGAGAATTAGGAATGGAGCATTCTCGTTTTGCTGATCCTACGGGCCTAATGAGTGAGAACGTAGCCTCTGCCGAAGATCTAGCCCGTATGCTAAGCGCTGCCTACCAGTACAAAATGATTCGTGATTTTTCAATTTGGCCAGATTTAACGATGGTGATCGGAAATCGGCCACAGAAGTTTTTAAATACCAATCGTTTAGTACGCTCTGGTGATATGAATATCGGCTTACAAAAAACGGGTTTCATTAACGCAGCAGGGAAGTGCTTAGTGATGCAGGCCAGGGTGAACAACACACCATTGCTATTAGTATTTTTAGATTCTGTTGGTACCCAATCTCGTTTTGCTGATGCGGTACGCGTGCGTGACTGGTATGAGCGTATGCCCTTAGGCACGCAACCAGTTCGTCGCTTGATGTAATGGGTTTTGGCTAGGCTAGTGAGCCTGGCTCGGTCGTTTTAGGTTTGTAACCCAGCCCTTTAGAAATTTGTAGGGCAGTATCCTGCAAGGCTTTGAGCCAGTCTGCTTGCATGCGATCTGTAGGTGAGCTGAGTGATAGACCTGCAACCAATTTTCCAGTGTCATCCAAAATAGCAGCAGCGAAACAGCTTACGCCGAGTTCTAACTCTTCATCATCGCGGGCATTGCCTTCTTTTCGGACTTGATTGAGGGCGGCCTCTAATTTTGTTGCATCAGTAATGCTATTGCGAGTGTGTCCTGATAAGCCAGTACGAGTGACATAGGCGCGAACTTGATTGGCATCATCGCTTGATAAAAATAATTTACCAACGGAGGTGAGGTGTAGTGGAGCCCTGCCACCGATAGCACGAACCACTTGCATGCCAGAGCGTTCGCTATAAGCGCGATCGATATAAACGATTTCATCACCTTGGCGTACCGATAGATTGATGGTCTCGCCAGTGAGTTTATGTAAAGTGCGCATGGGAGCTTGAGCTGCCTCGCGAACCGAGAGTCTTGCCTTCACTAAGTTACCAAGCTCTAAGAGTTTTAGGCCAAGTCGATAAGTGCCGCCATCGCCCCGTTCAACTAAACGGCAGGCAACCATATCATTCAGAATGCGGTGGGCAGTAGAGGGGTGAAGACCAGTTTGCTCGGCCAAATTTTTGAGGCTGCTCGATTCTTCTTGCTCAGCTAAGGCATCGAGCAGATTCATCATCCGCTCGACTACCTGGATGGCTGTTTTAGCAACTTCCCCAGTGCCTCTGGCATTTTTGACAGCTTTAGTCGTGCTCATGGGCTCTATTGTAGCGATTTCAGCTGAAATTGCATATTGTGAAACGCTATTTTAAAGATATCTGGGCTACAAAGCCCTGTTTTAGCGCTAGCTCTAAGAATCTCTGAGGGCTTTCGCGCACTCGCTGACGAGATCAGGGCCCCTGTAGATGAGGCCGCTATAAATCTGTACCAGGCTGGCGCCGGCCATGATTTTTTCTTTTGCATCAGCCCCGGACAAAATACCGCCAACACCGATGATGGGTAGCGTATTTCCTAATCTTACCTTGAGTGTTTTGATCACCTCAGTAGAAGCCGCGCGCACTGGGGCACCCGACAATCCACCTGCTTCTTCACAATGCTGCATACCTTGTACGGCATCTCGTGCAATCGTTGTATTGGTAGCAATGATGGCATCGATACCAAACTCCATGGATAGATCGGCAATCAAATTAATATCGCCAGACTCTAAGTCAGGTGCAATTTTTAAGAAGAGTGGTTTACGCACACTATAGCGATCACTCAAACGTTTCCTGGCTTCATCTAAACGGCTCAATAATGAGCGCAACATTGCTTCGCCCTGGAGAGCCCGTAGGTTCTGAGTATTGGGGGAAGAGATGTTCACAGTAATGTAGGAGGCAATTTCATAAACAGCCTCCATTGCCAGAATGTAATCACTAGCGGCATCTCCAATTGGTGTACTGGCATTCTTGCCAATATTCATTCCTAAGATGCCACCTTCTTGCCAAAAACGTGAGCGGCGCACTCTATACACGCAAGCATCAACACCGTCATTATTAAATCCCATACGATTGATGATGGCCTGCGCTTCTGCAAGTCTAAACATGCGTGGCTTTGGATTTCCCGGTTGTGGACGGGGTGTGACTGTGCCGATTTCTAAAAAACCAAATCCGAGAGCGGCCAACGCATCAATATGTTTGCCGTCTTTGTCTAAGCCAGCAGCTAAGCCCACTGGGTTTGCAAAGGTGATGCCACAAAGCGTTCGAGGGTCAGCCACAGGTTTGCCAATGAGGTGTTCAAGCAAGCCCCAGCGCTGTGCACGATCTAAATTGCTGAGAGTGAGATTATGGGCTTGTTCGGGATCTAAACAAAAGAGCCAGGGACGTAAAAGAGAATAACGGTCGATCATGGGTAGATATTATGGCTCAGCTAACCCAGGCAGCGCCTGCCAATGATCATCAATTAAACCTTCCATCGGCTGATAGTTGGCCTTATAAGACATTTTTTCACTCTCTTGAATGTAGTAGCCGAGGTAGAGGTAAGGAAGCCCGAGTATTTTGGCCTGCTCGATTTGCCATAAGATGCTGTAACTACCAAAGCTAGATCCATGCACCGAGGTATCGAAGAAGGTATATACCGAAGAAATCCCCTGATCTAAGATATCAATCATGCTGACCATGCGCAGGCGTCCTGGATGCGTATCATGTGGGCCATCCCTAAACTCCACAATGCGCGAGTTGACGCGGCTCTGCAATAGGAACTGCATGTATTGCTCTTGATCATCGCTATCCATTTCTCCGCCAGCATGCCTCTCATTTTGATAGCGCTGGTATAGCTGATAGTGCTCCTCTTGATAGCCTAAGTTCAGAACAGATACTTCTAAGCCAATATGTTTTTTCCAGGCACGACGTTGACTGCGAGAGGATATAAATTCATTCACTAGAATGCGAGTGGCAATGCAGGCTCTGCATTCATCGCAATAAGGGCGATAGGTATACAGGCCACTGCGACGAAAGCCGGCATTTAACAGCTCACTATAAGTATCCGCATGAATTAAATGAGATGGTGTTGCTACTTGTGAGCGGGCTGTGCGATTAGGCAAATAAGAGCAAGGGTAGGGTGCCGTTGCATAAAACTGTAATGCGGTGAGCGGAAGTTCTTTGAGCCTAGTCATAGCCAGTGGGTCAACATTGTTTTGTCAAAAGTCCAAGATAGTTCAATCTTAGTTTGATTCAAAGATATTTGCAGTTGTTCCAGAAATTCACGTCGGGAGATGGGGGCTGCACCCAGGGAATGAAGGTGTGAGGTCTCTTGTTGACAATCAATCATGCAAATTCCATTTTGAAGACACCAAGCGCTTAAGGCGGCTAAGGCAATCTTGGAAGAGCCAGGTTTGCGGCTAAACATGGATTCCCCAAAAACCATAGAACCAAACGATACGCAATATAGACCGCCAATGATCTGACCACCTTCAGTCACTGCGATGCTATGGGCATGACCTGCATCATGAAGTGCAGTGTAGGCCTCCATGATTTCATGGGTGATCCAAGTGCCATCTTGATCCTTACGGGCGCTAGTGGCGCAAGCACGAATCACTGCTCCAAAATCTTCATCTACTACGATTTGTGAATGAAGGTCTTGGCAGAAAAGGCGAATGTTTTTTTTCAGAGAGTCGCTGCATTTAAATTCTGTAGGCTTGAGCACCATGCGGGGATCTGGCGACCACCATAAGACGGGTTGATTATCGGAGTACCAAGGAAAGATCCCGAGTTGATAAGCTTGAGATAACTGCCCAGGATAAATGCGTTCGCTCACTGCAATCAGCCCTGGAACGCTAGGATCGGGATCAGATTCAAGCAGTGGGTTTGGAAAGGAGTCCTGTGGACCTAGCCAAGCAATCTGACTCATCACTTAATCCACTTCAAGCACTAAATTCTCTCGGATGGCAGCACATCACGACTGCGCACCTGAAATTCTTTGCCTGTTTCTAAAAGGCCTGCAGCGCGGTCAGCAAAGAACCATTCCAGTGTTTGCTTGACCGTTGGGAAAGCCAACTCTGTCCAAGGAATTTCATGCTCATGAAAGAGAGCAACCTCAAGACTTTCTTCGCCAGCGCAAAATTGTGGAGAGTTCATTTTCGCTAGGTAGAACAGATGCACCTGTTCTGCATGAGGAACATTTAACAAGGAGTAGAGTGGACCCATTTCAACCTGAGCACCAGCCTCTTCAAGAGTTTCTCTAGCGGCGCCGTGACTAGTGCTTTCACCAAGCTCCATAAAGCCTGCAGGTAGCGTCCAGTAGCCATGACGTGGCTCAATAGCGCGACGGCAAAGTAAAACTTGTTTTTCATAAACAGGAATGCTACCCACAACATTACGAGGATTTTGATAATGAATGCTCCCGCATGCTTCGCAAACATGACGTTCACGAGAATCATCAGCCGGAATCTTAATTGTCAGCTTGGAGGCACAGTAAGAGCAATACTTCATGACAACTTTCTAGAATTGGGCTTTGATAAGACCGCGTAGGGCATTCGTAAGAATAATCTCATCTGCCATTGAAACATCATTAATAGTCAGGTTAGCTTCACGGGCATTCAGTTTTGGGTCAGCAAGCAGGGTTGCACGCATTACCCCAGGCAGTAGGCCTGCAAAAACCGGCGGAGTTAACCATTCCGAGCGACCTTGAGGTTTAACAAAAATGCTAGTTCTCCCGCCTTCAGTAACAAAGCCTTGTTCATTGGCGAACAGAGCATCAAAGCCGCCTAATCGAACAGCTGTTTGCCAAGCCAGATCGTAAAGACTGCGATTGCTTACCTTATGGCGCAATAAAGCGTCGCCAGAAAACATTTCTGTATTGCAGGACAGAATATCCTTAGCCCAGAAAATTTTGACTGGCTCATTGAGAGAGTCGAGCACTCCTGTGGAAACCGAAAGATCACCGTTTGTTGCAAGATCAAGCCTCAGCCTGAAAGTAATTCCAGTATCTAGTGATGAGCAACTGTTTTCAACTACTGCTTTTGCAGTAGGTCGATTAAAGGCAATTCCTAATGCTAAAGCGGAGGATTGCATACGATCTAGATGCATTTCTAATTTCTGAGGAAGCTTGTCAACTACAGAAATCGTTTCAAACAGTCCAGTCGAGGAGGATAGATTGATCAGGAAGTTCGACTTAATACGACATTCTTCCCATTCTTGTTTTGGATCAGAATCATTGGTGATGCCAGCCCCAATACCTAAGGTAAAGGTGGAGGCGTGCGATGAAATTTCTTCTGCAATCTCAACGGTCCGAATGGGAACACTAAAGGCAAAGTCACCGCCAGGATCAATCCAGCCTAAGGCGCCGCAGTAATAGCCACGATCTTCAGGCTCTAGCTCCTGAATAATTTGCATGCTACGTTTTTTGGGGGCGCCTGTGACAGATCCACAGGGGAAGACGGCATTCAAAATATCCAAGAGAGAAGTATCGGGCTTAGCTTGACCTTGCACAGTTGAAGTCATCTGCAACACATCACCATGCCTAGCCACGTCAAATAAATTGGGCACAGTGACCGTGCCTGGTAAAGAGATGCGGCTAAGATCATTGCGTAATAGATCCACAATCATCACATTTTCAGCTTGGTTCTTAGGATCATCAGATAGAGCACTGGCTACTTCAGATAAAGCACTTGCAGTGCCTTTCATGGGCATGGCTTTGAGGGTATCGCCTTCACGAGATATAAAGAGCTCGGGAGATTGGGATAGCAGGTAATTGCCATCGTGTGAGATGTAAGCCCCAAATCTACCCGGTTGACGATCACGCAGACGACTATACAAAGCGAGAGGAGAGCCGTAAGTTTTGCCAGTAATGCGATAGGTATGATTGATTTGATAGGTATCACCACTACGAATGTATTCCAAAATACTAGCGATATCAGAAGCAAACTGCTTCTCATTTAATGACTCATGCACATCGAGAACACCAGCAGACCTCTGCTCAGTCTCGAGTAGGGCTAGCTGATCAGCAATCAAGCCATCAACTTGCTCCTTAGACAGTTTGTCAAAAGCTTTGAATGACCAAGCTTCAATCAGTGGATGGGAGCTTAAAGTGCTTCCCACTCTTTGTGGGAGACGATGAATTTGTCTACCCAGCTCATAAGCAAATGCAGCAACTACAAACTCCCCTCTAGCAAGAGATGCCTCAATTTGGGCTAAACAAGTCTGAGTGTTCGATAAATCCAGTGCGTTATCGCCACTAGAAAGAATCCGCCAATAATGGAGCGGTCTTTCATAATGGCGACTAGATGGTTTGGCCGCTGTACTTTGCGCATCATCGAGCAAAATCATTGCGGCTACCTTATTTCTTCTATTTATTTCAGCAGAGTAGCTGATTCAATCGTCACTGTCTTAGAGGGAACGTCGGCCATTCTACCCATGCGCGGTGCTGGAGCAACTATGGTTGGTATCTTGCGGATGGCATCAATAGTTTGTGTACCAGAAATCACTTTGCCAAATACGGTATAGCCATTACCCATAGCATTGGGGAAGTCTAGTGCGGCATTATCATTAACGTTAATGAAGAATTGGGAAGTGGCAGAATCTGGATCAGATGTGCGTGCCATCGCAATGGTGTAACGATTGTTCCTTAAGCCATTTTGTGCTTCTGACACAACTGGGGCATTAGTCGATTTTTGATTCAGGTCGGAAGTGAAGCCACCACCTTGAATCATGAAGCCATCAATCACACGATGAAAGATAGTACCGTTGTAAAAACCACTCTTCACATAGTTCAAAAAGTTGGCAGTAGTCTTTGGGGCCTTCACATCATCTAACTCGACAACAAAGTTACCCAGAGTAGTTTTGAATTCAACCTGGGGGCCTGCAATCACTGCTTGGCTAGTAATGCAAGCAGTAACGAGGATTAGGCTGGTGAAAAGCTTACGCATAAAGACTCCTTGAATGAAATGAATAGAACAATTGTATTGTGCAAAGTGTTACGTAAGACCGTTGGGAACATTCCCAGCGTAGGCATAGGGGGCTTCTTCAAACATCCCTGGCCGGGTAAGATAATCGAGCGCCCAATCAATGGTATCAAGACCCCAAAAGCAATGCTGATTGAGGATTAGGCTAGGCACCCCAAAGGCACCATCCGCTTTAGCCTGATTGGTGTTCGCAACTAAGGCAGCTTTAATCTCTGGGCTTTCAGGTCTTGGCGTTTCGCTAGGCAATCCTAAATAAATGCAAAACTCTGACCAAGAAAGATTGGGATCTTTGCCTTCAATCCAAACATAATCAAAGGCACGTTCTACCATTTCCCATCCGGCATTCTTTTCCAGGAGCAGACGCTGTGCTGCTACTGTGAGAAATGGATGGTGCTCAGGAAAACGAAAGGGGACACCTAATTTTTCTGCTTGCCATACGCAAAATTGATAGGTATGTGGTCTCTTAGCAGCCACTTCTCCCGGACCTACATTATCAGTAGCCCTTAAAAGGCCACCCAGAAGCACAGGCACCGGCTTGATATCAAGCTGTTTCAGACGCTGCCTTTGTTTTACATACAGATAGGCGAAGGGCGAAATAATGTCGTAATACAAAGTGGCTGAAGTTTTTTCACTCATCTGCTTATTCCTATTTCTGTTTGTACTCAGCATCAAGTTTGCGTAAGAAAGCCATCTTTTCCTTAATTTGACTCTCCAGGCCGCGCTCAACAGGTTCGTACCAGTGGGGCTCTGACATGCCTTCGGGCAAATAAGACTCACCAGCAGCATAGCCGTGTGGCTCATCATGGGCGTAGCGATACTCTTTGCCATGTCCAAGCTCTTTCATGAGCTTGGTGGGCGCATTACGGAGATGGTTTGGTACGGATTGAGATTGGTCCTCTGCAACATAAGCGCGCGCAGCATTAAACGCGTTGTAGCTAGCATTACTTTTTGAAGCCACCGCGAGATACACCACTGCTTGACCCAGAGCAAGTTCACCCTCAGGCGAGCCCAATCTTTCAAATGTTTGGGCAGCATCATTTGCCAATTGCATGGCTCTAGGGTCTGCCAAGCCAATATCTTCCCAAGCCATGCGAATAATGCGGCGCGCTAGGTAACGAGGATCTGCGCCGCCATCGAGCATGCGACAAAACCAATACAGCGCTGCATCAGGGTTAGAGCCTCGAACTGATTTATGTAGCGCAGAAATCTGGTCATAAAACTGATCACCACCCTTATCAAAACGACGTGCTTGAGTAGTGAGAGCATTTTCAATAAAAGCTTGGTTAATGACCTTAATAGGAGAGTCGGGTGTTAGAACGGCATTGCGGATTTGCTCAAGCAGATTTAATAGACGACGAGCATCGCCATCGGCATTCGAGATCAAAGCATCGATTGCGCTATCGTCAAATTTCACATCCGGCATTGCATGTTGATGCCCGCGAATAAATAGCTGCTTGAGCTCATCTGCAGTTAAGGACTTTAGAACGTAGACCTGGGCACGAGATAGCAGTGCTGAGTTCACCTCAAATGAGGGATTCTCAGTGGTGGCGCCAATAAAAGTAAATAAGCCCGATTCCACATGCGGTAGCAGAGCATCTTGCTGGCTCTTATTAAAACGATGGATCTCATCGACAAATAAAATCGTTTGCTTGCCATACTGAGCCATGTTTTGCTCAGCTTGTTCAATGGCTTCGCGTATTTCTTTAACTCCAGCCAATACTGCAGAGATGGCAATGAATTCTCGATCAAATGCTTTTGCTGAGAGTCGGGCTAAAGTCGTTTTGCCAACACCGGGAGGCCCCCACAAAATCATGGAGTGTGGTTTGCCTGAGGCAAATGCCAGATTGAGTGACTTACCTAGCGCTAATAAATGGGTTTGTCCAATAACCTCTTCAATTGTTTTCGGGCGCAATGCTTCTGCTAAGGGTGGCGGTGGAGTGCTATCGAAAAGACCGCTCATTAAATCATGCTTGGATAAAGAGAATGACAATGGCCGCCCATACCAAGCAAGCGGCAGCGATATAAGTTAAGCGATTACGAATCGTCATGAAAGCGCTACGTGCGACTTCATCAGAAAAATAATATTGATAAGTACTTTGATCAATATTGCGCTGAATGATTAAGGTAGATGCCATGATTAACAAGCCCACTGGAATATAGATATGCAGCGCAAGCCAAGCAACTAGGGCGGGAATAACACCCCAGATCCAAGCATTACGATCAATCCAGCGATCACCGCTAGGTGCTTTACCCAAAGTATGTAAATTAGCGCCCCAATGTAAGGCTCCCATAAATGCAGTAATGACTGCGCCATAGCCGGCCAGAGATTCTGCGCTTAAATAATTTAATGGGGTTGGTGCTAATTGCACCATCAATGCAAGCCCAATAAAAGGAATCAGACCAGCGTAGGCTAGTTTTTGTATGAGAGGTGGAATTGGGTTCACGAGTGCTTCAGTATTAGAGGGTTAATCGATGGGTCATGATTTATGGTAGGTATATACACCGCGACCTGTTTTACGACCAAGGTAACCAGCCGCTACCATTTCACGAAGGAGTGGGCAAGGGCGGTATTTGGAGTCGCTAAAGTTCTCAAAATACACTTCCATGACTGCTAAGCAAGTATCTAGACCGATCAGGTCAGCTAAAGCTAAAGGACCAATCGGTTGATTGCAGCCCAACTTCATTCCGGCATCGATATCTTCGGGGCTAGCAAGCCCTTCTGATAATACAAAAAATGCCTCATTAATCATTGGCAACAAAATGCGGTTCACCACAAACCCTGGTGAATTTTTAACAGTGATAGGCTCTTTGCCAACGCGTTTGGCCATATCAATAATTGCAGCATGGGTTACATCACTGGTTTGTAGACCACGAATGACTTCAACCAAAGCCATGAGGGGCGGTGGATTAAAGAAGTGCATTCCAATAAACCGAGCTGGGTTTGAGTCTAGAGCAGCTAACTTAGTGATAGATAGGGAGGAAGTATTGGTCGCAATGATGGTGTCTTTGCTCACGATCTCATCGACTTGCTTCAGAATTTTTTCTTTGACAGCCTGGTTTTCGGTAGCAGCTTCAATCACAAAACCCAAGCCTTTTAAATCAGCATAAGAGGTGCTGCCTTTAATGCGCCTTAGCGCTGCTGCTTTTCCGTCGGCAGTCAGTGTCTCTTTTTTAATGAGGCGATCTAAGCTTTTGCTAATTTGATCTAAGCCGCGCTGTACAGCTGCTTCATTGATATCCACCATGACGACATCTAGACCGGCAACCGCGCAAACCTGCGCAATACCATTACCCATCGTACCTGCACCGATCACACCGACTGATTCAATCTTCATTTCATTTCCTCTTTTGATACTGTGTTGAGCCAAATAATTGCTCTCGAGCCTTGTTGTCAGTCAAAGGCTTGCGTAATGCGGTTAGCACTTCACAACCCCGTTTGACGGCTGGGCGCTCACCGATCATTTCGAACCAAGCCTTGAAATGGGGGTAGTCATTAATCTCCATACCTTGATTCTTCCAATTGCGGGTCCAAGGGAAAATGGCGATATCTGCTATGGAGTAGCTTTTACCGGCAATATAGGGATTATCTTTGAGTTGCTGATCGAGAACACCATATAAACGTTTGGCTTCATTGGTATAGCGATTAATTGCATAGTCAATAATCTCCGGCGCATAGAGCCGGAAATGATGGTTTTGCCCAAGCATCGGTCCTAAGCCACCCATTTGGAACATTAGCCATTGCAAAACCTCATACTTGGCACGAGTCGTCTTAGGAAGAAATTTGCCAGTCTTACTTGCGAGATACAGCAAGATAGCGCCGGACTCAAAAATACTGATAGGTTTTCCATCTGGCCCATTTGGGTCTACTAAAGCAGGGATTTTATTGTTCGGGCTAATCTTTAAGAAGTCTTTGGCAAATTGATCACCAGTACCAATGTTAATTGGAATAGCAGTCCAATCTTTACCCAAGCGATAGCCACATTCCTCGAGCATGATGTGCACTTTGTGGCCATTTGGCGTTGGCCAACTGTAGACATCGATCATATTGTTTGATTTCTTCATTGCTATGGTTCTCTCTCTATAAAGATAGTAGGCGTTGCAGGGCTGTCGCTAGAGTTTGCTCTTGCTTGGCAAAACAGAAGCGGATCACGCCAGATTCGGTAGGGCGATCATAAAAAGCAGAAACGGGAATAGCTGCTACACCCACCTCAGTTGTGAGCCACTTACAAAAATCAGCTTCATTTAATTTAGCTTGCGGAATATTGAGCGCAGAGTAATCAGCGCACTGAAAGTAAGTGCCTGGTGTTGGTAGTAATTTAAAAGAAGTCTTCAACAGACCAGCTCGGAAAAAATCACGCTTAGCTTGATAAAAGGCAGGCAAGTTTAGGTAATGCGATGCATCTGCTAAGTAAGAGGCAAGCCCATACTGCATTGGTGTATTGACAGTAAAGACATTAAATTGGTGAACTTTACGAAACTCTTTTGTCAAAGTTGGTGGCGCGGCTACGTAGCCAACCTTCCAGCCAGTGACGTGATAAGTTTTACCAAAGCTAGAGATGAGAAAACTTCTTGCAGCGAGTTCTGGGTGCGAAGCCACGCTATGATGCGCTGCGCCCTCATAGACCATATGTTCATATACCTCATCACTCAAAATCAGTGTGGAGGTATTTTTCACTAATTGAGCTAATCGATCTAAGTCTGCTTTCTGCCACACCATTCCAGTAGGATTGTGTGGAGAGTTAATCATAAGTAGACGTGTTTTGGAATTGATAGCATTGGCTAAAGCGTCCCAAGGAATTTCATAGGAAGCGACTTGACCATGTTCATCACGCCTTACCTCTAACGAGACGGCAATGGTTTTGCCGCCGGCTAATTCGATGGAAGGTCGATAGCTATCGTAAGCAGGTTCAATAATGACCACTTCATCGCCAGGACTAACGCAGGCCAGAATGGTCGTCAAAATTCCTTGGGTGCCGCCTGCGGTGATCGTGATTTCTGATTCAAAGTCATAGTGGTGACCATATAGATTTTTAATCTTCTGACTAATACCATTACGTAGCTCTGCAATTCCAATCATGGGAGGGTATTGATTGCGATCTGTGAGCATGGCGTTGTTCACGCTGGTGATTAATTTACGATCGCAGGGAAAATCTGGAAAGCCCTGGCCTAGATTGATCGCCTGATGTTCTGCTGCGAGTGCTGACATGACGGTAAATACCGTTGTTCCCACATTGGGAAGGCGACTCGGAAAGGAGGGGCTGATGTCTGGCGTGGTCATTTAAGGCAGAGAAATCTAGTAGTCGCTAGAATGGTAAAAATTCATATACAAATTGTGCCATGCTGATCGTACTTTCTCCCGCTAAATCCTTGGATTACAAGACCCCAGTCAAGGTCAAAACCTCGACCTTGCCTGAATTTGTCTCGGAATCAGCCAAATTGATTGCTGATCTGAAAAAGCTATCCCCTCAGGATGTAGCTCAGTTGATGGGTTTATCTGATCAATTGGCCGCTTTGAATGTGGGTCGCTACCGCGATTGGACCAAGAAATTTACCGCAGAGAACAGCAAGCCAGCCATCTATGCTTTTGATGGAGATGTCTATGATGGCTTTGACGTCAAAACCCTGAATGCCAAGGCTGTCGACTTTGCCCAGGACCATATCCGGATTTTGTCTGGTCTTTATGGTGCCTTGAGGCCCTTAGATTTGATGCAAGCCTATCGCCTAGAAATGGGTACCGCATTGCAGAATGCGAGAGGCAAAGACCTCTATTCTTTTTGGGGTAGTCGGGTTAGCGATTCGCTTAAGCAGATATTAGAAAAGCAAAAAAAGCCTGTGCTGCTCAACTTAGCCTCTGAAGAGTATTTCAAGGTCTTGCAGCCTAAAGACTTGGGTTGTCCCATTATTTCTCCGGTATTTCAGGATGGCAAAGACGGAAAATACAAAATCATTTCGTTTTATGCCAAACGGGCACGCGGTTTAATGGCGCGTTATGTAGTTGAGAATCGCATTACTGATCCCGCAGACTTAAAAGGTTTCAATTTGGATGGTTACAAGTATTTTGCGGCAGAATCTAAGCCTGATAAGCCAGTGTTTAGAAGGGCAGAGAAAAAATAATGGCCGTACATCGTACCAAGTCCTCGCAACGTAGCTCTCCTGAGGTTGAGAAGCTTGTAGCTGATGCCATTTCTTTGGCCGCCTCTGGCAGCCAAATAGAGGATCGCTTTTGGGAAGAGCGCCTGAATGTTCGTTTAATGCGTTTACTGAAAAGTCAAAATCAAAATGTGATTGATGCGGCCTTGGATCAAACCTTTCGTATTAACACGGTAGCCTTTGAAGTGCTCGCAGATTCTGCTGAAACCTTGGCAGAATCTCTTAAGATGGAGCACGAAGGACAAGAGTGGGACGTTCTCTTGTTAGCAATGCCCATCGTTGCGCATACCCGTTATCAAATTCCGTCTGGGCCATTGCAAGTAAGTATGGTGGAGGCTACCGCGCAAGCTTTGCATTCCGCTATCGCGGCGCCCGATACCCGTCTTGCCATTGTTCCTTGGCTCTATAGCATTGATCAGATGCCGCATTCGCACTGCCAAACGCGCATCTTGACTGAATCTTTGGCGAATGCGGCGATCTGCAATCAGGATGTGAAGTTAGAGTTGCGCGATATGTCTGAGACGATTGCCGTTTTGGCGGATCCACGTTTTATCATTGCCGCCATTAGCGCCCCAACTGGTACACCCATTTTCCGTTGGCAAGCCGAACCTCCGGCGCGTCAAGAGCGAGGAGTGAGCTTGATTGGCTGGCAAAACGCGATGCATGAGCCGATGGCCTCCTTGTTGCCAGGCTGCGAGTTCGAGCTTCTATTGCCAGAGTCTTATTTCACAAATTGCCGTTTGGCTGATAAGCATGTGCGCCCCTTAAGTATTCGGGCAGCAGTCAACTACCTTGAGAGCAGTCTAGGTATTTTGCCTGCTGGCTTATCCTGTGTAGTCGGTGCATTTGGTGAAGAACAGGCCGATGAGTACCGTATTTCCTTTAGCGCAAAAGGCTCTTCAGAGATCATGTATGGCGTGATCTGGCCTTTATATGATCGCGAGAGTGTTGCAAGCGATGCTTTAAATGATTTGTCAGATGACGAAAGCCCGATTAAGAAAATATGCGATGCATTGCATGATGCTGGCGTTGAAGATGTCTTTCGCCATGCAATGCTCTTTGATCCAGAGCTCTGTGATGATTGTGGAGCACCTCTGTTTCCGGATCGCTCAGGTGAAGCTGTGCATGCTGAGATGCCTGACGATGCACCATCACAGCAACCTTTATTTCATTAGAAACAACAAGCAATAAAAAAGCCGAGGATCTCTCGGCTTTTTTATTTGATGCAATGTGAGAAATTAATTTTGCACAAAGGGCTCTGCACCAGCAAACAAGTGAGGTAACTTGCCTGCCTTCATTTCTGCGGTTTGGCAGAAATCAGCTAGTCTTACGCCAGCTCTAATATTAAACAGCATTGCTTTGTTGCCCAACACTACAAGGTCATGCCCACTGTTCGTGTTTTTATAACGCAAGCTGCCTGGCAATGAAGTTTGACGCTCTAATTCATATGTCTTGGAATCCCAAGTTAAGCGAATCTTCTCAATCGTGCCAGAAGTTTTGAACTGTTTACTTTCGCTGCAGGACCATGTGAATACTTCTTCACTAGCGCTAACATTCGCAGCGGAAAAAATTCCGGCAAGTACAACGCTGATGGTGAGAAGATTCTTTTTCATGTGTTAATTTTCCTTAGGAAAGTAAATGCTTCACACCGGCCTGTTCTTCAAGCAATTCATTGAGGGTATGAGTCATACGCTCGCGGGAGAATTCATCAATCTCTAAACCTTCGATCATTTTGTATTCACCGTTTTCGCAAACTACCGGGAAACCATAAATCACTTCAGCTGGTATACCGTATTCGCCCTTAGAAGGAATTCCCATGGTAACCCATTTGCCATTGGTGCCAAGCACCCAATCATGCATGTGATCGATAGCGGCATTTGCTGCAGAGGCTGCAGATGAGAGCCCGCGCGCGTCAATGATGGCTGCGCCACGCTTACCAACAGTTGGAATGAAGGTGTCTTTGTTCCATACAGGATCATTGATGGAGTCTTTTACAGACTTGCCATCGATGGTTGCAAAGCGATAGTCTGGATACATCGTTGGACTATGGTTGCCCCAAACTACCAGTTTCTCAATATTCGCAACAGGCTTCGCTAACTTATTAGCCAACTGTGAGAGCGCGCGATTGTGATCAAGGCGCAACATCGCTGTGAAGTTTTTCGCAGGAATATCAGGGGCAGATTTCATGGCAATGTAGGCATTGGTGTTTGCTGGGTTGCCAACAACCAAAACCTTGACCGTTTTCTTAGCCACTGCGTTCAAGGCTTTGCCTTGAGCTGTAAATATTTGCGCATTAGCGGAGAGCAAATCTTTGCGCTCCATACCAGGGCCGCGTGGGCGTGCGCCGACTAAAAGGGCGATATCAATATCTTTAAATGCAGTCATTGGGTCGGAATGAGCAGACATGCCTGCCAATAGCGGGAATGCACAGTCTTCCAATTCCATCATGACGCCGGCGAGGGCTTTTTGAGCTTTTTCGTCAGGGATTTCCAGTAATTGAAGGATTACAGGCTGATCTTTGCCTAAAAGGTCGCCATTGGCGATGCGAAATAAAAGGGAATATCCGATTTGACCGGCTGCACCGGTTATAGCGACGCGCATTGGGGCTTTTGCCATTACTAAGAACTCCAGGGGAAGGTTAATTAATCAAAACTTTTCTATTATCCATTCAAGTGTATGGATTTTCGTTTTACACTATCAGTGACGTCTTATATAAGACTAGAATTACCTTAAATTTTATCCAATTGATATGAACTGGAGTCAGTTTGTCAGAAGTAAATTTGCCTGTTGCCTCATTTAGCCCGCTCTACGAGCAGATTAAGGCGATGATTTTGGCTAGCCTGCAAGCGGCCGAATGGCTTCCAGGGGCTGTGATTCCTAGTGAAATGGAGTTGGCTGCGCGCTATGCAGTAAGCCAGGGCACCGTTCGCAAGGCCATTGATGAGTTGGCAGCCCAAAATCTATTGGTTAGACGCCAAGGGAAGGGCACCTTTGTTGCCACCCACCAAGAGGACGATTGGCAATACCGTTTTTTACGTTTAGCACCAGATTCTGGTGAGAAATTTCTTCTGACTAGTCATTTTTTGTCCTGCCAGAAGACTAAAGCAAACTCTCATATTGCCAATTTGCTTAAATTAAAGGCAGGTGACACCGTGATTCAAATTGATCGGGTTCAGAGCTTTGCGGGCAAACCCGTTGTTTTTGAAGAGATTTGGCTTCCTGCAACGCGCTTTAAGGGTCTCGATCTGGATGCGCTCAATGCCTGGAATGGTCCGGTATACGCGCTTTACGAGAGCCAATTCGCTACGCATATGGTGCGAGCGGAGGAAAAGATTAAAGCGATATCAGCCGATGGGGCCTTAGCGAGCCATCTCCATTTGGCAGCTGGTTCGCCTCTGCTTTCTATAGAGCGGGTAGCCTTTACCTACGGGAATAAACCAGTAGAAATTCGGCACGCCAGGTACGACACTTCGGAGCAGCATTATGAGAATAAATTGAACTAAACGGACCCGTTAAAACCCCCATTTATCGCTTTTAAACACTAAAAATCCTCACCACCGCTAAGGTTTCCAATAGAATATGTTGCGACACAACAAAAATACATTACACCTTTACATAAGCATAGAGATTGCCCATGGTTGATGCACAGCAAGATGTAAAAAAAATGAGACCGGTTTATCGAAACATTGGTCTTGCCCAGTTGGTGAAATACCGTCTTCCTTGGGCGGGTAAAGTTTCCATCCTTCACCGTATTAGCGGGGCAGCCCTGTTCCTCTTATTACCATTTATTCTGTACTTATTCGATCAGAGTCTCGCTTCTGAATTAAGTTACCAAAAATTCCAAGACTTTACTGGCAACATCCTAGTAAAAATCATTTGCCTTGGCTTGATCTGGGCGTTCTTGCACCACTTCTGTGCTGGAATCCGCTATCTCTTACTTGATTTAGAGATCGGTGTTGAAAAGTCTGAAGCTAATCGCTCAGCGATCATCGTTCTTTTCCTTGGCTTGGCTTTGACAGCGTTAGTCGGCCTTAAATTATTTGGTTTTTACTAAGCGTTTCTATATTTAGGATATTTCATGCCCATTTATCAAATTGGACCAAAGCGATTAGTTGTAGGCGCTCATTACGGTCTTAAGGAGTGGATCATCCAGCGCGTCACAGCGATTGTGATGGTGGTGTTTACGATTGTTTTGTTAGTTGACTATTGCATTACTGGTAGCGCAACTTATGAAGGTTGGTCTGCCTTGTTTGCTAATCAGTTCATGAAGCTTCTAAGCCTTTTAGCCTTGTTCAGCTTGTTCTATCACGCCTGGATTGGTGTACGTGATATCTGGATGGATTACATCAAGCCCGTCAGCATTCGTTTAACGCTGCAAGTATTGACCGTACTTTATCTAGTGGCTTGTGCAGCCTATGCGGTACAAATTTTGTGGAAAGTGTAATTCGATGACTGCGATTCAAAAATCATTGCCCCGTCGCCGTTTTGATGCGGTTATTGTTGGTGCGGGTGGCTCAGGTATGCGTGCTTCGTTGCAGCTAGCAGAAGCTGGCCTCAATGTTGCTGTGCTAAGCAAAGTATTTCCAACGCGTTCACATACTGTTGCAGCGCAGGGTGGTATTGGTGCCTCACTGGGCAATATGAGTGAAGATAATTGGCACTATCATTTTTATGACACCATCAAAGGCTCTGACTGGTTGGGTGATCAAGATGTGATCGAGTTCATGTGTCGTGAAGCTCCCAAAGCAGTCTATGAGCTTGAGCATTTCGGTATGCCATTTGATCGTAACCCAGACGGCACGATTTATCAGCGCCCATTTGGTGGCCATACTGCAAACTATGGTGAGAAGCCAGTGCAACGTGCTTGTGCAGCTGCTGACCGCACTGGTCATGCAATGCTTCATACTTTGTATCAACGTAACGTACGCGCTAAAACAAACTTCTTTGTTGAATGGCTGGCGCTTGATTTGATTCGTGATGACGTGGGCGATGTTGTTGGTGTTACTGCTCTGGAAATGGAAACAGGTCAGGTTTATATCCTCGAGGCCAAGGTTGTCTTGATGGCAACTGGTGGTGCTGGACGTATTTGGGATGCATCAACCAACGCATTTATTAATACTGGTGACGGCATGGGCCTTGCAGCTCGTGCAGGGATTCCGTTGGAAGACATGGAGTTCTGGCAATTTCACCCAACTGGCGTAGCAGGTGCAGGCGTGTTGTTGACAGAGGGTTGCCGCGGTGAAGGCGCTATTTTGCGCAATAAAGATGGCGAGCGTTTTATGGAACGTTACGCACCAACCTATAAAGATCTGGCACCAAGGGATTTCATTTCCCGTTGTATGGATCAAGAGATTAAAGAAGGGCGCGGATGCGGCCCTAACGGTGATTATGTGGTGCTTGACTTGACGCACATTGGTGCTGAGACCATCATGAAGCGCCTTCCTTCTGTATATGAAATCGGGATTAACTTTGCGAACGTTGACGTGACCAAGGAGCCTATTCCGGTTGTGCCAACCATTCACTATCAAATGGGTGGTATCCCAACCAATATCCATGGTCAAGTCGTTGTGCCTGCGAATGGCAAACATAACGAAGTCATTAATGGCCTATATGCCATTGGCGAGTGCTCATGTGTTTCTGTGCATGGTGCAAACCGCTTAGGTACAAATTCATTGCTTGATCTTTTAGTATTCGGTCGTGCAGCTGGTAATCACATTGTTGGATTAAATCTGAAGAATCGTGAGTTCAAATCATTACCTGCCAATGCTGGTGAGCAAACGATGGCTCGTATTGCTGTCTTAGATAACTCTACTTCTGGTGAGTATGCCCAAGACGTTGCAAACGACATTCGCAAAACCATGCAGAAATATGCCGGTGTATTCCGTAATCAAGAGTTAATGGATGAAGGTGTTCGTCAAATGGCTAAGCTGACCGAGCGTGCTAAGCATCTCTGGGTCAAAGATAAGTCAGCAATTTTCAATACTGCTCGGATTGAGGCTTTGGAAGTCGCTAACTTGGTTGAGACTGCTAATGCAACCATGCTTTCTGCTGCAGCTCGCAAAGAAAGTCGCGGTGCACACTCGCATGATGATCATCCTCATCGTGATGATGATCACTGGATGAAACATACCCTTTGGTATAGCGAGGGCAATCGTTTGGACTACAAACCAGTCCAGTTAAAGCCATTGACCGTTGATTCAGTTCCTCCAAAAGAACGTACTTTTTAAGTAAAAGAGATAGAAGATGAGTGATATCCGTATATTTGAAATTTATCGCTACGATCCAGATGTCGATGCAGCTCCTCGCATGGAACGCTATGAGCTAGAGCTTACTGGCGAGCGTATGTTGCTAGATGCTTTGATCTCCTTAAAGAAGCAAGACGAAACAATTTCATATCGTCGTTCATGCCGCGAAGGTGTGTGTGGTTCAGACGCAATGAATATCAACGGTAAAAATGGCTTGGCTTGTTTGACTAATATGTTGACTCTGCCTAAGGTCATCACATTGCGTCCATTGCCTGGCTTGCCAGTCGTGCGGGACTTGATTGTTGATATGACTTTGTTCTTCAAACAATACTTGTCTATCAAGCCTTACTTAGTCAATGACAATCCACCTCCAGAAAAAGAGCGTCTCCAGAGTCCTGAAGAGCGTGAAGAGTTAAATGGTTTGTATGAGTGCATCTTATGCGCCTCATGCTCAACCGCATGTCCATCCTTCTGGTGGAATCCGGATAAATTTGTTGGTCCAGCAGGTTTGTTGCAGGCGTATCGCTTTATCGCTGATAGCCGTGACGAAGAAACCTCACAGCGTTTAGATAACTTAGAAGATCCGTACCGCCTGTTCCGTTGCCATACCATCATGAATTGTGTAGATGTATGTCCTAAGCACCTCAACCCAACAAAGGCAATCGGCAAGATCAAGGAGTTGATGGTTCGTAGGGCAGTATGACCCTGAGTAATGCAGAGTTGTATCGCCTCAAGAGTGATGCTCGAAGAGGCTTACTCGAGAATGATTTAATTCTGCAACGTTTTTTTGATCGCTATGGCACTCATTTAAGCGCAGAAGATGGAAAGGTTTTGAGTCAGTTGCTGGCCTTAGATGACAATGACCTCATGGATTTGTTGATTGGTCGCAAAGATTCTGTAGCGGTACTGGAGAAAGAGATGCAGTCTGACTCTTTCAAAATGGTTTTACAAAAGCTGAGAGAGAAATAATTCAGCATTTGAGTAAATAGTGCACTAATAATATTTTGAATGACTAAGGATTAGAAATGATTGAATCGGACATCAAAGCAAAGCTCTCGTTTTCGGATGGCACTCCAGATATTGATCTACCAATTTACAAAGGGACAGTGGGCCCTGATGTAATCGATATTCGTAAGCTCTATGGTCAGACCGGTAAGTTCACTTACGATTCAGGTTTTCTCTCCACTGCTTCTTGTAATAGCAAAATCACTTACATCGATGGCGATAAGGGTGAATTACTCTATCGCGGCTATCCAATTGAAGAGCTAGCAAATAAATGCGACTTCTTAGAAGTTTGCCATCTCTTAATTAATGGCGATTTACCAAACGCTCAAGAGAAAAAAGATTTTGAAAATATGGTGATACACCACACCATGGTTCATGAGCAAATGCAATTCTTCTTGCGTGGATTCCGTCGCGATGCGCATCCAATGTCCGTTTTGACCGGTTTAGTTGGTGCTATGGCGGCCTTCTATCATGACAAGATTGATTACAGCGACCCGTATGCTCGCGAAGTAGCGCAAATTCGTCTGGTTGCGAAGATGCCAACTTTAGTAGCCATGGCTTATAAGTATTCTATCGGGCAGCCATTTATCTACCCAGATAACTCTTTGTCTTACACCGCTAACTTTATGCGCATGATGTTTGCAACGCCATGCGAAGAGTACAAAGTGAATCCAGTATTGGTACGCGCCTTGGATCGTATTTTCATTTTGCATGCAGACCATGAGCAAAATGCCTCTACATCAACTGTGCGTTTGTGTGGCTCTTCGGGTACAAATCCATTCGCCGCTATCTCTGCTGGTATCGCTTGCCTTTGGGGTCCAGCTCACGGCGGAGCAAACGAAGCTTGTTTGCAAATGTTAAATGACATTCAGGCAAACGGTGGTGTTGATAAGATTCATGAATTCATTGCTCAAGTAAAGGACAAAAATTCAAGTGTTCGTCTAATGGGCTTTGGTCACCGTGTATACAAAAACTTTGATCCACGTGCCAAGCTGATGCGTGATACTTGCTACGAAGTATTGAATGAATTAGGCCTACAAGATGATCCTTTATTCAAATTGGCAATGACACTTGAAAAAATTGCCTTGGAAGATGAATATTTTGTTAGTCGCAAACTGTATCCAAACGTAGACTTCTACTCAGGCATTGTTCAGCGTGCACTTGGTATCCCTACGGATATGTTTACCTGTATTTTTGCTTTAGCAAGAACAGTTGGCTGGATTGCTCAGTGGGAAGAGATGATTACTGATCCAGAGTACAAGATTGGCCGCCCACGTCAATTGTATGTCGGCGCAACTACTCGTAAAGTTCCGGACCTCTCGGTTCGCAAGTAAAAGAATTTAAGGCCGCTCATGTCTCGTACGCTTTATGACAAATTGTGGGATGACCACGTTGTTTACTCTGAAGAAGATGGCACTGCAACGATCTATATTGATCGTCAGCTCTTGCATGAGGTAACTAGTCCTCAAGCATTTGAAGGATTGAATTTGGCTGGACGTCCAGTCTGGCGCATTTCTGCCAATTTAGCGGTCTCAGATCACAACGTACCGACAACAGATCGCTCTGAAGGAATCGCCGATCCCATTTCGAAGTTACAAGTAGATACCTTGGATCAAAACTGTGATGCCTTTGGTATTACTCAGTACAAAATGAATGATGCTCGCCAAGGGATTGTTCATGTCATTGGGCCAGAGCAGGGAGCAACATTACCTGGCATGACTGTGGTCTGCGGCGATTCCCATACTAGTACGCACGGAGCATTTGGTGCATTAGCCTTTGGTATTGGTACCTCTGAAGTCGAGCATGTATTAGCAACGCAAACTTTGCTCATGAAAAAGAGTAAGAATATGCTGGTAAAAGTAGACGGCCGTTTACAGCCTGGTTCTACTGCTAAAGACATCGTGCTTGCTGTCATCGGGAAGATTGGCACGGCAGGTGGCACGGGTTCTACTATTGAGTTTGCTGGTGAAGCCATTCGTAATCTCTCGATGGAAGGTCGCATGACCCTTTGCAATATGGCAATTGAAGCTGGTGCAAGATCTGGCCTCGTTGCTGTAGATGAAACCACGATTGAATATATTCAAGGTCGTCCATACGCTCCTAAAGGCCAAGCGCTATTGCAGGCTATGCAATATTGGCGAACCTTGCACTCTGATTCGGATGCAAAGTTTGACGTAGTAGTCGAGCTGCGCGCTGAAGAAATTGCTCCTCAAGTCACTTGGGGAACTTCGCCAGAAATGGTGCTTGCTATCAGTGAATCTGTTCCTGACCCAGAAAAAGAGCGTGATCCTAATAAGCGTTCCGCAATGGAGCGCGCGTTAGAGTATATGAACTTGATTCCCAATACACCACTGAGCAGCATCTCAGTGGATAAGGTGTTTATTGGCTCTTGCACTAATAGCCGTATCGAAGATATGCGCGCTGCAGCTAAGGTGGTTGATCGCCTTGGTAAGAAAGTAGCTGCTAATGTGAAGTTAGCGCTGGTTGTTCCTGGTTCAGGATTAGTCAAAGCCCAAGCAGAGCGCGAAGGTTTGGATCGCATCTTTAAGGCCGCTGGTTTTGAGTGGCGTGAACCTGGTTGCTCAATGTGCCTAGCAATGAACGCTGATCGTCTTGAGCCAGGCGAGCGCTGCGCCTCTACCTCCAATCGTAACTTTGAAGGCCGTCAGGGTAATGGTGGCAGAACCCATTTGGTAAGCCCTGCAATGGCTGCTGCTGCTGCGATTGAAGGGCATTTTGTTGACGTTCGTAAGATTTCATAAAGGTAATCAGAAATGAAATTCTCCCCAGTATCTTTAATCGCGAGATTGGCTATTGTTGCCATTGCCGGTTTAGCAATTGCTGCTTGCAGTAATACTATCGAAGGCATGGGCAAGGATTTGCAGACTATGGGCAAATCAATGGAAGGCTCAAGTGGTACGCAAAATAGTACTCAGAATAATCAGTCTCAAACTAAGGGTAAAGACGTTATCGTTACTCCTGTGAAGTAATCATCAAGAGTCAAAGTTAGAATCATGGATAAATTTACGGTATACAAAGGTTTAGTTGCTCCACTCAATCGTGAGAATGTGGATACCGACGCCATCATTCCGAAACAGTTTCTGAAATCTATTAAGAAGACTGGTTTTGGTCAAAATTTGTTTGATGAGTGGCGTTACTTAGACCATGGTGAGCCAGGGCAAGATTGCAGCAACCGCCCTATTAATCCTGATTTCATTCTCAACCAAGCTCGATATAAAGGCGCAGGCATTTTGCTGGCTCGTAAGAACTTTGGTTGTGGCAGTTCACGTGAACATGCGCCTTGGGCACTTGATCAATTCGGCTTTAGGGCAGTGATTGCGCCTAGCTTCGCCGACATTTTTTACAATAACTGCTTCAAAAATGGCCTTCTACCTATTATTTTGACCGAATTACAGGTGGATCACTTATTCAACGAAACCTTGGCATTTAGTGGCTACCAGTTGACTATTGACCTAGAGGCTCAGCAGGTCATGACCCCTGATGGCACCGCATATAGCTTTGAAGTAGCCCCATTTAGAAAGTATTGCCTTATCAATGGTCTAGACGATATTGGCTTAACTCTGCGCCATGCAGATAAAATCAAGGCTTATGAAGCCGAGCGCATTCTCAAAATGCCGTGGCTTGCGACACAATTGCCGTAATTTTAGATTTAAAGGCCTTTCATGAAAATTGCAGTTCTACCGGGCGATGGTATCGGCCCGGAAATCGTTGCTCAAGCCGTTCGAGTGCTCAAAGCACTCGGCCCAAACTTTGATTTGGAAGAAGCTCCTGTAGGTGGTGCTGCCTATGATGTGGCAGGCCATCCATTGCCGCCAGCAACTCTTGAGTTGGCTAAAAAAGCAGATGCTATTTTGTTTGGCGCGGTGGGTGATTGGAAATATGACACGCTTGCACGCGAACTGCGTCCAGAGCAGGCTATCCTAGGTTTACGCAAACACTTAGAGTTATTTGCTAACTTCAGACCAGCGATTTGTTATCCAGAGCTGACATCTGCATCTAGTCTAAAGCCGGAAATTATTGGCGGGCTCGATATTTTGATCGTCCGTGAACTGAACGGCGATATTTATTTTGGTCAGCCCCGTGGTATTCGTACTTCAGAGTTACCATTATTTAAAGGCGCACGCGAAGGTTTTGACACCATGCACTACAGCGAGCCTGAAGTCGAGCGTATTGCTCACGTTGCCTTTGAAGCAGCACGTAAGCGCGGTAAAAAAGTCTGCAGCGTTGATAAGGCAAATGTTTTAGAAACATCACAGCTTTGGCGTGAAGTGATGATTCGGATATCCAAAGAGTATCCAGACGTTGAGCTATCCCACATGTATGTGGATAACGCAGCAATGCAGCTGGTCAAAGCCCCTAAGGCATTTGATGTAGTGGTAACGGGCAACCTGTTCGGTGATATTTTGTCTGATGAGGCTGCAATGCTGACTGGCTCCATTGGGATGTTGCCGTCTGCATCCTTGGATAAGAACAATAAAGGGCTATATGAACCAAGCCATGGTTCTGCACCCGATATCGCCGGTAAAGGCATTGCTAATCCATTGGCGACCATTCTGTCAGCGGCAATGATGCTGCGTTATTCCTTGGGAATGCCTGCACAAGCTGATCGAATTGAAAAAGCCGTACAAAATGTATTAGCGCAAGGCTTTCGTACTGCCGATATTTATACCGAGGGCACCAAAAAGGTCTCTACTATACAAATGGGTGATGCAGTAGTTGCAGCACTTTCATAAAACGAAATTGAAAATTGATTAAATAGTTCATCATGGCAAATACAAAAACACCATTGGTTGGTTTAGTTGGCTGGCGTGGCATGGTCGGCAGCGTTCTCATGGATAGAATGTTGGTCGAAAAAGATTTTGACTTGATTGAGCCAGTTTTTTTTAGCACCAGCCAAGTACGCGGCGAAGTGCCATTAATGAATGGCAAAAAAGTCACCAAAAGCGAAAGCACTTTACAAGATGCGAATGACGTCAAGGCCTTATCACGCTGCGACATCATTCTCACTTGCCAGGGTGGCGACTATACCAATGATGTCTTCCCAAAGTTGCGTGCTGCAGGTTGGAATGGCCATTGGATTGATGCAGCCAGCGCTCTGCGCATGAAAGATGATGCTGTATTGGTCTTGGATCCTGTAAACCGCCCTGTGATTGATAAGGCATTAGCTGCTGGCGGCAAGAACTGGATTGGCGCTAATTGCACTGTAAGTTTGATGATGATGGCAATGGGTGGTTTGGTGAAAGCAGACATGGTGGAGTGGATTAGCGCTATGACTTACCAAGCAGCATCTGGTGCTGGAGCACAAAATATGCGCGAATTGCTTTTGCAAATGGGCGCTTTGCGTGACAGTGTTGCTACTGAATTAGCCAATCCTTCATCTTCGATTTTGGATATCGATCGCAAGGTTACTGAGACACTGCGTTCGCCAGGCTTTCCGAAGGAAAATTTCCGTAATACCGCCTTGGCTGGTAGCGTGATTCCATGGATTGATGTTCCTGTTGAGAATGGTCAAACAAAAGAAGAGTGGAAAGGCGGCTCTGAGTTCAATAAGATTCTTGGTCGTCCGGCCTTTCGCACTCCAGGCAGCATTCCTATTGATGGTATTTGTGTGCGTGTTGGCGCCATGCGTTGCCACTCACAAGGCCTAACAGTGAAGTTGAAGAAAGATATTCCACTGAAGGAAATTGAAGCTCTTTTGGCGAACGATAACCAGTGGGTCAAAGTAGTTCCAAATGATCGTGAAATCACTGAACGTGAATTATCACCAGCGGCAGTGAGTGGCACTATGACCGTACCAATCGGCCGTCTGCACAAATTGGCGATGGGCCCAGAGTATCTTGGTGCATTTACTGTCGGCGACCAGCTCTTATGGGGTGCAGCTGAACCATTGCGCCGTATGCTCAGAATCTTGCTAGAAAAATAATGTTGAGAAATTACCAACTTCGCTTTGTAAAGGCACTTTGCTTGGTTTGGCTTGGTTGGTCTTGTTCGTCTTGGGCAATCTCTTTAGGCTCTCCTGTCTTGCAGTCGAAGTCTGGTGAGCCTCTTCGAGTAGAAATTCCAATTCGGGTTGGGGCTGATGAGCAGGCTGTTTTAGATAGTATAAAAGTAAGTACTTTACCTAAAGCTTCGTATGAGCGCCTTGGCATCTCTCAGATGATTTTGGATCTCAATCCACAGTTATCTATTTATCGCAATTCCCAGGACCGCTTGGTCATCTTGGTGGAGACGGTCAATGCTATCCCGATGACTGACGATCCCTTCGTAGATGTATTGGTAAATCTGAATTGGTCTAGCGGTAGCATTACCAAAACATATACTTTGCTGATAGGTGATGCTCAAAAGGTTCTAGTAAGGCCTGGTCAAACTCTTTCTGAGATTGCTGTAATGATGGCGCCGCAATTAGATGGCGCTACTTTAGATCAAACTATGATGGCTTTATATAAAGCTAATCCAGATGCTTTTGCTAGTGGCAGCATTAATCGTTTAGCTGCCGGAGCTGAATTAAATAAGCCAAGTCAAGCATTGCTTCGCTCAATTAGCCCAGCTGAGGCTAATCAATTTGTTGCTGAGGCCAATGCACTATGGCATTCAGAGCAGGGTGGAAATGGGTCGCAAGCTCAAGCTCAATCTGCTAATACGCAGACTGAGGAAGTTGCTTCAAAAGATCGCTTAAAAATTGGCTCAAGTGTGGACGGCAATGATCAAGAGCGTCGCTATACAGAAGAGTTGGTTGCTCAAGAAAGACAACTAGAGGAGGCGAAGGCTCGAGTTACTGAGATGGAAAAGAATGTTGCAGAATTGCAGCGTCTCCTAGATAAGCCGAAGGAGAAAAAAGTCGTTGAGAATATTTATGGATTAGATGGATTTGGACCAGCCATTTTTGGGGCTACTTTCATTGCATTAACGGGTGTTCTGTTATGGGTCTTTGCTCGTAATGCTCGCCGTTCAGAACTTACTAGTTTCAATACACCAGACGAGCTCGCTAGTGCTCCCCTTGAAATGCATGCGCGCGCCAAAACGCTTTTTGCTGGGATCGATTTAGATCTTTCTAAGGCTGCAATAGAAAAGCCTCAAGCAACATCTCCGCCCATTTCTGATTCATTAGCAGATACCCTGCGCGTCAAGCTCAATCTAGCGCGTGCTTACATTACGATCGAAGATTTTTCTGCCGCCAAGAAGTCTTTGGAAGAAGTGCTGCAGGTTAGTAATTCAGCAGACTCCATGATTACGATTGAGGCTAAAAGCCTGCTCGCGGAGCTCTCGCATCGCAATGCCTGAGGTCATGAGGGTATTTCAATGCGAATAGCCCTTGGTCTTCAGTATGATGGCAGCCCATATTCTGGCTGGCAAACACAAGTCGATCAACATTCAGTGCAAGATGAGCTGGAGAGAGCAATTACAGCTTTTGTTGGGGAGTCCTGTAAAGACTTTCCGATTAAAACTATCACTGCGGGCAGGACGGATGCTGGTGTTCACGCATTAGGGCAGGTGATTCACTTTGATACCCATGTAGAGCGTGAAGATTTTTCATGGGTCAGAGGAGTCAATTCATTTCTACCGCCATCGATTGTAGTTAATTGGGCTAAGCTTGTTCCTGATACTTTCAGCGCTCGATTCTCCGCATTTGAGCGCACTTATATTTATGCCTTACATATTGGACCATGCCGCATACCAATGGTGCATTCTCGTGCGGGCTATTTAATGCTGCCGCCTCATCAGCAGCTTGATATTTCTGCAATGAAGAATTCAGTAGAGTGCTTGATTGGCGAACATGACTTCAGTTCTTTTAGATCATCAGAGTGTCAGAGTAAGACCCCAGTAAAAACAATCTATGCCATAGACATTGTTTCTGATGAACCATGGTTGTATTTTCGGATTCGCGGCAATGCTTTTTTGCATCATATGGTGCGCAATTTAGTGGGATGTTTTCTGCAGATTGGCCAAGGACGACAAGAACCAGAGTGGATGACCCAGGTCTTGGCTGCCAAAGACAGAAAGATGGCAGCCCCCACATTTATGTCTGATGGCCTCTATTTGGCCAAAGTTTCATATCCGGAGGAGTTTGGCATCCCGGCACCTTGGTTGAAAAACTCCTTGTTGCCTGCCCAGTTAACCAACTCCTAAGGCCTTATCATTACTTTATGGGCTTACTTACTTACTCTCCGAGTCTTACCAGGGTCAAAATCTGCGGTTTGAAGACCTCTGCCGATATTGACGCGGCTATTGCTGCCGGGGTTGATGCGGTCGGCTTTGTCTTTTACCCCCCAAGTGTGCGCGCTGTAAGCCCCAATGTAGCTGCCCAACTGATTTCCAGGCTTCCAGTTGGTGTTGATGCGGTTGGATTGGTCGTAAATGCTACGGATGAGCAATTTGCCGCAATTAAGACCATCGCCCCAATCACTTTATGGCAGTTTCATGGGGATGAGTCCCCAGAGCGCTGTAGTCAGCTTGCAGATGGACGGCCATGGATAAAAGCAGCCCGAATAGGACAAGACTTCGCATTTAGCGAATTTTCCCTACAATATAGGCAAGCAAACGCTTTTCTGCTGGATGCCCTAGTCGAGGGTTATGGTGGCGGAGGCGTTCCTTTTGATTGGCAAGGAATTCCACAGACATGGGTAAGCGAAAACGCGCCTCGGGTCGTTTTGAGTGGTGGATTGAACACGCACAACGTGGGCGAGGCGATTGCGCGCCTGCATCCTTGCGCGGTTGACGTCTCTAGTGGCGTCGAAAGCAGCAGGGGTGTAAAAGATCCTGCGCTCATGGCTGAATTTGTAAAAGCAGTGCGCGCAGCAGATGAGAAATCATCATCCCAATAATTTGCTGTAGATAAACCAAAAGAGGTAGCTATGTACGACAAGCCAGATGCACGAGGACACTTTGGTCCTTACGGCGGCGTGTTTGTTTCTGAGACGTTGATGTTTGCATTAGATGAGCTCAAAGAGGCCTACGCTAAATATCAAAACGATCCAGAGTTTATTGAAGAGTTTCATTACGAGCTTAAACACTTTGTGGGTAGGCCGTCACCGGTTTATCACGCTAAGCGTTGGAGTGAAATGCTGGGCGGAGCGCAAATCTACCTGAAGCGCGAAGACTTAAACCATACAGGTGCACACAAGATCAACAATGTGATTGGCCAAGCGATGCTGGCTAAACGCATGGGTAAGCCACGCATTATTGCCGAGACAGGCGCAGGGCAGCACGGTGTTGCTACTGCCACTATTTGCGCACGCTTTGGTCTGGACTGCACGGTATATCAAGGTTCCGTTGACGTAGCTCGTCAGGCACAAAACGTCTACCGCATGAAATTACTTGGAGCCAAAGTAGTTCCTGTGGAATCAGGAACTAAAACATTAAAAGATGCACTGAATGAAGCGATGCGTGATTGGGTCACCAATGTAGAAAATACTTTCTACATCATTGGTACCGTAGCTGGACCGCATCCCTATCCTATGATGGTAAGAGACTTTCAGAGTGTGATTGGGGAAGAGTGCAAAGTACAAATGCCAGAGATGACTGGTCGTCAACCTGACTATGTATTAGCTTGTGTTGGCGGTGGCTCAAATGCCATGGGTATTTTTTATCCTTACATTGATTTTCCAGAAGTGAAGTTAGTTGGCGTAGAAGCTGCAGGACATGGACTTGGTAGTGGTTTACATTCGGCTGCACTGTGTGTTGGTAAGCCCGGTGTATTGCATGGCAATCGCACTTACTTATTGCAAGATGAGAACGGCCAGATTTCTGAAACGCATTCTGTCTCAGCTGGAATGGACTATCCCGGTGTTGGTCCCGAGCATGCTTGGTTAAAAGATTCTGGTCGCGCTGACTATGTTGCCATTACTGATGAAGAGGCACTCAAAGCCTTCCATGACTGCTGCCAAATTGAAGGCATTATTCCTGCGCTAGAGTCAGCTCATGCGATTGCATATGCTTGTAAGCTGGCCAAGACTTTGCCGAAAGATAAAACTATCTTGATCAACCTCTCTGGCCGTGGCGATAAAGATATGCATACCGTTGCGCAAGCAACCGGCTCCGAAGGTTAAGTAACTCTTATGTCAAAAATTACGGCAGTCTTTAAAGAGTTAAAAGCAAGCGGAAAAAAAGGATTGATTCCTTTTATTACTGCAGGTGATCCTGATCCCGGTATGACGGTAGAGCTGATGCATGCATTGGTGCGTGGTGGCTCTAGTGTGATTGAACTAGGCGTGCCTTTTTCAGATCCAATGGCCGACGGTCCGGTAATTCAAAGATCTTCTGAGCGTGCATTGACTCAAGGTGTTACATTGCGCGTTTGCTTGGAAATGGTGAAGGAATTTCGGAAACAAGATCCAAACACTCCGGTGGTCTTAATGGGATATGCTAATCCAGTTGAGCAAATGGGCGCAGAGCGTTTTGCAACAGAGGCAAAAGCTGCTGGAGTTGATGGCGTGTTGGTAGTAGATTACCCGCCTGAAGAGTGTGTTGATTTTGCAGCGCGTATGCGTGTTGCAGGTATTGACCCCATTTTCTTATTAGCACCAACTTCATCGCATGACCGTATTAAAGCTGCAGCCAAAATTGCTTCTGGTTATATCTATTATGTATCCATGCGTGGTGTCACGGGAGGTGCAAACCTCAATACTCAAGATGTGGCTACTATCATCCCCAAAATTCGTCAAGAGACTGATATTCCGATTGCTGTGGGTTTCGGAATTAGCGATGCCGCTAGCGCTAAGGCAGTATCTCAGAGTGCCGATGCTGTGGTGATTGGCAGCCGTATTATTCGGCTTTTGGAGGACGCACCCCCTGGGCAGGCAGTACAATCACTTGAAACCTTCATTCGCGAAATTCGTGACGCATTGGATAGTTAAAAACCCATGAGCTGGATAGATAAATTACTCCCACCCCAAATTCAGCATACTGATCCTGCAAATCGCAAATCAGTACCAGAAGGATTGTGGGTTAAGTGCCCCAGTTGTGAAACGGTTCTTTACAGTACCGATATCGAAGCCAATCTTTCTGTTTGTCCAAAATGTAGCCATCACATGCGCATTGGTGCACGCCAGCGTTTGGATAGCTTGCTCGATCCAAAAGGCCGTTATGAAATCGGTGCCGATATCTATCCAACCGATCCTCTGAAATTTAAAGATTCTAAAAAATATCCAGATCGCATTAAAGAAGCCAATGACGCCTCTGGCGAAACAGAGGCCTTGATCGTCATGGGTGGAAAGCTTGAAACGATTCCAGTTGTTGCTGCCTGTTTTGAATTTCAGTATATGGGTGGCTCGATGGGCTCTGTAGTAGGTGAGCGATTTGCCCGCGGCGTGCAAGAGGCTATTGACAAAAAATGCGCCTTCATTTGCATCACTGCAACTGGTGGTGCAAGGATGCAGGAAAGTTTGTTGTCATTATTTCAGATGGCTAAGACCAACTCGATGTTGACCTTGCTGTCTAAAAAAGGTTTGCCATACATTAGCGTTCTGACTGACCCCACTATGGGCGGTATTTCCGCAAGCTTCGCCTTTATGGGTGATGTGGTGATGGCTGAACCAAAAGCCTTGATTGGTTTTGCTGGCCCTCGCGTCATTGAGCAAACCGTTCGTGAAAAATTGCCCGAAGGTTTTCAGCGCTCTGAGTTCTTAATGCAAAAGGGCGGTATTGACATGATTGTTGACCGCCGCCAAATGCGTGGCGAGATTGCGCGCCTATTAGCGCTCTTGCAAAAACTTCCAGAGCCTGCGATTGCGGGTAGCGCAGCCGTTTAAGCGCTTGAGCACAGCACACCAAACTCCAATTCTTTTTTCTAGCCTAGAGGCTTGGCTAAGTCACCTCGAAACTGCTCATCCCGTTGGCATCGACATGGGGTTGGAGCGCATCAATCGTGTAAAAGCAGCATTAGATCTACATTTTGACTGTCCAGTGATCACCGTTGCCGGCACTAATGGTAAAGGTTCTACTTGTGCCTATCTTGAAAGTATTTTGCTAGCCTCTGGCTACCGCGTGGGCTGCCATACTTCACCACACTTGCTGAAGTTTAATGAGCGTGCTCGGGTTAATGGGCAAGAGGTGAGCGACAGTCTCCTGTTAGAGCACTTTGCCGTTGTTGAAAATGTGCGCATGAGTTTGATAGATGCGCCAACGCTAACGTATTTTGAGTTCACCACCTTAGCCATCATGCACCTTTTCTCTCAATCCAATTTGGATGCAGTGGTATTAGAGGTGGGCATGGGCGGCCGCTTGGATGCAGTCAATATTGTGGATGCAGATTGCGCTATCGTGACGAGTATTGATATTGATCACGCAGATTTCTTGGGCGGCACCAGAGAGGCAATTGGTTTTGAGAAGGCGGGTATTTTCCGTCCAGGACATATCGCAGTCTGTGGCGATCCAGTGCCGCCGCAATCTTTAATTGATCATGCTGAAAAGTTAGATTGTGATCTTTGGTTGCAAGGACGTGACTACAACTTCCAAGGTGATAAACAGCAATGGGGTTGGGCAGGTCGCCAGAAGCGCTTTAGTGGTCTTGGCTACCCAGCATTGCGAGGCGCTAACCAGATTCTGAATGCCTCTGCCGTGATTGCAGCCTTGATGGCTCTGCATCAGCGCTTACCAGTCAGTGCCCAGGATATTCGAAACGGCTTTGCGATGGTTGAGTTGCCCGGCCGCTTTCAGGTTCTGCCGGGTCAGCCTACAGTGGTTTTGGATGTCGCTCACAACCCCCATGCTGCCGCTACTTTGGCACAAGGATTAGATAAGATGGGCTACCACCCCTATACCTTCGCCATTTTTGGGGCCATGGCAGACAAGGATATCGATGGGGTGATAAAGCCCTTGCTAGATATCGTGGATTTCTGGTTTTGTACTGATTTACCGACCCCGAGAGCCGCAACCGCCAAGGGGCTATCACACAGGCTTGAGGCCATGGGCGTAAAAGCTCAAAATGGCGCTGATGGCGGTATTGAGTGCTTCCCAGATCCTGCTGCAGCGTATCAAAAAGCGCTCTTAAAGGCGGGTGAGGGTGATAGAATTGTGACCTTCGGATCCTTCTATACCGTTGCAGGCGTAATGACTTACCGAAACAACCAGGCCCATTGATCCATGATTCGTTTACCGAGCTTCTTTAGGCGAAAAATACAGGCTGATGACCTTGATAGAGGTTCAGTCGGAATGCGCTCCGCTAAAAGAGCGGCTCCACGCAGTTTTCAGCGTGCTGCTGAAGCAGAAGAGCTTGCCCTTACAGAGGATCCAGAGCAACAAAGAGCGCGCCATCGTCTGATTGGCGCTGCTGTATTGGTTTTGATCGCTGTGGTTGGGCTGCCGCGCATTCTAGATAGCAACCCTAAGTTAGCGCCCAACGATATCGCTATCAATATCGTGACCAGCTTACCAATTCCCGGAACTAATTCAAGACCCGAAGAGAAAGCTAAAGCAGAAGTAGTTGCGGAGCCTGTAAAAGAAGCTCCTAAACTTGCGCTTGCTCCAGAATCAAAAGTGGAAGCTAAACCAGAACCAAAGACAGAGGCCAAAGTAGAAACTAAGCCAACACCTGCGCCGAGTAAAACTACTGGATTAGGTTTGGCTGCTGGAGAAGAGATTGTTGCTGTGCCTAATAGTGGTGGCAGCAATAGCGTAACTAACGCCTCAGGAAAGTATGTCATTCAGATCGGTGCGTTTGCTTCAGAAGAGCGTGCTCAGGGTTGGATTGCAAAACTCAAAGAGCAAAAGATTCCGAACTACGTTTTAAATAAAAATTCTAGCGACGGTACCAAGCTCTTTGTTCTTCGTGCGGGTCCGTATACCGATAAAGATACTGCAGAAGCAGCAGAAAAGAAAATTAAGGCGATGGGTCTATCACCAAGACTCGTCGAAGCTGGTAAACAGTAATGGAATACTTATCCACCTTAAAGTTAACGTCGGTGGATTATTTCACCCTAGTGCTGCTCTTAGTATCTGCCTTAGTAGGCATCTCTCGTGGCTTATTTAAAGAGGTGCTTGCTCTAGCATCTTGGTTTTCAGCTGCATGGGTTGCTTACCACTATACGAATTATCTATCTACCGAATGGCTTTCTACTTTCCATATGGATGAGTTGCTCAGCCTTGGCGTGAGCTTTCTCATTCTCTTCATCTTGACATTAATTATTTGCGGCTTGTTAGGTGGACTAGTGCAAAAAATAATTATGTCAGCGGGCTTAAGCCTGACAGATCGATTCTTGGGATTAGGATTTGGTTTGGCGCGTGGCGGTTTAGTTGTAGTCATTTTGGCAACATTGGCTGCTTTGACACCGATTCCGCAAAGTCTGGCCTGGAAAAATGCCGTTACCAGACCAGCTATAGATATGGCAACCGGTTTAATTAAAGGTTGGCTGCCAGCCGACTGGGCTAAACAATTGGGTGAGGCAATGCCTAAAGTAATACCTACCATTACTCCTACATTAACAATAGGAAGCTAGAGATATGTGCGGCGTCGTCGGAACTATTTCCCACTCACCAGTAAATCAACTGCTCTACGATGCTTTGTTGCTCTTGCAGCATCGCGGACAAGACGCGGCTGGTATCGCAACCATGAACGGTAACTCGTTCACTATGCATAAAGCCAATGGCCTAGTACGCGACGTATTTAGAACTCGCAATATGCGTAGCTTGGTTGGTAATGCCGGTATTGGTCAAGTTCGTTACCCAACAGCCGGCTCAGCAAGTAGCGAAGAAGAGGCGCAGCCTTTTTATGTCAGCGCTCCCTACGGTATTGTGCTGGCCCATAACGGTAATCTTACTAACGCACCAAGTTTGCGCGTTGAGATGGCTTACCGTGATCGCCGCCATATTAATACTAGCTCTGATACTGAAGTCCTATTAAACGTCTTAGCCGATGAACTGCAAAAAGAAACCAATAGCGTTGCCTTAGATGAGGCTGCTATGTTTAATGCGGTAACTGGAGTGACTAATCGCGTAAAAGGTTCTTATGCAGTGGTATCCCTCATTGCCGGTTATGGCTTATTAGCATTTCGTGATCCATTTGGAATTCGTCCTTTATGCCTCGGTCGAATTGATACACCACAGGGCCCTGAATGGATGGTGACATCAGAATCAGTGGCGCTTGAAGGTTTAGGTTTTACCTTTGTGCGTGATGTAAACCCAGGTGAGGCAATTTATATCGACCTGGATGGTAACTTCTATTCACGTCAGTGTGTGCCCAATGCAGTTCTAACGCCTTGTATTTTTGAGTACGTCTACATGGCGCGTCCAGATTCGACTATTGATGGGGTGATTGTGTATAACGTGCGGATGCGCATGGGTGATTATCTGGCTGAGAAGATTCGTAAGGTGACGAATGTCGATGAGATCGATGTGGTTATGCCGATTCCGGATTCAAGCCGTCCAGCGGCGATGCAAGTAGCTAAGAAATTAGGCGTGGATTACCGTGAAGGCTTCTTTAAGAATCGTTATATTGGCCGCACCTTCATCATGCCAGGTCAAGCAGTGCGTAAGAAGTCAGTACGCCAGAAGCTCAATGCAATGCGTATCGAGTTCAAAGATAAGACAGTGCTAATTGTTGATGACTCCATCGTACGCGGTACCACTTCATTTGAAATTGTTCAAATGGCGCGTGAATCTGGTGCCAAGAAAGTGATCTTTGCATCAGCAGCTCCGCCTGTGCGCTTCCCAAATGTGTACGGGATTGATATGCCAACTCGTAGCGAGTTAGTTGCTTATGGTCGTACGGATGAAGAAATCAACAAGATGATTGGCGCTGATCAATTGATCTATCAAAGTGTTGAAGATATGAAGCAGGCGGTTCGCGATATTAATCCCAATATTAAGAACTTTGAGGCCTCCTGCTTTGATGGCAATTACATCACTGGGGATATCACCGATTCTTATCTGGATGCCCTAGAAGCTGCCAGAAATACCTCTGCAGCAAAAGCGGATCGTCAGCGTGATTCAAGCGACTTTGCCACCTCTCAGCTTCATCTGCATTTGGCTATCGAAGACTAAAAAGCCACAGGAATTTGCTTTACACAAGGCAAATGGGCAATTCGGTGTCAAAATAGCAGTATGAAAAGCAAAACCACACGTAAAAAACCAGATTTTTCTAAGCTGGCACTTGAAACCCTAGCGGTCCGTGCTGGCACTCGTCGTACTGCTGAATATCAAGAGCATTCAGAGGCGATGTTTCTGACTTCAAGCTTTTGCTTTGATAGCGCTGAATTAGCTGCCGATGGATTTGCTCATGCAGACCAGGGATTTATTTACTCTCGTTTCACCAATCCCACTGTTAGCATGTTCCAGGATCGCTTGGCTGCTTTAGAAGGTGGTGAAGCTTGTATTGCAACTGCATCTGGTATGTCTGCCATTTTGACAATGGCAATGGCGCATCTACAGGCCGGTGATCACGTCGTATGCTCGCGCTCTGTATTTGGAGCAACGGTACAGTTATTCACTAATATCCTGGGCCGCTTTGGGATTACAACGACTTATGTTGATTTGGCTGATACCAAGTCATGGCAGGCCGCTGTCCAGCCAAATACCAAACTCTTTTATTTGGAAACCCCATCGAATCCATTGACTGAGATTGCCGATATTAAAGCCATCTCCAAGATTGCCAAGAAGGCTAAGGCCTTGTTTGCAGTGGATAACTGTTTTTGTACCCCAGCTCTGCAAAAGCCATTAGCTTTGGGCGCAGATGTAGTGATCCATTCGGCAACGAAATATTTAGATGGCCAAGGTAGAGTAGTTGGCGGTGCGATTGTAGGTAGTAAAGACTTTGTGATGGGCAAAGTGTTCCCGTATGTGCGAACAGCTGGCCCAACCATGTCTGCATTTAATGCCTGGGTATTCTTAAAAGGATTAGAAACTCTCGAGTTACGTATGAAACAACAGAGTCAGAATGCGCTCGAATTAGCTCAGTGGCTAGAGAAGCAGTCTGGTGTTGAGCGCGTTTACCATCCTGGTCTCACATCGCATCCTCAGCATGCCTTAGCAAAGCGTCAGCAAAAAGCAGGCGGGGCAATTGTCTCTTTCACACTCAAAGGTGGAAAGAAGGCCGCATTTAAGTTGATTAATCAGACTAAGCTGTGTTCGATTACCGCAAACTTGGGTGATACCCGGACAACGATTACCAATCCTGCGACTACTACCCATTGCCGAGTATCTCCTGAGGCCAGAAAAGCAGCTGGCATCACCGATGGCTTAGTGCGTATTGCGGTTGGCCTTGAGAATATCAACGATTTAAAGAGTGATCTTGTTGGCGGACTCAAAAGATAATCAAGTGCATCAAGATAAGCCCATGGGTTTTTCTGATGCCACTCAATTCTGGAATCAACGCTTTGATAAAGAAGAGTTCATCTTTGGCAAAGAGCCAAATGAATATCTTGCCCTACAAACCAGAAATTACTTAAAACCAAACGACAAAGTTCTTTGTATCGCTGATGGTGAGGGGCGTAACGGCGTTTGGCTAGCCAAGCAGGGCATGCAGGTGGTCGGATTTGATACATCTGATATTGCTTTAAAAAAAGCTCTGCAGTTTGCTAAAGACAATCAAGTAGAAGTCAAATACTCATTTTCAGATACTGATAGCTTTACATGGCACGAAAATGCATATGATGCTGTCATCGCAATCTTTATTCAGTTTGCCGATCCAAAAATGCGTGAGCGTATATTTCAGCAAACCTATATGGCGCTGAAGCCTGGTGGAATTTTTATATTACAAGGCTATACACCAAAGCAGCTGGAGTACAAAACAGGCGGTCCATCATTAATAGAGCATCTCTATACAGAAGAAATGATTCGAGACCTTGCGAAGGAATTTCAAATACTAGATTTGTGCTGCTATGAAAAAGAGCTCAATGAAGGCGCAAGACATGCGGGCATGTCTGCTCTACTGGGTCTTGTCGCTAAGAAGTAAATCGACGCGGATCATTGATGGGGCGAAGTGGCATGATGTGAATCTTGCTACCATCAATTTCAACATGAGTATTTTTGCCTACCTCTAATTCTAGTCGTTTCACTTCCGCTGCCGAAGCTTCCCAGGTAAGCGTATGGGCGGCATTATTGAGTAGCAGTTGAATGACTGCAATTTGTCCTAGGGCACTGATCTGCTCTACATGGGCCTCAATTGATGAAGGGCTGGGTTTGTTATGAAGGCTGAGGCCATCTGCGGGAATCACCCAGGCAACGGGAGTATTTGCGGGGATCTTACCCTTATCAAGCACTTCAAATACTCGATCGCAACGATCCCATGACAGCTTACCTGCAGTAAACACACCTTCAAACTTATTATTGATCCCTACCAGCTCTGCAACGCGAGAGTTTCTAGGTCTTTCGAAAAGCACCTGGGGTGGAGCGGTTTGCAAGCCAACACCTTGATCAATGACGGTAATGCGGTCTGCTAATAAATCTGCTTCGCGCAAATCATGAGTTACTAATAAAATCGGAATGTTTAAATCTTTGCGAAGTTCAGCGAGAGTTTTGTATAGGCCTTGACGCGTAGGGGCATCTATCGCAGAGAATGGTTCGTCTAATAATAGGACCTTAGGCGATCTTGCCAAAGCTCTTGCTAGTGCAACACGTTGCTGTTGGCCGCCAGATAGTTGATGGGGCATACGATTGGCTAATTCACCGATACCCATACGATTGAGCCATTGGCCCGCTTGTACTTGACGTTCTTTAAGCTCAGCTACCGAGTTATAGAGTGCAATACACACATTTTCCAGTGCAGATAGGTGAGGGAAGAGTGCATATTGCTGAAACAAAAATCCGCAAGAGCGCTGTGCCGGACTGAGTGAGGTGCTAATACCATTGATTTCATTAGCTTCAAACCAAAGCTCACCATTGCATTCAATACTTCCAGTATGGGCATGGTTTAGTCCAGCGATCGTCCGCAATGCAGTTGTCTTACCACTGCCTGATGGGCCTACTAAAGCATGGAGTTTGCCAGAAATACACTCTAGATTAAGTTGCAATGGATTGGGGGTTGTCTGAGAAAGCTTAATCCTGAGCATTAGCTTCCCCTTTTTTGAGT
>NZ_JACVPY010000002.1:519544-1136388 GCF_018881635.1 Polynucleobacter sp. UB-Piko-W3
AGAACGGCTGCGCTAGTGATGCCACGCCAAGCTAATGGCAACTCAATTAAGCGAAAAATTTGCCAATGAGAAAGCCCGCTTACTTGGGCGGCCTCAATAATTTCTGGGTTGATCGCTTCAAATGCACGCTGTATTGGCTGTATGGCAAATGGCAAATTGACAATGAGGGAGGCAATCAGAATGCCGGTGAATGAAAATACCAGCGGTATACCCAAAAAGCTTTTGCTACTCAGTCCTACCAATAGGTAATAACCCAACACGGTGGGGGGTAGCACAAGGGGTAGAGCTAAGGCAGCCTCAATCCAGGATTTGCTTTTGCCCGCCTTTTGCAGCCTATGGGCAACCCAGATTCCAAATGGCAGAATCAGGGCCAGAGTCCACAAGGCAAGCTTTAAAGAGAGAAGAATGGCATCCATATCCATCAATGGATTGTAGCTTTAGAAGTCTTAGGGTATTTCACTATAGGAGCTTGGCTCAGAATGATATTAAATATGCTTATATACGCATATATTCATATTAATAGAGACCATGCAAGCTAAAGTTCAAAAAGCCACAAAGAATTTGTCTCCAAAGCAGATGGAGAAGGTTTTTTTTAAAGTAGCAGAGTATTTCACTGTTCTTTCAGAGCCAGCCCGTTTGCGCATCATGTATGCCGTTTGCTCCGGGGAGAAATCGGTATCCGAAGTTCTAGAAATGTGTGGCACAAGTCAGGCTAACGTATCTCGGCACCTACAAGCATTGCATAAAGCAGGAATATTACTTAGACGTAAAGAGGGTGTCACGGTGTATTGCTCCATTGCAGATAATGCAACAGTAGAGATGTGCCAGACTGTCTGCGCAAAGATTGCTGAAAGTATTCATTAATGAGTAATAATTTTTCATTAGAGGTCAAATGACTAAGAAGCAAATTGAATTAATTGCTCAGGATATCTCAGCGGTTGAGAAGCCTGCTAATAGAGCCCGACTGGTGAAAGCACCAGAGCATTTCATATCTCAGGAGTTGATTAGTGATATCAATGCCAACGGTCTTGATGAAACCCGTCGCGGCTTTTTGCGCAAAGGATTCTTTTCTGCCCTAAGTGGTGCCGCCGCTGGCTTGGCTGCCCCAATGGCATTTGCCGCAGGTGAAGGTGACTCAGCCATTCTAGAAAAGCAAGAATGGCAGACCACTTTGGGTAAGAACGTAGCCACCATGCCATATGGGATGCCATCGATTTATGAAGCCAATTTGATCCGTCGTGAATCACCTGGCTTAACCCGTGTAGCTGCATCTTCAGTTGCCTTTACGCCTCTACAAGGTTTATTCGGAACGATTACTCCAAGCGGTTTACATTTCGAGCGCCATCACCAGGGTTGGTACAACCTCAATCCTGAAACGCATCGTTTGATGGTGAATGGCATGGTGAAGAATGCCCGCGTCTTTACGATGAATGACTTAATGAGGCTGCCATCAGTTTCACGTACACACTTTATTGAGTGCGGCGCTAATACTGGCTTAGAGTGGGGTAACGTTGCTGTGCCAACTGTGCAATACACCCATGGCATGTTGTCTTGTTGCGAATTTACTGGTGTACCACTCAAGGTATTGCTTGAGGAGTGCGGCGCTGATCTAAAAAAAGGCAAGCTTTTGCTTGCTGAAGGTGGCGATGGCTCAGGGATGACGCGCACAATTAATTTAGAGAGCTGCTTGGACGATACTATTGTTGCTTGGGGTATGAATGGTGAGATGCTCCGTCCTGAAAATGGCTTCCCATTACGCCTCGTAGTGCCTGGTGTGCAGGGTGTCAGCTGGGTGAAGTGGTTGCGTCGCCTTGAAGTGGGTGATATGCCATGGAATGCAAAAGATGAAGCAGTTCACTACATTGATCTCATGCCAAATGGGATGCACCGTCAATACACATCGATTCAAGAATGCAAATCTGTTATTACTACGCCATCAGGCGGTCAGCAATTACTAGATAAAGGTTTTTATAATGTCAGTGGTATGGCTTGGTCAGGACGCGGCAAGGTCAAGCGTGTTGATGTTTCGTTTGATGGTGGCAATAACTGGCGTACAGCGCGCTTAGAGACACCGGTTCTCACAAAATCGATTACCCGCTTTAATATTGATTGGATTTGGGACGGATCACCAGCAATTTTACAATCCAGAGCAATGGATGACACCGGTTATGTGCAACCATCAATCAAGATGCTGCGGGATGTTCGTGGTAATCGCTCGATTTATCACAACAATGCAATTCAGTCTTGGAAGTTAGATTCAAATGGCGAGGTGAGCAATGTTCAAGTTGGATAAATTATTTGCTCGCCTGGCACTTTTAAGTTTGGCAGTATTTTCTGCTCAACTGACTTATGCGCAAATCGCACAAAGCATTCAAGGCCCCACTAAGTTTCCTGGTATTGGGCGCAATGCCACCCCTGCGGAGGTAATTGCTTGGGATATTGATGTACGCCCCGACTTTAAAGGTCTACCAAAGGGCTCTGGATCTGTTGCGCAAGGTCAGGTGATCTGGGAAGCGAAGTGCGCCAGTTGTCACGGGGTATTTGGCGAGTCAAACGAGATCTTTACTCCAATCGCGGGTGGCACCACTATCGATGATGTGAAGACTGGCAAAGTTGCTTCTTTAGGTGATCGCAAGCAACCTCAACGTACAACCTTAATGAAAGTTCCCACGGTTTCTACTTTGTGGGATTACATCTATCGCGCAATGCCTTGGAATGCTCCAAGATCATTAACTCCGGATGATACGTATGCTCTGGTTGCATTTATTTTGAGCTTGGGTGAAATCATTCCTGATGATTTTGTCTTGAGTAACACCAATATCGCTGACGTTCAAAAAAAGATGCCTAATCGTAACGGCATGTCTCTAAATCACGGCTTTTGGAGTGTGAACGGTAAGCCCGATATCAACGCACAGGCCTGCATGAATAATTGCGTCAAGTTTGTGCAAATAGGGTCTGAATTGCCTGATTTCGCCAGAAATGCCCATGGCAATATTGCAGAGCAAAATCGCCTCTATGGCCCATACCGAGGATCAGATACGACTAAGCCACCAATTGCCAAGTTGCCAGGTGCAACGGGCGAGGGCTTAGCACATGCTGCTGATACCCCTGTTGCCACCACTAAGAGTCCTGCTGCATTATTTAAGAGCCAAAACTGCTCAGCATGTCATGCACCGAATGCGAAGTTAGTTGGACCATCCATTGCTGCTATTGCAGCGAAATATCAAGGCCAAGGCGGGGGTCAAGAAAAGCTGATGGCTAAGGTTAAAAATGGAGGTTCAGGGGTGTGGGGTGCCATTCCGATGCCACCACAGCCTCAATTATCTGATGAGGATAGGACGATTCTTGTTCGCTGGATGCTGACTGGACAATAGTTTTAATGAGGTTTTTTGAAATACCACTATATTTGATGCTATGAGTAGATTATTAAAGGAGTTTTTATGAATCAGCAGCGACGCAGTTTATTGAAATATTCAGCCGTTTTCGGCTTGATGGCTTCTGCGGGTCTTATCAGCGTAGCCCAAGCTCAAGAGTGGAATAAAGCCGCTTTTGAAGGCAAGAGCCTTGATGAGGTATTCAAAATCTTGGGTGCTGGTAGCCCAGACAAATCAGGCGCTATTACTTTAAATGCTCCTGATATTGCAGAGAACGGAGCAGTAGTTCCTGTTGGAATTACAACCACTCTTAAAGCAGAGCAGATGGCTATTTTGGTTGAGAAAAACCCAAGCTCTTTAGCGGCACAATTTTTTATTCCTGCTGGCACAGAACCATTTGTTACTTCTCGTATCAAGATGGGTCAAACCTCTAACGTATATGGCTTGGTAAAAGCCGATGGCAAGTGGAGCATGGCAGTGAAGGAAGTAAAAGTTACTTTGGGTGGTTGTGGCGGTTAATGACCCCAGGCCCAAGCAAATACCATTAATTAATTACTAGATTACAAGAGGAAAACATGGCTGATCCGATGCGCGTTAGAGCTGCTGAGAATGGTGGAATTGTGGATGTAAAAATTTTGATGAAGCACGATATGGAATCTGGTCAGCGTAAGGACGCTGCTGGCAAAACTATTCCTGCATGGTTCATCAGCACAATCAATGTCAAAGCCAATGGCAAAGATGTATTGAATGGTCAATTTGGTCCTGCAGTTTCTAAGGATCCATTTTTGAACTTCAAATACAAAGGTGCTAAAGGGGATAAGATTGTTGTTAGCTGGGTAGATAGTAAAGGTGACAAACGCACCGACGAAGCGACCGCTTCTTAATGCCAGTAATTTTCACCGCCTCGATGGTTTTGAAAGGGTAACAAATGCAGCGTAAATTCACCTTAGGCTTAGCCTTAGGAATATTGGCAACAATGTTGTCAATTTCATCAACGACCTATGCCCAAAATGCAACGGACGATATTGCGAAGTATCGCGAGATGATTGCAGATGGAAACCCATCCGAACTCTACGAGGCTGCAGGTGAAGAGCTTTGGAAAAAACCTGCCGGCCCGAAAAATGCAACTCTTGAGAAGTGCGATTTGGGTTTGGGGCCTGGAGTTGTCAAAGGTGCGGCAGCACAGTTACCACGCTACTTTAAGGACACTAATAAAGTTCAAGATCTCGAGTCCCGCTTGATGACTTGCATGCAAAAGCTGCAAGGCCGTGACCCTCAAGAAATGATTGATGCTCCTTTTCAGAAGGGCCCTAAGAAGGATATGGAAGCGATTGTTGCTTACGTAGTCACTTTATCTAAAGGCGACAAAATTAAGGTAAGCACAAATCATCCTAAAGAAAAAGAAATGTATGAGCTTGGTAAGCGTGCATTCTTTTTCCAGGGCGGACCAATGGATTTCTCATGCGCCTCTTGCCACGCTGAAGATGGCAAGCGGATTCGTTTGCAGGATTTACCAAATATCACCACCCAAAAAGGTGCAGCTTTGGGTTGGGGATATTGGCCAGCATATCGTGTCTCAAGTGGACAGTTCTGGACAATGCAACAGCGCTTAAACGATTGCTATCGTCAGCAGCGCTTCCCATTCCCAATATATGGCTCTGATCTGACTGTGGCTTTGTCTATGTATATGTCAAAAAATGCCAATGGCGGTACTGTTGAAACCCCTGGTTTAAAGCGTTAATGGATAAGAGACAGAGAATATGAATATGAAAAACATGAAATCCCTCTTAGCTATTGGCAGCTTTACGTTAGTAGCAATTGCAATGCAAGGATCTGCAATTGCTCAACAAGCAAACGATCCTAAGTTTAATAAGATGATTAAGGATGGTTTTAAAGCTGAAGGTATTGCTGGCTTAGATCGTATTGATCAGGATGCAACCCAAAAGTTTTGTTCTGATCCTATGTTTGCTAATAGCAAGCAGGGTGAAAAGATGCGCGAGAAAATTCAGAAAATCAATATGGACAGCATTAAGCAGCCCTCTGATGGTAAATATATCGGTGATTGGAAGAAGGGCGAGGCAATTGCGCAAAGTGGTCGTGGCGCTACGTGGACTGATAAAGCGGATGCTCCAGTTGGCGGCGGTTGCTACAACTGTCACCAAATCGATAAGAAAGAGATTTCTTATGGAACGATTGGCCCAACACTTTGGAACTATGGCAAGTTACGTGGTTCTTCACAAGACGTTATTACCTATACCTGGAATCGTATTAATAACTCCAAGGCCTATAACGCTTGCAGCAATATGCCACGGTTTGCACACTTCAAGCTCTTAACAGAGCAGCAAATGCAGGATGTGATGGCTTTATTGCTGGATCCCGCCTCTCCAGTGAATCAGTAAGTGAAGAAGCAAAAGAGATAAAAAAATATAAAAAACAGGCCGACAGGCCTGTTTTCATAAAGGGGTAGATATGTCTTTGAGTCGTCGTGATTTTTTGCAAGCCTTGGCGATTGCTTCGGCTGGCGGAATGAGTTTGCAATCTAACTTTGCTAATGCGCAAAGTACGGCACAAAAGTTTTATGACTTACCGAAGTTCGGTAATGTGCATTTCTTGCATTACACAGATTGTCACGCCCAGTTATTGCCCATTTACTTTCGCGAACCGAATGTAAACCTCGGTATTGGCGGCCAAGAGGGCAAGACTCCACACTTGGTTGGCGAATATTTACTAAAAGCCAATGGTATTGCTGCTGGCTCTCGTGATGCGCACGCATTTACTTATTTGGACTATGTAGCAGCGGCTCAGAACTACGGCAAGATGGGCGGCTTTGCGCATATGGCTACCCTCATTAAACAAATGAAAGCCAATCGCCCTGGAGCGCTCTTGCTTGACGGTGGTGATACTTGGCAAGGCTCTGGTACGGCGTTATGGACCAATGGCCAAGATATGGTGGATGCCGCTCTCGCATTGGGTGTTGACGTGATGACGGCCCACTGGGAGATGACGCTAGGTGAGAAGCGCGTAATGGAAATTGTGAATGGAGACTTCAAGGGCAAGATTTCTTTCATTGCACAAAATATCAAGACAGCAGACTTTGGTGATATGGTATTTAACCCTTATGTCATGAAAGTTCAAAATGGCATTCAAGTAGCCATCATTGGCCAAGCCTTCCCATACACACCGATTGCAAATCCTCGCTATTTCACTCCTGATTGGACCTTTGGTATTCAGGAAGAGAATATGCAAAAGACCATTGATGAGGTTAGATCAAAGGGGGCAAAGGTAGTTGTGCTTTTGTCTCATAACGGTATGGATGTGGATTTGAAGATGGCCTCCCGTGTTCGTGGTTTGGATGCCATCTTGGGTGGGCATACCCATGATGGTGTGCCTATTCCGGTGAAGGTGAAGAATGCTGGCGGTATAACACTAGTTACCAATGCTGGATCTAATAGTAAGTTTTTAGGTGTGTTGGATTTTGATGTGAAGGGTGGCAAGCCAATAGATTTCCGTTACAAGCTTTTCCCGATCTTCTCAAACATGATCCCTGCCGATCCAACTATGAGTAAGTTAATTACGAAAATCAGAGCCCCGTATGAGGTAAAGCTCAATGAGAAGCTGGCAACTACCGAAGGACTTTTATATCGTCGTGGTAACTTCAATGGCAGCTTCGATCAACTTATCCTTGATGGTTTGATGGCGCAGAAAAATGCTGAGATTGCTTTCTCACCGGGATTCCGCTGGGGTACCAGTCTTTTGCCAGGGCAGGCGATCACCCGAGAGAACCTTTTGGATCAAACAGCGATTACTTATCCATACACCACGGTCACCAATATGACTGGTGAAACGATTAAAACCATCTTAGAAGATGTGGCAGACAATTTATTCAATCCTGATCCATATTATCAACAGGGTGGGGATATGGTGCGTGTAGGTGGTATGCAATACACCATTGATCCAGTCCAGACTGCTGGCAAACGTATTACCGATATGCGCCTCAATGGTAAAGCAATTGAAGCAAGTAAAACTTACAAGGTTGCCGGCTGGGCACCGGTTAGTGAAGAGGCTAAGAGTCTTGGTGGCGAAGCAATTTGGGATGTTATGGAGAGGCATTTAAGAGACGTTAAGGTGGTAAAAGCCGTCAAGCTGAATGAGCCAGTTATCAAGGGCCTTAGCAAGAACCCAGGCATGGCTTCCATTTAATTAATTCGTAAAGGTTTTAGTAATGAGAAAAATTATCCAGTTTATTTTTGCAGCAACTCTTGCCATTGGCATTGCATCACTTGTCAGCGCCCAATCTTCAGGCTCTACTAAAGTGGTTTATCACATTGATGATGCTGAAACTCAGGGCTTGAAAGGATTGCGCAATATTCGTAATCACTTAGATGTTTCTCCCCAAACCACCATAATTGTTGTGACCCATGCCAATGGAGTGGATCTTCTCATGGAGGGGGCTAAGGATAAAAAAAATAATGTGGAATATGCGCCATTAGTAGGAGCTCTCAAATCTCGTGGCGTAAAGTTTGAGGTTTGTGAGATTACGCTAAAAAATCGTAATCTCAAAAAGGATCAATTCACTCTGGATGCAGATTTCACTCCATCCGGAGTAGTGCGTGTTGCTGACCTACAATACAAAGATGGGTTTGCTTACATCAAACCATAATTAGTGGACTAATGAATATTCGTTTGATCAAGAAGGTAGCAGGGATCCTCACGGGATCCCTTATCTTTTTTGGCAGTGCCTATGGGCAAAATGCTAAACCTGTCGATAGCATTCAATTAAAGCCTGTTCAAGTTGCGCCTCACACGTATTTCATCCAAGGCTTTGCGGAAATGGGTAGTAGTACTAATCAAAATTTCATTTCGAATGCTGGCTTTGTAGTCACTCCTGCTGGTGTTGTAGTTTTTGATGCACTGGGATCACCCATCCTTGCGCAAAAATTAATTTCTGAAATTAAAAAAATCACCCCACAAAAAGTTGTCGCGGTGATTGTGAGTCACTACCATGCGGATCACATCTATGGATTGCAAGAATTTAAAAAGATTGGTGCGAAGATTTATGCTCAAGGTGAAGGTAGAAACTATCTTTCCTCGGAAACAGCTAAGCAACGCTTGATTGCCTCACGCATCGATTTTTCGCCCTGGGTCAATACCAATACGAATCTCATTTCGGCAGACGTTTGGATTGATCAAAAATTGAAACTGTCGATTGGTGGGGTGGATTTTTTCATTAGTCGAGTAGGGCCTGCTCACGCACCAGAAGACTTAATGGTTTACGTACCATCAGAAAAAGTCCTGTTTGCTGGAGATCTCGTATTTAGGGGGCGCATTCCTTTTGTTGGTAATGCTGATAGCAAAGGTTGGCTTAAGGGTTTAGATGAGATTGAAAAATTCAATCCCAATATCGTCATTCCTGGGCATGGGAATTATTCCGTTAAGCCCTCTGAAGATATTGCCTTCACCAGAAATTACCTTAAATATCTGCGGGAATCGATGTCTGCGGCTGCTATCAATATGGATCCCTTTGAGGATGCCTATAAACAAGCGGATTGGTCAGAATATGAAGGAATGCCACTATTTCGGGCTGCCAACCGGATGAATGCCTATAACGTCTACCTGTCTATCCAGGCCGAGTAGGGCAATTTTGGCCATTGGGCCTTAAAATAGGAGATTAATGCTAAATCCTTGATTTGTAATGAAAATGATTCTTCTTCGCTATCTTTCTGCAATTACCTTGAGTGTGCTCATGAGTGCGCCAGTGATCGCTGCTCCTGATCTAGCAAATGGTAAGACCATTGATCAGCAAAAGTGCTATGCCTGCCACGCTAAGAAATCTGGCTTTGGCAATGGCGACATGATCTACACGCGCAGTGATAGCAAGGTGAAGTCATTGGCTAATTTAAAAAGAATGGTGGGCTTATGTAATAGCGAGCTCCGTCTAGATCTTTTTCCCGAAGATGAGGCTGATGTTGTAGCTTATCTCAATCAACAGTTTTATAAATTCAAACCTTAATTTTTTAAAATATTGTCGCTATGGATGTCGTAGATATTAATTCTCTTGGTAGGTCAGTCCTTTGGGGTACTTTTGCTATTACTTTTTTGCTTGGTGCCTTGATGCAAAAAACGGGCTTTTGCAGCATGGGTGCTGTCTCTGACATCTTCATCATGTCTAGCTGGGATCGTTTAAAGCAGTGGTTCCTAGCAGTTGGCATCGCCATTATTGGATTTTCATTGATGTCTTATCTAGGGCTCATCGATCCTTTAAAAAGTTTTTATACCGGCAATAGATTCCTATGGCTTTCGACCATTGTGGGCAGCGTTGTGTTTGGCTTTGGCATGGTTCTAGCCTCAGGATGCGGTAGCAAAACCTTAGTTCGTATTGGCGGCGGTAATTTAAAGTCCATCATTGTATTTATGGTCTTGGGTTTATTTGCTTATATGACAATGCGTGGTTTTCTGGGAGTGATACGTACCAACACACTCGATACGATCTTTATTGCTTTTAGTACCCCGCAAGACTTGCCAAGTCTTCTGAGTGGTCCTTTAGGTATCGCCCGTACTAATCTGCATCTTGTCTTGGGACTGGTTATCGGTTCTGTATTTATTATTTACGCTCTAGTGAGTAAAGCTTTTTGGACTGCCGAAAACCTGATCGCAGGAATTGGTGTTGGTTTAGCGATCACTGCAGTGTGGTGGGTATCGGGTAATTTGGGTTACGTTGCTGAAGACCCTAACACCTTAGAAGAGGTATTTTTAGTGACCAATTCTGGGCGTATGGAAAGTCTATCTTTTGTTGCCCCTTATGCTTATTCCTTGGATTGGCTCATGATGTATAGCGATACATCTAAAGTTCTCACAGTCGGTATTGTTGCCGTCCTTGGGATGATCTTGGGATCAGCTCTCATTGCTATTGCAAGTAAAACTTTCCGCTGGGAGTCATTTCGTAATACTGAAGATACGGCAAATCATCTTGTTGGCGCAGCTTTGATGGGCTTTGGTGGAGTTACAGCATTAGGCTGTACAGTAGGGCAGGGATTAAGTGGTATCTCTACTTTAGCCCTCGGATCCTTTTTGGCCTTACCTGGATTTATTCTTGGTGCCTATTTAGGAATGCGCTATTTGCAATTTCGTCTTGCTCCAAATCCTTGCAGTTAATGATCAATAGACTGGATGTCCATTAATGGAAATTGACTGGCTTTCTTTCACGCCCATTCCGTCTTTACTGGGTGGAATGATTCTCGGTATCGCTGCAGCACTCTATGTTCTTTTGCATGGCCGCATACTGGGTATCAGTGGGATCATTTCTGGATTACTTCATCCTACATTGACCGACTCTGCTTGGCGCCTGAGCTTGGTGTTTGGTTTAATCTCGGCTCCATTTTTAGCGGCATTATTTTTTGGCATCATTCCAGTGATTGTGATTGCCGCTAGTTGGTTAGTGATTGTGATTGCCGGTCTTTTGGTTGGCTTTGGCGCGCAATATGGTTCGGGCTGTACTAGTGGCCATGGCATTTGTGGCTTGTCTCGTTTATCACCCCGCTCATTAGTTGCGACACTCGCTTTTATGTGTGCTGGTTTTGTCATGGTATTTGTCATCCGCCATTTGATAGGTGGCTAAGATGAAACACTATTTTGGCCTTCTTAGTCAGTATGCGATTGGTGTACTTTTTGGATCGGGCTTAATCATCTCTGGTATGAGCAATCCACAAAAGATTTTGGGATTTTTAGATTTAGCGGGAAATTGGGATCCATCGCTCGCATTTGTCATGATGGGTGCAGTGCTGATTGGTCTTGCCGGCTTTTATGTTGTTAGCAAGAGAAGTCAGGCCTTTTTTGGTGGAGCCCTTCATATTCCAACGAGGAGGGATATCACTAAGCCTTTGCTGATTGGCAGCCTGATCTTTGGGGCGGGCTGGGGGATTGCAGGCTTTTGTCCTGGCCCAGCCCTAGTTGCTCTTGGGGCAGGCCATCTCAAGGCCTTTGTTTTTGTGGCTGCCATGTTGGCTGGTATGGAGATCTGCGAGCGCTTCTTTGTCGGCCATAGAAGTAAACCCAGCCTCTGAGCAAGCCTGATTTAGAATTAACCCTATTGCATATTTATTCAATGTAGAGGGTTTCATGAGTCTTCCTATTACTTGCCATAACGCTCAATTTGGTACGCTTGGTCAAATTGATCCCAGTCATTTGGCCGAAATTGCCAAGCAGGGCTATAAAAGCGTCATTAACAATCGTCCTGATGGCGAAGAGGGCCCTCATCAGCCAACTAACGCATCTATTGCGGCAGAAGCAGAAAAGCTTGGTCTGAATTATGTTTATCTACCAGTGGTTCCAGGTGCGTTCACGCCAGCAGAAGTACAAGAAATGGCCCGCCTCCTAAAAACTCTGCCTGGTCCCATCTTGGCATTTTGCCGCTCTGGTGCTCGCTCTACCAATTTGTATCACCTCGCCTTGCAAGTAAGCTAACTGATTTCAGTTAGCTGAACTAGCACAAGGTATGCAATCTAGTAATCCTCATATTCTTAAGCTGGATCAATTTCTTTCTGAGTTAGACAGCTTTGATCTTGTGATTGATGTGAGATCGCCAGCGGAGTTTGCTTTAGATCATATTCCTGGGGCTGTTAATTTTCCGGTACTCAGTAATGATGAGCGCGCACAAATTGGAACTCTATATAAGCAGGTTTCTCCATTTGCGGCCAAGAAGCTGGGCGCTGCTATGGTATCTAAAAATATTGCAGAGCATATTGAAAATCATTTATTAGAATTGCCGCGTGAATGGCGACCACTTATCTATTGCTGGCGTGGTGGTGAGCGCAGCGGAGCCTTTACCCATATTCTGAATCGCATAGGCTGGAAAGCTATGCAACTAGAAAGTGGTTATCAAGGCTTTAGGCGAACCGTGATTGACGCTCTTGACCAGGCCGCAAATGCTTTCACCTTCCAGGTAATCTGCGGCATGACCGGTAGCGGTAAGACCAGGGTGCTGCAAGAAATTGGCTCCCTTGGCGCACAGATCCTAGACTTAGAAGGTTTAGCGATTCATCGTGGCTCTGTCTTGGGTAATGAGCCCAATATCGATCAGCCCTCGCAAAAAGGTTTTGAAACAGCCCTTTGGAATGCGCTACGCAAATTAGATCCATCACAAGCTGTCTTTGTTGAGTCAGAGAGTAAGAAGGTCGGAGGGCTTCACATTCCAGATGTCTTAATGGAAAAGATCCGCAATGGCACTTGTATTGAGTTGAGATCAAGCACGCAGACACGGGTTTCTTGGTTAATTCGTGAGTACCATCACTTTCTCACGGGCACAGACAACTTCAAAGATAAGCTAGCCTTGCTGACTGCTCACTATGGCAAAGTCCAAATCGCCAAATGGAATGAAGCGATTGACGCGGGTAACTTTCCAGAGCTGGTTGAAGAGTTGTTGGTTAAACACTATGACCCTTCCTACCAATCATCGATTATCAGAAATTTTCCTCAGTACAAGATGGGGAATTTTGTGCAACTCGAAAATGATAGCGATGAGGCCTTTGCTCAAGCTGCAAAGGCCATCGTGGCAAAGATGGGCTCCTAGCTAATCAGCTAAACGCCTGAATACCCGTTTGCGCACGACCCAAAATGAGTGCATGAATATCGTGTGTGCCTTCATAGGTGTTCACTACCTCAAGATTGAGCATATGACGAATCACGCCATACTCATCTGAGATGCCATTACCACCGTGCATATCGCGTGCCATGCGAGCAATATCTAAAGACTTGCCGCAGGAGTTGCGTTTCATGATGGAGGTAATTTCTGGGGCGGCAATACCTTCGTCTTTCATACGACCTAAGCGTAAGCAGCCTTGAAGAGCTAAGGTGATTTCAGTTTGCATGTCTGCTAATTTTTTCTGAATCAATTGATTAGCAGCAAGAGGTCTATCAAACTGCTTGCGATCTAGAGTGTATTGGCGAGCGGCATGCCAACACCATTCTGCCGCACCTAGAGTGCCCCAAGAGATGCCGTAACGAGCTGAGTTTAAGCAGGTAAATGGACCTTTTAGGCCACTGACTTCCGGGAATTCATTTTCGGCTGGCACAAACACTTCATCCATCACGATCTCACCAGTAATGGAAGCGCGTAAACCCATCTTGCCGCTGATCTTGGGAGCGCTTAAGCCCTTCATACCTTTTTCAAGGATGAAGCCGCGAATGATGCCCTCATCATTTTTTGCCCACACTACGAATACATCGGCAATTGGGGAGTTGGAGATCCACATCTTAGATCCCGTTAAAGAAAATCCTCCAGGGACTTTCTTAGCGCGGGTAATCATACCGCCAGCATCAGAGCCATAGTTAGGTTCAGTTAATCCAAAGCAGCCAATCCATTCGCCGGTGGCTAATTTAGGCAGATACTTTTGTTTTTGTGCTTCGCTACCAAATTCATTAATCGGCACCATGACCAAGGATGACTGCACGCTCATCATTGAGCGGTAACCAGAATCCACACGCTCGATCTCGCGAGCAATCAGACCGTAAGAAACATAATTTAAGTTAGCGCCGCCGTATTCCTCCGGAATAGTGATGCCCAGAAGACCTAATTCACCCATTTCGCGAAAGATTGACGCATCGGTTGTTTCGTTGCGAAAGGCGTCATGAATACGTGGCATGAGACGCCCTTGAGCATACTCAGCAGCTGCATCACGAATCATGCGCTCCTCTTCGCTCAATTGTGTATCGAGGAGGAGGGGGTCTATCCAATTAAAGCTCGCTTTACTCATTACTTAATCATCCTATTGTTTGTGTCCTAACTTCCTGCGAAGTTTCAGGAATCGGGCTATTCTTGTTTCTATTATCCCTTTTTCCAGGCTTATGGACTCACCTAGACGACACCATCGCTATTACGACCTGCTTTTGGCGGCCTTTGTGGTGGTCTTGCTCTGCTCGAACTTTATTGGAGCAGGAAAAGCGGCCGTGATTGATCTTCCTCACTTTGGTGAAGTGACTTTTGGTGCTGGAATTTTATTTTTCCCGATTGCCTATTTCTTTGGGGACATCTTTACTGAGGTGTATGGATATGCCTATGACCGCCGTGCAGTTTGGGCGGGCTTTGCGGCTTTAGCCTTTGCTGCCGTGATGGCCCAAATTGTGATTGCGCTACCTGTTGCTCCCGGCACATACATGGCGAACTATCAACAGGGCTTAGAAACGGTTTTCGGCAACTCCTGGCGTATTGCCCTAGCTTCGATGTTTTCTTTTTGGTGCGGTAGTCTGACTAACGGTTACGTATTAGCCAAAATGAAAATTTGGACTAAAGGGCGCTTTCTATGGACGCGCACTATTGGTAGTACGGCAGTAGGAGAGCTCGTTGACTCCTCCTTTTTCTATATGCTGGCGTTTTATGGCATCTGGCCTACACATGAGATTATTCAAGTGGCACTAGCTCAATATGTCCTGAAAACTTCTTGGGAGGTCCTAGCTACCCCCTTAACCTATTGGGTGGTGAATTTTCTCAAGCGCAAGGAAAATGAGGACCATTACGACATTCATACGAATTTCACCCCATTTAAGGTCAAAGTCTAATTTAGACATTTGTATCCTGAACCCGTTAAAATAACGGTCTTTGCCCCCAATCTGAGGGTATCTGTTGAATTGAATTTCAGAAAGCTAGAAACTATCCGTGTTGTCCGCATCTAATATCACTATGCAGTTTGGGGCAAAACCCCTGTTTGAAAATATTTCCGTGAAGTTTGGCGGCGGTAACCGTTACGGCCTCATCGGCGCAAACGGTTGCGGTAAATCCACTTTCATGAAAATTCTAGGTGGCGAACTTGAGCCCACTAGCGGTAACGTCAGCTTAGATCCAGGAGTTCGCTTGGGTAAATTGCGCCAAGATCAGTTTGCTTATGAAGATGTGCGCGTTCTCGATGTGGTGATGATGGGCCACGAAGAGATGTGGAAGGCCGCCGCTGAACGTGATGCGATTTACGCCAATCCAGATGCGACCGATGAAGATTACATGAAGGCTGCCGAGCTTGAAGGTAAGTATGCTGAGTACGGTGGTTATACCGCTGAAGCAAAAGCAGGTGAGTTGTTGTTAGGTATTGGCATTCCGATTGAGCAACACAATGGTCCGATGAGTAACGTCGCCCCTGGCTGGAAATTGCGCGTATTGCTAGCGCAAGCATTGTTCTCTGATCCGGATGTACTTCTTCTAGATGAGCCAACCAACAACTTAGATATTCACTCGATTCATTGGCTCGAAGATATTCTCAATGATATTAAGAGCACCATCGTCATCATTTCTCATGATCGCCATTTTCTTAATGAAGTCTGTACGCATATGGCTGATATGGACTTTGGTACTCTCAAGGTCTATCCAGGTAACTATGACTCCTACATGCTTGCTTCTGTGCAAGCGCGAACACAGCAGCTTAGTTCTAACGTCAAAGCGAAAGAAAAAATTGCTGAATTACAGGCTTTCGTGGCCCGCTTCTCTGCTAATGCTTCCAAGGCTCGCCAGGCTACCTCACGTCAGCGCCAGTTAGAAAAAATTGAGATTGTTGAAGTAAAACCTTCTTCACGTCAAAACCCATTCATTCGTTTCGATACTGAGAAAAAATTGCACAATATGGCAGTAGAGTGCAATGGGTTGACCAAAACCTATGACCGCGTAATTTTTAAAAACTTTAAGCTCGGCGTTCGTGCGGGTGAAAAGATTGCCATCATTGGTCAGAACGGTGCTGGTAAAACAACGCTATTGAATTCAATTTTAAGTAAACGTTTTGAGGGTATTGCTGTAGATAGTGGTGATGTGAAGTGGGCTGAGAATGCTAAGGTTGGCGTCATGCCTCAGGACAATACCGAGATGTTCGCCAAAGACGAATTACTCATGGACTGGATGAATTGGTGGCGTAACACCGGTGATGACGACCAGGTGATTCGTGGCACCCTTGGGCGTTTATTGTTCTCTGGCGATGACATCGGCAAATCTGTCAAAGTTCTATCTGGCGGTGAAAAGGGCAGAATGATTTGGGGCAAGCTCATGCTCCAAAAATATAACGTTCTTGCAATGGATGAGCCAACTAACCATATGGATATGGAATCCATTGAAAGTTTGCAAATTGCCTTAGAGAAATTCGATGGCACCCTGTTATTTGTATCTCATGACCGCGAATTTGTGTCCGCACTAGCTAATCGCATCTTAGAAGTGAAGATGGATGGTACGGTTGTAGATTACTCAGGTACTTACGAAGAGTATTTACGGAGCCAAGCATTGGCTGGTTAAAGATTCAATTGATCAGCAATAAGCCTGTGTAGAGATTACGCAGGCTTATTTTCTTTTGCTTGCCTCTGAAAACGCATCGCAGTGCCGTCTTCACGAACGCGCTTCCACACCGAGGCCTTTTCTTCGTCAGAGAGAAAAACCCAATTACTGACTTCGCTCAATGTGCGACCACAGCCTTGGCAAATCTCATCGTAAAGCGTGGTGCAGACCCCGATACAAGGAGAGTCAGATTCATCATCTCCAGTAGAGAGTGAATATGAGCCGTCTTGGGTTTGTGGATTGCTATCTGAATTCATAGCTGTACTTTAGTCGATTTCAGCGGGCTATGCTCGCCAAGCTCATCTACGTAAGCGCCAATACCCGCTTGCTCACGTTCCAGAAAGTGTTTAACAGCCTTAGCAAACTTAGGGTCTACGATGTAATGGGCTGATTGAATGGTAGTTGGTAAAAAGCCCCGCGCCATTTTGTGTTCGCCTTGGGCTCCGCCTTCAAAAGTTTGAATACCTTCTTGAATGCAGTATTCAATAGCTTGGTAATAGGCTGTTTCAAAGTGTAGGCAAGGGATATGTTCTATTGCACCCCAATATCTTCCATAGGCCTTAGAGGAATCTTTATCAACGACTAGTAGTGAAGCCGCAATAGGAGTTTGATCACGCTGGGCGATGATGAGATGTAAATTGTCTGGCATACGCTGTGCCCACAACTTAAAAAAGGCTTCATTTAAGTAGGGGTTAGATAGATGCTCTACATAAGTATTTTGATAGCAGCGGTAAAAGAATTCCCAGTCTTGGTCGGTCGACAATTTTCCAGGAACGTGTCTGAAGTTAATCTGCTCTCTAGAGACATGCTCTCGTTCACGCCGAATATTTTTACGACGCTTCATCGTAAGGGCGGCTAAAAAATGCTCAAAACTTTGGAATACTTGGTTATGCCAGTGAAACTGCACCGAGTCACGCAACATAAACCCTTGATCCTCAAACGCCTGAACTTCAGAGGCTAATGGAAAAAGGATATGCGCAGACGAGAGATGATTCGCTACCAATAGTGATTTGAGCCCCGCAATGATGTTCGAGTAAATCTCGGATGTATTTTTCTCAGGGGAGCACAGGATGCGAGCGCCTTGAACGGGGGTAAAGGGAATGGCGCAAAGTGCTTTTGGGTAATAGTTCATACCCTGTTGTTCATAAGCTTGAGCCCATGACCAATCAAAGACAAACTCTCCGTAAGAATGTTGCTTTAAATAGAGAGGTATTGCCCCGACCAATGTATCTTGATCTTTTAAACCAAGATGGGCAACCTGCCAACCAGTCCTGCCACCCACACATCCGGTTTCTTCAAGAGCCGATAAGAATGCGTGATTTAAAAAAGGGCCTGCATCTCCAGGTAAAAGCTTGTTCCACTCAGATGCAGGGATCTTGGCAATACTGTCAATAATTTCTAGCTGGTATTGCTCCGGTTCTGTTGCCATTAACGCTGGATAAGTTCTATCTTGTAACCATCGGGATCGGTTACAAAGGCAATGATGGTGTCACCACCAGCTACAGGACCAGCCTCGCGGGTGACATTACCACCTGCTGCTTTAATCTTCTCGCAAGCGGCATAAGCATGAGGAACGCCAATGGCAATATGCCCATAAGCAGTACCCAAGTCGTAAGAAGAGACTCCGTGGTTATAGGTGAGCTCAATCTCAGCTTGGCCATCGGCATTGCCTTTACCAAAGGCAACAAAGGCTAGGGAATATTTCTGAGAAGGACGTTCGGTAGTGCGAAGTAAATTCATACCCAAAACTTTGGTGTAGAACTCAATCGAACGATTCAAATCGCCGACGCGCAGCATAGTGTGAAGGATCATCATATTTACATTGCCGAGTAGTTGGGGCCACCACCACCTTCTGGTGTGATCCAGGTGATATTTTGGCCAGGGTCTTTAATGTCGCACGTTTTGCAGTGGACGCAGTTTTGAGCATTAATCTGTAAACGGGGTTTACCATCGGTTTCTACATATTCATATACACCTGCAGGGCAATAGCGTTGCTCTGGACCAGCATAGGTCTTCAAGTTGATGTCTACCGGCACAGAATCATTCTTCAGAGTTAAATGAATAGGCTGATTCTCGGCGTGGTTGGTGTTGGAGATAAATACCGAAGAGAGACGATCAAAGCTCAGCTTGCCATCAGGTTTTGGATAGATGATCGGTTGATGCTGTGCTGCGGGCTCTAGACATTCATGATCTGCATGTTTGACATGAACTGTCCAAGGCACATTGCCGCCTAAGAGTTTTTGCTCTAAGCCCACCATGAGAGTGCCAAGGTAGAGCCCTTTAGACATCCAAGGCTTAAAGTTACGAGCTTGATTTAGTTCGGTATGCAGCCAGCTATTTTGGAATGCGGCTGGATAAGCAGAAAGAACATCAGCCGAGCGATTTTCAGAAATGGCGGCTACTGCCGCTTCTGCTGCCAACATACCTGTTTTGATTGCGGCGTGACTGCCTTTAATACGTGAGGCATTTAAGAATCCTGCATCACAACCAATGAGTGCGCCACCTGGAAAGACTACCTTAGGCAGGCTATTTAATCCACCAGCAGTTAGTGCACGTGCGCCGTAAGCAATTCGCTTGCCACCTTCAAATGTTTCACGGATCTTGGGATGTAATTTATAGCGTTGGAATTCTTCAAAAGGAGAGAGGTATGGATTCTTATAAGCAAGCCCAACCACTAAGCCAACAGCAACTTTGTTATCCCCTAAGTGATACAGAAAGGAGCCGCCATAGGTATCACTCTCCAAGGGCCAGCCAGCAGTGTGAACTACTAGACCAGGCTTACTCTTGGAGGGTTCGACCTCCCAGAGTTCTTTAATACCAATACCGTAGCTTTGTGGATCAGCATCTTTGTCTAGAGAAAAGTGAGAAATGAGCTGCTTACCAAGATGGCCGCGAGACCCTTCAGCAAAGAGTGTGTACTTCGCACGCAGTTCCATGCCAAGCTGGAACTGATCAGTTGGCCTGCCTTCTCTATCTAGACCCATGGAGCCGGTAATCACACCACACACTGCGCCTTGCTCGTTGTATAAAATTTCTGCTGCAGGAAAGCCAGGAAAAATTTCTACACCAAGGCTCTCTGCTTGTTGCCCTAGCCAGCGAGTAACGTTAGCCAAGCTAACAATATAGTTACCTTCATTTTTAAAGCAGTCGGGAAGTACCCAATTAGGAACTTGATAGGAGTTATCAGAAGTTAGGAATAAAAATTGATCTTGGGTCACTTCAGTTTCAAGCGGGGCACCCATTTCTTTCCAATTAGGAAATAGCTCGCTGAGGGCCTTGGGGTCCATGACAGCTCCAGACAGAATGTGGGCGCCAATTTCAGAGCCTTTTTCAAGAAGGCAGACACTGATATCTTTGCCAGAGGACTGGGCCAATTGTTTGGCTTTAATTGCTGCGGATAGACCAGCGGGGCCGCCACCAACGATGACTAAGTCATAGTCCATAGACTCTCTGGGCCCAAATTGCTCTACTAGTTCTGCAGCGTTCATTCCAATCCCTTAAAAATAGGCTTTTCAGCCCTATTAGTTTAGTGCGAATAGCCAAAAACCAATTTGGTGCCCAAGTAATGCCTCAGTTGTACCTCAGCTGCCTAGACTTTAGGGTCTGAGGCGTTATGATTGCTTTTTTACCCATTTTGGCAATATTAGGAAAAAGTGATGAATAAAACCTACCCATCAGCAGCAGATGCCTTGAGGGATATTTTAAAAGACGGACAAAAACTCGGTGTTGGCGGTTTTGGTCTATGCGGCATTCCTGAGGCCTTAATTGAGGCAGTAAAACAACTTGGCGCGCAAAATTTGACTGCGGTATCCAATAACGCGGGCGTCGATGGTTTCGGCTTAGGCTTGCTATTGAACTCTCGTCAAGTAAAAAAGATGGTTGCTTCTTATGTTGGTGAGAATAAAGAATTTGAGCGTCAATATCTTGCAGGCGAACTAGAACTAGAGTTCACTCCACAAGGTACTCTGGCAGAAAAATTACGCGCTGGAGGTTGCGGCATTCCTGCTTTTTACACAAAGACTGGTGTTGGCACATTGGTTGCTGAGGGTAAAGAGGTGAAAGAATTTGATGGCGAAAAGTACATCATGGAGCGCTCGATTATTACTGACATTTCGCTGGTAAAAGCTTGGAAGGCAGACCGCTCGGGTAATTTGGTTTATCGACACACTGCTCGCAACTTCAACCCAGTTGTTGCTATGGCAGGAAAGATTACAGTGGCTGAGGTAGAAGAGATTGTTGAGAATGGTGCTTTAGATCCTGCCGAGATTCATACTCCTAGCATCTACGTGCATCGCCTTGTAATTAATGCAAGCCCTGAGAAGCGTATTGAGCAGCGCACCATTTCAGCCGCACGCTAATTACCCCAAAGAACACTTAAAAGAATTTAGAAAGATCAAAATGCCTTGGACTAGAGATGAGATGGCAGCACGTGCTGCCAAAGAGTTAAAAGACGGTTATTACGTAAACTTGGGTATCGGCATTCCTACCTTAGTTGCCAATCATGTGCCTGCTGGTATAGAAGTATGGCTGCAGTCTGAAAATGGTTTGCTGGGTATTGGACCGTTTCCAACGGAAGATCAGATTGATGCTGATTTGATCAATGCCGGAAAACAAACTATTACAACTTTGCCTGGCTCTTCCATTTTTTCATCAGCCGATGCTTTTGGAATGATTCGTGGTGGAAAAATCAATATTGCATTTTTAGGTGCGATGCAGGTAAGTGAGCAAGGTGATATCGCCAACTGGATGATTCCTGGCAAGATGGTTAAAGGCATGGGCGGTGCGATGGATTTGGTTGCAGGCGTAAAGCATGTAGTTGTCTTGATGGAACATGTTGCCAAAAAGAAAGATGGCTCAGAAGAACTCAAGATTTTGCCTAAATGCACCTTGCCATTAACTGGCGTGGGGGTCATTAGCCAAATCATTACTGACCTGTGTGTATTAGATATCACTCCAAAAGGTCTGAAATTGACTGAATTAGCCCCTGGTGTCACTAAAGAAGTGGTGATTTCTAAAACGGGTGCCCCTGTCGATACAGCGGGTTTCTAACAACTTCATTATTTAATGAAATAATGGGATCACCATGTCGGGATCCCATCATTCACCCTCAGTAAAACCAAAAGCTCAGATGAGTTCTGAACTTGATCCTTCTCTGCACGCCCATAAAAAGGGCGATGCACAGCATGCCCATAGCAAGCAAGTTTCAAACCAAAACCTACTGTTGATTGCCCTTGTGCTGACTCTTGGTTTTGCAGGAGTTGAGGGCGCCGCTGCTTATTTTGCTAATTCTTTAGCCTTGATCTCGGATGCCGGTCACATGGTGACTGATGCTGCTGCTCTAGGTTTAGCGCTCTTGGCGCAAATTATTTCTCGTCGCCCCCCTTCACCAAAACATTCTTTTGGTTTTGGTAGGGCGGAAGCGCTGGCTGCTTTTGTAAATAGTATTGCGATGTTAGCTTTAGTGGTGTGGATTGTGTTTGAGGCGATTAGTCGCTTTTATGATCCACATCAAGTGGATGGCTTTACAGTTACTGTGGTAGCTGGTATTGGCCTTCTCATGAATATTGTGGTTGCCTGGGTTCTATCGCGTGATAAGAAAAGCGTCAATACCCGCGCTGCTCTGGTTCATGTCATGGGTGACTTACTTGGATCGATTGCTGCTTTGATTGCCGGTATCGTGATTCAGTTGACGGGATGGATGCCAATTGATGCGATTCTATCTATCCTAGTTTCTCTTTTGATTCTCAAATCCACCATTGCTATTCTCCATGAGTCTTATCACTTCCTGATGGAGGGCGTTCCACTTCATATCGACTATTTGCAAGTAGGAAAAGATTTGAGAGGAGTGCCTGGCGTATTAGCTGTGCATGATCTACACGTTTGGGAGATGACCCCCAGTTTCCCAGCATTGATTGGCCATATTGAGATTGCTGAGATGCAAGAGTGGCCGCAAATTATGTCCCGCATCAACACTATGCTTTTAGATCAACATGGCATTGACCATGTGACCTTGCAGCCAGAGGTGTTTGGCACCATGGATGATCACACTCATGATGAGCATTTTCAGGATGATGCGCTCTCAGTGCCAGTCAATCACCAAGGCGATACTTTTTACGTGCAGTGTATGGATGGTGAGAGCACTCATCGTATGGCTTATCACGCTTGGGGCAATCCCAGAAATCCCAAAGTATTGCTATGCGTACATGGACTGACAAGGCGCGGAAGTGACTTTAAGACTCTCGCTGAAGCAATGTGTAAGGACTATTACGTGGTTTGCCCAGATGTCGTTGGCAGGGGAGATTCTGATCGCTTAAGTAATCCCATGCAATATGCTGTTCCGCAGTATGTTGCTGATATTGCTCAGCTTGTAAAAACGCTAGGCGTATCTCAAGTCGACTGGTTTGGAACTTCCATGGGCGGTTTGATTGGTATGGTTTATGCAGCGATGCCAAACTCCCCAATTCGTAAAATGTTGATTAATGATGTGGGGCCAAAAATTGAGGCTGAAGCTATCAAGCGTCTAGGCTCCTACGTAGGCCAACCCTTTTCATTTGCTAACCGTACCGATGCCTTAAATAGACTTAACACTATCTGTGCTAGCTTTGGTGAGCATACCCCCGATGAGTGGGAAACTTATAACGGCCCAATGTTGATTGAACGCAATGGCCTATGGATCATGCATTACGATCCCGATATTGCCGTGCCGTTTGCATCCGTAAATCCCATTATGGCCAAGGCAGGCGAGATGGCGATGTGGCATGCATTTAAGCAAATTCATATTCCGATGTTGATTGTGCGTGGCGCTCAATCAGACTTGCTCTCTGCAGCTACAGTTGAGCAGATGTGTAAAGTAAATCCGCATGCTCGCAGTATTGAGATTCCAAATGTGGGCCACGCACCTGCATTTGTAAAAAAAGAACAAGTTGCTCTAGCACAAGAATTCTTTAGCTAAGGCTTGGTTGCCAATGGCAAATGTTTCTAGCAAACCAATATATATTGATGCTTGGTACGATGAGCCAGCCGAAGCACATGCCGCTGGCGTCTTGCGAATTCTGCAAGCACTTGGCCTTGATGAGGCTACATTAACTGCTGCTAGTAATATTGCGCGCACCCATGGCAGAGAAGCGCTTATCAAGCTGATTGGCGAAGAGTCTGCAAAGCTATTAATTGGCTACCGAGGTTTGCGTCAGGCGCAAGCAAAATTGGTGCGTGATGATGGTGGCTTAAGTGTTGCAGGCCAAGAAGAAATGTTGCGTAAGATGCTTTTAGCTTTCGGCGACGATCTTCGGGTAGTCCTCATCTATTTGGCTTCTCGTCTGCAAACGCTGCGCTGGATTACTCATGAAGAAATAGCTATGCCTGCTCCTTGGGCTAAAGAGATTCTCAATATCGACGCCTCATTGGCCAATCGTCTGGGTATCTGGCAAATGAAGTGGGAGATGGAGGACTTGGCATTTAGAGCCATGTCACCCGATACCTATCGCAATATTGCGAAGATGCTCGATGCCAAAAGAATTGAGCGTCAATCATTTATTGATCGGATTGTTTTACAGCTTCAAGAAGAATTGAAGTTAGCGCATATCGATGGCGAAGTTCTTGGTCGACCAAAACATATCTATAGCATCTGGAAAAAGATGCAAGGCAAGTCACTGGACTTTGCTGATCTCTACGATGTGAGAGCATTTCGTGTCTTAGTTACGGATGTCAAGTCCTGCTACACAGTCTTAGGCATTGTGCACAACGTTTGGCAGCCAGTGCCGCGCGAGTTTGATGATTACATTGCGCGTCCCAAACCAAACGGCTACCAATCACTCCATACGGTAGTCATGAATGAAGATGGAACGGCCTTTGAGATTCAGGTTCGTACTCAAGACATGCACCAACAAGCAGAGTATGGTTTAGCAGCCCACTGGCGTTATAAAGAGGGGGCTTATATTGGCATGGCTACTCCACCCAATTCTGCCAAAGCAAGTAAACCTGGTGTTGTACACCAACAAGGTACCGATAGCGCAGAAGTCGCCTATGAAAGACAGATTGCTTGGGCAAGACAGTTGATTTCTTGGAAAGAGGATGCCTGGGAGCAACTTAAGCATCACGAGATTGATGATCACATCTACGTACTCACACCATTAGGAAAAGTTCTTTCTCTCGAAAAAGGGTCTACGCCAGTTGACTTTGCCTATGCCGTACATACGAGTCTAGGCCATCGTTGTAGAGGTGCGCGCGTTGATGGTGCAATGGTGCCTCTAGAGACCGCATTGCAAAATGGTCAGACGATTGAAATTGTTGCTGTCAAACACGGCGGCCCATCGCGGGATTGGATCAGTCCAGATAAGCATTATTTACGCTCCCATAGAGCGCGCTCAAGAGTGCGGGCTTGGTTTAATGCTCTTGATGATGAAGAGGCTGGTCTTACAGCCAAGCCCATAGAAGCTAAGGCCGAATTAATCCCAGAAGAAAAACTAGCTACGCCAGAAATTGTTTTGCGCAGTAGTACTCGTAAAACTGGACAAGGTAGCGATGTCTTAGTGGTGGGCGTAGATTCTTTACTCACGCAATTGGCTCGTTGCTGCAGGCCAGTCCCGCCGGATACGATTGCAGGGTTTGTAACGCAGGGCAGAGGCGTCTCCATTCATCGTCGCTCATGCAAAACCTTTAGAGGACTTTTGGAAAGAGCTCCTGAACGCGTGATTCAAACTGCTTGGACTACAACAGCCAAATCCACTAGAGAGCAAGATCAAAAGCGCGTGTTCCCAGCAGATTTGGTGGTGATTGGCTTAGATCGCCAAGATCTCATGCGCGAGCTGTTTGAGATCCTGACTCGCCAAGGGGTGCATGTCATTGATTTGCGTAAATCTGCTAAAAAAGGCCTAGCCCAGATCCTTTTAACGGTGGAAGTACAGGACTCTGAAGTACTACGCCTCATTCAAAATGCTCTGGAGGAAGTTAAAGGGGTCACCCAAGTGCGTCGCCGGTGATAAACTCTATGGCTGTATAGGCTCGTAGCTCAGCTGGTTAGAGCACCACCTTGACATGGTGGGGGTCGTTGGTTCGAGTCCAATCGAGCCTACCAACGAATAAGACCCGATGGGGAAACCCAAGGCGCGGATGCCCATAAGCTGCCGCGCTTTATTTTTAGGTCATAGTAGTAAAACGGAAGTTCAGTAAATAAGATGGAGTCATCATGCTAGTTGTTACTCTGCCCGATGGATCAAAACGAGAGTTTGAGGCCTCCGTTCGCGTAGCGGATGTTGCCCAAAGTATCGGAAGTGGTCTTGCAAAAGCAGCTTTAGGTGGCGTTGTTGATGGCAAGATGGTTGATACGAGTTTTGTGATTGACAAAGATAGTCAGCTCGCCATCATTACCGACAAGAGCCCTGAAGCGCTTGAGATTGTGCGCCACTCGACAGCGCATTTATTGGCATATGCTGTAAAAGAGTTATTCCCAGAAGCGCAAGTAACCATTGGTCCAGTGGTAGAGAACGGTTTTTATTACGACTTTGCCTATCACCGGCCCTTCACGCCGGATGACTTAGTTGCTCTTGAAAAGAAAATGACTGAGCTCGCTAAAAAAGATGAGCCAGTAACACGCACTGTCATTCCAAGAGATGAGGCAGTGAAATTTTTCAAAGATCAGGGTGAAAATTACAAGGCAGAACTCATTGCGAGCATTCCGCAGGGTGAAGATGTCTCGCTTTATGCTGAGGGCAAGTTCACTGATTTATGTCGCGGACCCCATGTACCTTCTACTGGAAAGTTAAAGGTATTTAAGCTTATGAAGCTTGCTGGTGCTTACTGGCGTGGTGATAGTAAGAATGAGATGTTGCAGCGTATCTACGGTACTGCTTGGTTGCGTAAAGAAGATCAAGATGCGTATTTGCATATGCTGGAAGAATCTGAAAAGCGTGATCACCGTCGCCTAGGTAAACAGCTTGATTTATTTCATTTCCAAGAAGAGGCTCCAGGCTTAATTTTTTGGCATCCCAAAGGCTGGTCAATTTGGCAGGAGGTTGAGCAATACATGCGTCGCGTGTATCAGCAAGAAGGTTATCAAGAGGTTAAAGCCCCCCAAATTTTGGATCGTGCACTTTGGGAAAAATCGGGCCACTGGGAAAACTATAAAGAAAATATGTTTACTACTGAGTCGGAGAATCGTGCTTATGCATTAAAGCCGATGAATTGTCCTGGCCATGTACAAATTTATAACTCTGGCTTGCATAGTTACCGTGAGCTGCCATTGCGCTTTGGTGAATTTGGCCAATGTCACCGTAATGAACCATCAGGTGCTTTGCATGGTTTGATGCGTGTGCGTGGCTTTACACAAGACGATGGTCATATTTTTTGTACTGAAGATCAAATTCAGTCTGAAGTAGCCAACTTTGATAAAGCGGTCCGCGCCGTGTACCAAGATTTTGGATTTACTGAAGTGGCCGTGAAGCTGGCTTTACGTCCTGCCAAGCGAGTTGGTGATGATGCCATCTGGGACAAAGCGGAAGAGGCCCTTCGTGGTGCTTTGAAGGCTTCTGGTCAAGAATGGGAAGAATTACCAGGCGAGGGTGCTTTTTATGGTCCAAAGATCGAATATCACCTCAAAGACTCGATTGGACGAACTTGGCAGTGCGGCACGATACAGGTGGATTTCTCGATGCCAGAGCGTTTGGGGGCTGAGTATGTGGCTGAAGACAATAGCCGTAAGACCCCAGTCATGCTTCACAGGGCAATTGTGGGTTCTTTAGAGCGTTTTATCGGTATTTTGATCGAAAACCATGCTGGAAATATGCCCGTTTGGCTTGCCCCAACGCAGGCTGTAGTCCTCAATATCTCCGGAAATTCTGCTGCATATGCACAACAAGTGCAGCAATCGCTGAAAAAACAAGGGTTTAGAGTCGAAGCAGATTTGCGGAATGAGAAAATTACGTATAAAATACGCGAGCACGCATTACAGAAGATCCCATTTTTGTTAGTTGTTGGGGATAAAGAATCTGAAAGTAATACGGTGGCCGTTCGTGCCCGTGGCGGAGTCGATTTAGGTGTAATGCCTCTTGATGCTTTCGTTGCCCGACTCCAGCAGGATATATCCCAGAAAGTCGGACCCGAGCCTAGCTAGGGCTCAGGTAGATTTCGTACGGTTTTTATTGTTTTTTTAAAGGAATTAAGAAGATCGCTACTGAAAAATTGCAGCGCATTAACCGGGAAATTACTGCTCCTGAAGTGCGTTTGATTGGAATTGATGGAGAGCCCATCGGTGTAGTTAAATTGAGTGAAGCCTTGGCTGCAGCAGAAGAGAAAGAAACCGATTTGGTGGAAATTGCTCCGACAGCTGAACCACCTGTAGTCCGGATCATGGACTTCGGCAAATTCAAGTACCAAGAAGCCAAGCGGATGCATGAAGCAAAGCTGAAGCAAAAAGTGATTCAGGTGAAGGAAGTGAAATTCCGTCCCGGCACTGATGATGGTGACTACGGTGTAAAGCTACGCAATCTAATCCGCTTTTTAGAAGATGGCGATAAGACAAAGATTACGCTGCGGTTTCGGGGTCGTGAAATGGCCCACCAAGAAATCGGAGTCAGAATGTTGGAACGTTTGAAGTTGGACCTTGTAGAGCATGGCCAAGTTGAACAGTTTCCAAAAATGGAAGGCCGCCAGATGGTGATGGTATTGGCCCCCATTCGCAAGGCTAAGTAATCAGGTTCTACCTGGTTCTTATGTAGGGAGGCACTAAAAAAGTGCTGGCAGTTAGAAGTGCTTCTGGGTACAGGAAGAGTAACCGTCGGTTACCACCTATGTTGCACAAGTGAATGAAGGGGTGCTTTATGCCCAAGATGAAGAGCAAGAGTAGCGCTAAGAAGCGCTTCACGGTTCGCGCAGGCGGAACGATCAAACGAGGTCAGGCTTTCAAACGCCACATCCTCACCAAGAAGACCACTAAGAACAAGCGTCATTTGCGTGGTTCCACAGAAGTTGCGAAAGCTGACGTCAAGTCAATTCGCTCCATGCTTCCTTACGCTTAACCTCAGACTAGATTAGGAGAATTCAATGCCAAGAGTCAAACGTGGGGTTACAGCAAGAGCCCGTCATAAGAAAATCACTGATGCCGCAACAGGTTACCGCGGTCGTCGTAAAAACGTATTTCGTATTGCTAAGCAAGCGGTTATGCGTGCTGGTCAATATGCCTATCGTGACCGTCGTAATAAGAAACGTGTATTCCGCGCTTTGTGGATTGCCCGTATCAACGCGGCAGTGCGTGAGCATGACATGACCTATAGCGTATTCATGAATGGTATGAAGAAGGCCTCAATCGATCTCGATCGCAAAGTGCTTTCTGATATGGCCATTGCTGACAAGCCGGCTTTTGCCGCTTTGGTTACTCGGATTAAATCCGTAGTAAACGCTGCAGCTTAATTCTTAGTTTTCTAAACTAAGCTGCAATGGTTTCTCTCGACCACATTGTCGAGGATGCTAAACGTGATTTCCTCGGGGCTGCTGATGCAGCAGCTCTTGAGGACGCGAAAGCCAAGTATCTCGGTAAATCAGGTGTTCTCACTGAGCGTTTAAAAGCGCTTGGTGGAATGTCGCCTGAAGAGCGCAAGAGTGCTGGCGCCCAAATTAATCAAATCAAAACTCAGGTAGAAGATGCATTGCAAGAGCGTCGCCAGTCTTTGGCTGATGCTGTGTTGACGCAACGTCTTGCTGCGGAGTCGATCGATGTTTCTATGCCAGGCCGTGGCCAAGCAGTAGGCAGTTTGCACCCAGTGATGCGTACCTGGGAGCGAGTTGAGGAGATCTTTAGCTCCATTGGTTTTGATGTTGCAGATGGCCCAGAAATTGAAACTGACTGGTTTAATTTCACCGCTTTGAATAGCCCAGAGAATCATCCGGCTCGTTCCATGCAGGATACTTTCTATATTGATGGCAAAGACTCTCATGAGAAGCCTTTGCTATTACGTACCCATACCAGTCCGATTCAGGTGCGCTATGCCAGTGAGCATGTCAAGAAATATGCCAATGCTGATGTGATGCCCCCAATCAAAGTGATTGCACCCGGTAGAACGTATCGCGTTGATAGTGATGCAACCCATTCGCCGATGTTTCATCAGGTTGAAGGTTTGTGGATTGCAGAGAGCGTTTCATTTGCCGATCTGAAGGGCGTATACACTGATTTCTTAAGAACTTTTTTTGAAACCAACGAATTACAAGTTCGTTTCCGCCCATCCTATTTCCCATTTACTGAGCCGTCTGCAGAAATTGATATGGCCTTTGGTAGTGGCAAGCTTGCCGGCCGTTGGTTAGAGATTTCTGGAGCAGGGCAGGTGCATCCCAACGTTCTGCGCAATATGGGCATTGATCCAGAGCGCTATACCGGCTTTGCCTTTGGATCTGGTTTAGAGCGTCTATCTATGTTGCGTTATGGCATAGATGACTTACGCCTCTTCTTTGAAAATGATTTACGTTTCTTAGCGCAGTTTCCTGCTTAAGAAAGTACAGATAAGTTATGCAATTTTCCGAATCTTGGCTCCGGCAGTATGTAAACCCATCACTCGATAGTGATGCTTTAGGCCATGCTATGACAATGGCGGGTTTAGAAGTTGAAGAGCAGCACTCTGTTGCCCCCGCATTTACTAAAGTTGTGGTTGCACAAATTCTCTCTGCTGAGCAGCATCCTGATGCTGACCGTTTGCGCGTGTGCAAAGTGGATGCTGGAACAGGTCAAGAGTTACAAATAGTTTGCGGTGCGCCTAATGCACGTGTTGGCATCAAGATTCCCTGTGCCTTAGTAGGCGCAGAATTGCCCCCAGCAGAAGCCGGTGGCAAGCCTTTCATGATTAAAGTAGGAAAACTCCGTGGAGTAGAAAGTCAGGGCATGTTGTGCTCTGGTCGTGAGCTTGGCTTGGATGATGGTCATGAGGGTATCCTAGAGTTGCCCTTAGACGCCCCTGTTGGTAAAGATATTCGTGAATATTTAGATCTCGATGATCAAATCTTTGTCATTAAGTTGACGCCGAATAAAGCAGACTGCTTATCTTTAATGGGTATGGCAAGAGAAGTTTCTGCCATTACTGGAGCCGCACTCTGTGCTCCCAAATGGACTCCACCAGCAGTATCAATCCAAGATAAACGTAAAGTCACAGTAGAGAATAAAGAGCTTTGTGGCCGCTTTGCAGGTCGAGTGATTCGTGGCGTTAATCCTAAAGCAACAACTCCTAACTGGATTGTGCAGCGCTTAGCGCGCGCCGGTCAAAGAAGTATTTCTGCATTAGTCGATCTTTCGAACTACGTCATGTTAGAAATGGGTCAGCCGACCCATGTGTTTGATATCGATAAGCTAGAAGATGATATTTCAGTTCGTTGGGCTAAGTCCGGCGAAACTCTTGAGCTCCTTAACGGCCAAACCGTGACATTACAGGGCCCAGATTCTGCTAGTAAGGTGCAAGAAGCTGGTGTAGTGGCAGATCAAAAAGGCCCAGTAGCACTTGCAGGTATTATGGGCGGCAATCATTGCGCTGTGAGTGATGACACTCAGAATATTTATGTTGAAGCAGCCTATTGGTTGCCTTCAGCTATTCAGGGACGTGCTCGTCGTTTTAATTTCAGCACCGATGCAGCACACCGTTTCGAGCGTGGTGTAGATCCACAAAATACCGTCAATTGTCTTGAGTACTTATCGGCCCTCATTCTAGAGGTCTGTGGAGGTCAAGCAGGTCCAGTAGATGACCAGGTTCTAAACGTGCCCGAGCGCAAAAAAGTGAAGTTACGTTTAGCGCGCGCTGAAAAAGTCATTGGCATTCCGCTAACTGAGCAGATTGTTGCTGACGTCTTTAAGCGCCTTGGCTTTGAATTTAAGCATGAGGGTGATGCATTCGTTGTAACTCCTCCTAGCTATCGCTTTGATATTGAGATCGAAGAAGATTTAATCGAAGAAGTTGCCCGGATGTACGGCTTTGAGAATATTCCAGATCAGCCACCGATAGCTTCTTTGAAGATGAGTGCAAAACCGGAATCTAAGCGTGGCATTCATGTATTGCGTCAGCGTTTTGCTTTGCAAGGCTATCAAGAAGCTGTTAACTTTGGCTTTACTGATCTTGAAAGCGAACAGCGCCTTACTGCCACTGCCGAGAAAGAGGCCATTGCAGTCTTGAACCCGATTGCAAGTCAATACTGCGTGATGCGAAGCACTCTTTGGGGTGGCTTACTTATTAATCTGAAGGCCAATTTGAATCGTGGTGCAGGGCGTGTTCGTCTTTTTGAGACTGGTCGTGTATTTAAGCGTGATCCTAGTGTTAAAGAAGCTCCAGGCAAGGTAGCCGGCTTTAGTCAAATACAAAAAGTAGGGGGCTTGGCTTACGGCTCTTTTGTAGCAGAGCAGTGGGCAAGCGCTAATCGTGCGGTAGATTTCTTTGATGTGAAGGGTGACCTTGAGAGAGTTCTAGATCCCCTGCATTTTGTGACTGAGGCTGCACGGCATCCCGCTTTACACCCAGGTCGCTCTGCACAAATTTTCCTCAAAACACATTCTGGAAAAATTTCAGTTGGTTGGGTAGGTGAATTACACCCAGGTTTGCAACAAGTATATGAGCTGCCACAAGCACCCGTTTTGTTTGAATTAGATCTCGACCCAATCAGAGAGCTCGGTTTACCGCAGCCCGGGGAACTGAGTAAGTTTCCTGCGGTGCAACGTGACTTAGCTCTAGTGGTTAAAGAAGATGTTTCCGCACAATCTTTACTTGATGCAATGATGGCTAGTAAGCAGAATTTTGTTCGTGCCATTGAACTCTTTGATGAGTTCAGGCCGAAGGCAGGATCAAGCAGTATGGCTGATGATGAAAAGAGTTTGGCTTTCCGCGTGATCCTGTTAAACCCTAATGAAACATTACAAGACCCCCAAATTGATGCAGTTATGGCCTCTTTACTGAGTGCCGTAGAAAAAAAATGCGCAGCCCGTCTGCGCTAGGTTTAATATTAGGCAAATAGCAAAAAAACGTTACAAAAGAGACTAGCAATGAGTGACTTAAACATCAATGACACCGTTACCAAGAATGAGCTTTCAGAAGCGCTCTTTGATCAAGTAGGACTCAATAAGCGTGAAGCTAAAGATATGATCGATGCTTTTTTTGATCGCATTGGCCACTCGCTTGAGTCCGGTGTTGAAGTAAAGATTTCTGGTTTTGGTAATTTCCAGTTGCGCAACAAATCGGCTCGTCCTGGCCGAAATCCAAAAACAGGTCAAATGATTCCGATAGCAGCAAGACGTGTAGTGACATTTCATGCAAGTCAAAAGCTTAAAGATGTAGTGGAGTCACATGCTCGAGAAAACCGAGTTTGATGCTAGCTCGGCTCTGCCGAGCTCTCAACTTCCCCCGATACCTTCTAAACGCTATTTCACGATTGGTGAAGTAGCAGAATTATGTGGCGTACGTTCACACGTATTGCGTTACTGGGAGCAGGAGTTTTCACAACTTAGCCCCCAAAAACGCCGCGGTAATCGTCGCTACTATCAGCACCATGAAGTGGTGTTGATTCGTAAAATCAGAGCGCTTCTTTATGAAGAGGGCTTTACCATCAGCGGCGCTAGAAACCGCCTTGATGAAGTGCGCGGCGAGCTCCGTCTGCGCGATGAATTGCAAGCGGTTCTGCAAATTCTGTCTAAATAGTTACTGATACAATTTTGTCTCTTGTCGGGGCGTAGCGCAGCCTGGTAGCGTACATGCATGGGGTGCATGTGGTCGGAGGTTCAAATCCTCTCGCCCCGACCATCAATTTTTAATGTTTTAATGGATCACAATATGAGTCCAACAACCCCGAATTCCGACAATCAAGAACGAACCAGTTTCTTTGGTTTGGATATTCCTTTTTTGCATCATCTTGGGGTTGTCCCAGAATATGCACGGGATGGTAAGTCCCGCGTTAGTCTTGAGTTAAAGCCAGAATTTACCAATAGCTTTCAGGTTGCCCAGGGCGGTGTAATTATGACTTTGCTCGATTTTGCAATGGCCTCTGCAACAAGAAGTGCCCATAATCATCCTTTGGGCGTGATCACGATTGATATGACTACGAGCTTTTTGCGTCCAAGTATCGGCAAAATTGTGGTTGAGGGGAATGTTCTCAAGGCTGGAAAGACTATTAATTACTGTGAAGCAGTCGTTTTAAATGATGCCGGAGAGATTACTGCTAAAGCGAGCGGTACATTTACTCTGAGAAAATAGTAATGACCATGAATTCACCATAATAAATTATATTATTTATAATGATTATATTGATAAATACATATTTTCTAATAATATAAGCCTTTAAACATAAGGTTAATAATATATATATTGATCTCTAAGTTAATTTATATATAATGAGGTATTAAATATTTTAATTTACTTAATTGAGCTATTTTAAATAACCGAATACTTGGAGAAAAAAATAGATGTCTTCATATAAAGAGCTATTAGCTCAGCGCGAGCATTTAGATAAGCAGATTAAAGAGGCAATTGCCCGTGAAAAGGCTGATGGTATTGCTAAGGCTAAGGTGATCATTGAGCAATATGGCTTAAGTGCTTCAGACTTGTTCAGTCGCAAAGCAGGCGTTAAAAGTGGTGGTGGCAAGGTTGCCCCTAAATACCGCAATCCATCTACCGGTGAAGCCTGGACAGGCCGCGGCAAGGCGCCAAAGTGGATTGATGGCAAGGATCGCAGCGATTACTTGATCTAAATACCATTTCTTGTATTAAAAAAGGCCGCTGATGCGGCCTTTTTTATCGTCATCAATCCATTTATAGGCATTTCTTTCCTAGTGCTTCGATAAAGATCGGCTCCAAAAGTTCATGTCGACCCCCTTGAGGCCATGATTGATCTACCTCAATATTAGTTGCGGGGTAGCCAATGATGAGGGGATTGTGTTCAATCAGGCCATTTTCTAGCTCTTCTTGAATATTTTCTGCATATGGAGGCCTATGACTGCTGTTTTCATCGGCTAGAGCAACAACTCCTGGGTGAAGCTTAATAAATCCTTCATCTACTAATATAGGAATCCTCTGTGTATCTTTGTTTTTACTCAGATAATGGATCAAGTGAACCTGCTCTACTGGAGGAATTAGGGCATCTAAAAAGATCAAATCAGGCGCAATAGAGACTGCCTTCATCAGGCCCTCCAAGCTATCAATGGCGACCTCCATTTCCACCTTTAATTGCCAGTCTTGAATCGACTCTAGGAGATCTTGGCTGTTTTCAGCTCTCCGGAATATGCCCATAGCAATGCAGTTTTGGCTGGATTTTTGCCGCATTGCTCTTTTTCTACGTTGTAGCTGTTGTTCTAGAGAGCTGGCCAATATCCGTCTGTGGCCACCTCTAGTCTTCCAGGCGATTAATTCACCTAATTCGACCATTTTTTGGACAGTTCCAAGAGAGACCTGCAAAATCTTGGCGCTTTGCCTGGTGCTGAGATACTCCATGTCTGGGGTGATGGTTTTCATATTTCCCTTAATTTCATTAATTCACTCGAAGATTTAGAGAATAAAAATCAAACCCAAGGGAATCTGTCAGGAAACCTTGAAAGCCCGGTAGGAAAGTTCTTATTAATTTTTCCAGCTAGATAATTACCCTCAAATCACAACAGATAGGAAAGTCCTTTTGTAGAAAGTGGTCAATCGTGTTAAATTAACCCCGTAGCAGCAGTATTTGCACAGATCAATTCGTGAAACGGTGAAGCCGCGTAACGGATGGTTATAACCACAGTTTTAGTCGGGAAACCCGATGAAAGGTGAGCATCATGATGCAGGAATCAAGAGATAACTCTTATCTCTTTGGCGGTAACGCACCCTATGTAGAGGAACTCTACGAATCCTATTTGCACGATCCAGCTTCTGTTGCTGATCATTGGCGCACTTATTTTGATAATGTGAAACAAGTCCCTGCGGTTGATGGTTCGTCTCGAACTGACATTGCTCACGGACCCATTGTTGCGTCTTTTGCCCAGCGCGCTAAGCAAGGCCCCATCAGAACGATTTCTGATTCAGCGGACTCCGACATGGGACGTAAACGGGTTGCAGTACAGCAGTTGATCGCTGCGTATCGTAACGTTGGCAATCGCTGGGCAGATATTGACCCTTTAAAGCGCACTGAGCGCCCAGATATTCCTGAGTTGGATCCAGCATTCTATGGATTTACTGATGGCGATATGGATATCGTCTTCAATATTAGTAATACATTCTTCGGTAGAGCCGAAATGAGCTTGCGTGACTTACTGCAAGCATTGCGTGAAACATACTGCGGCACGATTGGTGCGGAGTACATGTTCATCGCCGACCAAAAGATTAAGAAGTGGTGGCAAGAGAAGTTAGAGTCTGTGCGCTCAAAACCCGCATTTAATGTGGAAAAAAAGCGTCAAATTTTAGATCGTGTTACTGCAGCAGAAGGCCTAGAGCGCTATCTACAAGCCAAGTATGTTGGTCAAAAACGCTTCTCCCTTGAGGGTGGAGATAGTTTCATCGCCTGTATGGATGAATTGATTCATCAAGCGGGCGCCAAAGGGGTTCAAGAAATCGTCATTGGTATGGCCCACCGTGGTCGTCTCAATGTTCTTGTGAACACTCTGGGCAAAATGCCAAAAGATTTATTTGCAGAGTTTGAGCACAAAGGCCCTGAGACTTTACCTGCAGGTGATGTGAAGTACCACCAAGGTTTTTCTAGTGATATCTCTACACCAACTGGACCAGTCCACGTTTCTTTAGCATTCAATCCTTCCCATTTGGAGATTGTGAATCCTGTAGTAGAAGGTTCAGCTCGGGCCCGCATGGATCGTCGTGGTGATGTTTTAGGACAACAGGTATTACCTGTGCTGGTTCATGGTGATGCTGCAATTGCTGGTCAAGGAGTTATGCAAGAGACTTTGTCGATGGCAGAGGTGCGCGGCTACTCAACCGGCGGCACAGTTCACATTGTGATCAATAACCAAATTGGTTTTACAACTTCAGACCCACGAGATTTGCGCTCTAGTTTGTACTGCACAGACATCATGAAGATTATTGATGCGCCGGTATTGCATGTGAACGGCGATGATCCTGAGGCAGTGGTATTGGCAACTCAATTAGCCATAGAGTTTCGTACGCAGTTCCACAAAGATGTAGCAATCGATATTGTTTGCTTCAGAAAACTGGGCCATAACGAGCAAGACACACCCTCGATGACTCAGCCTTTGATGTATAAAATTATCGCTGCTCATCCTGGCACACGTAAGCTATATGCAGACAAGCTAGAGGCAGAAGGCACATTGCCTGTTGGTACGGGAGATCAGATGGTCAAGGATTTCCGAGCTGCAATGGATGCCGGTATACAAACTTCTGACCCAGTCCTCAGTAATTACAAAGGTAAGTTTGCAGTAGATTGGGCGCCATTTTTGAATAAGAAATGGACAGATGAAGCGGATACAGCCATTCCCTTGACAGAGTGGAAGCGCTTGGCTGAACGTGTTTCTACTGCACGAGAAGGCTTTAAAGTTCACCCCCTAGTTGAAAAGGTTTTAAATGATCGCGCAGCAATGGGGCGTGGCGAAACGAACATTGACTGGGGTATGGGCGAGCATATGGCATTCGCATCCTTGGTCGCGAGTGGTTACCCAGTCCGATTGTCAGGTGAAGATAGCGGTCGTGGAACCTTTACGCATCGCCATGCGGTTTTACATAATCAAAATCGCGAGAAATGGGATACCGGTGTTTACATTCCACTGCGCCATATTGCTAAAGATCAAGCACCATTTTTAGTGATTGATTCTATTTTGTCTGAAGAGGCGGTTCTTGGGTTTGAGTATGGCTACGCTTCAGCTGAACCCAACACCTTAACCATTTGGGAAGCGCAATTTGGCGACTTCGCTAATGGTGCTCAAGTGGTGATCGATCAATTTATTGCCTCGGGTGAGGTGAAATGGGGTCGCGCTAATGGCTTAGTCATGATGTTACCGCATGGATATGAGGGTCAAGGCCCAGAGCATTCATCTGCTCGTCTTGAGCGCTTCATGCAGTTGTGTGCCGATACTAATATGCAAGTGATTCAGCCAACTACGGCAGCGCAGATCTTCCACGTATTACGTCGCCAGATGATTCGTCAATTCCGCAAACCGCTGATCTTGATGACACCTAAATCATTACTTCGTAATAAAGAGGCTTCTTCTCCTTTATCTGAATTTACCAAAGGCAAATTTCATACAGTATTGCCTGAACGTGATGACACTATTGATGCCAAACAAGTCACTCGTTTGGTCATGTGTTCCGGTAAGGTGTATTACGACCTCGTGAAACAGCGTGCAGAGAAGAAGATTGCCGACGTTGCCATCATTCGCTTAGAGCAGCTTTATCCCTTCCCACATAAGGCACTTGCCGCTGAGTTGAAGAAGTATCCCAAGATTGCAGAGGTTGTGTGGTGTCAAGATGAGCCGCAGAATCAAGGCGCTTGGTTCTTCGTCCAACATAATATTTTGGAGAATATGTCTGAGGGCATGAAGTTAGCTTATGCAGGGCGTCCTGCATCTGCTTCACCTGCCTGTGGATATGCTCATCTCCATCAAGAACAGCAGAAGTCTTTATTGAATGCAGCATTTGCCAATCTAAAAGGTTACGTGATCACGAAATAATCGTGCTCACACCTCAACATACATATAACTAGGATTAATCATGGCTATTTTTGAAGTTAAAGTTCCACAACTCTCTGAATCAGTTGCTGAGGCAACTTTATTGCAGTGGAAAAAGAAAGTCGGCGATGCCGTTGGTCAAGACGAAATCTTGATTGAGATTGAAACTGACAAAGTCGTTCTCGAAGTACCATCACCTTCTGCTGGCGTCATTACTGAAATCGTAGTGGCCGATGGCGGCACTGTTGTAGCTGAGCAATTGATTGCTAAGATTGACAGCACTGCAGTAGCTGCTAAGTCTGCGCCTGCAGCAGTAGCTCCAGCCGCAGCTCCTGCAAAAGCTGCTCCAGCGGCTAAAACTTCTTCTGCAGCTGCAGCCCCTTCAGCAGCAAAAATTCTGGCGGAAAATAATCTGAGCTCTGCACAAGTAACTGGCTCGGGTCGTGATGGTCGCATTACTAAAGGCGATGCTTTAAATGCTGCCGCTGGTGGTGCAAAATCCGCCTCTATCCCAACTGCATCCATTCCAATGGGTGATCGCCCAGAAGAGCGCGTTCCCATGAGTCGCTTGCGTGCTCGTATTGCTGAACGTTTATTAGAGTCACAAGCAAATAACGCCATATTGACTACATTCAATGAAGTCAATATGGCTCCAGTCATTGCGCTTCGCAATAAATATAAAGACCAATTTGAAAAGACCCATGGTGTGAAGTTAGGCTTTATGTCTTTCTTTGTGAAAGCAGCAACACATGCTTTGAAGAAATTCCCCTTACTCAATGCCTCTGTAGATGGTAATGACATTGTGTACCACGGTTACTTCGATATTGGCATCGCCGTAAGCTCTCCGCGTGGCTTGGTAGTGCCCATCCTGCGAGATGTTGACCAAATGAATTTAGCTGATATTGAGAAGAAGATTGCTGAGTTTGGACTTAAAGCTCGTGAAGGTAAATTGTCGATTGAAGAGTTGACTGGCGGTACATTCTCCATCTCTAACGGCGGTGTATTTGGTTCTATGCTCTCTACGCCGATTATCAACCCACCACAATCTGCTATCTTGGGTATCCACGCCACTAAGGACCGTGCTGTCGTTGAAAACGGTCAAGTAGTAGTGCGCCCAATGAACTACCTTGCTTTGTCATACGACCACCGCATCATTGATGGCCGTGAGGCTGTGCTTGGTTTGGTTGTCATGAAGGATGCTTTGGAAGATCCAGCACGTCTACTTCTTGATTTGTAAGAAGGGAAGATCATGAGCCAAGCTTTTGATGTAGTGGTAATTGGTGCTGGCCCTGGTGGCTACATCGCCGCAATTCGTGCAGCGCAACTAGGTTTTAAGGTTGCCTGCGCAGAATCGAGTTCTTATGATGATCCAAAAGGCGAGCCTCGTTTAGGGGGTACGTGCTTGAACGTGGGCTGTATTCCGTCGAAGGCTTTGCTAGCTTCTTCTGAAGAGTTCGAGAAGATTAGTCATCATGCTGCTGATCATGGCATTAATGTTGGATCTGTCAGCATTGATTCTAAAAAGATGGTTTCTCGTAAAGATGACATTGTTACGAAGATGACTGGTGGTATTGCGTATCTCTTTCGCAAGAATAAAATCACTTTATTAAAAGGTCATGCCTCCTTTGAATCTAAGGGCGCTGATGGCTATCAAATCAAGATTGACGGTAAAGATAAGTCAAGCGTTACGGCAAAGAACGTCATCATTGCGACTGGTTCTAAAGCCCGTCACTTGCCTGGTTTGACAGTCGATAACGTTTTGATCTGCGATAACGAAGGTGCCCTCAAGTTCGATTCAGTACCCAAGAAGCTAGGTGTTATTGGCGCTGGTGTGATTGGCTTAGAGCTTGGCTCTGTATGGCGCCGCTTAGGATCAGAAGTCGCTGTTCTCGAAGCACTGCCATCTTTCTTGGCTGCATGCGATATGGGCATTGCTAAAGAAGCCCAAAAGCTATTCATTAAGCAAGGCTTGAACATCAATATGGGCGTGAAGATTGGTGATGTCAAGGCTGATAAGAAGGGTGTGGTCGTTAATTACACTGACAGCGCTGGTAAGGCGACTAAGTTAGAGTGCGATCGCTTGATTGTTTCTGTTGGTCGTGTTCCAAACACGGATAAGTTAGGATTAGACAAGATTGGTCTTAAGGTGGATGAGCGTGGTTTCATTCCAATTGACGATCACACTTGCGCTACTGCTGCACCTGGCGTATACGCCGTTGGAGATGTCGTGCGCGGACCGATGTTGGCCCACAAAGCAGAGGATGAGGGCGTGTTGGTAGCAGAAGTGATTGCTGGCCAAAAACCGCATATCGATTACAACTGCATTCCTTGGGTGATTTATACCGATCCTGAAATTGCTTGGGTTGGTAAGACTGAGCAAGCCCTGAAAGAGGCTGGCATTGCCTATAAAGCTGGTCAATTTCCATTTGGGGCTAATGGCCGTGCATTGGGTATGGGTCGCGCTGATGGGTTTGTCAAAATCTTGGCTGATGCTAAGACCGATGAAATTCTTGGTGTTCATATCATCGGCCCAAATGCTTCAGATTTAATTGCTGAAGCTGCAGTGGCGATGGAATTTAAGGCGGCAGCTGAGGATATTGCACGCATCTGTCATCCGCATCCAAGTCTGTCAGAAGTCATGCGCGAAGCAGCATTGGCAACTGACCAACGCGCATTAAATATGTAATTGAAAACCATTGAGTACTACGAACAAGAGTTAAAAACGCGCGGGTATCATACCGATCCCGCGCAGCTTCGCGCTGTAGAGCGTTTACAGCAGTGTGAAGATGAATGGATTGCTTACAAAGAAATTCGCAGTAACAATCTTAAGAAGGCACTATTTAAGCCAGTGCTGCCCCGTGGTTTGTATTTATGGGGCGGAGTAGGGCGTGGCAAATCCTTTGTGATGGATTGCTTTTATGCTGCCTCCCCAGTAGAAAAAAAGATTCGTATTCATTTTCATGAGTTCATGCGTGAGGTTCACCGCGAATTACATGAGCTATCGGGTATGGCAGACCCTTTGGACGAGCTTGCTAAAAGAATATCGCAACGCTTTCGCTTGATTTGCTTTGACGAGTTCCATATCAACGACATTGCTGATGCAATGATTTTATATCGCCTCTTAAGTGCCCTATTTGAAGATCGTGTGCAATTTGTGATGACATCCAACTATCGTCCAGATCAGTTGTATCCCAATGGCTTGCATCGTGATCGTTTGATACCAGCTATTCAATTACTCGAAGAAAGATTGGATGTTCTCAATCTGGATGCAGGAAATGACTATCGTCGTCTGCAGATGGCACAAGTAGAAGCCTATTTAACGCCAGCCAGTGCGGAAACTCAGGTGAAGCTGGGTCAAATGTTTCAAACGCTGATAGGTAATCGCAAAGAGGTTGCGATGCCGGTCTTGAATATTGAGTCTCGTGAGCTTAGGCCCTTGCATATGGCTAATGGCGTTGTATGGTTTGATTTTCAAACTTTATGCTGCGGCCCGCGCTCTCAAAATGACTATCTTGAGATTGCCAAGCAGTTTCATACCGTAATTGTCTCTGGAGTGCCTTACATGCCTCCTAGGATGACCAATGAAGCACGTCGCTTTATTTGGCTCATTGATGTCTTATATGACCATAAAATCAAATTAATCATCTCTGCTGAGGTTCCAGCCCCAGATCTGTATACCGAGGGCCAAATTACGGCAGAATTCTCCAGAACGGTGTCACGCCTCATTGAGATGCAGTCCCGTGACTACTTAGACGCACCGCGCCGGGTAATTGATACCAGCTTGACCTAAAATAGGGTCATGAGCAGCTTTTCACCTATTAATGCCGATTTGCATTGCCATTCAGTAGTCTCTGATGGCACTTTGACGCCTGAACAGCTCGCAGAGCGTGCCAAATCTAATGGTGTGAATTTATGGGCGCTCACAGACCATGATGAGTTAGGTGGTCAGCAGCGCGCCAAAGATGCAGCTAGCGCTTTGAATATGGATTACCTTGCTGGCGTAGAAATTTCAGTCACGTGGATGGGGCAAACCATTCACATTGTTGGCCTTGGTATTGATGCTAACCATGCTGGGATTCTGGAGGGACTCCGTCGCACGCGCGAAGGTCGCACAGATCGTGCTCAACTCATGGCAGATCAATTATTAAAAGTGGGTATTCCTGGTGCTTATGAAGGTGCGCTCCATTTCGCAGGCAACGATCAGTTGATTTCCAGAACCCACTTTGCACGTTTCTTAGTAGAGCAGGGCGTTTGCCGTGATACTGAACAGGTATTTAAAAATTACCTGGTTGAAGATAAGCCAGGCTATGTTCCGCATATGTGGGCAACATTGGATAATGCGGTTGCTTGGATTAAGGCTGCTGGCGGAGTTGCAGTCATCGCTCATCCGGGACGCTATAGCAGGCTAAATGCGATGCAGATGGATGAGCTCTTTAAGCACTTTAAAGATATTGGCGGTTTGGCAATTGAGGTCATCACTGGAAGTCATAGTCCAGACCAATACCAAACCTTTGGGAAGATTGCTCAGCAGTATGGTTTCTTGGCGTCTCGAGGATCAGACTTTCATGATCCTGATGAGAGTCATATTGACCTCGGTAATTTGCCGCATTTACCAGACCACCTCACACCAGTATGGTCTGCATTTCATTGATTCATTAACAATAAAGATAAAGAATAAAGATGTTTGCTGAACGTGTTCTCTCCGGTATGCGACCTACGGGTAATTTGCATCTTGGCCACTACCATGGCGTACTCAAGAATTGGGTGCGATTGCAATCTGAGTATCCCTGCTTTTTCTTTGTTGCAGATTGGCATGCTCTAACTACTCACTATGAAACCCCCGATGTGATTGAGCAATCTGTTTGGGATATGGTGATTGATTGGTTGGCTGCAGGCGTAGATCCAAATCAGGCAACTTTATTCATTCAAAGTAAGGTCCCAGAGCATGCAGAACTTTTTTTGCTACTTGCCATGGGAACCCCATTGGGTTGGCTTGAGCGGGTGCCGACCTATAAAGACCAGATTGAAAAGTTAAAAGAAAAGGATTTACAAACCTACGGCTTTTTAGGCTATCCCTTGCTACAAGCTGCCGATATTCTGATTTATCGCGCTCAACATGTACCAGTCGGTGAAGATCAAGTACCCCATGTAGAAATGACACGTGAAGTAGCACGCCGTTTTAATTATTTATATGGTCGTGAACCTGGTTTTGAAGAAAAAGCTTTAGAGGCTGTAAAAAAGTTAGGTAGTAAACGCGCCAAAATGTATGCGGAGTTACGTGTTGCGTTTCAGGAGCGTGGCGATGATGAGGCTTTAGAGCAAGCTAAAGCATTACTACAAGAAGCACAAAGCTTATCAATGGCAGATCGTGAGAGATTATTTGGTTTCTTAGAAGGCTCACGAAAAATTATTCTTCCTGAGCCGCAGGCATTATTAACTTCAGCATCGCGCATGCCAGGAATTGATGGTCAAAAGATGTCTAAGTCTTATGGCAATACGATCAGCATTCGCGAGGCACCTGAAGAAGTTATTAAAAAAATCCGCACGATGCCTACCGACCCCGCTCGCGTCCGCAGAACAGATGTGGGTGACCCTGCGCGCTGCCCAGTATGGCAATTGCATGTTGTGTACTCCAATGAAGAAACCAAGCAATGGGTTGAAAAGGGTTGTAAATCAGCAGGCATTGGCTGTCTTGAATGTAAGCAGCCAGTAATCGATGCCATTCTTGCAGAGCAGCAACCGATGTTTGAGCGTGCGCAGAAGTATTTGGATGATCCAAGTCTTTTGCGATCCATCATTGCCGATGGTGGTGATAAAGCTCGCAAAGTTGCTCAAGAAACGATGCGTGAGGTCCGCGAAGCGATGGGCCTTGACTACGATTAAGGCTGTTGGCTTGCTTGGTTCGCACGATTCAATTGTGAAACCATCTTCTTGGGTGGTGCGTTTTGCACCACTGATTCCCAAGGGCGCTATAGCACTCGATCTTGCATGTGGGTCAGGTCGCCATTCTCAGTTATTGGCTCATCTGGGTCATTGCGTCTTGGCTGTAGATCAAGATATCTCAGCGATCCAGAATGTACTGTCTTCCGCCATTACTCCAAAATGTCTCAATCTTGAGGAAGGTGCTTGGCCTTTATCTGGGTCAAAGTTTGGCGGTATTGTGGTGACCAATTACCTATATCGCCCTCATCTGGATCGTTTGCCTGAACTATTGGAAGAGGGCGGGGTTCTGATTTATGAAACTTTTGCCCTAGGCAATGAAAAGTTCGGCAAACCATCAAACCCTAATTTCCTTTTAAATCCTGGGGAATTATTGGCTTTTGCCGCTCGCCATGGCCTCAAAGTCCTTGCCTATGAGGATATTTATGTGGACGAGCCCAAACCAGCCATGGTTCAGCGCCTTTGCGCTGTAAAAGGGATGTTAAAAGACCGCATTCCGTTACAATTTCAAGCTTAAGACAGTCCATATCGGTGCATATTCGGTGACAAATACAGTTCAATCTAAAAGCAACAAAAAGACCATTGCTGGCAGCATGCCTGCCATCGTTACTCCGATGCATGAAGATGGTAGCTTGGATTACCCTGGCTTGCGATCTTTACTAGATTGGCATGTGGCTGAAGGTTCTGATGGCATCGTCATTGTTGGTACTAGCGGTGAATCTCCAACGGTCTCTGTAGAGGAGCACTGCGAATTAATTCGTGTTGCGGTAGAGCAAATTGCTGGTCGTATTCCGGTGATTGCAGGTACCGGTGGCAATTCTACGATTGAGGCTATTGAATTAACCCAGTTCGCTAAAAAAGTAGGCGCTGATGCTAGCTTGCAGGTTGTTCCTTATTACAACAAGCCAACACAAGAGGGTATGTATGCCCACTTCAAAAAGATTGCTGAGTCTGTTGATCTACCGGTAATTTTATATAACGTTCCCGGTCGTACAGTCGCTGATTTGGCTGGGGATACTGTTTTACGTCTAGCGGGTGTTCCGGGGATCATTGGCATCAAGGATGCAACTGGAAGCTTGGAACGGGGCACTTTGTTGATTGCGGACTTAAAGCGTTCAGGCCATGCTGACTTTTCAGTATTTTCGGGTGATGATTTAACTGCTGCAATGCTGATGCTCATGGGTGGCAAGGGCAACATTTCAGTAACGGCCAATGTTGCGCCGCGTTTGATGCATGAGTTATGCGTTGCAGCGATGTCAGATGATGTGAAAAAAACCCGCGAGATTCAATATAAATTGCTAGCAGTACACAAGGCGATGTTTACGGAAGCAAATCCAATCCCAGTGAAATGGGCCCTTCATGAAATGGGTAAGATCACTGCGGGCATTCGCTTGCCGTTAACTCCTTTAAGCGCTTCTTTACGTGAATCCTTGAAGGCGGCATTAAAACAGGCTGACTTGATATGAAGAATTTGATGCAACTACTTCGCCATTACATGGCGATTCTTGGTCTTGTGATCATAGCCGCAGGTGCCTTGACAGCTTGTAAATCAGTTACTAGTAACGATACTGTTGATTACAAAGCTACTGGAGCGGTGCGCGGCCCTAATTTATCTTATCCGCCGGATTTGATTACCGCTCAAGCAGATCGTCGTTATATTGTTCAAGACGGCACTGCAACGATGTCGGAATATAACGCAGCGATGAAAAAATCAGTTCAGATGCGCAATAGCGTGATGACCGGCATACCAGGAATGCGAATTGCACGAGATGGTGAGCGTCGTTGGTTGGTGGTTGAAAAACCCGCCACAGAGCTTTACCCGCAGGTTAAGGATTTTTGGCAAGAAAACGGTTTCTTGTTAGTGGTTGATTCACCATCTACTGGGATCATGGAAACCGATTGGGCAGAAAATCGTGGCAAGATTGCTCAGGATTGGATTCGCTCAACCATTGGTGGCGCTTTAGACTCTATCTATGACACTGGTGAGCGCGACAAATATAAAACCCGTTTAGAGGCTCCCAAGCCTGATGAAACTGAGATTTACATTACGCAAAAAGGCGCTCTGGAAAAGTGTGTGACGGATGCAACGAGTCAGTGTATCTCCACCATATGGACTAGCCGTCCTAATGATCCTGAATTAGAGGCTGTATTCTTAGCGCGCTTAATGGAGCGTCTGGGCATGACTCAAGAGCAGGCCAAGGCAATGGTCGCAGCGCCTTTAGGCCCCAAGACTCCAAAAGCAAAATTAGTCCAAGAAGCCAATAAACAGACTTATATCGTATTGAGCGCTGGTTTTGATCGCTCATGGCGTGATGTAGGTTTGGCTCTGGATCGTTCTAACTTTACAGTCGAAGATCGCAATCGTTCCGCGGGTGTTTACTATGTTCGTTACGTAAATACCAAAGATGTAGGTGATACCAAGGGCTTCTTTTCAAATCTCTTCAGCAGTAAGGATGACGCAATGTTGAAGGCCAAGAAGTATCAAGTGGTCGTTAAGAGTACTGGAGAGAATTCAGCGAACGTCTATGTTCAAGATGCCGATGGTAAGCCAGAAAATACACCGGCTGGCGTCCAATTATTAACCTTACTCAATGATCAGTTAGCAAAATAGATCAGTTCAAGTAATAAAAAAAGCCGCTTTAGAGCGGCTTTTTTTCATCCAGAAGAAGATTACTTCTTAGCGTCAGCAGCAGGAGCAGCGGGAGCAGCAGCAGGAGCTTCAGCAGCAGGAGCAGCTGGAGCAGCAGCAGGAGCTTCAGCAGGTTTTGCTTCTTCTTTTTTACCGCAAGCGGCTAAGGCGATAGCTAAGATTGCAACGAATACGAGTGACTTCTTCATTTGTGATTCCCTCTAAAAAATTAAACAACAATGATCTGTAATTGTGATGAAAATTCCTAGGGATTGCCCCTAGGTGATTTCCAGTATAGATTATATCTATACTGACTTTGCACTCTCAAAAACCAGCCAGCCTGCAAGGTAGGCTTCATAAAGGGTACTCTGATTACTAAGTTGCGGTTTCGTGCCCACCAGTGCTTTTTTGGCTGAGAGGATTCGCCAAGCTTGTGCGATATCCTCGGGCTGACCTTGGCTCATATTTTCGCCATTGCAAAAGACTTCTTTGCCAAGACTCAGAATGCGTGTTTGGGGGCTTGGTAGAAGCTTCTTTAAACCAAGTTGTTTGGAAAATCGACTAGGGCTTAGAGGCTTTGCTGGGCCCTCAAAAAAAGCCTGTGGTTTAGGTTCGGATAGGTAGGCTGTGATGCCAGGTAAAAACCGATGTACTTGATCTAATTGCAACTCGCGAAGCTTGACTGTGATTTGCTTGATGAGCTCTTCTGGAAGTTGCTCGGCATTCAGGCTGGCTTTTTGCCTTGGATCGGCAAATTTCTGTTCAAGCTCAGGCATTTCTTCTAGAGATTCAGCTAAGCGCCATAAACCTTCTTGTAGTAATTCTTTAAAGCTAGGAGACCTAAAGCCAACAGACCAAGTTTGACAACCTGCATCCAGAGCAACACCATCATGGGCAATATGTGGTGGCAAGTAAAGCATATCGCCTGGCTCTAAGACCCAGTCATGCTCAGGCTTAAAGTGCTGCAAAATTTTGAGAGGCAGATTGGGGCTCAGACTTAAATCTTTTTGCTGGGATATTTGCCAGCGTCTTGTGCCAGACATCTGAATTAAAAAAACATCGTAAGAGTCAAAGTGGGGTCCAACGCCACCACCAATTCCGGCAATGCTAATCATTAAATCATCCAGACGGGCATCTGGGATAAAGCGAAACCAGGAGAGAATTTTTGCAGCAGCAGGGTGATGGGCTTCCATCCCTTGAAGTAGTAGCGTCCAATTGGGTTTACTCAATGCTGGGATAGATTTTTTTGAAAATGGACCAGCGTTAAAGCTCCATGGATTTGATTTAATGAGTCTGGATTCAACCCCATCTTGGCTGGCAAGTGCAATCAGTTCACTTGCAGTGATAGGGCTGCCCAAGCTTTCCTGATTTTGTTCGGCTAGCGTAAATGCAGGAATGGCTCCACGGATCAATAGCGGTTTTTTGTGCCAATAGCTTTCCATGAATAAATTGGGGCTAATCCCCCCAAATAATGCCCAAGGCTCATTTAGAGGCAGATTTTGAGGGGCCTTGGGGGGCTGATAGGGTTTGCTCAAGTAAAATGAAGTCATAAAGTGAAAGCTTAGCAAAAACTCATAAAAAACGAATGTTCGACAGATTTCGCATGAAGATTGAAAAAAATACCATCGTATCCCTTCGCTATAAGTTAACTGATGCTCAAAATAATGTCATTGAAGAACCAGATTCTCCGATGGTATACCTGCACGGCGGTTATGAGGGGACTTTCCCAAAAATAGAAACTCTTTTAGATGGCCAAGATATTGGTTATGAAACAACTATTCAGCTTGAGCCAAGCGAGGCTTTTGGTGAGTATGATCCAGAGCTTCTGAAGATTGAGCCACGCACGCGTTTTCCTGAGCCACTTGAAGTGGGTATGCAATTTGAAGGAATACCAGACGCTGACGAAGCATCAGATGTAACAGATGATCCTGATTCTGATGATGAGCCACTGATTTATACAGTGACTGATGTTGCAGATAGTCAAGTAGTGCTTGATGGTAATCATCCCTTAGCAGGGATGGCTTTGCGTTTTTGGGTTCAGGTTGAAGACATCCGCGCTGCTACAGAAGACGAGATCCAAAATCGACATCCAAAAGGGGGTGAGAGTTTTACTTTTGGAATGCCCAATGATGATGGGGATGATGCAGATGAGGAAGCTTTTTCAGGATCTGCCTCAGGCTCAATAAGCCCCAACCCACGTACACTTCATTAAATAGTATTACCGCTTTTACTCTTTAAGCCACTCTTTGATGGCATCCAAGTCCCGCTTGGTATCGCTTGAACTTGAGGCATCAGTTGGGGCGTTACTCAGCTTGGCTAATGCTTTTTCTAGCGCAGCAATCTTGGCTTCTTGTTCAATCGTTGCATCAATTAAGCCCTTGAGCGCCATTGATACTGGGTCATCGACATTTGGCGTTACGCCATAAGCAGAAAAATATTCTTTTGTTTTGCTGTCAGCGCTTTGTGGCAAGTCTGGGTGCAGGATGCGTGCAGGTATTCCAACAGCAGTGGCACCCGCTGGGATTTCTTTTAAGACTACTGCGTTTGATCCAACCCGTGCACCGTCGCCAACAGTAAATCCACCAAGCACTTTTGCGCCAGCGCTCACAACTACACCTTTGCCCAAAGTGGGGTGGCGTTTAACGCCTTTATAAAGTGAAGTTCCACCTAAGGTTACGCCTTGATAAATTGTGCAGTCATCGCCGATTTCAGTAGTCTCACCAATAACAATGCCAAGACCGTGATCTAAAAATACACGACGACCAATCTTTGCGCCCGGATGAATTTCAATACCGGTAATGAACCGAGAGATCATGGATAAGACGCGCGCAATCCACTTAAGACCTAGGTTCCATAAAAAGTGAGAGATGCGATGTAGCCAAACGGCATGCAAGCCCTGGTAGCAAGTAATAACCTCAAGGCGGTTTCTTGCGGCGGGGTCTCTGGCAATAATGGAGTCGACTTGGTCGAATAGTGAATTAGACATGGTTTGATTTTAACGGGATGCGCTTATTTTCTCTGGAGCATCTGTTTGGCAATCCCCCGCAAGAGATCGATTTCTTCTTTATGCAGCCGGCTACGAGCAAATAATGCCTGCAAGCGAGGCATGAGCTTTTTGGGATGATTGGGGTCTAGATAGCCTATGGCCTCAAGGCCTTCACGCCAATGGTCGAGCATGGCTGCTATGGCAGCAGGATCGGCTAATTGCGCCAATTCCTCACGATTTACCATCATTTCTGGCTTGCCAGTCTCACTCAGGCCCTCTCTGAGGGTGTAGGCACAGACCATGAGGGCTTGGGCTAGGTTAAGGGAAGGGTATGCAGGATTGGCGTCTAACCAAACTCTATGAGTACATAAAGATAGGTGATCGTTGTCTAAACCTGTTCGCTCTGGCCCAAATACTAAAGCGACTCTTCCTTGGTTGGCTACAGATTCCTGTATGAGGGCGCGAGCTGATACCCAGTCTATAGCTGGCGGACCAAATTCCCGATCTCGGCTGGTTAGGCCAAGCACTACTGAGCATCCTTGAATTGCCGAGGCTAAAGAGTTTGACTCTTGGGATGACTCTAGAACATCAACCGCACCGCTTGCCAAAGCAATGGCTTCTGACTCTTTGGCCACATTCTGCATTTTTGGGTTAATCAGACGTAGATCACTAAAGCCCATTGTTTTTAGGGCTCGCGCCGCGGATCCAACATTGCCAGGATGACTGGTTTCAACTAGAACCCAGCGTAGTAATTGGGATTTCTCGGGATTCATAGGTTGCTTATCAGTATCAAGGGAGGCTCAAAGCACTAATCGTTTAGAATCAGGGTATTCGCTTGGTATTGTCATGCAGTTTAGGCAATATTACAGGCTCGTTCTTATTTAATTTGTCCATCAATACTTATGCATCCCATGTTAAATGTGGCCGTAAAGGCTGCCCGTCGTGCTGGAACTGTGATTAACCGAGCTTCTCTTAATTTAGAGCGCTTACAGGTTGATCGCAAACAACACAATGATTTCGTAACCGAGGTGGACAAAGCCGCAGAAGCGGCAATCATTGAAACACTCAGTGAGGCCTATCCAACCCATGGATTTTTGGCTGAAGAAACGGGCGAACATAACATCGACGCAGAGAACGTGTGGATCATTGATCCACTGGATGGCACAACCAACTTTATTCATGGCTTTCCGCAATATGCAGTGTCGATTGCATTGGCAGTTAATGGCGTAACTCAACAAGCAGTAGTTTATGACCCAACGCGTGATGAGTTATTTACGGCTACTCGTGGAGCTGGCGCATATTTAGATCGCCGCCGCTTACGTGTTGCCACCCAAGATCGCCTAGTAAGCTCTTTACTGGGCACTGGTTTTCCATATCGCGAAGATCAAGACTTGGAAAAATATTTAAAAATCTTTGCAGAGATGACGCGACAGTGCGCTGGCTTACGCCGCCCTGGTGCTGCATCCTTAGACTTAGCTTATGTTGCTGCAGGTCGTTACGATGGCTTCTTTGAAAGTGATCTGAAGCCCTGGGACATGGCAGCAGGAGCCTTATTGATTACCGAGTCAGGTGGCTTGGTTGGCAATTATCGCGGTGAAGAAGGCTTTCTCAAAAGTGGCGAAGTGATGGCCGCGAATCCTAGAATCTTTGCACAGATGGTGCAGTGTTTATCCAAATACTCTAATACCTAAGAATTTAATAAACTGATCTGTTTAAGTTTTGCTCAGATCGATAGAGCGTACACCTTGATTATTAATAGATAGTGCGCTTGCTCTTGGGACAGTTCTCACTGGGTGATCTAGATCCCAGTCTGATAATACCCAGCGTTGCCACGTTTGCTGACCTAATTGCTCATGGTGATGGGCAGGTAAATGGGTATGGCCATGTATTAACTTATCCATAGACCATTTCTTCATGATTGCAGCACATGCCTCTAGGGTCACATTGGTTCGCATACCATTGCGCGCAGTTGATTTACTTGCGCTATGTTGATATTGGGTGTGACGATTGCTACGAAGGCGGTTAGCAATTGAGCGGCGCCAGTTGAGCGGCATGCTTAAGAACAATTTCTGGATCCAAGGCTTCCTGACGATACCGCGAAAGATCTGATAGCCAATATCTGCGGTACACAAAGAGTCACCATGGCAGACAAGATATTTTTCGCCAGCGATTTCAATGAGGGATGGGTCAGCCAAAAGAGTCATGCCTGTTTTTTTCAAAAAACTATGGCCAATTAAGAAATCCCGGTTACCGTGAACATAATAGGTTTTAGTTTTCGCTGACAGATTCGCCAGTGCGCTCAGTACTTCCTGCTGGAATGGTGAACTCGAAGAAGTGTCATCGCCTACCCAATACTCGAACAGATCACCTAGAATAAAAACAGCTTCTGCCTTGGGAGCTTCCTTTTCACAGAAGTCAAAAAAGCGTTGCGCCGTCAAGGGCATTGACGGCGTCAGATGGATATCTGAGATGAGCAGTGCGCTCGAGTATTGCGGAATCATTCCTCGAGAACGCTTGCCTTATCAATCAGGACGTCTTCAGATGGCACATCTTGATGAAAGCCAGAGCTGCCAGTTTTTACTTTACCAATAGTGTCCACAATGTTCATGCCATCGGTAACTTTGCCAAAGACGGCATAGCCCCAACCCTGAGCATTGGGCGCGGTGTGATTTAAAAAATCATTGTCATTTGTATTGATGAAAAATTGCGCTGTAGCAGAGTGTGGATCGCTAGTGCGGGCCATCGCTACGGTGTAGCGGTCATTCTTAAGACCGTTATTCGCTTCGTTTTCAATCTCAGCACCGGTAGGTTTTTGTTTCATGCCGGCAGTCATGCCGCCGCCTTGAATCATAAAGTTATTAATGACGCGATGAAAGATCGTGCCATCATAGTGGCCGCTCTTGACGTATTGCAAAAAATTAGCAACGCTCTTAGGGGCTTTTTTAGAATCAAGACTCAGTGTGATGTCACCATGATTCGTTTTTAACAGTACTTTAGCCATTATTTGGATCTACTTTCTGGAAGGTTGGTGGATGGAGTATCAATTCGTTGTGTATCAGTTGCATTGAGTGGGCGATTTTCAATCTGATTAAGCTGACGCTTTGGAGGGGGCTTCAATATATCCGTTAGGGCTTTAGACCTTCTGGTGTATTGACCTTGATTGAGTTGCGCATTTTTTGCTGCATTCTCATATGCTTGCGCACCAAGACGAATATAGATTTCGCCTAAATTAGCAGAGGCAATCGCGTAGCTTGGGCGAAGCTTCAAAGCGAGCTCTAAATAATCTCTCGCTTCAATCCAGTTCTCCTGGTTAGCAGCGATTGCGGCTAGATTGTTATAGGGTTCAGGTAGCTCCGGAAATTGCTGGGTAATTTCAATTAAGGTTTTTTTAGCTTGAGTAAATTGACGCATCTCCATTTGTACTCGGGCCTTCACAAAACGCAGTTGTACATTACGCGGGGTCTTCTTGAGTTGAGAGTTAATCAAATCAATCGCATCTTCAAATTTACGAGCTTTGACTAGTTTTTCAACATCAGAGGGGACTGCATTTTTGGTAATAGGATCTGGCTCAATAATTAAGAAGGATAGGAGAGGCAGCGCCACAGTCTCAGAGAGCCCTGAATTTAATGGGTCATAAGCAGTATCGCTAGATAGCCGCGGAGGGTCATTGGGACTGTATCCCCCCAAATAGCCCTGAGGAGCAGTAGAAGATTTCATTTCTTGAGTATTTGCTGCCCGAATTTCCGCATCTGCACGCTGTTGGGCGGGGGTACTGCAGCCTAAAATCAAGCCTGTGGCAAACATTGCAGCAAGAATCTTGAAAATATTACGGGGTGGTGCTGGGATGGTAGCGGGCATAGGGGAGGGGGTATAAAACTGGCTCATTCGATATACTCAGCGCTCAGTCTAACAAATTGGCGCTACTTGCCCCACCTTTATAGCCCTATGCTGCAAATCTATAACACCCTAAACCGCTCAAAGCAGGCATTTGAGCCCATCGTACCGGGCCAGGTGAAGATGTATGTCTGCGGCATGACAGTGTATGACTTCTGCCACATTGGCCATGCAAGGGTCATGATTGTCTTTGATATGGTGGTGAGATGGCTACGCGCAAGTGGTTATGAGGTGCTTTATGTTCGTAATATCACCGATATTGACGACAAGATTATTCAGCGCGCTATTGAAAATGGCGAACCTATTTCTACTCTTACCAATCGCTTTATTGATGCCATGCATGCCGACTCTGATGAGTTGGGTTTAATGCATCCCGACCAAGAGCCAAGAGCAACCGATTTCATTGCTCAGATGCAGGGCATGATTGGTAAGCTCATTGAAAATGAATTGGCGTATCAATCGGACAATGGTGATGTTAATTTCGCAGTGCGCTTGCTCCCAAGATATGGTCAGCTTTCTGGTAAGTCCTTGGATGAACTCAATGCGGGTGAGCGTGTGGCGATTGTTGGTGGCAAACGTGACCCCTTGGATTTTGTTCTCTGGAAAAGCGCTAAGCCACAAGAGCCTGCAGATACCCGCTGGGCATCACCATGGGGTGAGGGCAGACCAGGTTGGCACATCGAGTGCTCCGCAATGTCTTGCGACTTATTAGGTGAGCATTTTGATATTCATGGCGGCGGCGCTGATTTACAGTTCCCCCATCATGAAAATGAGATTGCCCAAAGTGAAGGCACTTTGTATGGCAAAAATCGCAAAGAGGACGATGCTCCATTCGTAAATTATTGGATGCATAACGGCCATATTCGTGTCAATGAAGAGAAGATGTCTAAATCTCTAGGCAACTTCTTCTTAATTCGTGACGTTCTGAAAAGCTTTGATCCAGAAGTGCTGCGTTTCTTCATGCTCAAGGCGCATTATCGAAGCCCGATTAATTACAGCGATCCGCAACTGGAAGAGGCACGTGCTGGCTTAGTGAGGCTCTATACAGCCCTGGCCCAAGCTGAAGCTAAGACCGTTACCCTTGATCCTCAAAACTTGTGGGCTAAGCGTTTTGCTGATGCGATGAATGATGACTTCAATACCCCCGAGGCCATTGCCGTGCTGTTTGATCTAGCAAGCGAGGTCAATCGTGCCCAGGGTGCCGAGCAACAGGCCCTAGCTAGCACTATGAGGTCACTCGCTAACTCGCTTAATTTCTTGCAACGTGACCCAACCGAATTCTTGCAAGCAGGATCAAAGCAAGACAGTGGCTTAAGCGCAGCTCAAATTGAAGAACAAATTACCCAGCGACTAGCCGCAAAGCTTGCAAAAGATTTTGCTAAATCTGATTTGATTCGTAAGACACTTTTAGATCAAGGTGTAGTTTTAGAAGATAAGCCAGGCGGCTTGACAGAATGGCGAAGAACTTAGTGACTACAGTTAAAGAAAAATCGATTTTGCAAGAAATTGCCCCAGAATATTGGGAGCAAGCTTGTCGTGAGCTCATGAAGCAGGATCGCATCCTCAAAAAACTCATTCCAAAATATGGCTCTGGTTTTTTAGTGACCCGTGGCGATGCATTTACGACATTAGCTAGAGCGATCGTAGGGCAGCAAATTTCGGTAGCTGCTGCCCAGGCAGTTTGGGATCGAGTAGTGATTGCCAGTAAGAAAAAAGTTATTCCTAAAAATATCTTGCTGCTATCTGTTGAAGAATTACGAGCCGCTGGCTTATCGGGTCGTAAAGTGGAATACATCAAAGATTTGGCTGATCACTTTGATTCTGGACGATTGCATGCCAATCAATGGAAAGATATGGACGATGAGAGCGTCATCAAGGAATTAAGCTCAATTCGAGGAATTGGGCGCTGGACAGCAGAAATGTTCCTGATTTTCAATATGGTGCGTCCCGACATCCTGCCATTAGACGATGTTGGCCTGATTAAGGCCATTTCCCTCAATTACTTCAGTGGAGAGCCTGTAAGCCGCCATGAAGCCAGGGAGGTGTCCGCAAACTGGGCCCCGTGGCGTACGGTTGCCACCTGGTATATGTGGAGAAGTATCGACCCCATTCCGGTTGAATATTAAAATCAGACTATGAAAACGACTTTCCTAGATTTTGAGCAGCAAATCGCCGAATTAGAAACAAAGATCGAAGAGCTGCGTTTTGTGCAAGATGAATCATCGGTTGATATTTCCGATGAGATCAAAACGCTGGCAGAAAAAAGTCAACAACTCACAAAAGATGTCTACGCTAACCTCACACCCTGGCAAGTTTCACAAGTAGCGCGTCATCCACAGCGCCCTTACACTTTGGATTACATCGGTGCATTGTTTACAGACTTTCATGAACTGCATGGTGATCGCACATTTGCTGACGATCAATCTATCATCGGAGGCTTAGCACGTTTCGATAACCAACCTTGTATCGTCATCGGACATCAAAAGGGTCGCGATACCAAAGAGCGTGCGCTTCGCAATTTCGGTATGAGTCGTCCTGAAGGTTATCGTAAAGCGATGCGCCTCATGCGCCTTGCAGAAAAATTTGGTATTCCGGTGTTTACTTTCGTTGATACGCCTGGCGCATTCCCCGGTATTGATGCGGAAGAGCGCAATCAATCTGAAGCGATTGGTCGTAACCTCTATGTTCAGGCGGAATTGGAAGTGCCCATCATTGCTACGATTATTGGTGAAGGTGGATCAGGCGGAGCTTTAGCAATTGCGATGGGTGATGTAGTGTTGATGTTGCAAAACTCCACCTATTCTGTAATCTCTCCAGAAGGATGTGCCTCGATTTTGTGGAAGACTGCCGATAAGGCGCCTGAGGCCGCTGAGCAACTCGGTTTAACTGCTCAAAGACTCAAAACTTTGGGCTTGATTGACAAGATTGTGTCTGAGCCGGTTGGTGGTGCTCATCGAGACTACGACACCATGATGGCAAATATGCGTAAGGCCCTGAGCGAGTCCTTGAAGACTTTTGATGGCATGAAAATAGATGCACTTCTGGAGCGTCGTCATGAGCGTCTGATGAGTTATGGCAAGTTCAAGGAAATCACAGCAAAGTCCTAAGTCAGGAAAGCGAATTGCGGTTGCCTTGAGTGGTGGCCTCGATTCGGTTGTGCTACTGGACACCGTTTGTAAAGCGCAAACTAAAAATCAGCCTTCCCAAATCTTTGCCTTTCATATTCATCACGGTCTACAAAAGCAGGCTGATGATTGGCTGATCTTTTGCGAGAAGCTTGCGAAAAGATATCAAATCCATTTTGATTTCAGGCTTCTCCATTTAATTGGGGAAGAGCGGGGAAATATTGAATCCCGAGCAAGGGCAGGGCGTTATGAGGCCCTTGCTGATCTCTGTATTGAGTATGGCATTGAGGACTTACTCTTGGCGCATCATCAAAATGATCAAGCAGAAACGGTACTTCTTCAACTCCTCCGCGGTGCTGGTGTAGCTGGCGCGTCAGGCATGCCTCATAGCCGAGTCTTTGATACCAAAGAAGGCGAGATCACACTCTGGCGACCTCTACTTAATCAAAATAGAAAAGAGCTTGAGGCTTATGCCAAAGAGCACAAATTGAAGTGGATCGAGGATCCGAGTAATCAAGACGTTCAATACCGTCGCAATGCAATCCGAAAAACAATCATCCCGGCCTTAGAAAAGATTCAGCCCGAAGCTATCGCTAATCTAGCGCGTAGCGCAGGATTACTGGGTGAAGCGCAAGCCTTGCTTGATCGATTGGCTAGCCAAGACGGCAAAACCATCATCCTTAAAGACGGGCTTCAGCTAAAGCCACTGCTTGAACTTGCAAAAAAAGATTTACCTGCAGCCAATAATGTTCTGAGATATTGGTTAAGGACAAATGGGCTGGCGATGCCATCGCAAGAACGACTTGCCGCTTGGTGGAGTGACCTCAATACAGTCAAGGCCGGCGCTCAATTGGAATGGGCCCATGATGAAAAGCGTATTCGGTTTTGGCGTGGATTTTTGCAAATTGAAAATATGAATGCTGGTATGTGGGTTTTTAAAGCAATCCCCAGCTCAAGTAAAACTCCTGGGATTCCAAGTCAATTGGTCAAAGAGGCTCAGAAAGCTGGCCTCATCACTCAAAAAGACAGGTCCGGCTCAGAAAAAATTCAGATCAAAGCAAATACGCCGCGCAAGAGCCTTAAAAATCTCTTTCAGGAGGGTGATGTTCCACCGTGGCATCGCAATGCCCCCCTCTTGTATATCAACGGGGATTTGATTGCTGTGGCAGGGGTCGGCTTGAGCTACCCCCATCTAGTTCATTCGGGGCCCAGGGTACGACCCGAGTGGCAACAGCAGGCTTAACAGGTTTAAAACCCTGTAAAATAAGCCTTTTTTGATCCTCAGGAAATTCGTTTCCTGCTACAGATAGTGAAATAGACAGTTTTTATGGCTCTAATCGTTCATAAATATGGTGGCACCTCAATGGGCTCAACGGAGCGTATTGGGAATGTTGCTAAACGCGTTGCCAAATGGATGCGTGCTGGCCATCAAGTGGTCGTAGTGCCTTCTGCAATGTCAGGCGAAACCAATCGCCTGCTGGGCTTAGCAAAAGAAATTAATTCTGATGCAAATCCTCGTGAGTTGGATCAGATTGCCTCAACAGGTGAGCAGGTCAGCTCTGGCTTGCTTGCGTTGGCATTGATGCGTGAGGGTGTTGATGCAGTGAGTTACGCTGGCTGGCAGGTGACTGTTCATACCGATTCTGCTTTTACTAAAGCGCGCATTAAGAGTATTGACGACAAAAAAATTCTGAGTGATTTGAATGCTGGCAAAGCAGTAGTAGTTACTGGTTTCCAAGGCGTTGATCCAGATGGCAACATCACAACATTAGGTCGTGGTGGTTCAGATACATCTGCAGTGGCGATGGCTGCTGCGCTCAAAGCAGATGAGTGCTTAATCTACACCGATGTCGATGGGGTTTATACAACCGACCCTCGTGTTTGTGAAGATGCGCGGCGCCTAGATAAGATTACCTTTGAAGAGATGCTAGAAATGGCTAGCTTAGGTTCTAAGGTATTGCAGATTCGTTCAGTTGAATTTGCTGGTAAGTACAAAGTTAAAACCCGGGTTCTGTCTTCCTTGACAGACCCTTTGATGCCTTTAGACATAGAGATGAAGTCAGGCACCTTGATTACATTTGAAGAGGACAGCACTATGGAAGCCGCAGTTATTTCCGGCATCGCCTTTGCGCGTGATGAAGCGAAGATTACCGTCTTGGGAGTTCCAGATCGCCCAGGTATTGCATATCAAATTTTGGGACCAATCGCTGACGCCAATATTGACGTTGATATGATTATTCAGAACCAATCAGTGGATGGTAAAACAGACTTTACCTTTACAGTTCCTCGTGCTGATTATCAGAAGGCATTAGATCTACTGAAGAACAGCGTGCAAGCACACATCGAAGCGAAAGAGATCTCTGGTGACCCTAAGGTCTCTAAAGTTTCAGTAGTTGGCGTAGGTATGCGTTCGCATGTAGGAGTTGCTAGCAAAATGTTTCGCACATTATCTGAAGAGGGCATCAATATTCTGATGATCTCCACTAGTGAAATCAAAATTTCAGTTGTGATTGATGAGAAATATATGGAATTAGCAGTACGTGCTCTTCATAAGGCATTTGAGCTAGACCAGAAGTAAGGCGGTAAAAGGGCGGTAAAACCCCACAGAAGCGGTTATCCGTTAAACTGTTGGTCGTTGTAAAGAGTTAGAAATACGGAGACGTGGCCGAGCTGGTCGAAGGCACTCCCCTGCTAAGGGAGCATCGGGGCTAAAACTCTGATCGGAGGTTCGAATCCTCTCGTCTCCGCCAGTGCTTTCAAATAAACCCAGTAAATTCAATGACTTACTGGGTTTTTTGTTGTCCTTAATCCTCCTAATATTGATATTTGTCGGTATTTTTACAACTAAATGTTGCACCACAGCAAATTTGTGTTTAAAATGACGCATCGCAACAAATAAACCAACCTTATTAGGAGAAGTCATGTTTCAAACTCAATTAAACGATCAAATCGCTCAAACTCAAGCTAAAGCAGTTGAAAAAGCGAAACACTTGGCTCAAGTAGCTGTTGAAAGTGCTCAAGAATTAGCTGAAATCAACCAAGCTGCTGCTAAAGATGCATTGGCTGCTGCACAAGATGCAAGCACACAATTGTTAGCAATCAAAGATCCACAGCAATTTACTAAGTTGGCTCAGCCAGAAGTTGCTCAAGAAGCTGCTAAGTACGCTACTGCGTATCAAGCTAAAGTAAACAAAGTCATTCGCAACAGCAACAAAGAAGTTGCTCAAGTATTCGATGCTTCTATTGATGATGCACGCGATGACTTGGTTAAGTTCGTTAAAGAGTCTACTAAGACTGCACCTGCTGGATCTGAGGCTTTTGTATCAGCATTCCACACTGCATTTGATGCTTCACTCCAACAGTTTGACCAAATTCGCGCTACAGCAACTGATGCCTTCTCAAACTTTGAGAAGAGTGTTGACGCTGCTTTTGCAAATATTCAAGGTCAATATGCTCCTAAGTCAGCAAAGAAATCTGCTGCTAAGTTAGCTGCCTAATCAAGCTTTAATGCTTTCCGAAAGCCGCCTTAGGGCGGCTTTTTTCTTACCTCAATTTCCCTAATTTCTAGAAATTAACCCCTGTGTCCTACTACGGGTTTGTCCTATATAAATAAACTTCACAACTTCACAACTTCTGTAGTATAGTAGGTTTACTGGGAGAAGAAATGAAGAGACAAGTACCAAAAACACATCAAGCCTTGCAGTGGGTAGACAAGGGATTAAGCGCTGCGCAAGCGGCGAGGAAGATGGAGATTTCAGAATCCAGTGTGTATGCCGCTCTCAGAAAATCAAAAGCAAAAGATTCGGGCTGTTGCCCAACCTGTGGTCACAAACTAAGGAACTAAGATGAAAAAGACTCTATTAGCAGCGGTATCCATTTCTGTTGCTGCATTTGCTTACGCCAATACGGTTTCAGATTCATCAGCGCTGGTAAGTCAACAGTGCAAAATTTCAGCAGAGGCTGTGTCAACACTAAAGGGCTTGCGATACGGCAATACCTCAATTAAAAAAGATGTCTCTAGCCTGATTAATGCTCACTTGAAGGCGCCAGAGAATCGTGAGATAGCGCAGAAGGCTTTAATCCTGATGATTGATGACAAATCTACGGATGTTGGCACCTTAGAAGGCAAGTACTGCTCATAATATCCTCGGTCCAGTAGATTCTTCAGAGTGTCATTTGCTGCTGAGTGTCCTGATTGTGGGAACGCACGGACATTGTTTGATCAATGCCCGCATTGCGGCTCTGAACAATTACCAACCCTAAATACGGATACGATCGAGATCAATATCAAACAGGGTGGCCCCTATGTTGAGGAGGCTTTGGATCAGCTAACAGAGCAGCTGCGTAAATGTTTGGAGCTGGGAATTAAAGCCATCATTCTGATCCATGGATATGGATCGAGTGGGGAGGGCGGTCGTATCAAATGGGCGATTCATGATGCCCTAGAAAATAACCGATATTCGGATCGCGTAGAGGAGTACTTCTTTGGAGAGAATGTAGCCTACGGTAGTGAGTCTTATCATGCCCTATTAAAACGTCGACCAGGTCTTAAAAGATATTTAAAGCGCTTTAAAGAAGGTAATGCTGGAATGACAGTTCTCTTGCTAGGCACTCACAACACGAGAGGATTTGTTATTAGCTAACCAATACAGATATATTGGCGATGCCGTGTTGATCAAGCATTTGTTTGCCATTTAAGCTTGCTATCTCTAGCAAGGTAATTGCGCCGCATACCTCAAAGCCTGCGCTACGTAATAATTTATCGGCTGCGATGAGCGTTCCACCAGTGGCCAGAACATCATCAATCAGCAAAACCTTAGCATTTTTAGGAATGCTTGATTGCGCAATTTCTAGACAATCAGAGCCGTATTCAAGTCCATAGAATTCTTTGTGACTTGCCAAGGGAAGTTTATTTGGTTTGCGGGCAAGAGCTAAACCTTTATGGGCATGATGAGCCAGAGCTGATCCAAAGATAAATCCACGAGATTCAATGCCCAAAATATGGGTATAGTCAAAGTTCTGAGCCAGAGCCCCCATTTGAGCGATGGCCTCCTTGAAGGCGGCTGGGTTTGCAAGCAAAGGGGAGATGTCCCTAAAGAGAATTCCGGGTTTCGGAAAGTTCGGCACACCGGGTAGATAATCTAATAAATTCATTATTGGCAGACATGAAAACAGATCTCCTCATTATCACCGCATTGGAATCAGAGCTCAAGCGCGATGTACTCCCATCTGGAGTGGAGATGGTTTACTCTGGCATTGGTAAGATAAATGCTGTGCTAGCTAGCACTAAAGCAATTCATCAATTTAGCCCACGCAAAATCATGAACTTCGGCACAGCAGGAAAAGTAAATCCCCAGTTAGATGGTTTACTAGAGATTGGGAAGGTCATTCAACGGGACATGATGGCAGAACCTCTTGCGCCACGAGGAAAGACACCTTTTTGCGATAGGCCTCAGGAATATTTATCATCAGGAAAATATATCTGTGGCTCTGGCGATAGTTTTGTAACTGCTCCTGATCCCTGGCTGCTGAGCCAAGGAGTAGATGTAGTCGATATGGAGTTATTCGCCATAGCCTATGTTGCTAGTCACCATCAGATTCCATGGCACTCCTATAAATACATTACAGATGATGCCAATGAGAGCTCAGGCAATGACTGGCAGCAAAAAGTTCACCACGGGCAAGATTTATTTGTTGAAAAGTTAAAGCAACTCTTGAGCTAAAAAAGATATGGCCATCAATCCTTCTAAGCCTTGGCTAAAAAATTACCCTGAAGGCGTTCCTCATGAAATCGGGCCGCTGATTCATACATCTTTGACCCAATTTTTGGATGAGTGCTTTGACCGCTTTGGAAATCGTAAGGCTATTGAGGCTATGGGAAAGTTTTTCTCATATAAAGAACTTGATAGGCTCTCTAAAGACTTTGCTTCTTATCTACAAACTCTGAATTTAGAGAAGGGTGCCCGCGTTGCATTGATGTATCCTAATGTAATTGAGTATGTTGTCGCAATGATTGGCACTTTGCGTGCTGGCTATACAGTGGTGAACATTAACCCGCTTTATACAGCTCGAGAGCTCGAGGCCCAATTGCTTGATAGTGGAGCATCAGTTTTGGTTGTGATGGAAAACTTTGCTTACAGATATCAAGAAATTAATCCTATAGCGGGTATTGTGCAGGTGATTGTGAGTAGCCCAGGCGAATTAATGGGTCTGAAGGGCTATGTAATCAATTGGGTGGCTAGGAAAGTTAAAAAGTTAATTCCTGCCTGGCAGTTCGCCCACATGAGTTTCAAAGAAGCACTTCAGAAGGGCAGTCAGCAGCATTTTCACAAACCCAATATTGGCCTAGATGACATTGCGTTCTTGCAATACACCGGAGGTACGACTGGAACCTCTAAAGGAGCGGTATTACTTCACCGTAATATTCTTTCTAACGTGATGCAGATCGAGAGCTGGCTCAATCCAGGTCTAAAGCAAAAGCCAGAACAGCAATTGGTATTTCTGTGTGCATTGCCGATGACCCATATTTTTGCTTTAACTGCCTGTGCGTTGTTAGGTATCGCCAAAGGGAGTCTTTTAATACTTGTTCCTAATCCGCGTGACATTACTGGCTTTATCAAAATGCTCATCAAGCATCCAAATATCAATATATTCCCAGGTGTTAACACCCTTTTTCATGCGCTGATTCATCGTCCTGAGTTTAAAAAAGTGAAGCTTCCTAATCTATTAGTTACGATTGGTGGGGGCATGGCGGTTCACAAGAAAACTGCAGACCATTGGCAGGCCCTTACAGGTTCGCCTATTGCACAGGGATACGGTTTATCGGAAACATCTCCTGTTGTCTGCGTGAATACTCCACTAGAGAAGCATTTCACAGGACATATTGGTATGCCGCTACCAAGTACCAATGTTGTGATTCTCGATGACGATGAAGTTGAGTTGCCATATGGCACGCCTGGAGAGATTTGCATTTCAGGGCCACAAGTTATGCCAGGCTATTGGAATAAGCCAGAAGAAACTAGTCATTGCATGACAGCCGATGGTTTTTTTAAGTCGGGTGATATTGGATTTATCACCGATGAAGGCTACGTCGAAATCGTTGATCGTAAGAAAGATATGATCGTGGTGGCGGGGTTCAAGGTCTTTCCGAATGATGTGGAAGATAACCTATCCCAAATGGATGGCATTAGAGAATGTGCTGTGATTGGGGTGCCGCACCGTAAGCTAGGAGAGATTGTTAAGGCTTATGTGGTTAGGGACAACCACCATTTAACTGAAGCAGATATCTTGCAATACTGCAAAGATCATATGACCAGCTATAAACGTCCTCGAAAAGTCGTTTTCATCAATGAGCTCCCAAAATCTAATGTCGGCAAGATTTTGCGCCGAGAGCTCAGAAATATTTAAGAAAACAACACGTGCTATTAGATACTTATTTTCGAGGAGTTTTGCCAACCATCTTGGCTGCTCTTAAGAAATCAAAGTCCACGCCTTGATCTGCCTGTGTCACCGTATCTAAGAATAGCTTCTTATATCCACGCTCAGCAGTAGGCGATGTAATTGGATTTGCTTTGGCGCGCTTAGCCAGCTCTTCATCAGAAATGAGTAAGCTAATTTCTCGATTCTTGACGCTTAAGCGAATGCGATCGCCGTTATGTACATGAGCTAGTGGACCACCAATAGCTGATTCGGGGGTAACGTGCAGCACAATCGTTCCAAATGCCGTACCGCTCATGCGTCCATCAGAGATGCGAACGATGTCTTTTACACCAGAACGCGCTAATTTCATGGGGATGGGAATATAGCCTGCTTCAGGCATACCAGGCGCACCTTTAGGGCCAATGTTCTTGAGCACTAAAATATCATCGGCAGTGACATCTAAATCGGGGCTATCAATCCGACTCGCTAGATCTTCGGCGTTCTCAAACACCACGGCGCGGCCTTCATGCTCCATGAGTTTTTCGTTAGCAGCAGACTGCTTAATGATCGCACCACCAGGAGCGAGGTTGCCATGGAGAACAGCGATACTGCCGCGGGGATAGATTGGCTGATTAAATGGACGCACCACATCTTGATTGAAGCTTGGCGGTGCTGCATCGATTTCCTCGCCAAGCGTTCTGCCAGACACTGTCATGGTGTTGAGTTTTAACTGAGGCTTTAGTTCGCGTAACAAAGTAGCCATACCACCAGCATCATGGAAATTTTCCATGTAATGATCACCAGAGGGTTTTAGATCTACAAGGACTGGAGTTTCATTACCCATTTTGTCTAAGGCGTCTAGATCAATCTCAAGACCCATACGACCGGCAATAGCAGTTAGGTGAACAATCGCATTTGTAGAGCCACCAATCGCTAGTAATACACGAATCGCATTCTCAAAGGCATCTGCCGTCAGAATCTTATCTATAGTTAAGCCATCTTTAGCCATTTGGACTGCACAAGTACCCGTTTCTTCTGCAACCCGAATGCGATCTGCAGTCACGGCGGGTGGGGTGGCGCCACCTGGAACCGTCATACCCAAGGCCTCAGAGATGCAAGCCATCGTACTGGCAGTACCCATGACAGAACAAGTACCAACACTGGCTACTAGCTGATCATTGACCTCATCTTTTTCAATTTCATCGATCTCACCAGCGCGGAACTTTCCCCAATAACGGCGACAGTCAGTGCACGCGCCAACACGCTCGCTGCGATGTGAGCCAGTGAGCATTGAGCCAGTGATTAGCTGAATTGCTGGTAATCCTGCAGAAGCGGCGCCCATCATTTGTGCGGGGACTGTTTTGTCGCAACCACCAATCATCACTACCGCATCCATAGGCTGTGCAAGCAACATTTCTTCCGTATCCATCGACATCAGATTGCGCAAGTACATGCTGGTAGGTGCAGCAAAACTTTCATGAATTGAGATAGTCGGAAATTCCATTGGTAAGCCACCAGCAAGCATGACGCCGCGCTTGACTGCTTCAATGAGCTGCGGCATATTTCCGTGGCAAGGGTTGTAGGCGCTACCAGTATTGATAATCCCAATGACAGGGCGATCTAGGGCGCTATTGGTATAGCCAGCTCCCTTGATAAATGCTTTGCGTAAAAATAAAGAGAAGCCTTTATCGCCATAGCTTGTTAAGCCTTTACGTAAACCCGTCTCAGGTGCTGTTTTAGAATCTTTTGGCTTGGTGCTCATATTTGTCTCAATAAATGATTCATTTAAATACTATTTAATGCTAATTGTAGTCATGCAATCACTGGCTTGCCTATAAGCCTGCGCCCCAGCGATACTGCCAGGAAATACCAACAGCGTTATAGCTCGTATCAGTACGAGAATAGACACCAGTACTGCCAGTCAGACGAATGGCATTGCGCTTATCAACCGGATAAGAGATGGTGCTGCCAAAACGCCAGTTTTCTTGTGAACCACTCACGGCCGAGCCATTGACATAGGTCTGCCCGCCAAAAAAGTAGGTAGCATCAGCCGATATCCAAGCGGTATTGGGGAAGTAATAGATCACATGAGTTTCGGTTGAATACACGGGATTTTGGGATAGGGTGTTATTACCCATATAGTTAGAGTTGTTGGTATAGATCGATGCCATTCCAGCCAATTCTAAGCGCCATGAACCAACCGCTTTTGAAGCACCGATACCAGGTTGAATTACGGTGCGGTTTCCGCCAACATTGAGCATTTGATCGCTGTTGTACTTACCCCATGGAATGGAAGCAGCGAGACTTGCACCAATGATGAGATCTTGTTGATAGTTTTTGAACTCACTTGCCGAAAGAGCAGGTGCACCATATAAGTTAACAGAAGCCTTAATCATGGGGTCTGAGAGACCTTCAGCGGATGCATTGATCGCTTGGCCACCTAAGGTGCCAGTACCAGATAATTCAGAATAGGGTAGCACTAGACTAATTCGCCCGGACTGGCCGGCAACATCTAGGATATGAGTCAAGCTGATTGCTTCAGTGGTTAATTTATAGGGGCCACTCTTGACTTGGGCAATACCGCCCGTAACAAAGTTAATACCAATTGGTGCATTGGAATAGGCGCGGGCTTCAATTTCTTGAGCATTAGACTTAACAGATAGAAATGCGAGAATGCAAAAACAAAATAGTTTTTTAAGGAATGAGTCCACAGCAAACAACTTCAAATATCTACTGATCTGAAGAATCTCTTTTGCCAAAAAGAATATTCATCGTTGTATCTTCACCTAAGGCCAATCTCAAACCAACCAAGACGAGATACGGCCAAACGATTAACCAATAGACGATGGTCATCGCCAAGACATGCAGGGGATTTTTTTGGCCAAAACTTGCCATCGCATCAATAAAGTTTTTACCATGCATGAGTCCATCGATACCTGCTTCGACATAGTTCAAGCTAAGAACAACAAAAATATAGAAAAGCGATTCCAGGAAGAGAGATTTAATAATCCCATTGTTTTTGCTTACCTTAATTGGAAAGATAGCCTGCGCTATCAACATAAACTTAGCGCAGAGTCCTGCCTTAATGAGGGCAATTCCAAAAATGGATAAGGAAACAGGATGTTGTAAGTTAGTAACAGCTAAAAAAGTAATGGCGCAGAACCAAGTAGCAAAATAAGCGGTGAGGGCTAGAGCTTCCTTAGCTTCCGCCTCAACTTTTTTCTTAATGCTGGGCAAATGGCCTTCACTGCTTGCAGGTGTATTCATTACTTCATTTTCTTCATTGAGTTAGTGCCTTTACAGCCTTAGATGTTGAGCAGGGAAATCAAAATAACTACCGGGGTCTTGGTGGAACCATAGGAATGCGCTACAGCGGGTAGCTAATTCGCTTCGCAGCTCGCACAAGAAGAGGCAGTCTCAACTGGAGCTGGCTCTTGGGTATAGCGAGCAATAAATGCGTGCTTACTCTGCAGTGGTAACTTGATCCATACAAAGTGGCCAGAGCCAGGTGCTACATCAATTGGTTCGCCGCTCATATTCCACATGGCATCTAAAACGATATCTTGATTGCCTTGTGGCTCGATGATCTCTAGTTTGTCACCAACAGAAAAACGGTTTTTAACATCTACCTTAACGCGACCAGTAGCCGGGTCGACCACCAGGGTTTCAGCAACATATAGGCTTCTGCCTGAGAGTGAGTAGCCTCTCATATACAGTTGGTACTCCTTATCATGGTGACGCTCATAAAAACCGTCGGTATAGCCGCGATTAGCAAGGCCTTCTAGGTTGCCAAGTAATGTAGTGTTAAATGGTCGGCCAGCAACTGCATCATCAATTGCTGAACGATATGCTTGGCATGTACGTGAAACGTAATAGGGAGATTTAGTGCGACCTTCGATTTTGAAGGAGTCGACACCCATCTTCGTGAGTCTTTCAATATGCTCAACCGCACGTAAATCTTTAGAATTCATGATGTAGGTGCCATGCTCGTCTTCTTCCATCGGCATTAAGTCATCTGGCCTTTTAGCTTCTTGCAGGAGAACGACATCGCCACTAGAAGTTTGTTGGCCTGGTTTGACTTTGTAATCCCAGCGACAGGCATTAGTACAGGCGCCTTGATTGGAATCGCGATGAGACATGTAGCCTGATAAGAGACAGCGTCCTGAATAGGCAATACATAAAGCACCATGCACAAATACTTCAAGCTCCATTTCAGGGCAGTCTTGACGTACTTCTTCAATCTCATCAAAAGAGAGTTCGCGAGATAAAATTACTCGGCTGATGCCAACTGAGCGCCAGAACTTGGCAGATGCACCATTCACTGTATTAGCTTGGACAGATAAATGGATGGGCATATCTGGCCAAGCCTCTCTGGCCATCATGATCAAACCTGGATCAGACATGATGAGTGCGTCAGGCTTTAAAGCAACAACCGGCGACATATCTTTAATATAGGTGCGCGTCTTTGCACCATGCGGCAATAGGTTAGAGACCAAGAAAAACTTTTTGCCTAATTCATGGGCGGTATCAATACCTTGCTTGAGCACTTCAATCTTGCCGAAGTCATTATTGCGAACCCGCAAGGAATAACGAGGTTGGCCAGCATAAATTGCATCCGCTCCAAATTCAAAAGCAGTTCGCAACATGGCAAGGCTACCGGCAGGGGCTAAAAGTTCTGGGGTTTTGGTCATAGGGGGTTATTTTAAAGCTCTTGGCAAGTTTTGGGTTCTTGCTTCTTATGCGGGTAAAAACACGTAAAAAGAGGCTTTTCCTTGCCTGGTCGATCTTTGGGAATGCTATAGTGGCCGAACAATATCAATATAAGGGCATAAGCCCAAAGGGAGACAAAGTGAAATTCATAGCACGATCACTAGTAGCGCTGATTTCTTGTTTATTTCTCGGTCAAGCATTTGCAGCTGGAAAAATCCAGATGAACGAGTACATGGTGCAAAGCGATACGCCAGGTATTTCCCTCTATGTACGCAATAAGCACTTAGTTGGCATGAAGAAATTCACAGCTGAAAAAACCTTGCTCTACGTTCATGGCTCTACTTATCCTGCAGAAACTGCCTTTGATTTATCGCTTGGTGGAACCTCTTGGATGGAATACATGGCAGCAAGAGGCTACGATGTTTGGTTGGTGGATCTGCGTGGCTATGGCAAATCTACCCGACCTCCCGAAATGGATCAGCCCGCCGACCAAAATCCTCCTATTGTCAGAACAGATACTGCGGTCAAGGATGTCTCTAGCGCAGTAGATTACATCTTGAAAAAGCGCAATATTCAGAAGATGAATTTACTTGGTTGGTCTTGGGGCACAACCATTATGGGTAAATACACTACTGAGAATAATGAGAAGGTTAATAAGTTAGTTCTCTATGCACCACAGTGGTTGCGTCAAGGTGGAGCACCTTTAACCGATAAAGGTGGCCCATTGGGCGCCTATCGTGTGGCCTCAATTGCAGATGCTAAAAATCGTTGGCTGACAGGCGTTCCTGAAAGTGCAAAAGCCACCCTCATTCCACCAGGTTGGTTTGAAAAATGGTCTGAAGCTACTTTTGATACAGACCCATGGGGCAGAACGCAAACTCCTAAAAAGCTCAGAGCTCCCAACGGCACAGTTCAAGATGCGCGCGAGTTTTGGACGGCCGGAATTCCTGTATATGAACCTAAAAATATTCGTGTACCAGTCATGCTAGTGCACGCAGAGTGGGATGCGGATTTGCCAAGCTACATGCTTTATGAGTACTTCACAAAATTAGAAAATGCACCCTACAAAATTATGCTGCAGATCAGTGAGGGTACTCACACCATCATTATGGAAAAGAACCGGATGTTGATGTTTACGGGAGTGCAAGAATTCTTGGACAGCAATTTCAAACCAGAGAAGTAGTCGTCCGCAGTAGGGTGTGCCACAAATAGGTAGCAGTGTGCTGCTCACTCTTGGGTTTGATGAATTGGTTTATCTGGAAATGGCTATATGAATCTAAAGCTCAGCTGGAGCACTAGCACTACAGTCTTGATTGCTCTTAGTCTTTCAGCCTGTTCTACAGCTAAATTAGAGGCTCGCCTGGAGGCTAATCCTCAGTGCAAAGAGGCTATCAATCCTAAGACTGGGGCATTAATGCCGTGTCCTGGATCAGATCGGTCGTTTTATGTCGCGGCCGGTCTAGAGGCGCCAAGGCCAGCTAAGATAGCAGCTACCTCCACCATCGGATCTGATTCTCCTGGTATTTCAAATTCAGGGGCAGTAACGCCTACCGCAGCGAAGCAAGCTACAGTTAATTGCAAGCCCCAGATACACAAAAAGACGGGTGGAGTGTTACCTTGTCCTCCTGAGGATTAATTTAGTAGAGATTTGCGCCAGAGCGTTATGATCACTGTGAAGAAGCAAACCACCTTGGATTTATTAAATTGGGTTTAAAAATGAAAAAATTTGGTCTATTGGCAGTGTCTATTTCCACTGTATTTTTATTGGCTGCCTGTAGTAATACTCCCAAGCTTGCTTCTGAGGCAATGCCTAGGTCTGGTTTTTTACCGGACTACTCCGTGCTAGTTCCAATGGCTACTAGCGTTCCTGATGCACGTATTTGGAGATATAGAATCTCTGGTGTTAATCCTAGCTCTTACACAGCAGTCATTTTGGATCCAATTTATTTGAATCAAAGCGCCACTAAAGATGTCAGTGCTGAAGCTATTAATAAGGCAAGGGCAGCATTACAGTCCTCAATGGTTGAAGCAGTAAGTGCGCGCGGCAATATCCAGATTGTTACTAAGCCAGGTCCTGGCGTTGCCCGTGTATCTGTGGGGATTACCGGCGCTGAAAGTTCTAACGATTATTTAAAGCCATGGAACTTCACACCAATTGGACTGGCTGCCAATGCTGCGGCTTTTGCAGGTGGCGTTAATGCTAAAACTCCGGCACTTTTAATTGAGAGCAAAATTACCGATAGTCAAAACAATAAGCTCCTAGGCGAAGGTTTAGTGACTGTTCAAGGTGAATCCTTTAGAACTGCTAGCGGCTCCGTTGAGTCATTTATAGCAATGGCAAAGAAAGCCGTTCAGGTAGCTATGGAAACTTCTGCAAACCCTACACCAACTGGTAAATAAGAGATCTTGATGTATTTTGCTAAAAATATTTTTCTAGTAGCGGCTTGTGCATTATCTTCTTTGCCAATGAGTGCGCATGCAGATGATGCATCTCGTAACAAGGAAATTGCTGAGCGTTTCGCGAAATGCGATACAAACCGTGATGGTAAGTTGACTTTAGCTGAAGCAAAAGGATGTATGCCTCGTATCTACGATCACTTTAGCTATATAGATACTACTAATAAGGGGTATGTCACTGTTGCGCAAATTCAAGCAATGGCGTCTCGCTAGTGACTGCAAGGGCCTCTCGAGGCCCTTTTCTATTGGATAGAATATGCCTGTAATCATTCCCAAGTTTGAGCAAAAAAGAGTCACTGTTAGCTCTGGAGATGGCCCCATAGAAATTGCCTGTCAAGTTGGCGGCAATGGCCCACCGATTTTGTTGCTCCATGGTTTTCCTCAAACTAAGGCTATTTGGGAAATCGTTGCCCCTGAATTAGCTAAAAACTTTACTGTTGTTGCTTCTGACCTGCGTGGCTATGGAGAGTCATCCAAGCCGCATGGCAAGACAGATCATTCAACTTATTCCAAAAGATCTATGGCATCTGACCAGCATGCGCTCATGAAAGCATTGGGCCATGAGCAATTTTTCTTGCTGGGTCACGATAGAGGCGGCAGAGTCTCTCATCGTCTTGCAATGGATTATCCGGAGAGTGTTTTGCGTTTGATGGTCTTGGATATCTCTCCAACTCTCACAATGTATGAGAACACTACGATGGAGTTTGCCAAGGGCTATTGGCACTGGTTTTTCTTAATTCAAGCTGAGCCTATTCCAGAAACCTTAATTGGCGCAAATCCCGAGTTTTGGATCAATAAACACATGGGCCGTCATGCCGGTACAGGTATATTTTCTGCTGAGCGCTGGGCAGAATATCTTGCGGGTGCGAGCAATCCCCAGAGTATGCATGCCATGTGTGAAGACTACCGCGCTGCGGCAACGATTGATTTAATGCATGATCGTGCAGATAGGGCGGCTGGCAAAAAACTCAAAATGCCTTTAAGGGTACTTTGGGGTGAGCATGGTATCGTCAATAAATGCTTTAAACCGATTGAGGACTGGGAAGTAGTAGCTCATGATGTATCTGGGCGGGCGGTCTCTTGTGGGCACTATATTCCAGAGGAGCTCCCAACAGAACTCATTGCTGAAGCCCAATCCTTCTTTAAGTAAGGTTGAGTGTTAAGCTCATTGCTTATTATCTATTCCTAGTTGAAAGTCCTCTCATGAATCAATCTATCAAAAAACTGTTCCTAATCAGTGCTGCACTCATTTCTATGTCTGCATATGCACAGAAAAATGATGCCATTCTTAACACTGCGCAAGTGCAGCAAGCGATTGCTCGAGGAGCCATCATTTGGGATGTGCGTGATGAAAAAAGTTTCTTAGAGGGGCATATACCCGGGGCAATCAATATTGGTGAAGTGGGAAGCGTTCTAAGAGACCCCAACAAAGAGGATTACATCGCTACAGAAAAGATACAAAAGATCTTTAATGATGCTGGCCTGAGTATTAATCGAGACATTGTTGTCTATGGGGCACGTGGCAACCCTTATGCATATTTTGGTCTGTACACCATTCAATATTTTGGCGGCAAGCAAGCTCAGATTTATCACGATGGCTTTGATGGCTGGAAATCGGCTGGGCTACCTATTCAGAAGGAGCGTCAAACATCTGCTCCTGTATCGGTAACTCTTGTACCTCAAGCTCAGCTGGTGGTATCGAACGAAGAAATGGTCAAACTTGCCCAATCTAAGACCATACAGATTTTGGATGTTCGAACACCAGATGAATACTCGGGCAAGGATGTCCGCGCAATTCGGGGCGGTCATATTCCTAACTCGGTCAACATTCCTTTCGAGGATAACTGGCAGGATCCTGCAACGGCAATCAAACTCAGCAAAAAACAGCTTACAGATAACTCTGGCATGAGCTTGAAAAATGAGGCAGACCTTAAAAAGCTCTACGCCAACTTAGACCCTGACAAGGAAACGGTCGTATATTGCCAAAGCGGCGTTCGGGCCGCTGAAACTGCAGTTGTCTTGAAAAATCTGGGATTTAAAAAGGTGAAGGTTTACGACTCTTCCTGGCTTGGGTGGGGCAATAACTTAAAAGCGCCAGTTGCTGATGAGTCCTTTCTCAACGTTGGGGCATTAAATGCCAAGTTGAGCGCAATGCAAAATAAGATTAATCAGCTAGAAGAGGCATTGAAGGCCAAAAGCAATTAAGTATTGAACTTGATGTTTAAAAAACCCTAAATAATTCAATTATTTAGGGTTTTAGCTAATGCTTTGCTGCTGATTACTCTGGATGGAAGTTATTGCTGGCCATGAAGCTGATGGTTCTTTCAAAGCCCAAAATGCGGATATAACGCCAAGCGATATTGCGGTATTTGTTGTCTAGATAGCCAATAGCGACCTCAGGAGTCCTTTTGGACAGGTCGATTTGTTCAATTGCACGGGCCCAGCGTTTGAGTCTTGTTGACATATTTGTCACCTCCATGACCATACAACGCTCCAGAATTGGGTGGAGATGACAAGAATTTCTAAATATTTAACAAATATCTTAAGCGCTTAAAACCCTTAAATTGAGACCACTTTATGGGGGTTGAGGATATTTTGGGGGTCCAGAGCCCTTTTTAAGGCCTTCATCAGATCGTGAGCCACAGCACCCTTATGCGCTCTTAAGTCAGCCAATTTAAGTTGCCCAACCCCATGTTCTGCCGATATTGAGCCCTGGCAACGCTCCACTTGGGCATAAACCAGCTCGTGGATGGCTTTTTCATGGCTGAGATTGAATGCCTTTGGGTCTAATCCCAGAGGCGGGGCAATGTTGTAGTGGAGGTTGCCATCACCCAAATGCCCAAAATTAATGATCCTGACCCCCGGGTACTTTTGTCTCATCAGAGAGTCAGTGTCCTGAATAAAGCTTTCTAAAAAGGAAAGGGGGATGGTGATGTCATGCTTGAGATTAGCGCCTTCCTCGGCTTGTGCCAGAGTAATGTGCTCACGCATATGCCAAAACGCATTAGCTTGACTCAGGTTATTAGCGATGACTGCATCGCTAATGAGATTGCTTGAAAAAGCTTCCTCCAAAATAGTTTCGAGTAGTTTTCGAACATGCTCCTCACTTTCGTGATCGGAGAGTTCAATCAACACAGTGAAGGGCGGATTTCCTTTTAAGGGATTGGCCATCTGTGGAAAGTGTTTTTCATTTAAGGCTAATGATTCTTGAGTCATCATTTCAAAACCCGTGAGCAATGATGTTGCACGCTTCTGAAATAGAGTCAGTAGAGCAATCGTAGATGCAATATTGTCAGTAGCAACGAGTGTTGTCCATTGAGAGACAGGCAGCGGATAAAGCTTCATGACTGCTGCTGTGATGATTCCTAGAGTACCTTCTGAACCAATGAAAAGATCACGCAAATCATAACCAGTGTTGTCTTTACGTAAACCTTTTATGCCATTCCAGATTTCACCTTGGGCGGTAACAACCTCAAGGCCTAGGCAAAGATCGCGAGTATTGCCATAGCGCAGTACATTCGTACCACCCGCATTGGTAGCTAAGTTGCCGCCAATCATACAGCTACCTTCTGCGCCAAGACTGAGTGGAAACAAAAAATCATGTGCTGCGGCTTTTTCTTGAACAGCCTGCAAAATACATCCCGCTTCTAGCGTAATAGTTTGGTTAGCAGTATCAATCGCACGGATTTGGTTCATCCGCTTGAGATTAAGAATGATTTGATTGCCGCTATTGTCAGGAGTAGCACCACCACAAAAACCAGTATGTCCGCCTTGCGGAACGATGGCGACATGATGAGCGGCACAAAGCTTCACAATACTAGCTACTTCATCCGTTTTTTTAGGTAGAAGGACTGCCAAGGCTTTGCCGGTGTAACGTTTGCGCCAATCGGTGAGGTAGGGCACTTTATCTGCATCGTCAGTTAGAACATATTGCTTGCCTAATGCTGCTTCAAATTGTTCGATCAAGCCTTGAATCATTACTCAGCCTGCCTCTTTTGTTTCGCTAAGATTTTTGCTTGCTGCTTAATGGGCTTGAGGTAGAGCAGTAGGCAAATAAAACCAGTTGTAGCGAGGATGGTCTCTAACAGAGCCATCCAAAAATTGCTACCAGTCTCCAGAATGCGAACTAAACCCTCAGTGATATAGAGGAGGATTAACATTGAAGCCCATTGCATGGTGTAGACCTTGCCTTTCCAGAGACCTGGAATTGCAAAGAGCAGGGGGATGCCTTTGAGTATCAACCAAGAACCACCGGGACGAAGTGGAGAAATAAACCATTCCCAGCACACGCACAGAATAAATAAATCGACAAATGCTGCTGTTGCCAGTAGTTGGTAGGGATTCTTTTCAAGCAATTTCTTGAACATCTTGCTTACTTTTTCTGCAAAAGCTTGAGGGCAGTTTCTGCTAAGCGCTTACCTTGGGCTTTTGCTAAACGCTGCTCTTCAGGGCTAATCGGAGCTCGACCATCTGCGTGCGCCAAGTGAGTAACACCATAAGGGCTGCCACCTGTATTCGAGGACATCAAATCAGACTCGCTATAGGGCAGACCGACAATGACCATGCCATGATGCAATAGAGGAATCATCATGGTGAGCAAAGTGCTTTCTTGTCCGCCGTGCATGCTGCCTGTGCTGGTAAATACGCAAGCAGGCTTTCCAATTAAAGCGCCGTTAAGCCATTCGGATGAGCTGCCATCCCAAAAATATTTCATAGGGGCTGCCATATTGCCAAAGCGAGTAGGGGAGCCTAGGGCTAAACCAACACATTCCTGAAGATCAGTGTATTCAACATAGGGTGCACCCTCATTTGGTACAGGAGCTTCTGTGGCCTCACAAACGGTGGAGATTGCAGGAACAGTTCTGAGTCGCGCATTGATTCCAGGAACGCTTTCGATGCCTTCGGCGATCAGGCGAGCCAGATCCCTGGTGGCACCATAACGGGAGTAGTACAAAACTAAAATTTCAGCTTGGTTCATATTCTCTTATGATACGGCGATGCGCCTTATTCGTAATCCTCAATTATGGCTTGCTCTGGGCAAACAGCTCTGGGAGCGTAATCGCGGCCTCAATCTGAATCAGATTGCCGCCAGTTTGGCATTTACGACCACTTTGTCTCTAGTGCCAATGATCACCATCGCCACCATTCTGATTGGCTATCTACCCAGCGTCATCCAGGTAAAAAATACTTTCAGAACATGGTTGCTTGATACCTATATGCCGGGCGGCCTTAATCAGCAAGTATTTACCTATCTGGAACAGTTTTCATCTAAAGCAAGTGGATTAACTTTCATTGGTTTAATTGGCTTAGTGATCACCACCATCATGACATTGGCAGTGATTGAAGCAGCATTTAATCAGATCTTCAAAGTACAAGAACGCCGTCCTTTATTGAAAAAGGTCATCATTTATAGTGCGGCAACTTTTTTGGGGCCAGTACTCTTAGGCGTAGGCGTCTATTTAAGCGGTGTTTTATTTAGCGCCTCTGAGGGATGGATTGAAGCGATATCAATCGGCTTTCGCCTGATGGCAGCAATTGCACCTATTTTTCTGGCTATCGCGGTCTTCACTGTGGTTTATAAAGTGTTGCCTTACTCTAAGATTCTTTGGTCAGATGCTTTTTCAGGCGCCTTCTTTGCAGCCATCAGCTTCGAGTTGATGAAGTTTGGCTATGCTATTTTTCTGAGTCACACCGCCTTCTATAAGACTGTTTATGGCGCCTTCGCCATCTTTCCCCTAGGGCTGCTCTGGATCTATATGACCTGGTGGATCACCCTGGCTGGCGCAATCTTAGTAGCCAATTTGCCTAACATCCGCAGTGGTGTCATTAGGGTTATTCGTTACTAAAAAGAGATCCTCCAGCCCTTGATTGATAGAGATCTTCGGCATATATTGAAACTATCAATACAGTCTTGGCACTGTTTCTGGAGATGAGATGAAAGTTCGCGATATATTGCGCGTAAAGGGCAGCACCTTATTTACTGTTGCTCCCGAGACTGCGCTGCAAACTGCGGTGTTGGTGATGAGTGAACATGACATAGGCTCTTTGGTCGTCATGCAGTACGACAAACTGGTCGGTATTTTGACTTTCCGTGAAGTGATTGCAGCTTTAGCAACACATCAAGGCAAGCTCGATGATCTGCAAGTGAGCGCAGTGATGAATCAAAACCCACTGACTTGCAATATGGAAACGGAGATCGATGAAGTTCGCCGCATGATGTTGGTAGATCACGCACGCTATTTACCTGTAGTGGATCAAAAAATGCTGATGGGCGTAATCTCTTTTTATGATGTTGCCAAGTCTGTAGTTGAGGCGCAAGACTTCGAAAACACCATGTTAAAAGCCTATATTCGGGATTGGCCAGAAGACACTGAAAAGGCTGCCAGCTAGCCCCTAACTGCTTGTTTTAAGCTGATATTCCTGACAAATGACATAATGTCGTTATGTCAGGAAATACTTTAGGCCTCCTCTTTACTGTTACCACTTTTGGCGAATCTCACGGTCCCGCTATCGGAGCGGTGGTTGATGGTTGCCCGCCAGGCATGCCTTTATCGGAGGCGGACCTCCAGTTAGACCTAGATCGTCGTAAGCCAGGCACTTCCCGTCATGTGACTCAGCGCAAAGAAGAAGATCAGGTTGAGATTCTTTCTGGCGTCTTTGAGGGCAAGACTACCGGCGCACCAATTGGCCTATTAATTCGGAATACCGATCAGCGTAGTCAAGACTATGGTGATATCTTGCAAACATTTAGGCCGGGCCATGCTGACTATGCTTATCACCATAAATATGGTTTTCGTGATCCCCGTGGTGGCGGGAGATCTTCTGCGCGCTTAACTGCACCTGTTGTTGCGGCAGCAGCCATTGCAAAAAAATGGCTGCATCAACAATATGGTACGCAGTTCTATGGTTATATGAGCCAATTGGGTTCGCTAGAAATTCCGTTTAAGGATCTTTCTCAGGTTGAAAAGAATCCATTTTTTGCAGCTAACGCTGACATCATCCCGCAACTTGAGACTTATATGGATGAGCTGCGTAAGGCAGGGGACTCTTGCGGTGCACGCATTGAGGTGCGTGCACGTAATGTACCTATTGGCTTAGGCGAGCCCCTCTTTGATAAATTGGATGCAGATATTGCACACGCCATGATGGGAATCAATGCTGTTAAAGGTGTTGAGATCGGTGCTGGCTTTAAATCAGTTGCTCAGCGTGGCAGTGAGCATGGTGATGAAATGCATCCCGATGGCTTTGCTAGCAATCATTCGGGTGGCACCTTGGGCGGTATCAGTAGTGGTCAAGACCTGCGGGTTTCAATTGCTATTAAACCGACCTCTAGCATCATGAGTCCAAAGCAATCGATTGACTTAGATGGCAAGGCTATTACTGTTCAAACCAAGGGGCGTCATGATCCTTGTGTTGGTATTCGTGCTACACCCATCGCTGAGGCGATGTTGGCTTTAGTGGTGATGGATCACGCATTACGTCATCGCGCTCAGTGCGCTGATGTCAATGTGGCAGTTAAGCCTATCCCTGCAGCTCGTCCAGGATCAACATCAGATTGATGGTTAATGTTTAGATGACGCCATCTCTTCGTTGGGCCTTCGGGTCCTTTTTCTTTTTATATTTTGCTTATGTTGGTCTCGTTTCACCGTACGCTAGCCTGTTCTTTTTAGAGCGCGGATTTAGCGTGATAGAGATTGCAGTATTGATGTCAATGCTGCAAATTACCCGCATTATCGGTCCATTTTCTTGGGGCTGGCTCTCTGACTTTTTATCTAACCGCGTTGGGATTATTCGATTTTGCGCCTGCTTTGCGGCGTTAGTCTTTTTATCGATTTACTTTTTACAAAGCTACATCAGCTTTTTTATCTGGATGTTTGTACTCCACACCATCCTGAGCAGTCTGATGCCTCTTGGAGAATCTGCAACCGTACACGCTTTATTTAAAGACAATTCTTTTGATAAACGTTATGGTCGTCTGCGCCTGTGGGGATCCCTAGGCTTCATTTTTATGGTGCTGACTGCTGGTGAACTCTTTCAACGAAAATCAATAGAGCTCTATCCTGCGGTAGGTGCAATAGTTTTGGTATCACTAGCCTTAGTCACTTTCTTGCTCCATGAGCCGAAGATGGAGCGCCGCAAAATGGTCAAAGGTGAACTGCTAGTGGTACTCTTGAATCCAGATGTTCGCTGGTTTTTAATCTCTGGTTTCTTTATGGTGTTTGCTCACGCAGCTCTATATGTTTTTTATTCCCTCTATCTGGCTAATCTTGGGTACGATAAATTTCAAATTGGATTGTTCTGGGCGCTAGGTGTATTTGCAGAAGTCATTTTCTTTTACTTCCAAAGTAAAGTACTGAGTCGTTTAGATGCCGAGGTTATTCTTCAGGCAGCTTTTGGGATTGGGGTGATACGCTTTATTCTGATTGCATTCTTGCCAACCACATCGATTCTGATCTTTGCGCAAGTTTTACATGCAGGTACATTTGCGGCTCACCATAGTGCCGCCACGAAATTACTCCAACGCTGGTTTACTGGGCCTTTACAGGCTAGAGGACAAGCCTTAATGGCAACTGTCTCTTATGGTCTAGGCGGCACCATAGGTGGATTATGCGCAGGCTGGATCTGGGAGCTATCTCAACCACGTGATGTGTTTGTCATGGCAGCATTTGCCTGCGGTTTAGCTGGCATGGCGATTCAAAAACTGAGACCACGCCACTATCAAAGCAGATAAAGAAAATTCTGCTTACTGAATCTTTGCCTTAGCGCGAAGTTTTTGCATCATTTCTGAAAACTTTTCTTTTTGCCAATTCTGATCAGACATGATCATTTGTTTTAGCTGATCTTTCATCTCATCAAAGCTAGGAGCCTTAGCATCACGAGAATCTAGGGTCTTGATAATGTGGTATCCAAATTGAGATTTCACTGGCTTATCCGTAATCTGGCCATTCTTGAGTTGCACCATGGCTTTTGAAAACTCAGGAACCAGGGCTTTATCAGATACCCACCCGAGGTCGCCACCATTTTTAGCCGAACCAGGATCTTTAGATTTAGCTTTGGCCATATCTTCAAAATTAGCGCCAGCCTTGAGTTGAACGATGATTGCTTTGGCATCTGCTTCTTTATCCACCAAGATATGCTCTACGTGATATTCCTTGCCGGCATACTGACCTTTGATGTTTTCATAGGCAGCTTTGAGGTCTGAATCAGTAACGCCTTCGCGCTCTACATAGTCTTCAAAAACAGCCCCTACCAAAACTCCCACGCGGGCTTGCTCTAATTGCTCGCGTACTGCTTCTTTTTGGATGACTCCACGCTTATCAGCATCTTGCAAAATCAATTCACGGGTGATTAGCATCTCGCGGGCTTGATCTCGCACTTGAGGATCATCCGGCTTGCCCATTTTTTCTACTAATTTATCTAATTGAGCCTTAGGAACAGCTTTGCCATTGACGATGACGGCATTCTGAGCAACTGCATTTGCCGATAAGAAGAGGGTAAAAAAACTGATGGTAAATAAGGAGTGAGATTTCAACATAGTGGAGGATTATTTAATAAGTAGTCTGAGTGATCAGGTTTCAATGGCTGTCAGTGTAAATCAAACTGAAGAACCAGACTCACCCGGTGCTATGGCATTAATCGTTAAGGCATGAATCTCTGTTGGGATGTGTCGATTTAAGGCAGCATAGACCGCACGATGTCTAGCGACTAAGCCCAAACCCTTAAATTCTGGGGCAACGATAGTCAGTTTAAAGTGGCCGCCACCAGTGGCTGCACCAGCATGCCCAGCATGAAGATGGCTTTCATCTTCAATCTGAAGATGCTCAATTGCAAAGGATTTATGTAAGTCCTGCTCAAATAGCGTAATACGTGTTTGATTGATACTCATTCAGAAGGATGCTCCATATGACGCGATAGCCACACACCTTGGATAATGACAAAGGCGACTAGTAAACCTGTACTGCCAAAGAGTTTGAAATTGACCCAAGTTTCTTCGGAGAATTCAAAAGCGATATAGAGATTGAGGATGCCCATCAAAAAGAAGAATGCAGCCCAGGCCATATTAAGTCGATGCCAAACAGAGTGCGAATTTTCTGGTTTGAGAGTAACTTGCTTACCCATGAGAACTTGAATCCAATTTTTACTAAAGAATTGGGCGCTAATAAATAAAGCGCCAGAAAATAGCCAGTAAAGGGCAGTCGGTTTTAGTTGAATAAAAGTCTTGTCATGCAAAAAAATAGTCAGACTACCAAACACCAGAATCATGACCAAACTAACCCATTGCATGGCATCGATCTTACGGTGGCGATAGTAAACCCACAAAATCTGTCCGATGGTCGCAACCATGGCAACAATCGTTGCGGTATAGATATCGCCAAATTTGAAGGCGATAAAGAATAGAATGATAGGGAATAGGTCGAATAAAAATTTCATAAGAGGCATTATCCAGCTATTTAATATTTCAGCTCTTTTTAAGATTCGTTTGTAGGCTTAGCATTAGAGCTAGGCTCAAAACTCAAAGATGCAGAATTGATGCAATAGCGTAAACCAGTAGGGTTTGGGCCATCATCAAAGACATGACCTAAATGGGCATCACAGTTGGCGCAACGTACTTCAGTACGAATCATTCCATGACTAACATCTTTAATTTCTTTGATGGCCGATTCTTCCTCTGCTTGGTTGTAACTAGGCCATCCGCAGCCAGCATCAAATTTAGTATCTGAGAGGAAGAGCGGGGTTTCACAGCAAACGCAGTTATATCTACCTTTATCCCAATGGTCCCAATACTTTCCAGAAAATGGCCTTTCAGTAGCAGCCTCTCTAGTGACGCGATACTCAATATCGGTGAGTATTTTTTTGTATTCCGGGTTCGTTTTTTTCATAATAATTCTCTTGGTTTAAATCTATCACAAGGCACTAAGAAGAGCAGCTAACTTCAATGAACTCTAAATCGGGAGGCGGGGGATTTGCGTACTCTTGGTATTGCTCTTGCTCATCAAACGGCCTCTCTAAAACACTCAAGAGTTTCGCTACTTCAGAAAAGTCTTGCTGTTGAGCCTTTTCAATAGCAACTTGAGCTAAATGATTGCGTAATATATATTTTGGATTGACTGCATTCATTCTTTGTTTGCGATCAGCATCAACACTTAATTCTGCCTGTAAGCGAGCGATGTAATCACTAAACCATTGATCAATCGCATCTCGATCAATGAAGTCATTACGTGCCTCGATTTGGTTGATAGGGGCATTTGTATTAATATCTGCAAGCCCTCTAAACAGCTTTGTAAAATCGACTCTTGCGTCATGCATCATCTGGAGCAATCTTTCAATGAGCTCAATATCTTCTTCTTGCGCGTTAACAAAGCCGAGCTTCTGCCTAAATAGTGTCTGCCAAGCTTTCTCAAAGATGGTTGGAAATTCGCTGAGCGCATTAGTGAGTAGCTTTTGGGCTTCTTCTTTAGAGTGATCCAATTCCAGTAAAAGTATAAATGCGCTTGCTAAGCAGGCCATATTCCAATGCATGATCTGAGGCTGGCGATGATAGGCATAGCGGCCACCATGATCACTATGATTACAAATGTGGTCCATTTGAAATCGATCTAGAAAGCCAAAAGGACCATAGTCAATAGTCAGTCCTAATACGCTGATATTGTCACTGTTGAGAACTCCATGACAAAAGCCAACAGCTTGCCACTGAGCAACCAGTATTGCATTACGCTCAGATATCTTTTGAAATAGCGCTAAGTAAGGATCTTTATTATTGCGACATTCAGAATAATGCTGATCCATTAGTAAATCGGCCAGCTCTTTCAGGCGAGCGATATTTTGTGTTGAAGCAAAGTGTTCAAAATGACCAATACGTATAAAACTGGGTGCTAAACGAGCGCATACGGCAGCAGTCTCTAGAGTCTCTCGTAAGACTGGCATTTTTGATCCAACCACCGATAAAGCTCTGCTAGTGGGTATGCCTAAAGCGTGCATCGCTTCGCTACATAAAAATTCGCGGATAGAAGAGCGCAAGACAGCTCTGCCATCACCCATGCGTGAATACCGCGTCTTACCAGCACCCTTTAGTTGTAATTCTTGGCCGGCGATATCACCCAAGAGAATTGCTCTACCATCACCTAACTGTCCAGCCCAGACACCAAATTGATGTCCGCTATAAGCAGTGGCAATCGGGTTGGAAAATTTCTGAGATTGAGTCTCTAGGCTATTACCAGCTAAAAGGTCTAACCAAGTCTCATCTTCTGGATATCCATCACTCTTTAACTTGAGCTTGAGTAATTTGGCTGCCGATGATGAGAAGGCTACCCAGTAAGGCCCTGGAATCGGGCTTGGTTGAAGTTCTTGGATAGCGTCATCGCCGCTTAAAGTAAAGGCCATAAGAACTATTCTAGGGGGATTTCCCAAATGGCGTTTGAGCTACTAAAATCAGAGTATGAATAAACAAGTCCAGATCAATGCCCAAACTCAGCTTGCCAATTTGGGGGAAGAATTAAACGTTCCTTTTTTAAAGCTTCTGGGTGTCCGCTGCCTGAGCGCAGAAATGGGTAAAGGGGAGATCTTACTGGCCCTCAAGCCAGAGCATACTAATACCTGGGCCGTAGCCCATGGCGGCGTTCTTCTCACATTGATGGATGTTGCTATGGCTGTCGCGGCTAGATCGGGTGATCCTGGTGACCGTAGCGTTGTCACGATTGAATTGAAAAATAACTTTATGCAGGCCGCCAATGGGGTGTTACGTGTAAAAGCCGATACGGTTCGTAGTACAGCCACAATGGCCTTCTGTGAAGCTAAGCTTTATAACGATCAAGGTGAGGTGTGCTGTATGGCGACAGGAACATTTAAATACTTAAAGCGCTTAGCAACTCGCAATGCCGATGGTAGCCGTGTTGTGAATGATGACCTGCGTAGCGAGACAAACGATTAAGAATTAAACCGAAAGATTAGAGCCGGGTGCAGCACTCAGGGCTCCAGTGATCACGTCATGGCCAACTGTGCCAGTAGCATCAAACCGACGCTCTACCATTTCAAATTGACCGTCTTTACGCACCCTGAGAACTGTACTAGAACGGGTCCCATAGGTATCGGTTTTGATAAAGGCAGGCGAGAGTGCTTTTTCCCATTCACGAGTAACGCCGGTATTAGGTAGTTCATGGTCACTGGCGTGATGGGTATCGGCTAATAGCTTTAAATACTGGTCTACATTCTTCAATTGACCGCTATCCATGGCAAGTGCCTGCGCAAAGGCCGCTACACGGTGGTTTACTTTTGGCCATGGCGTATCGAGCATGGCATTAGAAAGTCCGTAAACACCAGCATCTAAGGGTTGCTGAGGAAAGACTTTACGAGGACGAATACTTTGACCCATCATCATGCGGTTGCTAACCCAATGCATCTGCGCATTCTCAGGATTACTCAGGTCGGCCATCAAAAGATTAAAGCCGTTATAATTTTGGAAGTGCTTCACATTCTCTTGAATGAAGTGAGAAGGGCGCTCTTTTCCTGAAAGATACATTAAGGAGAGTTCACCACGCGTTCTTGAGTCAGGATTTTTTTCGCTGGGCGCCCTGACATTCGTCAGTGCGGCAAACTTACCGGTCTTAGTGAAGCCTAGCCATGTCCCTGGACTTCCTAAAACATCAGCACGATCTCTACCAGCTAAAATATGGGGGTGCTCTGGCCACCAAGAAATCCCTTCAGTGTCACGCTCATAAAACTCATCGCGATTAGCTGCAACTACCAACGGGTAGTCCGGGTGTGATTTCCAGGCAAAAAGGATCAGGCACATATCAGCAGAAAACCCTAGATTTCAATTAATGGGTAAGGCAATGAATCTATTTTTAACACAGGTCCTTGCACACTTCCCAGATGGATTTCTCCACTTTCGAGCGCATCTAGCTTGCACTCTATCTGGAGGTCGATTCTATTGGGTTCTGTGGGGGATACAGATGATAGGACCACCATACCAGCTGGTTGCGCAGGGTCATTCACCTGAAAAAGCTCAGCACCAGGGGCAATCGAGGCGCTACCTAGGGAGTCTAATGAAGTGTGCGCTAGTTGTAGTCGCCTCTTGATAACGCCTCGGTATTGACTGCGAGCGACGATTTCTTGTCCTGGATAGCAGCCCTTTTTAAAGTCCACTCCTGCAACGGATTCAAAATTGATCATTTGCGGTACAAACTGTTCTTGCGTTGCCAGAACAATTCTCGGAATTGCGCTCATCACTTCAAGATGCTCCCACTGTATGGAATCATGATTGAGATTGTGCTCTGAACCATCACTTTTCCATGCAATCAATGCGCGTGAATACGTGTGATTATTTGTTAAGACATTTGGTAAGCGCAAGCCAATTTGACCAGCTTCTGTTTTGAGATTAGCAATATCTTCTTCCTTGCAGCAATATCCAGAGACAGTCCACTGAGATGATGCATCAATCACTTTTACTTTGGAACGCAGAACAAACATCGACAAACGCTTAGCTGTAGATGCTGCAATATCTTTGGAGAGAAATAGTGCAAAACGATCTGGTGCATTGATATCGTCAGGAAATTGTCCAAGCCAGGCGCTAGCTAGCAATCTTCCTTTTGGGCTGCAATATCCGACTAGTCTGACTGAGTCATGTGTTTGGGCAATTTGCGGTGCGAATGTGCGAGTCAAGCCCAAAACAGAATTGCTGAGCTGATTTTGTAAAAAACTGGCAGCATCAGCGCCCTCCACAAAAATGAGACCCCATTGGGGCAGGTTTGCTTGTATTGGTATATTTTGGGGGTGAATGATCATGACCCTTTTATCATAGCCTGATGAGCAGAAAAATTCAGGAAATCCGTCTTTTTAATAAGAACAAAACTCGAGGCCAAAGTCTAAGAGCTTGGCTATATGGGCTAATTGTGGTGATTGGCATCTTCTACGGCAGCATCTTTTTATGGCCAGTAGTTCCATCCACTCCAAATGTGGCTGATTTGCCGGTTTATAAAGTCAAAGTCAAACCCCAGTCAGGACTTGCTAGTATTTCCGGGCAATTACAAGAGCAGGGTGTTTCTACGACTTCAATCGTATTTCAGATGAGCGCAAGAGCTTTGCTAGTAGGATCCAAGCTAAAACCCGGCACTTATCTTTTGCCAATAAGAGCAAGTTTAGGAACTATTCTTCTTCAAATTGCCCGAGGCGATAGAGTGAAGGAGAGCATTGCTATTGTTCCGGGTATAACGATCTGGCAATTAAGGCAATTGGTGGACGCTCATCCATCATTGCTTCATCAGACCAAGGGTATGGATCCGAAAGAAATATTACAAAAGCTCAATCTAAATTACCCAGGGCTTGAAGGTATTTTTATGCCAGATACCTATATCTTTGATCCGGAGGAGTCTGATATTGAAATCTATCGCAGGGCTTCACAGGCGATGCAAAAACAGCTCTCTCAAGCGTGGTCACAAAAAGAGGCGAACTCTCCTCTAAATACACCCTATGATCTTCTCACTCTGGCCTCCATTGTAGAAAAGGAAACTGGGCGTTCAAGTGATAGAGGCTTGGTTGCAGCCGTCTTCACCAATCGCTTAAGCAAGGGGATGCTGTTGCAAACTGACCCTACCGTCATTTATGGCATTGGCCCTCAATTTGACGGTAATCTTCGTAAAGCAGATCTTCGCAAAGACAATCCCTACAATACCTATATGCGCAAAGGCTTACCTCCAACCCCCATCGCTATGCCGAGTAAGGAATCAATCCAAGCAGCGATTCATCCAGCTGCGAGCAATGTGTTATTTTTTGTGGCTAAAGGTGATGGCAGTAGCTACTTTTCTCAAAGCCTTAGTGAGCACGAGAGGGCAGTGGACCAGTATCAGCGTAAGTCAAGCCGGACATCCCATTAATTCGATTTAATTTCATATGACATCAATGTATCCAGGATATTTCATCAGCTTCGAAGGTATTGATGGCGCCGGTAAGAGCACTCATCTAGAGGCATTTCAGCGGCTGATGCAAGAGCGCTATCCCGACCGTGAGGTGGTCATGACCCGAGAACCGGGAGGCACGCCCTTAGGTGAACAGCTAAGAACATTGTTGCTTGATGCCCCTATGAATTTAGAGACAGAAGCTTTGTTAATGTTTGCTGCTCGTCGTGAACATATTGCTCAAGTGATAGAGCCCGCTTTGAAGGCTGGAAAAATAGTCATTTCAGACCGATTCACGGATGCTAGCTTTGCTTACCAGGGGGGCGGACGGGGATTGAGTCTTGAGAAATTAAATGAACTTGAACGCTGGGTACAAGGCGGCGCTAATGGCCTATTACTCCAGCCCAATCTCACGATCTTGTTTGATTTGCCGGGTGAGGTTGCAGAGGCGCGTCGGTCTAAAGCGCGAGCACCAGATAAGTTTGAAAAAATGGATTTAAATTTCTTTGAGAAAGTTCGTCAAGAATACCTACGCCGCGCTAAAGAAGATCCAACTCGTTTCCATTTGGTAGATGCTACGAAAACTCCAGAGCTCATTTGGAATGAATTAAGTCACCTGAAATTTAAGATTTAGATGAGTGACTTCATGTTAGCCGCGCAAGAAAAGTCTCTGGCACCATGGCTGCAAGGACTATGGGACAACTTGGATTTTTCTAACTTCCCTAACGCGACCTTGTTGCATGGCCAATCTGGTATCGGCAAGTTTGCATTTGCGCTTGAGCTTGCAAAATCTCTCTTGTGCGAGAGTGCCCACGCAGCTTCACGCCCCTGCAACCAATGTGAAGCCTGTCATTGGTTTGACACAGGAAATCATCCTGACTTTATTCCTCTGGTGCCCGAGACTCATCGCAGGCTATTACCGCATGCTGAATATGAGAGTGATGAATCGCCAAAGAAAGGCAAAGTAGTGCGGGATGATTCTGATGGTGAGGCTAGTGAAAAGAAAGAAAAGAAAAATATTTCCATTGAAGAGACTCGTGGTGCTATAGAAGGTCTTTCCATTGGCTCGCATCGAGGCGGTAATCGTGTGATCTTGATTTATCCCTTAGAGATGCTGCGTTCTGATTCTGCCAATACCTTACTGAAGTCTTTGGAAGAGCCCCCAGCAAATACCATCTTTATTTTATTGGCCGATCGAGTGGATCGTGTTTTACCAACCATTCGTTCTCGTTGTCGCTTACTGACCGCGCCACGCCCAGATCGTGATCAAGGTTTAGCATGGTTGCGTACGCAATTACAGAGGATGAATGGTCTTAAAGTGAGCGATGCTGATATTGAGACCATTTACGATGAGCAGGGTGGTGCGCCGTACGCAGTTTTAGATTCATTGATTGCAAGAAACAATCAAGATGAGAAAGATGAATTAACAATCGCCATTCAAGCTTCACGCTTTTTACTTCAATCCATGTCACAAGGGGTGCGGATTAATTGGCTAGATTCCGCTGAGAAGACTCATAAGGCTCGATATAGCTATTTATTGGCCGCCATGCAACGCTGGACCTCTGATCTTCAAGCTGTTGCGCAGGGCGGCAATCCACGGTATTACCCAAAGCACCTTGCAACACTTAAAAGTTTGTCTCAAACCGCTAAGATACCTAAACTGCATCATTTTTGGAAATCCTTGATTCAAGCCCGTCGTCATGAAAATCACCCCTTGGCTAACCGAGTTCAGTTAGAAGCCTTGCTATCTCAATACCAACAGGTTTTTGAGTCTTAATTTAGATCTAGGCAGTCTAAAATAACGAGTCATGTTCATAGACTCTCATTGCCATCTCGATTTCCCAGAATTTCAATCTCGCTTGCCAGAAGTGCTTGCGAATATGGCTGCCGCCAAAGTAGACAATGCCTTGTGCGTATCTGTCGATCTGCCAGACTTTCCCAATGTTTTGAAGCTTGCTCAGGATCATGCCCATTTATATGCTTCCGTTGGGGTTCATCCCGATTATGAGGACACTCCCGAGCCTAGTTACGACTTCCTGGTAGAAACCGCTTTAAAGCATCCCAAAATCATCGCCATTGGTGAAACGGGGCTGGACTACTACCGCATGGGTGATCGTAGTTATGCATCCATGGAATGGCAACGTGATCGCTTTAGAACCCATATCAGAGCCTCAATAGCATCTAAAAAGCCTCTCATCATCCATACGCGCTCTGCATCTGAAGACACTATCAAGATCCTCAAAGAAGAGGGCGCCCAGCAGATTGGCGGGGTGATGCATTGCTTTACTGAGAGCCTAGAAATGGCTCAATTAGCCATGGAAATGGGGTTTTATATCTCCTTTTCTGGAATAGTGACCTTTAAAAGCGCTAAAGACCTTCAGGCAACCTGTAAAGCAGTCCCGCTCGATAGGATGCTCATCGAGACTGATTCTCCTTATCTAGCGCCTATTCCTTATCGCGGCAAGATCAATGAGCCTGCATGGGTGGCCAAAGTTGGTGAATTTGTTGCCAATCTTAAGGGCGTTGCAGTTGAAGAGCTTGCTAAGCGAACTTCAAGTAATTTTTATGAATGTTTTCATATAGATAGAAATTACTCATGATATTAAAGTTTAATAAATTAACGATGGTTTTATGTTTGATTTGCATGGGAAATCAGCTTTCTCACTCACAAACTCCTGTTCAGGTTGCTGATTTTGCTAGAGCAGCTAAATTTGATGATGCCTCTGAGGTCAAAACTTTGCTAAAAAAAGGTGTAAATCCCAACACGGTTGACGCTAATGGCAGCCCAATGTTGGTTTTAGCTATCAGGGAGAAATCTCCTAAAGTTATTGATGTTTTGCTTGGCAATAAGAATATTGATGTTGATTTATCGGATAAGAACGGTGAAACACCCCTAATGATGGCGTCAATAGAAGGAAATTTGCCTCTCGTTAAGACCTTGGTTATAGGTCATAAAGCGCAGCTAGATCACATTGGCTGGACACCTTTGCATTACGCCTGCGCTAAGGGTCAGCTTGAGGTTGCTCAGTTCTTGATTGCAAATGGGGCTATTGTTGATTCCATGAGTCTTGGTAATACAACACCGCTAATGATGGCCGTCCAATCTGGCAATGAGCAATTGGTAAAGCTACTTTTAGACAAAGGCGCAGACTTGCAATTGCGGAATTCTCAAGGCTTAACAGCTATTGATATTGCCGATATATACGACAAGCCTTGGATTAGTGAGGGTCTTAGATCCCGTTGGTTAAAGCTCTACAAGAAGCCTTACGTAGCGCCTGTGAAGGCTAAAGCCTCATAGCATTACTGCGTATAATCATTATTATGTAAAATAAGATATTTCTGTAATCCTCACCCCCAAAGCCCCATGTTCCTTTTAGACCTTATTCACAGCGCTGACCTTCCTAGCTTTGCCACCCTGTTTAGTGAAATCAATACCGATATGGGCAATGGACAGATCTGGTTTGTCTTGCTGTTGGCGTGCTTCATGTTGACGCTTCACGGCATGATTGTTTTATCAATTGCCGGTACGTTTCATTGGTTGGATCAAAAGCTCGAAAATAGACAAATCTATGGCGGCAATTTCGCATCCTATTTCATCGCAATCTTGCTGATTATTGCTGTCCATTTCGCTGAAATTATTGCTTGGGCTTATATCTGCGTGGCATTGAAGGTATTCCCCACCAATCCACAGACTTTCTACTTTGCTGGTGAAATGTATACAACGGTTGGATATGGTGATTACACCTTAACCGAGCACTGGAGGGTTTTACCCATCATTATTTCCTTTACCGGGATCTTCGCCGTATCCATGTCCGGAGCTGCTTTGTATTCAATGATGGTGAACTTACTAGGCCATTCCAAACAAAGCCCTAAATCAGGATCTGGCCTTTAGGGCTTTGTTCCCGCTGGTAAGGGGTTCTTTTGCTTGAATACCAACTCAAGCACCCTACCATTGGCTTCCTGAGACCGAATTCTTCCTGGCAGCCAATCTAAGTCTTTGGCGAGCCAAATATCTACTTGACGCTTAAATGGGTCATTTTCCCGCTGCATTAAGGCATAGCGACGGTTAACTGACTTTCCCAACGAGGGGATGTCTTCAGAAACTACCTCTCCATAACTTTTAAATTGCCACATTTGTAGGGTATTGTAGTCAACCACTGGCAAGGATCGAATACTGCCTGCCTCATCGATCTTACTATCGCCATTGAGTAATGAGGCAAACTGAAACATCAAACTGAATCGATCTTGCGTGCCCGGAAGAAGGTCTGGAGTGAACTCCGGTTTTTCCGAGAAGTACATCCTCCCTCCTCCACTTGCATCCCTATCAAAGCGAGAATAACGAGGTGGCTTAGTCCCGCGCTGAGTCCAGTAAATAGAAGGTGCAATGCCGTATGCATCAACGGTACCTCTGGATTCAAATACAAACGGACCAACAAAAGCAAATGGAATATTGATGTATAGACGATAGTTGTTGCCATCAACAATCCAATCAATCTCCCCTGTCTGATACTGCTGCCCATCGACATAAGCATCGTAATAAATGATGCCTGATTCTGGAAGCTTGAAAGCAACACCCTGTTGATTAATGGCTCCACCCTGCTCGCCACCACTCGCAAGACTTTTTGAGTCTTCAACTGCATTAGTGCTTGTCTTCTTATTTACTTTCTTTCTGGGCGCTTGGACCATCTGAATCTTCTTTGGGGGCTCAACTTTTAGTTCCGTCCTGATAATAAGATCGTCTGCAATCTCTGGCGGTGAATTAAAAGATAAAAAGGGAATGCCAAAAAATAAAATAAAATGGCCAATCAAAGACAGGGCCAATGCAATGAGAATAATTCGCAAAGGCTTTGCGTGAATCAAGTTACTACTTTGGGGGTGACTAAGTTGCTCTAGCTCCAAACTCAGAGAGCGCTCTCGAGTAAACGACTGTTCTTAGGCAAATTGGCAGCCAGGAAGTCCATCTGGTCTGCCAGAATATTTCGCCCTTTAAGAATCATATCTTCGTACAAACTTGGTAGATAAGGGGTATATAACAAACCCATGCCAGCTTGTTCAGGGGTACGGTTACCCTTGCGTTGATTGCAGGGCCTACAAGAAATGACTAGATTCATCCAGGTGTATTTACCCCCGCGACTATTCGGGATGATGTGCTCGGCCTCGGCATGATTTTCGTGGATAGTATCACCACAATAAGCACAGAGACCTCGATCACGCTTAAAAAGTTTATGTTTTGTGATAACTGGTGCTACGTCAAATAAATTAATCTTCGCGCTACCTTTGATAGCGATGATCGAATGAAGTTCAATAATGGATTGCAAACCACTAGCCCGAGAAATGCCACCACGCATTTTCATGATGGGGTCGCCTAGGGTCCACAAAACACTGTTATCAGCGTAATTCTTGGTCGCCTCTTCGGCGTTAACCCAACCCTGGGGAATTCCACCAGCGTCTAGTTTTAAGATGCTCAGCACAAACTCTCCTTTCCCGACCTAGGCAAAGCCATCGATCTATAGACTTATCTTACAGAAGAAATTTGTGTCAATCAATCATCTAAGGGGATATAAACTCCAAGACCCTAGGGAGATGATCCGCATAGTCGGCGATTCCATGATCACTGCCTTCAAGGATCAGTTGATGCGCACCTTGGTAGAATTCACTCATTTCTTTCCAATCGAGCAATTCATCCCCTTTTGCAGCAATTAATAAGTAACGATTGGGATCAGAAATTCTCTCAACCTGTAGGCTCTTGAGTTCGTCGATATATTCAGGCCGAAAATCAAAGGGTTCATCGCTGTCATAGGATGTCATCATCCCCACATGGGGGGCAAGCTCTCTAGCTGCTCGTACTGCTGGATTTAAGGCTATTGCCTTACAGCCATATTTTTCTGCTAGGTAGTTGGCATAAAACCCACCAAGCGATGATCCGATCACAACAATGCGGTCAGCTTTGGACTGGTCTATAAAGGCTGTCACCATATCCATACTAGCTTTAGGCGACGCCAACAACTGCGGGCAATACCAATCGATGGCATTTGCCGCAGTTGCTAAGGTCTTTACTGCCTCACCTGTCATCACCGCTTTACTAGATCTTGGCGAAGATCGAAAACCATGAAGATACACCAATAGGGTTGATGACATAAACAGAACTTAGGCTTTTTGACCTATCTCAAAGTTCGCTAGCTTTTCTAAAGCCTTGACCATCGCTGAATGATCCCAGGCTTTGCCACCATGCGCAGAGCAGGAATTGAATAATTCTTGGGCAGTAGCGGTATTCGGCAGTGAAACACCTAGGGCACGCGCACTATTGAGTGCAAGGTTTAAATCCTTTTGATGCAATTCAATCCTAAATCCAGGATCAAATGTGCGCTTCACCATGCGCTCACCATGCACTTCAAGAATCTTCGAGCTCGCAAAACCACCCATGAGTGCCAGGCGAACCTTAGCAGGATCTGCCCCAGCTTTAGATGCAAATACCAGCGCCTCAGCTACGGCTTCAATATTTAAGGCCACAATAATCTGGTTCGCAACTTTAGCAGTTTGGCCATCACCATTGCCGCCGACCAAGTTAATATTCTTGCCCATAAGATCTAGTACAGGCTTTATTTTATTAAATACGGCCTCATCACCACCAACCATAATCGAGAGCGTGGCATTTTTAGCGCCGACTTCGCCACCAGAAACGGGCGCATCAAGATAGTCGCAACCCAAGGCATTTATTTTCTTGGCATATTCTTTAGTGGCGATTGGTGAAATAGAGCTCATATCAACGACAACCTTGCCTTTAGATAAACCAGCCGCAACGCCTTTATCACCAAACAATACTTTTTCAACATCTGGTGTATCTGGAACCATAGTGAAAATGATGTCTGCTTTTTGGGCAACTTCGCTTGGGCTTACGCATTGAATGGCTGTTGAAGAAGCCAGCTCTTGAGGAACCTTACTTCTGGTTGTAATAAATACCTCATGACCTGCTTTAACCAGTTGGCCTGCCATAGGGGCGCCCATAATTCCAAGACCAACAAAACCTAATTTTAATTTATCGCTCATATCTTTTCCTTTTGTATTTGCTTTGATTTATTTTATGAAGTTAACTTTTGTATCCAACCTAGACCTGCTTCGGTAGTGGTTGCAGGTTTGTATTCACAACCAATCCAGCCTGAATATCCAATCCGGTCTAAGAATTTAAATAGATGTACATAATTGATTTCGCCCGTGCCAGGTTCGTTGCGACCGGGATTATCGGCTAATTGAATATGTCCAATCTTGCCAAGATTCTTTTCCATGGTGTTGCAAAGCTCACCTTCCATCCGTTGCGCATGGTAGATGTCGTATTGCACGAAAAGATTATCGGCAGCAACCTCCTTGAGAATATCTAGCGCTTGCTGGGTTGTGCTTAAAAAGAATCCAGAAATATCAAAAGTATTGATTGGTTCAATTAGTAGCTTGAGGTTGGCTTTCTTTAATTCAGCTGATGCGTATTTAAGGTTCGACACGAAGGTATCGTGCAACAACTTGTTATCCACTCCAGCGGGGGCTTTACCAGCCAGACAATTGAGCTGCGGAACACCTAAAACCTTGGCGTATTCAATGGCTTTGGCAACACCTTCACGAAATTCAGCTACTCGATCAGGGTGACAAGCAATTCCACGCTCTCCAGCATCCCAATCTCCAGCAGGTAAGTTATGAAGAACAAGCTTTAATCCATGTTGATCTAACTTATCTTTAATTTCAGCAGCCGCAAATGGATAAGGGAAGAGAAACTCAACCGCCTTAAATCCAGCATTGTGGGCTTTCTCAAAACGATCTAAGAACGGCGTCTCTGTAAAAAGCATTGTTAAATTTGCGGCAAATTGAGGCATTTCATACCCTCCTTAGGGTTTCAGAATCAAACAGAGATCTTATCAAAGATGGAGGCTCTAGTCCCAACCCCCAATTAGCGCCTTGAAAGGCTTATAAATGCTAAAAGTGAGCTAGTATCCAGATATGAAGTGCTTATCTAGAAGGAAAATAATGAATATCAAATCCACAACCATTTCACTATCCATTGCCGCTATATTAGCCTCCCCCACTTTGGTGATGTCCCAAGCAAAGCCGGCCGATTCTGCTGCTAAGCCAATGGTGATCGACGCTGCTGTAGTCGATAACCGCTACCAACTATATGAGGGCACCATAGTTGCTATTGATAAGAAGACCCGCACGATTACCTTTAAGAATAAAGAAGGCGAGTCCAAATTTGTTGCTGGCCCAGAAATTACCAATTTTGATCAGATCAAAAAAGGCGACCAAGTTAACGTTACCTATGAATTAGCTGTTGCAATTGAGCTGATTAAAACGAAGAGCAATGGTATTCGTAGCAAAGTAGAGACCAATACAGTTACTGATTCAAAGCCGAATGAAAAGCCATCTGAAGTCATTGCCAATAAGACCACCATCATTGCGGATATCGTTGCGGTGGATCGCAATAAGAAACTAGTTTCTGTAAAAGGCCCTAGCGGCAAGATTACGACGGTTACAGTTAAAAACCCAGCCCTCTTGGCTGATGTGAATGTTGGCGAACAGGTCAAAGTGATTTACTATGATGCGATGGCAGCCTCTATAACAACTCCGAAGAAATAATTTGTAGTGAATGATATATAAGCTGTTCAGTTCTAGAGCTGTTGCAACTCTTACTTTAAGCTCTCTACTCCTAGCTTGTGCTAACACCACAAGATCAGGTGCGGTAGGAATCAGTAGATCACAATTTATGGTGGTCTCTTCTGCTGAGGTGGATCGACTCTCTGCCATAAGCTATAACGAGCAGAATCAGAAAGCTAAAGAAAAGAACATTCTAGTGAGTTCTGGACCAGCTTATGACCGTCTCAAGTCCATTTCGAATCGCTTGATTCAACAAACATCCATTTTTAGAGACGATACACGTGATTGGAATTGGCAATTAACCCTGATTAATGCGCCAACTCTTAATGCGACTTGCGCCCCCGGTGGAAAAATCACTTTCTATTCCGGATTAGTAGAACAACTCAACTTAACAGATGATGAAATTGCGGCAATTATGGGTCATGAGATTGCTCATGCTTTGCGTGAACATGGCAGGGAAAGACTATCCCAGGCGATGGCTCAAAGCGCTGTTACCAATATTGCCCTAGCAGCGGCTGGCAGCTATGGATCTGCAATCAGTGCAGCCAATCAAGCAGCTCAATATATATTGGTTCTACCAAACTCAAGACAGAATGAATCTGAGGCAGACGCAATTGGTTTAGAGTTAGCCGCTAGAGCCGGCTACAACCCCCAGGCTGCCATTAGCGTTTGGAAGAAAATGATTAGAGCTACCGATGGAAAAGCTTCCCCTGAGTTCTTATCTACCCACCCATCTGGGGAAACCAGGATAGAGCAACTTACAGTATTGATGCCGACTGTTGAGCCACTTTATCTAAACGCACAAAAACCAAGCCTTAAAAAATATTAGTTATTCAGGTTTGGATTTTTTTCAAGAGATCTCGTATTTTGCCGTCACCCTCAGCTAGTAGTCTAAAGCGAGATTCACTCACCAAAATCGCTGGGTACTAGCGCTCTTTAATTGAAGATGTAAATAAAAAAGCCCCCTTATACAGGGGGCTTTTGATTGTCTTGGCGGAACGGACGGGACTCGAACCCGCGACCCTCGGCGTGACAGGCCGATATTCTAACCAACTGAACTACCGCTCCAAAATACATCGAGAAAAACATCACACTACATTTTACTGCCACCAGAATTCTGGCGTCCCCAGGGGGATTCGAACCCCCGTACTCACCGTGAAAGGGTGATGTCCTAGGCCTCTAGACGATGGGGACCTGGACTGCTTCTGATTACTACAATTTCGAATGTTTGGTGGAGATAAGCGGGATCGAACCGCTGACCTCTTGCATGCCATGCAAGCGCTCTCCCAGCTGAGCTATACCCCCGAAATCCCACAATAAACCTGCAAGACACTCAAAACAATCCAAGATTTTAGCCTATTTTTGTGCAACTGCGCAAATTGCCTACTAGACTACCTTGGAGAGCCGTTTGAGTGCTTCTTCTCGGCCCAATACCACCAATACAGAATCGATTGCTGGGGTTTGAGTGGCTGCGAATAATGCATAACGAACAGGCATCGCTAGAGCGGGCATTTTAAGTTGATGTTTGGCTAGAACTTGTTTAAATGCGGCGCCATAAGCTTCCTTTGTCGGCTCCGAATTCTTAATCGCCTCAATTAGATCTTTCAAGGCAGGAACAACAGATGATGGAATATTGGCAGCAATCTCCTCTGCACTATGAGCAGGCGCTGGTAAATAAAAAAGCTTAGCCCCTTCTGCAATTTCAATCAATGTATTGGCGCGATCTTTTAATAGACCTACTACTTGAGTAAAGTCTGGGCCATTCTCGGTGTCAATCCCAATTTGATGTGCGAAGGGTTTGGTCGCCTGCGCTAGTTTGCTTGGGTCTGCATTCTGGATATATTGATGATTGAGCCACAGCAGCTTCTCTGGATTATGTTGTGCAGGTGAACGACCTAGACTATCTAAATCAAACCAGGCCACAAACTGTTCTTTAGTAAATACTTCCGCATCACCGTGAGACCAGCCTAAGCGCGCCAAGTAGTTCAATATTGCTTCAGGCAGATAACCTGCTTTTTGGTAATCCCGGACGCTCATAGCTCCATTGCGTTTGCTCATCTTCTCGCCAGAGTCATTTAGGACCGTGGGTAGGTGTGCATAGATAGGTGGATTACCACCGAGAGCCCTCATGATATTAATTTGACGAGGTGTATTGTTTACATGATCATCACCACGGATGACATGGGTGATTTTCATATCCAAGTCATCCACTACTACGCAGAAGTTATAGGTTGGTGTGCCGTCTGGACGAGCAATGACCAGATCATCGAGTTCATCGTTGCTAATCTCAATCTTCCCTTTAACAGCATCTTCCCAGATAACTGATCCACCAATGGGATTTTTAAAGCGAATCACTGGCTGAGCATCTTCCGGAATTGCTGGTAGAGTTTTTCCAGGCTCAGGCCTCCACAAGCCGTTATAGCGTGGCTTTTCTTTATTAGCCATTTGCTGATCACGAAGTTTATTCAATGCTTCTTCACTCATATAGCAAGGATAAGCAAGTCCTGCATCTAGCATTTGCTTGACAACTGCACGATAGCGATCAATGCGCTGCATCTGATAGATTGGACCCTCGTCTAAATCAAGTCCTAGCCAGGCCATCCCCTCTATGATCACATCTACAGCTTCTTGTGAAGAGCGCTCAAGATCAGTGTCTTCAATGCGTAGAATGAAGTCGCCTTGATTATGGCGCGCAAATGCCCATGGATATAAAGCGCTGCGAAGGTTGCCTAGATGAATGAATCCTGTGGGGCTGGGAGCGAAACGTGTACGAATATGCATAAACTACATTATCTCAGGTCACATGAATTGGCGGCGAAATTCAAAAACGTGGATACTTTGCCCTATGAATGAATTACTAGTGTTTGTCTGTGATGGGGCCCCTGTTCGCGGGGAAATTGTCTCCATTAGCACTGCTTGGCAGGCTGTTTTAGAGCGTCGCAATGATCCGCCTGCAGTCCGCCGTATCTTAGGGGATTTTGTTGGCGCCGCTACTCTTCTATGCGCAAGCCTGAAGTTTGACGGCACTCTGATTATTCAGGCCCAAAGCAAAGGTCCCATTGCGCTTTTAATAGTCGAATGTAAGTCAGATTTATCTATGAGAGCTACTGTTAAGCTCTCGGTAGATCCCTCAGAAATAACCCCCAATGCTAGCCTTGGTGAGCTCTTAGATGCCACTAGTTCTGGAAGACTGGTCATTACACTAGACCCATCAGAGCGTGAATCCGGTCAGCCACCCTACCAAGGTATTGTTGCTCTCCAGCAGCAACATGGCAGCACCATCAAAGCCGTATCTAGTGCTGCGGAGGCCATTGGACTATACATGCAAAAATCAGAGCAATTAGATACGCGGATATGGCTAGCATCAAGCGATACTCATGTTGGCGGCCTCTTATTGCAACGCATGCCTGACTCAGGTGGTCATGCACACCTTGATGCACAAAATGCGGCTGAAGGATGGACTCGTATCCAGACTTTAGGAGAGACCATTACTAACGATGAGCTCCTTACCCTTCCCCCAGAAACGATCCTCAGGCGTCTATTTCTGGAAGAGTCTACTGAGAATGGTGTGCGCAGCTTCCCGCCACGCCAAATCCGCTTTTCTTGTCGCTGTTCGCGTAACAAGGTGGCAGATGTTTTACGCATGCTCGGCGAAGAAGAGGTTCAGGGAATATTGGCTGAACAAGGTGTGGTCGAGACTATCTGTGAGTTTTGCGCAAAGCCTTATCGATTCGACGCTGTAGACTGTTTGCAGGTTTTTAAAACAGACTTACTGAGTGATGCTACTAGGCCGCCTTCTAGCGGGCACTAATCTTTATTGCTGAGTTTATTGCTTAGTGGCTGGTGTTTTCAGTCCATCAACTGCAGGTGCTATGCTAGCTTTATCAACTGGCAAGATCTGCACAAAATATTCACCCTCTTTAATTAAGCCATGTTCAGCTCTGGCCCGTTCCTCGATCGCACGCGTACCATCTTTTAAATCTTTCACATCGCCAGCTAGTTTGGCATTGCGTAGAGCTAAAAGACTATTTTTAGCCTCTTGTAGCTCTACTTGTTTTTCCATTTCATAAACCTTAAGCCATCCACCCTTTCCCAGCCAAAGCGGGTACTGGATTGCAATGAGCAATAACAGCATGGAGTAGATGACTATCCGCATAACAAACCAATTTTCTGGGATTTAGCGTTTTAAATTATAGAAAACGGATTTGCCTGGATAGGTCGCAACATCACCTAAATCCTCTTCGATACGTAATAGCTGGTTGTATTTAGCAATGCGATCAGAGCGTGACAAAGAGCCTGTCTTAATCTGGCCAGCGTTCGTACCCACCGCAATATCGGCAATCGTGCTATCTTCAGTTTCACCAGAACGATGAGAGATCACTGCAGTGTAATTAGCGCGCTTTGCCATCTCAATGGCTGCAAAGGTTTCTGTAAGGGTGCCAATCTGGTTAATCTTGATCAAGATGGAATTAGCGACTCCCTTCTCGATACCCTCCTTGAGGATGCGAGTGTTGGTTACAAATAAATCATCGCCAACCAACTGAATCTTCTTACCCAGTTTATTGGTGATATCAGCCCAACCATCCCAATCACTCTCGTGCATACCATCTTCAATTGATACGATAGGGAACTGATCTGCCAGATTACCGAGGTAGTCTGAAAACTCGCTGGAGGTCAGTTGCAACCCTTCCCCTGAGAGATGGTATTTGCCATCTTTATAGAACTCGCTTGCGGCACAATCTAGCGCCAACAACACATCTTCACCGGCTTGGTAACCAGCACCCTCAATCGCTTTCATGATGGTTTGCAGGCACTCTTGATTGCTCTTGAAGTTTGGTGCAAAACCACCTTCGTCACCAACTGTAGTAGGCATGCCTTGAGCGCCAAGGATTTTTTTCAGTTCATGGAAGATTTCAGCGCCGCAACGCAACGCATCGCGGAAATTTTCTGCGCCAACAGGCATCACCATAAACTCTTGGATATCTAGACTGTTATTGGCATGCGCGCCGCCGTTCACGATATTCATCATGGGTACAGGCAATTGCATGCCACCTGAACCACCAAAATAACGATACAAAGGTAAGCCCGCTTCTTCGGCGGCTGCTCTGGCAACGGCCATCGAAACAGCCAAGGTTGCATTAGCACCCAAGCGAGCCTTGTTGTGTGTGCCATCTAAGTCGATTAGGGTGCGATCTAAAAAAGCCTGTTCAGTGGCATCCAAGCCAAGAATGGTTTCTGCAATCTCAACATTAATGTTTTGAACTGCATTGAGAACGCCCTTACCTAAATAGCGAGCCTTATCGCCATCGCGTAACTCAATCGCTTCGCGTGAGCCTGTAGAAGCGCCAGAAGGTACTGCTGCACGCCCCATGACCCCTGACTCAAGCAATACATCACACTCTACCGTGGGGTTACCGCGTGAATCTAAAATTTCTCTACCGATGATGTCAACAATGGCGCTCATGCACCTTCTCCTTAAAGCAATACAAAATGGGAATTAATCAATTCGCTGCAAATTTATTTGAAGCTATTTTCTAAAAATGGACCACTAGATTTCACTACCGTATCAATCGCAACTAGCGATTCCAGTAACTCTTTCATCCGATGCAAGGGCACTGCATTAGGTCCATCAGATAAAGCTTTGGATGGATCTGGATGGGTTTCCATAAACAGGCCGCTGATACCTACCGCAACTGCCGCACGAGCCAATACCGGTACAAACTCCCTCTGACCACCGCTGGCTGTACCTTGGCCACCAGGCAACTGAACAGAATGGGTCGCATCAAATACTACGGGTGCATTTGCTTCGCGCAAGATAGCAAGACTTCGCATATCAGAAACTAGGTTGTTATAACCAAATGAAGCGCCGCGCTCACAAACCATAAATTGATCTGGAAGGTTTACTTCTTTGGCAGCCGCCCTAGCCTTCTCAATGACATTGAGCATCTCATGAGGCGAAAGGAACTGCCCTTTCTTGAAGTTGACTGGCTTACCGCTCTGAGCGCACGCTCTAATGAAATCCGTTTGTCTACATAAAAAAGCAGGGGTTTGAATTACATCAACTACTTTAGAAACTGCCTCGATCTCACTAATATCATGGACATCAGTCAGAATCGGTACGCCCACTTGTTTTTTAACTTTAGCTAAAATCTCTAAGCCCTTTTCCATACCTAAACCCCGGAATGAATTTCCAGAAGAGCGATTTGCTTTATCAAATGAAGATTTATAGATAAACGGAATTTTTAGGGCGCTGGTGATTTCTTTTAATTGGCCTGCAACATCAATCGCGGACTGCTCGGATTCAATCACACATGTCCCAGCAATTAAGAAGAAGCGTTGGTCTAGGCCGACATTGAAACCACATAGCTGAAATGAGCTCATCAGTTCCTCTTAAGCAACTTGTTTTAATGCAGCATCTTGGTGAATCAGTGCTGCACCAATAAATGCTGAGAACAAAGGGTGACCATCACGAGGTGTAGAGGTAAATTCTGGATGGAACTGCACACCAAAAAACCAAGGATGTATTGACTCCGGTAATTCCATCATCTCAGGCAAAGACTCATTTGGTGTTCTGGCAGAAATAATCAAACCAGACTTCTCAAGTTTTGGAACATAAATGTTATTTACTTCATAGCGATGGCGATGGCGCTCATTTACTTCCGAGCCATAAATGCGATGTGCCAAAGTTCCGGCTTTTACTGGGCACCGTTGGGAACCCAGGCGCATGGTGCCACCAAGATCAGAATCATTGCTGCGCTTCTCTACTCGCCCTTCTCTATCCATCCACTCTGTAATGAGAGCAACTACCGGGTTCTCGGCTTGTGGATCAAATTCAGTACTATTCGCATTGGCGATGTTAGCAACATGGCGCGCAAACTCGATGACTGCCAACTGCATACCTAGGCAGATACCAAGGTACGGGATATTGTTTTCGCGGGCATAACGAATAGCAGAAATCTTACCTTCCGTACCGCGCTTACCAAAGCCGCCTGGAACTAGGATAGCATCCAAATTCCTTAAACAATCAATGCCATCTTTTTCAATGACTTCTGAATCAATGTAATTAATATTAACTTTGGTGTGCGCATGAATACCAGCATGGCGTAAAGCTTCAATTAACGATTTATAGGATTCAGTCAACTCAACATATTTGCCAACCATACCAATGGTGACCTCATGCTGTGGGTTGGCCATTTCATAAACTAAATTTGCCCACACAGAAAGATCGGCTGGTTTAGCTTTGATATCTAATTCACGACAAATCAAATCGTCCATGCCTTGTGCATGGAGCATCTCTGGAATCTTATAGATCGTGTCGACATCCCAAACGGATATCACGGCTTCTTCACGCACATTAGAGAAAAGAGAAATCTTGGCGCGCTCATCTTCTGGAATGGGACGATCAGCACGGCATAGCAAAACGGTTGGCATGATGCCGATCTCGCGCAACTTTTGTACAGAGTGTTGGGTTGGTTTTGTCTTGAGCTCACCAGCACTATGAATATAAGGCACCAGAGTTAAGTGGACAAAAGCGCAACTGTGTAATGGAAGACGCAGACTCATCTGTCTTGCAGCCTCCAGAAATGGTAGCGACTCAATATCGCCAACGGTGCCGCCAATCTCACAAATCGCAATATCTGCATTGCCATCATGGCTAGCCTTAGCGCCGCGCTCTACAAATGCCTGAATTTCATTGGTAATGTGGGGAATAACTTGAACTGTCTTTCCTAGGTATTCGCCGCGACGCTCTTTACTGATCACCGACTCATAAATCTGACCAGTGGTGAAGTTATTACTCTTACGCATCTTTGCTGATACGAAGCGCTCATAGTGGCCCAAATCCAGATCTGTTTCGGCACCATCTTCAGTCACAAAAACTTCTCCATGCTGGAGTGGACTCATAGTGCCCGGGTCAACATTGATGTAAGGATCTAATTTTAGGAGGGTGACTTTCAGGCCGCGGGATTCAAGAATCGCGGCAAGCGAGGCAGCTGCGATTCCTTTCCCTAAGGAAGAAACCACACCACCAGTGACAAAAACGTATTTGGTCATCGCTTAAGCTCTGTTGGAAAAAGTAATTATAACGATAGCCTTAGTGATTCAGGAACTTTCAAAATCGGATATATATTAGATAAATCGCTTAAATTTCCACTTTTTCAGCCTAATCGACCATCATGCGCCTATTCTTTGCTGTATTAATTACCATTTTGTCCCTCTTTTATTTCTTGCCTTTTGCGATCGCTTTTCATCGAAAAAGGGCGAATACCGGGGCTATTTTTGCCCTGAACCTCTTTTTAGGTTGGTCCTTGATTGGATGGGTTGTGGCGCTGGTTTGGGCATTAAAGGATGAGCAAATCATCTAATTTTGGGTAAATCAGCCTCTTTTAAGTCTAGTTTTCATCTAAATAGCCCCAATGGGCTGAAATTAAGGGAATTTAAACTCTTATATAAGACTTAAATAAGTAACTATAATGTGGCTGTTCGGGAGAAAATTCCCGTTTAGTCATTCTATAGAACTCATTTACCTCATAGGAAACACCATGTTAGAAGCCTATAACGCTACCGTTGCCGAACGCGCAGCACTTGGTATACCGGCACTCCCGTTAACTAAGGATCAGACTGCTGAGCTGGTTAAATTGTTTAAGAATCCACCGGCAGGCAAAGAGGCTGAACTTGTAGAGCTCATTACGCATCGTGTACCTGCTGGTGTTGATGAGGCCGCAAAAGTAAAAGCAGAATTTTTAGATGCCATTGTAAAAGGTACAGAAAAATCGCCCTTGATTTCTCGTGTGAAGGCAACTGAACTTTTAGGCACCATGCTCGGTGGCTACAACATTAAACCTTTAGTTGAATTATTAAGTGATGCTGAATGTGGCGCTGTTGCTGCGCAAGCTCTCAAGAAAACGCTCTTGATGTTTGATTACTTCAATGATGTGCTTGAGCTTGCTGAGAAAGGTAATGCAAATGCAAAGGCCGTGATGAAAAGCTGGGCTGATGCGGATTGGTTTACTAGCCGCCCCGCAGTTCCAGAAAGCATGAAGCTCACGGTATTTAAAGTTACTGGCGAGACGAATACAGACGACCTCTCTCCCGCACCTGATGCGTGGAGCCGTCCAGATATTCCGTTGCATGCAACGATCATGCTGAAGAACCCACGCCCTGGTATTGAGCCGGATGAATCTGGTGTTCGTGGCCCCATGAAACAAATCGCTGAGCTGCAGAAAAAAGGCAATCAAATTGCTTATGTTGGTGACGTTGTTGGCACTGGTTCATCACGTAAATCTGCTACCAACTCTGTTCTCTGGTGGACTGGTCAAGATATCCCATTCGTACCAAACAAGCGTTTTGGTGGTGTTTGTCTTGGTGGCAATATTGCTCCAATTTTCTTCAACACCATGGAAGATTCTGGTGCGCTACCAATCGAATTAGATGTATCTCAAATGAATATGGGTGACGAGATTGAGTTGCGCCCATATGAAGGCAAAGCATTTAAGAACGGTAAAGAAATTACTGCTTTTTCGCTCAAGTCACCAGTAATTTTGGATGAAGTTCGTGCTGGCGGTCGTATCCCATTGATCGTAGGGCGTGGCTTAACCGCAAAGGCCCGCGCGGCATTAGGTTTACCTGCCTCAACAGAATTCCGTCTCCCAGTTAGCCCACCTGATAATAAAAAAGGTTTCAGCCTGGCTCAAAAGATGGTTGGACGCGCATGTGGCTTACCAGAGGGGCAAGGTATACGTCCTGGCACCTATTGCGAGCCACACATGACTACCGTTGGCTCCCAAGATACAACCGGTCCTATGACGCGTGACGAATTGAAAGATTTAGCTTGCTTGGGCTTCTCTTCTGATTTAGTCATGCAATCCTTCTGTCACACCTCTGCATATCCAAAGCCAGTAGACATTCGTACTCAACACGAGTTGCCACCATTCATGACCAATCGTGGTGGTGTTGCATTGCGTCCAGGTGATGGCGTGATCCATAGCTGGTTAAATCGCTTGCTGCTTCCCGATACCTGCGGCACCGGCGGCGATAGCCACACTCGCTTCCCAATCGGCATTTCCTTCCCCGCTGGCTCCGGCCTAGTTGCTTTCGCGGCAGCGACTGGTGTTATGCCCTTGGATATGCCTGAATCTGTTTTGGTTCGCTTCAAGGGAAAGATGCAGCCTGGCATCACCCTACGTGACTTAGTTAACGCCATCCCTTTGTACGCAATCAAAAAGGGCTTGCTGACTGTTGAGAAGCAAGGCAAGAAAAATATTTTCTCTGGCCGCATCCTTGAAATCGAGGGTCTACCTGATCTTAAGGTTGAACAAGCATTTGAATTGTCGGATGCTTCTGCTGAACGCTCTGCTGGTGGCTGCACTGTTCATTTGAACAAAGAGCCGATTATTGAGTATATGCAATCCAATATCACTTTGATGAAGTGGATGATTGCAAATGGCTACGAAGACAAGCGCACCCTTGGCCGTCGTATCAAGGCCATGCAAGCTTGGATTGCAGATCCACAATTACTGCAACCTGATGCTAATGCTGACTATGCAGAGATTATCGAAATCAATATTGATGAAATCAAAGAGCCTATCTTGGCCTGCCCTAATGATCCAGATGATGTGAAGTTCCTTTCGGAAGTTGCTGGTGACAAGATTGATGAAGTCTTTATTGGTTCTTGCATGACTAATATTGGACACTTCCGCGCAGCAGGTCAAGTCTTGCAAGGCAAGAAAGATATGCCAACCCGTTTATGGGTGGCTCCTCCGACGAAGATGGACGCCATGGTGTTGATGGAAGAAGGCTACTACGGTATGTTGGGTGCAGCTGGTGCACGCATGGAAAGTCCAGGCTGTTCACTCTGTATGGGTAATCAAGCGCAGATTCGTAAAGGTTCAACAGCCGTATCAACCTCTACACGTAATTTTCCTAACCGCTTAGGTATCGATACTCGCGTGTATTTGGCTTCTGCTGAGTTAGCCTCCGTTGCCGCCCTTTTGGGACGGCTACCTACTCCTGCCGAGTATTTAGAACAAGTGAAGGCGCTAGATGCTAAGGCCAGTGATGTTTATAAATACATGAGCTTTGACAAACTCAAGTCATTTAGCGATGTCGCAGATACTGTGACTGTCTAAAAAGAAAAGGCGATCAACTGATCGCCTTTTTTTCTGATGCAAGTTTTATATCGAGAGCTGTAACTGCTGTCGAGCATTCACACTGCTAATACCTGATACCCACTTATTGGTCTGTAGCTCTGTTTTTTCTTTAATCAGCTTGGCGCGCGCTGAAACAGCTTTCCATTGGGCTTCTAACTTAGGACCCTTAAAAGCAATGGCGACTACATTGCAATCATGCGATTCGGGAAATAACAGAACACGATTAGAAAATGCTTCGCAGATGTTCTTGAGATTGATGTTAAAGCTCTTATGGCGTGAAAATAAATTAACTGTCAAAACGCCTGGTTCTTTGAGAATGTCGTAGCAACCCTGATAAAACTCCAAAGAGCTTGCTGATGGACCATCACAAATAGCATCATACAAATCTACTTGGACTGCATCGAAGGTATTTTTGTATTTAGGACTCTTTACAAACTGCTTGGCATCAGTTTGTAGCGTTTCAAGCCTACGATCATCATCTGGCATTGAAAACATACTTCTTGCCGACACAATGACGGCAGGATTAAGTTCTACAACAATTGATTTAACGGCTGGGCAATGAAGGTGCGTAAACTTTGTTAAAGCTCCAGTTCCAAGGCCCAATTGCGCAACCCGCATGCCAGGCTTGGTTTCTAAAAAGAGTAGCCAGGCCATCATTTGCTGGTTGTACTCGAGGTAAATTTCATTGGGGTCGCGAATACGCATTGCTCCTTGAATTAACTCAGTACCAAAATGAAGATAACGCACTCCTCCGCTCTCAGAAAAGGTTACCGGCTCCATCAACATGGATTTGGATGCATTGACTTACTTGGCCCAGCGGCGTGCGTTACGGAATAAACGTAACCATGGGCTTGCCCCATCAGCAGTGTTTAGCCATTCAGGTGGACACCAGCTCATCTGCACAGCCCTAAATACTCGCTCAGGGTGCGGCATCATCACCGTAAAGCGACCATCTGGCGTTGTTACACCTGTTAATCCACCCGGCGAACCATTTGGATTCATCGGATAGGTTTGGGTCGGATTGCCTTCATGATCAACAAAGCGTAAGTTTGCCAAACCTTGCTGTTGTAGCAGATCTAAATTACCCTGCTGGCTGAAATTAGCAAAGCCCTCACCATGCGCTATGGCGATTGGTAATTGACTGCCTTCCATGCCTTGGGTGAAGATTGAAGGAGAAGCAAGCACTTCTGCCATCACTAAACGGGCCTCATACTGCTCGGATTGATTGCGCGTAAATTTAGGCCAAGCTTGTGCACCAGGAATAATTCCAGCAAGATTACTCATCATCTGGCAACCATTGCAAACGCCTAAAGCAAAACTGTCTTGACGATTGAAGAATGTTGAGAATTGATCTCGAAGTTGCTGATTAAAGAGAATCGTTTTTGCCCAACCTTCGCCAGCACCAAGAACATCGCCATAGCTAAATCCACCACAAGCGATGAGACCTCTGAAGTTATCGAGCTTTGCTTTGCCACTCAAAAGATCAGACATATGAACATCGTAGCTATCAAAGCCAGCCCAGTTCACAGCATAGGCCATTTCTACATGGGAGTTAACGCCCTGCTCGCGAAGAATTGCCACTTTAGGGCGAGCATTTTTTCCAATAAATGGTGCAGCAACATCCTCTGCAACATCAAAGGTGAGCTTAGGTGTCATGCCTGCATCAGATAGATTGTCTAAGAGGGCAAATTCACTATCGGCGCATGCTGGGTTATCACGTAAGCGTGCTATTTGATAGCTGGTATTAGTCCACATCTTTTGCAAGATTTCACGGGGCTCTGCAAAGATATTTTTAGCATCACACCAAATCTCAATACGGCCATTGGTATTCGGTTTTGCAATAACATGACTAAATGCACTTAAACCAAGCTTGCGAAGCACTGCAAATACTGCATCCCGTTCTTCTCTGCGTATCTGAATCACTGCGCCAAGCTCTTCATTAAATAAGGCGCGCATTGTTTGTTCATGGCGGCGACCAGATACTTGCTGTGCCCAGTTTTTAGCATCACCATGGTCTGGCTCTTGACTGGGATCCACTGCAATCATGTCAACATTGATTGAGACGCCACAATGAGCTGCAAATGCCATCTCCGCAATACAAGCCAATAAACCACCATCAGAGCGATCGTGATAAGCCAAGAGCTTATTTTCTTTACGAAGCTCAATGATGGCCGCAGCCAAGTTCTTCAAATCTTCGGGTTGATCTAGATTTGGAACCGCTTTTCCAGATTGATTCAATACTTGAGCCAGAATGCTACCAGCCATTCGGTTTTTTCCTCGACCAAGATCAACCAGAATCAATTCAGTATCTAGCGCTGCCCCATCTTGTGCTTTGAGCTTTAGCTGAGGAGTCAGCGTCTTACGAACATCTTGCACTGAGGCGAATGCTGAAATAATCAAGGAAACAGGCGCAACGACTTTCTTATCTTGTCCTGCATCTTGCCAAGCTGTTGCCATCGATAAAGAGTCCTTACCAACGGGTATTGAAATCCCTAAAGCGGGACACAGCTCCATGCCGACCGCTTTTACAGAGTCATAAAGCTTGGCATCCTCACCTGGAGAGCCACAAGCAGCCATCCAGTTTGCTGACAACTTAACATCTTCTAAATGACGAATATCGGCAGCTAGAAGATTGGTAATGGCCTCACCAACAGCCATTCGAGCTGCTGCGGGAGCATCAATCACTGCTACAGGAGTTCTCTCTCCCATACTCATGACTTCACCACGATAGCCCTTGTAATCCATTAAGGTGACAGCACAATCTGCTACTGGAACTTGCCATGGGCCAACAAATTGATCACGAGCATTTAAGCCCCCAACAGTTCTATCGCCAATGGTGATCAAGAATGATTTGCTAGCAACCGTAGGCTGTTGCAATACCCAGGCAATAGATTGAGCAAGATCAGCGTCGGTGACATTAAGCTCGTTAAATTTCTGGGCTAGCCGTTGAACATCACGATGCATCCGCGGAGGTTTGCCCAGTAGCACTTCCATTGGCATATCAACGGGCATTGCCGCATCAGCACCTGCACTTTGTTTAGAGTCAATCAGTTGTAATTGACGCTGTACTGTAGCCTCACCGACCACAGCAAATGGGCAACGTTCACGCTCACAAAGGGCCTTAAATAGCTCTAAATCTTTTGATTCAATGGCCAACACATAACGCTCTTGTGATTCGTTGCACCAGATTTCAGCAGGGCTCATGCCACTCTCTTCAAGCGGTACATTGCGTAATTTAAATTTGGCACCCAAGCCAGCTCCATCAGCTAGCTCAGGGAAAGCATTTGATAATCCACCAGCACCAACATCATGGATAGATACGATCGGATTTTTTTGACCCATAGCGCGACAAGCATTAATAACCTCCTGTGCACGACGTTCCATTTCTGGATTACCGCGTTGGACAGAGTCAAAATCTAAATCTGCAGTATTGGTTCCGGTAGCCACTGAACTACCTGTAGCGCCACCCATGCCAATCCGCATGCCAGGACCACCGAGTTGAATCAATAAGTGCCCAGCCTCAATTGCTTTCTTGTTCGTGTGAATAGCATCAATACTGCCGATACCACCCGCAATCATGATGGGTTTGTGATAACCCCGCCGCACACCATCCAAAGTTTGCTCAAACACGCGAAAGTAACCGCCTAAAATTGGTCGGCCGAATTCGTTATTAAAGGCTGCGCCACCCAATGGGCCATCAATCATGATCTGTAAGGGCGTAGCTATACGTTCAGGTTTGCCGTACTTTTCACTTTCCCATGGAAGGTCTGTTCCAGGAATGTTTAGATTAGAGACTGAGAACCCTGTTAAGCCTGCTTTTGGGCGGCCGCCCACCCCTGTGGCACCTTCATCCCGAATCTCACCACCCGCACCTGTGGAGGCTCCTGGGAATGGTGCAATTGCAGTGGGATGGTTATGTGTTTCTACCTTCATTAAGGTATGCACTAAACGTGTATCTTTTTGGTAGCGGTGATCATCACCTTGTGGAGCCCAGGTTTCTGATTCACAACCAGCCATCACAGCTGAGTTATCAGAATACGCAACAATTGTTCCCTGCGGGTGTAGCTGATGGGTATTGCGAATCATGGCAAACAATGATTTCTCTTGATCATCGCCATCTATAGTCCAGCTTGAATTAAAAATCTTATGGCGGCAATGTTCGCTATTAGCTTGCGCAAACATAATGAGTTCTACATCACTAGGATTGCGCTTGAGGCGAATGAAATTTTCTGTTAAATAATCAACTTCATCATCAGAGAGAGCTAAACCAAGCTCTTGATTGGCCTGATCTAGTGCCGCCCTGCCATTCTCCAAAACCGCAATCCGATGTAAAGGACGATCCTCTAGAGTTTGATACAAGGCATTGGCCTCATCAATCGATTGAACGACAGTTTCAGTCATGCGATCATGAACTGCTGCCAATACCATTTGCTCTTGAGATGCGCTCAAAGATTTTTTAGCTTTCCATGAGAACTGTGCACCACGCTCAATGCGCGATATATTTAATCCACATTGGCGGGCAATATCAGTTGCCTTACTTGCCCATGGAGAAACCGTTCCGAAGCGCGGAATGACCACAGTACCTTTTCTAGAAGCAGCGCCGGTAAATGGTTGACCATAAGTTAACAAACTGGCTAGAACTTCCTGATCTTGAGCGCTTAATGCTGTATCAGACCAAATGAAGTGAAGATATTGCGCCTCAATAGAATCTAGCTCGATACCTTGAGTTACTAAAGAGGCTAAAAGACGCTGTTGGCGAAAGGAAGAAAGCGCGTTTGCGCCAGGTAAAAAATGGAAAAAAGACATCCCTAGATTATAAGGTTTTGCCTACAGTAAGCGCCCGCCTTGGAGGTGTAATTGGCGCTGGCACCTGTTAGCTAAGGCTGGATCATGGGTGACTAAAACCAGGGTGGAATGATTGGCCTGATTTAGCTCAAAAAGAAGCTCAATCACCCGATTACCGCTCGCCTCATCTAGACTTCCAGTGGGCTCATCGGCAAATAGAATGGCCGGCTGAGTGATAAAGGCTCTAGCCAAGGCAACTCGCTGCTGTTCTCCACCAGAAAGGGTCTTCGGGAAGTGCTCAAATCGCTCGCCAAGTCCAACTCGCTCTAGCCAAGCCATAGCAGTAGCTTTGGCATTATCCATACCAGCCAGCTCCGCTGGAAGCATGACATTTTCTAGCGCTGTTAAGTGTGGTAGCAATTGGAAAGACTGAAATACAAAACCAACTTGTAAGCCTCGAAGCTTTGCCCGCCCATCTTCATCAAGGGCATTGAGATTCTTCCCCATTAGAGTGACATTACCCTGGCTTGGCAGATCCAAGCCAGCCAGAAGTCCCAGTAAAGTGCTCTTACCGGAGCCAGAGCTGCCAGTAATGGCAACACTTTCACCAGCTTCTAAATCAAAGCGAATGTCGTGCAAAATAGTCAAAACACCATCACTAGATAAAACAGACTTACCTAGATGGTTTGCGCTGAGGACTTTTTTTGAAGTGCTCATAAAAAGGGAAAGCAATTTAAAGGCTTTTTAGCCTTAAAGTAACTAAATAGATGAATCAAAATAATCAGTCGACCTTCGTATCAAAAAAAGTAATTGCAATAGGCTTATTTTGCCTGTTAATTTCTTTTGTCACATCAGCAAGCTCAAATTCCACTATTTTGGTAATGGGCGATAGCCTCTCTGCTGAATACGGTATCTCCAGAGGCTCTGGCTGGGTCAAGCTACTTGAGGGGCAGCTTCAAAAGCAAGGTAGCCAATGGACTGTGTTCAATGCAAGTATTAGCGGGGAAACTAGCTCAGGTGGTCTTGCGCGTATTACCAACCTACTGCAGCAAAAGAAGCCCGGCATTGTCATGCTCGAGCTAGGAGCTAATGACGCATTGCGAGGTCTGTCCCTGAATGAGACCGAAAAGAACTTAAGCAAGATAATTCAACTGAGCAAAAAATCAGGGGCCAAAGTATTGTTATTTGGCATGCAAATTCCGCCCAATTACGGTCAGGACTATACAAAGAAGTTTAAAGACCTGTACCCCAAACTTGCTAGCCAAGAAGGAATTGAGTTGGTGCCATTTTTTATGGCAGGAGTTGTCAGCAATGCGGATCTATTTCAGCCGGACAATATTCATCCTAATGAAAAAGCCCAAGCTACTCTTTACAAAAACGTATGGGGCGCTATGGCCCCATATCAGTCACTCCTTAACGGCAAAAGAGCTGATTAGCTACCTGCACCTGTTGAGGGCGGCCTCAATGAATTGATGGTCTTTACTTTTGCGCTATCACGCCAAAAAGCCATAAATCCTGCTAACTCAGCCTGAGCTGCTAGTGCTTGTATCTGCTGTGACTGCGCTTTGTGCACTTTTGCATCTACACCAGCAGGTTGGCGAATCTGATCAACTCGATACAAGGTTGTTCCAATGCCTGGATTAGCAACGGATACATAAGCAGGCAATTTATCTTGGCTTACTGACATTACATCGTCTAGTGCACTACCAACTAGGTTTGCTGGTTTATTGCGAGAAACCCAAACTGCAGCACCAAAACCAGAGGTGCTCTTTGGATCTTTTTGAAGCTCTGTGTAACGCTCTGCAGCAGCAGCTATAGCTAACTTCTCTGCAGATCGCTGACTTACTTGTCTTCTCACTTCAGAAGAAACCTCTGCGAAAGGTAATATCTGAGCAGGATGAAAAACGACCACTCTTGCAGAGACAAAAACACCAGGCGAGATTTGTACTGCCTCGATATTGCGTTTATTTTTTAGGGCTTCATCACCAAACAGCGCTTGCACTACCTTCGGGTTGGCAAGAGGGTGATCTCTTGATACACCACTTGCGCCAGAACGTGTCACACCCTTTTGATTCTGAATACTAAGCTTTAATTTATCTGCAGCGGGCTTCAAGCTATCGGACTGGTCATAAGTCAGATTAGCAAATTGGTCGGCCTTTTCGCTAAAGACTTTTGCCTCCTCTTTAGGGTCGGCCTTGAGCACTATGTACTCAACATCAACGAACTCAGGGCTCTCAAAAAGTTTAGCGTTGGCCTGATAAAAAGCCTGAAGTTCTTCTTGCGTCGGATTTACCTTGGGTAGGTAAGCTTTAGCCTCAAATGGCATAGTTTGTATTTGACGCTCTGTCTCATAAAGCGTGGAAATTATTTCAGAAATTTTCGGGCTGGCTAATTCAGTGCGGGCCACGGAATTGACCAGTTGAGCTATTTTGAGATCAAATGCCTGACTAGCATAGAACTGCTCTTCATTTAAGCCATTATTAACTAAGAGTTGCTTAAAGCGCGCATCGTCAAAGCTACCATCTTCTTTGTACAAGGCTCGAATTTGTGGAATATTTTGTAAACTCTTTACGAGGGCATCTTTGCCAACTTGCAGACGTAAATCTGTTACTGCAAAACCGAGAATGCGTTGCTGTAGTAGCTCATTCAAAATGGCCTGTCTAAATGGAAGGCTTTGGGTAATCTGCGGATTTCCACCAACGCGCTCAGCTTGGCGCTTAGCTGCATTGTCAACTTCCTGTGCAGTAATGGGTTTTCCATTGATCTTCACAAGATCAGTTTCTTTATCCATGAAGCTGGAATAGCTAGAGATTCCAAAAAAAGCAAAAGAAGGAACGATCACCAGCATCAGTGCAAGCTGCATCAGCTTTTGGTGCTTACGGATGGTATCAAACATGAATAAGTTCGCTAGTAAAAAAATATCAACTATGTGAGTGTACTAGGCGGCGGGATTCGGAAGCTTGGACGCCTTGGAACAGGCTCAGAAGAAGTAAACATTTGGTGGGCGCTGAGAGGCTCGAACTCCCGACATTCTGCGTGTAAGGCAGACGCTCTACCAACTGAGCTAAGCGCCCCAAATATTACAGAAAGGATTGTAACCTAAGTGCATAAAAACGCGAGTTTCCCGTCAAATCAGCCCTACATGTAGAGCTAGAAAAGACGGAAAACACCGCTACTTTTAGTGCTTGAGAATCTCGCCTGAAGACAATTTCTCGTTAGCTTTGCTAGCCTCAGATGCTTTCTTAGCAAGTTCTTCAGGTGTTGGGTCTGGCAAGGCTACCGGCATACGCTCCAATGCAAGCTCTAATACCTTATCAATCCAGCGCACAGGAATGATTTCAATTGCATTCTTCACGTTGTCCGGAATATCAATCAAGTCTTTCACATTCTCTTCTGGTATCAAGGCTAACTTGATACCGCCGCGATGGGCCGCCAATAGCTTCTCTTTCAAGCCGCCAATCGGTAGAACCTCACCACGTAAGGTGATCTCACCAGTCATTGCAACATCTGAGCGAATTGGAATTCCGGTGAAAACAGAAACCAAAGCAGTTGTAATGGCAATACCAGCAGAAGGACCATCTTTTGGAGTGGCGCCATCAGGAAAGTGAATATGAATATCTTTTTTCTCAAACGCTTCATCAGTAATGCCAAGAATCTTGGATCTAGAGCGCACCACAGTACGCGCAGCTTCAACGGACTCTTTCATAACGTCGCCAATAGAGCCTGTACGAGTAATAACGCCCTTACCTGGCATGACTGCTGCCTCAATAGTCAAGAGATCACCACCAACTTCTGTCCAAGCGAGACCGGTAACTTGACCAACCTGATTTTCTTTAGCTGCTAAACCAAAGTCATACATCCGCACAGATAAGAATTTCTCAAGATTATCAGCATTGACCACTATTGGAGCGGCCTCTTTCTTCAAGAGCAAAAGTTTCACTACCTTACGGCAAATCTTGCTAATTTCTCTTTCTAAAGAACGAACGCCTGCTTCACGAGTGTAGTAACGAATGATATTGCGAACAGCGCTTTCCTCAATCTTGAGCTCATCCTTTTTTAAACCATTGTTCTTGATTTGTTTCGGGATAAGGTAATTCACAGCAATGCTGGTTTTTTCGTCCTCTGTGTAACCCGCTAAACGAATAATCTCAAGCCGATCTAATAACGGTCCCGGAATATTTAAGGAGTTAGACGTTGCAACAAACATCACATCCGAAAGATCAAAGTCAACCTCGACGTAGTGATCTTGGAAAGTATGGTTTTGCTCTGGATCCAACACCTCTAACAAGGCACTAGCAGGGTCGCCACGGAAATCCATACCCATCTTGTCAACTTCGTCCAAGAGAAATAAAGGGTTACGGACACCAACCTTAGTCAGGCTAGAGAGAATCTTGCCGGGCATTGAGCCAATATACGTGCGGCGATGACCTCGAATCTCAGACTCATCACGCACGCCGCCTAAGGCCATCCGCACAAACTTACGGTTGGTAGCGCGCGCAATTGATTGACCCAAGGAGGTCTTACCAACTCCTGGAGGGCCAACTAAACAGAGAATGGGCGCCTTAACGCGGTCAACACGCTGCTGAACTGCGAGGTACTCCAAAATACGTTCTTTAACTTTATCTAAGCCGTAGTGATCCTCATCCAATACTTTTTCAGCATTGCTCAGGTCGTTATTAATCTTGGTTTTTTTCTTCCACGGAAGATTGACCAAGGTATCAATAAAGTTTCGAATCACTGTAGCCTCAGCTGACATCGGCGACATCAACTTTAATTTCTTGAGCTCAGACTCAGCCTTTTTCAAAGCCTCTTTCGGCATGCGCGCAGCTTTAATCCGCTTCTCGAGTTCCTCGAGGTCGGCACCCTCTTCGCCTTCGCCTAATTCTTTTTGTATAGCTTTAACCTGCTCATTCAGGTAGTACTCGCGCTGGCTCTTTTCCATTTGACGCTTGACACGTCCACGAATACGCTTCTCTACTTGCAAAATGTCAATTTCGCTTTCGAGATCGGCCAAGAGACTTTCTAAACGCTGCACTACATCAGTCATCTCAAGCAGGCGTTGCTTTTGCTCAAGCTTGACTGGCAAATGAGCGCAGATAGTATCTGCTAAGCGGCTTGGATCATCTATACCACCGAGCGAAGACAAAATTTCTTGTGGTACCTTCTTGTTCAGTTTTACATACTGATCAAATTGGGCCATGATTGCGCGGCGCAAGGCTTCAGTTTCATGCGCATCAATGGCATCAATGGCAGTTGGAGTAGCTTCACAGTTGAAGTAACCCAAGCTGTCTTCAATTTGGCTTACCTCTGCACGCTGTACGCCTTCAACCAATACCTTCACGGTGCCATCGGGCAGTTTGAGCATTTGTAGGATGTTGGCAATACAGCCGACCTCATAGAGGTCTTCAATCACTGGCTCATCCTTGGCTGCAGTCTTTTGGGCAACCAATAGGACATTTTTACCGGTCTCCATGGCGGCCTCTAGTGCCTTGATGGATTTAGGGCGACCCACAAATAACGGGATCACCATATGGGGGAAGACAACTACGTCCCGCAATGGAAGTAAGGGTAGTTGAAGCGGTTCAGAGGGTAGTAGTAAGTGGCCAGGCATAGGGCAAATCCTCCAAAGTAATCAAACCTCAAATGTCTCTAAAAGCGCTAAACCACTAAATAAAGACAATATTCATGAGTAGCATACTACCTATATGGGTCGCACTTTTGGAAAATCAAGGGGGAAAAGTGTAAAAAAAGGGCAATATTGCCCCATAAATAGCGAAAACCCTCAGAAATTAAGCCTTTTTGCTTAAATCAGCTTTATCAGGATCTTGTTTGTAGACTAGCAAGGGTTTACCACCCTCAGCAATGCTGCTTTCGTCAATCACAACCTTCTGGACATTATTTAAGGATGGCAAGTCATACATCACATCCATTAAGGAACCCTCCAGAATTGATCGAAGACCACGCGCTCCTGTCTTTCGGGCAATTGCCTTCTTTGCAATGGCTGCAAGTGCTGCATGGCGCACTTCTAACTCAGCACCTTCCATTGTGAGCAATGCTTGATATTGTTTTACCAAAGCATTTTTAGGCTCAGTGAGGATCTGAATTAAGGCATCCTCGTCTAGTTGCATCAAAGTTGCCACGACAGGCAAGCGACCAATCAATTCTGGAATCAAGCCAAACTTAATTAAATCTTCAGGCTCCACTTCAACCAAGAGGTCACTTACACCCCGATCATCTTTACCAGGAACTGTTGCATTAAATCCAATACCAGTTTTAGCTGTTCGTTGTTGAATGACCTTTTCAAGGCCATCAAATGCACCACCGCAAATAAATAAAATATTGGTCGTATCCACTTGCAAGAAATCTTGGTTCGGGTGCTTACGCCCACCTTGTGGTGGTACTGCAGCCATAGTGCCTTCAACCAACTTCAATAAAGCCTGCTGCACACCTTCTCCAGAAACATCCCGAGTAATAGAAGGATTGTCAGACTTGCGTGAGATCTTGTCGATCTCGTCAATATAGACGATACCGCGTTGCGCTTTTTCTACGTTGTAGTCGCAAGCTTGCAATAGTTTTTGAATGATATTTTCAACGTCTTCACCAACATAACCTGCTTCAGTCAGCGTGGTTGCATCTGCCATTACAAATGGAACATCTAGCATGCGAGCCAATGTTTGCGCCAAGAGAGTCTTACCAGAACCAGTAGGCCCAATCAGCAAAATGTTGCTCTTCGCTAATTCAACACCATCCACAATTGCCTTAGCCGGCAATTTAGATTCTTTTTTATCTGCCGTTTCAGCCGGCTTACCATCTTTATCTAACTTCTCTTTTTTTGGCTTTGGTAGGTACTTCAAACGCTTATAGTGGTTATAGACGGCTACTGCCAAGGTCTTCTTGGCTTGGTCCTGACCAATTACATATTGATCTAGGTTCTCTCTAATCTGATGAGGTGTTGGTAAAGAATCATCACCCTCTTCTTTGGGGAGCTTAGCAATTTCTTCTTGAATGATGTCAGTGCAAAGATCAATACACTCGTCACAAATAAATACAGACGGCCCTGCAATCAGCTTCTTAACCTCATGCTGACTCTTACCGCAGAAGGAGCAATGTAAAACTTTATCTGATGTGCTTGGGGTAATCGTATCGCTCAAAATAGTCTTTGCTTAATAATTAAGGACGCTTCTCAATAACCTTATCGATTAAGCCGTAGTCACGCGCTTGCTCTGCAGACATAAAGTTATCGCGATCAGTATCTTTAGCGATAGTTTCAATGGATTGACCTGTGCGATCAGCCAAAATCTTATTTAATCGTTCGCGCAAGTACAAAATTTCACGGGCCTGAATCTCAATGTCAGATGCTTGGCCGCGTGCTCCGCCCAATGGCTGATGAATCATGACGCGAGAATTAGGCAATGCATATCGTTTACCTTTTTCACCTGCGCATAATAAAAATGCGCCCATGCTTGCAGCCATGCCCATACACAGGGTGCTGACGTGGGGCTTGATGAACTGCATGGTGTCATAAATCGCTAAACCAGCAGAAACTGATCCACCAGGCGAATTGATGTAAAGGGAAATCTCTTTGTCTGGATTTTCGCTCTCAAGAAATAACAACTGTGCAATGACCAAGTTAGCTGTTTGGTCGTTTACCTCACCAACCAGAAAAACAACACGCTCTCTTAGGAGGCGGGAGTAAATATCGTAAGCACGCTCACCCCGTCCAGAGGTTTCAATCACCATCGGAACCAAACCTAGACCTTTAGGCTCTAGGTTCTCAGACTGAAGATGGTTCTGGTTCATTTATGAAGGTCCTCTTTAAGATAGATTGATGGCAGCTTTGACTTAGTTTAGCTTGCTTAGCTCTTCAAAGCTTATCGCCTTATCACTTACTTTGGCAAGTGATGTGAAATGTTTAATCACGTTATCTTCAAGGACTATGTTCTCAATATCTTTTAAGCGACTTGGATTGCTATAGAACCAACGAACCACCTCTTTTGGATCTTCGTAAGTAGCCGCTTGTTCGTCGATTTCAGCTTTGATTTGGTCTGCAGTAGCAGCCAAGCCATGTTTTTTCACTAATTCACTAAGAATCAGTCCTAGGCGAACACGCTTTAGCGCCTGCTCAGCAAACAATTCTGCAGGGATCGGAGCATCTTTAGCATTAGGTAAGCCGCGTTGAATCAGATCCTGACGCGCACCTTCAACCAAACGCTCTTGCTCAGAAGATACTAAGGACTTAGGAACTTCAAATTCGCACAAAGTATTGAGCTTGTCCATGACTTCATTTTTCAATAAAGAAGTAATGCGGCGCTTGACTTCGCGATCTAGATTTTGCTTTACTTCAGCACGCATTTTTGTAACGCCGCCTTCTGTAACGCCCATAGACAATGCAAAGGCATCATCTACTGTTGGTAAGTGCGCCCAGTTCACTGATTTCACTGTAATGGTAAATTCTGCTGTTTTACCAGCAACATCCTTACCATGATAGTCAGCTGGAAAGCTCAGTGGAAATGATTTAGTGTCACCCGCTTTGAGACCTAAGCTGGCAGCTTCGAATTCAGGCAACATACGTCCTTCGCCTAGAACATACTCAAAGTTCTCGGCTTTGCCGCCTGCAAACTCAACACCATCAATCTTGCCAACAAAGTCAATGACAACTTGGTCACCGTTTTGGGCTGCTGCATTAGATCCGCCATCACCATGCTCACCGGCTTCGCCACGTGGGTGGTAATGAACTTGTTGCTTACGTAATACGTCGATTGCGCGGTCGATTTCAGCATCACCAATATCTGTCGAGTATTTAGTCACTTCCGCTTGAGAAAAGTCGCCAATATTCACTTCTGGCAACACCTCGAAGAATGCATCAAACACAATCTTGTCGGCGCTTAAATCGCTCTTTGGCTCAAGACGCGGTTGACTTGCTAATGGAATGCCCTCTTTTTTACTTTGCTCATAGAAGAGTTCAGAGGCTTTATCGTACTGAAGCTCGAAATCCACTTGCATGCCATACTGCTTCTCGACCATATTCTTTGGCACCTTGCCTGGACGAAAGCCAGGCATTTTCATGGTCTTACCAAATTGGGCCAAACGAGCATCGCGTGCTTTTGCCAAATCAGCACGAGCGAATTCCAAAGTCATTTTGCGGTCTAAGCTACCTAAATTTTCTATCTGCAAAGCCATTCTCATCTCTTCATTAAAAACAGGATATGTGAAGTCCAAGCCAAGTAGCACTTGTGGTGCGAGGAGGGGGACTCGAACCCCCACACCATTTCTGGCGTCAGGACCTAAACCTGGTGCGTCTACCAATTTCGCCATCCTCGCGAATATCCGCAAACACTGCCAAGCTTAAACTTCACTCTAAAGACCGTAATTCTACAATGCTTGGGGTTTTACAGGATGTTTAGGCCTTGTAGAGTAATGCTACAGCGTGGACTGCAACGGCCTCGCCCCTACCAAGGTGGCCTAGGGATTCATTGGTTTTAGCCTTTAGGTTTACGTGGCTAGGGGTCACCAAGAGGTCAGCAGCGATGTTTCTGACCATTTCAGGCAAAAAATCCGCTAATTTGGGCTTTTGACAAATGATGGTGGCATCCACATTTCCAATTTGAAAACCAGCAGCCTGAAGCTTTTGCAAGGCTGCTCTTAGCAAGATGCGGCTATCCATGTTTTTAAACTGTGGGTCGGTATCGGGGAATAACTGGCCAATATCGTTTAATCCAGCAGCCCCTAGTAAGGCATCGGTTAGCGCATGTAGCAAAACATCTGCATCAGAGTGGCCCAATAATCCTTTTTCATACGGAACATGCACACCACCGAGAATCAGTTTGCGATCGGCCACTAGAGCATGGATATCGTAACCTTGGCCAATACGAAATTGCGGAACATGAGCGTTACTTTGTGTCATATCTATTCTTCATTTATTTTCTGAATTCAACAGTAATTGCATCAAATCCCAATCTGCAGGATGAGTTACTTTGAAGTTTCGGGTTGCACCTTCAATCAGCAATGGCTTTACACCCCTTAATTCCATAGCACTCGCCTCATCGGTAACATCAGCCTCCAATCGAATCGCATCTTGTAATGCATCATGCAGCTCCTGAAGGCCAAACATTTGCGGTGTTTGGGCCTGCCACAAATGCTCACGAGGAATGGTTTTTTCTATACGCGGCATATTTCCAGCAATCGCCAAATCAAGATCAGCCCGCTTTAAGGTGTCAGCTAAACGAACAGCTAATAAACCACCGACATCAGAATCTTGTACTGAGGCAATTAATTTTTTAATTAGCTCAGGTGTAATGCCTGGTCTTGCCGCATCGTGCACCAAGATCCAATCATTGGAAGATATTCCAGACTTTAGTTGTTCTGCCAATGTATTACGGACAGTCTCTTGGCGTGTGGAGCCGCCAGTTGGTAGGAAGTGAATTGGTTTACTTCCCTTTGTAAGGGTTTTCAAGATGGGGTTATCAACAAATCCTGGGGAAACCCCAATCCAAATAGATTCAATTAGCGGGGATTGCATGAAAGCTTCTATGGCGTAAGCAAGCATTGGTCTACCTGCTAATTCTTGGAACTGTTTTGGTAAATCACCGCCTAAGCGAGATCCAGCGCCTGCAGTTGGCAGGAGAGCGTGGCATTTCTTTACGGATTGATTTCCTAGGCTCATACCTGATTCTATAATGAGCCCAGATGTCTGATGCATTAAATCTAGTACCCCCCATACCCGCTCCGCGGGCTGGGCAGCGCTTTACCTTTTCAGGGCTAGTGGGTTCGTCTGATGCAGCCCTGATTGCGCAAACCGCCTTGCGCTACCGCAAGGATTTCTCAGTCATGGTGATATTTTGTGCCCAAGCACAAGAGGCTCAGCGACTTTTAGAAGAAATCCCTGCTTTTGCACCCCTGCTAAAAACCCGTCTGCTGCCCGATTGGGAGATTCTTCCTTACGATCACTTTTCGCCGCACCAGGACTTGGTATCAGAGCGTTTAGCCACCTTGTATGAATTACTCAATGGTAGTTGCGATATTGTTTTAGTACCAGTGACTACTGCTTTACAAAGATTAGGTCCGCCAGACTTCTTATCGGGGCACACCTTCTTTTTTCGGCAAGGCGACAAACTGAATGAAGCAGCACTAAAGCTCCAACTCCAACAAGCGGGTTACGATCCAGTAAGTGCGGTCATGCGACCTGGTGAATACAGTATTCGTGGTGGCCTCATTGATTTATTTCCAATGGGGTCGAGTCTGCCTTATCGCCTAGATTTATTTGGCGATGAAATCGAGCAGATACGCTCCTTTGATCCAGATACGCAAAGAAGCCTTTATCCCGTTAAAGAAGTTCGTCTACTCCCTGGCCATGAATTCCCATTCAATGACGAGGCGCGTACGGCCTTTAGGGGCCGGTGGCGCGAGGTCTTTGAGGGTGACCCTACGCGTTGCTCTATTTATAAAGATGCCAACCTTGGCATCCCCAGCGCAGGCATAGAGTCCTATCTACCTATGTTCTTTGAAAGACAATCCAGCGTATTTGATTACTTCCCAAGATCGGGTGATCCAGTTTGGATTCTGAGCACTGGTGACATTGAAGATGCCATACGGGGTTTTTGGAAAGACACACTCCCACGCTATGAATTTTTAAAGCACGATCTTGATCGCCCCATTCTTCCCCCAAAAGAACTATTCCTCGATGTAGATGAATTCTTCACTGCGGCAAAAGCACACGCACGCTTAGCGCTAGAAAAAGAGACTTCTTCAGGCACACAGTTTCTACAAGTGCCTGATGTTGCCGTTCATCGCAAAGATGCTGATCCAGTGAGCAGTTTGCGTCAGTTGGTTGCTAGCGAAAAAGTCCGCATTCTGATTTGTAGTGATAGTGCTGGCCGTAAAGAGTCCATCCGACAATTGTTTGAAGAAAGTAATTCAGTTGCCGGGCAGGATGGCAAGCCTCTCTATCAACTTCAGCCCGAGGGTTTTGAAACGGTTGCTGACTTTATCAAGAGTGCTTCTGAATTCGGATTAACCACTGCCCCACTCTTTAATGGCTTCTCTTGGCCAGCAGAAAATCTCATTATCGTTACCGAGGCGGAGTTATTCACTTCGACAGCAAGACAGCGTCGTAAAGGAAAAGAGTCAGAGAGCGCCGATCCTGACATGCTCTTTAAGGATCTATCTGAACTGAAGATTGGTGACCCAGTTGTGCATGCTGAACATGGCATTGGTCGTTACCAAGGCTTAGTTCTCTTAAATGTAGCCCCTCCCAAGGAGGCCCCTATTTTTGAAGAGTTTCTTCATCTTCAATATGCAGGCGAAGCCACTTTGTATGTGCCAGTTCAGCAATTACAAATGGTCACTCGCTATGCTGGATCTGATCCTGATTCTGCGCCACTGCATCAACTTGGTTCTGGTCAATGGGATAAGGCTAAGCGTAAGGCGGCTCAGCAAATACGCGATACCGCCGCTGAATTACTCAGTCTCTATGCTGCAAGAGCGATTCGTAAAGGTCATGCCTTTGAGTTTTCGGCTCATGACTACGCCGCTTTCTCAGAGAGCTTTGGTTTTGAAGAAACGCCAGATCAAGCTAATGCCATTGCGGCAGTGATTGGTGATATGACAAGTGGCACACCAATGGATCGCCTCGTTTGTGGTGATGTTGGTTTTGGTAAAACAGAAGTTGCTTTGCGCGCGAGCTTTGTAGCTGTCATGGGCGGCAAGCAGGTAGCCATTCTGGCCCCAACTACTTTATTGGCCGAACAACACGTTGCGACTTGGAAAGATCGTTTTGCAGATTGGCCTGTGCGCATCGTGGAACTCTCGCGCTTTAAAACTACTAAAGAAATTAATGCTGCATTAGAGGCTATTGCCAAAGGTGAAGCTGACATTATTATCGGCACCCACAAGCTACTTTCCAAGGAAACGCAATTTGCCAATCTTGGTTTGGTGATTGTGGATGAAGAGCATCGCTTCGGCGTCCGCCAAAAGGATGCCTTGAAAGCCTTACGTGCTGAAGTCGATATCCTGACGCTAACTGCTACCCCGATCCCAAGAACATTGGGCATGGCAATGGAGGGCTTACGCGAGTTCTCCATTATTGCTACTGCCCCTCAGAAGCGTCTAGCTATTAAAACCTTTGTGCGTCGCGAAGGTGATGGCGTGATTCGTGAGGCAGTACTTCGAGAAATCAAGCGTGGCGGCCAAGTTTATTTCTTGCACAATGAAGTAGAAACCATACAGAATCGCAAGCATGCATTGCAGGAGCTGATTCCTGAGGCCAGCATTAGCGTGGCTCACGGTCAAATGCATGAGCGTGAGCTGGAGTCAGTGATGCGTGAGTTCGTTACCCAGCGTACTAATATTTTGCTGTGTACTACGATTATTGAAACAGGGATTGATGTACCAACTGCGAACACCATCATCATGCACCGCGCCGATAAGTTTGGTTTAGCGCAATTACATCAACTCCGTGGTCGCGTGGGACGTTCGCATCATCAGGCCTATGCCTACCTCATGGTTCCTGATCCCGAAGCCCTAAGTAAGCAGGCACAGTTACGGCTCAATGCCATTCAGGCTATGGAAGAGTTAGGATCTGGCTTCTACCTTGCCATGCATGATTTAGAGATTCGGGGGGCTGGTGAAGTCTTAGGGGATAAACAGTCTGGGGAGATTCATGAAATTGGCTTTCAGCTCTATACAGAAATGCTCAATAGAGCGGTCAAATCCTTGCGCAGTGGCAAAGAGCCCGATTTGCTCTCGCCTTTGCAAGTCACCACTGATGTCAATCTAGGTGTTCCCGCCCTTCTTCCAAATGACTACTGCCCCGATGTCCATGAGCGCCTCTCTTTATACAAACGTTTTGCGGGTACCAATGATTTTTCAGAGTTAATGGGTCTGCGTGAAGAATTGGTAGATCGTTTTGGTGATCTACCAGATCAAGCCAAGTCTTTTTATGAAACCCATCGTCTACGCTTAGAAATGACCGGGTTTGGTATTAAGAAAATTGATGCGACACCGACATCGATTCAAATGCAATTTATCCCCAATCCGCCGATTGATCCCATGAAGATTATTCAATTGATACAAAGCTCAAAATATATCCAGCTCAATGGGCAAGATAAACTCAAAGTACTTCCCCAGAAGGAACGAGAATTTGAGAAACTAGATCAACGCTTAGACGCGATTCGTCAAGTGCTCAGGCGCCTAAATGAATCAGCAGTACTGAGTACCGCAAAAGCCAATTAACCATTGCTATTATTAAAGCTATGCCTAAGCTAAGTCTCATTGCCCTATCTAGAGAGCCAATACAGGAAAAGCTAGTCTTTGAGCTCAAAGACCAAGCAATAACATTTGGAGTCACACTTCATACGGTTGGTGGTCAGATATCAAACGGTGCTTACTATTCGGAACGGTGGGAATCTAATCAGCAGCTAGAAACTACTCAGAGAGAAAATCTACGCGCTATTGCAGCAAGATTGAATAGTGACCTCTGCTTCTTAGATGCTGATCTTCAGCCTACCGATATCAAAGTACTGGCAATGGATATGGACTCTACCCTCATCAATATTGAATGTATTGATGAGATAGCAGACTTCACAGGCAAAAAAGCAGCTGTCGCTCAAATTACTGAAGCGACCATGCGTGGTGAGATCAAAGATTTTCAAGAGAGCCTGCGGCGTCGTGTTGCGCTACTTGAGGGTATTTCAGCCGATGCCCTTGAAGCAGTTTATCGGGAGCGCTTGCAAGCAAATCCGGGGGCAGCCGAGCTCTTAGTAGGAGCCAACCAACGCGGGCTTTACACCCTCTTAGTTTCTGGTGGCTTTACTTTCTTCACAGAAAAACTCCGCCAGCAACTAGGCTTTAAGCAGGCCCAAGCCAACACCCTTGAAATCATCAATGGCAAGCTCACCGGTAAAGTACTCGGCGATATTGTGGATGGTGCAGCTAAAGCAGCTTATCTTGATGAGGCTTGTCGCCTATTGGGGTGTACTAAAGCAAATGCAATGACAATCGGTGATGGTGCAAATGATCTCATCATGATGAATGGCTCTGGTATTAGTGTTGCCTATAAAGCAAAACCCATCGTTAAAGAAAAAGCCGATGCGGCTTTTGACCGAGTCGGCTTGGATGCTGCTTTACTGCTGATTTCTTAGTTAGATGATTACATCCGTTCGAAAATAGTCGCAATACCTTGACCACCACCAATACACATAGTTACCAAGGCGTATTTACCTTGCACGCGCTGTAATTCGTGGACAGCTTTGGTGGCAATTGCCGCACCTGAACATCCAATAGGGTGACCTAAAGCGATCGCGCCACCATTGACGTTGGTTTTAGCGGGATCTAATCCCAAGCCTTTCATTACCGCTAAAGCTTGCGCAGCAAATGCTTCATTCGATTCGATCACATCCATTTGCTCTAGCTTCAGACCAGCACGCTCTAAGGCAAGCTTGCTTGCAGGAATCGGGCCTTCACCCATGATGTGGTTAGGTACACCTGCAACTGCGTAAGAAACTAAACGGGCAATAGGTTTATGACCAGCCTTTTTCGCTGTTTCTGCGTCAGCCAATACAAAGAATGCTGCGCCATCATTAATACCAGAGGCATTACCTGCAGTGACAGAGCCACCTTCTTTTTTGAACACGGCCTTCATCTTGCCAAGAGTTTCCATGGTAGTATCTGGCTTGCAATGCTCATCGGTATCAAACACAACATCGCCCTTACGAGACTTGATAGTGATTGGTACGATTTGTGACTTAAAGCGACCTTCTTTAATCGCATGAGCTGCGCGACGATGGGACTCGACTGCGAAAGCATCCTGCTCTTCACGAGTCAGCTTCCATTTTTCAACGAGATTCTCAGCGGTAACACCCATGTGGCCAACGCCAAATGGATCAGTCAATACAGCGACCATTAAGTCAAGCATCTTGGTATCACCCATACGTGCGCCGCTTCGCATTGCAGGAGAACCATACATGCCGCGTGACATCACTTCAACGCCGCCGCCCACTCCGTAATCGCAATCACCCAGTATGATTTGCTGCGCAGTGGTCACAATCGCTTGTAAGCCAGAGCTGCATAAACGGTTTAGCGACATTGCTACAGATTCCATTGGTAAGCCAGCCTGAATTGCAGCTACACGAGCAACATAAGCGTAACGACTATCCGTTGGAATCGTGTTTCCAACGGTAACGTAATTCACTAATGCAGGATCAACGCCAGAGCGCGCAACTGCTTCTTTCATGACCATGCCGCCGAGCTCTGAGGGCTCAAGGCTACTCAGAGAACCATTAAAGGCACCAATAGCAGAACGAACTGCACTTAAAACAACGACTTCACGACTCATAACAATCCCCTTAGCTGAGCCCAAAAATAGGCTTAATCAATAAAACAACCTTCATTTTTATTACTTTTCTCAAGTTTCCGCTACTAGATCATGCCCTTGGGAGCTGATAACCATAGCACGAATGATTTCTCCTGCGCGATAGCGTTTTGAAGGCTTGCTAGCGGGCAAAACCCTCACCAAACCATCAATTTCAGGGGCATCACCAATAGTCCTGCCAATTCCACCTGACTCATCAACCCGATCAATCAGAACTTGAACTCTTTTGCCAATCTTTTTCGAAAGACGCAAAATTGAAATTTCCTCTGCTTTTGCCATAAAACGTACTCGGCGTTCTTCGCGTATCGCATCAGGAACAGGGCTTTCTAATTGATTTGCGGTAGCACCCTCCACTGGTGAATAAGCAAAACAACCCGCACGATCTATTTGGGCCTCATCCAAGAAGTTTAGTAAATACTCAAACTCTGCTTCCGTCTCTCCAGGAAATCCAGCGATAAAAGTACTGCGAATCACTAAATCAGGGCAAGCGGCGCGCCAAGCCAAGATGCGCTCTAAATTTTTTTCACCACTTGCAGGTCGCTTCATTCTTTTTAGAACATCGGGATGAGCGTGCTGCAGTGGAATATCTAAATACGGAAGCACTCCATATCCATGTTCAGCAAACTCTGCCATTAACGGCAAAACGTCATCTACGTGTGGATAGGGGTAAACGTAATGCAGTCTTACCCAAGCTTGATGCTCACGTGCAATTTGATTTAATGCGTTTACCAAATCAAACATGCGTGTCTTCACTGGCTTGCCGTCCCAAAAGCCAGTTCGGTATTGGATATCGACACCGTATGCACTAGTGTCTTGAGAGACAACCAATAATTCTTTAACGCCTGATTCAAATAAGCGTTTAGCTTCTAAGAGTACCTCGCCAATCGGCCTCGATACCAGATCACCGCGAAGGCTGGGAATGATGCAGAAAGTGCAGCGATGGTTGCAGCCTTCAGAAATTTTCAAATAAGCGTAATGCTTTGGCGTGAGCTTGATTCCTATTGGAGGGACTAAGTCTACAAATGGATCATGTGGTTTTGGTAAGTGCAGATGAATCGCTTGCATTACCTCATCGGTAGCGTGAGGACCTGTAACCGCAAGGACTTTAGGATGAATACTCTGAATCAGATCAGTGCCATCGGGATTTTTTTTGGCTCCTAAGCAACCAGTCACGATGACTTTGCCATTTTCAGCAAGAGCCTCTCCAATAGCAGCCAGGCTTTCCTCTACTGCTGAATCAATAAAACCACAGGTATTAACCACAACGAGATCTGCGCCTGAATAATCTTTTGCAGTCTCATAACCTTCCGCGCTCAGTTGCGTCAGGATAAGCTCAGAGTCAACGAGCGCCTTAGGGCAACCTAAGGATACAAAGCCGATTTTTCCTGCCACAACTATTCTTTTTCAGATTTAGTGGGCTGGGGGGTAAATGGAAAATTACCAAAGAGATTTTGTGAGCCTTGGAGTTGCTCTTGCATCTTCACAAATAAATCTTTGCTTTGCTCCATGTAATTCCCCATCAAACCTTGCATGAGGGGATTTTGGAGATTCATCATCTGAGACCAAGCTTCGGGTGAGCTGCCAGCCCCAAGACCTTTAGTCTGATCACCCAATTTATTATGAATATCCACAAAAGACTGCATGGTCTTTTCGAGATAGTTACCCATCAAGCCTTGCATGGAGTTGCCATAGAAGCGAATGATTTGAGAAAGCATTTGTGAAGAAAATACTGGGGCCCCACCAGCCTCTTCTTCCAGAATAATTTGCAGCAGAATATTGCGTGTCAGATCTTCATCCGTCTTTGCGTCGATTACTTTAAAAACTTCATTTGCCATCACTAAGCCTTTGATATCAGACAAAGTGACATAAGTGCTTGTTTGTGTATCGTAGAGACGGCGATTGGGATATTTCTTAATGAGCCGGTCTTCGCCAGCTCGCTTTGTACGGGTAACCATTTTTTTCCTTACTGAATACTGCAACGCAACATCAGCTTAGTTTATCTCTCGCTTGAAGTAAAGCTAAATAAGCCGTGTTGCGCTTACTCAATATATAAATGCTGCACTGCAGTATTAGCCAGTATGAATGCCGCCGTTTAATGAGAAGTCGGCTCCAGTTGCGTAACCACCATCATCAGAAGCAATCCAACAACAAATAGAAGCGATCTCTTCAGGAGTGCCTAAGCGCTTTACCGGTATTCCGGCAACGATCTTCTCTAAGACATCTTCGCGAATGGCTTTCACCATGTCGGTACCAATATAACCAGGAGAGACCGTATTGACCGTAACGCCCTTGGTGGCAACCTCTTGAGCTAAGGCCATGGTGAAGCCGTGCAAGCCTGCTTTAGCAGTGGAATAGTTTGCTTGACCAAACTGTCCTTTTTGGCCATTTACAGAAGAAATATTGATGACTCGGCCCCAGTTGTTCTCAACCATACCTTCGATTACTTGCTTGGTCACGTTAAATAATGAATTGAGATTGGTATCAATAACGGCCTTCCATGCGTCAGGCGTCATCTTACGGAAAACGCTATCCCGCGTAATACCTGCATTGTTCACTAATACATCAACGCGACCTACCTCAGCCTTGACCTTATCAAAAGCTGCAACTGTACTGTCCCAATCGGACACATTGCCCTCCGAAGCGATAAAGTCATAGCCTAAAGCTTTTTGCTCCCCAAGCCATCGATCCTTTCGCGGAGAATTTGGACCACAACCAGCGATCACCTTAAATCCATCTTTTGCTAAACGTTGGCAGATAGCGGTACCGATACCACCCATACCACCAGTAACATACGCGACTTTTTGAGACATTACGTTCCCCTTAAAAAAACTTCGTTCATTGTTGCTCTTCTAACTTCCTTGAGCTGCTTTTTCTTTTACATAAATCCCAGGTGCAGCTTCCATTTTTTTGTACTTCGCATTACCAAATTTTTTAGTTGCGGGCTTTTGCTCACCTCCAAATTGTTCGAGCCACTGGGTGTAATCAGGCCACCAGCTACCAGTAATCTGTTTTGCGCCTTCTAGCCATTCATGAGCCGTTGCTGCAATCTTGTTGTTCTCAAAGTAATAACGTTTGTTCTTTGCAGGTGGATTGATAACTCCTGCAATATGACCAGAGGCACCAAGTACAAAACGATTCTTACCCTTTAAGAGATGAGTTGATTCATAAGCAGATTGCCACGGGACAATATGATCTTCTTGTGAAGCGTATATATAGGTAGGACACTTGATCTTGCCCAAATCAATCTTCTCGCCACAGATAGTAAGCTTGCCTGGTTTAACCAGATCATTCTGCAGATACGTATGGCGCAAGTACCAGCAATACATATTGCCCGGCAAATTCGTTGAGTCGCCATTCCAATAGAGCAAATCAAATGGTGGCGGAGAATTACCCTTGAGGTAGTTTTCAACAACATAGTTCCACACCAAATCATTCGGGCGTAGAAAGGAAAAGGTATTACCCAGATCTAAGCCAGACATCATGCCGTATTTGCCGTCCTTACTGCCTTTGCCGCCAATCGTTTTTTCACGCATCTCGACCATGCCTTCGTCGATGAAGACATCCAAAATACCCGTGTTCGTGAAGTCCAACAAGGTTGTCAATAAGGTCAAGCTGGCTACTGGATGTTCATTACGGGCCGCTAGAACTGCCAAGGCTGATGTCGTTAGTGTGCCGCCAACACAAAAACCTAGGGCGTTAATCTGCTTGGTATTGCCAATCTCTTTGACAGCCTCGATTGCTTTAATCACGCCCTCACCTACATAGTCATCCCAACTGACCTGCGCCATAGAAGCATCAGGATTTTTCCAGGAGACCAAGAACACAGTATGTCCTTGGGAAACCATATGACGAACCACCGAGTTATTAGGCTGCAGATCCAGGATGTAATACTTATTGATACATGGTGGCACCATGAGATACGGGCGCTCAAAGACCGTTTCTGTGAGTGGTGTGTATTGAATGAGTTCAAATAGCTCATTTCTAAACACAATGTGCCCTTCTGTTGTGGCAATATTTTCACCAACCTCAAAAGCGCTCTCATCAGTTTGAGAAACTTTGCCCTTCTTCATATCGCCAAGCAGATTTGCAATTCCTTTTTGAATTGACTCCCCTTGGGTACTAATAATGTTTTCTAGAACTTCTGGATTGGTTGCAATGAAGTTCGATGGTGAGAGTGCATCGATCATTTGCTCAGTTGTAAACAAAATCTTCTGTTTAGTCTTTTCATCAGTCTCTACTGCTTTAGCTAAAGACATGAGGTGCTTTGAGTTCAGTAAATACGTTGCTGCAATTACTTTGCTCCAAGAGGAATGCCAGGCTTTACCAGCAAAGCGACGATCTTTCACTTCAATCGCCTCAGGATTGGTCGCAATATGGGCTAACTCTGCAAAGTATTCTTTTTGAATTTCCGCCAAACGCTCTGATGGAATCATCGCCATATGATGCGGCGCCAAAGATGGTGTTGCACTGGGATTCATGCCTGCAAACATAGTGCTCTCTTCAATTAATTAAGTTCATTCTCGATCTATATAGTTTATATAGTTATACGCAATAACCCTAGCCGTAGGGCTAAGCTAGTGTTTACCCGCAACAATTAAGGTCTACGGGGATATCCAGATGAGCGAGGCAAAGCGCCCGGTAACCCCGTCACGACGATAGGAGAAAAACTGCTCCCGATCCAAAACTGTGCACAGGTCGCCACCAAAGGTGGAGGTGACTCCAGCTCTTTTGAGGCGGTCTCGAGCGAGTTGATAAAGATTAGCTAAATACTTGCCAGGCTTATTGGCGATCGGCAAAAAGCAATGCTTCATATCATGCAGACCACATTCCTGAAAGCGCTCCACTACATCTTCGCCGACTTCAAAAGATTCTGGACCAATCGCTGGGCCCATCCAAGCAATGAAATCACAATCGCTCGATGGATGGGATAGCTTGAGCATTTCACGTACTGTGTTTTCTAATACGCCCTCACATAAACCACGCCATCCAGCATGGGCGGCGCCAATGACTGTGCCATCAGCATTAGACAGTAGTACGGGTAGACAGTCAGCAGTCATGATCGCCAAGACTTCATCTGGAATATTGGTCACCGCAGCATCGGCTTCATAAGGCTTGCTAGAAAACTGAGAGCGGCTAGCTGGGGTGCTAACTTGAATACTATGAGTTTGCTTCAACCAAATAGGCTCTGCGGGAAGATGCTTTCTAATCAATTTACGATTAGCAATCACCCTAGCGGGATCATCTCCAACATGATCCCCAAGGTTGAGTGTGTCGTATGGCAAGGAGCTGACGCCTCCTTGCCTTGTTGTCACTAGGGCATGAATAGCACCTGGAGCCGGCCATGTTGGTTTAATGGCATTCATGACTGATGGTCATTCTGAATGGATGCTAGCAAAGCCTCTTCTTTTGGCAATACTTCTTCGCTCATGCCAACTTGCAGTAACAGCTCCATCAAATCAGGAGGTGGCAGGCGAAACCAAGTCATCCACTCTTGACTGATTGGATGTTGCAGGCTTAAGGCATAGGCGTGTAAGGCTTGGCGTTCAAACAGCAGTGTCTTTGCTGCCCCCGGAGTTTTTTTGCGGTAAACAGGATCACCTAGAAGAGGAAAGCCAAGGGATTCCAAGTGAACGCGAATTTGGTGTGTGCGCCCGGTTTCTAAGCGACACTCCAATAAAGCAAGAGGGGCCTCACTAAAGCTTCCCTTTGCTAAGCGACGAAATAGAGTAGCTGCAGGCTTTCCTTGTGCGTTACCAGCAGCCATGCGAAGACGATCACGCTGATCTCTGCCAACAGTTGCTAGCACTTTGCCTTGATTTGGTGCGCCGCCCCAAACCCAAGCTAAATATCGACGACCTACAGTTCGCTCTTGAAGCTGTCTTACCAAAGACGTTTGAGCTTGAGCAGTTCGAGCAACCACCATTAATCCCGAGGTGTCTTTGTCCAAGCGATGAACAATCCCAGCTCTAGGTAATAACTTCAGCTCTGGATAACGAAATAAGAGTCCGTTTAATAGGGTGCCTGACCAATTTCCAGCGGCTGGGTGAACTACTAGTCCTGCTTGCTTATTAATTACGATGAGGGATTGGTCCTCATAAACAATGTCCAAAGGGATATCTTCAGGACTAAAGGCAAATTGCTCTGGCATCTCCTGTGGAAAGACCTTAATACTCTCACCACCATGCAGTAAATAGCGGGCTTTAGTCACTTTCCCGTCAACCATCACAGCCCCTGCCTCAACCCAGGCTTTGAGTCGATTGCGAGAATAATCTGGCAAAGACCCCGCTAGAACCTTGTCGAGCCTCTCCCCTGCCATCTCTAAAGGGATATCTAGGGAGATGAAATCCTCTTCATCGATATAATCAATAGGATTCGAATCAGGAGTTTGCGGCAATGCCACGCTTAAAGAGCCTTTCAGTTTTGTCCGACGTAATATCAGACGCCAGTTTAAGGCTTGCTGGAAATGTTGCCTCACTAAAAAAATCCCCTATTCCGAATATCGGCCCATTGGCCCTGCTTTTAGTTATCTTGATGGCAGCACTGTTTCTGAGCGGATGTGCGGGTAGTGATGGTCAAAAAGACGATACTGATATTTGGTCAGAGGCCAAACTCTATTCTGAGGGAACCGACAAGTTAAATGATGGTGACTTTGCTAAGTGCGGTAAATACTTTGAGAAGTTAGAAGCACGCTTTCCATTTGGCCCGTATTCGCAGCAAGCACAAATTAATTCTGCTTATTGCTACTGGAAGGCACAGGAACAAGCCCAAGCTTTAGTTGCCATTGATCGATTCATCAAGCTTCATCAAGGAAGCCCTAATTTAGATTACGGCTACTATCTTAGAGGTCTCATTACGTTCAATGATGATTTGGGTTGGCTTGGTAAATTTACGGGTCAAGATTTAAGCGAGCGTGATCCACAGGCAGCCAAGGATGCATTTGAGTCTTTTAAAGTTGTTGCTGAACGCTTCCCCAATAGCAAATATGCTCCTGACTCTTTGGATCGAATGCGCTATATCGTTAACTCTTTGGCTGAAGCTGATGTGATTGTGGCCCGGTATTACTTTCAACGTGGGGCCTACTTAGCCTCAGCCAATCGTGCGCAACTCGTCATTCGGGACTATGACCGCGCTCCTGCAGTAGAGGAAGCGCTCTATATTCTGTATCAATCCTACAAAAAATTAGGCATGGCGGATCTGAGTAACGATACAGCCCGCGTATTTAAGCTCAACTTTCCGGATAGCCAAATGCTAGAGACTGGACAGCGAGTACAAAAAGAACGCAGATGGTGGCAGTTCTGGGTTAAGCCTTAATCATTGAAGGTCACATATAAATCCCATTCATATGAATGGAATTTTTTCTTCTAGGGTCTATTTCTTATTTCCGTTGTGGCTTTACTTAACAACAACGGGGACCCGTGGAGCCACAGCGCACAGTAGCTCATAGCCGATGGTGTCGCTCATTTGTGCAACATCATCCACTGGTACTTTGTCACCCCAGAGCTCAACAGTACTGCCAATTTTTGCATGGGGTGCTTTGCGCAAATCAATACTCAACATATCCATAGATACACGGCCGACGATAGGACAAACTACGCCGCCGTCTTTGCTGCCATCATTGACCCAGACTGGTGTCCCATCTTTAGCATGACGAGGATACCCATCGGCATAACCACACGCCACAATACCAATCCTCATTGCTTGCGGCGCTTCAAAGCGACCACCATAGCCAACGCGATCGCCTTTTTCTAATGCCTGAATATCAATGATTTCACTCTCGAGTTGCATCACTGCTTTTAAGTGTGCGTTCTTGATATCTGCATATAGCCCGGTGGGTGATGCACCGTAAAGCATGATTCCTGGCCTCACCCAATCTCCGAGAGCATTTCGATGCCACAATATGGCAGCAGAATTAGCCAATGATGTAGGGGCATCTAAGCCCTCAATCGTGTCATTAAATAACTCTAATTGACTGCCGACTGTAGGCAAGCGATCAACTTGATCCGCATTTGCGAAATGCGTCATGTGATGCATTTTGTTCCCAGCAGCATGTAGGCGGTGAAACGCAGTTCTATAGGCCTCAGGTTTTAAGCCTAAGCGATTCATGCCGGTATTCATTTTCAGAAAAATATTGAAAGACTTATGGGCTTTGTATTTTTCTAGCCATTGAACTTGCATCTCGCAGTGCACAACTAAGTCACACGACAACTTCTCTGCCAAGGCCAATTCATTTTCATGAAATAACCCTTCTAAAAGTAGGATTCGTCCTTGCCAGCCAGCCTCCCTTAATCGCAGCGCATTTTGCATATTTAATAGTGCAAAACCGTCTGTAGAAGCCAAACCTTTCAATGCCGCCTCAAAAGTATGGCCATAAGCACTAGACTTCACAACGGCCCAAATCTTGGACTCTGGAGCAAGCTCCCGAACTCTGTTTAAATTGTGCTGAAAGGCATCAGTGTGAATAGATGCCAAAATTGGCCTATTTATTAAGCCATTATCAAAAGCGCCCATATTCACCCCTCCTTTCGTGTTTTAATGGATTCAATGACTAGATTGTACGAATGAACCGTAGTTTTTACACCATTATGGCGGCGCAATTTTTTTCGTCGCTTGCTGATAATGCATTGCTGATCGCAGCAATTGCCCTTTTGGCCCAGCTTCATGCTCCGGCCTGGATGACCCCTTTACTCAAATTGTTCTTCGTATTGTCCTATGTGCTGCTGGCAGCCTTCGTAGGCGCCTTTGCAGACTCCCGCCCCAAGGGCAATGTCATGTTTATCACCAATACAATCAAATTTGTAGGTTGCGTCGTAATGCTGTTCGGAAGTCACCCATTGCTGTCTTATGCGATCGTGGGTCTTGGGGCTGCCGCTTATTCTCCAGCCAAATATGGCATTTTGACTGAATTACTTCCTCCAGAAAAGCTCGTAGCTGCCAATGGCTGGATTGAAGGTCTGACCGTAGGCTCAATTATTTTAGGCACTGTTTTGGGCGGCGTCTTGATTAGTAGTACAGTTTCTGGAAGCCTCTTGGCATTAGACGTTCCAACCTTAGAGACCGGAATTGATACCCCTGCAGAATCAGCTATCCTGATCATCATGATGATTTACATCATCGCCGCACTAATCAATCTCAAGATTCCAGATACTGGTGCGCGCTATGTTGCTCAAAAGGCTAACCCCATTGAGTTGATCAAAGATTTTTCTGTGTGCTTTAAAACTTTGTGGAATGATCGCTTAGGTCAAATTTCATTAGCTGTGACGACCTTGTTTTGGGGTGCTGGTGCTACTTTGCAATTTATTGTGATTAAGTGGGCTCAGGTTGCTTTACATATGAACCTATCCCAAAGCGCTATTCTGCAAGCCATCTCAGCTATTGGTGTTGCTGGCGGCGCCGTTTGGGCTGCTTCACGAGTACCGCTGCGCAACTCATTAAAAGTGCTCCCTTATGGTATCGCTATGGGTCTAGTGGTTTGTGTGATGGCCATCTACAACTCTAATATGCTGCCCGATGTAACTGTAATGACAATCGGCAAGATGGAAGTTAGCCTGAATTTGTTGCCTGCCTATTTCTTGCTGATAGTGGTTGGATGGCTTGCAGGTTATTTTGTTGTACCAATGAACGCTCTACTTCAGCATCGCGGTCATGTTCTAATGTCTGCTGGCCACTCTATTGCAGTTCAAAACTTTAATGAGAATATTTCAGTGCTGATGATGTTGGCAATGTATTCGATGTTGATCTGGTTTGATGTGCCCATTCCTTACGTCATCATTGGCTTTGGATTTGCTGTTAGCGCCATCATGTGGCTGGTGATTAAGCGTCACGCGAAGAACCAAGCTGAATATGACTCAATGCACCTGATTGGTGAGCACAAGCATTAAATATTTTGCAGTACTGACTTCGCTAATAGTAGATCCTGCCAGAGCAATGCCTTATCTTTTGGCTTGGCAACCAACTGAGCTAAATCAAATGAGGCAATCACTGGGATTTCTTCATCAGAACCATTATTTAATGCCAGAATAGTTTCGCGCAGCTGCGGCAATGCATCTCGCTCACCCGTAATTTTTTGAGCAACAGCACCGCCAAAGGCAAGCGCCACAACTGGCAAACCATTATCGGGAGCTTGGAGCTGCTTTAAATCATCGCTAGCATTCTTCCATGACCACTCTTGGGGTCCTAAGCCCAAAGCTCGAATCATGCTCTGAAAGAGAGTCTGCGCATCACCCTGTGGTTGTGTTCCAAAAAACCACCAATATCCTTGAGGCGTCTTTTCAACTGCTTCCACGCTCTTGGTATCTGTAGTCTGAATAGCTACTGAAGAGCTTGCGGGTGGAGATGAGCCATTACTATCCCTAGTTGACCACTGGGTGATACCCATTTCTTTTAAGAAGGTAGATTGTGTATTGCTCATGCCTCTAGCTTAATCGATTTAGCCATTACTAAAGCATCTTCCCTGGCTCCTAATTGGGGGTCGGCTGGATAGTAGTTTTTACGTATGCCTATTTGCTCATATCCTATTTTTTGGTACAGGGCGACTGCAGCTGCATTTGATGGCCTGACTTCAAGAATCATTCTAGGCATCTTTTGTTGGGCTGCAACACCTTCAATTGCCGCCATTATTCTGGTGGCTAATCCGAGCTGGCGTAATTTTGGTGAAACCGTGATGTTGAGCAAATGCAATTCATCCACAGCAGGAAAGAGGATGCAATAGGCCCATAAGATGTCTGGATCTAAATACGAGCCTTTGACGACTTGATCTACTTGTGGGCGAATGCAATAGGCCCAGTGGCCTGCGGCTAGAGAGTCTGTGAAGTTGCCTTTGGTCCAAGGGTGAAGATGCGACACCGCTTCAATTGCTAGAACAGCATCCAAATCTGCAGCCTGCATCGGCAAAAAAGAAAGTTCAGCAATACTCTCAGACATTACTTCAACAACTCCAGGCGCTCTTGTGTGGTTAATGCTACTTTGTCACGCACATACAGTGGCTCGAGTTCTCGCACATTAATTTCCCGCCCCTCTTTGAGCGCTTGCTTTGCAAAGTCTAGGATGCCTAAGGCGCTTAAGTGAATTTCGATATCAAGAGCATTAGAGGGCAGTGTCATCTTTGCTTTAGAAAATAATCGATCGCCGTAGGCTTTAATGGCATTACCTGCTAAAAAAGATACATCAGTGAGATCTAATTCTTCCGGTTTTGATAAATGAATATCGCCAATACGTTTTGGTAGATGCTGTTTCTGAATAGCGGTCTCGTATTTGGCCCAGTAGATTTCATCCATACGCGCATCGATGGCAATGGTAAAGTTTCTTGGCTTAATCTTCTCAAAGTCATGTCTTTTCGATAATTGAGCTGCAATGGCATCCACACTAGTAACCGGCACAATGGGCAGATCGCATGAAACTCCAAGGCCTTGAGCTGCAGCAACACCAAGCCGGACGCCTGTAAAAGCTCCAGGACCAATGCCAACAGCAATCGCATCAAGCTCATTTAACTTCATGTTTGCTTGCTGTAGAAGAGCTTTTACCCAAGGTAAAACTAGTTGGCTAGCGCCAGCCGACGCTAACTCATGTCGGAGAATGGGTGTTTCATCACCTAAAGATAAAGCCACCGAACACCAAGCTGTTGAGGTGTCGATGGCTAATATGCGCGTCAATTTGAACTCTTTTTTAGTTTGCTTGGAAAGTCGAATTATGAACCCAATTCTGCTATTACTTCGGGGGGAGCTTGAACAAGTTCAAGTAAGACTCCCTCTCCACTTATGGGGAACTCATCATTCCCTTTGGGATGAATAAAAGTGATGTCATATCCTGCTGCACCTTTACGGATTCCACCAGGAGCAAACCGTAGCCCATTCGCGGATAACCACTCAACTGCTTTAGGCAGATCATCCACCCATAAACCGATGTGATTTAAAGGAGTTTGATGCACTGCAGGCTTCTTTTCAATATCAAAGGGCTGCATCAGATCTACCTCAATTTCATGAGCGCCTTTGCCAATCGAACAAATGTCTTCATCCACGTTTTCACGCTCAGAAACAAAGGTGCTTTTATAGTTAAAGCCGAGCATATCAACCCACAACTTCTTGAGGCTATCTTTACTTTCTCCACCAATAGCGATTTGCTGAATGCCCAAAATTTTGAACGGCTTAGCTGACATAACTACTCCTTATTCAAAGCGAATGATGAGCTGATCAACCGCCAAGCTATCACCTTCTTTAGCGCATATCTCTGAGACGACACCGTCTTGTAACGCAGAAATCGTATTTTCCATTTTCATGGCTTCGATGGATGCGAGTTTTTGTCCGGCCGTTACAGCGTCACCAACCTTAATGGCTATCTTTGTCAAGAGACCAGGCATCGGTGACATCACTAATTTGGAGGTATCAGGCGGCAACTTCACTGGCATACGCCTCTGTAACTCAGCACCAAGGGGGCTTAGCACCATGCACTCAAAGTGAGTGCCGTCGAGAGTTAGCAGATGTCGCACACCCCGTCGTTCAACCTGTGCAGTCACTTTGTGGGTGCCATTCATGGTGGCATGAAGGCAAATTTGCCCCGGACGCCAATGACTCACTATGTCATAGCGACTGACACCATCAGGCTCATCGATATACACCGAATAGATGCCATCTTTTAGCTCAACACGAATAGGAACTTCAACAGGATCATGCATGGACCCTGATTTTTTACCAGTGACCACAACAAACTTCTTTGCAATGATCATTTCATGACCGGGCAACTGACCATCAATCATTTTGATGTGCTCTAGATAGCGATAGCGCATAAATGCAGCCAATGCAGCTAAGCGCTTTGGGTCAACCGGTTGGACGGAGTCCTTTTTAAATCCCTCTGGATACTCCTGTGCAATAAACCCAGTAGTGAAATCTCCACTCACAAAACGGGGGTGCTGCAATAAGGCTGCCTGAAAAGGAATATTTGAATGAATGCCCCGAATCACAAAGTCATTTAGAGCCGAACGCATTTTCTCAATCGCTTCTGCCCGATCCTTGCCGTGAACAATTAACTTTGCAATCATCGAGTCGTAATACATTGGGATTTCGCCGCCCTCGTACACGCCCGTATCTACTCTTACACCGTTGACTGACTCTGGTGGTCGATATTTCACTAGGCGGCCAGTAGACGGTAAAAAGTTGCGGAATGGATCGTCTGCATTAATACGACACTCCATTGACCAGCCATCTAATTTCACATCTTCTTGCTTAAAAGCCAGCTTTTCCCCAGCGGCAACACGAATCATCTGCTCAACGAGGTCAAGACCCGTAATCGATTCAGTTACTGGATGCTCAACCTGTAAACGGGTATTCATCTCCAGGAAGTAAAAAGACTTGTCTTTTCCAACTACAAATTCCACTGTGCCGGCAGACTGATAATTGACCGCTTTAGCCAAGGCAACTGCTTGTTTGCCCATTGCCTTACGAGTTTCAGGATCGATAAATGGGGAAGGCGCTTCTTCAATCACTTTCTGATGACGACGTTGAATCGAGCAATCGCGCTCATTCAAATACACCACATTGCCATGAGAATCGCCCAAGATCTGAATTTCAATATGGCGTGGACCTTCAACAAACTTCTCAATAAAAATACGATCGTCTCCAAAACTACTCATCGCCTCAGTTTTGCAAGCAGCAAAACCCTCGGAAGTTTCTTTGTCATTAAATGCCACACGCAAACCTTTACCACCACCGCCTGCCGAAGCTTTAATCATGACGGGATAGCCAATACCTTGTGCAATCTTGACCGCTTCGTCGCTAGTTGCAATCGCCTCATTGTGGCCAGGGATCGTATTGACCTTAGCCTCTATAGCCAACTTCTTAGAGGCAATTTTGTCTCCCATGGCCGCAATCGATTGGTATTTTGGGCCAATAAAGATGATCCCCTCTTCTTCACAACGTTTGGCAAACTGCTCGTTCTCAGATAAAAAGCCATAGCCGGGGTGAACTGCTTGTGCACCAGTATCTTTACAAGCTTGAATGATCCGATCGATCACCAAATATGATTCCCTAGAGGGTGCAGGCCCAATGCAAACAGCCTCATCTGCTAATTGCACGTGTCGCGCTTCCTGATCAGCCTCTGAGTAAACAGCAACCGTCTTAATGCCCATCTTCTTGGCAGTACTCATTACACGGCATGCGATCTCACCGCGGTTGGCAATGAGTATTTTCGTAAACATTTTTGTAGTCATGATTTGTCGCGCCTTTACAGGGGAATATTGCCGTGTTTACGCGCAGGATTTTTTAACTCTTTATCTTTCAACATCGCTAATGAACGAGCGATGCGCTTGCGGGTTTCGTGGGGCAGAATCACATCATCTATATAGCCACGACGTCCTGCCACAAATGGATTTGCAAACTTAGCCTTGTACTCAGCTTCACGGGCTGCAATTTTTTCTGGATCCGATTTTTCTTCGCGGAAGATAATTTCTACAGCACCTTTTGGCCCCATTACCGCAATCTCTGCAGATGGCCATGCGAAGTTCACATCACCCCGTAAATGTTTAGATGCCATCACGTCATAGGCGCCACCGTAGGCTTTACGGGTAATCAAGGTCACTTTAGGTACAGTGCAATCTGCGTAGGCATAAAGCAATTTAGCGCCGTGTTTGATAATGCCACCATACTCTTGAGCGGTTCCTGGCATAAATCCTGGAACATCAACCAAAGTCACCACAGGAATATTAAAGGCATCGCAAAAGCGCACAAAACGCGCAGCCTTGATAGAGGCCTTAATATCTAAGCAACCAGCCAAGACCAAGGGCTGATTGGCGACGATACCAATAGAACGGCCTTCCATACGCCCAAAGCCAATCACAATATTTTTGGCGTAATCAGGTTGAAGCTCAAAGAACTCCCCGTCATCCACAATCTTTGCAATCAACTCCTTCATGTCATAAGGTTGATTTGGATTGGATGGGACGAGTGTATCTAATGAAAAATCAGGCTCTTCAGTTCGATTAGCGCCTTTAATGAGTGGCGGCTTTTCGCGGTTCGATAGTGGTAAATAGTTAAAGAAACGCCGTAGCATCATGATCGCATCAACATCGTTATCAAATGCCAAATCACAAACACCGGAAACGGTGGAGTGCGTAACTGCTCCACCCAATTCCTCTGAGGTGACATCCTCATGTGTTACCGTCTTGACCACTTCTGGGCCGGTAACGAACATATAGGAGCTATCTTTAACCATGAAAATGAAATCAGTTAGCGCTGGCGAATACACGGCACCACCTGCGCACGGACCCATGATCAAAGAAATCTGCGGAATTACACCAGAGGCGGTTACATTGCGTTGGAAAATCTCAGCATAGCCGCCCAAAGAAGCAACTCCTTCTTGAATGCGTGCACCGCCAGAGTCATTTAGACCAATCACGGGAGCACCCACCTTGAGAGCTTGATCCATAATCTTGCAAATCTTTTCTGCATGGGCTTCTGACAAAGATCCACCTAATACTGTGAAGTCTTGAGAAAATACAAACACGAGACGACCATTAATCATGCCGTAACCGGTCACTACACCATCACCCGGAACCGTTTGATCGGCCATTCCAAAATCGTGACAGCGATGTTCAACAAACATATCCCACTCTTCAAAAGTGCCCGCATCAAGTAGGAGTTCAATACGCTCTCGGGCAGTGAGTTTGCCCTTTGCATGCTGAGCGGCAATACGCTTTTGCCCGCCACCTAATCGGGCAAGCTCACGTTTGGCTTCGAGCTGTTGAATGATTTCCTTCATGTGCTGCTCCTTAGAAAAATTCATGGCCCATGGATTCCAGGAGGCGTCTTGCCGCCACTGAAGCTGCCATAGTTCCTTGATTTACCTGTGCAATCAAGATTGGTAAGAGCTCTTGAACTTGCGAGTTGTTCCGAAATGCGTTCTTTAATCCTGCATCAATGCGATCCCACATCCATGCACCTGCTTGTTGTTTGCGACGACTCTCAAATTTGCCGTTAGCCTTTTGCAACTTTTCAAAATGAGTCACTTTGTCCCATAGCTCAGGCACACCCTTGCCCTCAAGCGCACTCAAGGTAATGACGGTGGGATGCCAAAACTCCTGCTGATGCGAGGCGTGATCTGGGTTTCCCTGAAAGCCGAGCAAACGCAAAGAACTCGTAATGAATAATTGCGCACGCATCGCTGCATCGGGATCAATATCGACTTTATTAATGGCAATCAGATCTGCGATTTCCATGACGCCTTTTTTGATGGCTTGCAGGTCATCTCCAGCATTGGGTAACTGCATCAGTAAGAACATATCAGTCATACCAGCAACTGCAATTTCACTTTGACCAACACCTACTGTCTCAACGATGATGACATCAAAACCAGCCGCCTCTGCAACCAGCATGGCTTCGCGAGTCTTCTCTGCAACACCACCCAGCGTTCCAGAAGATGGGCTGGGTCTAATAAAAGCATCTTCCAAAACTGAGAGACGCTCCATGCGGGTTTTATCACCTAGGATAGATCCGCCAGACAGGCTTGAAGATGGATCAATGGCCAACACGGCAACCCGGTGACCTTTTTCAATCAGGTAAAGACCAAGGGCTTCGATCAGTGTGGACTTGCCAACGCCTGGGACCCCAGAGATACCCAAGCGAAATGAGTTCCCAGTCTTGGGTAACAGGGTGTTGAGTACATCATCTGCACGCTTGCGGTGATCTAAGCGAGTAGATTCAAGCAAAGTAATGATCTTTGCTAGAGCGCGTCGCTGCTTCAGCGATGGTGCGCCAGTGAGATCGCTCACTAAGATCTGATCAGCAGATTCAAGCATTTAATGGGACCTGAGTTAAGCTGGTTTTACCGATTTACGAATTTGCTCCAGCACATCCTTAGCGGAAGCCGGAATGGGTGTACCTGGGCCATAAATACCCTTCACACCGGCCTCGTAGAGAAACTCATAGTCTTGTCTTGGGATCACGCCGCCCACAAAGACGATAATGTCGTCCGAGCCTTGTTTTTTAAGCTCTGCAATGATGGCAGGCACTAAGGTCTTATGACCTGCAGCTAAGGTAGAGACACCTAAGGCATGAACATCGTTCTCAATAGCCTGACGCGCGCACTCTTCAGGCGTTTGAAACAGCGGGCCGATATCCACATCAAATCCCAGGTCCGCATAGGCAGTAGCGACTACCTTAGCACCGCGGTCATGTCCGTCTTGACCCAGCTTGGCAATCATCACCCGCGGGCGACGACCAAAATCTTTGGCAAAGTCAGCGATTTCTACTTTGAGTTTTTCCCAGCCCTCGGCTGAGTCATAGGCAGCTGCATACACTCCGGTCACCTTTTGAGTATCGGCGCGATGGCGCCCGTAAACTTTCTCCAATGCATCAGACACTTCACCAACCGTGGCACGTAAACGAATGGCATTAACCGCCAATTCCAATAAGTTTCCGGTGTTGTCATCAGCAGCTTTTGTTAATGCTTCTAGTGCGGCTAATACTTTCTTGCTATCACGCTTTGCTTTGATTTGATTTAAGAGCGCAACTTGACCCTCACGAACGCGATTGTTATCGATCATTAAGACGTCAACAAGATCTTCTTTATCGAGTTTATATTTATTGACACCAACAATCACATCGGCGCCTGAATCTATCTTGGCCTGCTTTTCAGCAGCAGAAGCTTCAATCTTCAATTTGGCCCAACCACTTTCAACCGCCTTAGTCATGCCACCCATAGCATCAACTTCTTGAATAATTTCCCAGGCCTTATCCGCCATCTCTTGTGTGAGGTTCTCCATCATGTAAGAACCAGCCCAAGGATCAATCACGCTAGTGATATGGGTTTCTTCCTGAAGAATTAATTGCGTGTTTCTTGCAATCCGACTTGAAAACTCTGAAGGCAATGCAATCGCCTCATCAAAGGAGTTGGTATGTAAGGACTGAGTACCACCAAATACGGCAGCCATTGCTTCAACAGTTGTTCTCACGACATTGTTATAGGGGTCTTGCTCAGTCAATGACCAGCCCGATGTTTGGCAATGGGTGCGCAACATCAAGGACTTTGGATTTTTTGGCTCAAACGACTTCATGATGCGCCACCACAATAATCTTGCAGCACGTAACTTAGCAACTTCTAAGTAGAAGTTCATACCAATAGCAAAAAAGAATGACAAGCGACCTGCAAAGCCATCCACATCCAATCCTTTGGCAAGCGCTGTTTTGACATACTCTTTACCGTCGGCCAATGTAAAGGCTAATTCCAGAACTTGATTAGCGCCCGCTTCTTGCATGTGATAACCCGAGATCGATATCGAGTTAAATTTAGGCATGTGCTTAGCGGTGTATTCAATAATGTCACCAATAATGCGCATTGAGGGCTCTGGTGGATAGATATAGGTATTGCGTACCATGAACTCTTTCAGAATGTCGTTCTGAATCGTTCCAGATAATTGCTCTTGTTTAACGCCTTGCTCTTCACCTGCCACGATATATCCAGCCAGTACAGGCAATACAGCACCATTCATGGTCATGGAAACAGAAACTTTGTCCAATGGAATACCATCAAACAAAATCTTCATATCTTCTACAGAATCAATCGCAACACCGGCTTTACCAACATCACCAGTAACCCGTGGATGGTCTGAGTCATAGCCACGGTGTGTAGCAAGGTCAAATGCAACGGATACGCCTTGACCACCAGCAGCTAAAGCTTTGCGATAAAACGCATTGGATTCTTGGGCAGTTGAAAAACCGGCGTATTGACGAATTGTCCATGGACGTACCGAGTACATCGTTGCTTGAGGACCTCGTATATAAGGTTCGAAACCTGGCAAGGTATCGGTGTAATTAAGGCCTTGTGTATCTGCAGCGGTATAGAGGGCCTTAATATGAATGCCATCTGGAGTGTTCCATCCGAGTTTTTCAAGATCGCCGTTTGGCGCTGACTTCTGGGCAGACGTTTTCCAGTCATCCAAATTGGACTCTGGAACTGCTGGCCATGCACTACCTGAAGACCGTCTTTTTTCTGAACTCACAAGGTGCTCCTAGTCAATTTGTTGCATTGCATCTAATCTACTAATTCTGCTTGACAATTTAGGATTTGTCTAGTTAATATGTATACATAATTATGAATACAAAACTGAACAATAGGCCTCTATATGAGGACGTAGCCGACAGGCTTCGTGATCAGATATTTGCCAAACAATTAGCCCCTGGCAGCTGGCTAGATGAGCAATCATTAGCAGAACAATTTGGGATCAGCCGAACACCCATGCGAGAAGCGATCAAGGCATTGGCATCTGAGGGGCTAGTGACAATGAAAATGCGCCGCGGCGCCTACGTAACAGAGGTCAATCGGGGTGATTTAGTGCAAATTTTCACTGTTTTATCACTTTTAGAGGGGCAAGCAGCGAAAGAAACAGCCGTTAAAGCTACAGAAGAGGAGTTAAATCTCTTAGATCACTTGCATCATCGTCTAGAAACCGCTGCCGCAGACCGAGATATTGAGCAATTCTTTGAAATCAATAGCAAATTTCATGAGCTAATCCAGCAAATTGCTGGTAATCGTTGGATGAATGGTGTGATTGATGATTTAAGAAAGGTGTTGAAATTACACAGAAAAGACTCCCTAACGAGCACGGGAAGACTTCAAAACTCCCTCATTGAGCATCGTGAGATTCTGAGGGCAATTCTTAAACGGGATGAGTTGGCAGCTGAATCTGCGATGCGAAAACACTTCGCAAACGGCTTAGAAGCCTTAAGATAGTATTAAAAGCCTATAAATAAGAATGGCTTAGATTGCTGCTCTAAGCCATTACTTTATTTAAGAAAAAAAGCTTACTTTCTAATAACAAAGTTTCCAGGTAAGGAGGCAATGTACGCAGCAATGTCTTGCATATCCGCATCAGAGTATCCCTGAACTAGTGCTCCCATGATGGCGTTGTTACGACCATATTGTGGATTGCTACCCCCTACTTTGTATGCCTTTAGCACATAGTAAAGATAGTCAGGGTATTGACCTGCCAGTTTTGGATAGATTGGCAGGATGGGTGCATTGAGTCCAGCGCCATGGCAAGAAACACAATTGCCCTTCTCTACCAAGGCCTGACCCTTATCTACGCTAGCAGCACTAGCAACATTCACTAGGCCAATACTGGAAAACAAAACTGCGGTAATTAGTGCAAATTTCATAAACGTATCTCTATCACTTCAATGGGTTTTTAGGTGAGCTGGCTGTTTGCGCAGCATAGTATTCGCCAAGGTCGGCCATATCTTGATCAGAAAGGCTGCCAGCAATAGCACGCATGGTTGGATGCTTTCTTTCGCCCTTCTTGTAGGCCGCTAATGCACTTGCAATATAGGCTGCATTTTGACCGCCGATCATGGGCACTTTATAGACCAATGGGTAATCAGCGCGGTATTCAGGTATAGAGTGACAGCCAACGCAAAGCCATACTTTGGCATTTGCAGCAGTCGCATTCCCCTTCACTTCATTGGCTTGGGCAGCAAAACCAGCGAGCACTAAACCAGTAGCCAGTAGCAATCGAGGAAGATTTGTTCTTTTTTTCATAGAAATCAGTTTTAATGAGTTTGATTTAATTCGAGTGGACACATTATAGCGGACTGATGCCTCTAGAAGCGCTATTTGACAGATTGAAGCCCCCAAAATCCTTAAAAATCTCGCAAAGAAGATGGGGCCAAAGCGCTTACCAGTAAGATTCATCATCTACCTAATACGGACTCTTCATCATGAATAAACCCTATCTTGATCGCCTGAAATCTCTAGGGATTGAGCTTCCCACGGCTGGCCCGCCTGCAGCGGCTTACGTGATGGCCAGAACTACTGGCAATACGGTTTTTCTATCAGGCCATATCGCCAAGAAAGATGGCAAACCTTGGGTCGGAAAATTGGGTGAAGACATGAATACCGATGCTGGTAAGGCTGCCGCAAGATCAGTAGCGATTGACCTCATCGCCACATTACAAAATCATTTGGGATCACTAGATCGCATCAAGTCCATCGTCAAAGTCATGGGATTGGTCAATTCTACCGATCAATACACCGAACAACATTTGGTTATGAATGGCTGCTCAGAGTTACTTGCTGAAGTCTTTGGCGATGAAGGCAAGCACGCCCGCAGTGCATTTGGTGTGGCACAAATTCCCTTGGGCGCTTGCGTTGAAATTGAATTAATCGCCGAGATTTAAAAGCGCTTTAAATTAAATTCAGACAGGTCAGCTTCGGTATCAACGTCTGCAATATATGCTGAATTGTCTGTGGCAAAAATCTGCACTAACTCTGGATGGTGATCCATGTAAGGTCTACAGACCATTTTGGGTATTGCCAAAATATCTGCAATGACTTTATATGAGAATACGACTGGGTTACCTCGTTGCTCTCCCACCATGGGCAATACCATTTCTGTGGACTGATCCCGCTGCTCAAATTGCTTCAGCAATGCATCAATCTCCATAGCGCCCACGAGAGGTTGATCGCATAGAGCAACTAAGAGCGCATCGTAATCGCTCTTTAAAGCCTCAAGTCCTAAACGCACTGAAGATGCTTGCCCTCGTTCTGGATGAGGGTTGCGTACTGATTGAATTGGTAAATCATGATTTCGTCGGAGCTGTTTTAACTCTGCCTCAATCTCTTGTTCATGAAAGCCAGTCACAACGATAAATTCAATTGGTGAGGATGCCTTAAGCGCCAGGCAAAAATGACTTAAAAGGCTTTTGCCCTCTTTATGCAGAAGCGCCTTAGGAATTGAACCCAGACGACTGCCCTCGCCCGCAGCTAGCAAAAGCACTGCCAAGCGAAGATTTGCTGAACCAAGTTGCTCGCCGAAAGATGTCATTAGGGTGATAATAAATAGGAAACTAGAAAAATAAACAATAAAGATCACTCACTGCATGAATAGTACCGATTTAAGCGTCCTTTGCTCTGCTGTCAATTGGCTGAAAGCTGGTCATTCTGTGGCTATTGCTACGGTTGTTCAAACCTGGGGGTCTGCCCCAAGGCCAGTTGGTTCTTGGCTTGCCATTCGTGATGATGGTCAAGTAGCTGGCTCTGTATCGGGTGGCTGTGTCGAAGATGACCTAATTCGTCGCGTACAAACAGAAATTCTGACTAGAGCCACTCCTGAAATGGTGGTCTATGGAGTAAGTCAACAAGAAGCGGCACGCTTTGGTCTTCCTTGTGGCGGAACTCTGCGACTGCTCGTTGAGCCCAAACCTGAGCTGGCAACACTAGAAAAACTGCTTGAGCAAATTTCTTCGCATCAAATCACCCGGCGTACCGTCAACATCGGTACCGGCATATCCACACTAAGTGCCGGTTCTCGTCATGATGAGTTTCTTTGCAATGACAAAGAAATGCAAACTACTTATGGACCACGTTGGCGCATGGTCATCATCGGTGCGGGTCAGCTATCGCTCTACACAGCAGACTTTGCACTAGCATCTGATTTTGAAGTGATTGTGATTGATCCGCGTGAGGAATACGCAGAAGGCTTAAATCGTGACGATATTATTTTCTTTAAGGGCATGCCCGATGATGTATTGCTTGAAATTGGAGTTGACCCCCATACTGCTGTCGTAGCGCTGACTCATGATCCCAAGCTAGATGATATGGCCTTGATGGAGGCATTAAAGTCCCCTGCTTTTTATGTGGGTGCATTAGGTAGTCGCAAGAACACTCAAAAACGGAAAGAGCGTCTCTTGGAGTTTGATCTGAGTCAAGAGCAGGTAGACAAACTCCATGGCCCAGTGGGCTTATATATCGGGGCGCTCACTCCACCAGAAATTGCAGTGTCGATTCTGGCAGAGGTGATTGCCGTGAGGTACGGAATTAGCATTCCAAAGAAAAACTAAGCGCTCTAGTTTGCTCAGTTCGCCTTAAGCTTGCCGTCTTTCAGACGTGGTTCAACAAAGTGCCCTTTGCGTGCGCGGTTGCCAGCAAATGATTTGAGTGTCTTCGCATCCAGATTGAGCTCTGTTGGCTTTCCAGCACGACCAGCACCAGCATAAGTTGCGCCATCTGATCCAACAGCAATTGCAGATGCTAAGAATTCTTTATCGTCTAAGCCCATCAGGATGACACCCTTACCGCCAGTGGGTAGCCGTTTAAGTTCATCCAATGGGAAAACCAGTAATTTAGACGCTTGCGATAAACAAGCTACTTGCTTCATACCAGTCTGAACTTTAACTGCGCCTAGGGGCGCATCACCAATCAATTTGGCATCAATGCTGACAAAAGATTTACCCGCTTTATTGCGAGTACTCATATCTGCTACGTTAGCCAAAAAGCCATAACCTGCTTTAGTAGACAGCAGCACTAAATCATCTTGCTGACCGGCGTAGTAAGCAACCATTTGTGAGCCAGCAGCCAAATTAACAAAGCTGGTTAATGGAGAACCATCGCCACGCGCTCCTGGCAATTCACTGACGGGCACTGTGTAGACTCGTCCATCGCTACCAAAGCCCTGCATCACATCAACAGTACGAACCTCAAAGGTGTCATACATGCCATCACCCGCTTTAAAGCTAAATTGGGTGGGATCATGTTCATGACCTTGACGAACACGCACCCAACCTTTTTGGGAGACGATGACTGTCACTGGTTCATCAATGACTTTGGTTTCTGCAATCGCACGCTTGTCTTCCTGAATTAAGGTGCGACGATCATCCCCAAAATCCTTGATATCGGATTCGATTTCTTTGATGATGCGCTTACGTAGAGTGGAATCGCTTTGTAGCAAGCCGTCTAAATCATCGCGCTCAGCTTTGAGCTCTTTGAGCTCTTGTTCAATCTTGATGCCTTCAAGACGAGCTAACTGACGCAAACGAATATCGAGAATATCTTCAGCCTGGCGATCGGATAACTTGAATTCTTTAATCAAATCAGCCTTAGGTTCATCACTATTGCGAATAATCTTAATGACCTTATCAATATTGAGAAGAACGGTTAAGCGCCCTTCCAATATATGCATGCGATCTTTCACTTTACCCAAGCGGTACTGGGTGCGGCGAGTGACTGTGGCAACCCTGAATTCAACCCACTCGGACAGAATTTCTTTGAGTCCTTTTTGACGTGGACGACCATCATTACCAATCATCACCAAGTTCGTCGGCGCATTAGATTCCAGCGAGGTATGAGCCAATAAAAGATTTACAAACTCATTAACGTCAATATTTTTGCTCTTGGGCTCAAACACCAAGCGTACTGCGGCATCTTTACTCGATTCATCACGAACACCATCCAATACATTCAGAATGGTGGACTTCAGATTATTTTGCTCAGGAGTTAGGGTCTTTTTACCAACCCTCACCTTTGGATTGGTGATCTCTTCAATCTCTTGGAGTACGCGCTGAGAAGAAGTAGCTGGCGGTAATTCATTCACAACGATTTGCCACTGACCGCGGGCTAATTCTTCAACTGACCAGCGAGCGCGCACCTTAATGCTGCCGCGGCCAGTCTCATAAATTTGGGCAATCTCTGCTGTTGAAGAAATAATTTGTCCGCCGCCCGGATAATCAGGGCCCGGCATGATTCCTAGTAAATCAGTGGTAGATAGCTTTGGCGACTTCATCAAAGCAATGGCAGCACTCGCAACTTCACGCAGATTATGAGAAGGAATTTCTGTTGCCATACCAACGGCAATGCCCGATGCACCATTGAGAAGAACAAATGGCAGGCGTGCTGGTAATAGCTTAGGTTCCTGAAATGAGCCGTCATAGTTGGGTGCGAAATCAACCGTACCTTCATCAATTTCACTTAATAACAAGCCTGCAATCTTGGTTAAACGGGCTTCGGTATAACGCATGGCAGCTGCGCCATCACCATCGCGTGAGCCAAAGTTGCCTTGACCATCAATTAAGGGATAACGTAATGAAAAGCTTTGCGCCAAACGCACTAATGCGTCATAAGCAGATTGATCGCCATGAGGATGGAACTTACCGAGCACATCACCCACCACCCGGGCACTCTTGACTGGCTTAGCATCCGCACGCAAACCCATTTCGCTCATGGAGAACAAAATACGGCGTTGTACTGGCTTCTGACCATCCGATACCTCTGGTAAAGCACGGCCTTTCACTACGCTAATCGCGTAGTCAAGATAAGCCCGCTCAGCGTAAACCGCTAAGGTCAAGCTATCTTTGCTATCCTCATTGAGATCTATTGTCTTTGGATCATGTGGATCATTTGGGCCCTGAGGTTTCTTTGAAGTAGTTTTCATCTTAGGAGACTCCTCCACCTCAATAGAATCAGAAAATAGATCGGCCTGCTGAACTGCAGACTTCTTAGCTGGAGTTTTTTTCGTTGCCATTAAATATCCGCCTCAACTTCATTGCCGCGCTCTTCCAACCAATCGCGTCTTGCTCCTGATTCAGATTTGCCCATCAGCATATCCATAGTTTTAAAAGTTTCATCTTCGGTCCAAGAACCTAAGGTGACTGGCAATAAACGACGAGTATCTGGATTTAGGGTGGTATCCCATAATTGCTCAGCACTCATTTCTCCCAAGCCTTTGAAGCGAGAGATTTGCCAGGCAGATTCTTTAACACCATCTTTGCGCAATTTATCTTCAATTGCTTGCAGCTCACTAGCATCAAGCGCATAAATTTTTTGTGCTGGCTTCTTACCGCGTGCTGGCGCATCAACCCTAAACAATGGCGGCCTAGAAATATGCACATGGCCCAAATCAATTAGCTTGGGGAAATGCTTGTAGAACAAAGTTAACAAAAGCACCTGAATATGAGCTCCATCGACGTCCGCATCTGACAGAATACAAACCTTGCCGTAACGAAGGTTTGATAGATCGGGATCATCATTCAGACCATGGGGATCTACGCCAATGGCTACAGCAATATCGTGCACCTCATTGTTAGCAAATAAGCGATCACGCTCTGCTTCCCAAGTATTGAGAACCTTACCGCGTAGAGGCAAGATGGCTTGATATTCTTTATTACGACCCATTTTGGCTGAACCACCCGCTGAATCACCTTCCACGAGGAAGATTTCATTCATGGAGATGTCTTGACTCTCGCAGTCAGTCAGTTTTCCTGGGAGCACTGCAACGCCGGAAGATTTTTTCTTCTCTACCTTTTGACCAGCTCTAGTTCTAGCTTGAGCTTGCTTGATGACTAAGTCAGCGAGTTTGCGACCATAATCTACGTGCTGGTTAAGCCAAAGCTCTAAAGCAGACTTTGCATAGCCTGACACCAGTCTGACTGCATCGCGAGAATTTAGACGCTCTTTAATTTGCCCTTGAAACTGCGGATCCAATACTTTGGCAGACAAAATAAAAGAGGCGCGGGCAAAAACATCCTCAGGCATCAGCTTGACACCTTTTGGTTGCAAGGCATGCATTTCAATAAAACCTTTGACAGCATTAAAGAGACCTTCACGCAAGCCGCTCTCATGTGTTCCGCCAGCAGGCGTTGGAATGAGATTCACATAGCTCTCGCGAACAGGTGCGCCATCTTCGGTCCAGCAAACCACCCAAGCAGCGCCCTCACCTTCAGCAAATGAATCCTCTTCCCCTGTGCCTGTAGCATATTGCTCGCCTTCGAACGGAGGAATCACTTCTGGCCCATGTCCAGCTTGTGCAATAGCTTCATTTAGGTAGCCACGCAAACCTTGGGAATATTGCCAAGTTTGAGTCTCACCCGATTTTTCTTGTATGAGAGTCACTTTCACGCCAGGCAATAGAACTGCCTTAGAGCGTAAAAGGCGAATCAGGTCAGCCATTGGGATGGCTGAGCTATCAAAATACTTGCCATCAGGCCACGCACGGACACGCGTGCCATGGGATTTATCTTCTTTGGATGCTGTCTTTGTTTTGAGTTTCTCAATGACTCTGCCATCTGCAAAAGTCAAAGTAGAAATCTGCCCATCACGCCAAACGGTTACCTCTAATCTTTTGGATAACGCGTTGGTGACAGAAACACCAACACCATGCAAACCTCCAGAGAATGCGTATGCACCACCAGAACCTTTTTCAAATTTGCCGCCAGCGTGCAATTGGGTAAATACGATTTCAACTACGGGGAGTTTTTCAGTAGGATGCATTCCTACTGGAATACCTCGACCATCATCTTCCACGCTGACGCTGCCATCGGTATGCATAGTGACAATGATTTGCTTACCAAATCCACCCAATGCCTCATCCGAGGCATTATCCAAGACCTCTTGGATAATATGTAAGGGATTGTCGGTTCGGGTGTACATTCCAGGCCGCTGACGGACTGGTTCTAAGCCTTTTAGGACCTGAATCGATGATTCGCTGTATTCGGAAGTTTTACGGGTAGCCATGCGCGCAAATTGTAGCCATGTCTGAGCTCAAAGCGGAACTTTTCCAGAATTCCCCTGTCATCCATGCCAAAATCAGGGCATGGGAGCCTTAAGTCATATTCGTGTTTTAGACCTTAGCCGGGTGCTAGCAGGCCCTTGGTGCGCCCAAAACCTAGCAGATCTGGGTGCTGACGTGATTAAAGTTGAGCGTCCTGGCTCTGGGGATGACACCCGCCATTGGGGCCCTCCTTTCGCTAAAGATGCCGATGGTCAGGAAACTGCGGAATCTGCCTACTTTATTTGCATCAATCGAAACAAGCGCTCTATCACGATCGATATTTCAAAACCTGAGGGTCAGGACATCATTCGCAAGCTTGCAGCAGAGTCGGATGTGGTGATTGAAAACTATAAGGTTGGTGATTTAGCTAAATACGGACTTGATTATGAGAGTCTTAAGAGGGTAAAGCCTGATCTTGTCTATTGCTCGATTACAGGTTTTGGTCAAACTGGTCCTTACGCACATCGCCCTGGTTACGACTTCATTATTCAGGGTATGGGTGGTTTTATGAGCGTTACCGGTGAGGCTGATGATTTTGAAGGGGCTAGCCCCCAAAAATCGGGTGTTGCCATTGCCGATATTTTTACTGGTATGTATGCCTCCTCGGCAATTCTGGCAGCCATCATCCACCGTGATCACACCGGTGAAGGTCAATACATCGATATGTCTTTGCTTGATACGCAGATTGCAGTAATGGCCAATATATCGAGCGCCTATCTCACTACCGGCGAAGTTCCTAAACGTTGGGGGAATACCTCTCCTATCATCGTCCCTTATCAAACCTTTCCAACATCGGATGGCTGGATGATTGTGGCTGCTGGTAATAATGGCCAGTTCAGACAATTTGTAACAGTGGGTGGTGAGGCTCATTTGGCTGATAACCCACTTTATGTCAATAATCCTTTGCGTGTTCAACACCGCAAGCAACTAGTTTCTCTGCTAGAGCAAATGACTCGCAAGAAAACTAAAGGGGAATGGATTGCTTTATTAGAAGAGGCAAATGTTCCTTGCGGCCCTATCAATGACTTCAAAGAAGTATTCGAGAATGAGCAGGTCATCTCCAGAAATGTTCAACTCAATGTACCGCACCCTACTGTCGGCAATATGAAATTGGTTGCCAGCCCAATGAAGCTTTCTAAAACACCGACTGAAGTTCGCATGGCACCACCGACATTAGGCCAACATACCGAAGAAATCTTACATGATCGCCTCAATCTTGATAACAAAGCGATCCATGAGTTGCGCGACAAAGGAATCATTTAAGCCATGAGCACTATCAAACCATCATTGACTATCAAACAAGTCCTCATTTTTGGAGGCTTCATGGTCACCATGTCCATGGGAATTCGTCATGGCTTTGGTTTATTCAATTTACCGATCACCTCTGCCAATGAATGGGGTCGTGAAACGTTTGCCTTAACCATTGCCCTGCAAAATCTGACTTGGGGCGTATTCCAGCCGATTACAGGCGCACTGGCTGATCGCTACGGAGCATTCAAGATCATGGTGGCTGGTGGCCTCCTATATGCATTGGGTTTGGCTGGGATGGCAGTTTCTACCGATATCGTCAATTTCACTGTTGCTGGTGGCTTGATGATTGGTCTAGCACAAACAGCAACCACCTATAGCGTGGTCTACGGAATCCTAGGTCGAAATGTTCCGGCCGATAAACGGGTTTGGGCGATGGGTATTGCTGCAGCCGCAGGCTCTTTTGGTCAGTTCCTCATGATTCCTGCTGAGCAAGGTTTACTGAGCGCTTTCGGTGCACAAGACGCGCTCTTATTGTTAGCGCTGATGGCTAGCCTCATGATTCCAACCGCATACATGTTACGCGAGAAAAATTTTGTTCAGAACAATCATCTAGGTGATCAAACAATTAAGCAGGCCGTCAAAGAAGCTATGGGCAATCCCAGCTTTCGTTTGCTGACCTTAGGTTATTTTGTTTGCGGTTTCCAGGTAGTCTTCATTGCAGTGCATCTTGCGCCCTATCTCAAAGATCTGTCGTCAACTTATCCAGCAGTTGCATCTCCTGCAGTAGCGACTACTGCTCTAGCCTTAATTGGTTTATTCAATGTTTTTGGGACCTTTGGTGCTGGCGTCTTAGGGCAACGCTTTCCGAAGCGCTATTTACTCTCTGGTATTTACTTGACCCGATCCATCGCGATTATCGGCTTCCTACTGCTCCCCTTAAGCCCAACGAGTACCTATATATTTGCTGCAATGATGGGGCTCTTATGGCTTTCAACTGTGCCACTGACAAACGCCATCGTTGCGCAAATCTTTGGCGTTAAATACCTTAGTATGCTTTCTGGTCTAGTGTTCTTTTCTCATCAACTGGGTAGCTTCTGTGGCGCATTTTTGGGTGGCTATTTATTTGATCGCACAGGATCCTATTTAATCGTTTGGGAAATTGCGATTGCACTGGGCGTCTTTGCCTTTTTAGTGAACTTACCGGTTAAAGAACGGGCTATCAGTCGCACAGTCAACGCATGAATATGAAATTTTCTTTATGGCAATGCGTGTTTTATAGCTTTACTCTTTTTGTCTTGCTGCTTATTTTTTCTGCTTACTTTGCGCCTGACATGATGGTTGCTATCACCAATCAAGTTTGGGCTTTGTGTGGATGGTAAGGAGTTCTGAGAAAGTATTTTTCCATAACACAGATTGATATTGGATTCAAACTCGCCGTAGCACAATGGATAGTGCACATGCCTCCTAAGCGTGGGATACAGGTTCGATTCCTGTCGGCGGGACCACAAAAAAATCAAAACTTATCCACAGGCAATGTGGATAAGTTGGCAAAAGTTTTCCTAAGTCTTAGATTTGTATAGAGTGAGCTGACTTGCTTAAACTATTGGCAGATACTACTAAGTGTTCTGTTGCGTTTACATATGAAAATATGTTCATCTACACTGCCAAGTTTTATGTTATGGGGGAGGCTAATGCAAAGTCCCAAACACCTAGAAAAATACTAAAACTGGCAAGTTACCTTAAACTCGAAGCGATGAATAGTCTATCAACCAGTTCGCTCGCTGCCTTAGAAGAAATGCTTCAGAATACGGCGCGTTCTGCTCCGGCTGACTTCATGCCAATCCATCTTTCTCGTGGCCTTGAGAAACCGCAAGTCATTGGTCACTTAAATCCAGAATTCATCCCATACTTGCAAGACTCGCTTAAAGCAGAATCTATCCCTCTCATCACCATGAAAAACGACTGCTTAGCGATTCAATTGGGTCGACCTCAAGCGCTCTCTGCCAGCCTTTCTCTGTTGGCTGACAAAATGCGTATAGGCGGCTATGTTCCCGGATGGCGTAATGAAGATTTTGCTTGGCTTGATCAACACGGTCACCAGTGCTTTCGTTTGGAGCGCGCCGCATTTCGTACTTTTGGATTTCGAAGTATGGCAACTCATATCAATGGCTACACCAAATCTGGCCTCCTTTGGTTGGGTAGACGCAGTGAAACAAAGTCGACTGATCCAGGCAAGCTAGACAATATGGCAGCTGGTGGTATTTCTGCTGATGAGACGCCTTGGGTTTGTGCGAAACGCGAGCTTTGGGAAGAAGCGGGAGTACCTCCGCAAATTGCCGATCAAGTTGAACCTATTGGTCGCATCCATATGCGTCGCCCTATTCCTGGGCGAGGCTTTCATGATGAGCAGCTCTTTATCTATGACTTAGAGCTAGCTGATCAGTTTGTTCCAAGCAATCATGATGGTGAAGTCAGTGGCTTTATTCAGATCTCCTTAGCCGAAGCTGCTGCCCGCATACTGGCTGACGAATTTACGAGTGACGCAGCTTTTGTCACGGCTGACTACATCCTGCGGCGCAATAAATCCCTTTTTTAGGCCTTTTTAGGGCCCTTCTAGAGAGTCCTGAACCCAAACCCCATTTCATGGTTAAATCTTTACTTAAGGATGAAACAGGGGTGCCCTCTAAAGCAGAATATGCCAGAGGCGCTGAGAAAAACCCTAGAACCCGATCCAGGTAATGCTGGCGTGGGAAGTTACATCAGACCGACACCCGGTTTCGTCCATCTACAACTGTAAGGAGATGGACGTGAGTACAAACAAAGAAAAAACCAAACATGAAATTCCAAGCTTAAAAAGCTTAGAGCGAGACTTTGGTCAGAAGTTCGCTTACCCTGCTTCAACCAAAACCTATTTACAAGGTTCACGCCCTGACGTTAAGGCGCCGATCCGCATGATCGAGCAGCTTGCAACGCGCGTTGGCGAGGAAATGATCCCTAATCCACCAGTGCCGGTCTATGACACCTCAGGTCCTTATAGTGATCCTGAGATTGTGATTAATCTGGAAAAAGGTTTGCCAAGACTTCGTGATACTTGGATTACTGAGCGTAACGATACGATTCAATTGTCAGGGCCTAGCTCTGAATATGGCGTTGCCCGCGCTCAAGATGAAGCCACCCAGAACTTACGCTTTTCGCACATCAGCGCACCACGCGTTGCTAAAGCTGGTAGCAATGTTAGCCAGATGTATTACGCCCGCAAAGGGATTGTTACCCCAGAAATGGAATACGTTGCCCTGCGTGAGTCAATGGGCCTGGAGCAACTGCGCAAGGACCCAGCCTACAAGCAGCTCCTGAAGCAACATCCAGGCAAGTCTTATGGTGCAAATCTGCCTGATATCGTCACAGGTGAATTTGTACGCTCTGAAATTGCTGCTGGTCGCGCAATTATTCCTGCGAACATCAATCACCCTGAATTAGAGCCCATGATTATTGGTCGTAACTTCCGCGTGAAGATTAATGGCAACTTGGGTAACTCTGCTGTGACTTCCTCCATCAACGAAGAAGTCGAAAAGATGGTGTGGTCCATTCGTTGGGGTGCAGACACCATCATGGATCTTTCCACTGGTAAGCATATTCATGAAACCCGTGAATGGATTATTCGCAATTCACCAGTGCCCATTGGTACAGTTCCAATTTACCAAGCTTTGGATAAAACGGGTGGCATTGCTGAAGATCTCACTTGGGAAATGTTCCGTGATACCTTGGTTGAGCAAGCTGAACAAGGTGTGGACTACTTCACCATCCATGCCGGTGTATTGCTGCGCTACGTTCCCTTAACTGCTGATCGCATCACTGGCATTGTGTCTCGTGGCGGCTCGATTATGGCCAAGTGGTGTTTAGCGCACCATAAGGAAAACTTCCTCTACACCCGATTTGATGAAATCTGCGAGATCATGAAAGCCTATGACGTGTCATTTAGCTTGGGTGATGGCTTGCGCCCTGGTTGTATTGCAGACTCGAATGATGCTGCTCAGTTCGGTGAACTTCATACTTTAGGTGAACTTACTGCCAAAGCTTGGAAGCATGATGTGCAAGTCATGATCGAAGGCCCTGGCCACGTTCCAATGCAGCGCATTGAAGAGAATATGACTGAAGAGCTCAAGCATTGCTTAGAAGCCCCCTTCTATACCCTAGGACCATTGATCACTGATATTGCTCCTGGTTACGATCACATCACCAGCGGTATTGGTGCAGCTCAAATCGGTTGGTACGGCACAGCGATGCTCTGCTATGTCACTCCTAAAGAGCACTTAGGTCTGCCTGATAAGGAAGACGTGCGCGAAGGTATCATTACTTACAAGATTGCTGCTCATGGTGCGGATTTGGCTAAGGGCTTACCTGGTGCACAGGTCCGCGATAACGCCCTATCAAAGGCCCGTTTTGAGTTCCGTTGGGAAGATCAATTCAATCTAGGTTTAGATCCTGAGCGTGCACGTGAATATCACGATGCTACGCTGCCTGCTGAAGGCGCCAAGATTGCTCACTTCTGCTCTATGTGTGGTCCAAAGTTCTGCTCCATGAAGATCACTCAAGAAGTGCGTGACTACGCTGCAACTCTGGATGCTGATGGCAATCCTAAAGTAGGCAAAGTGATTCCGATTACTGCAGATGTTTCGACAGACCCTGAAAAGGGCATGGAAGAAATGTCAGCAGAGTTTCGTAAGCGCGGTAGCGAAATTTACCAATAAAGTATTGCACTTTGACTGTGAATAGCACCTCCCTCTCGCACCGCAAGTATGCGATCGTCGGTGGCGGCCTGATGGGCCGTCTGCTGGCGGTTGCGCTTGCCCAGCGAGGCGCGCAAGTAGATCTATTTGATAAAGGCGATGCAAATGCTCATGGCTCTGCTGCCCGAGTGGCTGCTGCGATGCTGGCACCTCTCGCAGAATCTGTCATCACAGAAGATTCGGTAGTACGGATGGGTATTTATGGTCTATCTCGCTGGAAAGAGTTGATCGGTCAACTGTCAACTCCAGTATTTTTTCAACAAGATGGCACCTTAATTGTGTGGCATCGGCAAGATGCTAGTGAAGCGCAGCGATTCACGACCCACTTAGAGCGTAACTGCCGCAACAATGCATTATTACAATTGCCGCAAAAGCTAAATACTGAAGCAGTACGTGACTTAGAGCCAGGTCTTGCTGAGCGTTTTACTCAAGGATTGTTTTTGCCTAATGAGGGGCAGCTTGATAATCGCCAATTGTTGGATGCTCTGCTTTTAGAGCTCGGCATTCTCAAAGTTCATTGTTATTGGCATACGCAAGCCCATCCCGATGATCTTCGCAAAGACCAAACTTATCAGACTGTAATTGACTGTCGCGGTACTGGTGCTTTGGATGTTTGGGCTTCTAATGGCGCTAATACCTTACGCGGGGTGCGCGGTGAAGTCATTCGTTTGCATGCGCCCGAGGTCAAACTCAAGCGCCCAACCCGCCTCATTCATCCACGCTACCCAATCTATATTGCCCCAAAAGAAAATGACATCTATGTCGTTGGCGCAACCGAAATTGAATCAGATGACTTATCCGAGATGAGCGTGCGCTCTGCTATGGAATTACTCAGCGCCGTGTATACCGTGCATAGCGGTTTTGCTGAGGCCCGTATTTTAGAAATGGCAACCCAATGTCGCCCAACTCTGAAAAATAATCTTCCAGAGATCAAGACACGCAAAGATAAAGACCTCTGCGATGTGATGATGATCAATGGTTTGTATCGCCATGGCTACATGATCTCTCCGGCGGTTCTAGACTGCGCCTTAGAGCTCTTAGCTTCGGGCGAAAGCAAAACTGCTTTGGAATTAGGCTTGAATATTAGTAAAGAAGCCAGCAATCAAGAGGCTAGCGTATGCGCGTAATAGTCAATCAAGTGGAGTATGAGCTCCCTGCCCAGAGCATGATCTCGGATGTACTCTCTTTAATTGATGCCCGGCCACCTTATGCTGTGGCTGTCAATCTGAACTTTGTTCCCAAGACTCAGCATAGAGAATTTTTGCTCAATGAGAATGATCAAGTTGAAGTGATCGCTCCAGTTACCGGTGGCTAAGATACGAGAATTCATGACAGCTCCATTACCCAATAATCTCAATAGCGCCGATGCCTTAGTGCTATACGGTGAGAGCTTTGCTAGCCGCCTGCTATTAGGAACCTCGCGCTATCCCTCTCCACAAGTGCTGGAGAATGCAGTTCAAGCCTCCAATCCGGCAATGATTACAGTGAGTCTGCGCCGCCAAGGAACATCCACTACAGAAGCACATAGTGGCTTTTGGGATCTCTTAAAGAAGATGGCTGTTCCAGTTCTACCCAATACTGCTGGCTGTCACAGCCCTCAAGAAGTAATCACGACTGCACAAATGGCACGTGAGGTATTTGATACTGACTGGATCAAGCTCGAATTGATTGGTGATGATTACACCCTGCAACCGGATACTTTGCGCTTGGTTGAAACAGCGCAAACCCTAATTAAAGATGGCTTTAAGGTTTTGCCCTATTGCACTGAAGACCTCATTTTGTGCCAACGTTTAGTTGATGTTGGTTGCCAAGCAGTCATGCCTTGGGCAGCGCCGATTGGCACAGGTCAAGGCCCGTTAAATCCTTATGCTATGAAGTTGCTGCGTGATCGCTTAAAAGTCCCTCTCTTAGTTGATGCAGGCTTAGGCCTTCCATCCCATGCCTGCACTGTAATGGAATGGGGATTTGATGGCGTGTTACTCAATACCGCCGTTGCGCTTGCTGAAGATCCGGTAGTGATGGCAAAAGCCTTTGCGATGGCAGTCGATGCTGGTCGTGCAGCCTATTTATCTGGAGCCATGAAGCCCCAAGAATCTGCGCAGGCAAGCACACCGTTGGTTGGAACTCCTTTTTGGCATCAGAGCCAATGAGTTTAATTCGGGATCTTGCTGATCAAATTGTGTCAGCCCATGGTAATGGTGATCTATGCCTACCTATTCCAGCATTCAGCATCAGCGCACCGCCCCCCAGAATTGATAATGAATCTGCTGCTGATCATTACGAGCTTGCTGGCGCGCTCGCAGCAATCAATATGGGCTTTATTGAATCGGATGCCAAAGTATTGGGTAAGGCTTGGTCCCGCATGGTACAGGGCGATGGCGGCTTTGATGCCTTGAAGTGGCCTAACAGACCAGAGCACTTTGGTTTACTGCCTTGGACTCGTAATATGAATCCCAATGCTTTCCCAGAATGCCCAATGCGTTTAGGTTTATACGGCATCATGCCCGATGCAGATTGGGTAAAGCGGATGGTTGATGCGCAGCTTCCAACGGTCCAATTGCGTTTTAAATCTGAAGATAAATATAAAATCAGAAAACAAATCAAAGAAGCAGTGAAAGCAACAAAAGGCAGTGAGACCCTGCTCTTCATTAATGATTATTGGGAGCAAGCAATTGATGAGGGCGCTTATGGCGTTCACCTTGGTCAAGAAGATATGGCGATTGCGGATTTAGACAGAATTCGATCAGCAGGTTTGCGCTTAGGTTTAAGCACTCATGGTTATGCCGAGATGGTTTACGCCGATCATTTCTGCCCTAGCTATATTGCAATGGGCGCAGTTTTTCCAACCAATTTGAAGAAGATGCCCACTGCACCGCAAGGCTTAGGCCGCCTCTATCAATATGCCAAACTCATGAATCACTATCCATTAGTGGCGATTGGCGGGATCGATGAAGATAGTATTCGTGCAGTTGCTAAGAGTGGTGTTGGTTCCGTAGCTGTAGTTAGAGCAATTACTCAAGCCAAAGATCCTAAGGCTGCGGTGAAACACTTGCAAGAGCTCATGCAGTAGTGAGCAAGAAGCTGAAAGGCTTTTAGTGCTTACTAGTACTTGTCTTTTTCATCTAGTAGAGCGGTTGGGTAAAAATCATGCATATGCCATAAAGGCCCCGGACCTTCCCCAATACTTAAGAAACGCCCTGCCTCTAAGCCAGCCTCTACATAGGCAATCGCTTTTGCCACAGCATGACTTAAATCATGACCATCAGCTAAATATGTCGCAGTCGCAGAGGCTAAGGAGCAGCCTGTGCCATGAGTATTGAGAGTATTGACGCGGTAGTGTTTGAATTCTTTTGATTGGGTGACTTTTAAACCATCCTCTAGAGTTTTCCACATCAGAAAATCAGTAATTTGGGTATGTGTAGCATCTAAGTGCCCACCTTTAATCAGGACAGCTTGCGGGCCCATCTCCAATAATTGATGCGCGGCCAGTTTGAAATCATCTGCACCAGCAATATCACGACCTAACAATAATGATGCCTCTTCCATATTAGGGGTAATCAATGTTGCCATCGGAAACAATTCTGTGATCATTGCTTGCGCTGTGTCATCGCCTCCTAGACTAGCGCCTGAGGTCGCCCGTAAGACGGGATCCAGAACAATGCGTTTCACGCCATGACGGTGCAATGCTTTGGCTACAGTTCGGACAATTTCTGGGCTAGCAAGCATTCCAATTTTGACAATATCTACCCCAATATCTAACAAGACAGCATCAATCTGGGCCTCAACTACATCCAGATCTACGTCCTGTATACGAGTGACCCCGAGGGTATTTTGAGCGGTGATGGCAGTAATCACCGACATACCATAGCCTCCAAGCGCAGTGATCACCTTCAGATCAGCTTGTAGCCCCGCTCCGCCACCGCTATCTGAACCGGCGATAGTCAGTACTCTAGGTATCTGAACGGATGTAGGAAGGGAGGACTTCATCTTGCTATAATATCCGCTTATTCCTCGATAGCTCAGCGGTAGAGCAGCAGACTGTTAATCTGTTGGTCCGTGGTTCGATCCCACGTCGAGGAGCCAAATACATCAAAAGCCCCTACTGAAAAAATAGGGGCTTTTGCTTTTGGTGGCTTACGGTAAGATTTAAAGACTCAATTTTAGGCGAGATAAAAATGATGGACGAATATGCTTTTATCGGCCTTTACCTCTTCTTTGGCGCATGTTTTGGCTTTTTGACTTACTCACAACGGCACTTGTTTAGCGAAGGACCTCGCAAGGTAAATGACTCAGATCAAACCTCGCCCCTAGAAGGTCGAATTTTTTGGGTCATGGTTTGTACCTTCCTATGGCCGATCATGGTCATCACTAGAATCAATACTGCTTGGGTGCTTTTCAAACGAAAAAAGCAGTCTAAAAAGTAATCCTATAAGATCATCATCAGGATGAGTCTAATCAACAGGAGATGACAATGATTCAAATCAGTCTTTTTAATGCAATAGGCAGAACAACTCAGTTCATCATAGTTTTTATAGCCCTATTGGCTGTTAGCGCTCAACCAAGCTTAGCCCAATCAGATTATCCAAACAAGCCAATCCGATTTGTTATTCCTTTTCCTGCTGGTGGCTCAACCGACAATATTGCTAGGCCACTTCAAAATGAACTCCAAAATACAGTGAAGTGGAATGTCGTTGTCGACAATAAACCCGGCGCAGGCGGCAATATTGCCGCAGAAATCGTTGCTAAAGCACTGCCTGATGGCTACACCTGGTTAATGGCTTCTGTAGGTACTCATGGCATTAATCTTCCTCTTTACACTCAAGGTGGAGGAAAGCTACCATTTGATCCCATTAAAGATTTCACGCCAATCTCTCTGGTAGCAGAGTTACCGAATGTCTTGGTTTTAAATCCGGAGTTTGCTGCTAAGAACAATATCAATACCGTCAACGATTTGATTGCCTATGCTAGAGCTAACCCTGGCAAGGTTAATATGGCCTCCAGCGGTAATGGCACATCAATCCATATGGCTGGCGAGCTCTTTAAGTCCATGACTAAAACCTATATGGTTCATCTGCCATACAAAGGAAGTCCTCCCGCAGTAATCGACCTCATGGCAGGCAATGTAGACATTATGTTTGATAACCTGCCTTCTTCAATTAGCTTTATACGTGCGGGTCGCTTAAAAGCATTGGCAGTGACTAGCGCTAAGCGCTCAGCTGCCTTGCCAGATTTACCAACCGTTGCTGAAGCAGCCAATTTACCAGGCTATGAGGTAACCTCTTGGTTTGGAGTTGTTGGCCCTGCAAATATGCCTGCAGATATTGTAAGCAAAGATAGTGCTGTCCTGATAGCGGCCATTAACAGCCCATCAGTGAAAGAAAAGTATCTGGCGATGGGTGCGCAACCGGTTGGCAATACGCCTGCGCAATTTAGTACCTTCATTAAAAATGAGATCACAAAATGGACTAAGGTTGTAAAAGATTCTGGGGCAAAAGTAGATTAATCTTTTAAACCTACTAAGCAAAAGAGGAGCGCTGCTCCTCTTTTTATTCCCTACCCTGTACTTATTCTTTTCACTTACCTAATTGAGAAAGTAATTTACTAGGTGAGATTACTTCTTGATCTAAGACCAATTCTATTAATGCACCCTTTTTGCTAGCAAGTGCTTTTGCAAATACCGGTGCAAACTCTTCAGTCTTTGTGACCCTAAATCCGGGCATCCCAAAGCTATCTGCAAACTTTACAAAATCTGGATTGGTTAAGTCAGTTGCCATCACACGCGACTTAAATTCTCTTTCCTGGTGCATACGAATCGTTCCCAGCATACTGTTGTTAACTACTAAAACAATGGGGAATGCATCGTAACGCGCAGCCGTTGCTAACTCCTGGCAGTTCATCATAAAATCGCCATCGCCACAGACTGCAATTACAACCTTCTCAGGGCTTGCGATCTTAGCAGCGATTGCTGCAGGTAAACCATAGCCCATAGAGCCATTCGCAGGGGCTAATTGAGTTTTATGAGATCCATAAGGATAGAAGCGGTGTACCCAGGTCGCAAAGTTGCCAGCACCATTGGTCACAATGGCATCACGCGGTATAGAGCTTGGCAGTGAATTCATAATCTGGGCTAGTTGCAAATCACCCGGTGTACTTACTGGGCTAGAAAAGGCTAAATATTCAGCATGCGCTGCTGGCATAGCTGCGCGATCATACTGATTCCCCATCTTGACATTCTTGAGCGCTGCACAGAAATTTTCTGGGCTGCAGTTAATGGCAAAGTCTGGGCGATAAACGCGACCCAGATCTTCTGCGCCTGGAAGTACATGAATCAGTTGAGTTTGAGTTTGGGGGATAGAGAGTAAGGTGTAACCCGCCGTGGTCATCTCGCCTAATCGCTCGCCAATGACTAACAAGGCGTCGGCCTCACCAATACGCTTGACTAAGGATGGGTTAGCCCCTATTCCCAAATCACCTGCAAATGCAGGATCGAGGTTATCAATCAGATCTTGAGACCGAAAACTAGTGGCTACTGGAATATTTTCTTGATTGGCCCAATTACGTAAATTATCACAGGCGCCGCTATTCCAGTTGCCACCACCGGCAATAATCATGGGCTTTTTCGCTGATGTGAATACTTTCATCGCTGCATCAAACTGCTTGGTATCCAATCCTGGCTGAACGATATGGGCTGGTTTAGTAGGATTGTCTTGACCAGACATGTACAACACATCTTCGGGTAAAGCGAGTACAACCGGGCCTTTACGCCCTGCTTGAGCTACATGAAAAGCATGCGAAACAAATTCATCAATACGATCAACCCGATCAATACTACCAACCCACTTTGCACATTCTGAATACATTCTGCGATAGTCGATTTCTTGAAAGGCTTCGCGCTCAACCATGTCTGTGCCAACTTGGCCAACGAGTAAAACCATCGGGGTTGCATCTTGATATGCCGTATGCATGCCGATCATGGCATTAGAGGCGCCAGGTCCACGCGTGACCATCATCACTCCAGCATGGCCAGTCAATTTTGCATAGGCCTCAGCCATGTAAGCGGCGCCACCTTCTTGACGGCAAGTAATAAAGCGAAAGTTAGGATGGTCTACCAGCCCATTTAAGAGCGGCAAAAAGCTTTCGCCGGGAACTCCAAAGGCGATATTGACGCCTTGTCTAACTAAGGCATTTGCCAGTATCTGACCACCATTGATTGTCTTGCTTGGTGTCTGCATTCTATTTTTATACTTTCTGATGGATCTTATAGGTCTTGTATGTCGTGGTGTTCAAATACGCCAAATAGAAAGTTATCACACTTTTACTATGTCTCAGAGTCAATCGGGCTGTCCTATACTGCGGGAACAGACTATAAATCAATCAATTGGGAGGCGCTGAGATGAGGTTATTTGGCTTTAAGGGGGTAAATGGATATGAAGGCGTAGGAGCACTCTCCAAAGGCGGCCAAGATAACTTTATTGATATCTGTGCGACAGACTCACTGATCCCCAATAGCATCCAAGAAATCATTCAATCCCAATCGCATTTAGATCGAGTGGGTGCTGCCATTGCCAATTCCAAAGCGATCACTGGCAAGCTCAATACGATCACTTTCAAAGCGCCGATTGAACGTCCAGGGAAAATTGTTTGTATGGGCCTGAACTATGCTGACCATGCCAAAGAAGGTGGCAACGCTAGACCGCAATATCCGAGTTTTTTTATGCGCGGGCCTAGTTCAATGACGGCGCATTTAAGTCCGATTGTGCGACCTAAAGTATCTGACAAACTCGATTACGAGGCAGAGCTGGCTTTTGTTGTTGGCAAGAAGGCTAGGCATCTCACACTAGAGAATGCCTTAGATTGCGTGGCTGGTTACAGCATCTTTAATGACGGCAGTATTCGAGATTACCAACGCAAAACCACTCAGTGGACAATTGGTAAGAACTTTGACCAAACTGGCGCTTTCGGTCCATGGCTAGTCACACCAGATGAGCTTCCCCCTGGATGCCATGGTTTAAATATTCAATCTCGTTTAAATGGTCAAGTCATGCAAAACGCTAATACCAAGGATTTTTTATGGGGCGTTGCAGAAACCATTGTGCTGATTTCTGAATGTATGACTTTAGAGCCGGGGGATGTTGTCATTACCGGCACGCCTGCTGGTGTGGGTTACGCAAGAACGCCCCCGGTCTTTATGAAACCGGGAGATATCTGCGAAATCGAAATTGAATCCATTGGCGTACTACGAAACACCATTGCAGATGAGTAATCTACCCTTAACTAGTTTTAGCTCGCATTACTGAGTCCGACAGTCATACCGCCACAAACGTAGAGCGTTTGACCAGTAGTAAAGCTAGAGCGGTCATCGATTAAGTAGGCTGCTGCGTGCGCTATATCTTCTGGTTGCCCCATTCTCTTGACTGGAATGTTTTCAATAATTTTGATGGTCTTTGGAGCGTTTGGTGGATTACCAGAGGTAAACAGTTCTGTTGCAATCGGGCCTGGCCCAATGGCATTGACGGTAATGCCATATTGAGCCAACTCCAGAGCCCAAGTCCTCGTCATTCCTTGTAGCCCTGCTTTCATGGCGGCATAGGCAGTACGCTCTTCTTTACCCAGTGCTGCACGACTTGCGATATTGACTATCCGTCCGAAGTTTTCTTGTCGCATTTGGGGGAGTAATTGCTGGGCAAGCACCATAGGCGCCTTTAAGTTGAGAGCATAAACAGCATCAAAATCTGCTGCACTCACATCCTCCAGAGCGCCTGGCTTAATAATGCCTGCATTGTTTACTAGCCTGAGTACTTTAGTGCGATTGGTAATTTCTTGGAGGAGAGATTTCACAGCATCGCTGTCAGTGATATCTACCTGATGAAATTCTTCGTCTTTTAACAAGCTGGGTGGCTCTAACTTATCCAAGTTAATCACTCGATAACCATCGTGAGTTAATCGCGTAGCAATGGCCCTGCCAATTCCGCGACTAGCACCAGTAATCAGAACATTCTTTGGGGTACTCATGAGCTAGCCTTCTATCAATACTATTAATCTACTGTAGCGCCAGAAGCCTTCACCACTTTTTCCCATTTCTGGGTTTCATTGGATATCGTTCTTCCAAAATCTTCTGGCGTTCCCGGGATCGGCACGCCACCCAAGTCCGCTAATCGCCTTTGCATTTTAGGATCTGCTAGTAATTGATTCATAGCAGTATTAACCTTTTCAACTGCCTCGCGGGGAGATCCTTTGGGCATCGAAAGACCAAACCAAGCAGTTGCCTCGTATCCAGGTACTGTTTCAGCAATCGTTGGTACATTGGGCAATGAAGGTTCAATCGCAACTGACGTAACTCCCAGCGCCCGAATTCTGCCGTCTTTAATAAAACCAGCAGATGAAGGCAAGTTGTCAAAAATAACCTGCACCTGTCCACCCAGGAGGTCATTTAAGGCAGGGCCCGCTCCCTTATAAGGGATATGGGTCATCTTGCAGCCCGTCATCGATTTAAATAGTTCGCCCGACAAATGGACTGAGGTTCCACTACCAGAAGAAGCCATATTCACTTTAGAAGGATTGCTCTTGCAATACTCAATAAACTCTGCAACGGTCTTCACTGGCATGCCATTGGTAACGACCATCACATTGGGTGTGCGCACAATACCCGCTACCGGAGCTACATCGTTGACAAAGGTAAACGATAAGTTTTTATACAGGGAAGCGTTAATGCCATTGGCCGGATTTGTTAATAACATGGTGTAGCCATCGGGCGGTGATTTAATCACAAACTCTGTACCAATATTATTTCCGCCGCCTGGCTTGTTTTCAACAATGACAGCAACGCCTAATTTTTCGGTTAAGCCTTGCGAAATAATTCTGGCTAGCACATCGGTAGTCCCGCCTGGAGGGTAAGGAACAACCAAACGAATAGGTTTTTCCGGATAAGGTCCTGCGCTAGCAAAACTAGAGAAAAAAGTGAGGCAACCGAACAATAATGCAGCGTATGGTGAAATATGGTGCATGCTTACTCTCCTGTAATTAATGAGCAACTAGTGTAGTTAGAGACTATTTTTAATGGACTTACAAGGGCTTGCATATAGGGGGTTTCCTCTGTGCAAACAGCGTTTTTTGCTCAAAAGCATGGGCTAACTGCAAAATCCCGAAATCATCCCGATGCCGACCCACAATCTGTATCCCTACAGGTAGCCCATTATCAGTAAATCCTGCCGGCACTGAAATCGCAGGGTTTCCAAGAGCGCTAATCAGGTAACACGTCTTTTGCCAGTCAATATAGGTATTCATTTTGACGCCGTTCACTTGCGCTGGGTACTCTTCCTCAATGGAAAAAGGCACCACTTGGGATACTGGCAAGACTAAAAAATCATACTTCTGAAAGAACTCTCGCATGCGGTGATAGAGCTCGGTGCGCTTAGCTTCTGCTCGTGCTAATTGGGGGCCAGTGATGGGTAAGCCCTGCTCGGCATTCCAAATTACCGTATCTTTAATTTGATCACGATGCTCTTTTAATAAAGGTGTAATACGCAACTCTGTTCTCCAGGCACGCCAAAGCATGAAAATTTCATCTGCCTCGGCAATATTGGGCTCATCATTAGTGAGATCACAACCGATCTCCTGAAACACCGCCCGCGATGACTCCACTACTCTAGCTACTTCTGGCTCAACGGGTAAGCCGCCAAGATTTGCACTAAAAGCGACCTTACATCCTTTAAAAGATCTGGCTAGAGGATTTAAAAAGATCTCTCCAGGGGCTTCTAAAGAAATCGGCGAACGATCATCAGGCCCCGACATGGCAGCCATCGCTAAAGCTAAATCTTGAACCGAGCGTGCCATAGGGCCTGAAACACTCATGGTTTGCCAACCTAATGATTCGGGCCATGAAGGAACCCTGCCAACCGAAGGGCGTATTCCAACCAAATTACAAAAGCTCGCTGGATTGCGTAATGAACCACCTAAATCGGTTCCATCAGCCAACGCAATCATGCCGCTGGCTAAAGCGACTGCGCCACCACCTGAAGATCCTCCACAGGTCTTAGTTAAGTCATATGGATTGGGCGTAGAGCCAAAGACGGCATTAAATGTTTGGCTGCCAGCCCCAAACTCGGGTGTATTCGTTTTACCCAGGCTAATGGCGCCTGCTTTCTTTAAGCGTTCAACAGGTAAGGAATCCACATCGGGCACAAAATCTTGATATGCGAGAGATCCAAAAGTAGTTCTCACGCCACGGGTCAAAAATAAATCCTTATGGGCAACTGGAAGTCCATGCAAGATGCCAAGAGATTCATTTGCCGCAATTTTTTGATCTGCAATGACAGCTTCCTCCATTGCAGAATCAGCCGTTAAAGTAACAATCGCATTTAAGGTGGGATTAAGGCGCTCTATTTGGTCTAAATGCGCACGAATGGCCTGGACAACTGAAATCTTTTTTAATCGAATGAGTTTAGCCAACTCAGTAGCAGATGCAAAACACAAATCATCATGTGACATTTGAAGCAATCTCCCTAATTCTTTTTCTTGTTAATGAAGTATATGCGACACCCATTTTGGGGTGTTCAGGGCTGATTTGAAGATGCACCCTATTGCATCTAGATCACTTCCAATACTTTACCAAGCGAAGTGCCTTCATAGTTTGGTTTTTCACCAATCTCTTCAAACGGATGACCAAGGCGATTGACCCAAAACACATCAAATCCATACCATTTGGCCGCCAAAGCATCCCAAGCATTGCTAGATACGAACAGGATCTCTTCTTTTCTAACGGGGAATGCTTTCAATAGCAGCTCATAGGCTTGAGGAGCAGTTTTAAATAAACGTACATCTTCAACCGTAACGACTTTATCAAGATAAGGCTTTAAACCATTGGCCTGCACTACGGTAGCCAGCATCTCTCTGCTACCGTTAGACAAAATTGCCGTAGAGATCCCTTTTTCTTTGATTGTTTTGACAACGATGAGGCTATCTTCGAAACCTGTGAGCTTGGCATATTGATCCATCAATCGCTTCTCATACTCAAGGGTGAGATTTAACCCCATCCGCTTACAAACATAATGCAATGAGCGAATGGTTATTTCCCAAAATGGCAGATAATATTTACTGCCGGCAGGATTGGGGTCGCTCATGGTGACAAGGCGGGTGTATTCAATTTGGCGATCACGCCACATCAAAGAAAATGCTTGGCCGTGACCAGGAAAGAGCTCTTCAGCCAGCTGCCCTATGGAATATACATCGAACAATGTGCCATAGGCATCAAATGCGATTAATTTATACATGCTGACGTCCAGCAAGCATAGAGATATATGGCATTGGGTGTGATAGGTTCAGTTTAATCTTCAAAAGATTTTTTTAGGCGCAAGATCAAAAGTGCTACAAGACCTACTAACATGACATATAGCGAGATCAACACCGCTCCTTTACTATGGGCATAGCTAAAGCTAGAGTAGGCTAAATAAGCAGATGCCATGCAGAAGATCAATGGAGTAATGGGATATAGCGGTACAGAAAATACTCGAGCTCTCTGGTCCCTCGCTCGTAAAATAAACAGGCTAACACCCACCAAGAATAAGAAACTCCAAAATACGGGCGCAGTAAACTCAACCATTGTTTCAAAGCCATCGCTCTGTAAGGCGCCAAAACCAATTAAGGCAAGGCATATAACACCTTGCACCAGAAAAGCAAAACGAGGGGTGCCACGAGAGGACTCCCAATGCGCCATTTTACGAAGGCCATGCCAATCTTCACCCATAGCAAAATTGGTGCGAGCGCCAACAATCATCGTGGCATTAATGCTGGTAAGTGCAGCAACTGCTACAAAAATACCGAGTAACTTTTCTCCGATTGGACCAAAAGCAATGCCAAGTAAATCAGCAGACGCTGCCTTACTATTTGCTAACTGTTTTAAGCCTAGGCCATTAATGAGTGCCATGTTCACTAAAAGATAAATAATCGAGATGATCAGTAGACTGAAGACGATCACTCGTACAATGGTATGTAGGCTTCCTTTTAGTTCTGCTGAAATATAGGCAGACTCGTTCCAACCACCAAAGGTGAGTAGGACAAAAACCATGGCTAGGCCCATCATGCCAAATTCTGGTGTACTAGAAAATATTGGTGGGTTGATGGCGGATGGAATTGGGGCAGTAAAAAGACCAAAGCCCGCAAAAATGATGGCTATCAGACCAGAAACTTCTAAAACCGTTAATGCAGTTTGGATATTGGCTGAGGCCTCAATGCCAACTAAATTAATAATGGTCAAAACAACCACGATGGCAACTGCCCAATAGATATCTGAGTACGGCCCCAAAGAGATCACCTTGCTCATGTAATCACCAAAGACAAAGGCAAGTAATGCAATCGATCCCGTATTAATGACCATCGCTTTAGCCCAGCCGTACAAGAAAGAAATATTCTTGCCATAGGCCCGAGTTAAAAAATGATAGTCACCTCCAGCATGAGGGTAAAGGGTTGCCAATTCAGCATAACAAAGAGCGCCAGCAAGAGAGATGATGGCTCCACCTACCCAAATTGTCAGAGCCCAGCCGACATCACCAGTAATCCCTGCCACTATGGATGGAGTTTTAAAGATGCCAGCACCAATGACGATGCCAACAATAATGGCAATAGCTCCTAGGGGGCTGAGTAAGCGCTGAGGCGAAGCCCCTGAATCATTGACTGACATCCTGTGAAATCTTAAAGACGCTTACCAGTAATCACGTTATCGTTATAAGACCTACTTTTATAAAGACCTTTGAGCTCATTATTATTGACAGACATCATCACAAAATGCGATGTCTTATCACGATCAAGGTAAGTAAAGCTAAGGGTTGCCCCATCTAATTTAGGATTCAAAAGGGGTTGCAATTCATTGCCAACTTGAAGCGTGCCGCCTATTTTTTGATAATGTTGTGACAGTTTTAAAATCGTCTTGCCTGACTCCATTCCTGAAATCACCCATTCTCCAGCTACTTGAGCGGGAACAACCCAATAAAAAGCTTTAGCAGGACTATCAATTTCAACATCTGCCTCCCAATCGCCCATATTAAATGCGTGCGATGTTACACGCGTTCCAGGCTTCATTTTTAATATAGTAGGACGTAAGGCAATATTGAGCTCAGGCAATAAATACATAGTGACCACAGTTGCGTTACTAAAATTTTCTACGAAGATGTCACCGTTAATAATCTTCACGCGATCACCAACACCAGAACGATCGACATTACGCTGAGCTAATTGCGCCATCTCAGGATTAAACTCAATACCAATAGCGCGTGCACCAAAATCTTTCGCAGCTGCAATCGCAATTCTGCCATCGCCAGAGCCAAGGTCGTAGACTAAATCGGTGGAATTGACTTTGGCCGTTTTTAACATGATGGCGAGTAATTCATTATTGGTGGGCACCCAAACCACATCCTTACCCTCTTGACCAACTCGAGGCTGATATTTATCGTCACCACCCTCTAAGATGCTCTGGGCAAATGCATTGAGAGCAAAAAGGGTGCTAAAAATAATGAAACAAAATTTAAAATACTTCATATGATTTCCATAAAAAAGAAATATTAGAATTTTCAATGCCCTACTTAAGGCTTTGAATATTGTTATATTAGCTTAAATACCACCTCATTCGACTCTTGCATGACAAAGGGCTAATTAGTTAGCAGGGGTCAAATCATCTAGCGTGGAAATTTACCAGGTAAAACTACAAAAAAGCCACCCAGAGGTGGCTTTAATGTTTTTTAATTATCCGTACTCACTCATTCTCTTTGATTGAATTCACGCGACTAATAATCCAACAAGCTCCTGCAATCAAGATAATGGCACCACTCTCATAGAGCAACATTGCAGGATTTCCGTCCTTACCCTGAAGGATAATTAATCGACTTAATGCAGTCATTGCAATAAATAAAGGTATGGTTATTGGAATGCGATGGCTAGAATAAAAGGCTGCCAGCATCCCAAGGACCTCTGCATAAATAAACATCAGCAAAAGGTCCTGTAATTCAACACGACGATTGCTAATGAGAGAAAAAACTTCCTGGCCCATTGCTGCAACAGTAAATATCGCAATAATGATTAGAAATAGTTTTTCAACTAAGCCAATGGTATTTTTTACGTTCATATGCTGACCTTTTTTACAATGAGTAGATATCTAGTTATATTAGCTTATATACCCCTTAAATTACACAGGGCCAATTAATCCCTTTATATAAAACCATGCTTTAAAGGACAACTCATGATTAAGATATCCTCTAACAGGAGCATTTATGGATAACTTTGGTCCCATTATCTTGTTTGAAGGGGTGCTGGTCTTCGGAGGAGTTTTGCTATTTGCGTGGTGGCAATTACGCGACCTTCAAGAGGAGCGAGAAAAAGACCAGAAAAAGAAAGAGCAAGACTCACAACAAGATTCTTGAAGCTCAACCCGCGCCTTAGAAGCTTCAATCAGGAATTGGTGGTTATCCAGATTATCGGGTTAACCGAGGCGCCATCCCGATGGAAGTTAGATGCTTAATCCTCATTACCATTAGCTACCGACCGCATGATTCTCAATAATTCAACATCATGGCTTGGAAGACCATCTAGCAATCCTGCCAAGTGGGGTACATCTTTAGCAATTTGATCTCCACCATAAAAACGCAATGCCCAATTGGGGAATAGTCTTTGATCAATTACACCTAATTCAATTCGATGAAGAATCTCATGGCGATAGTCTTTTTGAATATTTTCCCAAAGAAACAGAACATCTTCTCTCCTGCCTTCAAGAATCTGTGAGAAATGGCCGTTCTCATAAAATAAGACGCCTGTAAGCTCGTGATCTTGATTCCACTTATAAGAAACATCAAATAGATGAACTAGACTTGATAGACCCATAGCATGCGTTGCCTTGCTGACATAGCTAAGCTCAACTAATTGATTCGGATCATCTGAACTCACTTTGTCCCCTTGGGTCTTCCAGATGTATATAAGGCACTAAATCCAGTGTGTTCTTTTAGTTGCCAGGCTTATATGGGCAATAACCCTAGCTACACCAGTAAAAACTGCCCGAAGATGGTGTAAATAGCATCTGCAGGCGGTCGAGCGGTATAGATTGGAAATTTATCGGGTAAACCAATATCTCAGCATTACAAATGAGCAATTATCTGTTGCTCCAAATCATTTAATCTAACAAGTGCCCGGTCTTCACAAAAATAGTGCAGCCCTCTTTGCTAAAGGGTTGGTGCTGACTCATATGGGGACTTCTAATCCATGACCCGGCTGGATAGCGGCCATGCTCATCTTCAAATACACCTTCAACCACAAAGATCTCTTCACCACCGTAATGCTTGTGTGGATTGAAATAGGTCTGAGGTGCCCAGCGAACTAGAGTTGAACCACTTCCTTGCTGCATCAGTGGCATTACCGTAAGACCGGGAACCATTCCTTGATGCCAAGGGGCAGCCTTAGTATCAATAATCTCTCGCTCAACTTGATCTGGGCCAAGGTGTCTGAGTTTTACAAATAGAGTGCAGCCAGACTCACTAAATGGCGCATGCGATGAGCCTGGTGGATTCATGATGTAAGTTCCAGCGGGATAGTCGCCAGTCTCATCACTAAAAACCCCATCTAGAACCAAGATCTCCTCACCGAATTCATGTGTATGAGTCTGAAATTGAGATCCAGCTTGATAGCGAACAATTGAGGTTGCTTTTGCTAGCTCATCACCAATACGATCAAGCATGCGTCTTTCTATACCTGGCTCCGGGCTTGGTACCCAAGGTAAGTCATGATGATTCATCACAACCTTCTGACTGTAATCAGCATTGATATTCATTTAATGTCTCTAAACGTCATTTGGCGTATTTGATTAATTCCATATAGTCCTCTTCAAAAACTTCGCCAATCTCTTTATAAATCAACTTGTTTTTAGCATCGAGAATCAATATGACAGGAACCCCACGAATTTTACCGATAGCTTGATTCAGCTCTGGCGTCATCATGGCGGCTGGAAAACTATAGTGATTTTGCCGCATATATTCTTTGGCAATAGCTGGTGTTTTATCAATGGAAATAGTCACAATATTCATTGATCCAGGTGGAATACGCTTAGAGAAGTTTTCTAGATAATTATTTTGGCGCTTACAAAATGGACACCAAGATGCCCATAATTGAATCAGTGTATTTTTTGTATTGTTTTTAGGGATTTCAAAATAGGCGCCATCTAAAGTTTGGACTCTCTCAAATGGCAATGTTTGGCCAATTTCAAGTGCCATTGCTATGCTTGGCATGGTGATGCTATATATAAAAATAAATACAGCAATAAGGGATTTGATTGGCTTTAGCATTTAGGGCACTTAAATAAAAGAGCTTAAAGAGAGAATGGTTCACAACATCATAGTGAAGATTACTTTCATTACACTTTTTTTCTTCATTAGCTGTTTAATTCTTAGCTAGGATTTGCTATGGCCTCTCTGACCATGACCTCCATCCGCTCTGGCGAAGTGCCAGGTGGAAAAAAGGCCAGATACTTGCCAGCGCGATTCATAATATAGATAAAGGCCGTATGATCAATCACATATTGATTACCATTCAGACTAACCTTTTCATAAAAAGTTTTGTATTGGGTTGCAACCTGCTTGGTTTCTTGTTCAGTGCCTCGCAAACCTAAGATCCGTTTATCAAAATGCTGGACATACTTGCCGATTAATTCTGGGGTATCTCGTGCGGGGTCTAAGGTAATAAAAATGGCTTGTACTTGCTCGCTATCTTTACCTAAGCGCTTTAACAAGCTCGCTAGATTACTTAAGTCGGTTGGACAAATATCTGGGCAAAACATATAGCCAAAATAAATGAGTACTATCTTGCCTTTAAATTCGGCTAGGCTGCGTTTTTTGCCAGCTTGGTCGAGCAAGGTAAAAGGTCCGCCCACCTGACCTTTACCAGACATCAACTCACTCATCAGCCGCACAGACTCCGCTCTAGATTGAGCAGTTTGGGCGTAGCCAGCTGGGGTCACCCCCAATAATAATCCACCAGCTAGGGCAAGGCTAGCTGACCAACGCCACTGCATTAACTACCAAATTGAAATTCGGTTCCAGTGGTCGATGTCACTAGGCGATCACTTAAGATGCTGCGCATAGTTGTGACAAAGGCAGGCCCAGAGCAATGCAAAGGAATCACCACATCTGGATTAAATTGTTTCAATGCCTCAACGGTGCTGATGAGGTAATCGTTTGGCGCTGGGAATAAATGAAAGCCACCTAATATCGCATGCACCTTATTAACACCCGAGACATTAATAGCTTGTTGCACCGTATTAACAATCCCCGCATGACCACATGAAGAGATCACGATTAAACCGCGGTCTTTTAAATTAAACGCCGTGCCATGTTCATGGATATGATCATCTTTAACGAACTTACCTTCTGCCTTGGCATTGAGCTCAGGCATATCGCAACCAATACCGTTCTTTTTACTAAACTCCACTAAGGTATTTGGCAGCACTTTTTCAAAGCTATTGCGGCTAATAACCCCGGTAGTGAAAGCCTGACCCTGAATAATTGTCGGTTTTTCGCAATAAACAATCTTCACTTTTAAGGCATCTAACTCACGCCGATCTAGCACACCCCAGTCCGCAAAATGTCCTGGTGCACCGCTAGCGGTTTTACGATTACAAAAATTATCTTCGCCGCCAACGTACAAGGTGAGGTCTGATGGTAACTTACTGCGATTGGCTTTTAAGAATGCAATCAAGCCACCAAAGTGATCAAAGTGGCCATGACTTAAAATCATCGCATCTTGTCGTTCAGGCTTCACATCCATGATTTCCATATTGCCCATCAGAGCTGCTGGGGTATAGCCGTAATCTAGCAGCATGCTCTTTTTATCTTGCCCGATGCGGGACTCTAGTGCCAAAGCTAAGCCCCACTCATTATGTAAGGCCTTGCGATAATCTTTAGTAGAGATAAACGGGGTGCGCTTGATCTTGACCCACTGATTCGTGTCTGGTCTAGGCGAATCATAGCTACTGTCTACTAAGACCTTTATATCTAAAGAATCAATGGTGGGAACTTTTGTAACGGCCTGTGACTCAATTCCAAAACTAGCTAAACCAGAACCCGCCACCAAGGCGGTTGTTCCTAAGATAAATTGACGACGATCTAATTTATGAATATTCATCTGATGCTCCCAAAAAATTGAACTGTGCTCGAAATCATGGGCTCAGTCTAGCTGAGGCTGGTCAAGATATGCAAGATCTAAATAGGACTGATTATGAATAGCCAATATGGTCAAAAGAGCCTAATAAACGAGGTATTTTTATGCAATCTAAAGGCCCAGCTGCGCATTTGGCCTACCCAGCACGATTCGAGTATCCGACTGATGCCTTAGGAGCTTAAGAGTTGTGCGGATAAGCATTGTCAGTCTATCGAAATGACCCTGCTCATTTACTCTCATCTAGTCATTTGCTGGTCCCATGACATGATATTTGGGAGATACACAGCCTATCAATAGAAAATATTGAATCACTCACAAGCTAAAAGCAAATAGATGGTTTTTAGTGATATTGACATATAGTCAGTTTTTCATAAAATACCCTTACCCCCTACTCTTTACTGCAACTAATGCCATTTGATTACTGTTCTGAATGCAAACGTTGCTGCAATGTTGACGCAGGTTACGAGCCTCTTGAAATTACCCTCACTGCTAAAGAAACCAAAGCCTTCAATTCCATTTGTATTCAAACGAGCTGTGAATATTTAGGTAATAAAGGCTGCACTTTGGGCGATAAAAAACCATATAGTTGCAAGATGTACCCTTTAGTTTACAACCCTTCAAGCCAAGAGCTTTTATACGATACTGATTGTCCAATCATGCCGAAATATATCGCTCAACTCAGATCAAAGGACTCCGAAGCTTCCAATCATCTATTGTCCATCCAAAATAGCATTGCATTGCTAACGAAAGTGGATATCGATTTTCTAGATCGTAATTTTGCGGTGGATCAAGAATATTTTGAGATTAAAAAGTTACCTATTCCATCCACTAAATTACGTCATCGTTCATAGCGTTACTGAAAATCATTATGGATGCACTTACTCTCCCTGTTTCTCCTGACACAAGCCAAACAGTCGTCCATGAAGTGGGCTATCAAAGTTGGACCAAAGACAATTTATGGGTTTTAAGTGAGCATGAGAATATTGAGTACTTCACTACGCGCTGGGACGCCCTATGCCCATACATTGAGGTCACAAATGAGATGATCGAAATGGCGCCAAAGCCTTTTGTGGTTTACGCCGTTCCCCCAAAAAGCCAATTTGGCGCACCGATTAAAGACCGCTATGGCTTGGTGAATGCCTTATCGCCAGAATTTTGGGTCGATGAACGGCGCATTAGAAAATTTCGTGAGTTAGATAAGCAATTTAGAAGCTTCAAGGTTACAGAGCGTGTAGTTGATGGCAAAGAAATTACGGCAGAGTATTTATATGAGATTGGCGGCATCCACTTTGAAAACTATTGGATCGCGGAGCAAGAGGTTGAAGGTTTTGTAGACTATGTACGCAATCTACAGGTACTTATTATTCAAGTGATTGCTGATAACGGTGACATAGTGCTGTCTGATGTTTCTATTATTTTACCTAATGAAAATCAACTCTATGGTAGCTTTTGCCAATGGGATCGCAAGTATAAAAACAGATCGCCAGGTATTTATGCTTGTCTACTAGCGACTAGATGGGCCCAAAAAAATGGTCTACAGTTTTATAATTTAGGGCCCGTTGACGAATATGGCTATAAGGATTTATTTATTACTGACTATGAGCCAATATATGCATTGATTGTCTCTGATCTTGATCACCCCATTGTTACTGATCAGACTTCACCAATTAATATTGATTTTGAAAAAGAGCAGATTAATCAGATTTACCGCAACAAATCTGCATTGTAATTTTTAGAAGTAATGCTTTTCGCCGAAAGTATCATCATAGTCAATTAAAAGCTCTTCATCTTTTTTAATCACTCGCAGGGCTTGAAACTGTCCATCTTTATTGAGTCGTAAATTGGGTTTTTTGGAATGATTCAGGTATATGGCCATACTCATGGCGTTCATACCAATTCTAGGGATCATCGTTTTCTTCAGATCATAAAAGCAAAATCTTTGAATTTGCTTTCGCACCGCCAATGGAAGGTGTTTTAGCTCACTTTTAGTAAATTTAATCTCTTTATCATCTAAGCTGCACATTAGGGGATTGATATCCTTTTTAATTACTCTAATGGCAAATACTCCTACCCCATGAGTTTTAGAGCAGCCGAGCCTGCAGAAGACCTCATTTTGTAGATGATCTAATAATTTTTTCTTATTGCTTGTCATTACTCAAATAATAACGCTAATACAAGTAGGTAGATTCTTCAAGGTCTAAATATTTGCCTATTCTCTTGGCAGCTTGAGCCTGTAATTTTGATCTGAAGAAGCAGTAATGGCCGTCACTAGGCTCAATCTGGAACATAGGTCTTTTATCCAGGAAAATGACAGATGATAGGAATTCTGCGTTGACGGCCTTCTCTTCTGAGATGCTTGAGCACGATGCCCCCAATCCTTGGCAAATCATCTTCTAGGGTATTCACCATCACCCAAGACAGCCCTATATTCTTCAAAATAGTAGGACGGATAAATCTGCTTGTTTAGCCTCAAATTACTCAAATAAGCCCTAAATGGTGCCATATCTTCTTCAAATCATTAAAAATCCTATATATACTATTTATGCAGTAATTCCTTGAAACTTGGTTTAGTAGTTTTATTGATAAAAAGGATCAATATGACTTTCAAAATATCTCCCAAGAGTGAATTTCACATTACAGAGCGAATGACCTATCGCAAAGAGAATAAAGAGATCAATTGTGGATTTCTGTGGAAAAGTGGTTCTTTTCTAATTGAAAGTCCTCCTGATTTTCTAGCTGATTATCAGCAGGAAATAGGAATCAGTGTTGGTAACGAAGACTATTCTGAAGTGAGGCTCTCGGATGAGGGGCAAAAGTTAATTTACTTTTCAGAAACAATTCCAGCTGAAGAGCAAAAAATACTGTCCGCAATATTTAATAACAGCAAAACAACGGATGACTTTGATATCGCCTATCACCACAAAGGTTGGCAATTAGCGGATGTAGACATTGTCATGTGGGGAGAGCTAGATATTAGAAGCGAGTAGCCTTACTAAAGCTTAACCGCAGGTAGTCACTAATATAGTCCCCCTTACTTTAAGGAGCGGTAGGGTTTTGAAGATCTGGCCAGTCCAACATGATTCCAACGTGCAACCTATGTCCTAGAAACGCTAGCGACCTAAAGAGGATGCATAAATAAAAACCACCCGAAGGTGGTTTTTCAACTGCTTGCTTCCTTTAATTTTTTGGACAACTATTTGTAGCTGGTTTTCCAGCTACGCGATCCTTAACCCACGTCAGATACATCGGGGCTGATAACCCAGGGGTTGAGAAATGCGTTTGCTCTCCCGGCAACTGAATACGCTCAATGTTGCCACCCATGGCACACATTTGTTTTTGATAAAGTTCGTGCATGATCGGGGGTACCGCAGTATCTTTAGTGCCCCAATAGATCACCACTGGTGCGATCGGCTTAACGGGCATTACACTGCCATCAATTAAAGCTTTTGCCCAGGCCATAGTATTAGCAGGCTTGTCACGCAGGAGTGTTTTGAACTGATTGCCATAGGTGTAATTGAAGGTATCAGCAATCACATGCATGCATTTGTTTAAGAGCACTTGATCGACCACCTTAGAGCCTTGATCCGTGAATAGATCGCTGAGTTTTAGATTGGGATAGGCTGCTTGAGTCCCCCATATCGTCATTGCAAAATGGGAGAAGTTAAATACATTGTCGGAAAATAACTGAATGAGTCCGTTGATAGCTTTATCAGCAGACGCCTGATCTTTAGTGGCAGTTTGGATCATTACCGCAGCATCATCAGGAGCCATAGCAACAAATCCCAGCACCTGTAAATCATCGATTACGGCACCCTTCTTGTTGAGGTAATCTCCTAAGCTAGCAGCAGCAATCGTTGCCCCGCCACCCTGTGACCAACCATAGAAAATGGTGCGTTTGCCGGCCCCAGTATCTTTCATAGAAATTGCCGCGCGCGCTGAATTAATTAAATCGCGACCATTGCTCCCTGCCACTGCATATTGATGCTTGCCACCACCACCTAAGCCTTGATAGTCAGTCGCTACAACAACATAACCTTCTTTAACAAACTCTTCAAGATTTGGAATGCCATAATCCGTCCACGAATTACCACCCACCAAGAAATACTGATTTAGCGGAACTGCTGGATTGGTTACCTGCGAAGGCCCACAATTTTGTGCGGTTCCTGTCGTGCCATGCGCCCATGCAAGAACCGGTCTACCCTCCTTAGGGGCTGTGCCAACCGGAGCAACAACCAAACCCGTTGAAATCGTTGGGCGCTCAGCGATATCTGAAGAGATATATGCAATGCGCCACGCTTGCGCACCTTTGATTGGAGTGCTGATCTTTTCTTGTTTGATGATCTGACCCAATTTGCCTTCAGATGCCATTTTCATGACATCGGCATAAAAAGGCGGCATAGATGGGTTGGCATTAACTGCAGCAAAAGAAAGGCTCAAGGTAGAGCCAACGATTAATGTGGAAAGTAGTTTTATCATATTTAAATCCAAAGAATAGGAAGCATTGAAATGGTTGGGGTAAACCACGCTAAAGTGTCAGGGCCTAATGCTTTCAAAGACTATTTTATGAAGCATTGAGCTTTAATGACCGAATAGACTGAATAAGCTTGTTAAATTGAGCTTTGTCTTGCTCATTAATGGGCAGAGCATTATTGGTTTGAGAGTTGAGTAAATCTTCAGCGTTTTCCAACTCACGAATGAAGTCAATCGCGGCTTGAGCCTTTTGCTTTTCAGTTCCAGGTACTAGCTCATAGATATTGAAATAGAGCGACGCCAAACTCCTATTTTGTAATTCAGGGGTTAACGGAAACTTACTCTTAAATAATCTGTTGAGTGCATCTTTAGCATCGCCCACCGTTTGAGCGCGACGCAAAGCAAATTCCATGTTATCGAGACGATTTTCAATCTCAAACTTATAAACAACTAGTTGCTCACGGTTTTTTGCTGATTATCGTGATTGTGCTGGATTTGCTGAATTAATCCTGCGCCACCAGTAACCACCACAGAAGACAGTAATAAGGTCCCGACCGAGCTATTGAGAAATGCCATCACTTGAGTTCCTAGCTTGGCTTTTTCTTCTTTTACTTCTGCAACAACATCATTTGCTTTTTTAGAAACGGCTGTACTGGCTTCTTCTAGGGTTTTTCTAAACTCATGCCGATGAATCTCTTGGGCTTCAATAAGTTTTTTCTGATCATCTGACAACATCTCTGGATTCCTGTTAAAAAATTGAATACGGGATTAGTTTATCTTGTTGGCGCAGAGTGAAATCTCTAGGGCTTAGGGATGCTCCATTTCCTATTGGCTCTTAGTTACCCTAGCTCTTCCATACTTAAAAAACTTCTTACCAATAAAGTTTACCGCTAAAGAAATAATAGCGGTAACAACCCCAGTCATCATTGCTTCCGTTGTGTAGCTACCAAAGTGCGTTGGATGTATTAATAAGTCTGCAATGAAACACATTCCGCCAGTAATACCTGCAACTACATATTTATTACCAAACCAGCGATAAGTAAACAGCGAAAGGATAAGAACACCAACACCAGTGATAAATCCTGTCTCCACTGCCTTGTGAAGGTGGCCCAAAGTTGCCAACCAAATATTACCCTGCACCATAACTAAAAGGCAGGCAGGCGTTGCTTCGCAAAATGGAGTTAAAAATATCTTAATTTTTTGTCTTAGCATTATTAACTTTCGTCAATAAAATGATCAACGGTATCACGCCCAAGCAATCTGCACAAATAAAACTGCTCGAAAGTGGTTTTAGCGTGTCTTAGTGGTCCGTGGTCTAAATCTGAGTTATCCGTTTGAATACTCCGGATTAAAAGTTTGAAATAAGGCAATTCCAATACAAGCCATGAATAATGCTAATGAAGTGTAATTCATTGTCTTAGCTCGACGAACTAAACAATCATATTTTAGAAAACCTACGATAGCTAATAAAGTCGCAAGAACCGCCAAAAGTGATAGATTAATCAGCAACAAGGTTACAACATTCCAAAATCCTGTTGCTCCTGGCACTAAATCTTGATGAACAATATATTGCTCCTTGCCCGCGCCAAAAACACCTACAAAAAAAGTACCTAGCCAATTAGCCCATAGTGAAATGTATAGAGAGATAGTCGCAATCTTTTTTGAAAAAACCGGCAAAGTTAATTGCGGCCACATCCAAGCAAATGCGAAAAAGACGAGCGCCTGAACAGCGCCAATTAAGTGGGCTTGTAATAAGCCAATTTGGGCAATTGCATAAGGCGAGTAAATGGGGGCCAATAAACCACACATCAACATCAATAAGCCCGATATTAAGAAATATCTATTGAAGTGAAAATTCATTTTTTGCCCCAATTACTAAAGTTGAGTGCTTCAATATTAGTCTAAAGGGTTATTCTTACAAATGAAAAAACCACTCGACGCTGGTTTTAGTGAGCCTTGGCGGTCAGAGGCGGAACAGGCTAGATCTAAAAAATTTTTGAGAGACCTCACGGGTCAGCCGGGCTTTTGGCCTGCCCAGCAAGATTCAAATGTGCGACCTACGCCTTAGAAGCTTTAAAAATGAGGCTTCAACTAATTATTGCACTTAAATAGTGCATTAGAGCACCAAGCTGTTCCCAGCAACTGGGCCCATTGTTTCTAGAGGCGTTAGTTTAGTAACTATGAACTTGCCTTATGACGAAATGCTCGATGCCAATGGTAAAGCACGTCCACACTACCAAATTTTTCATCAATGGTTAATGCAACAAAGCGAAACCTTGATGGGTTTAAAGCGTGCAGAAGCAGATCTTATTTTTAGGCGTGTTGGCATTACCTTTGCTGTTTATGGAGACAACCTGGGTGCAGAAAGAACTATTCCATTTGATCAAGTACCCCGTATCTTTAATGCCAAGGAATGGGAACTTCTAGAAACAGGTTTACGGCAACGCGTTAAAGCACTCAATCGCTTTATCTACGATGTGTACCACGATGAAGACATCATCAGAGCCGGCATTGTTCCTGCAGAGCAAATATTTAACAATGCTCAATATCGCCCAGAGATGCGAAATGTGAGTGTGCCTCGTGATATCTACGCACAAATTGCAGGCATTGATATTGTTAGAGCAGGCGAAGGTGAATTTTATGTTCTAGAAGATAACCTACGCGTTCCTTCTGGTGTGTCTTATATGGTTGAAGACCGCAAGATGATGATGCGCCTTTTTCCGGATCTATTTCAAAAATATCGTGTTGCCCCCGTAGGTCACTACCCAGATCTTCTATTAGAGTGCTTGAAATCGGTCAAACCAGATGATGTTAAAAAGCCGAACGTAGTAGTCCTAACACCAGGCATGTATAACTCTGCATATTTTGAACATAGCTATCTTTCACAGCAGATGGGTGTTGAGTTAGTTGAGGGTAAAGATTTATTTGTAAAGAATGAACAAGTCTTTATGCGCACTACTCAGGGGCCAGAGCGTGTCGATGTGATCTATCGCCGGGTAGATGATGACTTTTTAGATCCACTTTCCTTCCGCTCAGATACTACGCTTGGAGTGGCCGGACTACTCTCCGCCTATCGCGCTGGCAACGTCACCCTAGCCAATGCTATTGGTACTGGTGTGGCCGATGATAAATCGATCTACCCTTATGTTCCAGAGATGATTGAGTTCTATCTGGGCGAGAAACCAATTCTCAATAATGTGCCTACTTATCAATGTCGAAAGACAGATGACTTAGCATATACGCTAGCGAACCTCGATAAACTTGTAGTCAAGCTGACTCATGGTGCTGGTGGCTATGGCATGTTAGTAGGACCAGCATCAACAAAGGCTGAAATTCAAGAATTTAGAGCCCATTTGATTGCTAATCCAGATAGATATATTGCACAACCTACCTTAGCGTTATCTACCTGCCCAACTTTTGTGGAGTCAGGCATTGCACCTCGGCATATTGATCTAAGACCTTTCGTCCTCTCAGGAAAAACCATCAAAATGGTCCCTGGCGGATTAACTAGGGTTGCTCTGAAAGAAGGTTCTTTAGTTGTGAACTCCTCCCAAGGCGGTGGCACCAAAGATACCTGGGTGCTAGAGGAATGAAGGAGGAGCAAGCATGTTAAGTCGCACTGCTGATTGCCTTTATTGGATGGCCCGATACACTGAGCGAGCAGAAAATACTGCTCGTATGCTTGATGTCAATCATCAAACATCACTATTACCTCAACCTGCTCAGTTTCTAGAGCAGAGCTGGAAAAAATTACTGACGATCTCAAAATTAGAAGAAAGTTTTCTTAGTCAATATGATTTGATCAATCGTGAAAATGTATTGGACTTCATGATTTATGAAACTGGCAATCCATCTAGCATTGTTTCTTGTTTATTTGCAGCTCGTGAAAATGCTCGCGTCATCAGAGGCCGAATTACATCTGAGGTATGGGAAACCCAAAATACTACTTGGCTGGAATTACAGCAAATTCTAGAATCAAGGCATCAAGCTGACCCCAGTAGATTACTAGAATGGGTAAAACACCGCTGCCATCTTTTCAGAGGAGTCTTACATGGCACAATGCTAAAAAATGAAGCCTTCTACTTTATTAGAGTAGGCACGCTACTAGAACGTGCCGATAACACGGCCCGTATTCTAGAAAATAAATATGAAGAGCAAGAGACCATTCAAGCATTAGAAGATAGCGCTGATCATAACTTTTTTGATTTTTACCATTGGGCAGCACTACTTCGATCTGTGTCTGCTTTTGAAATTTATCGTCAAATCTATTCAGATCAAGTGACCCCAAAGCAAGTAGCTCAGTTACTGATTTTTAATAAGCAGATGCCACGCTCATTGGTATGCTGTATTAATGAGTTAATCCCATTAATATCTGAGGTCAAGAATCAACAATCCAAAGACATTGAACGTCTATTAGGAAAACTCAAGGCAAGTCTTGATTACTCCGATATTGATGAAGTCTTTGAGCAAGGATTAGAGGAATTTATTGAAACCTTCTTGGAGCGCATTAATCATATTGCTAATGAATTTAGTAGCGCCTACCTTATCCCACTAGCAGCTATCTAAAGCCTTTTAATGAATATATGTATCTGAAGATCCGCCATCAAACCGAATACCGCTATGAAACACCAGTACGGTATTCCATTCAAGAACTTCGCCTAACGCCAAGCACCAATGCAGGCCAGGAGGTCAGTAAATGGAAAATCAATACTCCGATTCAAGCCTCAAATTCAATTGATGCCTTTGGAAATGCTTGCAGCGTCTTTGTTCAAGAAAGCCCTTATACCTCTATGATGATTGAGGCTGAAGGTGAAGTACGGACCCAAGACGCCTATGAGTTCATCGACAACCCAAAGGCTGTATCGCCCTACTATCTTCTGCAGCAAACCAACCTAACCGAGCCAAGCGAAGAAATGCTGGCCTATTTTGCTAGCAAACTTCCCAAGAAGAACTCTATTGATGATGTTCTCAAATTAGCAACTGCCATACAAGAGACCATTCAATACGTGCCAGGGCAAACCAATTTTGCGACTACTGCAGTACAGTCCTTTGTCATGAAATCCGGTGTTTGCCAAGATCATGCCCATGTCATGCTGGGCTTATGTCGGGCATCCCATATTCCGGCTCGTTATGTCAGTGGATATTTCTTTGCCGAAGAGTCACCAAACCTAGCTAGCCATGCTTGGATTGATTTTTGTAGTGATATCGATAAAGGAATCTGGACTAGCATTGATATCACTCACGCATGCCTAGTAGATGCCCGCCATATTCGCTTGGCTATTGGCAAAGATTATTACTCTGCTGCCCCCGTTAAGGGAGTGCGCACAGGTGGCGGTGGTGAAGAGCTCAGCGCTACCATTTCTATACAAAAGTTAGCCTGAACAATCCTCAAATATTTGCGGGATAATTCAAGGGATTAAATCAAAGGATTAAGGTATGACGTATTGTGTTGGGATTTGCTTAAAAGATGGGCTTGTATTTTTATCGGATACCCGCACAAATGCTGGTGTAGATCAAATCGGGACCTTTAGAAAAATGACTTTGTTCCAAAAAGACAAAGATCGTTTTTTTTCACTGATGAGCGCCGGTAACTTGGCTATTACCCAAGCTGTCAAAGAAATACTTCTCCAAGGCCAAATGCTCAACGGTAAAAATCTATGGAATGTGGATAACGCCCATGATGCAGCTGCAGTGGTCGGAGATGCGATTAAGCAAGTTTATGATCGCGACCATAAGGCCTTAGAAAAAGCAGGGATTGATTTTAACTGCAATCTGATCTTTGGCGGACAGGTAAAAGGTGAGCGGCCACGCCTATTCAATATCTACTCTGCTGGAAACTTTATTGAGGCGACGCCAGAGAATTGCTACTTCCAGATTGGTGAAGCCAAATACGGTAAACCGATTCTGGATCGTGTGCTGAATTTTTCAACACCGCTCAATCTGGCTACTAAATGCGCATTGATTTCGATGGACTCAACCTTAAATAGCAACATCTCTGTTGGCTTACCTCTTGATTTATTGGTTTACGAAAAGAACTCACTTAAGGCAAGTAAGCTGGTGACTTTAGATGAATCTAATCCCTATTACAAAATGATCCATCAGGTATGGGGAGAGAAGCTACGGGCAGCATTTAATTCTATTTCCGAACCAAGCTGGAGTGGTGCCAATAAATCTAGCGCAATTTCTGCACCTGCAAAAAAGATGGGCCCAGTAGCAATTCACGGGCAACCATCCAAACTCAGGAAGAAAAAAACTGCTGCACCAACTTTGGCAGCCACCAAGAAAACTACAGTAAAGAAAAAAGTCTAGCCTGTTTGGGTCAATGGAAATAAAAAACCCTTGAGTAAAACAAGGGTTTTTTGTCATTACGATTAGAGATTAGTAAGTCTTATAGGATAAATACTTACCAGAAAGGACTACCTGCACCCGATCTCCCTTAGGATCTGGCTCGCGCTGTATATCCATAGAAAAATCAATTGCACTCATAATTCCATCACCAAACTCTTCATGGATGAGCTCTTTAATGGTGGTGCCATACACACTCACAATCTCATACCAGCGATAGATCAGTGGATCTGTTGGTACAGCAGTTGGCAAAGAACCCTTATACGGAACAATTTGTAACCAAGCCATTTCTTCATCAGTTAGCTCAAACAACTTACCGGCAGCCTCGGCTTGCGCCTTAGTAAAGGTCATTTGTCCAAGGCAACCAGCTGTTACCCACTCCTTTGATTCGCCAATTGCTTTCGCAATATCACTCCACTTCATTCCTTTTCGCACTTTTGCTTCGATGATCTTTTGCGTAACTACAGAACGGTCCATCATTTTTTTCTCCTTGATATTCAATTTATTGAGTAATCGGTGTGTGCAAACCAGGACATACTAATACTGGCTGGTAACCATCTAGCTCTCCAGCAGATCCCTTGATTTGCAAGTCTTTTGAGCGATTTACTAAGAAATCAACTAAGTGATTTCTCATGGGGTAGTACATTGGGTCATGATGCAAATTTGCCCTCTTTCGATTTTTAGGCAAGGTATTGATGACAATTTCTGCAATCCGAGCATTCGGTCCATTACTCATCAACATAATCTTGTCTGATAACAAAATAGCCTCGTCAACATCATGCGTAATCATGAATACCGTTTGTTTGGTCTCGCTACAAATCTTGAGTAATTCATCTTGAATCACCCCGCGAGTCAATGCATCTAAAGCCCCAAACGGCTCATCCAGTAATAGCATTTTTGGCTCAATTGCAAAGGCTCTTGCAATACCAACCCTTTGCTTCATACCGCCAGATAATTCTGATGGCTTTTTATTCTCTGCATTTATTAAGCCAACCATTGCTAAATATTTTTTAGAATGCTCAGTAATTTGAGATTTATTCCAGTCGGGATACTTAGACTTGACGGCAAAAGCAACATTTTGTAGCACTGTCATCCATGGCATTAATGCATGACCTTGGAAAACAACGCCACGATCCAAGCTAGGGCCCTTAATTTCTCGACTGAGCATATAGGCATAGCCATCTGTAGCCTCCTCTAGACCAGCAAGGACATTTAGAATCGTTGTCTTGCCACATCCTGAATGCCCAATGATGCAAACAAACTCGCCGCGTTCGATTTCGAAATTGATGCCTTCAAATACTGGTGGTGAGCCTGCCTTAAATGACTTACTTAAGTTCTCAACTTTCAAAAATGAATTTTCAGTCTGCATAAGAAACAACCTTCTGTAATTTTGCAAAAGCAATGTCGAGCAACATGCCAACCAATCCAATCATGATGATTGCAAAAATAACGCTAGATAAAGATAGGTTATTCCATTCATTCCATAGGAAGTAGCCTATACCAGTACCCCCCACTAACATTTCTGCAGCCACAATCACTAGCCAAGCAATACCCATTGAGATACGCATACCGGTCAAAATAGTAGGTGCTGCTGCTGGCAGAATAACGAGGAAAGCTTTCCGCATTGGTGATACTTCCAAGGTTTTTGTAACATTCAATAATTCTTTGCGAACATTAGCGACCCCAAAGGCGGTATTCAACAACATTGGCCATACAGAGCAAATAAAGATTACAAAGATTCCAGAGATAGAAGAATCCTTAATCGTATACAGCGCTATTGGCATCCAAGCTAACGGTGATATTGGCTTGAGGATTTGTATAAAGGGATTAAATGCTTCATATGCTAAGGGAGACATGCCTATTAGAAATCCGAAAGGAATAGCGACTAACATTGCCAACAAGAAACCGAGACCTACACGAGCCAAAGAATAAGCCAGCTGAATACCTATCCCTTTATCATTTGGCCCATTGTCATAAAAAGGATGTGAGAGTTGCTGATAAAAGGTTTCCCCCATTTTTGCGAGAGTTGGAAAGCCCGACTTTTCAACCGTAGTCCCCGCCCCCTGACCCATGAGCGCCTGATATTCACTCGAGCCTGTTAGTGCTGCAGGGGTCGAAACTACTTTGGGGGCAGTCACAATATGCCAAATACATAAGGCCATCAGCAAAATAACAACTGACAGGATCATTCCTCGGGTTTTAACGGATAACTTATTCATTGATTACCTTCTGATCTAGGCCTTAGTAGTCGGAAAAGATTTCAGATAAGCAGCAGGCTGACTTGGGTCAAATTCCTTACCCATGATCTTGTCTTTTTTGTAACCTGCTTTGGCTAATGGAGGAACGGCAATACCTGTCTCGCCCATATACTTCTTAGCATCAGTGAGTAGGAATACTTTCTCTGAAATATCCTTGTAATTGACATCCCCTTTTACATAGCCCCAGCGTTGCATTTGGGTCAGCATCCAGGTTGCCATGGAGTACCAAGGAATTGGGTTGAAATCAATTCGATCTGGTACATTTTGAATATTTCCAAGTCCATCAGCAAATTTACCGGTCAATACTTGCATCACTACTGTTTCAGGTTGATTTAAATAATTTGCAGGAGAAATCACCTTGGCAATCAATGGCCTGTTTTCAGGATTACGCGCCATGGTTGAGGCATTTAATACCGCACGGTATAGGGCTGCAAAGGTATTAGGATTTTTCTTAATAAAATCTTCGGAGGTTCCAAAAGCGCAGCATGGATGGCCATCCCAAATCTCTTTAGTCAGAATATGAATGAATCCAACCTCGTCATATACAGCACGCTGGTTAAATGGGTCAGGTCCAAGGAAACCGTCAATATTTCCGGCGCGTAAATTCGCGACCATCTCTGGAGGCGGGGTTACTCGGATTTGAATGTCCTTATCTGGATCCAAGCCTGCCTGTGCTACGTAATAGCGTAGCAAGAAATTATGCATAGAATATTCAAATGGAACGGCGAATTTCATACCCTTCCATTTTGATGGATCGCGATTATCTTTATGTTTATTTGCCAGAGTAATCGCTTGACCATTCACGTTTTGAATCGTTGCAACACGCATTTGTGAAGGATCTGATCCCAATCCCATCGACATCGAAATTGGCATTGGTGAGAGGAAATGGGAAGCGTCATGCTCTTTATTGAGCATCTTGTCTCGAATCAAAGCCCAGCCAGCTGTTTTATTTAGGGTTACATTGAGGCCTTGTTTCTTATAAAAGCCTAATGGATCGGCCATGATCAGAGGCGTTGCACAGGTAATAGCAATAAAGCCAATCTTTAAATCTGGTTTTTCAAGGGGGGCTTTATCTTGGGCCATTGCTTGTAAAGCACCAACTGGAAGGAAACCAGACAAGGCACTCATCGCGCCACCAGCACCTACTGCCTTTAAGAATGCACGACGACGACTTTCTTGAGGAAACAAGGCCTTAACAAGACTCGCCTCAACAAAATCAGCACTCATTTGCTCTTCATCAATCTTTGCAGATAAATCAAGCCCATGTTCAGCATCAGATGCATGTCGTCCACAGCTACAGCGACTGCTAAATAAGGGTCTGTCAGGATCAAAGGGGCGATATGAATTCATTGAAATCTCCTAGGCGTTGTTTACTTCAATAAAAAATCTATGCCTCATTTTGAATAGACCCTTAAGAGCTCATCATGATGAAATGCACCAATAAAGCAGTAAAAAATAGCCATTGCACCAAAATAGTGAATGGCTAGTTGAGCAAATCTCTAGGGCGAGCCTAAAAGTAAATATTGAAAGATTTGGACTACGCTTTGAGAAAGCTTCGATTTAAATAGCTTGCTAAGGCTAATATCGAAGAATCAACCAGAACTGGATAAAAAAGAAAATCAACGTTATTGACCCTGGCCATCACAATTACCACAGCAAGAAACAGCGCTGGAGGATGTATGCGGCCTAAGAGATAAAGCCCCAAAATGGTGCTAAGTATTGCAATTGTTAAGCCTAAGAGCGACGCAGAAAATAAATAAACGCAAGCAAATGCGATACAAGAGGCAAACAAATTAGCCTCCAAAATCATCAATGGTGCGTAGAGCTTACTTTTTGGATATAGAAAAATGAGTAATGCACTTACCCCAAAGACCGCGACCACCATGGACTCGTCAGAACTCAAAGTGCCATAGGCCTGATTGAGAAAAACGATTACAAATAAAGTGAGTCCAACACCAAAAGAAATAGACAACACTTTTCTCAAGGGCACGCTTGGTTGCCCAGGAGCCACCCGATCTAAAAAAGAGATCATTTTATGAAGAAGTTTACGTAACATGCGCAAACAGTCTAACTGTTAATGTCATATGAGATACATCATATATTCTTATTTAAAAACTAAATGCTATGGAGATAAAAATGGAGCAAAAATTACCGCTACCTCCCTTCACTATGGAGACAGCTATTCAAAAAATTAGAATGGCCGAAGATGCATGGAATACTCGTGATCCTGAAAAAGTATCTCTGGTTTACACCGAAGATACTATTTGGCGGAATCGCTCTGAATTTCCAAATGGCCGGGAGCAAGTAAAAGAATTTCTACGGCGCAAATGGGCTAAAGAATTAGATTACCGTTTAATTAAAGAACTTTGGGCCTTTACTGATAATAGAATTGCTGTAAGGTTTGCTTATGAATGCCATGATGACTCAGGCAACTGGACGCGAAGCTTTGGAAACGAAAACTGGGAATTTAACGAGAATGGTTTTATGATGCGTCGCTTTGCTAGCATCAATGATTTACCAATTAAAGAGACAGAAAGAAAATTTTTCTGGCCGCTTGGCAGAAGACCAGATGATCATCCAGCTCTGAATAGTTTTGGCTTCTAACTAATGATCCATTGAATACTAAAGTCAATGGTCCCAAATACTCCAGTTGAGAGATGGTGGCGACGGTTGAGTCCAGGATATTGGATATTTTCTTACTCCAAATCCAAGTCGGCTCCATATGAAGGCTACTGCAAAAATAACGCTAACACCTACCATTACAGTTACTCCAAGATGGATAAAGCTTGCATGGGCTTGGATCATAATTAATGGATTTGCTCCAGCAGGAGGGTGCACACATCTCATTATTAGTAAGAGCCCTATTGTGACTACTAGAGCAATGATGTAGACCCAAAAAGCATCTCCAAATAACTGATAAGCCAATATACCCACCAAGCTACTAATCAGATGCGCACCAAACACCGCTCTTGGCTGTGCTGCAGGAGCAGTAGTAAGAGCAAACAAAAAAAGTGTTGTTCCCCCTAAGGAGGCTAGTAGCAGTGGAGAATTAGCTTGTGTAATCCACAAAGCCAAAATAATCGCCACAGAAGATCCAATCAAAACCCAGAGCAAACGCAATATCAAAGTTTTCATCATTTGATGATAGTCATAAAACACCGAGACTCCTAAATAAACAGCGGCTTTATAGTCGTATACATCTTTGAGAGGCCTTAATAAGATGTTTAGATCTGGTATGGCATACACACCGAAATCTGTGTTTCCGAGTGAAATGCGATGGGTCAGCGATGGTGTTGGCAGATGCGGAGTCCGTTAAACCGACATTCCAAGCGTCCTTTCATACAACGGCTGGCATCTAACGGCATTTAAACACCCTTCTGTGATAGGCTAAACATTCCAAAACTTAACATTTTTTAAAGTCAAATAATAGCTGACAGAGTCTCCAGGGAAATTGAAAGAATTTCAGTAGGCGCATCTTTTGTGACCTGAAAAGAAGCTGCAGCTGCAAGTATTCATAATCAACTTGAACATATTCGGTACCACCGAGAGAAGTTTAATTAAATCTCAGTATTACTGGTAGCAACACTAAAAATATCCGAAAGGGTTGGGGCGACATCATGAAAGTAATGAACAATAGAAAACGTCAATTTTTACAATACGGAGCCAGTCTTATAGGAGCCTCAACTATTAGCAGCATTAGTCAACCTGCTTACTCTCAAGGGGCAAAATGGATTGGCTCGCAATACCATAATCAACCTGCAATCAGTCACCAACATTCCTTTTTAGTGGATATGTGGTCTGCTGTCGGTCGAGAAACCAATGGGCAATTACAAATTACAGTTTATGCCCAGAACAATCAAGTTCCTGGTTCGGACCCTCAGGCATTAGATATGCTGCAACGTGGAGATCTCGAGTTCTTCACTCTGATGGGGGGAATTTTAGGAAAGGTAGTACCCATTGCAGAGATCCAAGGCATTCCATTCGCTTTCCAAAATAATGCTCAAGTCTACGCTGCTAATGACGGGTCTCTGGGTGAATATATAGCAAAAGAATGTGCAGCAAAAGGAATCTATCGATTTCAATACGGGCTATTAGAAAATGGATTTAGGCAAATTGGTATGATTGATAAAGCAATCTATACGCCAGCCGACCTATCTGGAATGCGCATTAGAGTTCCTGACGGCGAAATGTTTCGTGATCTATTTAGCTCTCTTGGAGCAACACCTGTCACAGTGAATATTCGCGAGCTCTATGAGTCGATGAAGACTCGCAAGGTCGATGGACAGGAAAATCCTCTCGTAATCACAGAAGTCAATAAGCTGTATGAAGTTAGTAATAATCAATCTATTACAAATCACATGTGGTCTGGATTTAATCTCCTAGCTAATCAGAAATTCTGGAAATCGCTGCCAGGTGATATTCAAGAAATAGTTCTCAAGAATGTCAAAAAATATGTATCTCTACAAAGAACCTATACGAATAATTTAAACAAGCAACTTGAAGTTACCCTTGCTGAGCGCGGTCAAAAATTCAATCAAGCTAATATCCAAAGCTTTAAAAATAAACTAGGCGATGGCTTCTATGGAAGATGGCGAGAGCATTTTGGAAAAACTGGCTGGAACCTACTAGAACAATCCGTTGGAAAGTTATGAGCAAGCTCCAAACTCTAAATAGTGTATCAGCAGCTTTCATCATGCTTTAGCGGATGACTACTCCTTCATCGCGGTCTTGACCGACTCCGGTGCAAATGGAATTGTTCCCACCCTTGGCCAACTGACTACCATAAAATCGGGGATTTTAATGCGATCTCATCGATCGATCGGGCCTTTGGCCTGCCCAGCACGATTCGAACGTGCGAGCAGAGTCTGGATCAGTTGGCGTGAGACTTTCGGTAGATTCGTTAACCTTGAATGGCTACAGATCCTATTCCAATCGCTGGACTTAAAGTGATAACAATAGAACATAACTCGAAAACGTATGAATTTAAGACGCTTAATGAGGCCATGGCATGGGCCAAAGAATTGGGTGAGTTTGTTACTATTAAATTTAACGACTTAGAGATTGCTGGCAAGTTTGGAGCAGATGGCATCACTAGCGGTAAATTCCCAAATGACGAACCCTACACGTGGAAAAAACGTAGAAGACAGTAAACACTTTTATCGGTTTACTCGACAAAATGAAAATTGATCCTAGTCTAAGTTGACCCCAACTTTTTTCCCTGCCTCACAAATATCTTTCCAAGTTTTATCATCAATTTCAAAGCCATCTGCCATACGTATTGCCATCATTTTTCGTTCGGGTTCACCAGCTAGCATAACCGGAATACCAGCCTCGTTAGCTGGGCTTTGATATACCCAATCAATAAATGAGTTTGTCTCCAATTCAAATTGCTCTTTTGAGCTCATGCTAACGGGGTTGATCAAAATCGATAACATCCCATTCCAGATAGCACGTTTTTTTATTTTCGGTGGCTTCCAAGTGCCGCTCCCAGTTAATGCACCCCCCAGCAATTCACAGGCTATAGCCAAACCTGAGCCTTTATGCTCTCCAAAAGGCATTAAAGCTCCAAAATTACCAGCAGCATCTGGCTTTACAACAACGCTTGGATCGGTGGTGGGCAAGCCCTGTTGATCAATTAAAAAACCAGGGCTAACTTGTTTGCCTGCATTAGAGGCAACCCGCATCTTGCCCTGCGCAGAGCGGCTAGTAGCAAAATCCAAAATAAATGGTTCACGATTAGTAATCGGCACGCCAATACAAAATGGATTGGTGCCATGTCTACCTATACCGCCACCCCAAACTGCTACAACTGGAGCAGAAATAACATTCACTAGATGAATTGAAACTAAGCCCTCCGCTGCAGCCATTTCAGCGAAATGCCCAATGCGACCCAAGTGGTGAGCACGCGATAAGGACACAATACAACTACCTAATTTTTTTGCCCTAGAAATCCCTAACTGGATTGCTTCTTCGCCGACAATTTGCCCAAAGCCTTTCTGCCCATCAAGTACTAACATGCTACCTAGATCGCTTGTTACCTTGATGCTTTGATTGGGCTGCAAAGATCCCTCTTGAAATGATTCGATGTAACGCGGGATCATTCCAGCACCATGGGAATCATGACCCTTTAAATTTGACTCAACCAAGTTTGTGCAAACCCGCAAGGCCTCGACCTCAGAGCTACCAGTGGCTCTAATTATTTGAGCAATTTTAGTTTTTAGATCTTCAGCATGAAAGATTGGCATAGTAAGCTGATTTATTGTTTCTCATCCTAGATTATGAATTATTAACGCCCTACCCAAGGTCATCTAAACTCTAGACGAGCTAACCCATAATCAACCTCAATCGAGCCAATGCTCAGCCTAGATTTATATGAACTAATGGTGGTTTGGCCTGCCCAGCACGATTCGAACGTGCGACCTACGCCTTAGAAGCTGTAAAAATGAGGTTAAACAACAGCAGAAACAATGCGTTTAAGGTGTTGGCTTTTGGTGCCCTGTAGGCACAGAGATCTTTGGTTCGGAGTGGAATGCCATGGATCCGACATTGCATCTGCAGGCGGTCGGATGTCTATTTTGTCGGGTAAACCGACAAAAATACTACTTTGAGTCTTTTGCCAATCTAAATCCAAGGTGTGACATTGGGCTATATGGATCTGCGCCACGTCTTGCACTTGGACGATAAGACTGGCAATAATCTTCATTGCATAAAAATGATCCGCCTCGGATCACCCTCTTGGGTGCATTTGCAGGCACACCATAATCATCTGGATCATATGAGCTGCTTGGACCTTGAGGATTATTAGCTACAGCATTACCAAACTCCTTAGCTTGCATCGCAAAATAATCTGAGCGATACCAATCGGCAACCCATTGCCAAGCATTGCCAGTCATATCAAATAGGCCAAAGCCATTTTGTGGAAAGGTTCCTACTGAACTGGTACCGATTGCACCTCCCGCCTTAGGACTTAGGACTGGATTAACTACCGGAAATGCCTGCTTCTTTACATCCCAAATGTTTGCTGGTAACTTTCCTTCTTGCTCTAGTTGATCACCCCATACATAGGTTGCTTGATTCAAACCGCCGCGAGCTGCAAACTCCCACTCTGCTTCAGTAGGTAATCTTTTGCCGGCCCACTTGGCGTATGCCAAAGCATCCTCGTAACTCACTTGAACTACTGGATGATTTCCCTTGCCATCAATATTACTTTTTGGTCCAGATGGATGTCGCCAATTTGCACCAGGCATATAGGCCCACCACTGTGAGTAATCGTTCAGATTCACTTTTTCTTTCGTACCAACAAAAACCATGGCGCCAGCTACAAATACTGAAGCAGGCGGCTTAGGTGTTCCTGGTGGAAGTTGTACACGAATGGTTTCCCAATCTGGGATTTTCTCTGCAGTTGTTTTGTAATTGGTTTCTTTAACGAATTGTGCGAATTGATCATTAGTGACATGAGTGATATCCATCCAAAATCCAGACACCTTCACTTTATGCGTAGGCTTCTCATTGGCCTGTGCTTTTTTATGGTCACTCCCCATTAAGAATTCACCGCCAGGAATCCAGGCCATCCCTTTTGGGCTATTAACGCCATCACCTAGACGAATTTCTGGGATGGATTTCTGAGATTTTGAAAAGTAATTACTCCAGATGAAATAGGAGCCCAAGCCTAAAGCAGCAACGGCAACCACAATCAATACTCGACGCTGTAGATTCATTCTGCTACTTTCCTAACGGGATGCTAATGGTCGAAATCATGGCATACCCTTCAACTCGGTTCTGTGCCCAGAACTCTTTATAAGCACGCAAATTTATATAGGCTTGTTTTTTACCAATATTAAATAGATATCCAATTTGTGGACCAATGGCTGCAACTTGGGATTTGAAGGCCCCCACCCTATTTCCGCTACCAGAGTCCGCAGTGAGTTGATAGTAGCCATATCCCGCAATACCCACCTGCCAATTTTGCGATAGAAATTGTGAAACAGACCAATCCAAGTGAGAATCAATGCCGTTCTTATAGTTGGTTTGATTGTTCATCCAGTTATATGTTGCACCCACTACGCTAGAGAATTCAAGGCCAGTTGTATTGTTTAAATAGGTATAGCCACCACCTGCATCCATTGCAGCATGACCAATACCAATACTAGAAAGACTGGTTGCACTATAGGTACCCACTGGTATATCTCCAGTCACATAGGTCATAAAATTATTATTACCTTTATTCCAAGCCAAACTGGCTAGGGGATATATATCAGTACTTCCTGTCACCGAATTTTCTTTATTAAATTCAGTATTGATATTAGAGACACTTGCAAATGCAGTAGTGGTATTCGATCCGGGACCCCAGCCTACTCCAACATAGGGCTGCCCGCCTAAGATCTTTTCCTCTGCCGAGTATCCCAACTGAAATAAGAAAATAGACTCTCTAGCACTTAACCCAGCATTAACGCTTTGGCCATGTTGAAAGTTTTTTGATTTATCTGCACTACCACTATAGACATAGGGCATCAATACCAATGACCATCCAGGGTTAGAAGGGACTGCTGCCATACTGGCGTATTGACCAGACATCCAAAATGGAACTCCGCCTTCATCTGCCAATACCGATTGTGACGAAAAGAAGCCGAATGAAATCAAAAGAAGTTTAGAAAAAATTCCTAAACTTCTTTTGCAAAGCTGGCTATGCACTCAACATTCCTTCTTAACGCGCATTAAAGTTGGTTAAGTTAGCAGGTGGTGGGTTGGGGAACTTCTTAACCGAGGCAAGATACTCTTGAATTGCTTTGAATGCGTTAACTGAAATTGATTCGTAATTTACTAATTGTAAATCTTCATGCGGATCCATTTCGATGTTGTAAACCTTTGGGTAGTACATTGGAACTGAATTAGCAGCTATGCCGCCAAGCATTTGCTGACCAGTACCCGTTCGATTCATATCCCTAAAATACATTCTCCACTGCTTCCAGCGAACTGCCACTAAATCCGCGCCAATAAAGGACATTAAATGTTCGCGATTACCTATTTTGTTTTTACCAGTGAGCGTATCTAATTGATTGACTCCGTCAATGGCTCGATCTGTTGGTAGCTTAGTGCCTAAGACAGCGGCAAAGGTCGGCATAAAGTCCATGATCGAAAACATGGCATATGAAGAGGTATTTGGGGCGATGCGACCAGGCCAGCGAATAAAGCAAAAAGTACGAACAGCTCCTTCCGTGGCCTCGCCTAGATCCCCTCGAAACGGGCCATTTGATCCCATGTCAGGAGCACCAAGACCCAATCGATCATAAGTCATCATGTACTGTCCGGTACTACCATTATCAGAGGCAAAAACCAAAATAGTATTGTCCTCAATATTCATTTCTTTGAGGGCATCCATGATTTGGCCAACGTGATAATCCCCCTCCATCAATTTGTCACCGTACTGACCAATGCGGGATTTTCCAGCGAACTGCTTTGAAGAAAGATTGGGTGAATGACCCATTGAGAATGGCAGATACAGAAAGAATGGTTTGCCAGCGGCATTCTGCTGCTTCATGAATGCAATAGATTTATCAGTCAATTCATTATCAATCTCTGCTCTGACCTCCATCGTAAATGGCTTTATGCGCTCAAGCGGTCCATTTCCCTTTTGCTGAGTAACCCAAGGCCCCTTTTCATATAAAACCTTATCGGGTACATTTGGATAGGAATGTGTTTGTAAAGCTTGTGCAACGTAGGTGGCAGAATCCCAAGAGACATCCGGCGGTAGACCGTAATACTGATCGAATCCGTGAGCACCGGGCAAACTCTGAGGTGATGCACCTAAATGCCATTTTCCAAAAATTGCGGTGGCGTAACCTGCATCTTTAAACAATTTACCCATTGTGTAGGCTTTGCCCGGTAAAGTACTAGGAGTGCCTGCCTCTGCAACAAGTGACAAACCATTCCGAATGGAGTATTGCCCGGTCATTAATGCAGCACGAGATGGTGTGCATGCTGGCTCTACCAAATACTGGGTCAGCTTCAGCCCACTCTTGGCTAATTCATCAGTGCGTGGCGTAGGAGCACCTCGTAATTCACCGCCACCGTAAGGCCCCATATCACCATAGCCAACGTTATCTGCAAGAATAAAAACAACGTTAGGTTTCTTTTGAGTAGGTGCAGTTTGTGCAATAGATGCAGTTGGAGAGACTAGAGATATTGCTAAACATAAGCTAACAATTGACTGCTTCAATTTACTCAGCTTCATTTAATGCCCCTAAGAATTGATAAATCTTGAGAACTAAGGCGGTAGATTCAGCAAAACGCTAATTCAGCTCAGAGGACTAATGATGAAATTTAACATGAATGGAAGTGGTTTAAACAGCATTTTCTAGTCAAAATTAATAACTCAATTAATATGGTTTACCCTATAAATCCGACTACTTCCAAAGATCAACCTACGCCCTACCTGGCGTTACAAAAGATGGGTGAACTTGGTCAGGATCGGGTCAACTGACCACTATAAAGTTGGGTTTTTTGAGTAGATCCGATCGGCCAGTCGGGCCTTTGGCCTGCCCAGCACGATTCGAACGTGCCATCTACGCCTTAGATGAATTGGCTTTAATGAAGCTTCACAATCGAATCAGTTCTGCGATGAATTAAGCGACTGATTGTGTCGAGTATGACTTTGACCCATCCATGCAAGGCCAGTTGATGTAGTTTGTACAAGCTCAGATACATGATCTTTGCAAAAAAGCCATCGATCATGAGGCTGCCACCAATCAATCCTCCCATCATGCTGCCGACGCTACTAAATTTACCTAATGAAACCAACGAGCCAAAATCGCGGTATCGGTAGGCTTTTAAAGGCTTACCTTGAACAATGTTTTCAATTTGAGCAAATAAATGGGAGGCTTGTTGATGTGCTGCTTGAGCACGTGGAGGAACAATTCCTCCTTTTCCCCCGTTTGCTTCTGGCCAAGGGCAGGCAGCGCAATCGCCCATTGCAAAGATATGGGAATCACGCGTGGTTTGTAGCGTTGGCAACACTACCAATTGATTTGCACGGTTACTTTCTAAGCCCCCAATTTCATGTAAAAAATCAGGCGCCTTCACACCAGCAGCCCAAACAATTAATTCTGCAGGAATCTCGATTCCATCAGCCAGTCGTAACTTATCTAAAAAGACCTCTTCCACCTTTGCGCCAGTAATCACCTCTACCCCAAGATCCGCTAGCAGCGTTTGCGCCGCCGACGATACTCTTTCTGGTAGGGCTGGCAATATTCGTGGCGCAGCCTCGATGAGAATCACCTTCAGATCCTTGTCAGGATTCACGCGATCCATGCCGTATGAAATCACCTGACGCGTTGTGCGATGTAATTCTGCAGCAAGCTCTACACCCGTTGCGCCAGCGCCAATAATGGCCACCTTCAATTGATTTAATGCCAAAGGAGCATGCTGGGACTCAGCTCTAAGGCAGGCATTAATCATGCGCAAATGAAAACGCTTTGCATCGGCTAGCGACTCTAAGCGCTGAGCATACTTTTCTACACCTGGCGTACCAAAATCATTGGTTAAGCTACCAATCGCAATAATCAAGGTGTCATAAGGAATCAATCGTTCTGGCGTTACCGATTGACCCATGTCATCTAAAAATGGTCCAATCCGAATTTCTTTCTTCTCTCGATCAATATCGATCAGCTCACCAATCCGAAAGGCAAAGTGATGCCAATGGGCTTGAGCAATGTAGTCTAATTCTTGATCGGCAAGATCCATAATGCCTGCAGCGACTTCATGGAGTTTAGGCTTCCAGATATGGGTACGATTCTTGTCCACCAAAGTGATACTGATTTTTTGTGACCCAGGGTTTGCAGAACCATAGCGGTTGCCCAACTTAGTGGCAAGCTCCAAGCCCCCAGCACCACCCCCTACTATGACGATCTTGTGAACCTGACTCACGCGCATACCTCAAAACTTTCGAACCTCTATTTAAACACTATCTTTATATCTAAATGGTATGTCCAATATTTTTAAGTTTTTGGCCTGCCCAGCACGATTCGAACGTGCGTCCTACGCCTTAGAAGCTTTAAAAATGAGGCTAAACAACAATAAAAAACAATGGCATTAAGGCGTTGGCTTCTGGTGTGGCATAGGCACGGAGAACCCTGGGGTTGGTTGGAATGGGTTGGATGTCGGGTGGCATTAGCAGGCGGTCGAATGGTCTAGTGTGAAAATAGTTGGTACGCTAGTCGTAATTACTCTTAGTTATTTTCTCTTTATGTGGGTAAAGCAGGGATTTAAATTGCCGAAATGATGAATTCATTGTCTAATCAAACCAAAGGTACTGTTTCTTAGTGGTTTGGTAGACCCTGTTACAGAAGTCTTCTTTAGACTTACCTATTTGTGATACTCGCCTTGAAAGCAATGTCGAACCTCATGGCCAACGGTATCGTTATTTGTCTTTTTAGTAGTGTAAATTTGACAAGTTCTTTTAGTTTTCCCAGACGAGTCCTTTTTGTCATCCCAGAATGAGCATGCATCTATAGGGTATCCAAAACCATTGTTACCCCTCTTTCTGCTTTCAGCTTCGCACGACTTCTGAATATCTTTAACCGTTATCCATTTAATGGTTACCTCATTAACTTGGTTTTTATTGGTGCTATAGAAGCTGTAAGCATCATCCTCAAGAATTGCATGAGCCTTATGGCTAATAAAGCTAAAAAACAGGAGGGTAGCAACACATTTATTCATATGAAAAATATAATAAACTGTATTAAATTTGTATAGGAGAGCCTAATGTGGTTTTGGTCAATGCTGGGTGGTGCTGCAGTTAGTATATTTGGATTGATTGGATGGATATTAGGAATTATTTTTATAGTTTTTATAATTCGTATGGAATTCAAAGAGAATCCTATTATCGCTACGATTGAAGCACTTATTGGCGTTTTTATACTCTTTGTCCTGTGGATAGCAATTTGGGGTTAATGCTTAAGATGAAAAAATTACTACTGGCGGTTACTCTTTTATTTACTTCCAATTTAATACAAGCTCAGACGGACAAAGAAATACTTATGGCTCGTATACAGATGGCCCTAGACGCAACAAAAGCAAAGGATAACGCAACAGCTTGTAAGATTTTGTGGCTCTCCCAGAACAACCCTTATGCACTAAGTAACCCCAAAATTCTTGCCGACATAAAGGAAGCAGGAAGACGAGCCTGTAAAGATGCTGGTATTGATGGGCTACTTTTTTGAGTCTTTCTAAGACTTACTGCCCAAAGATTTTTGTTAAAAGCATGCCAATTCCAATCATTTTGAAAATACCAAACATGGCTGGTAGAAACCAAAAGAAGAATATACAGCCTGCAACAACGCACCAAATTATTGTCATGAGATTTGATGATGAGTCTTCTTCTTTTTTTGTAGATTTTCTTACTCGTTTGGCAGAACTTACTTTTTTATCTGAACTTGCCATTCTTTCGCATGCAGGGCATATGCGCCTCGCATCGCTAATTCGCCTTCCACAGTCTTCACATTTTGCTACGGCCATGATAGTCTCCAATGCGAGTTAAAATTTCTTAAACAGATTAATTCTAATATAAATAATTTTATGAACAAAAATATTATAGGTAGGTGGATGGTTGATGCCTCAATAAATAAAAAGGAGGTATCAGATGGCGATACAACCTTCATCTTTATACGAGGAGTGTCTGTGGATGAATATTTTGCAGATGGAAGTTTCAACTCAGAAGGCAAGCTACGCATGGTAATCAAAAATGATTTTAATTATATAGATGCATTGGTTAATATATTTGAAGCTTCCGAATGGAAAATTATTGACAACACTTGCTTTTCCAAGAGGTTGACCATCAAGACTAATATAGAAAGTCTTTTTGTCGATGAAGAGAAGGTAGATGATAATGATGCAAAGGATGAAATTATCGGCAATCCACTTAAAGACATTTTTAAAATTGGTGAAACTAAAAAAAGTGAAGTTGTGGAGGCATCCGACAGCAGGTTAATTCTTGTAGAAGAATTATCTGATGGCTCTGAATTGGTCGTTCATGGTGTAAAAACAAAAAAACAATTCGCAGGTCTAAAAATAGATATTTAATTTTTGCCCAGCTACAGATTGAATTTGCATCAAGGTATTGCCGTTAATCAAACCACAGGTACTGTTTGCTTTCAGTTTGATAGCTCTACCCAAAACTCTAAATTTCAAAACTTAAGCTAGCGTCAGAAGCACCCTTATAAAGATATTGAAATCTGTAGGTTTTCCCCCTCCCCCATCTGGACAAGAAACTGGACAAGTTTGTGGCCTTTTGGACAAGTTTTCGCTATATTGGACAACAGGTGAGGTTTGTCGTGAACACCTAAATAGTTGAATTGGATAGTTCTAAGGGGGATAGTTGGCCTGCCCAGCACGATTCGAACGTGCGACCTACGCCTTAGAAGGGCGTTGCTCTATCCAGCTGAGCTATGGGCAGTTATATGCTGGGTAAATCTAGAACATTTGGGGAAAGTGGTCGGAGTACAAGGATTCGAACCTTGGACCCCCTGCTCCCAAAGCAGGTGCGCTACCAGGCTGCGCTACACTCCGACGGAACCCGTATTCTACACTGACAGGGCTATTTGGGGCAAATCGGGTAAGATTCGGGGCATGGTTGCCTATTTTCCTAGCAAATATCCGAAACGCTTCTTAGCTGCTTTTTCAGTAGCCTTGCTCGTCTTTTGCCTTCTAGGAACCCACTGGCTTGGCTTTGCCCATAGTATTTCGCATGCCGGTCTATCTGCACAGAGTATTGATCAATGTTCTGCTACCGATTCAGGTGCGGGTATTACTCATAGTTCTGATGCCTGTCATTTATATGATGCTCTGACCCTTGCTGGATTTGTTCCGGCGGGTGTTTCTGATGTTGTTCATCTTCCCGCTTCTGTTTCTGCTCTGATTTCTTCGGTAGATCTGGTTCTTCCTGAATCTTCTACTGCTTCATACCAGTCGCGCGCTCCCCCTACTTTCATTCTGTAATGACTTTAGCGGCCCGGGTACTGCCTGGGCTTTAGATTAAAGCAGCATCTTCTATAGATGCTGATCAGAATGAAAGTTCATCAATGTATTGCAAGCGTAATCTGTTGATTTATAAATCACTGCTGTGTATTCCATTTTCTGGATTGTTGTTTAGTCTATCCAGTGCACAAACACCTAGTCTGGAAATTACTGCCACTGGCTCACAAGAGGCTGCCCAAAGCATCTTGACACCAACCAAGGTGTTACAAGGTGATGAGTTGTTAAATAAACTTGGGTCGACACTGGGTGCAACTCTTGCCAATGAATTAGGTGTATCTGCTACCGGCTATGGAGCCGGATCATCTCGTCCAGTCATTCGTGGTCTTGAGGGATCTCGTGTACAAATTTTGCAAAATGGTCTCTCTGTTGGCGATGTTTCCAATATCTCCCAAGATCATGCCGTTGGTAACAATATGCAAAACGCACACCAAGTAGAAATACTGCGTGGTGCAGCTGCCCTGCTCTATGGATCAGGCTCTAGCGGCGGCCTAGTCAATGTAGTGAATGATCGTATTTTGACTAATCTTCCAGATAGGCCTACTGGTGCAATCAATACCAGTTATGAAACTGTGAATAATGGCCGTGCTGGATCACTTGAGATAGATGGAGGCTTTGGCTCAGTAGCTGTTCATATTGATACTGCAATCAATAATGCTAATAATTACCGTATCCCTGGCAGCTCAACACAATCACAAGGCGAACCCATTGGTGGTTGGACTGTTCCGCCCGAGGGTAATGGCGGCAATAACTACACAGGAAAACTTCCCAATAGCTTTAGCAATCAAAACAATTTGGGCGTTGGCGTTTCTTATATAGGACAAAATGGTTACACCGGTGTATCTGTTGAGCGCTTAAATAATAACTACGGTATTCCGACGCCTGAAGGTGGCTCAATTAATCAGTCACAGAATCGCTATGACTTTCAGCATCAAACCCGTGATCCTTTTGCTGGCTTCTCATCATTTAAATTTAGCGCTGCTAATAGTAATTACAACCATACAGAATTTAATAATGTGGGTGAAGCAGCTGCCCTTTGGAAAAATATTGCTAATGAGGCCCGCTTTGAATTAGCCCATAATCCCCTTCTAGGTTGGAGGGGCACCTTTGGCGCTCAAGTTTCTGCCGCCTCTCTCAATGCAACAGAAGTAGGCACTGGAAGTTATGCAATCGTTCCACCAACTAAGACTAATTCCAATGCGTTATTTTGGATTGAAGAAGGACAATGGAATTCACTTCAGGGTAATTTAGGATTGCGCTATAACAATGTCGCCCAAAATCCCAATACATCGACAGTTTTAGAATCTCAGCCCACTGCTCAAGGAACGCCTACCCCAGGCATTACTTTGCAAAATCGAAGTTTTAATTTGATGTCCTATTCTGCGGGTGGCTTGTGGAGCTTTGTACCAGGCCACGGTATTGGTGTTGCTTATACCGTTTCACAGCGCGCTCCTAGTGCACAAGAGCTCTACTCCTATGGTGCTCATGAATCAACTGCTACTTTTGATATTGGTAACCCTAATCTCACCAAAGAAACCTCTCATAACTTAGAGTTCAACTTACAAAGAAATATTGGTTTGTTGCGCGGCAAAGCAAGTGTTTATGCAAACCGATTCAACAACTATATTTATGGCTTTTACACAGGCAACTCAATTAACAATCCAGGGGTTGATGGCAACGGCTTTAATGTGGTGACCGCACAGCAAGCTGCTGCAACCATCAAAGGCATTGAGGGTGAATTAACCTATAACTGGCGTGAGCAAGGCTTAGGTGGAAGAGTTTTTGGCGATGCTTCACAAGGAAGCTTTGATGCTGGCGGCAATCTACCCTTACAACCTGCACCCAGACTTGGCGCTGAGCTAGCCCATCAACGCAATGGTTGGTTAACGAGCGCTACCTATATCTATAGCTATCAACAAAACCGACTTGCCAGTTGGGAACAAGGTCCAGCCCCAAGTTATAACTTATTAAATGCTGGAATATCTTTTACAGAAAAGATTCGGCAGGTGAATTGGACTGTGTACCTGAATATGAAGAACTTGCTCAATGAGCAGATTCGTTATGCCACTACTCCAATGGCAGTCAGACTGTACGCACCGCAGCCTGGCAGAAGTGTAATGCTGGGACTACGGGGAACGTTTTAATACAGATCTGGGACGTACATCTCTGGCGGTACAGGACCACGTAAGTAATCTGGGTTATGAACTCGTGCAGGCAGTTTAATGGCCGGATGATCTATTTCTTTATAAGGAATTTGGGCCAATAAGTGGCTAATGCAATTTAAGCGAGCTTTTTTCTTATCATTTGCTGCCACAACCCACCAAGGTGCCTCTGGAATGGAGGTACGCTCAAGCATAGTCTCTTTAGCTTTGGTATAGGCCTCCCAAAGACGGCGAGCCTCTAAGTCTATTGGGCTGAGCTTCCACTGTTTTAGGGGATCATGAATACGCATCATAAAGCGGCTGTACTGCTCATCATCTGAAATCGAGAACCAATACTTAATCAGAATAATTCCAGAGCTGATCATCATGCGCTCTAAATCTGGAACGGTTCTGAGAAACTCTTCGTACTCTTTCTTGGTACAAAATCCCATGACCTTTTCAACACCGGCACGGTTATACCAACTGCGATCAAATAAGGCGATCTCGCCACCAGCAGGTAGTTGTGAAATATAGCGCTGAAAATACCACTGTGTTCTTTCACGCTCATTTGGTGCTGGTAAGGCAACGACCTTACAGACTCGCGGATTTAAACGCTGAGTAATACGCTTAATGGCGCCGCCCTTACCTGCCGAATCTCGACCCTCAAATAAGATGGCCACTTTCATTTTATTAGTGACAACCCAATCTTGGAGCTTCACAAGCTCGCCTTGTAGTCTGAATAATTCTTTAAAGTAGACATTGCGTGGTATGGAGGAGCCCTCTTCACCGTCAGCAGTAAGACGACCATCATCAAGCTCCATCTCAAGCTCTTCATCCATGCTATCGAGAATTTCTTCTCGGGCACGTCTGTACCACTCGTCCATCTCTTTATGCTTTGACGTCATTGCTTTATACCCATATATGAACTACCTTTTTAGAGTATATATGTGACATATTTATTACATCCAGACTAATTGCATCGTTTTTCAAGGTGGAGAGCAATTTGCTCTTGGGTGTGGGATGCAAGGGCCTTTCGATCAATTGGTATGCTAGGTGGGTTCTTTGCGGGTGCAAAAAACGTCAATTCCACCCTCAGTCTACGGTTTTTTAATATGCTGGCCATAGACCCGATCAAACCCATATCCCCGATAAACGCAGGAACCTCAGAATGCTCACCTGTATATCGATCAAAATAAGCCAGTGCCAGAGCACATGCCGGGACTTCTGATATCGCTGCAGCCTCAAATAAATTGGGCTTAAAAAACTGCACGCTTTTACCTATGGTCGAAGTGCCTTCAGGAAAAATACAAATGGATTGCGTTTTGAGTATTGATGCCATGTCATCAACAACCTGCCTAGCATGCCTTGTACTATCTCTTTTGATAAATACAGTACCCAATTGCTTTGCCATCCACCCAAAGATTGGCCAGCTCGCCACTTCAGACTTTGCCACAAATCGAATGGGCTTAAACGCATTAATGGCATGAATGTCCATCCAAGATACATGATTTGCGGCAAGCAAATAAGATGATTGTGGGAGTAAATTAGCATGGTTCACAAGCAACTCAACTCCGAAAATTTTCAAGAGACGTTTTGACCATCTTTGAATATGATTATTTTTTGAGTTTGTACTTAAAAAGGGGAATAACAGAAGCAGAGTGATGACACCCCTGCACACATGTAGCCAGACCAGCAGCCAAAGTGCTATGTAAATAAAAAAGGGGGTATTTCTCAGTGAGGCTTGTTTTTTGGTCTTCATAAATACTATCTTGATAGGCCTCATTAAATCATAATGACATAGTCATAAAAGTGTCTTGAAACTGTCATGAAGCTTTCACAGTGTATTGGCTTAATACGGATTCATGATGCACTACAGAGCCATTTGGATTTCTGACGTACACCTGGGAACATCGGGGTGTCAGGCAAACTACCTTCTGGATTTCTTAAAGCATAATGAAGCCGATAAGTTTTATTTAGTCGGCGACATTATCGATGGCTGGAGACTTAAGAAATCATTCTACTGGCCTCAATCTCATAACGATGTAGTTCAAAAACTCCTGCGTAAAGCGCGTAAGGGTTCTGAAGTCATCTATGTGCCTGGTAATCATGATGAAAGTGCCCGGCAATTTTTTGGCCTCTCCTTTGGTGATGTCAAAGTAGTTGAGGAATGTATTCATACCACTTTAGATGGCAGGAAACTTTGGGTTACTCATGGTGACTTATTTGACGGCGTTATGCAATATGCCAAATGGCTTGCCTATGTAGGCGATACGCTCTACTCGTTCATTTTGTATGTCAATCGCTACTTCAATATGTTGCGAGTCAAGATGGGCTTGCAATATTGGTCACTCTCTCAGTATCTAAAGCACCAAGTCAAAAATGCAGTGAGCTATATCGCCGACTTTGAGCACATTATGGCCAGAGAAGCACGTCTGCGCGGTTGCGATGGTGTCGTCTGTGGTCATATTCATAAAGCCGAGATCCGTGAAATTGATGGCCTCCTTTACTGCAATGATGGAGATTGGGTAGAAAGCCTAAGCGCTCTCGTTGAAACCCAAACTGGCGAACTCAAACTGATTTATTGGACTCACATCAAGGGCGAACCAGTAGAAACCCCAGAAATTTCTTTCCAACCTGTTGTTGAATCTTTTCTCAAAGAGGCTGCACTATGAAAATTATGATCATTACAGACGCATGGGACCCACAAGTCAATGGGGTTGTGCGCACCTTAAAACAAACCAGCGCTGAATTAACTAGCATGGGTCATGAAGTTGAAATGATTACACCCAAGGGCTTTAAATCAATTCCTTGCCCCACCTATCCAGATATCGCCCTCTCACTATTCCCAGGCAAAGAAGTAGCGCGTCGCATTAAAGCATTTGCTCCTGATGCCATGCATATTGCTACTGAAGGGCCTTTAGGCTTATCTGCACGCTCCTATGCAGTCAAAAATAATCTCCCCTTCTCTACTGCCTATCACACGCGCTTTCCGGAGTACGTCAAAGCACGTACCGGCATCCCGCTTGCCATTACATATACATTTATTCGTTGGTTTCATGGTCGATCTATGGCCGTGATGGCACCAACGATCGTCGTTAAAGACGATTTAGAAAAGTATGGTTTGAATAATGTCGTACTGTGGTCACGAGGTGTAGACCTAGATATCTTTAAGATGCAAGAATCTAAAACTCTCAATACGGCTCACCCGATCTTTTTATACGTAGGTCGTGTTGCAATTGAAAAGAATATCAATGCCTTTTTGGAAATTGATTTACCAGGCTCAAAATGGGTAGTTGGTGATGGCCCCGCCATGGCAGGAATCAAAGAAAAATATCCTGACATCAACTATCTCGGCGTATTACAACAGCATGAATTAGCGAAGGTATATGCCGCAGCTGATGTATTTGTATTCCCGAGCAAGACAGATACTTTTGGCTTAGTCCTGCTAGAAGCAATGGCTTGCGGTACACCAGTAGCAGCGTATCCCGTCACTGGCCCAATTGATGTGCTGGGAGACTCTCCTGCTGGTGCCATGAATGAGGATTTACGAGAGGCCTGCATTGCCGCATTAAAGATCCCACGAGAAGTCGCACGTGCGCACGCTGAGAAGTTTTCATGGAGAGCGGCTTCGGAACAATTTTTGCATCATCTCAAGCCGGTTCCCTCCACTGAAGTTCACCTAACCGCCCTGGCTTAAGAAGGATACGCTTGAATACTAAATATCACATAGGCCAAAATCCTCATAAAGGAAATCGAGGATTAACCAGAGCTTGGCATGCCGCTAAAAACTCTTGGTGTGGTCTGGTGTACGCCTTTTTAGAAGAAAGTGCTTTTAGACAAGAGCTCTGTCTTTTTGTACTACTAACACCCCTCACTTTCTTTTTGCCAATCGGATATTTGGAAAAGGCACTCTTAATTTCATCTCTGATCATGGTCTTAGTAGTGGAATTACTCAATTCCAGTGTTGAGGCTGCCATTGATCGCATCTCTTTTGAGCATCACGATCTATCTAAAAGAGCGAAGGATTTTGGTTCGGCAGCAGTGATGTTGGCCCTGTTAATAGCCCTTCTGATGTGGTCTGCCGTATGCATACCACTTGTCTTCAAATTGTAATAAACCCCTTCTACGATCACTCATATATTTATTAAGGTAACTCACTAAGGCTCCCTATGTCAGATATTCCAAACCCAATTGCCGCCTTTGAAATTTTTTCTTTCAAGAAAGAGAGAAAGATTTCTAATCCAAAATCTAATCCATTTAAGAAATTGTCTAAGAAGCTCGCTAAAAAGCTCTTTGGTAAAAAATTCGCCACCAAAGCTCGTGCACAATTGGCTACTGCTGAAGTGACACTCACAGTAAGTCCGATTGCTAAATCTAAAAGACCAGCATTTAAGATTGAGTGGGCAAGCTCTTCTAGTGAAATCAAAGAAGCACAACGATTGCGTTACAAGGTTTTTGCTGAAGAAATGGGCGCAAACCTAGCTCAAAATGCTGAAGGTTTAGATGTGGATGAATTTGATGCCTATTGCGATCATCTTTTAATCCGTGATCAAGATACTCTCAAGGTAGTTGGCACCTATCGCGTACTGCCGCCCCACAAAGCTCAAGAAATTGGCCGTTTATATTCCGATTCTGAATTTGATTTATCACGCCTAGATCACCTTCGTCCTAAGCTAGTTGAATTGGGCAGATCCTGCGTGCACCAAGACTATCGTTCCGGGGCAGTCATTATGGCCCTATGGAGTGGCTTAGCCCAATACATGCAAAAGCATGGTTACGAAATCATGCTCGGTTGTGCCAGTATCCCCATGGCTGATGGTGGTCACTTTGCTGCTAGTCTGTATAACTCCCTAGGCAATGATCAAATGGCTCCTGTTGAGTTCCACGCCTTCCCTAGGCTAGCGTTACCATTAGATAAGCTCAATGGCGGACTGGAAGTAGAGGCTCCTCCGTTGATTAAAGGCTATCTGAAGCTGGGAGCGAAGATTTGTAGTGCGCCCGCCTGGGATCCTGATTTCAATACAGCAGACTTGCTGACCATGTTGCGCTTATCAGAAATTAATCCGCGTTACGCAAAGCATTTCTTGGGACTGTAATTTCTTAGCTTATTTATTTCAGACTAAGTTCATAAGAGCGGCCGATTCGATTCCATTCGGCCGCTTCTTTCAGAAGACTAAATTCTGTTAAAGGATGTATTTGAGCCCATTCCTTTGGAATAGTGACTTGGTAGGCGCCTTCCTCCTCAGAAACCTTCACCTTTGGCAAATCTTCATCACTTCTACCACGACAAAGCACTTGGGCTAAGCGGAGACAAAATAACATACGCCAGTCATGAAAACCTGCGTTATTTGCAAGCTTGCCTAATTTACCAGTATGACCAATCAAAAGTGCAGCTAAGCGAGCCTGGTCATTTTTTGAAAAACCAGGCATATCAGCGTTACCAGCAATATAAGCAGAATGCTTATGGTAGCTGTTATGTGAAATCGAAAGGCCAATCTCGTGAAGGCTAGCTGCCCATTGCAATAGCGCAATATTATCCACTCTACTCTCTGTTTTGGGCTTAGATAATTGCTGCAAGAATTCAGAAGCCAGCTTGCTAACGCGCATAGCTTGCTCTCGATCAGCAGAGTAACGCTGTATAAATTGCTCAACCGTAACGTACCGCATGTCGTGATGTTGTGAGCGCCCTAAGAGGTCATAGAGCACTCCGGTACGTAAGGCGGCATCTGTAACTTCCATTTCCTCAATACCCAGCTCATCAAATACTGCCAGCATGATGGCTAAACCCCCTGGCCAAACAGATCTTCTGTCGTCTTTTAATCCTAGCAATTGAACCTGACTAACGTGTTCGTATGTCAGTAGATGTTTTTTCATTGCTCGCAAACCATCACGAGTAATTAAACCGCTATTAGCGTTTACGCGACCCATAGTTAAACCATCGGTATGGCCGTTAAAGTCGTTTGCTGCAATCAGTTCGGCAAGAGCTCTAGCAGTACCAGATGACCCGATAGCTTGCCTCCACCCACTCTTGAGATATGCTCCGGAGATGACTTGGATCTCCCTTCTGGCAGCTAGTTCAGCCTCTTTAAATGCATGAGCATCGATATTGCCCTTAGGGAAAAAGCGCAGGCTGTGTGAAACGCAACCAATATAAAGACTTTCCATTAACTTTGGCTCATAACCCTTGCCGATAATAAATTCAGTCGAACCACCTCCAATATCAACTACTAATCGATTGCCTTGCACTACCTGAACCTCATGCGCAGCACCAATGTAAATTAAGCGTGCTTCCTCAACCCCAGCAATGACTTCAATCGGAAAACCTAGAGATTGCTGAGCATCATGAATAAATTGCTGGGCATTTTTAGCTACTCGCAAGGTATTGGTAGCAACTGCACGAACATTGGATGGATCAAATCCTCGGATGCGCTCTCCAAAACGCCTAACAGAGGCTAAACCACGTTGGTAGGCATCATTCCCTAGGATTTTATTTTCAGTTAAGCCAGCAGCTAAACGAACTGAATCACGCAAAGTATCAATCGGACGGAGTTGAGTACCTGATGGTGTATTGGTAGCCTGAGCAACCAACATCCGAAAACTATTGGATCCCAAATCTACCGCTGCGACTAGTTCGCCCGGGGAGGATACAGAGTCGTCAGAATGAATTTCCAAAATATTCCCTCAAAATACCTGCGCCAATCACATATGTCTATTTTATGAAAAAACCATGACATATTGATGAAAATACACGCTAGTCTAATGGGAAAAGGCTATGTTGCTAAATTTTGTTCTGCGCTAGTGCAGTCAAAGTCTCCAAAGCTGCAGAAAATACAGCAATCGCCGGATTTGGGCTTGAGGATATTGAAACAAGCGCGGCATCGGTACAAGTGCATAGAGGACCCTATTGGGACCACTAGCGTCTCGGCCGCCTGACAATGCGGACAAGTGATAGTAGATTGATGTTTTTCTTCGGAAAAATTCACAGTCCTATATTGAACTAAAGATATTTCAGGAATATGTCAGATCAGAATTAGATACAAACTATTTAGAGCCAAGTCCCAGTGTTTGAACCATGACTTTAAAGACTTCAGTATTGTCCATAAAACCTCTAAATTTTTCTGAACCAGGACCCATTGCATTTAGGACGGCATCATCAGCAGTATGCACACCGACCTCTTGATGAGATGGCAAATTGCCATTCATATGAATGGCATCTTCCTGAAGTTGGATATATTTCGGGTTGGCGACATATTTACCACCCTCGCCTTTTATTGCAGGGACAAAGGTTCCATCTAGCTTAGGGTGTAGCGTCTCATAATGATCCGGGTAATTGCCGTAAAAAAACGCTAGGCGTTTACTGACATCAATTTCGTTCGGGTAGCCTTGAATATCTGCTTTGGGATAGTTAGGAAAGCCTGCAGAAGCATAAACACCCACCTTTTCACGTAAAGGGCCAGGCCTATCATCATGTACTACACCGCTGATAGAGCCACTATGAGTATGGTCAGGCGTAACAATGATGAGAGTATCAGGATGAGTCTTTGCAAAGTCCTTGGCAATTTGCACTGCATTACTCAGCATGATTGTATCAAATGCTGCCCGCTCCCAATCTAAGGGGTGATTGAACTTATCAATCAAAGCAGCCTCAACCATTAAGAAAAAACCGTTAGGATTTCTAGAGAGCACATCAATCGCTGACCGAGTCATTTCTGTTAAGTCAGGCTGGTTTGGATATTGAGAAACAGTATTCTTTTTAAGAAATAAGCGATCTAATGAGCCATCCATATTGTCAGGATGAAATACACCAAATAATTTCTTGGTGTTTTTATTTTCAGCAGCAGCAATCAGCTCTTGCTTGGTAAAGGCTACTTGATAGCCATCGGTTTTAAAGGTCTCAACAAGATTATTCTCATCCTTACGCTTTGATCCCTTACTAGATTGTGGATAGAAATAAGCAGAACCACCACCTAAGATAACCTCTGCCTTGCTAGCTAATAATTGATCTGCAATGTACTGTTTATCAGCACGACGTCTAGTATGGGCCACCATTGCTCCGGGGGTAGCATCTTGTAATTCAGCATCGGAGACTATGCCTACTGACATTTTGGTTTTGCGCTTGAGAAGCTCTGTGATAGTTTCTACTTTGGGATGCGATAAGTTATCGCTAGCGCGGGAAACATAGACCCCCATAGCATTGACTGCCGTTTTATGCCCAGTTGTGTAAGCGCTCATAGAATTAGCAGAGTCTGTAATCAATGAATCAGAACCTGAAGTTCCAATCATGGCGGTGTTTGGCATGTCATCAAACGCTAACCTACCCTGATATTTACCTTCTGTAATTCCCTTTGAAAGTACACGTGCTGCAGTTCTATTCGCAATCGTCATACCATCACCAATAAATAAAATCACGTTCTTTACTCTACGTGGACCACTTGCATAAACTTCCCAAGTCGCCTTCAACTCTTCTTGTGAGGTGCGAGCTACGACCTGATATTTTCCCGCTTTCGTTAGCTGTACATCTCGGTAGAGGATGGAACTACCTTTTCCATTTTCATTGGAGATAAATTCTGATTTGGTAGCAATGATTTTGTTGGCAGGCATCCCATTAACAGTAATAGCCACCTCATTAGGATTGACGACCTGATTGAACTCAACTTTGATATCAAACTTAGCACCCGCCAGAATTTCAGCTTTATCGATTGGATAAATCGCTTGTGCATGCGCAGCGCTAATGAAGGAAATAGCGAAGATGCATATAGAGGTTTTGATAAGGCTGGAAATATTCATGGTGGTAGAAAGTAGATTTTTAAAGGTCACCCTACAATATCTACAATCAAGATGACATTTTCGTGACAGCCTCTTTGCACGTCTACTGTGATTCCCTGCGTCGTATAAAAGTTAATTCAGGTCATCAATTGAGGACTAAATAACCTCATCAAGGCGCAATGAAAACTTTTTATCAACTATAAATTGATTGATATTACGATCTAACAAATAAGCGCTTGCTTGCAGATTGCTTTCTTTTGGCTCTACAGCGCCAGTGTGCTCAACTTCATTACGGAGAACGCCAGATAAGTATTTAGTGAGACTTGTATTCATTCAATGTTCACTTCCCTGTAGATGGCACTAGCCTAAAATATATTTATTTCAGTTTAATTAAGAAAGAGGATCAAAAAAACCCAGCGCAAACTGGGTTTAAAAGGAGGTTAATATAGACACATGTTAGTCAGCAATGGGCTGACATCTAAATATAGTAATGTTTTATTACAAGCTAGTGACCAAGGCTAATCAATTTCAATCAGCTACCAAGGCGATGTCGTGCAAAACGGTTTGCATACGCTAGTCGCGCTTCGTTCCATGCCTGCCATAAATGTAAAATAAATTTTTTCATATTGCATCCTTGTGGTGAAAGATAAATAGAGGTCTCACTGTTTTGCAGCAAGACCCTCGAAACAACAAGATCTATTGTTAATTACGACAATGACACTGTGAAGACATTTTTGTGACTAGATTGTGTTGCTGAGACACACTAAATTCTCTATAACTGCTTTCTTTAGGGGAATCAGCATGATTGATTGGGATCTCTACAGCACTATTGCCTTAAGACTAGTCCTAGCATTAATCGTTGGCGCAGTGCTTGGTCTTAATCGCTGGCTGCACCACAAATCTGCTGGCATCCGCACCCATTCTTTAGTAGCCATTGGTTCGGCAACCGCCGTTATGCTCATCAGTGACTTTGTTCATGATGATGCGCAGTCCGTTAGCCGAGTGCTCCAGGGCTTAATCACTGGTCTTGGATTTTTGGGGGCTGGAGTCATCATTCACCAGCAACGCTCGCAAAAGGTCCATGGGCTCACCACGGCAGCAAGCTTATGGGCCTGCTCCCTGATAGGGGCTGCCTTTGGGGCGGGGCAATTTGCTTTAGGTGGCTTGTCTTTGGCGGCAATTTTGCTGACTCTGGCACTCGGGGCCCTTTAGAACGGCTCTTTGCAAGACTCAATGGCGTAAAAAGAGGGTCTGAAATTTCTGATGAACCAGATTAAATACCCCCTAGGACACTAAAAAAAGGGTGTTTTGTCATATTTCTTTGGTATCGTGAGATTCCCTTATCTGACAAATTAAAGCCATGAGTAAATATCGATACGAAGATGCAGTAAAGCAGCTCCAGGAAAGCGGTGCTATTGGCCTTGTTGACCTTAAAAGCCTCCCTCATGATGATCTTGTAGAGCTTTTGGAAGAAATTAAAGTATGGTGCCTATATGCAGGCGGCAAGACGGAAAAGCTTCCTAAAGAATCCAAAAAAAAGAAAAAGAAAAAGGATTAATTCTGAGGAAGTTTGCGCTTAAGAACTTAAGCGCTCCTTAGGAAAGCGTAGTTTGAAAGTACTACCTTTTCCTGGTGTACTTTCAATTGTTAGCTGGGCTTGATGACGATTAGCAATGTGCTTCACAATTGCTAAACCTAGACCAGTACCACCCGTATCTCGAGAACGACTCCTGTCTATACGATAAAAGCGTTCAGTGAGTCTTGAAAGATGCTCTGATGCAATGCCGGGGCCGGTATCCGTAACAGAAAACTCTCCCTGCCCATCTGCATTAACAATCCATTTCACATGTATGGCTCCAGCTTCTGGTGTGTAGCGGATAGCATTTGATACTAGGTTGCTAAAAGCAGAGAGTATTTCTCGCTCATCGCCTAATAAATTATTTTTATTAAGCACCTCAAAGGTAAAGCTATGGTTCCCATGAGATAGTGCTTCAGCATCATTTTTAAGCAATGCCATGAGTGTTTCAACATTCACTTGATTTGTCGCAGCTGGTAATGAATTAGCCTCCAGATTAGCGAGTGTTAATAAATCCTCAACCAAGCTTTTCATACGCTGGGCTTGCGACATCATCATGTCAAAATATTGTTCCCGCTGATTTTTTTCAAGCTCCAAAGATTGTACGGTTTCCAAGAAGCCCATTAATACAGTGATTGGAGTCCGCATCTCGTGAGAAACATTGGCAACGAAGTCACGACGCATTGCATCTGCCTTTTGAAGATCTGTTACATTTTGTACTAGCAATAAATGTCGCTGATTACCAAACGGAAAGGCCTGTAACATTAAGCTAAGGCTACTATCTGGACCCATTCTTTCAAGTAGTAACGGTTCATCAAAGTTGCGTTTATTTAAGTATTGAATAAATTCAGGGCGGCGTATTAAGAAATTAATTCGCTGCATTACATCACGTTTAAAAATAAGCCCGAAAAATCGCTCAGAAATACTGTTGCACCACTCAATTTGATCGCTTTCATCTAGCATCAAAATACCATTGGGCGATGCTTGAAAAGCTTCGATAAAGCGCTCATGCTGCTGCTCAATATTTCGCATCCTTTGCTTCAGCGTTTTGACTAAGCGTTGCAGTCTGAAAAATACCTCTTCCCAAAAACCACTTGGGAGCGGCATGTTCTCAATGGAATCTGATTGCACATATTTGCCTAGGCGCGCTAGGTTGATATAGGAGTACACGAGTGGTACAGACAAAAGAAAAACGCCAACGACAATGGCGTATTCAGGACCCCAGTTATAAAGGGTAATGAATGCAGCTATTAATGCGAGGCATACAACGAAAGAAAAGCGAGTTAAGGCGGAAATCATATTGCAATCTTAGACGATCTCAAGCATGTACTTGAAATAGTCCATAAAGGCCTTGAGATCAGGCCTAATTATCGCTTGGAGTCTTGGTAATGCGGTAGCCGCTGCCCCTAACCGTCTCGATAAACCGGTCGCAGTCCACTGGGGTTAATGCGGCCCTGAGGCGCTTAATGTGGACGTCAACTGTCCGCTCTTCAATATAAACCTCATTACCCCATACCTTATCGAGTAAATTGGTGCGTGAATGAACGCGTTCTGGGTTGGCCATAAAGAATTGCAGAAGTCTATATTCAGTAGGGCCCAATGAAACAGGCTTAGGATCAGTATTGGGCCATTGCGCTAAGACTCTATGAGAACTAGGATCTAGTTTTAGTGGACCGATTGTAATTGGGCCCGTGTCTTCAAGTGGGGTTTGCCTGCGCAACAACGCCCTCACCCTCGCAATCAGTTCCTTAGGCGAGAAAGGCTTAGTTACATAATCATCCGCACCAGAATCTAAGCCCAACACCTTATCAGACTCCTCGCTTTTCGCGGTAAGCATCAGAATCGGCAAACCTCGAGTCCGATCGTTAGCCCTTAACTCTTTAGCAAATTGCACTCCAGACTTTCCTGGCAACATCCAATCTAGTATTACTAGACTTGGTAACTTATCTTTCATCATCGCAAAAGCAAGATCAGTTTGCATGGCCTTCTCAACTTCATAGCCGGCATGCGTTAAATTAATTGCAATCAACTCTGCAATGGATGGCTCATCTTCAACAATTAGTATACGGTGAGTCATTTTAAAAGCTCTGTTTTAATCTTTATTGGCTTCGCGCACCAAATCTTCATGGGGGATGTGGCGAACATCTGATCCCTTGGCAATGTAGATGACAAACTCAGCAATATTTTTTGCATGGTCACCAATGCGCTCAATTGCCTTGGCAATCGTTAACATATCGAGGCCAGTACTAATGATATGCGGATCTTCCGACATATAAGTAATGAGTTTGCGAACAAATCCACGGAACTCCTCATCAATTTGACGATCTTCAGCAACAACTTCGGCAGCTGCAACAGTATCTAGACGGGCAAAGGCATCCAGGCTACGACGCAATAAATTGATTGCCATTTGACCAGAAAGCCGAATCTCAGCCACATTAATATTGTGTGGAATACCTGTATCTATAAGACGCTTAGTGCGCTTTGCAACACGCTCAGCCTCATCCCCGGCACGCTCTAGATTTGTGATGGCCTTGGATACTGCCATGACTAGACGTAAGTCACGAGCAGCTGGTTGACGCCTTGCAATTAACTCAGTACAGGCTAAATCGATTTGAATTTCAAGGTCATTAACTTGTTTTTCATTCTCAATCACGATATTGCAGGTATCGAGATCCATTTGCGTAAAAGCGCGCATTGCTGTTGAGATCTGCGCCTCAACCAATCCGCCCATTTCTAGCAAACGACTAGAGAGCGAATTTAAATCTGCATCAAATTGTGATGAAAGGTGATTATCTGGCATTTATTGTCTCCAATTAACCGAAGCGGCCGGTAATGTAGTCTTCAGTTTCTTTACGCTTAGGCTTAATAAAAATTTCATCTGTTTTACCATACTCAACCAAACTGCCAAGGTACATATAAGCAGTGTAATCGGATACGCGAGCTGCCTGCTGCATATTATGAGTAACGATTGCAATGGTGTACTCATGCTTAAGCTCATTGATCAACTCTTCAATTTTTCCTGTCGAAATAGGATCTAGTGCTGAAGTAGGTTCATCGAGTAGCATCACCGAAGGTTTTACAGCTACGCTACGAGCAATACAAAGGCGCTGCTGCTGTCCACCAGAGAGTGACAAACCGCTTTGGTTTAATTTATCCTTAGCCTCATTCCACAGTGCTGCTTTGTTCAACGCCCATTCAACACGCTCATCCATTTCAGCACGAGATAGTCTTTCATAAAGGCGCACACCAAAAGCAATGTTTTCGTAGATAGACATTGGGAATGGAGTTGGTTTTTGGAAAACCATGCCAATACGTGAGCGCAGCAAGTTCAAGTCCTGATCCGGCTCAAGAATATTTTGACCATAAAATTTAATTTCACCTTCTGCACGCTGACCAGGATATAAGTCGTACATGCGATTTAAAGTGCGTAATAAGGTAGATTTACCACAGCCAGAAGGTCCAATAAATGCAGTAACCTTACCTTGCTCAATATCAAGATTAATATCTTTCAAGCCCTGGAATGAACCGTAGAAAAAATTAAGATTTCTAACTTCAAGCGCATTGATAGCTGCCTGTTCTGAGTGTTGAATTGTTGAATCCACCTTGCCCCCTTGACTATCAATCTGATTTAAGTCAAACATTGTTTTGATATTACTCATCATGCCTGGACCTTTTCACGGAAAACTACTCGCGCCAAAATATTAAGGCCGAGCACAGCAAATGTAATTAATAAAGCAGCTGCCCAGGCCAAATCCACCCAGTTATCGTAAGGACTCATTGCAAACTGGAAAATGACTACTGGTAAGTTGGCCATTGGTGCATTCATATTAGTAGAGAAGAATTGGTTATTCAATGCTGTAAATAACAACGGCGCTGTTTCACCACTAACGCGAGCTAAGGCTAATAAGATACCGGTGATAACACCGCTTTGAGCAGCGCGTAAGGTAATCATGAAGGCGACTTTCCACTTAGGCGTACCTAATGCATAGGCGGCTTCGCGCAAGCTTCCTGGAACGAGTCGCAACATATTCTCTGTTGTCCTAACGACAACTGGTATCGCAATAAGGGCCAAGGCAATCGTTCCTGCCCAACCGGAGAAGTGCTTTACTTGTGCAACCACAATCGCATAGACAAATAAACCAATCACAATTGATGGGGCAGACAACATGATGTCAGTAACAAAACGAGTTATCGATGCTACCTTACTTCTATCGCCATATTCAGAGAGATACAAGCCGGCAAGTACGCCTATCGGAGTACTAATTAAAGTACAGCTAGCCACAATCATGAGGCTTCCGAGAATCGCATTAGCTAAACCACCACCTTCTGATCCAGGGGCGGGAGTACTGTGCAGAAATACATCTAAATTAATAGATGAAAATCCTTTAATAAATAGGATGCTTAAGATCCATAAAAGGAAAGTCATGCCCAGCACCATAGCCGCAGAAGAGAGCACTAATCCAATTTTATTAGCACGTTTGCGTTTGGCAAAAATTTCTGGGTTAATGTTTGAAAAATTACTCATGTTTTTAAGCCCTGTTTTTTCTCCATATTCATGAGCATCCATTTAGCTATGGCTAACACGATAAATGTGATCATGAAGAGCGCAAGACCAAGCGCAAATAAAGAGGAGTAATGAGGTCCTAACTCAGCCTCACCGAACTCATTTGCCAATGTAGAAGCAATTGAATTACCGGGAGCAAATAAAGATGCGGATAAGCGATGTGCATTTCCAATAACAAATGTAACAGCCATCGTTTCACCAAGCGCCCTACCCAATCCAAGCATGATTCCACCAATCACCCCAGCCTTGGTATAAGGTAGTACAACATTTCTAACTACCTCCCAAGTAGTACAGCCGATACCATAAGCTGATTCCTTGAGAACCGGAGGAACAATCTCGAATACATCGCGCATAACAGAAGCGATGAAAGGCAAAATCATCATAGCCAAAATCAATCCAGCACAAAGAATACCAATTCCATTAAAAGCGCCAGAAAAAAGAATCCCCAGGCCCGGAATTTGTCCTAATGTGCCTGCTAATGCTGGCTGAATATATTCAGCGAAGAGAGGAGCAAAGATAAATAGGCCAAACATGCCGTAAATAATAGATGGCACAGCAGCCAATAGCTCTACAGCCGTACCAAGAGGTCTACGCAATGCATTCGGACATAACTCCGTTAAAAATACAGCAATACCAAAGCTCAGGGGTACTGCAATTAGCAAGGCAATCAGCGATGTTGCTAGAGTCCCATAAATCGCGATGAGACCGCCAAATTCTCCATTGATAATATCCCACTCACTAGTGAAGAAAAAGCCGATACCAAATTTACTCAGGGCTGGCCATGCATTGATAACGAGAGAAATAATAATGCCGAGCAAAGCTAACAGTACGCCAAGCGCGAAAAATTGCGTAATTGCGTAAAATAAAAAATCTTGTACACGCTGTAATTTTGCAATCCTGGTAGCTTGCGGCGTTGGCGCTGAGTGGGACTGAGTGATATCCATATTTGGCTTATTTAAATATTGAAACAGCCCCACAATGTGTGGAGCTGTTTATTTGAGAATGATTAAAAAATAATCAAACCTTATTTAGTTACAACCTTTGTGAATACATTCTTACGAATAAAGTCGGTAGTACTATCAGGCATTGGAACGTAATCCAACTCTATAGCCATATTCTTACCTTCTTTAAATCCAAAATCAAAGAACTTCATTACTTCAGCAGCATTTGCCTTATTATCTGGGTTCTTGTACAAGAGGATGAAAGATGCGCCAGTAATTGGCCATGACTTAGCACCCGCAGCATCAGTAATGAAAGTACCCATACCAGGAATCTTTGCCCAATCAGTACCAGCAGCGGCAGCGGCGAAGGTTAGGTCATCGGGTTGAACAAAATTACCTTCTTTGTTTTTCAAAGCGATATGAGTCATTTTGTTTTTCTTAGCATAAGCATACTCGACATAACCAACAGAGTTCTTAACGCGAGAGACGTTTGCAGCGACACCTTCGTTACCTTTACCACCAACCGATGAAGCGGCTGGCCATTTAACAGCAGCACCTGCACCAACAGCATCTTTCCAGAGGGAGCTAGTTTTTGCTAAGTAGTCAGTAAAAATAGCTGTTGTACCAGAGCCATCGGCACGGTGCACAACGGTAATCGGACCTGAAGGAATCTTTACACCTGGGTTCATTAGAGCAATACGCTTATCACCCCAATCGGAAATAATACCCTGAAAAATATCAGCTAAGGTTGGGCCATCTAATTTAAGTTCGCCTGGCTTAACACCATCCACGTTCATCACAGGCACTACACCACCAATGATTGCTGGAAACTGAACCATGCCATCTTTTTCTAAATCTTCAAATTTGACAGGATTATCAGTAGCACCGAAATCAACTGTTTTTGCCTTGATTTGCTTGATGCCGCCAGATGAACCAATAGATTGGTAATTCAAGTTTGAGCCAGTTTTTGCCTTATAGGCTTCAGCCCATTTTGCATAAATTGGATAAGGAAATGTTGCGCCTGCACCTGTCATGTCAGCAGCAAAAGCAACTGGAGTCAGTGAAATAGCGCTAATTACGAGTGCTTTTTTCAAAAAAGAATTCATGTGATTAGTCCTAGAATAGAAATAACGCAACATTGCGATACATCGACAATACGATTGGACTATGACGTTTTCATGACAGAAAGATCATTAATAATAATAGTCTTTAAATTCAATAACTTATATTGAATTAATCAAGTTAAAAGTAGGGGAAATAGAGACTTGAAATTAAGCTGTCGGAATTAAATCAGCGATACTTTTGGCTGCGCTCATAGCAACCTCGCCATCTTTGGTTTCGATCATCACGCGTAGGAGTGGCTCTGTCCCAGATGCCCGAATGAGTACCCTGCCGATGCTTTTGAGATCAGTCTCTACTTTAGCAATCTGCTGCTGGAGTTTTTCATCAGACTTCCAGTCATAACTGGGTTTGATTTTCACATTCAGCAAAACTTGTGGAAAGATGTTTACTTTTTCGAGTAACTGGGCAAGGCTCTTCTTGTTATGACTCATGGCTGCCAATACTTGAAGTGCAGCAATGGTGCCATCCCCAGTGGAATGTTGATCTAGGCATAACAAGTGGCCAGAGCCCTCCCCGCCGATGATCCAACCTTTTTGCTTGAGCAGCTCTAATACATATCGATCACCTACATTAGCGCGCTCAAACCCGATTTTAAGATCTTTAATGGCATTCTCAACGGCTAAATTGGTCATCAAGGTGCCAACGGCACCACCAATCTTTTGTCCGCGGTCTAACCTGTCTTTGGCAAGAACATAGAGCAGCTCATCGCCATTAAACAATCGTCCGGTGGCATCAACCATTTGCAAGCGATCGGCATCGCCATCAAGCGCAATACCAAGATCTGCATTGACTTCTTTCACTTTGGCAATCAAGGCTGCTGGTGCAGTAGCACCACAACCATCATTAATATTTTTACCATCTGGATTGACGCCAATCGAAATGACTTCTGCACCCAGCTCATGAAATACAGGGGGTGCTGTGTGATAAGCAGCGCCATTGGCACAGTCAACGACTAACTTCAATCCATTGAGATGGAGATCGCCTGGAAATGTGGATTTACAAAATTCAATGTAACGCCCTGCTGCATCGTCTAAACGAAACGCCTTACCAAGTTCTTGCGCGCTCACGCAGCCCATCGGCTTTTCTAGCTCAGCCTCAATCGCCAACTCAAACTCATCGCCCAACTTATCACCATTGGCTGAGAAAAACTTAATGCCGTTATCTTGATAAGGATTGTGTGATGCCGAGATCACGACACCTGCAGATAAACGCAATGCTTTAGTCAGGTAAGCAACGCCAGGAGTTGGCATGGGACCACAGAGCATGACATCCACGCCAGCAGCGGCAAAGCCAGCCTCTAATGCGGCCTCCAATAAATATCCTGAAATACGTGTGTCTTTGCCAATCAAGACTTTGCAACGTTGACCGGCTTTAGCATCTTTGGAGAGTACTTTGCCTGCGGCATACCCTAAGCGGGTCATGAACTCCGGAACAATCGGAAATTGCCCCACTTCACCGCGGATGCCATCAGTGCCAAAGTATTGTTTTTTCATAAGAGTCATTATAAAACTTAGCGTCTTCAGCTCTAAAGCTAGACTAAGTGTTTATAGCCTCCCACAGCTTTAAAGCATCTACCGTCTCGGGTACATCATGGACTCGCACAATTCTGGCGCCACGATCAGCCGCCATGATGGCTGCAGCAATACTAGGGGCTAGGCGCTCATGGGTGTCTTTGCCAGTAATTTTGCCCAGCATCGATTTACGAGAGATGCCCGCCAATACTGAGTAGCCCAATTGGGAGAACTGATCAAAATGGGTGAGCATAGTAAGGTTGTGCTCCAGACTTTTGCCAAAGCCAAAGCCGGGGTCAATCGCGATTCTATTTGCTTCAACCCCTTTTACTTTGAGTAGCTCCGCGCGTTCTTTGAGAAACTGCATTACCTGCGCAAGCACATCGTGATACTCTGGATTAAATTGCATGGTCTGAGGATCACGTTGCATATGCATCAAAATAATTCCGCAATCTTTGCTTTCTAATACTGCATTCACTGCGCTCTCTTGTCTTAGGGCCCAAATGTCATTTACACAGTCTACGCCGGCTCTCAGAGCTTGGCGCATAGTTTCTGCTTTATAAGTATCAATTGAAAGTGGTACACCGCAATCTTTCAGCGCTTCGATGACTGGCAACACACGATCAAGCTCTTCTTGAAGCTCTACCGGCTCTGCACCAGGTCTAGTAGACTCACCACCGATATCAATCAGGTCAACACCACTTTCAATCATGAGCTCTGCTTGAGCAATAGCATCTATTGGTGATTTAAATTTGCCACCATCTGAGAATGAATCCGGAGTGGCATTGAGAATGCCCATAACAACTGGGCGTCTACGTTTGGTGAAGTCAAAAAGAAAACGCCCACAACGCCATGTTGTGGGCATCTCTGAAATGCCTTGCTGGACCATCAAGACAGCTTGTTACTTAAGCTGTCGCTGGGGCACTACCAGCCGCTGGGCCAGGTGCGCCAGCCGAGTTACCAAAAATAGTTGGTGGTGGTGGCAATGGTGCACGCGGAGGACGGCCTTCCATGATGTCGGTGATTTGATCGGCATCAATGGTTTCCCATTCGAGTAAGGCAACGACCATAGCTTCAACTTTATCGCGATTATTTTCGAGAATTGATCTGGCTAAGGCGTATTGACTATCAATTAACGAACGAATCTCGAAGTCCACCTTTTGTTGTGTCAATTCAGAAACCGTCTTGGTACTATTGCGCCCGAAAATACTTTCAGACTCAGTATCCACATAAACCATCGTACCTAAGCTATCGCTCATACCGTAACGCGTCACCATATCACGCGCCATTTTTGTGGCACGCTCAAAGTCATTTGAAGCACCGGTACTTGAGGAGTGCAAGAAGATTTCTTCTGCGGCACGGCCACCAAACAAAATGGCTAAGTCTTCCATCATGCGATCTTTGTACAGATTGACACGATCAAACTCTGGCAACTGCCAAGTCACGCCTAATGCCATACCGCGCGGCATGATGGTGACCTTATGAACTGGGTCTGCCTTAGGCAGGCTCTTGGCTACAACCGCATGGCCAGCCTCGTGATAGGCGGTATTACGGCGCTCTTCTTCACGCATCACAGCAGACTTACGCTCAGGACCCATATAGATCTTGTCTTTAGCGTCTTCAAAGTCTTTCATTTCGACTGAACGCTTACTGCGGCGCGCAGCAAACAAGGCAGCCTCATTTACTAAGTTTGCTAAGTCAGCACCTGAAAAGCCTGGAGTACCGCGTGCTAATACTGCAGCATTGACATCAGGATCAATAGGCACTTTGCGCATATGCACTTGCAAGATCTGCTCACGACCCCGAATATCTGGCAAGCCTACGTGTACTTGACGATCGAAGCGACCTGGGCGTAATAAAGCCTTATCTAGTACATCAGAACGGTTTGTAGCAGCCACCACGATCACGCCGCTATTACTTTCAAAACCATCCATTTCAACGAGCATTTGGTTTAAGGTTTGTTCGCGCTCATCGTTACCACCGCCCATACCAGCACCACGATGACGACCTACCGCATCGATCTCATCAATAAAGATGATGCAAGGTGAATTTTTCTTAGCATTCTCAAACATATCGCGTACGCGAGATGCGCCAACACCCACAAACATTTCTACGAAATCAGAACCGGAGATCGAGAAGAAAGGAACCTTGGCTTCACCTGCAATAGCACGGGCCAAGAGGGTTTTACCTGTACCAGGAGGGCCAACGAGTAAGACGCCATGCGGAATACGACCGCCGAGCTTTTGAAACTTCTGAGGGTCTTTTAAGAAATCAACCAACTCATACACTTCTTCTTTTGCTTCATCGCAACCTGCAACATCAGCAAAAGTAACAGTATTACTATTCTCATCAATGAGACGTGCTTTGGATTTACCAAAGGAAAATGCGCCGCCTTTACCGCCACCTTGCATCTGACGCATCATGAAAAACCAAAAGCCAATAATCAATAGAGTAGGTCCGAGGTAATACAAAGCAGACACCAATAGATTAGGTTCATCTTCTGCCTTACCGGTAACTTGTACACCGAACTTCATTAAGTCGCCAACCATCCAGATGTCGCCTGGAGAGATGATGGAATATTTATTGCCATCAGCAGGCGTGACTTGCAATGTACGACCTTGCACATCAACGCGCTTCACTTTTCCTGCCTTAGCGTCGTCCATGAATTGAGAGTACGTGACTTGAGTTTGGTCCCTAGGCTTATCAAACTGTTTGAAAACAGTAAATAACACCAGACCCACAATGAGCCACACACCGATTTTTTGGAACATATTGCTGTTCATATTGCCGTTCAAAATAATTCCTTTTCTGGATATATCCAGGAAATAAGCACATTGCTTCCTATGTATTTGATTCTACTACCACCCTTTTTCAAGGTCTAATGGCCTATTTATTTCATAAAACCATGTATTAAAGGGGGTTATTAGGGGTGCTCCAGCCTAGAAGTGCTAATTTTTGGGTAATTACTTAGGGGGCTTTAAGTTGCGGCCTAAGAGAAATATCTCTGAAGAACGAGCTCGAGAGGCCTTGGGCTTTCTGGAGGCGACGGTTCTGAAGACCTTTTTAAAGGATTCGACGATCTGACTATAGCCACTTCCGTTAAAGCATTTGATCAATAGCGCCCCTTCGGGCTTGAGGTAGTCCACCGCAAAATCCAAGGCAATTTCAGCCAAAAAGGCCATCCGTGCAGCATCTGCAACGCCCACCCCTGAAAGATTAGGTGCCATATCGGATAGAACCAGATCGACCTTGCCTTCTGCACTCTTGGGCAGAAGTGCCTTCAGAGCATTCAGACCCTCCTCCTCACGGAAGTCGCCTTGAATAAAGCTGACATCGGCAATGTCTTCCATCGGCAAGATATCGATTGCAATGATTTGACCGTCCGGTTTGCCAGACTCAATTTTGGGATTGCTTTTTCCCAGTTCAGTTAAACGATTACGCGCATATTGAGACCAACTCCCTGGTGCACTGCCCAGATCCACAATGGTCATGCCTGCTTGTATGAGGTGATCTTGCTCGTCAATTTCACTGAGCTTGTAAACCGCTCTAGCGCGATAACCCTCTTTCTGAGCCATCTTCACATAGGGATCGGTTAGATGATCCTGCAACCAACTTTTATTAAATTTATTCTTCGCCACAACTTACCCACTTTCGGCTTACATTTTCCTAGTTTTAGCCCCCTAAAGCAAAAGGAATCGATACATAACCTAACAAATTCAGTCTAAACGGGCTATTTAATTATCCGATGCTCTATCATCGAACCATGACTGCACTAACCATCACCCCCGCGCAACGTAAATCCCTCAAAGCTGATGCCCATGACTTAAGTCCGGTTGTCATGATCGGTGGCGGTGGCTTAACTCCTTCAGTCATCAAAGAGGCCAAGCTCGCAATTAGCCATCATGGACTCATTAAGGTCCGTGTATTTGGCGATGATCGTGAAGCTCGCCTTGCTATTTATGAAACGCTCTGCGACAAACTGGATGCTGCTCCAGTGCAGCATATTGGCAAATTGCTGGTGATCTGGAGACCAAAAGATGCTGTTGATGAAGCATTTTCCAATCTTGGCAGATCTTCTAAGCAGACAAAAAAATCCTTACAGGCGCCGCGCACTAAACGCCAGCCTAATCGCGCACCAACTAAATCGGGCGTACGCACCAGCAATTCAGAAAGGTCTGATCGTCGCTCTGCTTCCAATGCAGCGCCATTCGCTCGCGCTGCCGCTGTGAAATCTGCTACACCAAAGAAACGGGTGCTGCGCTCTGAAGCTGCTGAATCGAAGATTGGTTGGTCATCACCAGGCTATCGCAAAGCGGCAGCTGCACCTGCCCCTATCAAGAAACGTAAAGTGCGGATGAGTAGCAATAAGAAAAAATCGCTAGGTTCTTAAAGCTCTGAATGCATCTGAAGAACGCCGCTAGTCGGCGTTTTTTATTGCTGTTTGTTTGCTACTTACTGTGAATGCGTTTTAGTAAGGCGCCATACAAGATAAATGCCTAGTGCACTCTGAATCAGAAATAGGACACTAGAAACGCCATGGAGTGTTCTAAATAACTCAGCTGAAGGAGACAGCATGACTGGCATACCTTCTAACAAGGCCTGATCACGCAAGGTATCAAGCCAGGGGATCAAGATAAATGAAGCAGCTGCCGTGCATACAAGCATGCCTAGGAGAAGCAGGCGAATCACCCTGTATTGATTTAGTCCACGGGTAACTAGGAGATTTGCTAGCACCATTAAAGCAATACAAATAATGATGCTGAGATAGGCTTCAGTCTTAAAGACACTGCCAGCAACCATACCGGCTACTTGACGATCAGTCATGGTGCTAAAAATTACTGGGGCAACCAAATAGCCAACGGCAAGGATGCTACCGACCCAAACACCTGCGATCAAAATAAAAAGTCGTTGAGCTCCAGTATGGTTTGGAGCAGTGTGGTTCTGCACTGGGTTTCTCTGGAAGTAGTATTAGATGTAGCGAACTGCCAGAACCTCAACTTCGCGATTACCGCCTGGGGCTTGAACAGCAACAACATCACCCTCTTCCTTGCCAATCAAGGCGCGGGCAATGGGGGAGCTAATCGAGATTTTGCTTACTGCAATATCGGCCTCATCATCACCCACAATCTGATAAGTGAGCTTGGTACCATCCTCAAGATCTTCGAGATCAACGGTAGCGCCAAATACAACCCGACCAGAAACATCGAGTGTGGCTGGATCAATAATCTGAGCAGCAGATAGTTTGCTCTCAAGCTCCTGAATACGGCCCTCAATAAAGCCTTGCTTTTCTTTAGCGGCATCGTACTCAGCATTCTCAGAAAGATCGCCTTGAGCGCGTGCCTCCGAGATTGAAATGATGACTGCTGGACGCTCAACATGCTTAAGACGATGCAACTCCTCTTTCAGAAGTTCTGCACCGCGTTTAGTAATCGGAATTGTGCTCATACTGCCAACCTAACTTAAATTCTTGCGCAAGATTACGCAAACAAAAGTCGATTTTAGATTAAACGAGCTTTTGATGTAAATCCTGTAGGGAATATACCTCAAGAGACTCTTTATTCCCTTTTTGAGATGCCAGCAAACCATCCATCACCGCACGGGCCGCGCTAATGGTCGTGTAGTAAGTCACTCCATTTGCTTGGGCTGAAGTGCGGATGGATCTAGAGTCAGCAATGGCAGTCCGGGTCTCATCCACGGTCGTAAATACCAAGGAAATTTCACCGTTTTTAATGAAATCCACGATATGAGGACGGCCGTCTTTGACTTTATTGACTACGCGTACTGGCAGACCAGCAGCTTCAATTGCGGCGGCAGTCCCTTTGGTTGCAACCATCGGGAAACCGAGCTGATGCAATAGCTTAGCAACTTCGACCGCCTTAGGCTTATCACTATCTTTGACCGTGAGCAGCACTGTTCCGCTCTTGGGCAGCTTGATACCAGCACCCAATTGTGATTTGAAAAGCGCTTCACCGAAAGTCTTGCCTACGCCCATGACTTCACCAGTCGAGCGCATCTCAGGCCCAAGGATGGGATCAATTCCTGGGAACTTATTGAACGGAAATACCGCTTCTTTGACAGAGAAGTATGGAGGATTGACTTCTGCCTTGATGCCCTGCTGCTCTAGCGTTTGACCAACCATGCAACGCGCAGCAATCTTAGCCAATTGCAGGCCGGTTGCTTTAGAAACAAAAGGTACGGTGCGTGACGCACGTGGATTGACTTCCAGAACATAGATAACATCTTTGCCATCGACATTTTGAATTGCGAACTGAACGTTCATCAAACCAATCACATTTAAGCCTGCCGCCATTGCAGCAGTTTGACGCTTAATCTCTTTGACAGTCTCAGCAGATAAGGAATATGGCGGCAATGAACACGCTGAATCGCCAGAGTGAACGCCGGCCTGCTCGATATGTTCCATCACACCACCAATAAATACTTTGGATCCATCACGAATGCAATCAACATCACACTCAATTGCATCATTAAGGAAGCGATCTAGTAATACTGGAGAATCATGAGAGACCTTCACAGCCTCACGCATATAGCGCTCTAAGTCTCGGCCATCATGAACAATTTCCATAGCGCGGCCACCCAAGACATAAGAAGGACGCACTACTAATGGATAGCCAATTTCTTCAGCCAGAACCAGCGCCTCTTCTTCTGTTCGCGCTGTGCGGTTTGGTGGTTGACGCAAACCCAAGTCTTGCAAGAGTTTTTGGAAACGCTCGCGGTCTTCGGCAGCATCAATCATGTCTGGTGATGTGCCAATAATAGGCACACCATTACGCTCAAGATCTAAAGCAAGCTTCAAGGGAGTTTGACCACCGTACTGCACGATGACACCCTTAGGTTTCTCTTTAGCAACAATTTCCAATACATCTTCAAGAGTCAGTGGTTCAAAGTACAAACGATCAGAGGTATCGTAGTCGGTTGAAACAGTTTCTGGGTTGCAATTCACCATAATGGTTTCATAACCATCATCGCGCATTGCTAAGGCAGCATGAACGCAGCAATAGTCAAACTCAATACCCTGACCAATTCGGTTAGGACCACCGCCCAAAACCATAATCTTATCTTTGGTGCTTGGGTTAGATTCACATTCACCATGCTCTGCTTCATAAGTGGAATAGAGATAAGCTGTATTGGTTGAGAACTCAGCAGCGCAAGTATCAACGCGCTTATAAACCGGCACTACTTTTAAACGATGGCGTGTTGTGCGAACCGTCGTAGCATCGACACCCAATAATTTAGCTAAGCGACGGTCAGAGAAACCCTTCTGCTTTACAGCACGCAGCTCTGCTGCTGTGAGGCTATCAATCTTGCGTTGCTTGAGTTCTGCTTCAATACTGATCAATTCCTCAATTTGCTGAAGGAACCAAGGATCTACTTTGGTTTCAGCATAAATCTCATCTAAGCTCATCCCCATCCGAAAGGCATCAGCCAAATACCAAATACGATCTGGGCCTGGCTCATTGATTTCATTCACAATGTCATCAAGATCAGTAGAGAATTCATCTAGGCCATCTACACCAACCTCAAGGCCCCGTAATGCTTTCTGGAAAGACTCCTGGAAGGTCCGGCCAATCGCCATCACTTCACCAACGGATTTCATCTGGGTTGTTAAGCGAGAATCTGCTTGCGGGAATTTCTCAAAAGCAAAACGTGGAATCTTTGTCACAACATAATCAATGGATGGCTCAAACGATGCTGGGGTCGCACCACCAGTAATATCGTTCTTGAGTTCATCTAGCGTGTAGCCAACGGCCAACTTGGCTGCAATCTTGGCAATCGGAAAGCCGGTTGCTTTCGAAGCCAGCGCAGATGAGCGCGATACCCGCGGATTCATCTCAATGACGATCATGCGGCCGTCTTCTGGGTTAATAGAAAACTGTACGTTTGATCCACCAGTATCAACACCGATTTCCCGCAGAACAGCAATCGATGCATTACGCATGATTTGATACTCTTTATCGGTCAGCGTTTGCGCAGGAGCAACTGTGATCGAATCCCCTGTATGTACGCCCATCGGATCTAAGTTTTCGATTGAGCACACAATGATGCAGTTATCGTTGCGATCCCGCACGACTTCCATCTCAAACTCTTTCCATCCCAAGAGCGATTCTTCAATCAAGAGCTCACGGGTAGGCGATAGATCGAGACCACGTTTGCAGATCTCTTCAAACTCTTCACGGTTATAAGCAATACCACCGCCTGAACCACCCATGGTGAATGAAGGCCGAATCACTACTGGGAATCCAGAGCTATCAGCCTCTCGTTGAATGCGCTGCTGTACTTCAAGCGCCTCTTCCATCGAATGCGCAATACCCGATTTAGCAGAGCCAAGACCAATTTTGGTCATCGCCTCTTTAAATTTCTGACGATCTTCTGCTTTATCGATCGCCTCTGGTGAAGCGCCGATGAGTTCACAACCGTACTTTTGCAATACACCGTGACGATGCAAATCTAATGCGCAGTTCAAGGCAGTTTGTCCGCCCATCGTTGGCAAAATCGCGTCTGGCTTTTCGGTAGCAATAATGCGCTCTACCACTTCCCAAGTAATCGGCTCGATATAAGTTACATCAGCCATCTCTGGGTCAGTCATGATGGTTGCAGGATTACTATTGACCAAAATCACTTTGTAACCTTCGTCACGCAAAGCCTTACAAGCTTGCGCACCCGAATAATCAAATTCACAGGCCTGTCCAATCACAATTGGACCAGCACCGATAATCAGGACGCTCTTAATGTCGCTACGCTTAGGCATTATTTGCCTCCCTTGTTGCTAGCATTCATGAGCTCCACAAAACGATCAAATAAATAGGCAATATCATGAGGTCCAGGCGAGGCTTCAGGATGACCCTGGAAACAGAAAGCTGGCTTATCCTTCCAAGCCAGTCCTTGCAAGGAGCCATCAAACAGTGAAACGTGTGTGACACGAAGGTTGTGAGGCAAAGTATTGGCATCGACTGCAAAGCCATGGTTCTGGGAAGTAATCGCTACGCGACCAGTGTCTAAGTCTTTAACAGGATGGTTAGCACCATGGTGGCCAAACTTCATCTTGAGGGTTTTAGCGCCTGCAGCCAGACCCATAATTTGGTGGCCTAAGCAGATACCAAAAGTAGGAATGCCCTTGGCAATAATTTCTTTGGCTGCAGCAATGGCGTAATCGCAAGGTCCTGGATCTCCGGGGCCGTTAGAGAAAAATACGCCATCTGGATTCATGGCAAGCACTTCAGCTGCGCTCGTTTGTGCTGGAACTACCGTGAGCTCACAAGCACGTTCGATGAGCATGCGCAAAATATTGTGTTTGACACCAAAGTCATAAGCGATGACTTTTTTTGTTGGCTTTTGGGTATTCAGTATTTTGTAAGCAGGTTTGCCTGCTGGACCATGGAGCTCCCATTCGGCTTCATGCCATGGGTAAGATTTTTTAGTGCTCACTACTTTGGCTAAGTCTAAGCCAGACATACCTGGAAAGGCTTTTGCTAGTTCAAGCGCCTTATTACCGAGCGCCTCATAATCATCGCCTAATTTGCCGGCCACAATGGCTCCAGATTGAGCGCCCTTATCACGCAGGATACGGGTTAATTTACGAGTGTCGATGCCAGCAATACCAGGGACACCTGCTTTATTAAGATAACTATCTAAACTTCCTTCTGAACGGAAATTAGATACACGCTTAGGCAAATCTTTAATGACTAGGCCAGCAGCATGAATCTGATCCGACTCTGCATCTTGTGCATTGATACCAACGTTACCAATATGCGGATAAGTGAGGGTCACAATCTGACGGCAATAGCTAGGATCAGTAATGATCTCTTGGTAGCCAGTTAATGCGGTATTGAAAACCACTTCGCCGGTAGTTTCGCCAGGAGCGCCAATGCTAAAACCAGGAAAAAGAGTGCCGTCGGCTAAGGCCAACACGGCGGGAGGAAAAGAAGGAAGCAAGGGTGACAAACCATCTCCAGTCCCTGCTCCATCCGACGCTCAAAACCCCCAAAAAGACCAACCCGAGGCTTGTGTATGCGGGAGGTGAGTGTCTTTAAGCGCTAGGGTAATTTAATTAGTTTCGAACCTTGCAATCATACCAGTTTTGCTCCTAAACCCTTGAATACCCACCCAATTGGCCCTTTGAGAGTAATCAAGCCTTGGCGCTTTGCTCAATGATGGTCTTGATTTGAGCCAAAACAGTTTGGTCTTCCATAGTGCTGATATCACCCGGATCACGACCTTCTGCCACTGCCTGCAGAGCACGGCGCACAATCTTCCCAGAACGAGTCTTAGGCAAGGCCGACACAACATAAACACGTCCAGGTCGTGCAATGGCGCCTAACTGGCTATCAACTGTCTTCATACATTCTTTTTCCAGATTCTCAGCTTTGGAAGAATCTTTTGGAATGACAAATGCAATTGCAGCCTGGCCTTTGAGCTTGTCTTCAATGCCGACGACAGCAACTTCAGAGATATTGGGGTGACTCGAAATACTTTCCTCAATCTCGCGAGTACCAAGGCGGTGTCCCGCAACGTTAATCACGTCATCAGTGCGGCCTAAGATAAAGAAGTAACCATCTTTATCTTTAATCCCCCAATCAAAAGTGGAATAGATCAGCTTACCAGGAATGGTTTCCCAATAAGTGCTAACAAAGCGCTGATCGTCACCCCAAACCGTTTGCATACAACCTGGAGGCAATGGGCCTTCAATGGCGATAACGCCCTTCTGATCTGGTCCCAGCTCGACGGAAGTAGCATCGTCAAGTAGCTTCATGTTGTAACCAAAAGAGGGCACGCCTGGTGAACCAAACTTATGAGGCATGACTTCAATACCGCGCTGAATCGCCAGTATTGGCCAACCGGTTTCTGTTTGCCAATAGTTATCCACAATCGGTTTTTTGATCGCATCATGAATCCAACTTGCAGTAGGCTCATCTAATGGTTCGCCTGCCAAGAATAATGTGCGCAATGATGAGAGATCATGTTTGGTTAAGAATGTCGGATCTTGCTTTTTAAGAACACGAACGGCTGTTGGCGCAGAGAACATTACTGACACTTTGTATTTCGCTACCAGCTCCCACCAAATACCGGCATCAGGTCGCAATGGCGTGCCTTCATACATGATCGTAGCCATGCCATTGAGCAATGGTCCATAGATGATGTAACTGTGACCAACTACCCATCCAATATCGGAAGTGGTGAACATGGTTTCACCAGCCTTGCCACAGAAGATATGATTCATAGAAGACATCAAGGCAACCGCATAACCGCCCGTATCACGTTGCACGCCTTTAGGTTTGCCCGTAGTGCCAGAGGTATAGAGAATGTATGAAGGATGGGTTGCATCTACCCACTCCACGGGCACGATGTCATTCAAATGCTGCGTTCGCTCAGACGCATAGTCCAAATCTCTACCAGCTACGCTAGTGAACTCCAATAGACCGCGATTCACGAGCAAGACTTTTTCAGGCTTATAACTTGCTAAGGTGATGGCTTCGTCCAAAAGTGGTTTGTATGGCACTGCTTTCCCGCCGCGCATTCCTGCTTCTGCAGTCACAATCATTTTGGGCTTCGCATCATCGATTCGAGATGCCAAACTATGTGAAGCAAATCCACCAAACACGACCGAGTGAATAGCGCCAATGCGCGCACAAGCGAGCATTGCAAAGCAAGCTTCCGCAATCATCGGCATATAAATCAAGACCCGATCACCCTTTTGAATCCCGTTGGCTTTGTAAATAGCGGCCATACGATTGACTTCTTCGTAAAGCTCTTGGAAGGTATAGGCCTTTTCTATATTGGTTTCTGTTGAAACAGCAACGAGGGCAATTTGATTGGGCCGCTCTTTTGCGTGACGATCCACTGAGTTGTAACAAAGATTAGTGAGGCCACCTTCAAACCATTTTGCAAATGGAGGTTTGTCGTAATTGAGAACTGTATCGAATGGTTTTTCCCAATGAATTAACTTGGCTTGCTCACCCCAAAATCCGTTTGGATCAGAAATGGAGCGTTCATGATGTGCTTTATAGGACATGGTCAACCTAATCTAAAAGTTTGTGAAATTACTGACTGTTAGCGCCGCCTTTACTGCTGGAGGAAGCTGAGACTGTATTTTTCGCAGATTTTGCAAGTCCTGTCGATGCGGATTTATGCTGAGATGTAGTATTTTTAGGTGAAGAATTGCCCTTAGCCGCAGGCTTGCTAGAAACGCATTTGGCATTTTGGCCGGTCTTAGCTGATTTATCGCACTTTGGCGCTGATGGGGCTGGCTTTACTAGACTTAAGCTAGCATTTTCAGCCATCGCCGTAGAAACATCACCAGCTCGACTACTGGTTTTTGGTATCAGAATAGTGGAGCCAGCTTTGATCCGCATCCCTTTTGGAATGCCGTTGACAGATCTCAAAGTATCGACATCTACCCCTAGAGTTTTACCCACTTGATCAACACTTTCTGTTTTAACAATTTTTACCGCCGTCCAAGTAGATAGTGGCTTGTTATAGCCCTTCAGATTTGCCTGAAAGATTTCAGCATGAGCAAAGGGCAACAAGATCTGCTGATTCGCATTACTTAAGATCACCGGCTTATTAAATGAAGGATTGAGGTTGTGAAATTCTTCTTCAGGGATTTCGGCAAGCTTAATGACAACTGCAACATCAATATCGTTATCAATATCTAACGCCACAAAGTATGGGTGGTTTTCTAACTCAGGCAAAACAATTCCATAGGCCTGTGGATCTAAAACAATTTGGCGATAGGCCATGAGTTTAGGCACGTACTGACGCGTTTCCTTTGGCATCTTCAGGCTCAAATAATCCGTAGGTAAACCGGCTGCCAGATTGCGTTTTTGTGCCTTAGAAATATTGCCAGCGCCCCAGTTATAAGCTGCTAGAGCAAGCTCCCAACTACCGAACTGGTTATAAAGACGCTGAAGGTAATCTAATGCTGCATCGGTAGATTGCAATACGTCGCGACGCTCGTCCCTAAAGACATTTTGCGTCAAGCGAAAATCTTTTCCTGTTGCTGGCATGAACTGCCATAAGCCCATGGCTTTCGCGCTTGACTTGGCATGAGTTACAAAAGCACTTTCAACAAATGGTAGCAATGCAATTTCAGTGGGCATATTGCGGGCATTGACCTCTTGCACGATGTAAAACAAATATCGCGAAGAGCGTGTCATTGAACGATTGACATACTCGGGCCTTGCGCTAAGCCACCTTACTTGCTCAATTTCAATGGGTGTATTCATGGGCTGCATCTGGAAGCCATCCCGAATCCGTATCCATAAATTATCGGAAGGCGCATACACTTTACTAACGGATTGGCTTTTGAGATCAACCCGCGTTGCCTTAGAAGAGTTGGGATTGGTTTTGGTAGGAGTATCAGATGACCAATCACCGGTACTTGCGCAGCCCGATAGAAAAACTACAATGAAAATTGCCGTAATGTGCAATCGCATCAGAATCTGTCTTTCCATGCCCTGACCACTGCTAAGACATGAGCTGGCGTAGGCAGGTCTTTTTCGCCAGAAACTTCTTGAGCTTTCGAGATCACATCTGCTTGATTGCAACGCATAAAGGGGTTGACTTGAAGTTCTTGACCAATAGTCGTTGGCAAGGTCGGTTGATTTTGCGATCTCAATGCTTGTGCTTTTTCTGACCAGGCCACTAAATCCGAATTGTGAGGTTCCACAGCCAATGCAAAACGAATATTGGACAGAGTGTATTCATGGGTGCAATACACCAAGGTATTTTTTGGTAAGGCAGCAAACTTGGCTAATGAGGCAGTCATCTGGGTTGGCGTCCCTTCAAACAGGCGTCCGCATCCTGATGCGAATAGGGTATCGCCACAAAGTAGTATCGGCTGAGCAATACTGGCTTGCACATCGGCGAAATAGGCGATGTGACTCAAAGTATGTCCAGGAACCTCAAACACTTTGAGGCTAATACTGGGATTGGCTATCTCTATTGTGTCACCCTCTTTGGCAATGATAGTGCGACCTGGAATATCGGTTCCGACTGGTCCATAGACTGGCGTAGTGGCACCAAAACTGCGGAGCAAATTCAGGATCCCGCCGGTATGGTCGGCATGGTGGTGGGTAACTAAGATTCCCTTCAGAGCTAGGTCGTTTTGCAATAGATAATCCTCTACCGGGGCAGAATCCCCTGGATCGACCACTAAAGCTGACTTTCCATCATGGATACACCAGATGTAATTGTCATCAAAGGCCGGGATAGGCCAAACTTGCAATAAAGTATTCTTATCCATAGACCGATGATACCAACCCCGCCCATCCCCTCTCAGATGCCTGCACCCCCATGGAGTACCTGGGAGAAGTGGCTTCAATCCCCACCGGGACGCTATGTGCTCGCTTGGGAGCAAAAGTGCTTTGATCAAATCGTCGCAGATGTCTTTGGGTTTCATGCGGTTCAAATTGGTTTGCCGCAAATCAATACCTTGCTTGAGAACCGCATGCCCTTACAAGCTCTTTTGATGCATTCCAATGACAGTCGTGAATATGCTGCCCGCTTTAATTGGCACCTGATCGAAGGCAATACATCTGAGTTGCCATTTGCCGATGAAAGTCTCGATTTAGTGGCGCTTCCCCACGTGCTTGAATTTGCGACGGATCCTCACCAAATTTTGCGCGAGGTAGATCGTGTTTTACGCCCCGAAGGACGCCTTATTATTTCCGGATTTAATCCAGCCAGTCTTTGGGGTGCCCGTCAGTATCTCAGTAGATTAATTGGCAACCCCTACTTGCCGCGTGATGGTCAGTTTATTAGCCTCATTCGTATCAAGGATTGGCTTCAGTTGCTCAACTTTTCCTTAGATCGTGGCCATTTTGGCTGCTATAAATTACCCTTGCAAGGCAAGTCCTCTATGGAACGCATGGATTTCTTGGAGCCGATGGGCAATCGTTGGTGGCCTATCTTTGGCGCAGTATTCTTAGTTTCGGCAATTAAACGTCATCAAGGTATCAGGCTGATCGGGCGCGTAGCACCAGCACGCATCCCCGCAATGCCGCAACTGACTCCTGCAGCAGAACGCAATCAACTTCAAGAAGTTCAAGAGACGGTAAATTAGAGCGATGTCCCATACTAAATCTGCATCACATATTCCTCACATCGTGATCTATACCGATGGTGCTTGCAAAGGCAATCCTGGTCCAGGTGGTTGGGGCGCAGTATTGCGCTCAGGTGGTCATGAAAAACACATTCATGGTGGTGAAAAACTCACAACCAATAATCGCATGGAAATTAGCGCCGTCATTTTTGCCTTGCGCTCGCTGAAGAAAAGAAGCACTGTTGAGCTCTGGACAGATTCTCAATATGTCCAAAAAGGGGTAACTGAATGGCTTGAGGGCTGGAAGAAACGAGGCTGGAAGACTGCCAGCAAGGATCCGGTTAAAAATGCCGATCTTTGGCAAGAATTAGATGCCCTTCTGCCCGATCATGCCATCTCATGGCATTGGGTCAGGGGCCATAACGGCCATCCCGGCAATGAACTGGCTGACGAGCTTGCAAATAAGGGGGTCGAAGAGTTTTTGCCCTGAAGCTCTTAATCCCCTCCACAAGCACGATTGAGGCAGTCTTATGAGAGAATGGGCGTGACTTAAAAGCCCCTAAAACAGTATTAAAGACTTATAAAACCAAGAAAAACGAGACTGTGTCAAAAATAGAATCTTCTCTCGATCGATTGTTTGCCAAATTGGTGCATTTCAAAGACATGGGTAAGGCGCGCCTGTGCGCCCTGTGGCAAAAACTATCACCCTACCTTGGGCAACTCAAGAAAATAGATTACCCAACAACGAAAGCTTTTGTGATTCGCTTTAAGTGGCGAATATTGCTGGTACTAATTGTTCTTTACGCTGGCTCTAAGACTTACGATTATTACTTCCCTGCAAGCAAAAAAGCTGGGGGCCCTCAAGTTATTACAAGTCTAGTGGTAGAGAAAAAAGATATCCCTCTCGTGATTGAAGCTACTGGTACGACCGTTTCTAATAGCATTGTTGATATCCGTCCGATGGTGACAAACACCGTTAGTAAAATTCATATTAAGGATGGTGAAGAAGTTAAAGAAGGACAGCTTCTCTTTACCCTAGATGACCGAAATGACAAAGCCAATTATGAAAAACTCAAAGCTTTGGCTGACGATGCTCAAAAACAATATTTACGCGCTAAAGAATTAGTAGAGAAAAACTTTATATCCAAGGCGGGCTTAGAGACATCGCTGGCTAATGCCAAGTCAGCACAAGCTGCCGCACGCTCTGCCGAGGTACAACTCTCCTTCGACTCCATTCGCTCACCGATTAACGGCAGAGCAGGAATCGTTAACGTCTTCCCTGGCTCTCTAGTGCAAGCAAGTAATGTCGTAACAACTGCAACTAGCTCTACTGCCACCTCGAGCGTAGGTTCGATGGTCACCATCACGCAACTCAACCCGATTAATGTTCAATTTGTGATTCCAGAAAAGGACATTCCTATCATCCTAGAAAATAGGAAGAGTGATGTGCCTTTGACTGTAAAAGTGACTATTGGCAATACCGGAAAAAATACTTATGAGGGTCAAGTTTTGGTGATCGACAATCAAGTAGATCCTCTGATTGCCGCGGTTCGTGTGAAAGCACAAATTCCGAACGATAAGTTAGAAGTGCTTCCTGGGCAATTTGCACGCGTCTCACTCAATGCCAACACCTTAAAAGATGTCATTTCTGTTCCTACTCAGGCAATTGTCATTGGTCCGGCTGGACGTCTAGTATATGTTGTTGATAAGGATGATAAGGTCACCGCAAAGCAAGTAAAGGTAAGCTATGAATACCTCGGTACCTCTGTCATTACTGGAATTAACGCGGGCGATCGCATTGTGGTTGAAGGTAAGCAGAATTTGCGTACTGGTAGCAAAGTGCGCGAAGCAAAATCTTCTAAATCAGAGAAGCCCCCCGCTGATAAAACGTCTAGCGCTGAGCCAAAATGACGCTTTCTGAGCTATGTATTAGACGTCCCGTAATGACGGTATTGCTGTCTATTGCAACTGTCATAGCTGGAAGTGTTGCGTATTTTAAGATTCCAGTAGCCGCCCTTCCTAGTTTCAATACACCAGTGATTTCTGTATCGGCCAGCTTACCTGGCGCCTCACCTGAAATCATGGCCTCGGCTGTTGCGCTACCGCTTGAAAAAGAATTTTCAACGATTGATGGCATCAAAGTCATCAGCTCCACCAATTCACTTGGTTCTACGAGCGTTACTCTTGAATTTACAAGCGATCGTGATATTGATAAAGCGGCCGTAGATGTTCAAGCAGCCCTCTTACGAGCGCAACGCCGCTTACCAATTGAAATGACGGTGCCTCCTTCATATCGAAAGATTAATCCTGCCGATACACCCGTATTAATTGTGCGCATGAGCTCTCCGTCAATCAGTCTCTCTGAAATGAATGCTTATGCTGAGAACCTGATGTCCCCAAACTTATCCACTATTTCTGGGGTTTCACAAGTAGCAGTTTACGGAGCAAAGCGTTATGCAGTCAGAGTGAGTGTGAGGCCAGATGCTTTAGGTAATCGCAATATCACCATGGATGAGGTAGCGGCTGCCGTTAACAAAGCCAACACCAATAGCCCGGTTGGAACCCTTGATGGCCCCCGCCAACTGATCACTATCTATGCCAATCCACAACTAGTGTCAGCCGAAGAATTTGGCAATCTAATCGTTGCCCAGCGCAATGGATACCCAATTTATCTCAAGGATGTCGCAGATGTGCAAGAGAGCTTTGAGGACGTAAAGACTTTTGCTTCAGCAAAAGGTGAGCGCTCAATTGCGATTGCCGTACTACGCCAACCAAATGCAAATACTGTAGAGGTTGTGGACTCCATTAAAAAACTGTTGCCTTCTCTCAAAGCGCAAATGCCGGAATCTATTCAGCTAACGCTGATTAATGACCGTTCGCTTTCGATTATTGAATCGATTCATGATGTCAATCTGACATTACTTCTCACCATTGCACTCGTTGTCTTAGTGATCTTCCTCTTTCTAAAGCATATATCTGCAACGATCATTCCATCCATTAGCTTACCGATTTCTCTGATTGGCGCATTCTTTGTTTTCTACTTTTTAGGCTACAGCCTCAATAACATTTCCTTGCTGGGCATCACTCTTGCTGTTGGCTTGGTGGTAGATGATGCAATCGTAGTGCTAGAGAACATCATGCGCTATGTTGAAGAAGGCATGGACCCCTTAAAAGCCGCTTTAAAAGGTAGTAAGGAAGTTGGCTTTACGATCATCTCAATCTCCATATCCTTGGTGGCAGTATTTATTCCACTATTTTTTATGTCAGGCCCCATTGGTCTTCTCTTTAGAGAATTTGCCGTTGTGGTAACTCTCTCTATATTGGTCTCAGCGGTTGTCTCATTAACAGTGGTACCAATGTTATGCAGCCGCTTTTTGCCTAAACCCGGTGAGCATCCAAAAGAATATGAAATCACAAAGCAGTTCGATCGAGCATATGAATGGACTTTAAAAAAATATATTCATTTTTTAGACTTAGCCTTAGCAAACAGAAGGAGAGTGTTGTTTGGGGCATTAGCCAGCTTTGTCATCACGATTGCCCTCTTTGTTTACAGTCCAAAGGGGTTCTTTCCAGAAGAAGATATTGGTCAGTTACGCGTAACTGTAGAGGCTGCTGAAGATACTTCCTTTAGCGCGATGATGGCTTTGCAAGATCAAGCTGCGAAAGTAGTGGATAGCGATCCCAACGTTGCGACCTCAATCTCGATTCTTGGTGGTGGCCAAAGTTCAGGCCGTAATACAGGAAGATTCTTCATCATTCTGAAGCCCAAGGATGAGCGCCAAAAAATGAGCAAGGTGATGGAGGGTCTTAGATCTAAGTTCAAAGAAATTCCTGGTATTCAGGTCTACATGAGCCCGGTACAAAACTTACAGCTAGGCGGTCGCAGTAGTAAAAGCCGTTATCAATTTACCCTGCAGAGTGTTGGCTTTGAAGGCGTCAATGAATGGGCTGAGAAATTGTTGCAAAAAATGCGTGCTGATCCCATTTTTAAGGATGTCACTAGTGATTCGCAATTAAAAGGCTTGAACGTCAAGATTGAAATTGATCGGGAAAAAGCTGCCAGCGCGGGAGTCTCCATCGCTGATATTCGTACTGCCCTCTACTCTTCCTTTGGTGAGAGGCAGGTATCTACCATCTATACCCCTGTCAATACCTATTATGTGATTTTGGAAACAACAGAGAATGATCGTCAATTCGAAACAGACTTGAACAAGGTCTTCGTTCGCGGCAGAGCGACAGATAAATTGATTCCGCTGTCTAGCCTAGCGAGCTTTGTCAGAACTGTAGGCCCTACAGCAGTAAACCACCAAGGACAGATCCCAGCGGTAACGATTTCTTTTAACCTCGCTCCAGATGTTTTCTTGGGTGATGCAACTAAAGCAATAGATGGCTTTGTTAAGGCGGTTGATTTACCACCTTCTATCATCACGAGCTATGGTGGTGATGCGGCCGTATTTAAAGATAATCAATCGGGTCAGGTCATTTTGCTATTGGCTGCACTCGGCGTGATTTATATCTTGCTTGGCGTTCTATATGAGAGCTATATCCACCCCCTTACGATTTTGGCTGGCCTGCCCTCTGCAGCGATTGGTGCAATTTTGTCCTTACGCATCTTCGGATTTGAGCTAACCGTTGTTGCTTCGATCGGCATCCTGCTACTCATTGGTATTGTGAAGAAAAATGCAATTTTGATGATCGACTTTGCGCTAGATGCGCAGCGTAATCAAGGCATGACGCCCGAAAAAGCGATTCGCGAAGCGTGTATCTTGCGCTTTCGCCCCATCATGATGACTACGATTGCCGCTTTGATGGGCGCACTACCGATTGCCCTTGGCTTGGGTGCTGGCGCAGAGTTACGGCAGCCTCTGGGTATCAGTGTCGCTGGCGGTCTGATCTTCTCTCAGTTTGTTACCTTGATTATTACTCCCGTGATTTATCTCTATTTGGATAAATACGCGGGCAATGGTCCAATGGAAATTCCACCGTCAGTGCTTGAAGGAACCTAATGCGTCAAGTTATTCTCGATACCGAAACTACTGGATTAAATCCAGCTACTGGTGATCGCATCATTGAAATTGGTTGCGTTGAAATGTTTGATCGCCGCTTAACTGAGCGCACCTTCCATTACTACGTTAATCCAGAGCGCGATATCGATGCTGGCGCTTTTGCTGTCCATGGCCTATCTCGCGAGTTTCTCTCTGATAAACCAGTGTTTGGCAATATTGTTGAGCAGCTCATCGAGTTTGTAGATGGCGCTGAAATCGTCATTCATAACGCGGCCTTCGACTTAGGCTTCTTAGATAATGAATTCGCCCTCTTAAAGCGCCCGCCATTTCGTAATCTAGCTGCGAAGATCACGGATACCTTACTTGATGCGCGCCAGATGTTCCCTGGCAAGCGTAACTCCTTGGATGCACTCTGTGAACGCTTTTCGATTAGCAACCAACATCGAACCTTGCACGGAGCACTTTTGGATGCCCAGCTCTTAGCTGAGGTATATGTTGCAATGACCCGAGGTCAAGAAGATCTCTCCATTGATTTGATCGATTACACCGTTGGTGCAGATGCATCTGGACATACCAAAGCCTTGCCGACTGACTTAAAGGCGCTGGTTGCAAGTGATGATGACATTGCACAACATGAAAAGATTCTTGCAGACATTGCGAAAGCAAGTAAAAAGGACTCTGTATGGAGCCCTTTAAATGCCGCCTAAAACTAGACTACTCTAGAAAGCTGGCATAAAGACTTTCTAAATCTTTTACATATTGCCTTGTATTAAATAGTGGGGTTGTTAAACGATTGGCCTCTTGTTTATTTCGCAGCGCACTTAGTAATTGGGCGTTAGATGCAAGTTCCATTGCCTTTGCATAGTATTCATCATCAGTATTGACAATTAACTCGGGCATACCCAAAGCGGAGAGTTGGCTAGCAGCAACTCTGCCAGCAAAAGTTTCACCAATTTGCGTTAGCACAGGTACGCCAGCCCACAATGCATCAGCAGCAGTAGTATGCGCGTTGAAATATGGTGTATCCAAAAAGAGATTTGCTAACCGAAGTCGACTTAAATGGTCCACTCTTGCTGATTCACGTTTCGCAAATATTATCCGAGTTGAATCAATATGATATTTTTGGGCGCTGGCAAGTAAATTTTTCATGGCTGACTGCGAAGGCATTGATAGCCATAAAACACTATTTTCAACGTTTTGAAGTAATTTCATCCATGTGCTAAAAATGTTTTGGGTAATCTTATAGGCATTATTAAAGCTAGCAAATATAAAACCTTCTTCAGGCAGGCCTTGGCTCTTGCGTGCCGGGATTGAACCAAAATTCTCTCGGGCTATTAAAGTATCGGCCGGGAAAAAAGAATGAGGCATGTAAGCAATTTTTTCCGAAAAATGACTGTGATAGTGGGAGGGTATTGCCACCTGATCAGCAATCAAATAGTCGTAGAAATTAGCCCCTGTCGTACCTGCATACCCCAAATAATTCACTTGCAATGCAGCCATTCTTCTTGCAAATAATCCAGTTCTTGCTCCAGCTGTATGGCCGTTTAGATCGATCGCTATATCAAGATCATGTTCGCTCACAAGCTTACAGACCTCATCATCATGTTTTCCAAACAAATCGAGCGAATGGTCAAATGAACTCACCAGACTATTTTCAAGCTCGTCATTCGATTTTTTACTTAAAAAATATCCAAATATTTCAAATCGTGAGCGGTCGTGAAGGCGTAAAAGATTTTCCATCAAGATGCCAACAGGGTGATCCTTCAAATCTGACGAAAAATATCCGATTCTAATTCTTCGACTAGCGTGCTTTTTCTTTTCTAAACTCTGAAAATTAGATAAATTTTCATATGGGGTGTGCTCACGAATATAAATTTCTGCTGACTTTCTTTGAAGAGCTAAGTCAGCTGGAGTTTGAAGCAACATAAATGGTGGGCACGCTGGTTTGTTTTCTGCTACAGCCCTTAAAACCTCAGTAATTAATCGGTCATTACTATCCCAACTACAATTAATTGCCAATGAATTCATCAGCTGCCCCATTAAAAAAGGGATATCAGGTTTTAACTCGTAAGCCCTAGAGTAGTGCTCCAAAGCTGACTCACCCTGCTTTAACTCATTGAGAGAATTACCTTTATTAAACCAAGCCTCTGCATAATGAACATTACAACTTAGCGCTTGGTCATGGGCTTTACAAGCATCGTCAAATCGACCTAAATCAAAAAATGCATTTCCATAGTTTGTCCAGGCTTCTGCATAAGAGGGGTTTAACTGCAATGCCCTCTCATAGGAGGCAATTGCTTCTAATGGATAGCCTTGTTCAGCCTGCAAATTTCCGCGATTTGACCAAGCCAAAAAGTAATTTGGATCAAGCGAAATCGCTTTTTCATAAGCGGCCTTAGATTGATCATATTGACGGAGTTTTGCATACGAAGTCCCCATATCAGTAAGTACCTGAGGCTTATTCGGAGTAAGGCGATTTAGCTTTTCAAAAGTCTGAACTGCATCACCATAGAACTCTGCTTGGTGCTGCGCCTTTGCTAAATTAGTCAGGAGTTCTGAGTTCTTAGAATCAAGTTTGGCTGCTTTCGCAAATGGCTCTATAGATTCTTCTGCGCGACCTTGCATTGCTAAGCAAAGACCTTGCACTTGCAACGCCAATATGTCTTTCGAATTGACACGCAAAATAGAGCGCGCTATACGTTCAGCAGATTCAAGGCGCTGATTTTGAAACTCCAGCATCATCTGCTGGATCAGGGGCGCATAAGCAGGAGTCATAAAACGCCCTTAGTTACATTCGCCTTAGATTGCAGCAGCAATCGCCTTACCCAAGTCATCCGTTTTAGCATTCCCGCCTACGTCCGGAGTCAGAGGTGCATGACCGGGGCCGGCCAAGAGAACTTTTTCAATGGCATTAAAAATAGCTTTGCCTGCTTCTGGATAGCCAAGATGATCCAACATCATTGCTCCACTCCAGATTTGACCAATCGGATTAGCAATCATCTTGCCAAAGATGTCTGGGGCAGAACCGTGAACCGGCTCAAATAGGGATGGGAACTTACCTTCAGGATTAATACTTCCAGAAGGAGCTACTGCGATCGTACCGGTACAGGCAGGACCCAAGTCAGACAGAATATCTCCGAATAAGTTGCTAGCAACCACGACATCAAATCGATCGGGATTCATAACAAAGTGAGCAGCCAGAATATCGATGTGATATTTGTCAGTGCGCACATCGGTAAATTTCTTGGACATTGCCTCTACACGCTCATCCCAATAAGGCATGGTAATCGCAATACCGTTAGATTTAGTAGCAGAAGTTAAGTGCTTCTTCGGGCGGCTTTGAGCCAGATCATAGGCATACTTCAAAATACGATCAACGCCCTGTCGTGTAAATACCGATTCCTGAATCACAAACTCACGGTCAGTATCGGGGAACATCTTCCCGCCAACACTAGAATACTCACCTTCCGTGTTCTCGCGCACTACAAAGAAGTCGATGTCACCTGGCTTGCGATTAGCCAAAGGACAAGGAATGCCGGGTAATAGGCGAACTGGGCGTAGATTCACGTATTGATCAAAACCACGACGGAACTGAATTAAGCTGCCCCACAAAGAAACGTGGTCTGGCAGAATGTCAGGCATACCAACGGCACCAAAAAAGATAGCGTCGTATTTCATGAGGGTATCGAACCAGTCATCTGGCATCATCTTGCCGTGCTTGAGATAGTAATCACAGCTTGCAAAATCAAAATGGTCGAACTGCATCCCAATACCAAATTTACGATTAGCAGCCTCTAAGGCTCGGATACCTTCAGGCATTACTTCCTTGCCAATGCCATCACCAGGAATCACGGCGATTTTTGGGTTCTTAAAGATTTTCTTTGCGTTCATGTTCTTGTCTTAAATAATGAATAATTGTGTTCAATGCAATCTGGTGAATATAGATACTAGCTGATAGCCCGACGGATTTGATCTGGGGCAGCCTTGCCGCCCTTAGTAACAGAATCACTATCGTAATCGCTGGTATTTTCGATGGTCTCTGGAGCATCCTCCTGCATCCGGATATTATCCTTTGGACAGATTGGCGCTCCATAACTAGCCCATTTTTTAAGCAAAGTGACCTCATAGCCACATTGACCGCATTTAGCCTTACTGCGGCTGGCATTACTAGGTCTTGGTGGAGGGAAAACAATGGCCTGATGTGGATATGGGCCAAGTTCCTGGCTAATCATCACCAGTTTCACCATCAGCTCTTCTGTGGCATGGGCCATCCTAGCTGGCCCTTCTAGACCAACCGTTTGGGCAATGCCCTTAAAGTCCTCTCCATGGCCGCTAAAACAGTCGTCTACGGCATGGCATAACTCATGCACTAAGGTGTCTAGCAGTTGGACTGGATCATCAATTTTGGGTGAGATAAAGATTTCATTAACACCTCCCCCAGAGCGTTCCCTTGGCCAGCATTGGCCCATGGTGGTTCTGGGGCTACTAGAGGCCGCAAATCCACAAGAGACTCGAACTGGAGGAATGGCATAGCCTGCCTTAGAAAATACTGGCTCAAGATGTCTAACCGCGTCTTGGAGCCATGTTTCACGTACTGAATGTTGCTTCATCGATCTACTTACTTTGCGCTAATGGGGTGAGTTTTAAAAACGGTAAATTGCGATCATACGCCACCGAACGTAAAATAGCGTCTATGAAAGATCTAGAAAGCCTCAGCGCCTCCCAGGCTGTAAAAGCCCTGTCTAAACGAGAGATTAAAGCAAGCGATTTACTCCTGTCCTGCTTAGATCGCATCGGCCAAAGAGAAAGCGCCGTAAGGGCCTGGGTCAGTCTTGGCAAGGAAAATGCTCTAGCTAGAGCAAAGCAACTTGATAAGGGCGCTATTCAGGGTCTATTGCACGGTCTGCCCATTGGGGTTAAAGACTTATTTGATACCTATGACCTACCTACGGCATATGGGTCCTCTATCTATCAAAACAACTACCCTCGCGCAGATGCTGTTTCAATTGCACTCATGCGTCAAGCTGGCGGCATCATCCTCGGAAAAACGGTCACCACAGAATTTGCCACCTTCAAAGGCGGCGTCACAACTAATCCCCATAACAGCAAACATACCCCTGGCGGATCCTCTAGCGGCTCAGCAGCAGCAGTTGCAGACTTCATGGTGCCCTTAGCAACCGGTAGCCAAACAGCTGGTTCCATTATTCGGCCTGCATCCTATTGTGGTGTAGTGGGCTTTAAGCCAAGCCTTGGAAAAATTAGTATCGCTGGTGTCAAAAGCCTCTCGATTTCGCTAGATACTTTGGGTTGCTTTGGCCGTAGCGTAGAAGATGTTGCACTTGGTATAGCCGCAATGAGCGGCGATCATAGGCTCGCTACTGTAAAGGATCTTCATAACAAGCCCCGCATTGGGATTTGTAAAACCGCTAATTGGTCACACGCTCAAAAAGAGACTTCTACGGCACTAGCAGTTGCAAGGCATGCCGCTGAATCGATTTGCAAAGGAACGGTTGTTGATCAAAAACTTGCAAAAGCATGCAATGGTCTGACTCAAGCCCAAACTAATATCATGCTCTCTGAGATGTCTCGTAGCCTCCTTTTTGAGCGCACGCATTTTCCTAAAAAAATTAATCCACTGATTAGCAAGCTATTAAACGATGGTGCTCTTATTAGCTATGAGCAATATGCCAAAGATGTATTGATGGTTGAGCGCGCCAAAGCTTCAGTCGCAGATCTTTTCAATAATGAGATTGATATTCTGATTGCCCCAAGTGCCACTGGTGAAGCTCCATTAATCAAAGATGGTACGGGTGATCCCATTTTTTGCAGAGACTGGAGCATGCTAGGCCTACCCTGCATCAATCTTAATGTTGCTACTGGACCTCATGGCTTACCAGTCGGCGTACAACTCATTGCAGGCCCCGGCAAAGATCAATTTTTACTTAGTGCTGCTAGAGCATTTGCACTAGCCTTACCTGATCCCGTTTTGCGAGATCAGGCTTAAAGCATATTTAATCGAGAGTGATGTTGGCAGACTTGATTGCCTTATTCCAATATGGGAGCTCTTTCTTAACCAAGGCTTCAGTTGCAGCAGGCGTTAAGTAGCGCACTTCTACGCCAGCAGCATCAGCGCGCTCTTTCACTTCAGGCAATGCCAAGCTCCTTTTAACAGAGTCTGTCAGCTTAGCAACTACTGGCGCTGGCGTTCCTGCAGGCGCAAACAAGCCTACCCAAGATTCCAGCTGGAATGAAGGTAACCCAGCCTCAGCAGTAGTAGGAACATTGGGCATTCCTGGATGGCGATTCTTACCAGTAACTGCCAAGCCTTTGAGCTTGCCACTTTGTACATGCTGCATCAATGATGGCGGAGTGCTGATGAAGACCTGTACTTGCCCAGCAAGAACGTCCTGAATGGCAGGGCCAGATCCCTTATAAGGCACGTGGACCATTTCAACGCCAGTAGATTGCTTAAACATTTCAGTACCGATATGGGAGACTGAACCATTGCCTTGTGAAGCGTAATTTAACTTACCAGGATTGGCTTTTGCATAGGCAATAAATTCTTTTAAGTTGTTCACCGGTACTGAAGGATGTACTGCAATCACATTAGTAGAAATAGTTAACAGCGCAATTGGTGAAAAATCTTTTACGGGATCCCAAGCAAGCTTATCCATCAAAGCAGGATTACCTACGTGATAGCCAGAATACGAAATTAACAATGTGTATCCATCTGGCTTGGCATTTGCTACAAATTGATAGGCAATGTTTCCACTGGCCCCAGGTTTGTTGTCCACAATCACCGTTTGACCAATGACTCTTGTAAGTGGCTCACTTAAAAGGCGCGCAGAAGTATCCACCAAGCCTCCTGGTGGATTGGGCACGACTAAAGTAATAGCGCGTTCTGGAAAGGCTTGTGCGTTAGCAAGCTGGGCAACTGCAGTAAAAGCCAGGGTGGCTAATAATTTTTGGGCTATGTGGAATCTTGTCATCATGGTCTCCTGTTCTTCAATACTCATTTATTAATTTCTAGTAGTTTATCGCTGCCCTACTTTAACGCTTCCAAAAACAGCTTGAGCCTCTCTGGGTAAACAACGCCAATAGCGCTCGTTCGCAGTGACTGTGCCGCCCAAGGCAGCAGCAGCCTCCCATCCCCAACGGGGTTTGTACAAAAAGGCTCTAGCCAAGGCAATCAAGTCTGCATCACCATCTTGCAAGATCGCTTCGGCTTCATGTGGATCCGTAATTAAACCCACTGTCATTGTTGGTAGCCCAGATTGTTCTTTAACAATCTTAGCAAATGGCACTTGATATCGTGGTCCAAGAGCGATCTTTTGCTTCGGAGAAATTCCGCCGGAAGAGATGTGTACAAAGTTACAACCTAATGGCTTTAATTGTTTTGCAAAATCAGCGGTCTCCTGTGGAGTCCAACCACCCTCAATCCAATCGCTTGCAGAAATCCGAATACCCAGGACACCTGAATAAGCAGCTCTGACTGCCGCAAACAACTCTAATGGAAAACGAATCCGGTTTTCAAATGAGCCGCCGTACTCGTCTTGACGCTGATTAGCAATTGGAGATAAAAACTGATGCAGCAGATAGCCGTGAGCACCGTGTAATTCAATACCATCTACCCCAATACGGTCAGCGCGCTTTGCAGCAATCACAAAATCATCAATCAATTGTTTGAGCTCTGCTTTTGAAAGCTCGTGCGGTAGCCGCTCACCTTCAAGCTGAGAAATAGCTGAAGGAGCAAGCATTTCCCAGCCGCCTTGGTCCGCTGACAAAAGTTGTCCGCCATCCCAAGGGGTAGCGCTCGATGCTTTACGTCCAGCATGTGCTAGCTGAATAAATACCGCAGTAGCTGGTGCTAATTTACGAGCACGGCCTAATTTGTCTTTCAGGGCAGCTTCTGTGCGGTCATCCCACAGACCCAAGCAAGCGGGAGTAATGCGACCTTCTGCAGTCACGCCAGTAGCCTCGATGATGAATAAGGCCGCCCCACTATTGAGTAAATTACCCCAGTGCATCAAATGCCAGTCAGTTGCCTCGCCATGACTTGCAGAGTATTGGCACATTGGCGCAACTACAATGCGGTTAGCTAATTCCAATGGCCCTCGGGGTGAATTGAGGGTGTAGCTGGAGAACAAAAGACTCATGGGATGCCTTAAAAAGCTGAAAAATAGTCCAAAAATTACAGAAGTAACTCTAAAGCGATAGAATACTCAAAAAGCAGAAGAAACGAGAAACCAAGCCCTGCAGCCCTAGCTTAGCTGGCTTCAATTACCCAAAAACCTATTAATAAACGAGACTATGAACGCACCCCAAGCCTTTGATTCAAAAGACGATATTGGCCACTATATTGGCGGCAAACTGGTGAACCCTAAGGAGGGTCGCTTTGCTGATGTGTATAACCCTGCTAAGGGCGCTGTAGCCCGCCGCGTGGCATTAGCCAATCGTAAGGAAGTCGACGCTGCTGTAGCGGTTGCGCAAACCGCTTTTGAGAGCTGGGGTCAAACCAGTCCATTACGCCGTGCGCGCATATTGTTTAAGTATCTGGAGCTGCTCAATGCCAACCGTGATGCCCTAGCAGCGATCATTACTGCCGAACACGGCAAGGTATTTACTGATGCCCAAGGTGAAGTGACTCGGGGTATTGAAATTTTAGAATTTGCTACCGGCATCCCTGAATTACTCAAAGGTGATTACACCGAACAGGTTTCTACCGATATTGATAACTGGATCATGCGTCAACCTTTGGGTGTAGTGGCTGGCATAACGCCATTCAACTTCCCTGTCATGGTTCCGATGTGGATGTTCCCTGTGGCGATTGCTTGCGGTAATACTTTTATTCTCAAACCTAGTCCAACCGATCCATCTGCTGCTTTATTGATGGCAAAGCTCCTAAAAGAAGCAGGCCTTCCTGATGGTGTATTTAACGTAGTCCAGGGTGATAAAGAAGCTGTAGATGCCCTAATTGAGAATCCAGACGTTAAAGCAGTAAGCTTCGTTGGCTCCACCCCAATCGCCAATTACATTTATGAGCGTTGTGCTCATTTTGGTAAACGGTCACAAGCTTTAGGTGGCGCTAAGAACCACATGGTCATCATGCCTGATGCGGATATTGATAAGGCGATTGATGCGCTGATTGGTGCTGCATATGGCTCTGCTGGTGAACGTTGTATGGCGATTTCAGTAGCAGTATTGGTTGGTGATGTTGCTGACAGAATCATGCCAAAACTCATTGAGCGCACCAAAACTTTGAAGGTCAAGAATGGCATGGAGCTTGATGCGGAAATGGGCCCTATCGTTACTAAGGCTGCCTTAGAGCGCATTACAGGCTATATTGAAAACGGCGTTGCTTCAGGTGCCAAACTATTAGTGGATGGTCGTGGCTTAAAAGTTCCTGGCTGTGAAAATGGCTTCTTCATTGGTGGCACGCTCTTTGATAACGTCAAACCCGATATGAAGATTTACCTCGAAGAAATCTTTGGCCCAGTGCTGTCTTGCTTACGAGTAGCGAACTTTACTGATGCACTCAATTTGGTTAACTCCTGCGAGTTTGGCAATGGTGTTGCTTGCTTCACCAGTGATGGCAATATCGCCCGTGAATTTGCTCGCCGCGTACAAGTTGGCATGGTTGGCATTAACGTACCTATTCCGGTGCCGATGGCTTGGCATGGTTTCGGGGGCTGGAAAAAGTCAATCTTTGGCGATATGAATGCTTATGGCAAAGAAGGTGTTCGTTTCTATACCAAGCAAAAGAGCGTCATGCAGCGTTGGCCTGAAAGTATTGCTAAGGGTGCAGAGTTTGTGATGCCGACCTCGAAATAAAGCGGTAGAGGCGGTACAAATAAAAATAGCGATCTACGGATCGCTATTTTTTTACTCTCAGTCTCTATCTAGAAACTCACTACTGCAGTGTGTTTTTAAATGCAGGCATCATTGGCATTGCCAACACATCGATACCCTCTTCCCTCAAAGACTCTGCTTCATCTAATGTCGTCTGACCCCGAATGCTACGTTCAGGAGATTCCTTATAGTGAATCTTTCTGGCTTCCTCAGCAAAAGAATTACCAACATCTTCGGATCGACCCATCAGTTCACGCATGCCGTTTAAAAAGGCTGCCTGCACTTGAGCTTCTAAATGGGAGTGATCTGGCCTTGTCAAAGCAACAACATCACCACTTAAATGACCCGTATCTGCTTTAGATACTGCTAATTCTGAAGATGCAGTAGATGAAGATTTAGCAATATGAGGGGCAGAAGGCATGCGAGCAATACTGGTGCTGTCACATACAGGACAGGCGAGCATTCCCTGATCTTGCTGGGCAAGGCAATCCTCTTCAGAGGCAAACCATCCCTCAAAGCGATGATCTAGGGGGCAAGCGAGGTTATAAACTTTCATAAAACCTATTTGGGGGCAAAAGTACTAAATTCAATAGCCCTATTTTAAGCGGGTTTGCTATATGCCTATTTAATTGGCTCTGGACTCACTAAACCGCGGCGGTAGCGGTCTAACCAGTAGGCCGAGATCGTAGTTTTAACATCCGTAATCTCGCCATCCTCTACCCAAGCAATGAGTTGCTCTAGGGGTGCTGCAAAGACATCTAAAAACTCTTCTTCATCTAGATGACTTGCGCCAGGCACAAGACCCTCGGCTAAATAGATATCAATGAACTCTGTTGAATACGAAATGACTGGATGGATGCGGCGAATATAACTCCACTTTTTTGCGGTGTAGCCAGTCTCTTCAGCAAGCTCACGTTGCGCACACAGTAGCGGGCTTTCATTGGGATCCAATTTACCTGCAGGAATTTCAATACAAGCCTTGGCAATGGGATATCGATATTGACGCTCCAAGAGTACCCTACCATCATCTAGTACAGCCACAATCGCAACAGCTCCAGGGTGAGTTAAATACTCTCGCACTGCTTGTTGACCATCGGGTAATGAAACTGTATCCCGTTTCATCTTCAAAAAAATGCCCTCATAGATGTCTTCCCCAGTAATGCGCTCCTCGCACAAATGTTGGTCACCACTGGGTAAATCTTTGAATGATTTTTCGGTCATCTCTACCTAAAAATTTAGGAGCCCAATAAGGTACGGCGCATGGCGTCTAGACAAAGGCTCATTAAGCCTGCAGGAATAATGCCCAGTGCTAAGACCAAAATACTATTTAAGCCCAGAATGCCCTTAGCAAATCCAGAACCACTAATGGTAGTCTCATGCACCGGTTGATCAAAATACATGACCTTCACTACACGCAAGTAATAGAATGCGCCGATCAAGGATGCCATCACGGCGACGATGGCCAAGAAGGTATGCTCGCCATCTACTAAAGCTTCCAGTACGCCCAATTTAGCTGCAAAGCCCACTGTTGGAGGGATACCAGCCAAGGAGAACATCATCACCAGTCCAATAAAAGCAAACCAAGGATGTTTTTGATTCAAACCCTTGAGATCATCTAAGGTCTCACAGTCATGCCCCTTGCGAGACAGAACCATGAGTAAGCCAAAGGTACCCAAGGTTGTTAATACATAGGTAATAACATAAAACATGGATGCGCTAAATGCATGATCATCAAAAACAGACAACATACCTAGGAGTACGAAACCCATTTGCGCAATCGCAGAGTACGCCAACATGCGTTTCAAATTGGTTTGTGCAATTGCCGTGACGTTCCCGACAACCAAGGACAGGACTGCCAAGATCACCAGCATTGGCTGCCAATCGCCCAAGAGCGGTAACAAGGTATTTACTAACAGTCGGAATAACAAGGCAAATGCAGCAAGCTTAGGTGCTGCCGCAATCATCAGTGTCACTGCAGTTGGCGCACCTTGATACACATCCGGCACCCACATGTGGAAAGGCACTACACCTAACTTAAATGCCATACCAGCAACAATGAACACTAAGCCAAAAGCCATCACCAAATGATTTACACGGGGATCGGCAACTACTTTAAAGATTTCAATGAGGTCTAATGAACCTGTCACGCCGTAAAGCATCGACATGCCATATAGCAAGAAGCCGGAAGCCAAAGCACCTAAGATGAAATACTTAATTGCGGCCTCGACACTCTTCTCGTTGTTATGGCGCATTGCTACTAGTGCGTAAGTTGGTAAAGCCATTAACTCCAGGCCGAGATACAGCGTTAATAAATTTGCACCAGAAATCAAGACAAATTGCCCAAGCAAGGCAAGCAAGGCTAAAACAATAAAGTCTGGACGAAATAAGGCGCGATCTGTGAGGTATTGCTTGGAGTAAATCAAGCTAACTAAGACAGCGCCACATGAACAGGCTTTGAGTAAGTTAGAAAAAGGATCTGATTGATATAAGCCATTCATTGCTAAAAGCGCTGGATCTCCCATGCGGCCAATGAATGCCAAAATTAGATAAACCAAGAGAATGATCGTAAAGAAGTAGACAAAACCAACTCCACGGGGAGTATGAAAGATATCCTGCTCTACACCTGGAGTGGATACCACTCTCTCAGGCACATAAACGCTAGCGAGCAATAGCAAACAGGCTACAACGAGCAGAACAAGTTCAGGCAGGATAGCGTAGAGGTCGAATGCTTGCATTTGCTTTTACTCAGAGTTTGCTCACAGCAACATGCTGTAGCAGATTAATCACGGCAGGATGAATGATGTCTGTAAATGGTTTTGGGTAAACACCCATACCGATTACACAGATGGACAATACGGCCATCAAGAAATATTCACGAGCATTAAGGTCTTTGAGCTCTTCTACATGCGCATTAGTAATGGCGCCAAAAAATACGCGCTTCACCATCCACAAGGAATATGCAGCTCCCAGAATTAAGGCGGTTGAAGCCAAAATACCAATCACAAAGTCATAATCCACTGCTGCGAGAATCACCATGAACTCACCAACAAATCCTGAGGTTGCTGGGAGACCACAGTTTGCCATTGCCATCAATACTGCAAAAGCAGTAAACGCAGGCATGCGATGTACTACCCCACCGTAATCAGCAATCTGACGGGTATGCATACGGTCATAGAGCACGCCAATAGAAAGGAACATTGCACCAGCCACAAAGCCATGAGAGATCATTTGCACAATGCCGCCCTCGATACCCAATGGACTAAAGAGAAAGAAGCCGAGCGTTACAAAGCCCATATGAGCGACAGATGAATACGCCACAAGCTTTTTCATATCCTTTTGAACCAGAGCGACTGCACCAACATAAATGACAGCAACTAATGAAAGGAAAATGATGAATGGGCCAAAGTATTGGCTAGCGTCTGGTGCGATCGGCAATGAGAAGCGCAAGAAACCATAGGCACCGAGTTTCAACATAATGGCTGCCAACACGACAGAACCACCAGTGGGCGCTTCTACGTGCACATCGGGTAACCAAGTGTGTAATGGCCACATGGGTACCTTCACAGCAAATGCCATGAAGAATGCAAAGAACAACAAAATTTGCTCGACGATATCCAGGCGTGCATGTTGCCAAACCAAAATATCAAAGCTATTGGTCACGTTGTAGAGATACAGCATGGCAACTAAAGTGAGCAAGGAGCCAAGCAAGGTGTACAAGAAGAATTTGAATGCCGCATAAATGCGGTTATGCCCACCCCAGACACCAATGATGATGTACATCGGAATTAAGGTAGCCTCGAAGAAGACATAGAACAATAAGGCGTCAAGTGCACAAAAAACGCCAATCATTAATCCTGAAAGGATCATGAAGGAGGCCATGTATTGCGATACTTTGGTATCAATCACTTCCCAGGCTGCTATCACCACAATAATATTGATGAAGGCTGTAAGCACAATGAACCAAACGGAGATGCCATCAATACCAAGGTAATAGTTAATGTCGTAGCGCGGAATCCAACTCAATTTCTCAACAAATTGCATCCCAGGATTGGCAATATCAAACTGAATAATGAGAGGAAGAGTGGCAATGAAACCAAGGGTAGCACCAATTAGCGCTAACCAGCGAACGCCAGCGGATGGCTTCTCAGACCCAAATATCAAAATAATGAGTCCAAAAACAATCGGGGTCCAGATGGCGTAAGAAAGAATCATAATGGCGGCCTAGCGAACAAAAGGCAGATAAGCATATAAAACCCAAGCTAGTAATGCCGCTAAGCCTGCAATCATTGCAAAAGCATAGTGGTAAAGATAGCCGGATTGCAGATGGCGAATAACACCGGCAAAGCGCCCTACTGTATACGCGCTCCCATTCACAAAGAAACCATCAATCACTTTCTGGTCGCCGCGATGCCACAGGAAGCCGCCAATCCAAATCAGCCCCTTAGCAAAGACTGCTTGGTTTAAATCATCAAGATAGTATTTGTTATCGAGCAATTTTTTGATAGGTGCTAATGCTTGTGCAACCTTGGCAGGTAACTGAGGAGCCCAAAGATAACCAATCGCTGCCGTTAGTACACCAAGCACCACCAAGAGCAATATGGGTGATGTGAATGCATGAATCGCCATTGCTACCGGACCATGGAACTCGTCTTCGAGCTCTTTCATGATTGGGTGACGAAGAACATCAATAAAAATGGAGTCACCAAAGTAGGTACCAAATAAGAGTGGTGTAATCGTATAGAAACCAATAATGACTGATGGAATCGCCAAGAGGATTAATGGCAAAGTCACCACCAATGCAGACTCATGCGGCTTTTCGCCCGGGGCTAAACCATGATGCGCATGATCACCGCCTTGCTCTGCATGATCATCATGCGCATGTGAATCAGCATGGCCCCAGCGCGCTTTGCCATGAAATACCCAGAAATAGAGGCGGAATGAATATAAAGCTGTTACAAAGACGCTGGCCATCACAGCAAAGTAAGCAAAGCCTGAACCAGGAATATGGCTGGCAGCAACAGCTTCAATAATAGAATCTTTGGAATAAAAGCCAGAGAAGAATGGTGTACCGATCAAGGCTAAATTACCAAGCAACATCATGAGGCAAGTAACTGGCATGTATTTCCAGAGGCCACCCATCTTGCGCATATCTTGCTCGTGGTGCATACCAAGAATCACGCTACCTGCTGCAAGGAACAATAAGGCCTTAAAGAATGCATGGGTCATTAAATGAAAGATTGCTACTGGATAAGCAGAAACACCCAGTGCTACAGTCATATAACCCAATTGAGATAAGGTGGAATAAGCCACTACGCGCTTGATGTCGTTTTGCACGATTCCCAAAAAGCCCATGAATAGTGTAGTGATTGAGCCAATCACCAAGATGAAGCTCAAGGCCGCATCCGAAAGCTCAAACAATGGTGACATGCGAGACACCATAAAGATACCTGCCGTAACCATCGTTGCTGCATGAATCAATGCAGAAATTGGGGTTGGGCCTTCCATGGAGTCTGGCAACCAAACATGCAATGGAAATTGCGCTGATTTACCCATCGCACCAATGAATAAACAGATACAAGCCACCGTCAATAAATTCCAGCTAGTGCCAGGCAATGTTTGTGCTGCCAAGGCAGTGTTCTGAGAAAAAATAACGTCGTATTGCATTGAGCCAGTACTAGCTAGTATCAAGCCAATACCGAGAATGAAACCAAAGTCACCAACTCGGTTTACCAAGAAGGCTTTCATATTGGCAAACACTGCGGACTGGCGCTCGTAATAGAAACCAATCAAGAGATAGGAAACGACACCCACCGCCTCCCATCCGAAAAAGAGTTGCAAGAGGTTATTACTCATCACCAACATCAACATGGCAAAAGTAAATAAAGAAATATAGGAGAAGAAACGGTTATAGCCCTCTTCGCCCCGCATATAGCCAATGGTGTAAATGTGAACCATGAGCGATACAAAGGTCACTACGCACATCATGGTGGCTGTTAATGGATCAATTAAGAATCCAATATCTAAATTAAGCTCACCCAATTCCATCCAGCGGTATACAGTGCCATTAAAGTAGAAGCCATCCATCACCTGAACTAACACGTTGCAGGACAGGGCAAATGCAATAGCTACACCCAAGATGGTGACAAATTGGCATGCGCCATGACCAATACGATTACCGCCCAATTTAGTGCCAAAGAAGCCCGCAATCATCGAGCCAATCAATGGCGCAAGAGGAATTGCGCAAAGAACAGGAATGTTTAAGGTCAATTGCATGACTAGCCTTTTAGGTGGTCAAGATCATCGGCATTAATGGTGTCAACCTTACGGAAGAGCACAACCAAGATTGCCAAACCGATAGCTGCTTCCGCAGCTGCCACAGTCAAAATAAAGAATACAAATACTTGGCCCGCCATATCGCTCAAGTAATGAGAGAAGGCAATAAAGTTCATGTTTACAGAAAGCAGCATCAACTCAATTGCCATTAGAAGAACGATGACATTCTTGCGATTTAAGAAGATCCCAATCACGCTAGTTGCAAACAAAATAGCACCAAGCACTAAGTAGTGAGCGAGAGTGATATTCATTTCTTCTCTCCTTTGGTATCTTGCTTTGCGCCCATATCTGAATCCATCTTGACTACACGCATACGGTCTGCTGCAACAACATTGACTTGCTCATGGATATTTTGCGACTTAGAGTCTTTGCGGTTACGCAAGGTTAAGGCAACCGCAGCAATAATCGCCACTAATAGAATGACACCAGCGACTTCAAAGGCATAAACATAGTCTACGAAAATTAATCTACCTAAGGCTAAAGTATTGTTCGCGGAAATCTCTTCTGGCATTGGTTGTACAGGAGCATTTGTACCAATAAAACTGCGAATGATCACAATGGATAGCTCTAGAACAATCACAGCACCCATCAAGAAAGCAACCGGCAGGTATTTTCTGAAGTCGCGACGCAAATGCTCTAAATCGAGATCCAACATCATCACTACGAAAATAAACAGAACCATCACAGCGCCAACATAAACTAGAATCAGTGCCAAACTCAGAAACTCGGCCTTGAGCAACATCCATAGGCCTGAAGCGCAGAAGAAGGCAAGCACCAAAAAGAGCGCAGCATGAACTGGATTACGTGCTGTGATCACGCGAACCGCAGCAATGACTAGCAAGCCTGCAAATCCATAGAAGAAGACAGCAAATAATGTGGATGGATCAAATGTCATAGTGATGTGTGCTCTATCCGATTAGCGATAAGGTGCATCAGCTGCACGGCTGGCGGCGATATCTTTTTCATATTTATCACCTACTGCCAATAGCATATCTTTAGTGAAGTACAGATCTCCCCGCTTATCACCAAAGTATTCAAAGATATTGGTTTCGACAATAGCGTCAACCGGACATGCTTCTTCGCAGAAACCGCAGAAGATACATTTGGTTAAATCAATGTCATAACGGCTAGTACGACGTGTTCCATCTTCACGCTCAGCCGTTTCAATAGTGATGGCATATGCAGGACAAACAGCTTCACACAACTTACAGCCAATGCAACGCTCTTCTCCGCTTTCATAACGACGCAGAGCATGCAGGCCGCGGAAACGGGGTGACAATGGCGTCTTCTCTTCTGGGTATTGCACAGTAATTTTTGGCTTAAAGAGATAACGACCGGTAATAGACATACCAGTCAAGATGTCTTTGAGCATCAAACTATCGAGAAATTGGGAAATTTTCTTAAGCATAATTGATCGACTTATTTCCAAATATTCCATGGGGATACCACCCATGCGCCAACGACAACCACCCAGAATACTGAGATGGGAATGAAGATCTTCCAGCCCAATCGCATGATTTGGTCATAGCGATAGCGCGGCAAAGTAGCCCTCAACCAAATAACGCAAGACAAGAGGAAGAAGGTCTTGGCGAATAACCAGAAGAAACCGGGTATATCTCGCAAGATTGGGAAATCTACAATCGGCAACCAGCCACCCAAGAACATAATGGAAGCTACTGCAGCAATCAGAATCATATTGGCGTATTCGGCCAAGAAGAACATGGCAAATGACATACCGGAGTACTCCACCATATGTCCTGCAACAATCTCTGATTCCCCTTCTACCACATCGAATGGGTGACGATTTGTCTCTGCTACTCCTGAGATAAAGTAAATCAGGAACATCGGCAGTAATGGCAACCAGTTCCAAGATAAGAAGTTCAATCCCATGTCAGCAAAAAAGCCTTGCTCTTGAGAAGCAACAATTGTGCTCAAGTTCAATGAGCCTGAAGTCAATAGCACCGTAACCAAGGCAAAGCCCATAGCAATCTCATACGAGATCATCTGCGCTGATGCACGCATAGCACCCAAGAATGGATATTTAGAGTTAGAAGACCAACCGGCCAGAATCACACCATAAACACTGATTGATGAAATCGCCATGATGTAGAGCAGACCGGCATTGATATCTGCCAGCACCATTTTGGCTTGGAATGGAATAACCGCCCATGCTGCAAAGGCAGGCATGATGACCATGATAGGTGCAATAAAGAATAAAACCTTAGATGACTGAGCCGGAGAAATAATCTCCTTCATCAGTAATTTCAATGCATCTGCGATAGGCTGTAGTAAGCCTAATGGCCCAACACGATTTGGCCCCAGGCGTATATGCATCCAGCCAATAAGCTTTCTTTCCCAGAGGGTTAGATAAGCCACACAAGCAAACATCGGCAATACGATGATGACAATACGAACTAATGCCCAAACAAGCGGCCAGAAAGAACCAAAGATGGCCTCGCCTTGAGTGGTAATGAGGTTCAAGAAATGATCCATTTCTGACCTTACGCCTTAGCAACCGTAATTGGGCCATTCATAGACCCTAACTTCGCACTAGCCATAGTCCCTGCAGAAATCCTCACGGCACCTGGTGCTAGATTGACTTCCAGTAGTGCAGGCATATCTACAGACTGACCACCTTGAGAAACGCGCACTGCATCACCCTCTTTGAGACCAAGCTCTGTGAATAGCTTTTGATTTAAACCAGCCTGATTGCCTCGTTTGGCATCACGCGTTAATTGCAAAGCTGATGAGCGACGCACGATTGGGTCGCCAGCATAAATATTGACGTCGGCAATTCGCTCAAGACCACTGGTTGGAGTTGTACTTCCATGGGTAATAGCGTTACTTGTTGCCTTATTGCTTAGGCGAGTGCAATAACTTTCATCAAGAGCTTCACCCAGTACTTCTTCTGGCAAGTTGAACAAGAAACCATCAAGATTCAAGAGGCTACCGAGTGCACGTAGCACTTTCCAGGCTGGGCGGGAATCGCCTAATGGCTTAACTGAAGGTTGAATAGTCTGCGCGCTACCTTCTGCATTCACAAAGGTGCCAACCGTTTCAGTAAAAGTGGAGATTGGCAGAATAACATCAGCAACTTCAAGTAAATCAGCGCTCTTATAGGCACTCAATGCAATGACCGTATTAGCTTTTGCTAGGGCTGTACGTGCTTGCGCAGGATTGGGTAAGTCTGCATCTGGCTCGATATTCATCAGCAGCACAGCCTTACGATCACCAGAAAGAATCGATTCAACACCTGCGCCATTAGCATTGACCAATGCAGCACCAACAGCATTGCCACCCACCGGCAAGAAACCTAAGGTAGCGCCAGTTTGCTCTGCAATAAATTGAGCCAATACATGCAAGTCAGATGCATGAGGATGTGCAATAGCTGCGGAACCTATGAGTACCGCATTTGTAGAGCCAGACATTAAACTATCAGCAATCTTCTGTGCTGCTGGAGAGACCGGTAAATTGGCTATTCCTGTAGGAGCAGTAAGCGCTTTTGCTTTTGCAACTGCTAAAGCAACTTCACTCAAGCTATTAAGCCATGCACTAGGTGCAGCAGTAATAGGAGTATTTGGAATAAGCCAATCATCGCCACCAGCATCAATCCGCATCACTTGTAACCCGCGCTTTGAAGCTGTACGAATACGCGCTGCAATAATCGGTTGATCCTTGCGTAAGAAGCTGCCAATAATTAAGGCACGGTCTAGCTCACTCAATTTAGCAATTGGCATACCTAGCCATGGTGCACTAGCAGCAGCCTTCACATCTGTTTGGCGCAGACGGGTTTCGACTTGATGAGAGCCTAAGCCACGGACCATCTTTTGCAAGAGATGCAATTCTTCGACACTAGAGATTGGATGGGCTAAGGCAGCAATTGATTCTGGACCATTTTCAGCCGCAATAGTCTTCAGTGAGTGAGCCACATAATCAAGCGCTGACTGCCAATCAGTTTCAAGCCATTGGCCGCCCTGCTTCACCATGGGCGTAGTCACACGATCTACACTATTTAATCCTTCATAGGAAAAGCGATCACGGTCGCTAATCCAGCATTCATTAATCGCTTCATTTTCTAAAGCCACCACACGCATGACTTTGTTATCTTTAGTTTGTACGGTGGTATTTGCACCTAAGCTATCGTGGGGACTTACAGAGCGCTTACGGCCTAATTCCCAAGTACGCGCTGCATAACGAAACGGTTTGCTAGTCAATGCGCCAACAGGGCATATATCAATCATATTTCCAGAAAGCTCGGAATCCACTGTTTGACCTACAAAGGTAGTAATTTCAGAATGCTCGCCACGATTGATCATGCCCAATTCCATCACGCCAGCAACTTCTTGTCCGAAACGAACGCAACGGGTGCAATGAATACAACGGCTCATCTCTTGCATCGAGATCAATGGGCCCACATTCTTATGAAAGACAACACGCTTCTCTTCGTCATAGCGTGAATTTGACTTGCCATAACCAACAGCTAAGTCTTGTAACTGACACTCACCACCTTGGTCGCAAATTGGGCAATCCAATGGGTGATTAATCAACAAGAATTCCATTACAGAGCGCTGCGCCTCCACTGCTTTCGCAGAATGGGTGAACACCTTCATCCCTGGAGTTACTGGTGTAGCGCAAGCAGGCAATGGTTTTGGAGCCTTCTCTACCTCGACTAGGCACATACGACAGTTAGCAGCGATAGATAATTTTTTGTGATAGCAGAAGTGAGGGACGTAGGTGCCCAGCTTATTCGCGGCGTGCATCACCATCGAACCTTGCGGAACTTCTACCGTCTTGCCATCTAATTCGATTTCTACCATACTCACTTGAAGATATCCCGGCTCAATAGCTTATAAAGGTTGTGCAGAATCTAAGCAGCGCTTATGTTCTACGTGATACGTAAATTCATCCATGTAATGCTTTAACATGCCACGCACTGGCATTGCAGCAGCGTCACCCAAAGCGCAAATCGTACGTCCCTGAATATTGGCCGCTACATCATTTAGTAAATCTAAATCTTCAGGTCGTCCTTGACCATGTTCAATACGATGCACAATGCGCCACAACCAGCCTGTACCTTCACGACATGGTGTGCACTGACCGCAAGATTCTTCGTGATAGAAGTAAGACAAGCGCTCTAAGGCACGCACCATGCAACGGGTTTCATTCATCACAATCACTGCGCCAGATCCCAACATGGAACCAGCTTTAGCGATGCTGTCGTAATCCATCGTCAGATCCATCATTTGTGCACCAGGAATAACAGGAGCTGAAGATCCCCCAGGAATCACTGCTTTCAAGGTTTTACCATCGCGCATACCGCCAGCAAGTCTTAACAAATCAGCAAACGGCGTGCCTAATGGAACCTCATAATTGCCTGGATAAACTACGTCACCGGATACGGAGAAAATTTTGGTACCACCATTATTGGGTTTACCCAGATCCAAATAAGCTTGACCACCGATTGCCAAGATAAAAGGTACAGCCGCAAATGTTTCCGTATTGTTAATGGTGGTGGGTTTGCCGTACAAACCAAAGCTAGCGGGAAATGGTGGTTTAAAGCGAGGCTGACCTTTTTTACCCTCAAGAGATTCCAGTAAGGCAGTTTCTTCGCCACAGATATAAGCACCCCACCCTGGCGTAGCATGCAACTGAAAGGAGAAATCACTTCCCAGGATCTTGTCGCCCAAGTAACCTGCAGCTCGCGCTTCATCCAAAGCCTCTTCAAAGCGTGAATACACTTCCCAGATCTCACCGTGAATATAGTTATACCCAACCGTAATGCCCATGGTGTATGCACCAATAATCATGCCTTCGATCAACGCATGTGGGTTGTAACGCATGATGTCGCGGTCTTTAAAAGTTCCAGGCTCACCTTCGTCACTATTACAAACTAAATATTTTTGTCCTGGAAACTGACGTGGCATAAAGCTCCACTTCAAGCCCGTTGGGAAACCTGCGCCACCTCGACCACGCAATGATGAAGCCTTTAATTCTGTAACGATGGCATCTGGTGCAACCTTGTCATTTAACAAGCGGCGCAACTGCTGGTAGCCACCACGACTCTCGTAATCTTTTAAACGCCAGTTATTACCGTTTAATCCTGCGAGGATTAAAGGTTTGATGTGACGGTCGTGCAAGCTGGTCATGCTGCTTTCCCTTCGGCACGAAGTTCATTTAAGAGCGAGTCAATTTTTTCTTTGCTCATAAAGCTGCACATGCGCTTGTCATTCACGAGCATGACTGGTGAATCGCCACAGGCACCCATACATTCACCCTCTTTAAGAGTAAAAGTGCCACAGGGGGTGGTTTCATTAAATCCGATACCCAGAGTATCTTTAAGATGATTTGCTGCTGTTTGACCATGGGTTAATTGGCAAGGTAAATTAGTGCAGATGACTAATTTGTATTTACCAATCGGCTTGGTGTTGTACATATTGTAAAAAGTAGCCACCTCATCTACTGCAATCATTGGCATCTCAAGGATTTGCGCAACAGTAGCGATCACTTCTGATGATACCCATCCTACTTCAGTTTGAGCGGCAATCAAAGCAGCCATCACAGCAGATTGTTTTTGCTCTGGAGGATATTTAGCAACATTACGGGCAATATCTGCCAGCGTTTTATCGGATAGTTGAAGAGTGCTTGTCATTAATAATCCTTGGCTCGCTAAATTAGCGGTCAATCTCCCCAAACACAATATCCTGCGTACCAATAATGGTTACCGCATCAGCCAACATGTGACCACGCGACATTTCATCCATGGCTGAAAGATGAACAAATCCTGGCGCACGAATTTTTAGGCGATATGGTTTATTAGCACCATCAGAAATCAAGTAGATACCAAACTCACCTTTTGGATGTTCAACAGCAGAATAAGCTTCGCCATTAGGAACATGAATGCCTTCAGTAAAGAGCTTGAAGTGGTGAATCAATTCTTCCATATTGGTTTTCATATCCACACGCTTTGGTGGAGAAACTTTATGGTTATCGCTCATGACAGGACCTGGGTTTGCTTTGAGCCAGGCAATACACTGTTTAATAATACGATTGGATTGGCGCATTTCTTCCATGCGAACCAAATAACGATCATAGGAGTCACCATTGACACCTACCGGAATATCAAAGTCGAGACGGTCATAGACTTCATATGGCTGCTTCTTACGCAAATCCCACTCAATACCAGAGCCGCGCAACATCGGGCCAGTAAAGCCAAGTTGTAATGCTCGCTCAGGTGTCACGATACCAATATTGACGAGGCGCTGTTTCCAGATACGGTTATCGGTTAAGAGATTGCAGTACTCATCTACGTGGGCATCAAAGCCATTAGAAAACTGCTCAATAAAGTCAAGCAATGAACCACTACGATTCTCATTCAAGCGTTTTACTGCCGATGGGCTCCGAACCTTCGATTTACTATACTGCGCCATTTGGTCTGGCAAATCACGATATACGCCGCCTGGACGATAGTAAGCAGCATGCATACGAGCACCGGATACTGCTTCATACATATCAAAGATGTCTTCACGATCGCGGAAAGCATACAAGAACACAGCCATCGCACCAACGTCAAGACCATGACAGCCAATCCAGAGTAAGTGATTGAGTAAACGCGTTAGCTCGTCATACATCACGCGAATATATTGTGCTCGTTCAGGAACTTCCACTTGCAACAACTTCTCAATGGCCATGACATAGGCGTGTTCATTGGACATCATGGAAACGTAATCCAAGCGATCCATATAGGGCACGTTTTGAATCCAAGTACGTGTCTCGGCTAATTTCTCTGTCGCGCGATGCAATAAGCCAATATGCGGATCAGCACGCTGAATTACTTCACCATCTAGCTCAAGCACTAGGCGCAATACACCGTGAGCCGCAGGATGCTGAGGCCCAAAGTTCAGTGTGTAATTCTTAATTTTCGCCATGACTTAAGCCGGGCCTCCATACTGCTCTTCGCGAACGATGCGGGGAGTAATCTCACGTGCCTCAATGGTGACAGGCTGATAGACAACGCGCTTTAACTCTGGGTCATAACGCATTTCTACATTGCCACTGATAGGAAAATCTTTTCTAAATGGATGACCAATAAAGCCATAGTCAGTCAAGATGCGACGCAAGTCATCATGACCTTCAAACAAGATGCCGAAGAGATCAAACGCTTCACGCTCAAACCAATTAGCAGAGTTCCATACTGGAGTGATTGAAGCCACTAATGGATAGCTATCGTCAGGGGCAAACACTCTGAGGCGTAAACGCCAGTTGTGCTCTATTGATAATAGATGACTGACAACGCCAAAACGTTGACCGCTCCAGCTACCATCGCCAAAGTCTTGATAGTCAACACCACATAAATCAATCAACTGTTCAAATGCGAGTGATGGCTCATCACGTAATAGCATGACAGATTCTAAATAGGTATCGGCGTTCACCACTAAAGTCACCTCGCCCAACGCCACCTCAATCGACAGCGCACGCTTACCCAGAACTTTTTCTAGGTTGGCAGCCAATTGAACTAAACGATCTGACATGGCTTATGCCTTCCGCGCAATCGTGCTGGTGCGAGCAATCTTCGATTGCAACTGAATAATTCCGTAAATCAGCGCTTCGGCAGTTGGAGGGCAACCCGGGACATAAATATCAACTGGCACGATGCGATCGCAACCGCGCACTACTGAATAGGAGTTATGGTAATAACCGCCACCATTGGCACAAGATCCCATAGAAATGACCCAGCGCGGTTCTGGCATTTGGTCGTAGACCTTTCGTAATGCAGGAGCCATCTTGTTACACAAGGTGCCTGCAACAATCATCAAATCAGATTGACGTGGGGATGGACGAAATACCACGCCAAAACGATCTAAGTCATAACGCGATGCGCCGGCATGCATCATCTCCACCGCGCAGCAAGCTAGACCAAAAGTCATTGGCCATAAAGAACCATTGCGAGTCCAGTTAATCAACTGATCCGCAGTGGTAGTAACAAATCCTTCTTTGAGAACGCCTTCTAGTGCCATATCGATCACTCCCAGTCGAGAGCGCCCTTTTTCCAGATATACACAAATCCCACAATGAACTCCAAAAGGAAGATCACCATAGAGGCGTAGCCAAACCAACCAATATCACGCAAAGCAACACCCCATGGAAATAGGAATGCAGTTTCAAGATCAAAAAGAATAAACAGAATGGCAATGAGGTAATAGCGCACGTCGAACTTCATACGCGCATCTTCAAAGGCTTCAAAACCACACTCATATGGTGAGAGTTTTTCAGCGTCAGGCTTCGAAGGGGCCAGAATTTTACCGAGGAACATGGGGACTAATCCCACCCCAATACCTACGAGGATAAAAAGTAGAACAGGAAAGTAATTAGCGAGATTCAAAATGGTCCTGATTCGTTCGTCTGGTAATACTTAAAACAGCAAATTATTCATTTATTCACTTCTTACAGCCTTGATTTAGAGCAAAAACTCGATAAATTCTTCATTTTGGTGCCGACGGCGAGACTCGAACTCGCACAGCCTAAGCCACTACCCCCTCAAGATAGCGTGTCTACCAATTTCACCACGTCGGCATCTTGCAAAACCTATCAATTCTACTGCATTGCAACACTTCACTACCCTTATTTAGGGCTAGATAAATCTGTAAAACCCTACAGTTTTACTTAGGAACTGCAGGCTTAGTTGGGTCCTGTACTGGTGCCACTGGTGCTGCCGGCGCCACAACTGGTGCAACTGTTCCAGAGAGAACTCCAGGAGCAACTTCTTTCTTATTACCAAGCCAAGTAATGCCTAAAGTACAAATAAAGAAAATTGCTGCAAAAACAGCTGTTGTATGGGATAAAAAATTAGCAGAGCCGCTAGCACCGAACAAGCTGCCCGACGAGCCTGAACCAAAAGCAGCACCCATATCTGCTCCCTTACCTTGCTGTAATAGCACAAGCAGAATCACAGCCAATGCTGAAATTACTTGAAATACGATTAATAAAGTCTTAAGCCATTCCACAATTCATCTCCAAATAAAAATCTACGCCTTACAGATAGCCAGAAAATCTTGGGGATTTAAAGAAGCGCCCCCAACCAATCCGCCATCAATATCAGGCATTGCAAACAACTCAACGGCATTATCCGGTTTGATACTGCCGCCATACAAAATTCCAATATGAGAGGCAACGTCCTCATCAAATTCCGCCAATTGCAGACGAATCGCACGATGCATATCCTGAGCAACTTCGGCACTAGCAACCTTACCGGTGCCAATTGCCCAAACGGGTTCATAAGCAATTAAGCAATCTGCTAAACGATCCTGAAGCACAGTCAACTGTTTTGCAACCTGCCCGCGAACAACCTCTACCGCTCTACCTGAATTTCTTTCATCAGCAGTCTCCCCAACACATATCACTGGAGTCATACCACTATCTAATACTTGCAAGGCCTTGCCTGCTACAAGCTCGTCAGCCTCATGGTGAGTTTCACGACGCTCAGAGTGACCAACAATCACGTAACTACAATCCATTTCTTTCAAAGCAGATGCAGCCACCTCACCGGTGTATGCGCCAGACTCAAAGGCTGAGACATCTTGCGCACCAAGACTTAAAAATGCCAAAGAATATTCTTTAATTAATGCTGCGCATTGCGCCAAATAGGGAAATGGTGGGCAAACAGCAAACTTGCGGCCAGATGGCATGCCACTTTCCATGCCACGTGCAACGGTCTTGATCCAATCTTGATTACTAGCAAGATTGCCATTCATTTTCCAGTTGCCGATGATGATGAGTGGTCGCATTTTTAACTAACAGCTTCTAGACCGTCAAAACAATCTTGCCAACATGCTCTGATGACTCCATCAAGCTATGAGCATCTGCTGCCTGATCGAGCGTAAAGGTTTTGTAAATGACAGGCTTTAATTGACCAGCATTTAACAAAGGCCAAATATTGTCATACAGCTGCTTTGTAATCTGCTTCTTAAAGGAGACTGGACGAGGACGTAATGTTGAACCGGTGATAGTTAAGCGACGGCGCAAAATTTGGTTAGTGCTAACCTCTGCCTTTGATCCACCCTGAATTGCAATGATCACAATGCGGCCATCATCAGCCAAACAATCGATTTCACGCTGCACATAAGCGCCGGTCACCATATCGAGAATGACATTGACACCTTTACCATCGGTCGCCTTCTTAACCTCTTCTACAAAGTCTTGCGTTTTATAGTTCACGGCTAAATCAGCGCCCAACTTCATGCATGCCGCGCACTTTTCATCCGTGCCCGCAGTCACAAATACTTTATGACCTAAAGCCTTGGCAATCAGAATGGCAGTAACCCCAATACCGCTAGAGCCACCTTGGACTAATAGGGTTTCGCCCTCTGCGAGTTGGCCACGCATGAAGACATTGCTCCATACGGTGTAGAAAGTTTCTGGTAAGGCTGCAGCCTCTTGATCAGTAAAGCCTTTTGGGTAAGGCAAGCACTGAGCAATCGGTGCGGTGCAAAGCTCAGCATAACCACCACCCTGCACTAAAGCGCAAACCTTATCGCCAAGTTTGAGGCCAAAGAGATTATCTGCGTGCGCTAAGTCTCCGCCAACAATCTCTCCAGCAACCTCAAGACCAGGAATATCAGATGCGCCCGCAGGTACAGGATAAAAACCTTTACGCTGCAGAACATCTGGTCGGTTAATGCCGGCAGCAATCACCTTAATCAAAATCTCGCCAGTGCCAGCACTAGGAATAGCTGGATCCGGACGAGTGGCTGGCACCAACATTTCTGGTGCGCCAAATTCTTTGATTTCCATTACGCGCATAAGAGCTTCTCGCAGTAGTAGATGTAAATGACTTACGCTGTTTCGTCAGCAGATGGAGCCGCTTCAGCAGCGCCAGCTAGGGGAGCAATTGAGCCACCCTCTTCTGCCATTGCAGCTTTCAGTGATAAACGCAAACGACCACGCTCATCAGCAGCTAGCAACTTCACGCGCACAACTTGACCTTCTTGCAAATAATCTTTGACTTCTTTAACGCGCTCGTTAGAGATTTCAGAGATATGCAATAAGCCATCTTTACCTGGAAGAATATTGACCAAAGCGCCGAACTCGAGCAACTTCACTACTGGGCCTTCATAGATCTTGCCTACTTCAGCTTCTGCAGTAATGCCCTCGATACGTGCTTTTGCTTCTGCCATGCCTTCAGCGCTAGTAGATGCAATGGTTACTGTGCCGTCATCTTTAATGTCGATGCTGCAACCAGTTTCTTTGGTCAAAGCTTGGATAGTTGCGCCACCCTTACCAATCACTTCACGAATCTTGTCTGGATGAATCTTGAATGAAACCATGCGTGGAGCATGTGCTGACAGTTCTGTGCGAACTGAGCCCATCGCTTCTTGCATTTTGCTCAAGATGTGCAAACGGCCTTCTTTAGCTTGCGCTAAAGCCACTTGCATAATTTCTTTAGTAATGCCTTGAACCTTAATATCCATCTGCAGTGCAGTAATACCATTTGCAGTACCTGCTACTTTGAAGTCCATATCGCCTAAGTGATCTTCATCACCCAAGATATCGGTCAACACAGCAAAACGATTACCATCAAGAATCAAGCCCATGGCAACGCCAGCAACGTGCGCTTTTACTGGAACACCAGCATCCATCATTGCAAGGCAACCGCCGCAAACGGAAGCCATTGAAGAGGAGCCGTTGGATTCGGTGATCTCTGAAACCACACGAATGCTGTATGCAAAATCTTCTGCACTTGGCAATACCGGAATCAATGCGCGTTTAGCCAAACGGCCGTGACCAATTTCACGACGCTTAGGACTACCTACACGACCAGTTTCGCCAGTAGCAAACGGAGGCATGTTGTAGTGGAACATGAAACGATCGCGGTATTCACCTTCGAGCGCATCAATGATTTGCTCATCGCGTGCAGTGCCTAATGTAGCCACTACCAATGCTTGAGTTTCGCCACGAGTAAATAAAGCAGAACCGTGGGTACGTGGCAATACGCCATTACGAATTTCAATTGGACGAACGGTGCGAGTATCACGACCATCAATGCGTGGCTCACCATTCAAAATCTGGCTACGAACAATCTTTGCCTCAATTTCAAACATGATGTCGCTGACTGCAACAGCGTCAACGTCACCCTCTTCGGCTAACTTGGCTAAAACAGTTTTAGAGATTTCTTTAAGCTTGTCTGAACGAGCACCCTTTTGACGAATCTGATAAGCCTCACGTAATGGCGCTTCAGCTAATGATGTGACCTTAGTAATAAATGGCTCATCCTTAGGAGCAGCAGTCCAATCCCACTCTGGCTTACCAGCTTCACGAACTAATTCGTTAATGGCGTTGATCGCAGTTTGCATTTGGTCGTGACCATATACGACTGCACCTAACATCACCTCTTCAGAAAGTTGGTTTGCTTCTGACTCCACCATCAATACAGCGGCTTGAGTACCAGCTACGATCAAATCGAGTTCGCTAGTTGCTTGTTCTGTACGGGTTGGGTTTAACAGGTACTGACCATTGGCATAACCCACGCGAGCTGCGCCGACTGGGCCAGCAAAAGGAATACCAGAAATAGCCAAGGCTGCAGAAGCAGCAATCAAAGCAGGAATATCAGCAGGAACATCTGGGTTGATAGACAGCACATGCACTACCACTTGAACTTCGTTCAAAAAACCTTCTGGAAACAATGGGCGCAATGGACGATCAATCAAACGGGAGATCAATGTCTCACCTTCTGATGGGCGGCCTTCACGGCGGAAGAAGCCACCAGGGATCTTGCCTGCTGCGTAGGTCTTTTCTAAATAATCAACCGTCAAAGGGAAAAAGGATTGGCCTGGCTTCGCAGACTTAGAGGCAACTACAGTACCCATTACTACAGTGTCATCCACGTTAACGATGACGGCACCACCAGATTGGCGAGCGATCTCACCTGTTTCCATGGTTACTTGATGGTTGCCCCACTGAAAACTCTTTACTGCTTTTTTAAACATAGTCATTCTGATCTTCTCCAAATTGTTCACGCAAAACTCACATGAGCATTGCGCTTGTCGTGGGATAAAGCAGTGTCACGACAACACTGGAGCGATTCATGATCAAAAGGGATGCCATTCCAATGAGACTCTGCGGGCATTCAGAAACTCATTGGAATGACACGATCCCCTACACAAATGATCGAAAAGCGCCCAAAAAACATGCCATCTGCTTAAGACTGGTTCTGTTAAGAAACAACCCTAAGAAAGATGGCATTGCATACCGATAAAAATTACTTACGCAGACCTAATTTGTCGATGAGTGCGCGGTAGCGATCCAAATCTTTGCCCTTGAGGTAATCCAAGAGGCGACGGCGACGTGAAACCATCTTCAACAAGCCACGACGGCTGTGATGATCTTTAGCGTTAGCCTTGAAATGGGGGGTTAATTCATTGATGCGGGCTGTTAGCAATGAAACTTGAACTTCAGGGCTACCCGTATCATTTGCGCTGCGCGCGTTCTCTTTGACGATTTCTGCCGTCTTAATATCAGCAACTGCCATTTTTAATACTCCTTACTTGCGAACACTTGAGCTTTCACCCAATTTGTGTCGTGCGCCATTAACAAAAATTAACAAAAAAGCTTTATAAATCAAAGCCCTCGAATTGTAGCAGATCCAAGCATCTGAGTAATATAGGAATAAAACCCACTTTATAGACGGCTTTTTGAAAATTATCTATATTAATCAATGACTTATATTGGTTTATGGGGTCATTTGAGCATTTAATTTGGCCTGACTGGGATCATGCAACTTATTTAAGGCTGCTAAATAAGCCTTAGCAGAGGCAGCAATAATGTCTGGGTCTGTACCAACACCATTCACAATGCGTCCACCTTTAGCCAAACGGACTGTTACCTCACCCTGAGATTGGGTGCCAGAGGTAATCGCATTGACTGAATAGAGCAATTGTTCTGCCCCGCTCTGAGCGATTCCTTCAATGGCATTTAAGCTGGCATCCACTGGCCCATTGCCTTCAGCCTCTGAACTCACCTCTTTATCACCCATGCGGAACGTAACGCGTGACTTAGGGCGCTCACCTGTTTCAGAATGCTGGCTCAAAGAGATAAAGTGATAATGTTCACCCTCTTCTGCAGCTGCAGAATCAGACATGATGGCGATGATGTCTTCATCAAAAATCTCGGACTTTTGATCGGCTAAGGCTTTGAAACGAGCGAATGCTTCGTTGAGCTCCTTTTCAGCCTCAATCGTAATGCCCAATTCTTGTAAGCGTTGCTTAAAAGCATTACGACCCGATAACTTGCCCAAGACAATCTTATTGGTAGACCAGCCCACATCTTCTGCGCGCATAATTTCATAGGTCTCACGATTCTTCAAAATACCATCCTGGTGAATGCCAGAGGCGTGGGCAAAAGCATTGGCACCTACTACCGCTTTATTAGGCTGCACTACAAAGCCTGTAATTTGAGAAACCAATTTAGACGCCGGAACAATTTGACTTGCATCAATGCCGCACACCATATCAAAATAATCCTTACGGGTTCGCAAGGACATCACAATCTCCTCTAAGGCTGTATTACCAGCACGCTCACCTAAGCCATTGATGGTGCACTCGATCTGACGAGCTCCACCTATTTTTACGCCTGCCAACGAATTGGCAACCGCCATACCTAAATCATTGTGGCAATGCACTGACCAGATTGCTTTATCCGAATTAGGAACGCGAGTACGTAAGGTCTTGATGAACTCACCATACAACTCTGGAGTGGCATAACCTACCGTATCCGGAATGTTAATGGTGGTAGCACCCTCATTAATAACACCTTCAACAACTCTGCACAAGAAATCCACCTCTGAGCGATAACCATCTTCTGCGGAGAACTCAATATCATCAGCCAAATTTCGGGCAAAGCGAATGGAGCGCTTCGATTGCTCCAAGACCTCTTCGGGGGACATGCGCAATTTGACTGCCATATGCAATGGGCTAGTTGCCAAGAATGCATGAATACGTTTGGCTTTGGCAGCTTTCAAGGCGTCAGACGCACGCGTAATATCTTTTTCATTGGCTCTTGCCAATGAACAGACGATGGAGTCTTTAATGGCTGCAGCTACTGCAGAAATAGCCTGAAAGTCACCTTCGGAGCTAGCAGCAAATCCTGCCTCAATCACATCGACCTTAAGACGCTCTAATTGACGGGCAATTCGAACCTTTTCATCCTTGGTCATTGAAGCGCCAGGGGATTGCTCACCATCGCGTAAGGTGGTGTCAAAAATGATTACTTTATCGCTCATCACTACTCTCCAGTTTGGAATACTCTAATAATAATTAGTCAATTTGAATCTGAAAAACAAAAACCCCAGCAATTAGCTGGGGCTGGTATGTGGTGGTTAATGAATTATTTTGATCTCATCAACTCAGGCCTTACCCGCCCCAAGCTTTAGGCTTAGTGCTAGCAGAAGGAGACCTGTTAAAGGTGAGAAATTGATCAACATGCAATCAATATACCCGAAAATTCTAGAATTAGCTAAAACGCCTACCGCTGAAGTGCTCCCAGGCCCAAATCACATAGCCAGAGATCGAATACACGACAAAAACTCCGAATAAGGTCAAGGGCGGATTAGAGGAGATGAGTACGAAGGTCAAAATCATCAAGACCATCACGCCAAATGGCACACGGTAGCGGACATCTAAGGCTTTGCCACTATAAAAACGAGCATTAGAGACCATGGTTAAGCCAGCATAAACTGCAATGAAGAAGGTAACCCAAGGAATAGCGGTATCGCGCACTGGGATCTTGTTGTCATCCGCTAGCCATATAAACCCAGCCATTAAGGAGCCAGCCGCCGGACTTGGCAAGCCTTGGAAGAATTTCTTATCAACTACTCCAGTATTCACATTGAAACGTGCCAAGCGCAAAGCAGCGCCAGCACAATAAGTAAATGCTGCTAACCAGCCCCATTTACCCAAATCTTTTAAAGCCCACTCATAAGCCACGAGAGCTGGTGCTACACCAAATGACACCATATCGGCTAGTGAGTCATATTGCTCACCAAAAGCACTTTGGGTATTGGTCATACGAGCCACTCGGCCATCCATGCCATCTAATACCAAAGAGGCAAAGATCGCAATCGCAGCAACTTCAAACTGATGGTTCATCGCATTCACGATCGCAAAGAAACCACAAAACAAGGCCGCAGTAGTGAATGCATTCGGAAGTAAATAAATTCCCTTGCTACGCAAGCGAGGTTTTGGAGGATGCAGTTCTTCTACTTCGTAATCAACACCCTCACCTACTTCATTCGCCCAGTCATTTAGCGAGCGATCTGAGCGGGAGTGGTTTAGTCGACTACGATCGATGCGTCCACGACGGCGAAATGTTGGCAAAATAGTCCTAGTAAAGAGAGATCGAATTAATCTAGACCTGGCAAACGAGCCAAAGCCGTATTGGTAGCAAACACTTTATCGCCAACGCTGACTAAAGGCTGCGCAGTGAGTGGCAAATAAACATCAACCCGTGAACCAAAACGAATGAAGCCATAGCGCTCCCCCGCCTTCAAGCGATCGCCCACATGGATGTAGCAAAGAATTCGGCGCGCAATTAAACCAGCCACCTGAACCAAGGTCACTATCTGACCATTGGCATCAATCACGACAGCGTTTCGCTCATTCTCAGTAGAGGCCTTATCCAGATCCGCATTCACAAACTTGCCAGGAAAATACTGAACCTCTTTTACTAAACCATTTACAGCACTACGATTGGAGTGAACATTAAATACATTCATGAAAACGCTAATCTTGAGTGCTTCACGCCCAGCATAAGGATCATTGGTTTTTTCTACTACGACAATCCGACCATCGGCTGGAGATAGCACTAAGTCACGACCGATTGCAGGAATACGCTGTGGATCGCGGAAAAACTGCAGAACAAAGATAAAGATAATCCAAAGTGGCCATGACCATCCAATCCCACCTAGAAAGTGGACTAATAAAGTCACGGCCCCCACTAGGGCTAAATACGGCCAACCTTCTTTTGCAATAATGGGATGTGGATACATCATCTTTGTTCTAAGCCTTTTCTTGAGCTACGATTATTGGGATGCTTAGTTCTTAGTTTGGTCTACTAACTTGTTCTTAGCAATCCAAGGCATCATCGCACGCAACTTAGCGCCAACGATTTCAATTTCATGCTCAGCATTCAAGCGACGACGAGACATCAAGGTTGGGGCACCTGCTTTGTTTTCCAAGATAAAGCTCTTTGCATACTCACCAGTCTGAATATCTTTTAAGCACTGACGCATTGCATTCTTGGTTTCTGCAGTCACAATACGCGGACCTGTCACATACTCACCATACTCAGCGTTATTAGAGATGGAGTAGTTCATGTTTGCGATACCGCCTTCGTAGATCAAGTCAACGATTAATTTAAGCTCATGCAAGCACTCGAAGTAAGCCATTTCTGGGGCATAACCAGCTTCAACCAATACTTCAAAGCCCGTTTTAATAAGATCAACTGCGCCACCACAAAGAACAGCCTGTTCACCGAACAAGTCGGTTTCAGTTTCCTCACGGAAGTTAGTTTCAATGATGCCGGCACGACCGCCACCGTTAGCTGTTGCATAGGACAGGGCAACATCACGTGCAGAGCCAGATTTATCTTGATAGACAGCGATCAAATGAGGAACGCCACCGCCCTGTGAGTAGGTGCCACGAACAGTATGGCCAGGAGCCTTAGGAGCAATCATGATCACATCGAGATCAGCGCGTGGCTGAACTTGACCGTAGTGAACGTTAAAGCCATGGGCAAAAGCGAGTGCAGCACCCTGCTTAATATTGCCATGCACTTCTTTGGCGTACACATCACCAATTTGCTCATCAGGTAATAGCATCATGACAATATCAGCATCCTTCACCGCTTCAGCAACTTCTTTTACTGTCAAACCAGCATTAGCTGCTTTATTCCAAGATGCGCCACCTTTGCGCAAGCCAACAGTCACGTTAACGCCAGAGTCTTTAAGGTTTAATGCGTGTGCGTGGCCTTGTGAACCATAACCAATGATGGTGACTTTTTTACCCTTAACGAGGGATAAATCGGCGTCTTTGTCGTAAAAAACTTTCATGCTATTTCCTTGTGTTGAAAAATATCGGTGTATTACTTAGTACATCAGTTAAAAAATTAAACCTTGAGAATGCGCTCACCACGTCCGATACCAGAACCGCCTGAGCGAACTGTTTCTAGAATTGATGCACGATCGATCGAATCAATGAAGGCATCTAACTTAGCGCCATCACCTGTTAATTCAATGGTGTAGCTCTTATCTGTCACATCAATAATGCGGCCACGGAAAATATCGGTTGTGCGCTTAAGCTCTTCGCGCTCTTTACCAACAGCTCGAACCTTAATCATCATGAGCTCACGCTCGATATGAGGGCCTTCACTTAGATCAAATACCTTCACTACTTCAACTAAGCGATTTAAATGCTTGGTAATTTGCTCGATCACATCATCAGACCCGAAGGTGACGATTGTCATGCGGGACAAAGAAGAGTCTTCAGTAGGCGCGACACTTAAAGCTTCAATGTTGTAACCACGAGCTGAGAACAGGCCCACTACTCGTGATAAAGCTCCTGGTTCATTCTCAATCAGAATGGAAATAATGTGTCGCATTAAAGATCCTCACTACCCAAGAGCATTTCAGTAATACCCTTACCCGCTTGAACCATCGGCCAAACGTTTTCTTCTGGGTCAGTTTGGAAGTCCATAAACACAGTACGATCTTTCAATCTGATGGCTTCCTTGAGGGCGCCCTCCACATCTGATTTCTTCTCAATCAGCATACCAACGTGACCATAGGCTTCAGCCAACTTCACGAAGTCTGGCAAAGAATCCATGTATGAGCTGGAATAGCGCTTGTTATAGGTAAGCTCCTGCCATTGACGAACCATACCTAGGTAACGGTTATTCAATGAAACAATCTTCACTGGTGTGTCATATTGCTTACAAGTAGAAAGCTCTTGAATACACATCTGAATAGAGCCTTCACCAGTGATCGTGAAAACATCCTGATCTGGGAATGCCTTTTTGATGCCCATGGCATATGGCAAGCCTACGCCCATGGTGCCAAGACCGCCAGAGTTAATCCAACGACGAGGCTTATCAAATTTGTAGAACTGAGCAGCCCACATTTGATGCTGACCTACGTCAGAGGTAATGAAGGCATCACCACCGGTTAGCTCATATAGCTTTTGTACAACATATTGCGGCTTCACGATCTGTGAAGCTTCGTCGTACTTTAAGCAATCTTTTTTACGCCACTCATTAATCTGCTCCCACCACGCGGCAACTTTGTCACCGTTCTTGCGTGGACCAGCAGCCTTGAGTTGTGCGGTCATCTCCTGCAGCACCTCTTTGAGGTTACCAACAATGGGAACATCAACCTTGACGCGCTTAGAAATCACTGAAGGATCGATATCGATATGGATGATTTTGCGTGGATGACTTGCAAAGTGAATGGTGTTACCAATCACACGGTCATCAAAACGCGCACCAATTGCAATCAACACATCGCTGTGTTGCATAGCCATATTAGCTTCATAGGTGCCGTGCATACCGAGCATGCCTACAAATTGCGGACTACTTCCCGGAAATCCACCAAGACCCATCAAGGTATTAGTCACTGGATATCCCAGCAGATCAGCAAACTCTTTGAGCTCTGGCGCTGCATCAGCCAGAATCACACCTCCACCGGTATAGATGTAGGGACGCTGCGCCTCTTGCAGCAAACTGATTGCCTTACGGATTTGGCCACTATGCCCCTTCACTACTGGGTTATAGGAACGCATCTCCAAAGTTTCTGGATAAACGAAGGGGCCCTTAGCAGCAGAGACATCTTTTGGAATGTCGATCAATACTGGACCTGGACGACCAGTCTGAGCAATATGAAAAGCTTTCTTCAAAACCAATGGCAAATCTTTTACATCTTTTACCAAGAAGTTATGTTTAACGATTGGGCGAGTGATACCAACAGTGTCAGCCTCTTGAAATGCATCTTCACCGATGGCATAGGTTGGCACGTTACCGCTGATGATCACCATGGGGATCGAGTCGGTATAGGCAGTTGCAATGCCAGTAACCGCATTGGTTACTCCCGGACCAGATGTGACTAAAGCGACGCCAACCTTACCGGATGCGCGCGCATAACCATCAGCTGCATGAACTGCTGCTTGCTCATGGCGAACAAGAATGTGTTCAAACTTGTCTTGTTTAAAAATTTCGTCGTAGATAAAGAGAACGGAGCCGCCTGGGTAACCCCAAACATATTCAACTCCTTCTTTGTGCAAAGCTTGCACCAGCATCTCTGCACCAATCATTTCTGGAGGTGCTGCTACGGCATTTGGATTTGTTGAGTCTTTATTAGCTTTCGTAGCTAAAAATTCGGCGCTGCTTGTATTCATTTTCTTTCGTCCTTTGCAATTTTCGGCAAAAAATTGTTTGGTCTGTTCTATCTCTTGCTTATGGCCCGAGTTCGAACGGCGCTGCTACCGGAAAAACCACTTCGTAAATGAGAATCTAGGTAGTAAGCCTTATATTCTATAGCAATCCCCTAAAATAGCCCAATTCTTACGGATTCAGGTCTAATTCATCGCATGGCATCAGCCCAAGAACTATCTGATTTTCTGAGCAGCATTGAGAAGCGCGCATTTAAGCAAGCGATCTATGCCGTCCGTGATGAAGACGCCGCCTTAGACATTGTTCAAGACGCCATGATCAAGTTGGCAGAAAAATACGGCGATAGGCCAGCTGCTGAACTTCCGCTGGTTTTCACTAGAATTTTGCAAAACCGCATTCATGACTGGTTTAGGCGCCAAAAGGTCCGAAATGCCTGGGTCACCCTGTTTTCAAACATGGGTAAGAAAACCGATGAAAACGATGATTTTGACCCTTTAGAGTCACTTTCAGCTCCAGACGACAGTGAAATTCACCAAGATGGGGCTCAAAAGCTTGAACAGAGTCAGCTTTTACAGGCTTTGGAGTCAGAAATTGCTAAATTACCTGTACGTCAACGAGAAGCCTTCCTGATGCGTTATTGGGATGAGCTAAGTATTACTGAGACCGCTAAAGCAATGAGTTGCAGTGAAGGAAGTGTCAAAACCCATTGTTCTAGAGCCACACAAACCCTAGCTAAAGCATTGAAATTAAAAGGAATTACTCTGTGAAACACCTTAATGACCAACTTACCGAGACCCAAGCAGACCAATTTGGTCGTGCTAGCGCCGCCCTGCTGAGTCAGAGTACGCAGAATCTATCCGCTGGCATTAAAGACCGTCTCCATGCTGCCCGTATGAAGGCGCTTTCGGTCAGAAAAACAGAGAAAGTACTGGCTCAAAAACCAGCATTTGCTGGCATTGCCGGCAAATGGAATACTGGATCGAATGGAACGTGGGACACAGTAGGCTGGATAGCCCCACTAGTGGTCTTAGTTTTTGGACTCATTGGAATTGCCCAATGGCAAGATGATTCCCGTATTAACGATATCGCCGAAGTAGATGCAGCACTCTTGTCCGACGACGTCCCACCAGATGCTTATGCAGATGGTGGCTTCTTAGCCTTTCTTAAAAATGGCCCTCTATCTGACTCTGGCAACGGCGCTTCAGACTCAGTGCAAAGCAAATAATTTAACAACATTAGATGTTACGTATACCGAAGTCATTCATCGCTAGCGCTTCTGTAGCGCTGGTAATGTGTGTGTTGGGCTCAAGCGTATCTAGTGCCGCAGCACAAACTTCACCAAGTGCTACCGAAGGTAAGACTGCAGCGATTCCAGCAAAAAAACCTGATGGCACCTGGGAAAGCTTAAAGCCTTCGCAACAACAAATTCTGGCTCCACTAGAAAGTGATTGGGATTACATGCCTCCCGATAGCCGCAAGAAATGGATGCAAGTAGTTAATATCTACCCCAAGATGAGCGAGCAAGATCAACAGCGTTTGCAATCACGCATGGCTAGCTGGTCAAAGCTTTCTCAAAAAGAGCGTCGTATTGCCCGTGAAAATTATTTAAGTAGTTTGAAGTTTCCTGCCGAGAAAAAAGCAGAGGCCTGGACTGCTTATCAAAAACTCAGTGATGAAGAAAAGAAAAAATTGGTTGATGCACAAGCCAAGAAAAAGCCCAGTGCAATTAACGCCCCTACGCTACAGCAACGTTCAGTGAACCTCAGTGGTACTCCACCACCACCTACACCAAACCCCAGAAGCATACCGACCGCAGAAGCTCCGCCCGCTCCCGAAAGCGGTTCATCTAATAATTAGATTTTTAATTTTTCCTAAAGCAGCGTTATGACTCCCGCTGAACTCAGCGCATTACCTTCTCCACAATTTTGGCGCCGTGTTTCATGCTGCTTGTATGAACAACTTGTGCTGCTTGGAGTAATTGCCCTAACTTTTTTAGTCCCCAATCTTGCTCTAGGTGTTTTGTTTGGAGTGTCTTTACCAAGTTGGCTAAGCTTTTTGTATCTCTATGGTGTCTTAGGAATTTACTTTGTTTGGTATTGGACAAAGTCTGGCCAAACCTTGGCGATGCAAACCTGGCGCATTCGTATGATTGATCAACAGGGTCGCACCCTTAAAAGACGTCAAGCTCTATTGCGCTATCTTTACGGCTCTCTCTGGGTCATACCTTGTGTTCTATTGCAGTGGGCTTTTCATTTAGAGCAATGGCACATTATTGAAATGCTCTTTGCAGTAGCCCTCTTTTTTTGGCCGCTCACGATTTATTTAGACCGCAAAGATCCGAAGCAACGCCAGGCTTTAAGCGATCGTTTTGCAGGCACTCGCCTCGTGGAACTACCTAAAAACTCAGTAACTCTCTCTTAAGCATTCAATCGCAGTAGCACCCTGAATTTTTTGACCAAAGCGATAGCCTGCAGCTAGGCAGGCAATGACACCAAAAATAATTCCCATAAAGATCGCCTGTGCAAAGGCATTAAATTCAATCTCCATGACGTAGCGCCCTAAGGCCCAGGCAGCTGCTCCGGCTGCAAGCCCAGCTAAGGTGCCAGCAACCAAACCAATAACCAGTAGCTCAACGCGAGCAATGCTCGCCAATGTGCTTCGCGATGCGCCTATTGCCTTTAACAATGCAGCATTTCTAAAGCGCTCATCTTGAGTGGCAGAAATTGCAGCTATAAGCACTAACACTGCTGCAGCAATCGTAAATGCAAACAATAAGCCCAATGCAGCAGAGAGTTTATTCAAGACATCTTGTATCTGCTTTAAAGAAGCTGATACATCGACGACCGTGAGGTTGGGATAAGCTTGACTCACCCTAAAATCAAGAGCCTCTTGCTCTGGGGCTTGATAGTAGGAAGTAATCCAAGAATGTGGCAAGGTACTTAATTGGGAAGGCGGCATGATCACAAAGAAATTGACCCGCATCGATCCCCAATCCAATTTACGCAGTGAAGTAATGGGCGCAGTAATTTTCTCGCCTGCCACCTCAAAAGTGAGTTGATCACCCATCTTGAGCTTTAAGTTTTTAGCGATGCCGATTTCCATGGAGATTTGCGGGCTATCACCAATGATCCATTTACCCTCAGTAATGCGGTTACCTGCTGGCAACTGATCGGTATAGGAGAGATTAAATTCCCGATCTACTAAGCGCTTGGCGTTATCTTCCACGAAGTCATTAGGAGAAATATTGCGCTCATTGATTGCAGTCAAACGTCCTCGTACCATCGGATAAAATTCTGGTGTTGGCACACCAGCATTCACGAGCGACTGAGTAATATCTGCTTTTTGCTCACCCTGCACATTAATCATGAAGCGATTAGGCGCATCTGCTGGGATGTTGCCCTGCCATGTATTGAGCAGGTCTTGCCGTAATAACAAGATCATCAATAGCGCCATTAAGGCAATGCCTAGCGAGGTGATTTGCATCACTGCAAAGCCAGAACGCCTACTTTGTACGGTGATTGCAAAACGAATAGCAAAATTCTTAGTCTGAATTCGGGCGAGAAGTTTTAATACTAGCCAAGAAATTCCAGAAAAAACAACGATCGCACTACCAAAACTCAGGGCCGCCCAAAATGCTAACTTCCAATCTCTTGCTGCAAGCGCAATTAAAGTCGCAGCAGTACCTAAGCCACAAATAGCAACCCAAATAGAAGAACGATTGATACCTTCAAACTCTTTACGAATGAGTCGTATCGGCGACACCTGGACCAATGCAAATAGCGGTGGCCCAGCAAAGCCAATCAATAAAAACCAAGCAAAGAGCGAGCTCCACACAATCGGCCAGATTGACACACTAGGCAAGCTCGTCAAAATTAAATTACCTAATAAGAAAGTGAGCGCCAATTGCACCAAATAGCCAAAAGCTGAGCCTAAGGCGGCAGCAAAGATCCCTAAACTGAGAATCGTGGTGATTTGTTTTTTCAGAATGATGGTTGAAGTAGCGCCAAAGCATTTGAGAACTGCGCAACCATCGGCTTGTTTGAGTGAGTAACGGCGCGCCGACAAGGCAATCGCTACGGCGGCAACCATAGCCGTTAAGACCGCTATTAAAGATAGGAAACGCTCAGCTCGCTCCAAGGTCTTTCGCATCACAGGCTGGGCATTTTCTAAAGTCTCAATCCGTAAACCGCGCAAGCCTTCAGAATCGATATAGTTCTTTACCCATTTCTCATATGACTGAACCTGCTCGTCGGTCCCAGCAAGAAGTAATCGATAAGTCACCCTACTGCCAAGACCAATCAATCCGGTTGCTGGTAAATCATCTAAGGACATCATGACGCGAGGAGCAAAGTTCATAAACCCTGCGCCACGATCAATTTCGCGTTCAAGTACACCAGCAATCAGAAAAGTCTTCTGCCCTAGACTCATTTGATCACCAAGCTTTGCTTGCAAACTGGCTAACATTACTGGATCAATCCAAACGGATCCTGCTGGTGGCCCAGAGTTCAAAGTGGCATTGCTAGACTGAACCTGGAGTGCGCCTCGTAAGGGATATAGAGAACTGACTGCTTTCAAAGAGGCTAACTTACTACGCGTCCCAACGCTTGCCATACTGGGGAACACGATGGTTTGCGCCACCTGCAAATCTCTGCTTTTCGCCTCAATCAGAAAACGCTCTGGCAATGGTTGGTCCGCCACAATCAGCACATCAGAGGCCAGCAATTGGCGAGCGTCAAACTGAAACGCCCTTTGCATCCGGTCAGCCAAGAAGCTGACGCTAGATAAAGCAGTCACTGAAAGTGTGAGTGCTACAAATAACCAGGCTAGCTCATGAGAGCGCAACTCCTGTTTTAAACCCCGCAGGAAGCTCACTAAGGACTGCTTCAAATTGCCTGTGTCTGGCCGCCGTCTATGCGCATGACAGTGCCAGTAATAAAGGATGCGTTTTGACTAGCTAAAAAGGCTGCGGCATCGCCATACTCTTTAGGGTCACCGTAACGACCCACCGGAATCTGCCTCAAGCTTGCCTTCACAACCTCTTCATAAGAAGTGCTTTCACGCTTTGCCCTTGCCTCATCCAATTGACGTAGGCGATCTGTTGCGACACGCCCTGGCATGATGATGTTCACGGTAATGCCTTCGTGAGCCACTTCTGCAGCCAATGTTTTGGACCACGCCAGTAAAGCTGCGCGCAAGGTATTAGAGATCGCTAAATTTTTAATCGGGGCAATGGCACCTGAAGTAGTACTCGTAATAATGCGGCCCCATTGACGCTGACGCATGCCAGGTAAAACACGATCAGTAATCGCAATGAGGGATAGAACCATATCGTTAAAGCTTTTTTGCCAGAGCGCAGGATCCTGTCCAGCAGCGGGCGTTGGCGGCGGTCCACCGGTATTGTTAATCAAGATATCAATTGGACCAAGCTCTTTTTCTACCTTCGAAACCAGACTATCAATTACAGATGCATCAGAGAGATCCCAGTTCAATGCTAGGGCAGTACCACCAGCAGCTTGTATCAGTTCAACTGATTTTTGTAAGCCCTCTGGACTACGGCCAGTAACAGCAACCTTGACGCCCTCTCGCGCCAATGAGACCGCCATTGCTTGACCCAAACCACGGCTAGATGCCATGACCAATGCGACTTTGCCTTTGATTCCTAAATCCATATCATCTCCTAAACTGCTATTGATAGATACTGCTTATCTTAATCTTAATGCCCTAAGGGCTTAGGCAGATTAGCAGCATATTTATCGAGCTGAACCTCATACTCCTTAAAGATCTCAGCAAGAGCCTGCTGCTGACCCAATACTAATGCCGCAGGCGTATTGTCTTTGAGCGTAATCCGCTTGGTATAGCGATTACTACCAATCATAGGATTGACCTTGCCACCATTTTCTATAGTCAAGAAAAACTCCATACTGACTACTGCCTCTGGTCTTACTCGGTAGTCACCATAGAACTCATTGACGGTAGCTTGCAAGGTGTAATACGGAAAGAAGGTATTGCTCTGCCCTACAGCAGCAGAGAAAATACCAGACTGATTAATCCACTGGCGCTCCGCATTTGAAATCATTTCGGCAGGTAGCGCTGTATAGACGTTATAAAAATCTTTTTCAAAACGCTGGTCGCCTAAGCGATACACCAAAGATCTCCCATCGTATGGTGCAGCTACAGAAACAGGGCCAATCTTAAGCCAATAGCTTGTGCGATTCTTCAAAGGTGGGCCACTGCGCTCAGGATTGATCATATAACTGGCTGGAGTCACGGGGGCGCGGGTTGGTAGTGAGCAGGCAAATAGGCTCAAGACTAGGGTAGTTATCAGAATGCGCTTCATCATTTTTGGACTCCAGATTGTCCTTGCGTGCCATTCATTGGTAGCACGATTTTCGGCGGAGGCTCACCCCATATCAAGCTCGATGGAGATTGGCTAGCTATACGACTAAATTCATTGAGATTCTCAGTAGTTTGCTTGAGATTTTCAATCGTCGCACCTGTATCCCCCTGAATACTCGCCACAGTTTGACGCAATGACACAATTGTGCCAATCAATTCACGCATCAAAATATTGAGCTCATCCTTATCGGTCACTTTAGCAATCCGCTCGATGATGACGTTTAAGGATTGAACAGACCGGACAAGACCTTCGTTACCCTTACCATCACCTGCCATCAGTGTATTTAGATTAACTAATAGTGAGTCGAACTTTTTCTGAGTGCCTTCAAAGTCTGCATGATTTAGCGTAGAAACAAATTTTTGCATTCCAGAAATAATTTCGTCAGCTTGATTTGGGAGGGATGGAATAACAGGATCTGCCGGCTTCCAGCTATAGGAGAGCGGACTATAGTCAGAAGGCGCATTTGAGAAATCAAACTCAACATAATTAACGCCTGTAATACCCATCGACCTGACACGGGCGCGTAAATTATTTTTAGCAAACTCTGCAATTTGGTCCTCAGTTACCTTGTCACCAAAGATTTGCATACGAATTACTACGTACTGAAGACGTTTCTCAAATGGAACATCTTTCTCGTAGATATCACCAGAGAGCCCAACCAAAGTGACTTGACCAATCTTTACACCCCTAAAGCGCACTGCAGCCCCAGTATCCAATCCGGTAACTGATTGCTTTAGGTAGGTTTCCACCATAAAGGATTTCTTAAAGAGTTGCCCGGAACCGAATATGAGAATGACGGCAACTAAAACTCCGATTGCAGCGAGCACAAACACACCGAGACGGAAATAATTAGGATTTGAGTTATTGCTCATGCTGCGTCCTTACTCATAATGCGATTAAAAAATTGATGTACTCGAGGATCTTTGCTGGTATCCCTCAACACCTTTGGGTCACCCTCGGCGATCATGCCTTTGGCGCCCTTGTCTAACATAATGACTTTATCTGCTATTGCATAAATACTCGCCAGCTCATGCGACACAATCACGAAAGTAATACCTAAATTTCTAGATAAGTCTTGAATAGTGCTATCTAAATCAGCAGAAGTAATGGGGTCTAAACCAGCTGAAGGCTCATCTAAGAAGAGAATTTTTGGATCTAAGGCCATAGCCCTGGCAATGGCTGCACGCTTTTGCATACCGCCGCTAATTTCACTAGGCATGTAAGACTCGTAAGGTAATAAACCAACGAGATCGAGCTTACAGCGAGCCAGCAGATTCATCTGATCATCGGTAAGTTGGGTGTATTCCTGCATAAATAATGTCACGTTATCTAACAGATTCATAGAGCCAAATAAGGCACCCTGCTGATACATCACCCCAAAGCTGGTCATAATTCTTTGACGATCAGCCCCCTGCGCCCTTGTAATGTTTTGGCCCTCTATCAGCACATCGCCGGCTAAAGGTTGATACAAGCCAAAGAGATTTTTCAGCAAACTCGATTTACCACAACCAGAGCCACCCAAGATCACAAATATTTCACCATTATTCACCGTGAAATTAAGGTTCTGCATCAGTACGGTTGAGCCATAGCCTACCGTCAGGTTTTGTACCTCAATCGCAGGGCCGGTATTGTTTATTGCGCTCATCAGAACCCTGTCTTATAAGAAATATAAGCAAAGACACCGTCTACCAGGACGATCAAGACAATACTACTCACAACTGCACGCGTAGCTGATATACCCACTGCCGCCGCACCAGTGCCCGTTTGCATGCCGCGTAAACATCCAACGGCAGAAATTACGACTCCAAATAAGGTGGCCTTGATCAGTCCAGAGCCAATATCTTCAATCGTGACTATCTGCAGCATCCCGTTCCAAAAATTAATGAATGGAATGTCGTATGCCAGCATGGTGATCATCGAGGCGAAAATGCTCACGATGTCAGCATACAAAGTTAACACCGGCATGACCAAAATTCCGGCGAGGACGCGAGGCACCACCAAGAAGCGAATTGGGCTTAGGCCACCGCTCACTAAAGCATCGACTTCACTATTCACGGTCATCGTACCAATCTCAGCAGCAAATGCTGCTGATGAGCGACCAGCAAGCAAGATAGCCGTGACGAGAGGCCCCATCTCACGCACAATACCGAGGGCCGCTATAGGACCAACAAAAGAAACGGCGCCGAACTGTTTCATACCAATAGCTGCTTGAAAAGATAAGATGACGCCAATTAAGAAGGACACCAGACCAACAATGGGTAAGGCAGCAATACCCGCCTGAACAGCTGCATTAACAAAATCGCTCCAACGCACTTGTTTGACATTGCGCACTGACCAAATCAAATCTGCAGACAGATGTCCGGTAAATGTGATTAAGCCTTTTGCATCATCGATTAAATTTTGCGCCGCCATTCCAGTGCTAACTACAAAACCTCTTTTGGGGCTGACTACGGGAACTGGGAATAAATTTGAGATGGGATCAAATTCTTTTAGCAACGGCTGATATCGGGAATCTAATCCTACTACTGAAAATGTGCCGCCAGCTTTTTTTTGGGCCTCTTCTAGGTCAATTAAAAAAGCAATACCTGAGCCATCCAATGAAGAAATACCAGAAGCATCAAATGTTAAGGAATGGCTTCCTGGTTTCTTTAGCCACTCGTCTTGCGCAGACCGTATTTGGGTCCATGTATTTGCCAGTGAATAGACATCCACTTTGCCAGTAATCACAATTTTTGCTGTAGCCGAGTCGACCGCTACCCACTTCGCAATGGAAGTATCAGCGCTGGGGCTGTCTATTTTGGTGGGCATTGTCAGCAAAAAGGGTTTTATTAGGGTTATTTAGCAGAACTTGAAATGATCTTATCCCAACTATAAGGGATGCTGGTGATGGCTTGATGAATATGAAAAGGGCCCAGTTTTTCAACTAGGCCCTCAATGAGATGGTGCGGCTGGCAGGAATTGAACCCACGACCCCTTGGTTCGTAGGCATTACATCTGAACGCATAAATACCTATATGAATCAAGAGGTTGTTTAAGTCAAACCATGCGATAAATTTATACGTCTATATCTTGTAAGTATTTGATTTAATTAAATCGTCAGAATTGATATCGCATGTGATTAGCTACCAAAATTAGGACAAATACAAAGCGCGTTCATCCTGACGGCGAGTGACCAACCCTTTAAGAATTTTCCCACCAGCTTTGTTGTACAAAAGGAAAGCGTCGGCAGCTCCATCAAAGTCACCGCGGTTGTGTTTCATCCGAATACTTGACCGCTGGAGCGTCCCTAGCCCAAAGTTAAAACTGATTGAAACGAGCGCATCAAAGCGAGGCTGAGTAAGCCCATCAGGACATAGTCGCTCCACCCCAGCTTCAAAGCGACCAAGGTCTTTCCTAAGAATTTCATCAACTTCTTGGCTAGTAAATGCACGATTCCAGTCCTCCGGCAAGGTCTTGCCGTCCCCAATTAAGTGCCCCACCCCAACCGTCCAAAGACCAATAGCGTCTTGGTATGGCTTCAGCCGAACACCCTCGTGGTGACGGATAGCCTGAATGGCTAGGTCGCTGACCCTCATTTTTTAAATGATTGTGTGCCAAACCAAAAGGCAATAACTGAGGCAAAAATCTGCTTGGAGTCGTCATCCCAAAGCTGGTTTAGAGCAGTATCAAATGGCACTTCGGTATGCCATGCGTACCAAAAGCCAAACACATCAACGAAAACAAGTAGCAAGAACATGCCATAAGTAATAGAAGGGCGAACCATAGCGCGGGCGTTAATAACCCACAGACTAGCTCCCTGACCAATCGCAATATCGTGGGCATAAAGTGCCTCCCTTTCTTGGACTTGGGTAGTCATCGCTACCTGATCTGTACGGATTTCCTCAACCCGCTCTTGAGATTGATAGCCCTGTTGAGCCATGGCGAGCTGCTGTTGCATCTGTAATTGGGCTAATTCCAGCTCATGTTTTTTGTCGCTTTTGTCCTGAAAGAACTCCAGCAGTTTAGGTAAACCGCCCATACCAAATGACAACAACGTAGAAATTAATGTCAGCATTTCAAATCCTTAAAACCAATGGGTTATCCCGCCCTTGTAAAACACGCACATCACAAGAAATGCAGCAAGCATGCACTTCCAAAACAAAAGCCGCATCTCCTTAACGTCCCTCCCAAATGCATCCTTGTTCTCGTTAGCCTCTTTTAATAGTCGGGCTTTAATCACTTCAATCTTTTCCCACTCAGCAGCTCCATGCTTTTTGGTGATTTCAGCTTTTAATTGCTGCTCCATATCATGGATTTCTTTTAACCTTCGCCACTCATCAACTGCGTTAACAAAAGTAATGTCACCCTTAACTACTTGGGCTTTACGGCGCATTGCCGCTCGAGCCTGAGCTTCTGAAGTGACAAACTTATCTACATCTTGAACAAGCTGTTCTGCCTCTTTTCCAGCATCAAGCCCTTCACGTATTCCGCTGATGGCTTGTTTAGCAACAAAAGCAAATTCATTGGGCATCGTTATTTCGCGATAATGTGAAACAGCATGGCAATCACCGTCCCCATCGAGGCAACGACACCACCAGCTGCGGCAATCAATAAGGTTTCGATTCTTTTTAGGCGTGCATTAGATGATTTGAATGAAGATTCAATGTTTAGGTACCGCTCAGCACAGACCGCTTCATGCATGGTGAGTTTGTATTCAATATCTTTTGCCGTCGGCATAGACTTAACTTCCTTAGTGATTGGTGTTTTTCTCATCACAGTCCTTAGAAAATTACCGGCTGTGGTGTATAAAAGTTCTGTGCGCGGTCATCGGTATTGGAATAGCTACCGGCATAGCCAGTAATCCACAATTGACCATCATCCATCAGCATGACCAAGTTTTGTTCAGAACCGGAGGAATGTGTTTGGATGTCAACAACCTTGCGAATGCTAATAGGAGGTTTAACAATTGTTCCATTCTGTTGATTGGTTGTATTACCTATGCCAAGCGCACCGTTGCCGTTATAGCCCCATGTGTAAACAGCACCATTCTTATCAAGTGCAGCCATCCAGTTGTACGAACCAGTACCTGACTTCACTACTTTTGTAATGTAGTTTGATGTGGTTACACCAGTTGGTAAAATCTGCACCCAGCTTGAACGATGTGAGTTGGTTGAATCAAGGTTTGCACCATAGTTTCCAGCACCCGCTACATACCAAGTGTTGTCTGCTTTGCGGCAGAACGATACTGGATAGTCATAGTTTGGAGAATAAATTTCTTCAACAGGATTGTTGTCTCCGCTGAACACAACTACTGGAGTTGAAGAGTCAACAAACGTACCATCACCAAAGCAACCATATGTTACGTTACCTCCACCCCATGCCGCTGAATGACCAGCTTGATAGAAGTTATAAGTACCGGCAGCTTGCGCAGTTAGTGCATTGGAAAGTGTCACGACGTTACCAACAATCGACACTACACGAGTTGGTTTGATACCGGGAACAAAAGCACCACCAGTAATGTTGGCAGTAGTTAAAGCCGGAATACCAGTACCGGTAACAATTTGGTTGACCACAACGCCAGTAACAGATGTCATGGTAATGGTTGTCGCCCCACTTGCTCCACCGCTTGAGTATGTTGCAGTTGCGGTAGTTGCTGTACTACGAGCCAATGAGTGGAAACTCATATAACCGCCACTAATGTCGTAAATAAATTTACTTGCTAATGCACCAAGTGAACGTGTACCGGCAATAGTGGAGTTGGTTGTTGTTCCATTACCCAATTGACCGTCACCGTTATAACCCCAAGTGTACAAAGCACCAGTAGATGTAACAGCTGCAACTGCGGTGTAAAGCTCTCGTGTTTGAGCAATCTTGATGACGTTTGACAAAACAGAGTTTTGTACAAAGTTGGTTTTATTGGTGGTTGAACCATCGCCAATTTGACCGTATGGGTTATAACCAGTGCAATGAACTGTTCCATCAGAACAAAGGACAGTAATGCAATTACCGGTTTGATTACCCACTCCAACAGCAACCTCGACAACTATCTTGCCATAAATGGAGTTGCTGGCATTGGCACTTGCATTGTATGGAACGGTAACAACTGTAGTTGTTCCATTACCGCATTGACCTTCGGTGTTGTAACCCCAAGTCCAAAGTTGACCGGTGGTATCAATACAAATACCGTTATATTGAAAATTTCCCCAAATTTTTAAAGCACCGGGGAAAGTTGGCGGGAAAGCAACTCGACCGGGATAGGAACGAGAGTTTGTCGTCCCTTCACCAAGGCAATAGTTTCCGTTCCAGCCCCACATCTTCACGCTGTTATCGTTCATGATCACATAGTTGTGACGATACATGCTGGCTTGCTGACCCATGCCGTTTGATACGAGTGCCTTAACTTTTGTTGCCGAGCGAATATCAGGTGCAGCCCATGATGGGAAGCCTGATGCATTAATTGTCAGTACCTGACCAGCAGTTCCCGCTGGTAATGCCACAAGACCACTACCGTTGTTATAGATAACTTCACCAGCATTCGCAGAAACACTTCCTACGCCTTGGGCAAACAATTGCCAATAAGCTGTTAGGTTTGCTGGTGTTTGACCTAAGGTGCTGTCTTGCAAACAGACATAGCTACTGCCGTTATAGATTACGACGTCTTGACGAGCATAGGTCGTACCAGCTGCATATGTACCCTTCCAAGTAAACGCAATCTTCCCAAGCAAAATGTTTGTGCCTGTTTGCGTTGCTGATGTGGCGTAGGTGTAATAAGTACCAGCAGCATTAGCAGCCAAGTTACTTGAAAGCGTCAGCGTGTTGCCGGTGATATTGACTACATAACAATTCGTTAAAGTAGATACCCCAGTACCCGCAATAATTTGACCAAGAGCCACATTGGTGACATTGGTAAAGGTGATGGTATTCGTTCCCGAAGTACCGCCACTTGCGTAGGTTAATGTTGCTATAGCGACGATTGCCATGTGAAATTCCTTTAGAAAATAATTTGATTTGGTGTGTAGCGAACATCATCGGTTCGACTACCAGTTTGACCATATGTGCCAACACCGCTGGCATAAACAGAACCATCACTACATAAGTAATGAACAGTTACATCTGCAACACCGCCGTAGCAAGCGCCACTTAATTGAAAATCAACAACAGTCTTATTTAGTCTGACGAAATCCCATGTCGATGGGATAGCCCAATCAGGAGTGACAGCATTGCCTATGCCAAGGTGTCCATCGTCATTTAAACCCCACCCGACACATTTGCCGTCTGACCGTAACGCCATTACTGAGCCTTGATATAAACCACCAAGACCACGAATCTTGGTGACGTTAGTTAGATATGAGCCACCAAGGGTTGACCATGTAGTAGTGTCAACAGCGTAGCCGTTCATACCACCACCTGACGATCCTGTGGTCTTAATCGTTCCATCATTCATCAGAGCAATAGAAGTGTGATAGCCACCACTCTTGGTAACAAAATCTTTAACGCCAGTTAAGCAAAGTTTTGGATACCCAGCGGTTGAAGGATAGTTATCGCCAGTAGTGCCGTCGCCCCAGCCACCACCAACTTGACCGCCATCATCACCCCACAGGTACAAGTCACCGTTTTCAAGTAGTACACCCCAATCTCGGTAATAACTGCCCGGTGCCCAATGCCCTAACGATTCGCTTGAGCCAAACTTTTTAACTGGAGCTTCAGAGTCCCAAGGATTAAATCTTGTCGGGGTATATTTATCGCCACCACCAAGACCGGTTGAATTGACTTCACCAGCCATGTAAGCACGACCATCAAGCGTAATAAACATCGTTGCTTGATATTGACCGGCAGACATCCATACATCTTTGCAAGGATTGGTGATTGACCAAGGAACAACTTTAGGGGTTTGTGCTACGGTAGTATTGCCCCATCCGCAACATCCATAGTTGTTCATACCCCAAAAATAGACGTAACCATTGCTGTCAAGGCATCCAGCTCTTTGTTGCCCATAATAATCAAATGCGGTAAACACTTTTGTAACAACCGTATTTAATCCAAGCTCTCCTTTGCCACTTAGTTTTGTAGGGATAAGCTGATTTGTTCCTGTGCCAAGACCGTTTATGTACTCAGAGCTATTACCAGTTACCCACAATGAGCCATCGCTCATGATGTAAAAAACTGTGTCCCAGCCTGATTTAATGGAAACGACTCTTGGAGCATCTGCTGGGAACGCTACTCGACCGGGCTTGTTGTACGAAATATCATCAGGTCGTCCAGTCCCTGAACAGCCAGCGTAACTTCTACCCCAAGTGCGAACCATGCCCTCATTCATGAGAGTCTGCATGTAATGATTGTTTGAATAGGTGCCGATACCGTTATAGGTGTCCATCAATGCCGTTGCAATCGTGCCGCCACGTTCTGCTTCAAAGCGAAACTCAACGCCTGACGCTGCATTGGAGTGCAATACTTGACCCCATGAACCACCAACCGATACGCCACCATTAAGCAGCTGTCCAGCCAGCAATGCATCTTGTTGACCAAGTGCAAAGTTTTGTAGCGTACCGCCGCGATACACAAGTACGCTGCCGTTTTGATAAACCACATCACCATCGACGTAAGACAAGTACGGTGAGTAGATGCCCTTCCAGCGATAGCCAATTGAATTAATGTCAATCTTCATAGAAGTACCATTGCCAGTTGATTGTTAACAACTTGGAATTGGACGTTTTCAGACATCGTCCAAGTTGCGTAATTTGCTACGTCACCAGTCCTAGTAGCGTCATAGTTCAAACTCTGTTTGTCACCTGACAAGTTAAATCCAAAGAAAGTCGGAGCTGCAACAGAGGCAACTAAGTCATATCCATTTTCTGTAGTCTTAACTTGTAAGAATTTCTTGGCTGCACCAACTAGGCTTGATGGCAAACCAGCAGCAGAAATTACCCCAGCGGCTGCGGTTGCAGAATTGGCTGCTGCCGTTGCTGAGTTTGCTGAATTAGTTGCATAGCCGGATGCGCTACTTGCTGATGCAGCAGCTGACGCAGCAGATGCTGGAGCAGCGTTAATGTTTGAGATGTTTGCCGCAGCAGTATTGATTGCTGCGATGTTAGAACTATTGGTGTTAACCGAACCAATGTTGGTCGAAACTGTTGAAACGTCCCCAGCAATAGCTGCTACTGCGGTCACGTCAACAGCTGCAATTGCTGCTGCCGGTGAACCAGTCGAATCAAATGTCATGACCTTACCAGCACGCACACCCACAGAAGGTAGCGTAGTAGTTACACCGGCTGGGTCAGACAATGGGAAGGTAATTGAGCTTGAAATTGATAACTTGAGCTGCTGAACCAAGATGGTCAACTTATCCAAAGCATTGGTAATCACGCTTGGATAGAAAGCACCTTGATTGGTAAGGTCAGTTTGCTGCAAGTTAGCAACAGAGCTGGTAGCCGTTAGCTTGTAGCCACTTGCTAAATTACCAGCAGTTAAAGTAATTGTGCCGCCGGGACTAGAGTTCTGATCACCATTTAATGCAACGGTGTAGTCAGAAGACAAAGTGAGCAACGTGTCTACACCCGCTGGATTTGTTCTATAGACCGCCAGCTCTGATGCAGCAAATATTTTGAAAGCAAATGGAAAAACACTGGTTGTGCCTGTTCCTATAAACGCACCAGCTTTCCGAACTTCGCTAGAAATGGTCATATTTCATGCTCCTTTATAGCCATAAGTTTGTCTGAGTTATTGGCAAGTACGCGCACCATTTATTGCTTTGGAGGAAGACCAACTAATGGTGCAAGTGGATTTGTGCTGCTGCCATCTGCCAAGGCTTGGATGCCAGTAACAGTGCGTTGAACCTGACCGGCTGGATAGTGCAACAAAGACCCCATGACGTTGTTGAGTGCTTTTAATAAAGCCTCATCGACTTCGCCTTGTTGCGCTTGTTTTACCAACTTACCCATGTCACTAAAGAATCGAGTGCCAGCTGCGCCGTTATATCCGTAAGTGCCTTGAATCATTGAACCAAGCTCACGCACGCCAACCATCATGCCCAGCATGTAGCCAAGGTTTTCATTAATCAGCTCTTTGACTAGCTTTTCATCATCCTTATCTTCGCCACCCTTAAGTGCTTGCTTCATCAAGAATGCCAACGTGGCTGGCAGCGATGTCAAAAGCAATACGTCTACAGCCAGCATAGGTAGACGACTTATGCCAACTAAACGAGTCTCATTAATGGACTCTGTAAGCTGGTTGTAAGTCACGTTAAAAAATGAATAGAAATTAGTCCACAATTTCATAAGCGGTGAGCCACGTTGAATTTGCGAAAGGTCTTTAATCTGACCACCACCCTGAGAATCAAGTACAGCTTGGTCTGCCATCGCTATGGCTTTTGACTCTTCATGTCCTAATGACATTGCTTTTTCGTACATACCAAGCCATGTTGGTACATCTGCAACAAGCTGCATTTTTCCAATAAAGTAAAAAAATGATTCCTCAATGGCGGTCATTACGCCACCTTTATTGATAGTGTTGCGAATCTCGTTGATTTCACGTTGTTGCGTTTTAGACCGCAAGCGCATGAAGTCTGATTTTTCACCAATCCACGTAACGGTGTTTTCCATACTGGCAGCATCACGCAACCAGCGTGAGGCTCCTTTGGCAACCCACTTAACTCCAATACGTGCCATTGACTGAGTTAAACCTAATGGCTGCAAGAATGAGGTGGTTAAGTTCCATCCCAAACCAGCAATAGTTGCTCCCACGCGGACATGATTAATTGCTGCCTCAAATACGTTTTGTGCACCAATCTCACCAATCGTGACATCCTCAATGGTTTTGAGCATGGTCTTAATGACATCAGGTGTGTAGTGGCTGCGTAGTGCATCTTCAATCCTCGAAGAGCGCATCAAGCGATTAACGTCGATTAAGGTTTCATGCCATGACAAATCATGGATGACCTGATCAACGTGCTGAAAGATAACGCCAAAGTCATAGCGCATTGGACGACCAACTGATTCCACGCGAGACTTTAAGTGCCCTTGTTTGGTCGCTGCTTTGGAATACAAGCCACGCTCCATCTGCTTTTTAATTTCAGCAGCATCATCAGCAGCAGAACGATTGGAACGATCCGGGTTGTACTTAATGGGGTAATAGCCACCCTCTAAATTAATCTTCACGCCGTCGCTTGATGTAACGACAAAAGGACGTGCCTCTACCTTTTCAGGGATAACGCCAGTAACACGACGCTCTTTAGCTGAAATCTCCGACCAGTAGCTATTGATGTAATTCCATGTACCTTGGACAAAATTCCATTGCTCAGCCGTCAGGCTTTTGACAATGGCATTTACCTGATCAAAAGACCAGCCCTCACCGTCCATGATTCGACGTAAATTGGTTTCGTTGCCAAGGTTAAGCGCAATGGCTAAGCGTCCTTCAAGGGATAGGCTTTGTCCAATCTCCGGAATAAGCAGTTTGTTCTTTAAGCCACCTGATTTGAGAATCGGTTTAAATAGCTCATGCAAAGCCATGGTGGCTTGCTCGCGCATCTTTGCTTCAGTTGTCGCTGCTTCATTTAATGGGCGTACAAAAATGTCCCATAATTTCCCGCCATCCCTAAAACCATCCATTTGCCGAATAAGGCTGGCAAATTTACGGTGCATTGCAAAAAACGACCTTGCGCCAGCGCTGGTATTGTCATACCAAGTATTGGTTTCAATTTTTTGAACAACATCTTTTAAGGCGTAGGCGTTGATAGTGTCTACAGCCTCATCTACCACTTCATTAAATTCACGCTGGTCTTGCAGCTTCAGTAATTTATTCTTGAGTCTTCCTAAGTGGTCAATGTTCCGAATAGCATCAACTAGTCCCCTAAACTCCTCCAACGTCATTTCTTTGTAGGACATGAGCTTACTTTCATCCATCAGCTCATCGGGAATCATTGGCTCTTTGCCAGCATTTTGCTGCGACTCTACCCATGCAGCCAAGGTCTTACGCTTGTCAATTTGACGCAATGTCGTGCCTTGACGTAAATCAAAGCGTGCGAGCAAACCGTCAATCTGCTCAAGATAGTCAATGTCTAAATTCTTACGAGTGCCTTGATTCTCAAACTTTTTTAAATACCGTAGGGCTTTTTCGATTTCTTGCTGGGCATCAAGGGCTGCCTTTGTTGCGTAGTTATTAATCAACTGATTACGCTTTTCAGTAGCCGCCTCAATTAAGTTGCCTTTGGCTCTTGCTGCTTCAGCTGCTTTGGCAGAGCGTATTTCAGCAGAAGAGTATTGACCCGGTTTAATGTTGCGAATCTTTAAACGTGCAATCATGTCATTGGCAAACTGCTTAGCTGCTTGCGCTAGGATTTGCGGACGACCAGTTACTTTTGCTAAAGCATTCGCCTCGGTAGCCACAAACTTAGCTCTTGCTTGATTGTGGATTGCCTCATTGACTACTTTGTCTAAAGCCTGTGGGCTATTAATATCACCATAACGTGCGAGCATTCTTTCATCGGTAGTACGCTCAATCAGTTCGCTCATGTTCTCAGCACTAGTAAGCGCTTTGACAAGCTGGTCACCCGAGCTAAATGTTGAGCCGGGTAAGTTGGCAATCAAGTCAGGATGGATGCCACCCTCTTTAGACAGCATGCCGTACTTGCCATAACCTAAAACGCTCCAGTCAAATAGCGCATAAGGGTCGCCCTCACCGCCATATATTTCCTCCAAGGCTTTAGCGGAAATCTTTTCAGCGTTTTCTGCTGGGCTGCCATCAAGCGTTCCGCGCTTAAGGTACTCCATAATTCGATATACCGGCTGGCTCATCACCTCGCTTGAAACTTCTTGCCGTACTGCTTTGCGCTTTTCGGCATTTTCTTTTTGCAGTGCTTTGAGTAATTTATTCTTGGCATTCGTTAGCCACTGCATGTCGCGTAGGCTGCGCTGCTCTAAATTACTAATGGCATCTTGACTGGCATCGATGTCTGACTTTTGATAGGCAACCCATTCATCCTCAGACATAAAGTCCGGCTTGTTTTTAAACAAAGGTGCGTAGGCGTTAGCATCTTCAGCCTGTTGTATTTGCTCAGTCGTGGCAATCATGCGATCAAACACGCTGCGCACATCATCTGTTAGTTCTACATTAAGCTGCCCAATGGCTTTATAGACATTAATTAACCATGCGCGAAACCGTTGGAATATGGATGCCAGCTCCGGCGTTGGCGCATTGCCTTCAAATAGATACGCCTCAAAGCCACGCGCAAATTTCTCATGGAAAGGACGCTTTTGCTCGATGCTCATATCGCGCCATGTTTCGATATTCTCAACACCAAACCAAGACAAAAGCCGGTTCATGTCCTCTTGTATATCGACCGGCGCATCCGGACGCGAAGCAATATCTGCGGTGACTTCTAAAAAGAAGTGACCGGATTCATGTAAGAAAGTGGAAAGGTCTGCCCCGGAGAGGAGCGTAATGATTGAGGGAGTTTGAGTGATGTCAGTGCCAAAACTAATAGCACCGCGCTCACCTTCGCCTTGGTTTAAATTTCCGAGGGTAGATTGATTGTATTCGCCGCCGCTGTCGAAGTCTTCTTCTGCAAGAAGTCCGCTACCATTTTGTCCAGCAAGTCCATCCGATCCTGACGACTCCAATTGTTGAATATCGAGTCCGGATTCTCTTGCAGAAACAAATCGCTTGGCAGCTTCTTCGTAGCTAATTTTGCCTGATTGTCTTGCACCAAGTTCACCATATAGTTTCTTTTCGTAATACCACAATATAGCCTGAATGTCGGCTATGGACAAGTCCTTACCCTTCTTTGCCAGCATCTTTTGAGCCATGTTGGTAGCGTCCAACATGAACCCTCTATCTGTAGCATTAAATGGGGCATCTTCTAGGTTAACAAACGCCATTTTGTACAAAGTATTGGCAGCTCGCTCGACCTTATGCTCCTGATAAAGAGCCTCGAAATTCTTGCCAGCCTTCTTTTTGGCGGCAGCCATCCATGCTGCTTTTTCATTTGTTTTGCTAGGCTCAGATTTACCCACCATCTGCGCTAATTGGGTTTTAAAACCCCGCTTTTCTAAAGCGTCATGCGGTGCCACAATCGCTGATAGAACCTCATCATTGCTCATCTCGGGTTTACCTACCAACTCAGCAAAATTACGCATGCCTTGCTCGTTTGGTGCGGTCAGGATAGTTCCGCGATAACGATTAAAGGTGCGGCTCCACCAACGATCCATAGTTAAGTAACCATGAGCACCCATTAAGTTGGCATAAAAAGCACCGAGCTTTTCACCTAAAGCAACAACTGCCATTGGCATCTTGACATCAACGGTGTAGCCAGTAGACAACTCTTTTTTGCCACCCTCTTTTTGGATGGCGTTTAATTCTTTAATGGTCTTTTCTTGCATTAAGAACTCGCGCATGCCTTCAGCGCCTAGTTTGTCGTACAAGCCTTGCAAGACTTTGAGATTGCCATCAATGGATGCTTGACGCTGGTGACCCTTAGATGTGGTGAACTTACCCTCTGTAGCGCCGTCTTTACGAAAGTTGCTATAGATGTCCATCGCTTGCAGCGTATTGCCCATCACCTTTTGACCATCTGAGGTAATGGCAATGAGTGCAGTCATGGTGTCGCGTGCGCCCTGATCTGACTTTAGTTCGGGAAATATCTCCCCCATGGTGTCAAGCGCAGACTGAAATTTTGTGGAATACCAGCCTACCCCGGAGTTGGTTGGGTTTTCCATCTCAAACATGACTTCTTCAGTAATCCACTTGGCAATCTTTTTCATTGCCTCCGGGCTGCGATCGTCTTTGGCAATCAGACCATACTTCACCCGCTGGCGCGCCTCGAGCGCGGCTGCAATATCGCGAGTGTTGTTGGTCTTGGTCTTATCGATGCCAAACTTTTTAAGCGACTCTTTGCCCGAGCGCAGTGTTGCGGACTGGTTATACGACTGTTTTTGCGGCTCTCGATAAATAACGCTGTTAGATTCATCGGTTGGCTCAAATCCATACTTGCTGTAAAGCTGTAGCAATTGCTCTTTTGTGATGCCATCCTTTTCAAGCTGCGCGGGTTCACCGTATAAATTTAAGCCATGCTTATCTGCTAGTTCAATTAAATCTTGTAGCGCCTGACTTGCTTTCCCTTGATTGCGTTGATCAAGATCAACTCCAAGAAAATGGAACGCAACATCGTCCTCGTTACCGTAACCAGTTTGCGGTTGACGGTTAGGGTATTTTGGATTTGTGAATAAAACTTCTTGTGGCTGTAGGGCAATACGAACCCCATCCTTTTCCAAAGTTCGGTATCTGACACCGCCCTTGTTTTCGTAGGTTCTTGCGTTATCAAAGCCATGTAAGGTGTAACCTTTGTCTTTGACCAAGTCAACAAACAATGGGTACGTTAATTTACCGCCTTCATCATCAGTGACAAAGTTGTCTTGCCCATATTGATTTTGACCAACAATACTTTGCGCCTGTATACGGATTGGATAGCGCACTGCCATTTCTTCAGGGGTAATACCTAACTTTGCTGCACTAACCGCATAAAAGTTAGACATCATTGCTGCATACGCGTTATTAACGTCAGGCGTAAATCGATTAACCGCTGTTAATTGGTCAAGTACCTGAGTCTGCACTTTGTCAGCAGACTCTTTAAATGTCTGATCGCCCATATGGGTTTCAAGCTGCTTGGCAATCTCCTCTTTGAGTTTTTCGCCGTTGTTTTGCATGAACTCTTGGGCTTGCACCTGACTCATTCCTACTGGGTCAGTTTTTAAGTGTGGCAATAGAGATTGTGAATAATCTTGACCCGCCATTTTTGAGGCAAAGTCAGCCACTGAGATTCCAACATCCGAGCCAGTGCTTATTGCTTGCTCAATGTTTTGCGTCAAGCCTTCAATACCTAAGGAAGCTGGGTCAACCTTGGCTTGATTTAATGTGGCAGTCAATGTCTTAGGGTCAATAAAAACTGTATCGACTGGACTATCTTCTGTAGAAGATTTCATAAACCCTTGGAATGTGGACACATCCCTTGTGCGCAGTTTGCTTGCCTCTGCCAAATCATTTATTTGGCTCAGGATATTAAAGGCTAAATTGGCATTGGCTGCCTTATCAACATTTTTTTCCATGCCGGAAATTTGACGACCACCGATGGCAGCAAAGCCACCACCCATAATGCCGCCAAGGGTTAGACCTTGCGCGGTACTTTCTAGTACACCATCAGATAGGCTTTGATTAGGGTTGACGTTATTTTTGATAGCAAGATTTTCAACAAACTTCTCGCCACCGCTTTGTACGCCTTCTGTTAATGATTCATTGACAAACCCTTTGCCAACTCTTGGAGCCAATGCACCACCTTCACCAATAATTTTGCCAAGGTATTTACCGCCAAAATAACTCGTGACTGCATCAACGATGCCAGCCATAGTGCCCGATTGCTCACCAGTAAAGGCTGCTAAATAGACTCTTGCTGCCTCGGGTGAATAACCTTGAACGGTAACTAGCTCTTGATATTTAGGTGATTTTTCTAGCTCAGCTTGAGAGAGTTTGAGAACATCGGCTTGGGTTTGATTACCTTGCTGGGCATAACCTACTAAGCCTTCACTAGCCCCACCAACCTTTGCCATTGTTTCAGAGGCACTTTTAATTGCAGCTGCACGAGCCGCTTCTTTAGTTGCTCCTGATGCCACCATCGTTTCCATAGTGCTACCAGCAGCACTACGCGTAAAGTAAATGCTCAATGCCAAAGCGGCGGTAGTTGGTAGTGAATTGAGTAAGTCGCCAGTCAGTTTGGTGGGTGATAACAAAGCAGAATTATTAGGGTCTGCTGTGAAATACTCCTTATTACCAAACTCTTTTTTAACCTCATCAGGCATGTTTTGCATGATGGAGCTGGCATAGTCAGTTTGCTGACGCGTCCAGCGTGATAAAAATCCCGCAGCAGAATCTTCTCTAAACTTCTTTAATGCTGCTGGATTATCTTTAAATAGAACAGATGCCTCTTCATCACTAGTGGTGAATGGCTGAAACTTATCCAGTAGCTTAGTGGTTACCGCCCCTAGAGTGACTACTCCGGAAAGCGCTGACCTACCTAAATAGCTGGCGCTTTTCTCCAAGCTACTCATGTTAGTTATGTCGTCGTGAGCAATACGTGCTTTTTCTTGGTCTAAAAAGAACTTGGCAGTATTGGGATATTGCGTAGTCAGATTACCAAAGTCAGTCGATTGCATCACTACTTGACGCTGCGTATCGTCGCGATTAGCGCGAACTGAATCCACCGGTATGCCCAGCTTATCTGATACCTTGCGAAGTTCTACTTCATAATCAGGGTCGCTTTTGAGAGCATTACCAATATTAATCTTGATGTTTTGCGAAGTCTGATTGTTACGCTCACCCAAGTAGGAAGTGACTGCTGACGATATATCGTCATTGGTATAGCCGCCTACATTTACAGTTCCAATAGGATCAGCCATTTTTCTTCATTTTCATTTTTAACCACACATCCAGTACCGCACCATCAGACGGATTATCAATACCGCGCATTTTCAAATCGGCTTTAATACGCTCGACTGCGCCGGGGGCAATATCCTTGATGTCGGAAACTTTCATAGTCATAATCTTCATGTTCTTGACATCGCCATACGTAATCCCAGCAAATGTCTCCTTGAACTGAACTGACTTAGCAAACAAGTCATCAATTTTCTTTTCAACTTCTACGTCGGTTAACTTACGTCCCAATGACATTTGGGTTTCCAGTACTGAATCGCGCACAAACTTTTTAATAGCGCCAATTTGTTGCATCTTTCCTGTGTCAGATTCTTTTGGAGTCGGGTCGATGTCTAAATTTCGTAGTCGATTGTTAAGCACCTCATTGATAGCACCGCTAGGAACGTCTTGCGCTGCGGTCATCGCTTTACCGGTTCGTACTGAGGCACGAATATCAGCAAACCGCTTAAAGTCACTAGCATCAAGTTCAGCACGTAGGGTGTAGAACTGAGCATCGGTTAAGCCATTGAGATAAGCGGGGTCAGTCAGTTTTTGGTAAACGGCAAGATTGGTTGCTTGCGTCCCAGTAGCTACCTTGGTAGCAAACGACATTACTTGAGACACCTTATCCGGTGGAATATTGGCACGCAAAGCTCCCGGAAGAGCCATATAGTTGCCATTGTTTTCCACTAAGCCACGAATAGCACTGCCGACTGTTTCATCGTCACGCTGCGCTTGAGATGACTTGTAGCGACTAAAACGAATAACAGCATCATCTTCTGCTTGTTTTAATACGGTGGGACTGACATTAAGATTGCCATCTTTATCCGATAGGTTTTCTCGCACGCTAAGCAAAATATCGCGCACTGTTGGCTCCGTATTTCTGCCCTTCCCCGCCTCATACGCTGCCACATTTTTACGCACATAATCTTGCGTTTCTTTAAATGGGGGTATGCCTTCGGGAGTTGTAATCTTGTTCGGATTTTTGCCACTCTTGTTCGTGCCATCACGATAGTCAAGTACTGCTTGAGTTCCCGCGTTGTACGCTGCAAAAGTTTGCGCTAGGTTGCCACCAAATGTTTTTAGATTTTTATCAAAGTAGGCTCTACCTAGTTGCTCGTTATATGCTGCGTCATTTTTAAAACGATTCTCATCCCAAGCAATACCAAGTTCTTTTGCCATTTCTTTACCAGTTTCCGGCATGACTTGCGCAATTCCAGTCGCCCCTTTAGAGCTAGTCAATGGCTTGCCGGACTTATCAAATTGTTGGTTGTTTGATTCTGTGCCAAGCGCAATGTTCCATGCACGACTGGTATCGCTTGTGGCTATTTGTGGGGATAATTTATCAAAGGCTTTATCTACCGCAGCTAATGCAGTTCCAGCGTCGACTTGTTTACCGAGCACACTTCTGACATGCAATATGTCATCCGACTCCATTTGGTTTTTGTAGCGGTTTAGATAATTGCTACCCCCAATAATGTCGTCCTTTTCAATGGCAGACAGAATCGAAATCTTGTGAGCCTTTGATAGCAAGTCGCGAGTATTGGCTTCAATCCATGTTGCTGATTTACCGTTTAATCTGCCAGCCTCGGCTGCGCTGCGTTTAATATTATCTACCTCAACATCGACCATACCCGGGTTGTTATAGTTCAAGCCAATGACATTCATGGAGGTCTTAATAGAACCCTCCTTGACTGATAGTGCGTAGGTTGTAAATTCTTGACTTTCGTGCTTTTCAGCATTGCCTCTAAACAAGACTGCCATACCGTCAGCTTTGGTTTTAAATAGCCGACGTTGCACGTCATTGCCTAAACCCTTAGAAATATCATCTACTTGAGATTGGAAGTTTTCTACGTATTCATCTGTCAGGCTTTTGCCGGATGTGCGCTCTAGGGCATTAATCCCCTTTTGATTTACCAGTCCAACATCTTTGTTGTAGAGCAGATCAAGGTACTTTTCTTTTGCCTTATTCTCTGCATCATCAACACGAATTTTGTTTGCTTCATTGAGTTGGTCTGTATAGATGCTCGCTGCCATACTGACAGCAGAACTCATGGCTTTACCCATGTTTTCCATCTGCTGACCGGGAATTGACGCCATTTCAGGAGTCAGGGTTGTATTTACTCGTGTGCTGGGGTTAACACTTTGGTCAACCAAATAATTGTCATAGGTAGGGATTTTTGGCATTATGCAAACGCTCCCGCTTTATTGAGTAAATACCAATCCTTGGCTGCGGAAGTTGAGCTGCCCAAAAGGCTAGTAGCAAATGCCATATCAGGATTGATGGCACTAGCATTACCTCGTGCCGTAATAGCTTTGTTGGTATAGTTCATGCCTTCAGTGCGATAACCCCAAGCATTACGAATGGCATTGGCTTTTGCAGTATTGGCATCAACTTCACCCATAACGTCGGTAGTTGTCAGGATGTTTTGCGCAGTTGGTGAAGTTAAATCAATCCCATTAGCAGCCAAGGCTGTACGCTGGGTCGATTTCATTTGCCCACGCTTTAAATAAATTGATGCCTCTTGACGTTGTCCTGAGAGCAACGCTGATTGTGCAGACAGTTCGGCAAGCCTTGCGTTGGTGTCATCCATGTACGCCTGACCTTCAAGCGCCATTTTTTGAGAGTCTGCTTTGGATTGGGCACCAAATGCACTAGTCAGTGCACCAGCTCCCATTGCTACTCCAGCTGAAATTCCCATGTTTAATCCTTTTAGCTATACATTCAAAGGTAACCTCTTAGCCTTCGAGTACGCGCACCTTATGCGCCAACCGCAACTTCCAATGTCATTGATACGACCGTTAATGGAAGTGGGTCTTTTTGCCGAACAAACACTTGACCGGAGTTATTCCATGTTGGGGTAATCACAACTTGTAGCTCATCGGATTTATAAGAAGGTGGCGAACCATAAGGCTCAGTGGTTCTTTGTTTGGCTTCGGTTAAGTGATCGCTATCTGCCCCCACAAAAATACCGGAGCTGCGATACACGCGCAGCCACACGCGATTGACATTCTTGGTTCTACCTTGACCAAAACCCGCATCAATTTGAGCAAACCATGGCAGCGTTTGAATATCAGCAGTAATTGGCAGCCCTACCGTCACTTTAGAGGCGGCTTGATCTAGCATGACTGTGCCACTAGTCACTACACGTTGGGGGTGGACAGCACCATCAGCGAGAATGCTGACCGTTTTTCCTTCTAACCAACTTAACCCACTAACCGAGTCTCTTGCAAAACTAAAATTATTAATCGGGGTGTTGCGTAACGCTACTGGCAGTACATTGTCAATTCTGCCTACTGCAACGGTCGTACTAGTAACGCCAGTAATCGTGATGCGATACGAGTTACCGCTGGCATCTTTAAACACAAAAGCATCGTTTAAATCAGTCAATGCTGGGTAAGCAAAGGTCGCTGCTGATGCGGTAATAGTTAAGGTGTCACTCGTACCCCAAGTAGTACCACCACTAACGGTAATCGTTTTAGCGGTGGTGTTGGCGGTATTGAGTGTTGCGCCAGCATCCACAAAGAAAGCATCGGCTGGGTCAGTGAATAAGCGACTTGCCATACGCTCTACATAACGCACAGAAGCGCCGTTAACGGTACGCTTAACAACAACATAGAGCACATCCTCGTTACCTTCTGCAACAACGCAGCAGCTCTCAAAAGTGCCATCAGTGTCATGTCTATGCCATGAGCCAACTTGCTGCTCCGGAACGTAGGTAATGCCCAATAATTTACCGCTACTCGAAATCATCCACACTACCGGCTGAGGTGCTTTAGCAAAGCACATGTCCACAATCGTGTTGCCGTCAAATAAATGGGGTGCGCGAAGACTTAAATCGCCGGTGACATAACCCGATGCTTGCCAGTTATATGCCAACTCACGTACATGCCCTCCCCTTGCTGCGGCATAGATCATGGCGTTGTTAATAATGACTGGCTGCACGTTAGATGCGCCAACATACGATTGGGGTCTTACTGACACTGAGGTTGGTGTAATGGCATCAGTATTAATCGAGGTAACACGCCACTCTGCTGAACTGGTCAATAGAACCAAGTTCGTTAAAGGCACGATATGGCGAATCGTATTGGCTTCCCTTGCCGCAACCCTAAAGTTAATTGAGTCGCTGTCTTGCGTTGGTAATGAATAACTCAGATTCGATTCCGTACCTGAACGCGTCATCCATAAGTTCTGAGGTTTATTAATCGTGCCAGCAAAGCAGCGTCGCTGCTCAAAATAGGAAACGGCTTGTGGATAGTTGCCAGTACTATCAAATGGGTTGTAAAACTCTGATGGGCATTGACCAACGTCTGCTGTAATGTTGTCATCTTTAAAGGTCAATCCATCGGTCTGACCAATATAGCCATATAAACCATTAAATTGCTTGTAGACGTTATAGCGCTTTGCAGCTGGCGCAGCTGCCCAAGTGATGGTGTTGTAATTTCCTGAAACTAAAATATTGCCAGTACATGAGGCTGAGGTTGATGGCAACGACATATCAATACCGTTTGACCCAACCGTAGCAACCACATAGTTGTACACCGTTGAACCCGCACCAGTTGCTGTTGCACTAACTCCAGTAGGAGCTGACAGATTGGGCACAAAACTAATATTGATTAATTGCCATTGAGTAGCCCCATAGCGTCGCAACTCAGCTGGTGGATAGTTTGGGTGCACTAGTGTCAAGACGTCTGCCGATTGCACAAAGTGAATGTCAAACAAATCTGCCTCGACATAATTGGTCGGCACTTCGTAATAAATCGAAGGCATTGGATACCAATAGGTGGCATTCGGTGGAATGTTGTTGTAATTGGCTACCTTACAGTAATAGTTCACACCACCGACATTGACCATATCCCCCACTTGATAGGTTAAGTAGCCAGTATGTGTGCCGGACTGAGTGCCGCTAGTCACAATCGAAAACCCGCCAGCAGTTTGTGCAATCTCAAAAGTATTAGTTTGGGGATTCTTCACGTAATACGCTTGACCCGCAGTAATACCGGTAGGCAGTGCACCAGTTGTACCAAACGATACTTGCTGACCGGCAGTCAAACCATGCCCAGTCCAAGTAATGTTTGCTGGAGCATTAGCAGTATGAGTTCCGGATTGCGTGCCAGTAGTGTTAATGGCTGTGCCACCGGGTGTGGCTGCAATTTGAAAGGTGTTGGTTGCGGGTGACACTACATAATAGGTTTGACCCGAACTAATACCAGTAGGCAATGATCCGGTGGTTGTAAAGTACACCGGCGACCCCGCTGTCAAAGTATGCCCAGTCCAAGTAATTACTCCGGGCGTAGCAATTGTCATAGTGACAGTTGCCGCTGTCGGTGAAATAGTTGATGTAATGGTTGAAGAGGCTTTAAATGATGAGCCAGTGCCAGCCAATAGGCTTGATCCTTGAGTATGAAAACGGATATAGCCTTCGCCAAACTCGAGCACCATCGTTTGCGTGGTCGAATAAGAGAACGGAATTAAGCGCGTTTTCTTAGCCGATGTTTTAACAGTATTGACGTAAGCTGTGCCGGGTCGATTATTTACCACGCCATGCGGCAACACAATAAAGTTACGACAAGTGGCTAGTCCACTTTGAAACTTGGCATCGTCAATCCTCCCATACATCTCGGGAGTAAGCTCTCCCCCTCCAAATGAACGGTTAAGAGTACGAATATTTGCCATAAATTATCTACCAGCCATCCAAGGGGTAGACATTTGTACCGTTGTTCTACGTTGATTGGCATCGGATACCGTTGCTCTTGTAAACCCTACTTGGAACATTTGGTAGCAGCGCTTGGCTTCGGCTGCGCCAGCGTCGCCTTTAATGATTGCACCAGCAAGATAGCTCGCCAAAAGCCATGACAGACAATCGCAAAATAGCGGACTGTATTTAGAGCTATCGGTCACAATGCCGGTATAACGCAAGATGGCATTTTCGACGTTGGTATAAATTACCGCAGTGCCATCATTAAGGGATTCGCTAGTAAACGGTTGTGGGGTATATAAACCCTGACCAGTATTGGTTACCCCGGTTTGGGTGTACGCCATTGGAAACGGTTCGCTGTAATCGTCCGGCGCATATTGTGCATAGACCGCCAGCAAATTAACAGCATCAATTGGCTGCACATAGGTGTATGCCCATTGAGGAATAGTATTCGTGCCGATTAATGCCATGCTGGCGCGTTTAGTTGCAAAGCCCCAGTTGTGCATCTCGAATAAAGAATTTCTAGCAAGCGGATAAAAACGCTGGCAATGCTCAGCCTGTGCGCTCCCTTCAGGAGGGTCAATGCTAGAAATAGTGGCGCTATCGCCTAAATGGGATAACGCTAAATTACAAATATCGACTGCACTAGCCACGATTCACCTCAAATAGAAGTGAGGGGGACGAATCCCCCTCGATTTAATGCTTACTTACCTTCGTTTTTAGAATCAAAGGAGAACGTATCAACCTCATCTTCTGTTTTATCGGCTTTCGCCTTTTTGCCTGTTATCAATTCCAAGTTATCACTAGCGATGCCGTCGTACTCGACAATGGCTCCTTCTTCATGAACAGTGTTATTGATAAAAGATTTTTCTAAAACTTTGTAGCGAGGCATACGCAATCTCCTTGATTCTTAAAAAATTAGGTAACTGAAAAACCGGATGCATAGGTTTTGTTATCAGCGATGTCATCCGCAATATCAGTAGTCACGTTACCGGCTGTCATCGTGCCAACAACCACATAGTTAGCACCAAGGTAACGACGACCTTGACCACCAATTTGTGGGTTGATACGAATAGCGAAACGAGCGCCAGCAGTTAACGATGCCAATGGAATTACGGCAGACGCACCTACTACTGTCACGTTAGTAGACAGAGCAGCGTTGTCAGCAGTAATTGCTTGGAACTGGATAGAAGTACCACCAGTAAAAGCAGTCGGGATTGTGAAATACATGTAGACATCGTTGCCAGCACCCATGTCGCGTGCTACTGACAAATCAACTGTGTCAGTAGAAACGGCAGTAGTAGTAACAGCTTGCGCGGTTGAAACGCGTAAAAATTGATCAACTATCATTTTGATTATTCCTTTAAGTTAATTGGTTAAACCACGCGAGCTTCGGTATTGAGAAGCTGGTCAACCCGACGGAGCGGAACCCCGAGGAATGACAAGTAGCTGCTTGGTGTACCAAACTGCGTTAACGCTTGCTCGATCTTCAGAACGTACTGTGATTTGTCCATTGCAGCTAGTGCCATGCCGCTATGAACTGTACGGTTCATATAGAAGGCTGGGCGACCCATTGCAATGTTTGGAATACGGTACAAAGCGCGTGCCATCAACTTGATGATGTTGGTTGCAGCGGAGGCAGCTTGAGTACCAGTTTGACCAATCAGATCAGATACGTTGATGTTGCAAATACGCACGACATAACGCCAGTCTTTAACAACCAAACCGTTTTTCCACTGATAGTGAGTACGGTAGGCTTGATAACGTGAACCCGCGCTATCCCAAACAGTATTCAAACCGAGGTCATCATGAATCAGACCGGCTTTAGAACCTTTAGGGAATGGGCAGAACACAGTGTTATCGCCCCACACTACTAAGTAGATGGATGCGTTATTTGAACCAGTACCACCAGCATCTAAAATGTTTTGGCTATTACCAGCACCGCTGATTGCGGAGTAGCGAGTTGCCAAACCAAGATATTGCTTAGGGTCTGTTCCGGGGTTACCGTAGAACATGGTTTGTGCTTGAGTTTGATTCATTGCTTCCAAGAAAGCAGTGTCTTCGCTCAAACGGAAGCCAGCAGTGTTGCCGTTCAATTCAGCTAAGTCTTTATCGACTTCGCTGTAGGCTTCTAACATGCCAACAGACTCATCTACCTGAGCAGATGTGGATTTGGATGTTGGAATACCTTGGTTGATTGCACGCCAGTACACAGTTGGTAAACCAGTACGAATGACTACGCGGTGACCAGTAGGTAAATTACCTTCCATGAAAACTGCGTCTTCAAGGATTTCGTTGGACTGACTTAACAGTTCAGCGATAGTTGGGACTTTACCGTCCGGGTCTACACGTTTTGCCCAATCCGCTAGGGTTAGGGCTGAGGTTGATAATGTTGCCATTTAGAAACTCCTTATTAGGTTTGTGGCTGATTTGGATACAGATTCTTCGCGGCATCGCGAGAACCTTTAGGAGCGCTGCCTCCGGAGGAGACAAAACGATCCTCACTAATTGCTTTTCCAGCGCGGTAGAAAAACCGAATAAATTCGGGATGATTACCAAGACCGGATTCGTTTAATACCTTGCGCAATTCAGGCGTACCAAAGGTGTCTAAACCTTTTTTAGCCACAGATAAGTTTTCGTTGAGCTTATCGCCACCAAATTCTTTGTCTGATTTAGCTGCCTCACCCCATTCAACCCGAGCTTTTTGCAGAACTTCGGCTTGCTTGCCTCCAATTACCTTGGAACGCTCTGCGGCTAGGTCAGCTAACTTTTGCGCTTGTGCTTGGGATAGGTTCAATTCTTTAGCGACAGTCTTAATGGAATCCGTTACTTCCGGGTCAACAGTAGCCCCTTCCATAATCGTAAAATCCTCATACTTTTCAGGAGCAGTCTGCTTGGCTGCATCTTGACTCTTACCATCCTTGGCATCTTTACCATCAGGCGTTAAGGTGCTATCCGAACTGGTCTTCTGATCCGCAGTTTGCTGCTGATCCGAAGTAACCAAAGTACCCTCGGCTTGTTGCGCTACCGCTGGAGAACTAACTTCAGCAGTAGTTGGTGATGCACTCGCGCCTTCAGTGGTCGTTGCGGCGTCCGTCATCATTGTTTCGTTTGACATCTGTTTGCTCCTTTAGCATTAACGCGTACTGATCGGGTGCATGTTCATTAATCTGTGCCATAAGCATCAGCCCAACATTTCTTTGCCCTTCCCTAAAGAAGGTTTCTGAGTTGCCGGTAAATGAACTGCGATACACGCCAGTCCGCTCAAGTAGTCGCCACACAATGCGTCGACCTCTTTTGCTGCCCATAAGCCATTTAAAATCTTCTTGCTCGGTCTGAAGAGTCAGTTTTCTGACTTCGTCAGTTTCGGCTTTCGCCTTTTCCTGACCCCTTAGATCGAGCGGATCGCTATAACTCATGATGCAAATTTATCTCTGTACATGTTAGGTACGCGCACTACTCGCCGTACAACATCGTGGCTGCATCTTCTTTTGCACTGGTATTACCCGGTGCATCAATTTGCATATCGGTAATTTGCAGTTCAAGATAGACTTCCTTTTCTGCACTCTCGCCACCCTCTTCCAAATCGGCTTCTTCGGTTACACGAGTTGCTACTGCCATGGCATGAATCATCATCTTTGTTCCAGCCGGTGGAGGTGTACTAATTCCAAGAGCTGCTGATTGATTGGGGTTTAGCCGAATACAAAGACCGTAGCCATAAGGATTGTCTTCATAACTCTCAGGCGCCTCATCGGCAATTGCCATGTTTACTAATGCCATTATTTAATCTCCGTTGCGGATGGTGAGTTGTAGCCGGAGAACATGTTCATCACGTCAGTGAGTCCATTTTGTCCGGAGGTATCTGCTTGTGAGAGCGTTTGAGCGGTTTGAGCGCCTTGTGCCATCTGTTGTTGTTGCTGTGCATCTTGTTGCGCTTTAGCACGTTGTTGCCGAATTGCTGCAACATCTTCATCTGACTTAATTAGTGACGGATCAACGCCTAGTACATCGGAATAGATGTCTGCCCACTTGTCAGCATTAAATTTGTCAAGCACTTCAGGCTTGTACTGCGCAACAGCCCCTAAGTTGCCCATGAATCGGTCAATACCATTGGTCGATACTGCCTTTTGAGCTTGTGCCAGCATGGATACGAACTCCACATCAAGGCTCATGCCCTGTAACTCTTCAGGAGGTGGAGGCACAATCCCAGCATCGAGCATGCGATTGAACGTCATTTCAATGAGTGGGTCTAGCAATTCATTTTGAAGACGCTCAATCACCGTACCGAGCATCAAGAGCTTCTCTTCATGACGTTCTGCCACTTCAGTTGCCGTCATGCGGGTATCGGTTTGGTTTGCCAGCATCAAGAACAAGTCAGCGTAGAAGGTTTTCTCAATACGACCACGACAATCCTGAATATCCATTAGCAAATGCGAAAGATCGATGTTGACTTCAAACGCAGTTTGGATTCCTTGAGTGCTGCCAGTGGAATCTACAAATGAAATACCCCCCGGCAAGGTTTCAATATCGCGATTTTTCATCGAAGTTGGTACTTGCAATGGCGGCTTTGTCTTGTAATCGATGCCTTGTGCTTTACGCAGCTGCTCATGCTGGAGCTGTTTAATATCGCCTAGTGCTTCCATGCCCGGACTATTACCGTAGATGTCACCACCACTAGTTGTCCAGCGTGGGCACAATGCTGGGAAGACTTTAAAGCCTGACTCACGTAAGTACTGGTTCTTTTCACCATTGAGTTCAAAGTAGCATGACGAATACGGCATGTTCTTATCGTCTTTTTTAGTGACATCGCGATCAATACGAGGTTCAATCGCATGCACAATGGTCACCCATTGATCAAGGCTACCTCTGTCATGCATATTCTTGACAGTAGAGCTGACGTTATTAATACCAAACTCACCAACGACTTCGGCTACCGTCTTTTGAAATTCACGATATAGAGTATTAACCTGACCACGATAGTCTGTGGCAATGGCAAACTCACCAGTAGTCAGTGGGTAGTGTCGAATAACATCGTTGTAATCGTCCATTACCACGCTGGCGCTAGTACCAAAAGCACCTAGCTCTTCATACATGTGATGCAATGCCCGATAAGTGTTGCCTTTAGAAAAGACTTCGAGCATCAAGCGCGTGACTTCATTGAGCCAAACTTTGACTGCATGATTTTTCATCAAGTCTTTGTCAGCAATCCCCAATCTAAACCAAGGACGTGCTGGGCTGGTCATGCCAGCCATCATTCCCGCTGCTAGAACGCGTAGCGCTCTTGTGCCAGTGGAATCATAAATATTGTTGTGACGGCGATAGCCTTTATCGCGGTCTTGAATAAAGAATCGACCACTACGTGGCAACAAGTAGTCGCTGATTTCTTTCCAGTGCGTTACCCATGAGGCACGCTCAGATTTAAGCGCACCCCAGCGGGTGTAGAGCTTATCGCGATGGTCAGACAGTTTATTGGACTGTCCGTCGCCGTTATATTCGCTCATAAGTTACTCATCCCTTCCCAATGCTCCCGGCAATGCTTTGCCTTCTGACTTCTTTTTAGTTTCCGGATTAGCATTGCCAGCATTTACATCGGCTGCTGCATTGTCAGCAGCGATTTGCTCCGGTGTTCGGTTATCTACAGGGTCAGCCACTGAGTTATCAGTAGTTGCATTGTCAGTAGCTTGCTTTTGTTGACCATCTTCACCAGTGACTGTGTTCACTACATCAGCGACTGCACTCATGATGCTGCCAACAAATCCACCACCGCTAGAGCCACCCATGATTAACCACCAAGCAAGGTGTTCTTGCCTAAGTTCAATGTAGATGGATCAATACCGCTAGTGCCAGTGAGCATCGTTCCGGATTCACCACCCCGAGCAGACGCAGCATTGCTAGACATCATTGCTACAGTGTCAGGCTGCTTAGCGTTAGCTTTGTTAATTTCTTGCTCTTGCATTGCTGCGGTCTTATCAGCATTAGCTTTGGATTGTTGCAATGCTTGCTGCTGTGCAGCTTTTGCATCTTGACCATTTTGATAAGTTGTATATGCGGTTGCAACGGATGCAACGGCAACAACGGCTGCGGAAACTCCCATGTTATAGCTCCTTTGAATACATAATGTCTTGAACGGAATACTTTAGGCGCGGCATAATTTTGTCGAGCGATGTGCCTTCTTTTGCATGCCATAACATCAGTCGCGCTCCTCTTTCTTTAGCTGCCTTTTCGGTTTGTCGTATCAACTTCAAACCGATCGGGGTATTGCGATAATCTTTATGCAAGAACAGCAAATCGTTATGTGCATACATAAGGTCTGCATAGTGCAGATGGTTGCCCACAATGTTGAGTGAGTAGCCCACCATTTGCCCATGCTCATAAGCAGCAAGGATCAAGAGCATATTTGCTTTCTCCATCGCCAAATACCTTGGGGTATCCGGTTTGAGAATCATGATTCCCTTATTCTTTGCTACTTCATGCCAGTGTTGCTCTAACAACTCGCCGACATCCTTAAGACCAGCTTCATAAGAAATCTCATGGATGCCATGCAATGGTTCAAATGTAGCTTTGGAAGATTGAGGTACGCGCACTGCATCGATGATGATGTGGACTCTTCCAGCGTTGCTGTGATTGACTACGCTATGAGGTTTGTGATGATTGAACCACCACAGATCACCGGGTTGCATATGTACTTGTTCGCCACCACAAGTGAAGATGTTTCCCTGTTGCGAGCTGAGCACCACATGAAAGCGTTCAAAGTGCTGGGCATACGCACCTTCATCAATGTGCTCATCAATGGAGCCACCGGCTGCAAGCTCAACAACCATCACTCGACCTAGCTCTTCAATACCCATCTCTAACAAAGTGGGCTTAAGGAGTTGTTGCACTTGTGGCATCAACTCTTCAATGTAGGGATAGTCGTATGACCCTAAGTCTTCTTGCACATCGTGTTGTGAAAAGGTTTTAGAGCCACGCAAGATGATGCATTTAGTGTCATGGTGAGCACTACCCTCGTAATCTTGACGAATGGTGATCTCATCCCACAGGCTAGGTTTGGTAGCTATCTTGTCTAGCAATGGCTGCACATTTAAGCCTTGCGCGATTCTCTTTAAGTTCTCCATGTCATTTCCTTAGTGTTAAATGGGTCGTACTCACGCTCTTTTTGAAATTGCTTGCGGTACATGTCGATTTCTGCCTTCTTGGCTATCGGCTGAGCAAAGGTCAAAGCCAATGCGTCGCCTAAGTCGGGGGATGGCAATCCCCTTTTTTTGATGTCATCTTTAGGTTCAAGCTGCTTGCGACCAGCGCTGTCATACCAAAAGATGGGAGCAGCTAAGTCTTGCTTAAGGTCAACAAGATTGGGTATCGAGGCTCCGGTCTTAAGCCAGTCAGCCATCAAGAACCACATCTCTGCTCGCTTGTTCAGGTATCCCGGATCAAGGGATTTGCCACCAAAGTGAATCTCAATCACGTCATAGCCAAGCTGGCGTAGTCTGTCGATGACACCCGATCCATTACCAGCATCAATAAACACTGCATCGGGTTTCCAACTCTCAATCTTGGCAGCCACTCGACTGGCTAAGTCCATGTTGTCTAATCCCCGATAGACCTCAGGTTGCAATGCAGCCATACCTTGACGTGGAAAGATAACGCTGCGGTCATCACCAAAGCGTGCTGGGTCAACACCGAGCACTTTGGCTGCATAGTCCATCTCGTTTGGTTTATAGATACGCTGAGCTGCACTCTCCACATCCGATAGTGAGATCAGCTGGTCATCACCAGCAGCAGAGAAGTCACACAGATACTCGCGTGAGAATGAGGTTTCACTCATATCTCGGCGTAAGCGCTCTACTTCATCGGCATCAATGGAGTGAGTGTCATAAACGGTGTATTTAGCGCTGTGCCAGTCCGGTGTGTTCTGCGCTTTAAAGTACAGCTCTGAGAATAAGTTGACTCCTTGTGGCGTCCCAATGAACAAACACCACCCCTTGCGGTCTGATGTGGCTGGTTGAATCACGTCATCCCACACTTCTTTACGAATCTGCGACACCTCGTCAATCACGCAGCCATCGAGCCGGACTCCGCGCATGGCTTCACCGTTATCTGCGCCAAAGACTCTGATCATTGCGCCATTGTTTTTAAACTTGACTGATAGTTCACTCTCATTGATGTCCACCATGGCAAGCTGACGCAATGGTTCAATACGTTGCTTTAACCTTTGCCAAGCAATTGCCTTAGCTTGCTTGAGAAAAGGTGCCACGTAAAAGAACATGCCAAGGTCTTTATCAAAGCGCATGGCATGATCAAGCAGCTCCATCAATGCCAACTCAGTCTTACCCGCTCGCCTGTGAAGAGCTAGAACAGTAAAACGTGCCATCTTGCGATGACATTCGCGTTGCCAATCTCTTGGAAAGTAATTAAACCCGCTGCGAACTGTCGCTGGTGTTGCTTTATTCACGTGGAACCCCTGTCGTGAAATGCACAACAATTCCACCTTCCATTTGATTCTTCACTTCAGCTGGCAGTATCTTGGCAATCAAACCCATAAACGCAACAGGGTTCGTTGTCGCTTGACCTAACAAATAATCTTGACCACCAGCATCCTCTAGTGCACCAAGAATCATTTCCTTAATCGCTTTGGTATTTTTATTGGGTATACCCGCTCTGCTGTTGCCCTTCTTTAGATTGGCTAATGATTTTTGTTTGCCACTGACAACAGGCAATGCTGGTGTGGGTGACTCGAGATTGATCGTCACTGTCTCGAAAATCGGTTGGGCTTGTTGCGTTTTACTCTTGCTCATCATCAATCCTCAATGTCTTGTATCCAAAGGGGGTTTGAGCGCGTCTTCGGTACTGGCAAACACCCGCAATCATGGAAAAGGACACGCTGAACATGGCAGCAAGCTGCCGATACGTTAAGTTGTGGTCTTCATGCAAGTCACGAATGCGATCGATTTGTTCATTACTCAACTTAGCGTTCTGATGGTCTTCACCAATCCGAATGCCACGCTCATTGACCGCAAGAATCACGCGCTTTTGTTTGGGTTTAATTGGTTGTGACTCACTCATAGTGTTGTCTCTTTCTCAACGTAGTTGCCAATAAAAAGACTGGCGACAGCGGGAGTCTGCACCTCACTCCATTGCAAAGTGAGTTTGCGAATCCACTTGTCATCCATCCAAAAGCCACACTTGGTCAAAGCATCGCCAACAACTTTCCAAGCGTTATCCAAATCACGTCGTCTTTTATCCGGTGGAAACAAAGTGCAAGTCACTTCTAATGGCGTGGCTAATTCAAGAGAACCACAATGGCGGTGAACAATCAGGGCAACAGACTTGTAGTACTCGCGAGCAATTGGCGTAAGGTAGTGATGACCTTGCCTTGTGTGCTTGTACATGTGATTGCCACTGGGTGGAAAAGGCAAAGTCAGGTTCACATTAATCATTGCACTCATCCTTGTCCCATGCGATGTCCCGGCACTGTCCCTCTCTATAGAGAGGGGGACAGCGGGACAGTGACCGGTTCACAGTGTCTCGCTCGGTGCGGGACAGTAGAACGCCGTACTTATTGGGTTTGCGGGTAGTGTCCCGCTCTGTCCCGCTAGGGGTGAGACACTCATTTTGGGTGCTGTCCCGCTCTAAGTGGGACACTAAAAATGCTTTTGAAAGAACCATTTGATGTAACCCTCAAGCTGTTTAGTTGGAAAAGAACCCCCCTCACCTTGTTGCGTAAAAATCAGCACCCGATCCCTGTCCGAGGATTGAGACAGCACGTATTCACCTATCCGAATCCGGCTGCGATTAATTAAATGCTGTTGCGCTGGATGATGTGCCTTGCGTAATGCAAACGCACGCTCATCATCAAGTGCGTCTAATTCAGATTTTTTTGACATTGCGTTTTTTCCATTTCTCATAAAACGTCGTCGTTATCCCAGTTATCCAGTACTTGCAGATGACTAGCTGCTGAGCCATTCGCAATAACATGTGCTGGAGGTGTGCCCAAGCGTTCATAAATATCTGTACTAACTTCGTTATTTGCTGCATTGCTAACTCCTGTTCTTTGCCAAACTGGCTTATCGTTTTGTAAAAGTTGATGCCCAGTGCGAGACAAGGCATCCTTACCTTCTTGAGTAACTGCATCCTTGCCGACAAATCCGTACTTACGCAAACCACTAAGTGCGTTTTCAGCTTGGCGTTTAGGGCAATCGAGTGCTTTTTGTAGATCACGTATGGATAACCAACCTCTATCGAGGATGGCTAACACCTCATGAGCGAGGATGGGGTCGTCTTTAGTACGCTGCGCAACGCGAGCATTAATCAAATCATCGGATTCAACTAACAGACCACCAGTGACTTCATGCCCTTTGGCATCCATGATTCCTAATGGAATGCCGCGAATCTTGAGCATCACATCCGGTGCTATCTCAGCCTCTTTCATCTTGGTACAAATAATGGTGACGTTGGATGAGGCATCTTTAGCCACGCCAAACTCAGCATCAACCGCAGCTCTTAGTGCCGATGAACCCCGAGCGCGTGTGCCCTCGTGTCCGCTGTGGTGAACTAGCACCACCGTTATCCGAAAGCGTTTGCGGATTTTGTCATCCACGATTTGAATAAAGCGACTCATATCAGCTGTGGAGTTCTCATCCCCATCGCCAAAGCTACGTGCCACCGTATCAATGACTGCAATGCGTGGTGGCATGCCGGTGCTCAGCGCGATTTGCTCAATCTCGCTCGCCATAAAGTCGACGGTATCTTCATCGAGTACCTGAATGCCCCGCGAGGATTGATACAGCGGTGCACCCTTAATGGAGATGTTGCGACCCAAAGTCCATGCCCGAAAGCGTCGACTCATGCCGTTCAAGCCCTCAGCAGCAATGTAATAAGCCCCACCTTGCTGGGCATCGTGTTTGCCTAACCACTTAGTGCCAGTCGCCACACTCATTGCCCAGTCAATCGTTAAAAAGGATTTGCCTGAGCTGGGAGCGCCATACACCAGCGTTAAAGAATCGGTTTCGACAAAGTTTTCAATGAGCCAGTCAATCGGTTTAATGTTTTCAATCAGCTCATCGACACGCAAAAATAGATTGGGCTTAATCTCTATTGCTGTTGTCAGTTGCTCATCACCAGGACTATCAAAAATTTTGGTAGCCTCTTCGATGTGCGTAGTACCCGCGCCAGCTCCAATCCAATCGGCTAAATCTTTGCCAGTAGTTGGATTGGCTATATAAATATTGGCTGCGTGACCTACTAAGGTGCTGCGTACCCAATTGGCGTGACGCATACCGGGTTCATCTTGATCAGGCACGATAACCACTTCTGCCCCATCAAAGATTTCGCCCCAATGTTTTAGCCACTTATTGCCTGACCCATTGTCAGCACCCATCGGGTTACATGTTGCGACTAAACCAATAGACTTTGCAGCCTCTACATCCTTCTCACCTTCAACGATATAAATCACATCGCCATTGCGAATGCCAAGTAAGACCATCGGTAAGTTGTAAGGAACTTTGATCACGTCTTTAAGTGACCATACCCAACCACCGTTATCTAATGGTCTGCGCTGGCGAAAGTCTTTAGGTTCATAGCGCACGCATTCGTAAAGCACTACACCGTTCTCATCGGTATAGGGATAGGTCGCCACAATTTTGGGTTGCACTACTACTGGTGGTTTATCACTCACCTCACCTTTTTTGCCTAAGGTGTCGTAATTAATCGCGACTCCGCTATCGATGGGAGCAGCTTTGGGTTTGGTAGTCCATAAACCTTTTATCTTGAGTTCATTAATAACGTCGTCTTGTGCACAACCAGCGTGGCAACACACCACCACATTTTGTTTTTTGCCTTGCGATACAGACAGGCTGTTGTTGCGATCGTCGTGCGCTGGGCAACGGCAAGACCAACCAGTACCGGACTTACGTGCATTACCCAATGCTTTGGCGATAGATTCTGCTGATTCATAGTGCATGTAAGTGTTGCCTGTCCTTATCTATCAAAAATGTCCGTCCAATCAAATAGGGTGCCGGGTCGAAGAATCGGGACAGGAGAGGCGATTACGACCCCTAGTCGATCAAACTAGGAATAACGACCCGGCATAGATAAAGAGTTTCTTAAATCATGTAATCCATAAGCTGTTTTGTCATAATCACAATAAGAAGTGCTAGTTAAATTGGCTATCAGTTAGACCACTCAAATCCGATAAAGTGACGGTTTTGCCAATATCTTGGGCAGCAATAATGATTTGACCCCAGTACTTTTGCGGAATCTTGCCGTCAGTGCCACGCTGCTCGTTACTAGTAGACCAGCGACTAATCGTGCTAGGACAGACTTTTAAGGTGGTAGCCAAGGCTCGGCATCCCCCAAAAATCGAAACAATCTTGCTGGCGGGTTCAAGATGATGAATTTGCTTTGCCATAAAACCTCTATTTAACACATTGGAAAGCCCAATTATAGGTGTTTTGTGCGTTTATGACAAATCATTGTTGACATTTTGTTCTTAATAACGCAACATGTTAACGGAAGTATTCGTCTTGATTTGTTTGGGTATGTTTTTGTACTCAAAAAATATTTTTATAGAACAGTAAAAAAGTTAAAAAGATGCCGAAAAAGAATGAACCGATGATGATGTTTGTTGGAGGAACAACAAATTCCAAACCATTAAAGGTTAAAAAAGTATCGACTCGCAAAGATGGAAGTGCACATATCGAAACTAGTCGTGTGACTAATGCAGATGTTCCATCAAATGATTCAAGCAACAAAGCGCTCTCCTCTGCCCTAGGCTTGTCAAAGCAAGATGCATTAGAGGAAGCACTCAAGCGTATTGAAGAGCTTGAAAAGAAGATGAATGCTGATTACATCAGTGATGCCATTACAAATCGCACCTCAAAACAAATTGCAGCCACCAGTAAGTCACTTAACCTAACCCTAACGCCTGAAGTGTTAGAGCAAGTTGATGCAAAAATTCAGATGAAGCGTGAATCTACGCGTGCATCTTTACATCGTTTGCGTCAAGAGAAATTAGCAGCTATGCCCGAGGATGCTCGTGAACTTTATATCAAGTCACAAGCAGCCGCAGCTCGCGCTAGGGAAGAGGCACTAGCCAAAGACCCTGAAGCAGCTGAAAGGCTTAAGCAGTTTGAGCGTGAACGTATGGAAAAGCGAATGAACGAAGAGCGTTCTCGCGAACTCAGTAACGCAACATCTTGGTGGTTTAGAAAGCAACTTCAAGAACGCCAGTTAACTCAAACCAAACTTGCGCAAGAACTCAACATGGATACCGCAGCAGTTAGCCATATGATTAATGGTAGACGTCAAGTATCCCTGAAGGATGCAACTAGACTTGCTGAAGTATTTAACATTCCAACGACCGAAGTGATGCGTCAAGTTGGCTACGATGTAAAAGATGAAGTCCGCATGATTGGGATTCGCTCCTATACGTCTGATGGCTTTAACGTAAAGGTCTTGGATCATGGTGGAATGCCTAGTAAAGTCGCAGCACCCTACGATGTTGGTGCAAGGGCTTTTGCGATTCAGGACAGAACAAGCGGCAGCCCTCGTGATGGTTGGTTGATGTTTATTGGGGAGCAAAAGATTGAACCTAATCTTGCCTTACATCGCCTAGCACTTATAACGCTTCAAAGCCCTAACCCTAACGAAATGGTTGAAGGTTTCTCGCCGGTTCAAGTTCTAGGAATTGCCATGCCCGGCTACACCCAGTTTCAATACAAGATTTTGAAGGCTCCTGAACTAACGGAATACCTTGAAGACGTCTTCATTAGCCATATTCAGCCGGTCTTGTGGATTCAGCCACGTGGAATCCTTCATCACTTTAAGCCATGAAAAAAAATATTTTCTATATAAACAATGGGGTTTCAGGCGAAAACTCCCTTTTTTATACTTTTTTTATCAGAAGGTATTGCGTTTCGCACAAAACAGCTATAAAATCGAGTTGTGGGCAAAGACCGCCACAAACTAACCCGACAGGAGAACTTTATGCAGATTGATCAACACAGCCTCATTCAAGCAGCTAACCACTATGCAAACAGACAGGACAGTTTCGCTAGTGGGAAAGCCCAAATCTGCTTGAACCTTGCCACCACACTTGACCAGTATGGTGGATTTGTAAGCGAGAAACAAGCCAACTTTGCTACCAACTTGATTAAGTGGTCTATCCCTCATCAAGCGCAAGTTGTGCGCCCTATCGCCCTTCCTAAGCTCTACGCCCTAGTTAAAAATCAGAACCTGACATTACACCTTGGTCAATGCAAGCTGGTTCTATTTGGCTCCGGTGTCGTTGGCGTAGTTAACCCAGTATTTGGTATGGGAACTTATGGCGTTATCAATGCAGATGGAATCTTGAGCAAGTTAGCCAAGTGCCCTGACTCAGTTGTTGCCATCTTGAAAGACGTTGAAGTTCGCGGTCTTGATGCAGTTAAAGAAATTGGTCGTGCTACTGGACGCTGCTCAGTTTGTTCACGCACCCTGACTGACCCTAAAAGTATTGAGCTGGGAATTGGTAGTACATGCATCAAGCGTTTTGCTAATTACCGCGAACCGTCCCTTTTTGTTTAACTACGAATTGTGATTCGCACATAACAGCTATCTATAGACAAATTATTTAATCAAATCAAGGACATACATCATGGTTCACGTTAACGATTTACCGGTTGAAACCCTCGTCAATCGCTTGGTTCAAGCCAAAGCATTGGAAGTTGAAGCCAATCGCCAGCGCATTCAAGCTGAAGAGTTGCTGATTGCTCGCTTAGGTTCTAAGCCTGAGAGCCGTCAGTCACACATGCTCGACTCAGGCGACACCGTAGTTATCACTAGCAAGATGATTTATCACGCCGACATGCCAGCTCTGATTGAACTCAGTGCTCGCTTGCCGGACGCAATGCGCCCTGTGCGCATCAAAACCGAACTTGACCAAACCGCAGCCAAGTACCTCCGCAATAACGAAGTCGAAGCATGGAGAGTTATTGCCCCCGCTATCACCATCAAGCCCGCCAAAACATCGGTGGAAATCAAACCATTTATCTAAAGGACAGAGAAATGACAAAGACTACCCCTCAAGTTGTAATCAAAGCTATTGAGGACGCTATTCGATTACTCAATATCACCAAGTGCCAATTCAAAGTCATCAGCCCCACTGGCGAGGAGTTTGGCGCTTTAGAAGTTGCTCCCAAAAAGAAAAAGCGCGAAGTCACTGATCGCGTCTATGGCGAGTTACGTGAGCACTATGACAAGCACATCGATTACTCAGCTGCACCCGGCGATTGCGTGCGCATTCCATTAGGCAAATACAAAGCTCACGAAATTCGCAGCGGCGTCTGCGCAAAGCTATCCAGTGTTTGGGGCAAAAAAAGCTACAAGACTGTGATTACGGACGATGAAGTCCAAATTTTAAGAACAGCCTAACCGGAGAAATCTCATGGCATTTAACCTTGCATCCATTCAAAAATCCACCGGCATTAAAGCACCACGCGTGTTGATTTACGGTTCTCATGGTTTAGGTAAGACCACCTTTGGTGCTGGTGCACCTAATCCAATCTTCATCCTAACCGAAGATGGTCTTGGCTCTATCAAGAGCGAGCACTTCCCTTTAGCAACTGCCTTTCAGCATGTACTTGACGCGATTAGTTCTTTGTATAGCGAAGACCATAAGTTTCAAACCGTTGTGCTTGACTCGCTCGACTGGTTGGACAACCTGATATGGACTGACATCAATGCCAAGCATGACCAAAAGGATTTGGCATATGGCAAGGGAGCCATGATTGCTGCCGAGTACTGGCGCAATGTATTGGAAGGTCTTAACGCCTTACGCGACAGCAAAAATATGGCAGTCATTTTGATTGCTCACTCAGAAATCAAACGCTTTGATTCACCTGAAGTTGAGCCGTATGACCGCTATCAACCCAAACTTCAAGCACGCAGCTCAGCTCTTGTTCAAGAGTGGTGTGACGCTGTGTTGTTTGCCAACTTTAAAACCATCGTCAAGAAGGACGACGTTGGTTTTAACAAAACGGTGAGTAGAGGTATCACGACCGGTGAACGCCTGATTTATACCACCGAGAAACCGGCGTATCTCGCCAAAAACCGCTTTGGTTTGCCTGAGAGCATCCCGCTTGAATGGTCTGCATTTGCCGAAGCAATCGCACTGTAACTACAACACTTATCACTTTACTTAAAAAGGACTTACACATCATGGCTATTTTAAATTTTGACGCTTCAACATATGACCCATCTCCATCTTTTGATGTACTGCCAGTAGGCAAATACCTCGCCACCATTGTTGACTCTAAGGTCAAGCCTACCAAGGCTGGTACTGGTGAGTACTTGGAATTGGTATTTGAAATTGCGGAAGGTGAATTTATCAACCGCAAGATTTGGCAGCGTATTAACTTTCGCAATCCTAGCCCGAAAGCGGAAGCTGCTGCAAAGCGTGACCTATCAACTTTATGTCGCGCTGTAGGTGTACTCAATGTTCAGCAGTCCGAGTACCTCCACAACATCCCAGTTGTTATTGATTTGCAGATTGAGGAAAGCACGAATGGTTATGCCCCTCAGAACCGCATTAAGACATACATCTCTGCATCAGAAAGCAACACTGCCGCGCCAGCCACACCTCGTGCGACTACTTCGGCTGTGATTGCGAATGCTGCAAACGCTGCATCTGCATCAGTACCACCTTGGAAACGTAGCGCAGCTTAACTTTGTTCCGCGCCAGTCGTAGGTGTACCCTCCACGCCCATTCGCCGGGGTGGGATACGACAACCCGGCACCCACTTAACAGGAGAGGCACATGAAAAAACTGATCATTTTAGTAGCCGCAGCATCGTTGTTAGCAGCATGCAGTACCAGTAGAACGTCTGACAAAGAGTTACCAAACCAAGTATTGATTTTGGACAAAGAAGTACAACCCATGGGTCGTCAAGAAGTTATTAACGGCATCGGGGAATGTGAGTCCAACGGTATGCGGGCGGTAATGCTGTATTCCAAACGCAAGATTAACGGCTACACCACAGACGTTGTGGTCGACGTTACTTGCGCTCCCAAATTCAAAATCTAAGGAACAGTAATGCCCAAAATTCCGGAACCCCTTAACACCCACACTACAGCTGCTGCCATTGTGCGCTTTCATGAAAAGCGTGCAGATAACTATCGTCGTCCACATTTGGGTTGTTCAGAACTAGGTAAGCCTTGTGACCGAGCACTTTGGTACAGCTTCCGTTGGGCAACGTCCCCTACTTTTGATGGCAGAATGCTCCGCTTGTTTTTGCGTGGGCATCGGGAAGAGGAATTATTTTTAGAAGAGCTGCGTGGCATGGGCGTGGAAGTGTTAGACCGCGACCCTGACACAAAGCAGCAGTTTCGTTGGACTGGGCACAAGGGTCACCTTGCTGGCTCAGCTGACGGAGTTGCGCTTGGATTACCTGAAGCACCAAAGACATGGGCAATCGTGGAATTTAAAACCCATGGCGAAAAGAGTTTTAATGAATTAAAGAAAAGCGGTGTTGAGAAAGCAAAGCCCGAGCATTACACACAAATGCAGATGTATATGGGCTTTGCCGAACTCACTCGCGCATTGTATTTAGCCGTAAACAAAAACACCGATGAGCTGTATAGCGAGTGGGTTCACCACATGCCTGAGGTATTTACTTCATGCAAAGCTAGAGCCGAAAAGATTATTGATGCCAATGAACCACTCATTGGTGTCAGCAACGACCCAGCATGGTTTGAATGTAAGTTCTGCGACCATAAGCACGTCTGCCATACCGACGCTGTACCGGACAAGAACTGCCGCACATGTATTCACTCCACGCCGATTGAAGATGGTAAGTGGAACTGTGGTCTACATAACCGTCCATTGCGGGTTGAAGAGCAACGCCTTGGTTGCAAGTCACACCTCTTTATCCCAGCCTTAATCAATTACGCAGAAGCCATTGATGGTGACAACCTATGGATTAAGTACCAAGACAAAACCACTGGCGGGCAGTTTGCCAATGTGTCAGAGAACCACTCACTTGATGAAGACATTCCAAAGTTCAGCAGCGAAGAGTTGATTGTGGCTCGCCGTAGCGTGGTACTTGATCCGATGGTTGCTGATTTAAAGCGCAACTTTGCAGCCAAAGTGATTAGCAGTAGCCCAGCACCAATGGCTATTGAAGACAAATCGATTCCCTTTTGAGCCAGTCATGAATCAGAAAAAAGCCAAAGCCCTACGCAAGATTGCACGCTCGTTGACTAGCCATCTGCCTGAGCACGTTTTCAAAGAGATGGGCATTAATACCCATGTCACTGATGGCGTTCAGTCAAAGGTCACCGCCCCACTCACCGTTGCCGCTGATACCAAGCGTGGTCAATACGTAGCCCTTAAACGTGTAGTTCAAGAGCAGTACCGCAAATAGAAAGAGCACGATGAATCAAGAACCTAAGCGTTTTATTGACCAGTATGGCAACCCAGTTGCTGTGCCAGTTGAGCAGCTGCAAGCAAACCTCAAGACAGCCGAGTTGCAAGAGTTGGCTGACTACTTATCTTTCTTTGAGGATGAGGAGGATGGTCTTGTATGACACCGGAAGACCTAACCAATTATGAATTTAGCTATGTCACCCAGCAAGTGATGTTGCTCTTTAAAAAACCACCATCACTTGAAACCGTTTCAGAAGTACGCAGCATGCTCAACACCATTACCGACGCACTCATACAGGAAAGACTGACACAAAATGCAACTACGACCATACCAAACTGACGCTATTAACTCCATCTATGACTGGTTTGCTGCCGGTAAGAAAGCACCATTAGTGGTGACTCCTACTGGTAGCGGTAAGTCGGTCATTCTTGCGGAGTTTATTCGCCGCGCTTGTACCGAGCACCCGAACACACACATCTTGGTAGTGACCCATGTGAAGGAACTAGTAGCCCAAGATGCGAAAGCCATAAAAAACATATGGGCACATGCCAAGGTGGGTGTGTACTCGGCTGGTCTTGGTAAGCGCCAGCTCAGTCAGATTACAGTTGCATCAGTTCAGAGCATCTATAAAAGACCTGAGTTTCACAATCGCTTTGATTTAATCATTGTTGATGAAGCTCACCTCATCCCCCATAGCGATAACGGTATGTATCGCCAGTTGCTTGACTCAGCCATTGCTGCCAACCCCTTTACCAAATTGATTGGCTTGACCGCCACACCATTTAGATTGGACTCCGGCTCATTGCATGAAGGCGATGGTGCTTTATTTGATGGCATTTGTTATGAAGCTAATGTGGCTGACCTGATTAAGCAAGGCTACCTCTGCAAGCTGACTTCACGCAATGGCGTCAATGTTGACCTTGAAGGCATCAAAAAGGTCGGTGGTGACTTTAACTTGGGTCAGCTGGGTGAACGTATGTCTGCCATGCGTTTAGTTGAGCAGCACGCTGATTTAATCGTTAAGCGTTGCCAACAGCGAAACAGCTGGCTTATCTTTGCTGTAACGGTAGAGCACGCTAAACAAATCTGCGCAGCTTTGAAGCGTCGCGGAATTGCTTGCGGTTATGTGTCCGGTGATATGGGTAATACCGAGCGTGATGTGCAGATCAATAACTTTAAGACTGGTCGCACACAAGCCCTTGTGAATTGCTCCATCCTGACTACTGGCTTTGATTACCCAGCCATTGATGCGGTGGTCATGCTACGCCCTACTATGTCAGCCGGTCTGTATGTACAGATGGTTGGTCGTGGCTTGCGCTTAGATTCCACTAAGACTGATTGCTTGGTGCTCGACTTTGGCGGCAACATCATGCGCCATGGCTTTATTGATCAGGTCGAAGGACGCAGAAAGAACAAAGGCGAAGCTGGTGAAATCCCAGTCAAGGAATGCCCTTCTTGCAACCTGATGGTTCCCATCATGACTTTGACTTGCCCTGATTGCCAGCACGAGTTTCCTAAACCTGAGCGCATCACCAATGAATACCACCACGAAGGTGCATTGCTATCCATTGATGTGCCGCCAGTCACACTAAATGTTGACCGCGTGGATTACACCAGCCATTTAGGCAAGTCCGGTAAGCACACCTTAAAGGTGACCTATCGCTGTGGATTGCAGTCGGTCAATGAGTATGTCTGCCTTGATCACGATGGCTGGGCAAAAACTAAAGCTCAGAACTGGTGGATGCGTCGCGCCCCCAAGTTTGTGCCCAACAGCGTAGACCAAGCATTAAAGATGACGCAGCACCTAATGGCTCCTAAAGCCATCGTGGTGAATATGGCTGCCAAGTTCCCGGAGATTACGTCCTATCAATTTCACAAAGAACTGGAGGCAGCATGAAAAATTTAGTGCGTGACGACCTCGAGTTCAGAAAACGCCTAGCTTTTGTGCGCCAAGCGCAGCAAGACAAGCGTGACCAAAGGTTTTTCAAGTGGGTAATACTTCTAACGGTGCTGTACGTATTGGCACATTTATTTCATTTTCTATGGAAGGGTTAAGACCATGCTTGAACTAGTCACTATTCAAAAGTTAGCCGCGGAATCGGGATATACCGAAGACGCAATTCGTTCAAAGATTGCAAGGGGTGAGTTTGCCGAGGGTTTGCACTACATCAAATCACCGGATGGACGCATCCATTTTTACGTTGAGGAGTACTTGAAATGGCTTAAGTCAAATACTGATTCGTCAGGACTGGGACGTGGAAAAGCTAAGCCCAAACCTAGCTCAGCATAGCGGGAAAGGGCAAAAAATGAAGAGCAACCGCAGTACTTAAATGGGTGTATAGAATATGTTTTTAACAGCTGATGAAGTTCGTGATTTAACTGGTAAGGTTCGCAACCAAACTCAGGTGGCTGCTCTTCGCCACATGGGCATTGAACATCGAGTGCGACCGGATGGCAGCGTTGCCGTCCTTCGCGCCCATGTTGAATCTTCCCTTGGACTTTTAGCTCATAGTAAAGGACATGAACAAGAGGCAGTACTTAACTTGGAGTGGATGAATGGGTAAAAAACGCACAATCAAACGCAACATAGGTCTACTTCCCCGCTGGAAGTGGGTAGGTAATGTTTTGTATTACGAAGTACCAAAAGGTCAAGAATCCTTTTGGGACAATAAGCGTACCTTCCGATTGGGAAGCACTCTTACAGAAGCCTATACCGAGTGGGCATCAAGAATGTCCGGCACAGAAGTTAAAACAGATTTTAGTACCGTAGAAAGGTTGTTGGATGCTTATGTCATGAAAGCAGTGCCTTCGCTTTCAGTAACGCACCGCACGAATACCCTCAGAGCAATTGTAAATCTGAAAAAATCCTTTGGTCATTTAAAGCCTACTGCCATTCAGCCAGTATTGATAAACCAATACTTAACCGCTCGAAGCGTTAAAAAGAAAAATAGCGAGGGGAAAATGGTAGGCGGTCATGTTGTTGCCAATCGCGAAATAGAAATTTTCCAAGTAGCTATTGCATGGGCTATTGGGCAAGGTGCTTTCCATCGTCATCCTTTCAGGGGTGAATTTAAATTCAAAAGTGAAAAGCCTCGTGATCGTTACATAGAGGACTGGGAAATTGATGAAATGATGAAGGTAGATTCACATCGACAAAAAGGCAGCTTTCACGCCATCAAAGCCTATATCAAAATTAAGATGCTAACTGGCATGGCAATCGGTGATTTGTTGCGCCTTACTATGACTGACGTAAATAAAGCTAAGGATGGCATCTTTATTCAACGCCATAAGACTGGTCATAAAACAATGTACTTGTGGAGTCCTGAACTACTGGCAGCTGTTGATGAGGCGATTGCCGCCCGCCCTTGCCTGTCTCCCTTCTTGTTTTGCACAGCTAGGGGCAAAGGGTTTTTTAATGAAGCTACTGGCAGATGCCCGGGATGGAAGTCCATGTGGCAGCGTTTTGTTGAAAAAGTCATGGCTGAAACCAAAATTACTGAAAAGTTCACAGACCACGATATTCGGGCTAAGGTGGGTTCAGACAAGGAAAGTGACGAGGAAGCACGTAAAACGCTCTCACACAGCACTTCTGCGACCACTAAGCGGCACTACCGCCGGAAGGCTGAAGTCGTCCATACAGGCACGCATTAAGCCCCAACCCCCCCATTTTTTTGTTTTGAATAGAGTCCTTGGGTTCTGCCCAAGGGGTCTTTTTGTTTAAAAAAAAGTTAAAAAAAACGCCACCCGAAGGTAGCGTTCCGAATCTAAAACATGTCAAAATATCGCAAGAATGGGCGAATATCGCAAACTTCCAATTTTCACCCACCCTACGAGCCTTATAGAATGGTGCGGCTGGCAGGAATTGAACCCACGACCCCTTGGTTCGTAGCCAAGTACTCTATCCAGCTGAGCTACAGCCGCAACAGCCATAATTATGCCATGGAAGAGAAAAACTACATTACGCCCCCTGGCCACGAACGCATCAAAGCCGAGCTTCTCAAGCTTCTAAACGTGGATCGGCCTGAAATTGTCCAGGTGGTTCATTGGGCAGCCTCAAACGGCGACCGCTCAGAAAACGGGGACTATATCTACGGCAAGAAACGCCTACGGGAGATTGATCGCCGTATACGCTTTCTCAATAAACGTCTGGAATTTGCCGTAGTTGTCGATAATTCAGCCCGAAAAAATGGAGATTCGGATGCTGAACAAGTCTTCTTTGGAGCTACAGTGACCTACTCCCCACTGGAGGGATCGGAAGCTGGAAAAGAAACGGTGGTCACCATTGTTGGGGTCGATGAGGTTGACCTTGAAAAAAATCATGTGAGCTGGGTATCACCGATTGCTAAGGCATTAATTAAAGCAAGGCTGGGAGATAGTGTTGTGATCCAAACACCCACGGGTCCTTCTGAGATTGAAATACTCGCAGTCGAGTATCTCTAGGCAGTTTGCAAACTTTAAACTGCTCGGGTACGAGTTACTCGCATGACATCGTGATTGGTGCGCAGACTACGCATCACTTTTGATAAATGCAAGCGATCGTATACCTGGATCGTAAAACGAATGGTGACTGAATCTTCCTTGTAGCGATCTTCCATCGATACATTCATGATGTTTGAATCCGCAGAGGTGACACTGCTGGCAACCCGTGCAAGCACCCCTTTGCCTTGGCGAGTGTCAATCGCTAAATCTACTTCAAACTCACGATGAACTTCTTTACCCCACTCTACCTCTACCCACTTATCGCCATCTTTTGAGAGCATGCGTAGCGCAACTGGGCAGTCATTCGTATGAACTTGTAAACCCTCACCCTTACCGAGGTAGCCAATGATGTTATCGCCTGGTATTGGATGACAACAAGTCTGAAAGTGAATAGAGTTTCCTTCACGGCCATCAACCAAAATAGCCTGACGCTGATGGTGGTGCGCTTCTGAGGTAGCCGCTATCCAATCTACTGCACCTAAGCGCATCTGATCACTGCCGCCTTCATCGTCAATCAATATCTTAAGGCGAATGGCTAACTCTTGTGGTGACCTACGACCTAAAGCAATATTCACACAGGCTTCTTCGCGGGTTTTATCACCCGTCCAATGAATGAGTTTTTCCCAAAGCTCTGCAGTCAGAAGCGCTGCATCAACACCTTGCTGACGAAGGCTATTTGCTAAGAGACGCTCACCTAGCTGTAATGATTCAGAATAATGCTTAGTTTTTAAAGAATGTCGTATCGATGCGCGGGCTTTACCGGTACGCACAAAGACTAACCAACCAGGGTTGGGCTGTGAGCTGGCTGAAGTGACCACCTCAACAATGTCGCCGTTCTTTAGCTCGCTGCGCAATGGCAGCTGCAAGCCATTAATCTTGACTGCAACGCAAGTATTTCCAAGATCGCTGTGAATGGAATAGGCAAAGTCAAGCGCAGTAGCCCCTCTCGGAAGTGCTCTAATTTGCCCTTTAGGAGTAAAAACATAAACTGCATCAGGGAACAAATCAATCTTGACGTGCTCCAGAAATTCTTGTGAATCGCCACTGCTATCTTGTATATCAATCAGAGATTGCAACCACTGATGAGCGCGATTTTGCACTTCACTCATATCCGGTGAGCCATCTTTATAGGCCCAGTGTGCCGCAACGCCAGCTTCGGCTACCGCATGCATATCAGCCGTACGAATCTGAAACTCTACTGGAACGCCTGATGGGCCCAATAGGGTTGTATGGAGTGATTGATAGCCATTTAACTTAGGAATGGCGATGTAATCTTTGAACTTGCCAGGCATGGGCTTGTAGAGAGAATGCAAGATCCCAAGTGCACGATAGCAATCATCAATACTTTGTACCGTAACGCGGAAGGCATACACATCCAAAACCTGTGAAAAACTCACATGCTTAATACGCATCTTGTTATAGATGCTATAGAGTGTTTTCTCACGGCCACGCAGATCTACTTCAAGATTGACTTTTGCAAACGCTAAGCGCGAGGTTTGCAAAATCTTTTCAATCATTTCCTTACGATTGCCACGCGCCCTTTTGACCGATGCCTCAATCACCCGAAAGCGCATTGGCATGGAATAACGAAAGCTCAGGTCTTGTAAGTCTCGATAAATAATATTTAAGCCTAAGCGGTGTGCAATCGGCGCATAAATTTCAATCGTTTCTGCAGCAACCCTGCGCCGCTTCTCCATGGGAACTGCATCCAGAGTGCGCATATTGTGAGTACGATCAGCCAGCTTGACTAAGATGACACGTACATCACGCGCCATGGCCATAAACATTTTACGAAAGCTCTCCGCTTGCGCTTCTGCATGGCTCTGGAACTCTAATTTATCGAGCTTGGTTAGACCTTCTACCAATTCAGCAATCTTAGTGCCAAACTTTTCTACTAAGTCAGCATTGGTAGACCCAGTATCTTCAATCACATCGTGCAATAAAGCAGCCATGATGGATGACGCATCCAAACGCCAAGTAGCGCAGAGTTCTGCTACGGCAACTGGATGGGTAATATAAGGCTCACCACTATGGCGGTATTGGCCTAAGTGAGCAGTATCTGCAAACTGAAACGCTTTTTTAATTTGCACAACTTCATCAGGCTTTAAGTAAGTCAGTTTCGAGAGTAAATTCTCAATTGAAACGACTTGATGCTTTAAAGGCTTACTCGGAGCTGAGGTTGGCCCGAATAAATGACGACTTGATTGCGCTAGCAATGACGCCAAAACGGATTGTGAACTGCCGGGTTGATGAATATGATTGGGTGTATCTGAGGATGTATTTAACAACTCAGCTTGGATAGCACCCAACGAGGACTCAATGGGCGAGATCCCCCCTACTAATTCCGATGTTTTTGCTGTACCTAGAGGGAGCTCCACACCGGAACTCCTAAATTACAAAGGTACTTTGGTCAACATGTCACGGTCGGTCACACCAGCAGCAACTTCACGCAACGCAACTACTGTTGCTTTATCTTTGGACTCAACACGTGGGGAGTGACCTTGAACTAATTGGCGAGCGCGATAGGTCGCAGCCAAAACCAGTTCAAAACGATTTGGGATGGTTTTAAGACAATCTTCTACAGTGATACGGGCCATGCTGAACTCACTTAACTTTAGCTTCAATACCTATAGGATAACTGATTAGACCCCGAGGCGTCTTAAAAGGGCTGGATTTCTGGCCATAGCAGGCCCAGAACGCAGGCGGCTGGCTGCCAAAATATGCTTTAGATCAACCAGAGCCTGATCGAAAGAGTCATTCACCACAATATAGTCAGCCTCATGGGCGTGCAGCAGCTCGACGTGTGCCGCAGCTAAACGCCTTGCAATAGTGGCTTCATCATCCTGCCCGCGCTTACGAAGGCGCTCCTCTAAAGCTTCAATTGAAGGGGGGAAAATGAAGATCCACTGAGCCGATGGAATAAGTTTGCGAATCTGTTGTGCACCCTGCCAATCGATCTCAAGCACTACATCACTGCCTGCTTGCATTTGTGATTCGATCCAAGGTTTAGAGGTCCCATAAAAATGACCATGCACTTCTGCCCATTCCAAAAAGTGACCTTGTTCTTTCTCTTGGATGAATTCTTCTTTGGAAACAAAGCGATAATTTTTGCCATCCACTTCACCTGACCTAGGTGCTCGTGTTGTGGTTGATAAAGATAACTTCAAACCCGCATCCGCTTGTAGCAGAGCATTAACTAAAGAAGATTTGCCTGCACCAGATGGCGCAACAATCATCAACATGCTACCTTGATATGCCGGGCTTGGGTTTGTCTTAGTCATCATTCAATTGTACGGATTACTCTAAGTTTTGCACTTGTTCGCGCATTTGCTCTATCAAGAGTTTGAGTTCTAGGGCTGCCTGGGTGCACTCTTCAGAGACAGACTTTGAACTTAAGGTGTTGGCTTCACGGTTGAGCTCTTGCATCAGAAAATCCAAACGCTTGCCAACGGGGCCTTTACCAGCCAGAGCAGTATCAACTGCTTGTAGATGCGTTTTTAAGCGAGCAAATTCTTCTGCCACATCGATCCGTACTGCATAGAGCACAACCTCTTGGCGAATACGCTCCATCAGTTCTGTGCCGGACCCGCTGACATTTTTACCTTGTTCTTGGGCTGCCAAAGCCTCTGATAAACGTTCAGTGAGTTTTGCTTGGTACTGCGCTACATATTCTGGGACTTTAGGTTCGATAACCTTCACAATCTCACGCATCTTGCTAGTGATGCTCGTGAGAACACCAACTAAGGCCCTACCTTCTGCATTACGACTGTCCATCAAAACAGCTAAGGCTGCTTTGCCAGCTTCAACGGTGGCAGCAATCCAACCTTCTTCTTCGCCGCGGGGCTCAGAAACCACTCCTGGCCAGCGCAGTACATCAGAAATACTGAGCTCTCGAGCATTTGCAAAGGTTTCCTGTGCCTTGGCTTGCATGATCTTGAGGGCTTCTAAGCGATCCTGATTTAAGGCCCCTAGGGCTTGGGGATTGGCTTTGGCAGCACCGCCACTATTATTAATCCGCCAGGCCGCTCTAAACTCGACTTTTCCCCGAGAAAGACTCTGGGTCACCATCTCCCGCAAAACAGGCTCAGCCCCTCGGCATTCGTCTGGAAGACGAAATCCCAAATCCAGAAAGCGGCTATTAACAGCCCGACATTCCACCTGCAGATCAGCAACTACACCAGCTCCTAGGGATACTTGGCGAGAAGCGCTGCCATAACCAGTCATGCTCGATATCATAGGGACATTGTAGATTCTTTATTTGTTCCAACCCAAACCTTTAGGCAAAATTTGATGAGCACCCAATCTATCACCCGTCCAAGCGGCCGCAAGCCAAAAGACCTGCGCCCTGTCACGATTTCCAGAGCCTTTACTAAACATGCTGAAGGTTCTGTCCTGATCGCCTTTGGGGATACCAAGGTACTGTGTACTGCCAGCATTCTAGATAAGGTGCCGCCACATAAAAGAGGTTCGGGTGAAGGCTGGGTTACTGCTGAATATGGCATGCTTCCCCGCTCTACTCATACTCGTAGTGATCGAGAGGCAGCGCGCGGCAAACAATCTGGTCGCACACAAGAAATTCAGCGCCTCATTGGCCGTGCAATGCGCAGCATCTTCAATCTGGAAATTTTGGGTGAGCGCACAATTCATTTAGATTGTGATGTCTTGCAAGCCGATGGTGGTACGCGCACTGCTGCAATTACTGGTGCTTACGTTGCAGCGCGAGATGCAGTCAATCATTTACTCAAAAGTGGAGTCCTGACTCAAGACCCGATCATTGATAGCGTTGCCGCTATCTCGGTTGGTATTTATCAAGGCACTCCCGTATTAGATCTAGATTACCCAGAGGACTCCTCTTGCGATACAGATATGAATGTCGTCATGACTGGCAAAGGCGGCATGATTGAAGTTCAAGGCACTGCAGAAGGCCCAGCATTCTCGAGGCCTGAACTCAATGCCCTTCTCGACTTAGCTGAACAAGGTATTGGGGAGCTAACCCAGCTACAAATAGAAGCACTAAAGTAAGTAATATTTTGGGGTTCATTGGTTAATGCAAAAGCTCGTTCTTGCCTCTAATAATGCTGGGAAGGTAAAAGAATTTCAGGCTCTCTTGGCGCCATTGAATTTTGAAGTCATCCCACAAGGAGTGCTTGGCATTCCTGCAGCGCAAGAACCCCATCACACTTTTGTTGAGAATGCCCTTGCTAAAGCGCGTCACGCAAGTAGCGCCAGCGGTTTACCCGCTTTAGCAGATGACTCTGGTATTTGCGCTCATGCCTTATATGGTAGGCCTGGAGTGTACTCTGCTCGCTATGCTGGTGAGCATGCCAATGATCTCGCCAATAATCAAAAGCTTATATCTGAATTAAGCAATCAATCCGATCGCAGCGCACATTATGTTTGCGCTCTGGTACTAGTCAATAGTGCTGATGACCCAAACCCGCTCATTGTTGAGTCTAGCTGGTATGGCGTGATTGTGGATGAAGCAAAAGGAATGAATGGCTTTGGCTATGACCCACATTTTTTCCTTCCCGAACTCAATCTGACCGCTGCAGAGCTCGATCCTACTCAAAAGAATTTAATCAGTCATCGTGGTCAAGCGCTACGCGAACTCATTAGCCAATTACAGTTGCACTCTTCATGACCGTGATCAATCCAATTGCACTAACCGCCTTGCCGCCTCTGGCGTTATATATTCACTTTCCGTGGTGTGAAAAGAAGTGCCCCTATTGCGACTTTAATTCACATCAAATTAAAGATGCCACAAATCTTGTAGGCGGCTTTGATGAGCAGCGTTATATCAATGCTCTCATTGCTGATCTTGAAACTGAGCTGCCTAATACTTGGGGGCGCCAAGTACACAGTATCTTCATTGGTGGCGGCACACCTAGTCTCTTATCTGCTGCAGGCATGGATCAGTTACTCTGCGCTGTACGTGCCAGAGTTAATCTAGAGCCGGATGCAGAGATCACCATGGAGGCTAATCCTGGTTCGGTTGAGGCGGATAAATTGGCTGGCTTTGCTAAAGCTGGGATCAATCGGGTTTCATTAGGCATTCAGAGTTTTCAAGATGAACAGCTCAAAGCTTTAGGGCGAATTCACAATGGGGCTGAAGCAAAACGTGCAGTCCAAATTGCATTGGATCACTTTCAGTCCGTTAATTTAGACCTAATGTATGGCTTACCCAATCAAAGCCTTGCTGCAGCAAGATCGGATATAGAGACTGCCCTTTCTTTTAAGACCCCTCACCTCTCTCTTTACAACCTCACGCTCGAGCCCAATACCTACTTTGCGAGCTTTCCTCCCAAGTTGCCAAGTGATGATGAGGTCGATGCCATTTTTGAGCAAAATTTAGAACTCCTCACCAAAGCAGGCTATCAGCGTTATGAAGTCTCTGCTTATGCCAAGAAAGATCAGGAATGTAAACACAACCTAAACTACTGGCGCTTTGGCGATTACATCGGCATTGGTGCTGGTGCCCATGGGAAGATTTCATATCCGGGGAAAATTACTCGCCAAGTGCGAGAACGTCATCCAGAGACCTATATGCAGGCCATAGAGACTAAAGGCAATGCCCTAATTGAGTCCCGTGACATTGCCTCCAAAGATCTCCCCTTTGAATTTATGCTCAATACTCTAAGACTGACTAATGGTGTTGATACCAATACCTTTAGCGAGCGCACTGGCTTACCTTTAAGTGTCATTAGCAAAGGACTGGAAGTAGCGAGTAAAAAAGGTTTGTTAGATGAGAACCCAAGTAAACTCAAAGCAACTCCTTTGGGTCTGCGCTACCTCAACAATTTACAAGAAATGTTCTTAGAGTAGCTTGCTGCTTTCTTTGGCTGCAGCTTATTGCTGGTTGATTTATTTACCAGTCCAAACAGGTGGCTCACCCTTTAAGAAGGAAGCGACACCGTTTTTAAAATCCGTACTGCCGTACGTTTCTCGAATCAGATCTTCGCAATCTGGCAGTTGGTTGGCAATGATTCTAGCCATAATGAGTTTGCTGGCTTTTTGAGTAATGGGCGCCAGCTTGGACAAGCGCTCTGCTAACGCATCCGCTTCTTTGCCAAGCTGTTCAGCATCGTAAGTGGCTAATAAGTAGCCTTGGGCCTTAAGTTCGCTTGCTGGAATCATTTCAGCCAAGAGCAGCATACGCCTTACGATATTCATACCCATATGAGCGACTAGCCAAGCGATATTACCGGGATAGAGGCAATTGCCAAGAGTTCTGGCGATCGGCACACCAAACTTGGCATCGGGCGTGGCAATCTTAAAATCGCAACAGGTCGCAATGGCAAGACCGCCGCCCACAGCCATCCCATCAATTACGGCAACCGTGGGGATCGGCAGTGTTGCTAGAGGATTTAAATAATCATGAATGGCTGCTTCATAGCGCACGCCATCTTCGCCATCCTGAAAACTCGTAAATTGCGCAATGTCACTACCAGAGACAAAAGACTTGCCGCCAGCACCACGGAAGATAGCCACCCGAATGTCAGGGTTCTTGGCAATATCCTGACAGATTGATTTCAGGCTTTCATACATGGCTACCGTCATGGCATTACGCGCAGCCACATGATCGAAGGTAACGTACGCAATCTTGCCGCGCAACTCAAGAACTACTTGCGCAACCTTACCCTCTGGATCTTTTTGTGTCATGTAGAAAACTTATTCAGCCTTAATGTTTAAGCTCTTGACTAAGCGCTGGTATTTAGCGAGCTCACCAGTCAAAAAGAGGCTAAATGCAGCAGGCGTTGCAGGACCCTCAGGTTGCAATCCCTGTGAATCCAATGTCTTTTTGATTTGGGGATCTGCCATCGCCGCTTTTACTGCTTGATCGATCTTGTTTACTACCGCTGGATCCATGCCTTTAGGTCCCATGATGGAGTACCAGTTAGTCACATCAAATCCAGTAATGCCGACTTCATTAAAAGTGGGTACGTTCGGCAGAATCGATAAACGCTTAGGAGTAGAAATCGCCAATGCTTTTAAGCTGCCCTCTTTGATCTGCTGCAAGTTTGGCGGCAAGGTATCAAAGTTCATTGTGATCTGGCCACCAAGCAAATCAATAATGGCTTGGCCACTACCCTTATATGGGACATGATTAATTTGAATACCAGCAATCTTGCCAAATAGCGCGCCAGCTAAATGCTGTGTACTACCGATACCAGATGAACCGTAGGTCATCTGCCCTGGATTAGATTTAGCAAGCGAAATTAATTGCGCTACTGAGTTCACTGGCAATGATGATTTAACAACCAATACGTTTGGCACATAACCTAAATAGGTAATGGGTGTGAAATCAGTTGCAGGATTGTAAGGAACGCTGCTTAAAACAAATGGTGCAATCGCATTGGAGTTAGAGTGGCCAACTAACAAGGTATAACCGTCTGGATTGGCTTTAGCGATCTGATCTGCAGCGATTGTCCCCGCAGCTCCAGACTTGTTTTCAACGATCACGCTCTGACCTAAAATCTCGCCCATCTTCGGTGCGATCGCTCTAGCCACAATATCCGTGCCGCCACCTGGAGCAAAACCCACAATCAGTCGAATTGGTTTGTTTGGGAAGGCTTGCTGAGCGAGCGCAAAAAATGATACACAACTCAGTGTTACAGCAATCAGGCTACGGAGTGCCCATTTTGGCAATTGAATCAACATACAGTCTCCAAATCTTGTTTTAGTTGTCTTTGATACTATTAGATAATCATTCTAATCATATAAAAACAAGCGAGACAATGAGCAAAACACCTATCCACCCTTCTTTGAAGGGGGCACCCAGACCTTTACCCCTAGCTGGGGTACGGGTACTAGATGTTAGTCAAGTCATGGCTGGTCCTTACTGCTGCATGCTCCTGGCTGACTTAGGTGCCGATGTCATCAAGATAGAGCCTCCGGGCACAGGTGATCAAACCCGAGGGGCCATGGGCTTCAAGATGAAGGGTTCAGATAGCATGGGCTTTTTGAACATGAACCGCAATAAGCGCAGCCTCACTCTTAATCTTAAAACCGAGGCTGGCAAAAAGGTCTTTTTTGAATTGGTGAAGACGGCAGATATTTTGGTAGAAAACTATCGCCCTGGTGTCATGAAAAAACTGGGGATTGATTACCCCTCTCTTCAACCGATCAATCCTGGATTAGTCTATGCCAGCATCTCGGGTTTTGGGCAAACGGGTCCTTGGGCAGATCGGCCTGGTTTTGATTTAATGGCGCAAGCCATGTCGGGTGTGATGAGTGTGACTGGCTATCCTGATAGTCCACCAGTTAAAGCCGGTGTTCCAGTAGCTGATATTGGCTGCGCGCTCTTTGCGATCTACGGAATTTTGTCTGCCTACATTGGTAAAACTAAAAGTGGTGAAGGGCAATTTATTGATGCATCTCTATTTGACTCTGCTTTAGCATTCTCAATCTGGGATACCGCTCAATACTGGGGTACTGGGGTGGAGCCCTACAAACTAGGTACTGCCAATCACATGAGCGCACCCTATCAGGCGATGAAGGCTTCCGATGGCTACTTCGTGATGGGTGCTACCAATCAAAAGTTGTGGAAATTACTCTGCGACAAAATTGGCCGTCCAGAATTATTTGAAGATGCCCGCTTCAAAACAAATCCCCTACGCCTAGCGAATCGATTAGAGCTCGCTACTGAACTTGAGAAAACCTTTGTCACTAGAACGAGTTACGAATGGGTAGATGATTTACTGGCCGCAGGCATTCCGGCTGGTCCCATTAATACTTATCCAGAGGCATTTGATAGTGAACATGGTCGCCATCGCAACATGCGGATGGAAATTGATCACCCGATTGAAGGAACCGTTCCCAATATTGGATTTGCAGTCAAGATGATGGGAACACCCCAGCAGGTACGCAAGCATCCACCCTTACTGGGCGAACACACTAGCGAAGTTCTTGCTGAACTTGGAATCGCTGGCGAGGAATTAAAGGCACTAGAGGCTGGAGGTGCGTTTACACCATAAACTATTCGGCCCCTCTGATATAAAGTAAAAGCTCTAAAGACAAATATCGCTCGAGAAATACTCGAAGTTACCCTCGGCAAGGCATTGCTAAGAACTTATTTTTTTGAAACCAGCAAGTGAGTCAAAATTTCACCGAGGCCCTTGCACTCCATTAAGCCGCCATCTTCCAAGACATATTCATTCTTGATAGCTTCATAGGTTACTGGCGATACCTGCACCCTACCGGGCTTAGAAGTAGATTCCATCCTGCTTGCAGTATTAACGGTATTGCCCCATAAATCGTATGAAAATTTTGTGTAGCCAATAACCCCGGCAACTACTGGGCCAGAATTCAAACCAATTCGCATATCCAACTCTTTGCCATTTTCTTGGTTAAATGCTTTCAGATCCTCAAACATACCCAAGGCTAATTCAGCACAGAGCAGAGCATGATCAGGCCTTGGAATCGGAAGACCGGCAACCGCCATATAAGCGTCACCAATAGTTTTGATTTTTTCCACACCTAAGCTATCAGCACGCTTATCAAAACGACTAAATAAGTCATTGAGTAACTTCACTAAATCTGTAGCGCTGGTTTGGGAAGACATTTTGGTAAATCCTACTAAATCACTAAATAAAATAGTGACGTCAGGGTAGCTACCCGAGATATTCTTCTCACCTCGTTTTAAACGCTCCGCAATAGGCCTTGGCAGAATATTGAGCATTAATTTTTCAGTCTTTAATTGCTCAACCTCTAGCAATTCCTTTTCTTGATTGAGCAATGCCATATTTTTCTGCTCAAGATCACGTAAACGCTTTTTTTCTAGCGAAGAAAAGATACGAGCGCGCAGAAGAATTGGGTCAAAAGGCTTTGGTAGATAGTCTTCAGCGCCTATTTCAATACATTTAATGGTCTTATCAAACTGCTCTGCCCCAGAAATAACAATGATTGGCAAGGATTTATAGGTCTCGTCCGACTTAAGCTCGGTTAATACTCCCAGACCGTCTAATTCTGGCATCTCCATATCCAGCAACATTAAGTCAATTGACTTAGATCGGACGATTGCAACTGCCTCTACCCCATCTGCAGCCTCTAAAATATTATTGAATCCAAGTGAATTTAATTCACGGATCAAAATTCTTCTTAGAGTACGACTGTCATCAACCACGAGAATGCAAAATTGAGAAAATGCAGGATCGATTGCAGACCCCGAAGGCGAATGAGATTCAGCAAGGGGGTTTGATTGTTCCATAAAAATCCTTTGGTGATTAATTCACTTTGTAATACGAAATTTTTTCTAAGGGCATCAATTTATATGAATCATTCATATAAATTGACTCTGAGGCACCTAGAATAAGAATACCGTTATCGTTATTAAGTTGCTTATGCATCTTATCTAGAACTTTATTTTTCGTATCTTGATTGAAGTAGATCAACACATTTCTGAGCATAATCAAATCAAACTTTGGATAAAATGGCCAAACACCAACTAAGTTATGAGGCAAGAAATTGATCATTGTCCTAATAGATGGGTTTATTTGGTAGGAGTCTTGTGTAGGTTTTGTAAAGTATTTATCCAGATAATATTGATCAAGGCCACGCTTAGCTTCAGTTGTACTATAAATTCCCGAGCGTGCTTTCTCTAAAATCAAGTCGGAAATATCGGTTGCCTGAATGAGAAGATTCCAGTCGTACAGCTCAGGAAAAGATTCGCGCAACATTATGGCTACACTGTAAGCCTCCTGCCCCGCCGAAACCGCTGAATTCCAAATGCGTAAAGTTTTCTCTTTCCTTCGACTAGCAATCAGTAACGGCAGAATATGATTTTTTAACCCCTCAAATACATGCTTATCTCGAAAAAATGAGGTTTCATTTGTAGTGAGCGACTCAAATGCTTGCCAATGCAAGGGGCCAATAGGAGTTTGAACAAGTGTCTTAATAAATGCATAAACATCTTGGTGACCCATTTTCTTACTTAAAGGCAAAAGACGAGACTCTATTAAATACTGTTTCGTATCATCTAATGCAATGCCAGTATGCTCTTCTAGAATTGCATAAAAGTTGGGTAGATATTCCTTTGACATGCTAGCGAGAAACTTCAACTCTTCTAGTTCTGAATGCAATTTCATCAGCAATCTTATCAATGGGCAGCACCGAGTCTGCGATTCCAGCTTGAACAATTGCTCCTGGCATTCCCCAAATCACACTTGTCTCTTCATCTTGTGCTACTACTTGACCAAATTTTGATTTGATAACTTGAGCGCCCTTAAGACCGTCATATCCCATGCCAGTTAAAACAACCCCTAATAAGTTACTGCCATATATGTCTGCAGCACTTCTAAATAATGGGTCTACTGCCGGCCTACAAGAATTTTCAGGGGGATCAGTGTTTAAGTTAATGATCGTATTTATGCCTGATTTAGATAAAACCATATGAAAACCACCTGGGGCAATATAGGCCATTCCAGGAACTGCTACCTCGCCATCCTCCCCCTCTTTAACAGTCATCAAACTAGTAGCACTTAGTCGAGCAGCCAATAAAGCAGTGAAGGTTGGAGGCATATGCTGGACAATAAACACTGGTACTTTAAGAGATGCCGAAAATTTTCCAAATACTTGCATTAATGCCATTGGCCCGCCCGTTGACACACCAATACAAACTGCAGTTGCAGGTCTAACTGGCAAAGATGTCCGAGCCTCTTGTTTTGTAACGGAATGAGGCGATGCGTATTGATTTCTTTCAACAATTGATGGCGATGGTGTGCCAGAGGCCTCATTTTGCCTAACAGAAGGAGGCTTGCGAAGTCTAGCGCGTCGTGAAAGACCGATTATCTTTGGAATCAGCTCAGTCTCTAAAACTTTGAAGGCGCCTTCGATGCTGCCAGCGGAAGTTGTAGGCTTTCCCACATAGTCACTAGCACCTGCGGTGAGGGCCATTACTGCTGCCTGCGCACCTTTATGCGTTAGGGTGCTAAACATGATAATTGGGAGAAAACGATTTTCTTTACGAATTTCCTTAAGCGCTGTTAAGCCATCCATTACTGGCATTTCTATATCCAGCGTTAAGACATCGGGCTTTAAATTTCTGACGGAGTCAATTGCCTGCAAACCATTAGTTGCAAAACCAATCACCTCAATAGAAGTTTCCTTCTCTAATGCGCTAATAATAATTTTTCGCATTACTGCAGAATCATCAACAACCAATACTCGAATTTTTGATTCCGCTTGATCCATTATGTGAATTTCTGACTTAAGCCAGAGCGGTCTCGATGCCAGAAATAATCTTATGAGGATCTAATATTAATAATAATTTTTGAGGCAATTTATGAACCCCAACAATTAACTCCCTAGAGGCTGCGGATATATTACTTGGCGGCTCTTCAAAACTAGTTTGGTCAAGCTCTAAAATATCACTCACATCATCAACGAGGAGTCCAAATAGAGTGCCTTGATCTTGAAAAAATAGGCTAATAGTCGTATCGGAATGTACTACCGAATTCAAACCCAAGCGCTTACGCATATCAATTGCCGTAACAATTTGCCCGCGCAAATTAATAAAACCGGACACGCCAATAGGACCCAAAGGTACTGGAGTAACCTCTAAGCCTTTGGTTAATTCAATAACATCGGATGTTAAAATGCCGAAATAGAGACCGTCGACATAAAAGGTTGAGTAGGCTTGGACGGAGCTCATTAGACAGCTCTCTCCACAGGTATGCTCGGGTTAATTTTCTCAGGACTATTAACAAAGCTTGGTTTTTCAAAATTGCTTAAGCCACTCAAGTTCAATATCTCTTCAACATTGAGGATGCTAACAACCGTTTCATTAACAATTGAACTTCCAACAATCCCTCGCTGAGGCGGTGAAATCATAATAATTTCAGATGGAACCGAAACTATGTCATGAATTTGCTTAACTACAAACCCTATTGGTTGTCCCTCATGGTAATGAACAACAACGGAGATTGACTCATCTCCATATAAACCCTTTTGAGAGGCTCCCTCTACATAATGAGATAACCAAATCAATTTCATGATTTGATCTCCATACAGAATAACCTCTTGATTGCCGCGATGCTCTATTCGCGATGCAGGAAATGTCTCAAGTCTATCAACATAATCTAATGGAATAGCAATACGCTCAAGATCTAATAAATCAAACAACAGCATGGTTTGACCGCTATCCACTCCTTCAACATCAACCGAAACATTCTCTTCAAACTGCTTATCAAGAAGTTTAGATACAAGTCCTGACCGAATTGCAAGTCCACCAATATCCAAAATCATCGCTACCCTACCGTCACCTAATATTGTTGCTCCACTATAAGTAGGGGTTCCTTTAAGTAATGGTCCAAGAGGCTTAACGACAACCTCTTGCATAAATAGAACCTCGTCAACTACAAGTCCAAAGCTAATTCCAGCGGCTTGAACAACAACGATATTTAGAATTGCATCTTGACCTGGTAAGGAATCGCTCAATCGCAATTCACGGTTTAAAAAAAGCAAGGGGATAAGTTGGTTTCGTAAACGAAAAACTGGTACACCATAGAAGTCTTCCAGACCTGTAACGCCCTCTTTAGGTTCGTGCCGAACCATTTCAAATAAATTATTTTGTGGAATAGCAAATCGCTGACCCATGCACCGAACAAAAACTGCCGGCATGATAGCTAGGGTTAGGGGTATTCGCAACCGTAACTTGGTGCCCTTAGGGGAGCTTGAGATATCAACTGAGCCACCAATTTTTTGAACGTTAGTCCTAACAACGTCCATTCCAACACCGCGACCTGATAGGTTTGTAATTTTTTCTTTGGTTGAAAATCCTGGCAAGTAAATAAAATCGATAATTTCCCGATCGGATAATTTAGAAAGCTTTTCTTGTGACACTAGTCCTTTTTCAAGAGCTTTTTTTCCAACCAAGCTAATATCAATTCCAGCACCATCATCAGTAATTTCAATTACTACCATGCCGTTTTCATGCATGGACTTCAGAGTCACAGTGCCAAGCTCTCGCTTACCACTAGCCAAACGAACTGAAGGCAACTCAATGCCATGATCAACACTATTACGAATGATGTGAACCAGAGGATCACGGATTCCTTCTAACAAAGTTCTATCTAATTCGGTCTCTGCACCAATTTGAACTAACTCTACTTTTTTACCGCACTCTTGGGATATATCACGTACCAATCTTGGAAACTTAGCCCATACCTGACTTATTGGCTGCATTCGGGTCTTCATCATGCGCTCTTGAAGTTCCAAGGTAACCATATCAATGGTTCGCACGGTGCTTGTAAAGTTAGCATCACCACCACTATTCATTGCAAAGGATAAAAGACGATTTCTAGCCAATACCATCTCACTGACTAAGTTCATTAATTTATCAAGGAGCTCAACGCTAACCTTTACGGGAGCAACAATTTCTCCAGACTTAACATTATCACTTGTGGAAACATCGGTAGTATTTGAATCGAGCTCAAGAGCCGGTAATTCTGGAGTAAATACTTCGACTTCTTGGGGCTTAACTTTCTCTTGAGGTGCCGCTTCTTGAATAACGGCTTGAAGAGGCGGAGTATTTGTTGAGCTATCATTTGCATCAGACTTGGAATGAAGGGGGGGGGCTCCTTCGGTCAACGACTTCAAATTTGCGATCAAATTAGAATCATCGCCAACAGATTCAATGCGAGACTTCTCTATACCAGCAACAATTTCTCTCAATCGATCGGAGGTCTCTAATAATGCATCCGTCATATCTGCATTCAAGATGAGAGCGCCATCACGGATTTTACTTAGCAAAGATTCGCCCGCATGCGCAACCTTTTCAAGCCGATGAAAAGCAAAAAAGCCGCTACTTCCCTTTAGGGTATGCATTGCCCTAAAAATATTCCCAACTAACTTTTTATCGTCCGGGGTTTGCTCCAGCTGAACAAAATCCAAATCAAGCTGATCGAAAATTTCTTGAGCCTCAATCAGAAACTCGGTCAAAATTTGGTCGTTGTTATCCATAAATTAAAGGCTATGATCTGATGGCAATCCAGTCATGACTGAATCTTGTCCTTACACTAGACTTTGAACGCATTCACTAAAGCTTGTAATTCTGAAGCCATTCTTGATAAATCTAATGCAGCCTGTTTAGAATTTGCAGCGCCCTCCGTTGTACTTCTAGAAACAGAAGATACAGAGCTAACATTTTTTGCAATTTCATTACTTCCCATGGCGGCCTCAGACACATTCCTACCAATTTCATTAGCAGTAGCAGCTTGCTCCTCAACGGCACTAGCAATAATTCCAGATATATCGTTGATTTTATTAATCGTATCGGCAATCGATGCAATTGAGGTAATAGCCCCCTGAACATCACTTTGAATAGCGCCAATCTTGCCGCCAATTTCTTCAGTAGCACGAGATGTTTGGCGCGCAAGTTCTTTCACTTCATTAGCCACAACTGCAAATCCTTTTCCTGCTTCACCTGCACGCGCAGACTCAATAGTGGCATTTAATGCTAATAAGTTAGTTTGTTCTGCAATGGACGAGATAACCTTAAGTACAGTACCAATTTCTTGGCTGCTTACGCCTAATTTGGCCATCGTTTCGTTAGTAGTTTTTGCCTCTACAACAGCTTGTGTGGCAACTGCTGATGCTTCAATCGCATTTGATGAGATTTCACGGATGCTAACACTTAACTCCTCCACACCTGTTGCGACAGTTTGCATATTGCTACTAACTTGAGTAGCCGCAGAAGCAGCTGTTCCTGCTTGTGCATTTGTTTCTTCGGCATTAGAACTCATTTGAACACTGACAGCCGACAACTCTTCTGAAGCAGCAGAAAGACTCGTTGCATTTTGAGAAATCGACTTAAACGCTTCACGTAAATTGTGCTGCATCATCTCTAATGCCTTAGCCATGCGGCCGATTTCATTGCTGTAATCAGTATCACTTATCGTGGTGTTGAGCCTTTTATCAGCTAATGCTGCCAAAGAACTATTAAGCCTATCGATTGGACTATTAATTGATTTACTGACAAATAAAATAGCAAAAATAGAAATCATCACTGAAACCAACAGCAAAATTCCGACCGTCCATTTTATGGTGTTGACATCAGAGATTTCCTGATCCATAGACTTTCTTGCGGTATCTTTTTTCTGCTTCGTTATTTCTTTTACTTCATTTTTAATTTTCGTTGCAGGGTCTCTAAAAGCTTTGTCAGAAGTTAGACGGTAGGCTTGATTAAACCCATCTCTTCCTGCAGCGAGAGTAATAGCCGTATCTACTTCCTTGAAAAAAGCTTCTACTTCTGGGCGTAGGTTGTGAACTCGCGCTCTCACTTCTGGGTTACGAATAGTGCCCTCTACCTCGCGTATATATTCAAGGATCTCTTCTTTAGCTTTACCAAGTGCTGGAAGATTTCGTTTTAACGTTTCCTGATCTTTTTGATCATACGCCATGATCACACGATTAAGATTTCGCTCTACAATCTGCAAGTCCTTATCAATTTGGCTCAAATAGTAAACGCCAAATAGATCTTTTTGATATAAGTCTTCTGCACCTTTCAATAATGTGCCAAAGGAAATCAGGGATGTAACAGAGATAACTAACATGCAAGCAATAACAGAAACAAAGCCAATAATGAGCTTTGTTCGAATTTCAAGCTTTTCAAATGATTTCGCCAATGACACGTTACTCTCCTTGTATATTAATTTTTATAGTGAAACTTTTTTACGCTACCATATTAATGAGTAGCATTTATTAATTGCCATCATAAACATAGTTCAGATGCTATGTTTATAAGATGCACTTTTTTGGTGATCCTTTGAAAATAGATCGTTCTGCTAATAAGCCAACTTTAGGGTTTTCCCTGCCGGAGATTGAAAGTTTCTTCTGTCGGTCACCCGGTATTGATACTGATTTTTTTACATTCATTACCGATTTACTTAATAGGCCTCCTTGGAACGAACTAATTGACCCATCGGCTTTCTATCGAACAATTTGCCTTGAGCTTGCTCAAGAGGTACAAAACCATAATAAGAGTATGGGATTATCTGAGCCCGCCTATCACAATCGAAGTCACTTCCAAGATGTGTGTATGTCACTTACTTTATTACTTAGTCAAAACGTAAGCAGCCAAAATATCTCAAGTGATTGGTATTTTCAATCAGATGATCTCTGGACGCTTCTATTGTGTGCAATTGGGCATGACTTTGGGCATGATGGGTCAATTAATAAATCGCCACAGGAACTAGAAAAGCGTAGTCTTGAAAAAATTAACGAGGTATTGAAGGCATGCAACCTGTCTTCTAGAAAGCTTCAAGACGTTATGAGAAGAATGGAGCCAATTATTTTGGCAACTGATCCAGCATTTTTTAATACTTTGGCAAATAAATTTTCTTCCAATCTTTTAAAATTTAACAAAACTGATTGTATGTGCATGCTTATGGTTGAGTCAGATCTGTTAGCAAGCGCTCTTCCAAATTACGGATACACATTAAGTGGATTGCTCGCCAAAGAGTGGAAAAAGAGTAACCCAAAAGCTGCTGATCTTGTTGCAAGCAATGATGGTAGGACTGGCTTTTTGAACTATATCCGTTTCATTAGTCCGCATTCAAATATGTTGGGAATGGAAGAGATTCGAAGAGAATCAATAAAACAACTTCAGAAAAAATAATGCCTGAAATTCAAAAAGAAGCTTCGATTGCTACTATCCCCTTTTTTAAAAGCCTGCCCGCATCAGATTTATTTGCAATCTTAGGTATCACTACAACGAAAAAAGTAGAAGCCGGTGAAAATTTATTTAGTCAAGATGATCCATCTGACGGTCTCTATGTTCTTTTATCTGGCAAGTTAGAGGTTTACATCTTTAGCGGGTTTTCTGGAGGCGCTCCTAAGGTTCTTGCTCAATTAAATCCCGGCCAATGCGTTGGTGAAATGGGCCTACTGGATGGACAAAACCGCTCAGCTTCGGTAAAGGTTCTCGAAGGCGGAGAGGTTATGTTTGTTCCGACAGTGGGGTTTGCAGTACTTTTACAAAGTCACCCACACATCGCTAAAGAAGTGGTCAACTCTTTATGCGACATGATCAATAATCAACCAAAGCTAATAATTCGATCTGAAAAAGCAGTCCTTATAAAAAATAAGCAATTGGCTCCAGCATTATCAAATATGAAAGCACTCTGCGCTATATTGCGTGAACACAATAAAAACGTTGCAATAGCAAGTAGATAATCCGAAGTTTTTAGATCAATCCAACTCAGCTTTTAAAGCATGATGGTCACTAGGTCATGGTTTACCTTTGGTGATGGCATCTCTAAATTCATTCTCGAGGGCTTTGGGATCAATGCGCAACTGCTCAGTAAAAGAAAAACCCAGTTAGCTAAAAGCGTTATTTCCAGAAACAGGATAAACGGCGATCTATTCCAGCTGCGTAGTCGTGATAGATCCACTGATTGCAAACAAGCTGATCAATTGTCAGAAAAACTGTGAGGATTAAAATTAAAGCTGCAAATAGCCACTTAATTGAAGCATTCATTTGGGTGCACCCACTTGGTTATGGTGACTCTATTTTTATGTATGCATTTGGCGGAAGAGGTGAGATTCGAACTCACGGAGGACTTTCATCCTCGCCAGTTTTCAAGACTGGTGCATTCAACCGCTCTGCCACTCTTCCATTTGTGTGAATCTTCCTGAGTTTAAGCCACAGATTATAAAGAACTTTTGATTTCTCTCTCTAAATACCTAGCAATCGCAATACTGGAGGTTAATCCTGGGGACTCAAAGCCATATAAGTTGTAGAGTCCTTGCAGGCCATGATCTTGCGGGGTATTGAAACAGAAGTCTCCTGCGGGGCTATTCGGTGGCACTATTTTGGCCCTTACGCCTGAATAATCTGGCTGCAAGGAATGATCTTTGAGCTCTGGCCAATAGCGTCGCACAGCCTCATAGAAGCTCTCGCCTCTTTTAGGATCTACGGTGTAATTAATTTGCTCTTCATTCTCAATATCAAGCCATTCCACATCAGGGCCAAACTTCGCTTGCCCACCCATATCTAAGGTGAGATGGACACCAAGACCACCCGGCTCTGGAATGGGATAAATCAAATGGGTAAATGGTGATTTACCAGAAAGTGAAAAGTAGTTCCCTTTTGCAAAGTAGGCTTTTGGTATCTGGTCTTTATTGAGGCCTTCAATCTTTTGGGCAATTGCGGGGGCACTCATCCCAGCACAATTAATCAGCAATTTCGTTTGCAATTGCATACCATCGGGACCGCCGATGCTTAATTCAAAACCACCCTCTGCGCTATGCCCAATAGGCTTAGCACTAATGAGAGGTGAATGGTAAGCAATCATGCCACCGGCATCTTCAAAGCCGCCCAAAAGTGAAAGCATATAAGCATGGCTATCGACAATACCTGTGCTTGCAGAAAGGATTGCTGCTGAACATTTTAATTTTGGTTCGAGTTGCCTTGCCTCTTCACCTGAAATCATCTTAATGTCAGGTACTCCATTGTTTTGGGCCTTGTAAAGAATCGCTTGCAAGTCATCAATCTGTGAGTCCTCTGCAACGATGAGCTTGCCATAAGGCCGAGTTCCTACTAGATGAGTACGACAATATTCATATAGGAGTCGATTGCCTTCAACGCAAAGCTTTGCTTTGAGTGAGTCTTTTGGATAGTAGATGCCGGCATGAATCACTTCGCTATTACGAGCACTGCTAATGGTGCCAAAAGAGCCTTCTCTCTCAAGCAGAATGGTTTCACGGCCTTGGAGAGCCATTTCTCGAGCGACAGCCAGGCCAACCACCCCAGCGCCGATTACGACACAGTCAACTTGCTCCATCTATTTGCCCATCTTTGCATTCATAACTAGGAATATACCGAATTCCTAGCAATTTCAGTGTTTTAGGGGATTTAGTAGCCCTTCTTGATAAAATCTAGCAATGTCTTCTAGACCCATGCAAAACCCAGAAAATACCGCTGCTAGCACCCATATAGCTGTCGATCTGGTGCTCGATACCGCCTACCAAAATATCAGCGCCCCTCAATGGGAAAAGTTATTCACGTTGGCCCGTAAATCCAAGCTAGAAGAATTTATTGCCGATATGTTTGCCGGTAAACATGTCAATCTGAGCGAAGATCGCCCTGCCTTACATTCTGCGCTACGCAATCTTTCTAAATTACCAGTGATGCTAGATGGCAAAGATGTGATGCCAGCTGTCACGGATGTATGGCGACGTATTGAAGCTCTGTGCAATAAATGGGTAGGCGTTACCGATGTCATTCACATTGGCATTGGTGGATCAGACTTTGGTCCTCGCTTGGCCATTGAAGCCCTAGCCCATGTTCCTGGCATTGAGAGTCGTGGCATGCGCATGCACTTCTTGGCCAATATTGATACGGCCGAGCTGGCACGCATTCTCGATCGCGCTCAGCCCAATAGCACTCGCGTCATCATTGTTTCAAAGTCATTTACTACCCTAGAGACAACGATGAATGCCAAGGCGGTAGTTAATTGGCTTAAAGATAAAGACTGCACCAAAGGGCAAATTGCGAATTCTTTATATGCTGTTACTGCCAATGTTTCTGCAGCCAGAGAGTTTGGTATCGAGCAAGATAATATCTTCCCATTTTGGGATTGGGTGGGTGGCCGCTACTCAGTATGGTCTGCCGTGGGTCTACCGATTGCCTTGCAATACGGTTTTAAGAATTTTGAAAAATTCTTAGCTGGTGCTCATGCGATGGATTTGCATTTTAAGAATGCGCCCTTAGAGCAAAATCTGCCAGTCATCATGTCTCTGGCTTTATTACATCAACAAGAGACGCTAGGTATTAAGGCCTATGCAGCTATTCCGTATGCCGATGCCCTAGATTGGTTTCCAAAGTGGTTGCAACAACTCGATATGGAAAGTAACGGCAAATCGATTGACCGTGATGGCAAGCCAGTGAAACACTCTTCACCCGTAGTCTTTGGTAGCGCTGGTAGCAATGCACAGCACTCTTACTTCCAGCTCCTTCATCAAGGCAGTGATGTTGTTCCCATTGACTTCATTGCCGTACGCAAGCCCATGAGTGATCGGCCCGAGGCTGTTGCACATCACCGCATTCTGTTATCGAACTGTTTAGCTCAAGCCCAAGCCTTAGCACACGGCAAAAAGGCTGAGAATCCAAATGATGTTTATCCAGGTAATCGCCCAAGCAACCTCATCCTTTTGCCAGAGCTCAATGCTTTTTATCTAGGAGCTCTCTTGGCTCTTTATGAAAACCGTGCTGCTAGTCTAGGTGCACTTTGGAATATCAATAGCTTTGATCAACCTGGAGTGGAATATGGCAAAGTGCTTGCGAAGCCGATTGAGAAAGCACTTCTAGGCGACTCACATGTAGAAGCCAATGACAATATTGATGCTGTTACCGCAGCGCGTATTAATTTATTAAATAGTTAGGATTTACCGTGCAGCTATCCCCTTCCATTTTTAAAGCTTATGACATTCGCGGCATTATTGATGAAACCTTAGATCCATCCATTGCAAAGCTTATTGGCCAGGCTTTTGGAACTGAGATGCGTGGGCTTGGTGAAACCGAGATTGTGATTGGTCGTGATGGGCGCTTATCTGGTCCCTCTTTAATTGAGGCATTAACCGAAGGTTTGCTCTCTACCGGTATCAATGTCATTGACTTGGGCATGGTTGCCACACCGATGGTGTACTTTGGAGCTAACCAAGTACTTGATGGTAAACAGCCTAAGTCGGGCATCATGATCACCGGTAGTCATAATCCACCAAACTACAACGGTTTCAAAATGGTTTTGGGTGGTGCCGCCATTTACGGTGAGCAGATTCAGGCTTTGCGCAAAAGAATTGAAGCAAAGAAGTTTATTTCCGGCCAAGGTAGCCGCTCTACCTTTGATGTCTTCCCAATGTATTTAGAGCGCATCGTTGGCGATGTGAAGTTGGCTCGTCCTATGAAGATTGCAGTTGATTGTGGCAATGGTGTGGGTGGCGCATTTGCTGGCAAATTATTTAGAGCTTTGGGCTGTGAAGTCCAAGAACTCTTTTGTGAAGTTGATGGCCACTTCCCCAATCACCATCCCGATCCTGCACATATTGAGAACTTGCAAGATCTCATCAAGAATCTACAAATTACCGATAACGAATTAGGTCTCGCCTTTGATGGTGATGCTGATCGTCTGGGCGTTGTGACTAAAGATGGACAAGTGATTTTCCCTGACCGTCAAATGATGCTCTTTGCTAAAGATGTGCTCTCTCGCAATCCTGGTGGCCAGATTATCTATGACGTCAAGTGCACCCGCAATCTAGCAACTTATGTGAAAGTGCATGGTGGTGAGCCTTTGATGTGGAAGACCGGTCACTCTTTAGTGAAAGCAAAACTCAAGGAAACCGGTGCACCACTAGCCGGTGAAATGTCCGGCCATATCTTCTTTAAAGACCGTTGGTTTGGGTTTGATGATGGCCTATACACCGGCGCACGTCTTTTGGAGATTCTTTCTAAAGAAAAAGACCCCAACAAAACCCTCAATGATTTACCTAACGCCATCTGCACTCCAGAATTACAACTCGCTTGCGCTGAAGGTGAGCCTTTTACATTGCTTGAGACTATCAAAGCGAATGCCAAGTTTCCTACCTCTGAGTCCATCAATACGATCGATGGCGTCCGCGTGGAATACGCCGATGGCTTTGGACTTGCCAGACCATCGAATACCACTCCAGTCGTGGTAATGCGCTTTGAGGCAGACAGTGAAGAGGCAATTGCCCGTATTCAGGCGGAGTTTAAGGCTGTTTTACTGGCAGCCAAGCCAGATGCGAAGTTGCCGTTTTAACTCTCTACATAAATACGAAGGTTCGATTAAGATTTCGTATGAATTCAACTGTTAGCGCCCCAATTGCCTTTGATTACCCCCAGCAAGATGCTGCAGGAGTCACCTGTACTGCCCAAGCATGGGCAAAGACGCCGCCCCATCTTCATGGTGCTGAAAAGGCATCTGTAATTGCTCGCATTAAACAATTACTGATTGAAAAAGATGCTGCCTTGGTCGCTCACTATTACGTCGACGGTGACATTCAGGATCTGACCATGGAGACCGGTGGTTTTGTTGCTGACTCTTTAGAGATGGCGCGTTTTGGTAAAAATCATCCTGCCAAGAACCTCATTGTTGCTGGCGTTCGCTTTATGGGCGAGTCAGCTAAGATTCTTAGCCCTGAGAAACGCGTCTTTATGCCTGACTTAGAGGCCACCTGCTCATTAGATTTAGGGTGTGATGCAACTGATTTTGCTAAGTTCCGTTCTTTGCATCCTGATCGTGTTGTCGTGGTTTATGCCAACACCAGCGCTGCTGTAAAAGCACAAGCCGATTGGATGGTCACTAGCTCCTGTGCATTAGCGATCGTGCATCAACTCAAAATGGAAGGTAAAAAGATTTTGTGGGCGCCAGATCGTCACCTTGGTAGATATATTCAACAGCAAACTGGCGCTGACATGTTGTTATGGAATGGTGCATGCATTGTTCACGATGAATTTAAAGCTGCTGAGCTAGAAATTCTGAAGGCTGCCCATCCCAATGCCATGATTTTGGTTCACCCTGAATCTCCACAAGCTGTCGTTGATTTAGCCGATGTAGTTGGCTCTACTTCAGCCATGATCAAAGCAGTAGTCGACGGTAGTGCTACTGAATATATTGTTGCTACTGATAAAGGTATCTTGCATCGCATGCGTCAGTTGGCTCCAAACAAGAAATTAATTGAAGCACCTACCGCTGGTAATAGCGCTACTTGTAAAAGCTGTGCCCACTGCCCTTGGATGGCCATGAATGGTTTGCAAGGAATCTTGGATTGCCTGGAGAATGCCTCTGGCGAAATCTTCATTGAAGAGTCGGTGCGTGCTAAAGCATTGACCTGTATTGATCGTATGCTCGATTTCACTAAGAATCACCCTGACCTTCTAGCCAAAGCCCAGCATGGCTTTGTGAAGAATATTGGCGCTGCTTAATTTATGTTTGATTACAACGAATCCCTAGAACAAGCTCGCCAACGCAATATTGCTGATGCACTAATGGAAGATATTGGTACTGGCGATTGGACTGCTAAGTTGGTACCCAGCAAAACTGTTCGGGCTCAACTCATCGTCCGCCAAGCGGCAGTTCTCTGTGGTGTGGATTGGTTTGAGGGCACCCTCAAGAAGCTCGATCCCAATGCCAAAGTGACCTGGTATTACCGAGAAGGCAATCTCATGAAAGCCGATACTAAGGTTTGCGATATCGAAGCTGATTCTCAAGCCCTGCTCTCTGCTGAGCGTACTTGCATCAACTTTCTGCAGACACTTTCATGGACTGCCAGCATCACTCGCCAGCATGTTGAGGCTATAGCAGGCGTTAGCCCAAACCCTAAAGGCTGTGCAGTACTAGATACTCGCAAGACGATTCCAGGCTTACGCCAAGCCCAGAAATATGCAGTACGTGTTGGCAGCGGTCAAAACCAACGCCTTGCCCTTTGGCATGGCATCCTCATTAAAGAAAACCATATTGCTGCAGCTGGCAGTGTCACTGCAGCGCTCAAGAATGCTCAAGCACTTAATGCCGGCGTTGATATTCAGATTGAAGTGGAAAACTTTTCTGAATTAGAAGAAGCCCTCGCTGCAGGTGCTAAAAGTATTTTGATTGATAACTTCACCACTGATCAAATGAAGCAAGCGGTAGCCTTAACAGCAGGCCGTGCATTGCTAGAAGCTTCTGGTGGCATTAATCTAGATCAGATGCGCTCTATTGCTGCGACTGGTGTTGATCGCATCTCGCTTGGGAAGTTAACCAAGGATGTTAGTGCAGTTGATTTTTCGATGCGCATTTTGTAATACCCCCCTTCGTTGGCGTTAGCTGACAAACTCTTCAAACCCCGCCGATATTCAGTGGGGTTTTTCATTTCTAGACTAAAGCCCATACATTTATTCGGTTAAGCACCTTTTATCCCTATTTTTGTATTGACATTAATTATTTTTGTAAATACATTAATTGGGTGGATGCGTGATTGAGTTTGATGAAAAGAAGCGAAAGGAAACCCTTTCACAAAGGGGATTAGATATGGCAAGGTCAATAGAGATATTTAGAAATGCACATACCGACCAAGTTGACACACGCAGACCTTATGGTGAAAAACGAATTATCACGATGGGCTACTTGGATAGCAGAGCTGTTGTTGTAGTTTGGACATACAGAGGAAATAAACGAAGAATTATTAGCATGAGGAAAGCAAATGCGCGCGAAATCTCCAGATACTAAAAAAGAATGGGTTGACCCTGATGATGCCCCCGAGCTTGACGAACAGTGGTTTCAAAATGCCCACGTCTATATTGGCGATACTCTTATTAAAAGAGGCGTTGGTCGTCCACCCATTAAGAACGCGAAAGAAATGCTAAGTCTTAGACTAGATTCTGATGTTCTGGAAAAATTACGTGCTAGCGGTAAGGGTTGGCAAACCCGCTTAAGCAAACATATCAAAGAGGCAGTTTTAAAAGGAGCTCTTTAAGTTGACTAAGTTTCTTTTTTACTTTCTGCACCCTCTGCTTGAGGGGTCAAGATAGTTGGGTACGAGACCGCCCAAGTACCAGGGTAATCGCGGCTGTAATGCAATCCCCTACTCTCTCTGCGCATGAGTGCTGATCTCACAATCAACTCGGCACACTCAAGTAAGTTGCGTAGTTCAATCAGATCTCGCGTCACTTTAAAGTTCGCGTAATACTCTTGCACTTCGTATCTCAGGAGTTTGATACGATGTAATGCACGCTCTAGCCTTCGATTGGTTCTCACAATACCAACATAGTTCCACATCAAAGAACGCAATTCATCCCAGTTATGAGCAATCACTACCTGCTCATCAGCATCCTCCACCTGACTTTCATCCCAAAGTGGAAGATTTGGCATCGCTGGTGTTTTAAGTCCAGAGATATCTTCTGCGGCGGCCTTACCAATGACCACACACTCCAACAATGAATTACTTGCTAGGCGATTAGCGCCATGCAATCCAGTATAGGTAGCTTCTCCGACTGCATATAACCCTGGTAGATCGGTTCTGCCCTTGAGGTCAGTCACCACGCCACCACAGGCATAGTGAGCAGCAGGCACTACGGGTATTGGCTCTTTAGTAATATCTAGACCAAGACTTAAGCAGCGCGCATAAATCATGGGGAAGTGTTCTTTGATGAAGACTTCCCCTAAATGGGTGGCATCAAGATGAACATAATCTAAACCGTGCTTTTTCATTTCAAAGTCGATTGCTCTTGCAACAATATCACGTGGCGCCAACTCCTTACGCTCGTCGTGCTCTGACATGAAAGGAGTACCATCTGGTAATTTTAAGAGTCCGCCCTCACCCCGCATAGCTTCAGTAATTAAGAAGGTGCGATCGTTAGGGTGATACAGACAAGTCGGATGAAACTGAATAAATTCCATATTGCCGACACGGCAGCCTGCACGCCAAGCCATCGCAATACCATCTCCCGTAGCGGTATCAGGATTACTGGTGTAGCGATATACTTTTCCTAGGCCACCAGTAGCAAGGACCACTGACTTTGCCTGAATCGTTTCTACACGATTATTTTTAATATCCAAGGCATATACGCCGTAACAACGATTCGGTTTAGTGCGCTGTGTCTTAGCATCAAGATGACGATTGGTAATCAGATCAAGCGCAATCCAATGTTCTAAGATCTGAATATTTTTATGGGCTCTTGCTTTATCTAAAAGAACTTCATGAATTGCCTTGCCTGTTGCATCTGCTGCATGTGCAATACGACGATGACTATGTCCACCTTCACGAGTTAAATGCAAACCCATCGGACCAGACTCATCAGTTGTAAATGGCACCCCCTGCTCTACCAACCACTTAATCGCTTCAGCACTTTCTTCGGCAATATAGCGTGCGGTAGATTCGACTACGAGTCCAGCACCTGCATCGATTGTGTCAGCCACATGAGAATCAACACTGTCATGCTCCTTATCCACTACTCCTACAATGCCACCCTGTGCCCAGGCAGTAGCAGCATCGCCTAGACCACGCTTAGCCATCAAAATCACTGGCTGGGACTCAGCCATATGCAAGGCAACAGTTAAGCCCGCAAGGCCTGCGCCAATGATCAGAACGGGTAAGTCAGCTTGAGCTTGTGAGGAGGATGGTTTTGAACTAGCCATGGATCATTCTACTGGGCAAATACAAAAAGGCTCCAACAGTGAAGCCTTTTTGGGTTTTAGTGCATGTAAAGCAAATACTTAGGTGGTGATTGCCGCCTGATTGAGCTTAGTATCATTCGTACCATAACCCATCACCTTAGCTGCCTGCCCACCCTTGGCCAGCTTGACTGCGCAATACTTAAATTCTGGAATCTTGCCAAATGGATCTAAAGCAGAATTGGTGATCAAGTTTGCTGCAGCTTCATAGTAAGCAAACGGAATAAACACTACACCTCTTGGAGTGCCATCATCTCTACGCACATGAATACCAACTTCACCACGACGAGATTGAACGGTAATCACATCGCCAGCAGTAACACCCAGCTGAGTCATATCTTCTCCATGCATCGAGACAGTAGCCATAGGCTCAATCGCATCAAGCACAGTAGCGCGTCTTGTCATACTGCCGGTATGCCAATGCTCTAACTGACGACCTGTAATCAATACAAATGGGTAATCGGTATCTGGACGCTCATTAGCAGGAATGATATCTGCTGGCACCAGCTTGACCTTGCCATCAGGAGTTGCAAAGGAGTCATCAAATACGATAGGGCGACCTGGATCTTCAGCAGAAAGGCATGGATAAGTAACGCTAGATTCTTTTTCGAGGCGCTCCCAAGTAATACCGTTTATGGCACCGTGCATCGCTTGACGCATTTCGTCATAGACTGCTGCAACACCAGCATCGGGTCCTTGATAATTCCAATTCAGGCCCATCCGTTTTGCGATTTCTTGAATAATCCACAGGTCTGGCTTGGCCTCACCAGGAGGGTCAATCGCTTTTTTACCCATCTGTACCATGCGGTCGGTATTACTTGCTGTGCCCACTTTCTCTGGCCAAGCGCTTGCTGGCAAAACAACGTCCGCAAGCAAAGCTGTCTCTGTCATAAAGATATCCTGAACAACTAAGTGTTCTAGGGATGCTAGTGCATGGCGTGCATGATTTAAATCGGGATCACTCATCGCTGGGTTTTCACCTTCGACATACATACCGCGGATCTTATCGGGATCACTATCAGGTGCGGTGATCTTATGCATGATTTCAACAACGGTATAGCCAGGTTTTTTATCTAATGGCGTACCCCAGAATTTTTCAAACCACGCATGCGCCTCTGGATTGTCTACACGTTGGTAGTTCGGGAACATCATCGGTATTAATCCAGCATCACTGGCGCCTTGCACATTGTTTTGACCACGTAATGGATGCAAACCAGAGCCGGGTTTACCAATTTGACCAGTAATACTCACCAGCGCAATTAAGCAACGCGCATTATCCGTACCATGAACGTGTTGGCTAACACCCATGCCCCACAGGATCATTGCTGATTTTGTAGTTGCAAATTCTCTAGCCACTTCACGCAAAGTTTCTGCTGAAATTCCACAGATCGGCGCCATCGCTTCAGGGCTATAACCCTTGATATTTTCTTTTAGGGCTTCAAAGTTATTGGCACGATTTTGAATGAACTCTTGATCAGCTAAACCTTCTTCAATGATCGTATAGATCATGGCATTGAGCATCGCTACATCGGTGTCGGGCTTGAACTGCATCGTACGCCAGGCATGTTTGCTGATCTCAGTCAAACGTGGGTCACACAATACAATTTTGGCGCCACGTTTGGCGGCATTCTTAAACCAAGTAGCGGCAACTGGGTGATTGGCAGTTGGATTTGATCCAATCAAGAAAATCATGCTCGAGTGCTCAACATCATTCACTTGATTGCTTACGGCACCAGAACCAACGCCTTCCAGCAATGCAGCTACAGAAGAGGCATGGCAAAGGCGCGTGCAATGATCGACGTTATTACTGCCAAAACCAGTACGTACTAGCTTTTGAAACAAGTAAGCTTCTTCGTTACTGCCCTTAGCTGAACCAAAGCCTGCCAATACTTTTAAGCCATGTTTGTCCTTCAGCTTCTTCAGGCCGCCGCCAGCAACTTCTAACGCTTCTTCCCAGCTTGCTTCTCGGAAGATGCTAGACCAATCCTGAGGATTCTGAGTAGCAGTCTCGTCTTTCGGGACGCCCGCCTTACGAATTAATGGCTTGGTAAGACGTTGTGGGTTGTGGATGTAATCCATACCAAAACGACCTTTAACGCAAAGACGATTATGGTTAGCAGGACCATCGCGGCCTTCTACACTCACAATCTTTTCATCTTTAACGTTGTAAGTGATCTGACAACCGACACCGCAGAATGGGCAAACAGAATCTACTTTGCGATCAACCGTTTGCGAACCAATTAAACCTTTTGGCATTAATGCACCGGTTGGGCAAGCTTGCACACACTCACCACAAGCAACACAGGTGCTATCCCCCATGGGGTCATTCAGATCAAAGACAATTTCGCTATGGGCACCGCGCATGGCGTAGCCGATCACATCATTGACCTGCTCTTCACGACAAGCACGCACACAACGATTACATTGAATGCAAGCGTCTAGGTTTACTGCCATCGCTGGATGAGATATGTCGTGTGCCACTTTCTCGCGACGTAATGCCTTTAACTCTGGGCGCACTGTGACATCCATGCGGGTAGCCCAAGTACTGAGCTCTCCATGTTGATTTTGTTGTTCTTCCGCTTTGTTATCCCCTACCCACTTAAAGCCTTCATCGGGCATATCGGAGAGGAGCATCTCTAGTACGAGTTTCTGGCTCTTAACAGCACGCTCGCTATTGGCCTTCACTTCCATCCCGGGGGTAGCACTTCTGCAGCAGCTCGGAGCTAAGGTACGCTCGCCATTAATTTCAACTACGCAAGCACGGCAGTTACCGTCAGGGCGATAGCCATCTTTGAAGCACAAATGCGGAATATCAATACCGTGACGTTTCGCAGCCTTGAGAATAGTTTCACCTTCGTAGGAAACAATAGTCTTACCGTCGAGCTTGAACTCTACAGTTGGTAATTCGAGTTCTTTTGGATTGGTTGGTGCGTTCATATTAGGCTATTTCGTTCGGGAAATACTTCGCAATACAACGAATCGGATTAGGTGCTGCCTGGCCGAGACCGCAGATAGATGCATCGATCATCACGGTTGCTAGATCTTCTAAAGTAGCTTGGTCCCATGATTTAGCTTGCATCAATGTTGCCGCCTTGCCAGTGCCAACACGGCATGGAGTGCATTGACCGCAGCTCTCATGCTCAAAGAAGTGCATTACATTGAGCGCCATATCACGCGCCTTATCTTTGTCACTAAATACCATCACCGCTGCAGAACCGATAAAGCAACCATAGGGCTGCAAAGTATCAAAGTCTAATGGGATGTCATTCATGGTGGCAGGCAAAATACCGCCTGATGCTCCACCTGGTAAATAACCGTAGAACTTGTGGCCATCCTGCATGCCACCACAGTACTCATCAATGAGCTCTTGAATCGTGATCCCCGCTGGAGCCAACTTCACGCCCGGCTTTTTGACACGACCACTAACGCTAAAGCTACGCAAACCTTTGCGATCATGCCTACCAAAAGAGCTAAACCACTCAGGGCCACGCTGCACAATATCGCGCACCCAATACAAGGTTTCAAAGTTATGTTCTAGTGTTGGGCGTCCAAATAAACCCACCTGAGCAATGTAAGGTGGCCGCATCCGTGGCTCACCGCGCTTGCCTTCGATACTTTCAATCATGGCAGACTCTTCACCGCAGATGTAGGCGCCTGCACCACGGCGCAATTCAATCGTCGGTAATGTAAATGGGGGATTTGCTTTAAGCTTAGCTAATTCTGCTTCGAGCAACTCACGGCAGCCGTGATATTCATCACGTAAATAGATGTAGCAAGCGTCAATGCCTACTACGCTTGCCGCAATGAGTAAGCCTTCTAAGAAACGGTGTGGATCGCGCTCTAAATAAGTGCGATCTTTAAAAGTTCCCGGCTCACCTTCGTCAATATTGACAGCCATCAGTTTTGGCGCTATTTGATCTTTAACAATGCGCCACTTGCGCCCTGCTGGGAAACCTGCGCCGCCAAGACCGCGTAAGCCAGAACTTTCCATTGCCTTGATGATGTTTTCCGCATCACGTTTACCATCGATAATTTCTTTGGCAAGAGCGTAGCCACCTTGCGCGCGATAAGCCTCGTAGCCAACATAGTCAGGAGACACTGCTTGATTTTCGCCTTGAGGTGAGATGCCCTGCTCTGCTAAAGATGCTGGATCAAAATTAGCATCATCTTTAGCCATGGGCTGAGTAGTCATATTATTTTTTACAGCAGCTTGTACTTTATCTGTTGTTGCAAATAACACTGGATACTGATGCACAACTGCCACAGGCGCCTGCTCGCAACGCCCAACACAAGGAGCTGCAATCACTTTCACTTTAGGGTTACCTAGAATCGCAGGTAACTTAGCCAACAGGTTTTGCGCGCCAGCCAATTCACAGGAAATACCATCGCATACGCGCACAGTGATATCGGCTACAGGATCGTTGCCGCGCACTACTTCAAAGTGGTGATAGAAAGTAGCTACTTCATATACTTCAGCCATCGGCAAATTCATTTCTTTTGCCAGTGCAACTAAATGACGATCATGCAAAGCACGGTACTCATCATTGAGTTGGTGGAGATTTTCAATCAACAAATCACGACGATGAACAGCATCCCCAATCAGTTGTCGCACTTCTGCTAATGAAGCATCGTCTGCTTGGCGACCTTTTAGCTTGCTCTTGCGTCGAATGGTCTCCCTTAAATCATCTGCAGTGGCAACCGCAACGGCTTTAACTGCATCGGAAGGCTTTGGGTGATTCATAGTATGTAATCTCTAATTTTTACTGGTATTGCATTAAAGCGTCTAGGCATCCCAAAGCGAGGCGAAAATGAACTTACCTTACTAGATATGCAAATAATCAATTGATTTTGGGTTATTTCACCCCTTAAGTCCTTGACGGCGCTCAAGGGAATGAATTAAGGGTTTACCCTAATCTATAAAAGAGATGGGGCTGGCTTGTCGCCTGGAGGTTTGGAGTAATCGAGCTTACGCTCATATACCCGAGCTTTAAAGCAGTCTTGATAGCCCTTGCTACCAACCACCCAGCCAATAGAAGTGCAATCGTCTTGGGCCGCAGATTCAATCGAGCCGCAGCCTGAGAGCATTGCAATCATGGTAGCTGCAAGGAGAATGGGTAGTTTTCTTAAATTCATACCTGAAGTCTACTGGATTATTGAATGGGGGTTAAGGGAAAGTATTGACTTGTCATGTTTTGGCAAACTCAGCAACAATAATCATTGGAGACAGCATTAAAAATAACAATATTCAACCGGGAGAACCTTATGAAATCGACCCAGCAACGGATTGCAGCAATTGTCTTTTCTTTTGCCAGCGCCCTACTTTCGATCAACACTGTAAATGCCCAATCGTCTAGTGGCTATACCAACCTCATTGATGGTGTGAGCTTAGAAGGCTGGAACATTGTTGGCAATGCAAATTGGGTGATCGGCAATGGAATCATCGAAGGCAATAAGCCGAATGGATTTTTAGTCAGCACGAAAAGTTATAAAAATTTTATTATTCGCGCAGAGTTTTGGGCAGAGTCCAATACCAATAGTGGCATCTTTCTTCGCTGCCAAGACCCTACTAAGATTGCCGCAGCAACTTCATATGAGGTCAATATTTGGGATACGCGCCCTGGTCAAGAATATTCCACTGGAGCAATTGTGGATGTAGCCAAAGTAAATCCAATCCACAAGGCCGGCGGTCGCTGGAATACGATGGAAATTGTTGCTAACGGCTCTGGGCTAAAAGTATCTATGAACGGCGCAGTAACCGTTGATGTGAAAGATAGTAAGTTTGCAGATGGGCCAATCGCTTTGCAATCTGCTGGCGGCACTATTAAGTTTAGGAAGTTAGAGATTAAGCCGATTTAAATTAGTGAAGTGTTATTTCGTAACGATCGCCACAGGCTACAGGCCTTAAGGCCTTAGCCTCCTGTAGCATTTTGACTAAACCATAATTCGACATTGTTTTTAATGTTCGAGATAAGTTCCCCTGTTTTCTGCCGGTAAGTTCTGCTAACTCAGAAATCGATACTGGCTTAGATGCACGTATGACATGTAACAAAGCTCTATTTTCATCACTCAAGACCTGCGCCAAAGAGCGCATCGAGGTAAACCATATTTTTGGATCGCCTGCTTTCGGCTTTAGATCGCCTTTAGCAATGGCGAGTATGCGCGCCCTAATATCTTTTTGTGATGCAATCCCTATTTTGATTATTTTCATATTTCTTTTTCCGCTGTTAAGGTCCTGTCAACGTCTTCAAAAAAATCACACAATAGTTGGTGTGCGTCCCTGAACTCATATGGAATCCCTGGATCTGTAGCACTACGATGCTTATGATCGTATGTCAGTCTTCTTCCAGAGTAACCCGATCTCATCTTCACAGAATGAGCATTGTCATAACCCAGAATTCTTAAACCCTTTGGGTTATGCAAAGTTAATGAATACCGCACTCCATGTGGCACTGCATAACTCGCCTGTACTTCCCAAGCCTCAATCTTGACCCAGTAACCATCACCCTGATCTATGACCTCTTGATGAAGATCTAAAAGAGTCGTAATCCCACGTTTTCGCATTCCTCCTAATATATCACTTGATGATATACCAAAAGTAACATCCCTGCTTAGACGATGGCCTTATTTCACTGGCGGAAATCCAACCTTTTGCTCCCACATATTATTAAAGACATGGATGATCGGTTTTTCATAAACACCTGCTTTGGTAAATGGCTCATCCTTCAACCAAGTATCGACATCTGCCCTACTTGGAAAATCCATTCCTAATAAGCTGCCTACAACGGTTTTACCATCCTCTGAGGTGAGCGGCCCAGCAAAAGCCATCCGCTCCGCCTGCTGAGCAAGATAGGCGCGGTGCTCCGGTCTTACCTCTACTCGTAATTGTGCGGTGCCTGGTCGATCCATTAATAAGATTGCAAAAATCATAGTGTCTCCATGTTGATTTTGTTTAATGAATTTCTAACTAGCATCTTACGGGAAGTAGAAATAAAGAAACCATCCGAAGATGGTTTCGATGCTACTTGGCGGAAGGGGCGGGATTCGAACCCGCGGTAGGCTATTAACCTACGCACGCTTTCCAGGCGTGTGACTTAAACCGCTCATCCACCCTTCCGGAAAGGAATGATTATACGTTTGCCGAAAGGGTTTTAGTCAGAAGCGCTTAAAGAGCCTCTTTGAGTTGCTCCAAAATCGCTGGATTCTCAAGGGTAGAGGTATCTTGCGTAATTTCCTCGCCTTTAGCGATCACCCGCAACAGGCGGCGCATGATCTTGCCTGAGCGGGTCTTCGGTAAGTTATCACCAAAGCGCACGTCTTTTGGCTTAGCAATTGGGCCAATTTCTTTACCAACCCAGTTACGCAGTTCAGTCGCAATCTTTTTAGCAGCGTCTCCAGTCGGGCGACCGCCCTTCAGAACGACAAAGACACAAATCGCCTCACCAGTGAGTTCGTCTGGACGACCAACTACTGCTGCCTCAGCAACCAATGGATTGGCAACCAAGCAAGATTCGATTTCCATGGTTCCCATGCGGTGACCAGAAACGTTCAAGACGTCATCGATACGACCAGTAATCGTGAAGTAGCCAGTGTCCTTATTACGGATAGCGCCGTCACCCGCCAGATATAAAGTACCACCCAATTCTTCTGGGAAATACGACTTCACAAAACGGTCTGGATCACCCCAAATATTTCGAATCATAGAAGGCCACGGACGCTTCACAACCAAGATACCGCCCTGACCATTGGGTACATCGGCGCCCGCCTCATCCACAATTGCCGCCTGAATGCCTGGCAGTGGCAAGGTGCATGAACCTGGAATCATTGGCGTTGCACCTGGCAATGGTGAAATCATGTGGCCACCCGTTTCGGTTTGCCAGAAGGTATCTGCGATGGGGCAACGTGAACCGCCCACATTTTCGTAGTACCACATCCATGCCTCTGGATTAATTGGCTCACCTACAGAGCCTAAGAGACGCAAGGAAGATAAGTTGTAACTCTTCGGATGCACAGCCTCATCATTGCTTGACGCTTTAATCAAAGAGCGAATCGCTGTTGGTGCTGTGTAGAAAATGGTTGCGTTGTGTTTTTGGATCATCTGCCAGAAACGGCCAGCATTGGGATAAGTCGGCACACCTTCAAACACAATCTCAGTGGCGCCAACTGCAAGTGGGCCATAGGTAATGTAAGAATGGCCTGTTACCCAACCAATATCTGCCGTACACCAGAACACGTCGTCTGGCTTGATATCGAAAGTCCACTTCATTGTCAAAATTGCCCACAAGAGATAACCACCAGTGGAGTGTTGTACGCCCTTTGGCTTACCAGTTGAGCCAGATGTGTAAAGAATAAATAGTGGATGCTCTGCACTGACCCACTCTGGCTCACAAGTAGTCGCCTCATTGGCAGTTACTTCATGCATCCAGGAGTCACGGCCCGCAACCATCGGAATATTGCCACCGGTACGTTTGTAGACGATCACGTTTTTAATTTTTTCGCATCCACCTAATGCAAGAGCCTCATCCACAATCACTTTGAGTGGCAAAGCTTTACCGCCGCGTAATTGTTCATCAGCAGTAATCACTGCGCATGCGCCTACGTCAACGATACGTTCTTGCAATGACTTGGCAGAAAATCCGCCAAACACGACCGAGTGAATTGCACCAATACGGGCACAAGCCTGCATCGCCACAATGCCTTCAATCGACATTGACATATAAATAATGACGCGGTCACCAGACTTGATGCCCATTTTGCGTAAGGCGTTTGCCATTTTGCAAACGCGCTCGAGCAGCTCTTTGTAGCTAACGTTGGTCACTGTGCCATCATCAGCTTCAAAAATAATCGCTTTTTTGTCACCTAAACCATTTGCGACTTGGCGATCCAAACAGTTATAAGAGGCATTAGTTGTGCCATCTTCAAACCATTTATAGAAAGGCGCTTTGGATTCATCTAATACTTTTGAAAAAGGTTGCTTCCAGTGGATATTCTCCTTGGCAAGACGACTCCAAAAACCGTCATAATCAGCATTCGCCTCTGCGCAAAGCTTGTTATAGGCATCCATGCCAGGAACTGCAGCACCCTTCATAAAATCTGCAGGTGGGTGAAAAACGCGGTTTTCTTGCTTTAATGGTTCCATACTTCACAGCCCTCAATCAAATAATCAGTCGTCTATTTTTGCCAAAATGTCGCAAAATGGTGGCATTAGACACTCACGACACTCCAAGATAAGTGAAAACACCCAGGATTTGCTCTATGGCAAACCCTTAAAATAGCGCAAACCTGAAAAATTAAGCAGAAAACCATGACAAATATCAAACAAAACGACCTCATTCAAAGCGTTGCAGATGCCTTTCAGTTCATTTCTTACTACCACCCCAAGGACTTCATTAGCGCCATGGGCAGGGCTTACGAACTTGAACAAGGTGCAGCTGCTAAAGATGCCTTGGCGCAAATATTGACCAATAGCCGGATGTGCGCTGAAGGCCACCGCCCGATGTGCCAAGACACTGGTATTGCCGTTGTCTTCCTCAAAATTGGTATGAATGTTCAGTGGCCTGATGCCACGATGAGTGTTTCTGATATGGTCAATGAAGGTGTGCGTCGCGCCTACCTCAACCCAGAAAATATGCTTCGCGCTTCGGTCTTAGCTGATCCAGCTGGCAAGCGTAAAAATACGGGTGATAACACCCCTGCTGTCATCCACTATGAAATTGTTCCGGGTGATGATGTTGAAGTGATTTGCGCCGCCAAAGGTGGTGGCTCAGAAAACAAAGCCAAGATGGTGATGCTCAATCCTTCTGACTCGATTGTGGATTGGGTAGTGAAAACCGTTCCAACCATGGGAGCTGGCTGGTGCCCTCCTGGCATTCTGGGTATTGGTATTGGTGGCACTCCTGAGAAGGCCATGTTGATGGCAAAAGAATCTTTGATGGGCCCAGTCGATATTCAAGAACTCATTGCCCGTGGCGCGAAGACTCGTGCTGAGGAGCTGCGTCTTGAGATCTATGACAAAGTAAACAAATTGGGTATTGGTGCGCAAGGCCTCGGTGGCTTGGCAACTGTCCTCGATATCAAGATCATGGAATACCCAACGCATGCTGCATCTCTGCCAGTGGCAATGATTCCGAACTGTGCGGCTACCCGTCACATTCATTTCCACTTGCATGGCGATGGTCCTGCTAAGTTAGAAAAACCTTCATTGTCTGATTGGCCAGACGTCACATGGACTGCTGATACTAAAAAATCGAAGCATGTCAATGTTGATACGCTGACCCCTGAAGAGGTAGCAAGCTGGAAACCAGGTGATACCCTGTTATTGAATGGCAAGATTTTGACTGGTCGTGATGCCGCTCATAAACGCATCCAAGATATGCTAGCTAAGGGCGAAGAATTGCCAGTGAGCTTTAAGAACCGCATCATTTATTACGTTGGCCCTGTTGATCCTGTGCGTGACGAAGCAGTAGGCCCCGCAGGCCCTACGACCTCTACTCGCATGGATAAGTTCACCGAGATGATGCTCGCCAAGACAGGTTTAATTTCGATGATTGGTAAAGCTGAGCGTGGTCCAGAAGCAATCGCAGCGATCAAGAAGCATCGATCTGCTTATCTAATGGCCGTAGGTGGTGCTGCTTACTTGGTATCAAAAGCCATTCAGTCTGCCAAAGTAGTTGGCTTTGCCGACTTAGGCATGGAAGCCATTTATGAATTCGATGTCAAAGACATGCCGGTGACCGTTGCCGTGAACTCTGAAGGCATCTCAATGCACGAGACTGGCCCGAAAGAATGGCAAGCAAAAATTGCCGGCATTCCGGTCAAGATTATCTAAGCTAGCACTGCATTGGCACTCATTGGGGTTTTTGATTCTGGCGTCGGAGGCTTATCCATATTGGATGAGGCTTTGCGCCAGCTTCCCCAGCATGACTATATTTATCTTGCGGACTCAGCCAATGCACCCTATGGAGAAAAATCTAGTGAGTGGATTGCAGCCCGCAGCCTGATCCTCTGTAAGTACTTAGCAAGTAAGGGCTGTGATGCCATTGTGGTCGCTTGTAATACCGCTACAGCCGAAGCAATCAAACAGATTCGTGCTGAGCTGAGCATTCCGATCATTGGGGTTGAGCCAGGAATCAAACCAGCAGCCATGCAATCTCAAAATGGCATCGTGGGTGTCTTAGCTACTGAGGCCACTCTGAACAGCGATAAATTTAATGCCCTATTAGCAACTCTTCCTAGTAACTGTCGTTTCATTAAACAATCTGGCGCAGGTCTAGTGCCCCTGATTGAAGCTGGCAAAGCCAATAGCGAAGAAACGCTCGATTTATTAGGCAAGCATCTTGAGCCCATCTTAGATGCAGGCTCAGATACCTTAGTGCTGGGCTGTACGCACTACCCTTTTTTAAGAAAATCTATTCGCAAGCTATTGGGTGACACCATCACCTTGATTGATACTAGTGATGCCGTTGTAAGACAGCTTGGGCGTCAACTCGAAAGCTTAGGTCTAAATACTGACTCTGAAGAACGTGGATCTGTTGCCTTCATCAGCAGCAAGAATGAGGCATCACTGCTAGCGATGGCTAAAGATCTACTATCAAGTGATTTGAATCTTCATTTCACTAGCGCTATGTTGTTGGGTGATGTGTCATGAGCACCCTCTTACAAAGATTGAGCTCCCGTCTGCCATTTACCAAATCAGAACGCATCATTATTGCGATTGTTTTGGTATTACATGCTTTGCCGGCTTTAGAGTTCATTCATCTCGGTGCTCGTCCACCCAAGATGGATGACGATCGGGTCATGGCAAATTTAGTAAGCCCTTCACCAGCGAAAAGCCAAGAGGCTCCAGCCGCAGCTAAAGCGCCACCGCCAAAGCCAAAAGAAGAGCCCAAGAAAAAGGCAGAAGAAAAGCCAACTCCAAAACCTGAGCAAGCAGAGTCCAAACAATCGACAGCCCCCCAAAAGCAAGCAGAGTCCAAGAGCGACACCCAGCCTCAAAGTGCTGCTGTTGCCCCCTCAACCAGTGGGGGCACGAGTGGCACACCGATTCAAACTGACATTGGTAAACTGGAGGTGCTCTATCAGCCTGATGCAGATGCTTACTATACGTCGTTCTCAAAGCGATCTGGCGAACAAGGTACCGTTATAGTGCGTTTGATTATTGATCAAAATGGTAATGTAGAAGATGTTGTCCTTTTGCAATCAAGTTCCTTCCCAAGACTTGATCGTTCAGCAACTGAAATCGGGAGACGTTATCGCTTTAAGCCTTATTTGGTGAATGGTTCACCACAAAGAATTTCCACCAATCTCTTAATTAAATTTAATCTTAAGTAAACATCATTATGAATACACCATTTGGCATAGCAAATCTTTGGCTTGAGGGCGATTTCGTTACCCGCTTTGTGGCTATTGCACTTCTCGTCTGCTCAATCATTACTTGGGTCATTTTGCTAACTCGCTTTTGGGAATTGCGCAACATTCGCAAACTGAAGCCTGAGTTAGATCAATTCTGGAGAGCGACATCGTATGAGCAAGGTCTGCAGTCATTCAGCAATCAAGGCCTAAACCCCTTCTATCATCTTGCCAAGTCTGCAGCTACCGCTTCTGCACATCATCAAAATCAAGCACATGATCATCGTGAGCTATTACAAACACTCAATTACTCCGAGTGGATGGCTAGAAGCTTAAAGAACAGTATTGATGGTATTGCTGCAGGTTTTCAGAAAGGGCTTACCTTTCTTGGATCGACTGGTGCGATCTCACCATTTATCGGCTTATTTGGGACGGTATGGGGCATTTATCACGCCCTCATTGCAATTAGCAGCTCTGGCAGCGCGCAGCTAGATCAGGTTGCAGGACCGATTGGTGAGGCCCTCATCATGACTGCTTTAGGTTTGGCAGTAGCGATTCCGGCGGTATTAGCCTTTAACACCATTAATCGCGCTAACAAATTAATGGTCGCTGATCTCAATCGCTTTGGAAATGACCTTCTGGCCTATTTTGCTACTGGTGCCCGTGTTAAATCTGGAGAATAAATATGTCTTTTAATATCCAAGATGATCGAAGTGATGACAGCATCATGTCTGAGATCAATATGACGCCGATGGTTGACGTGATGTTGGTCTTATTAATTATTTTCATCATCACCCTCCCTGTCATCCAGCAAGCAGTCAAGATCGAACTCCCTAAAGCCAATAGCGTACGTAATGAGGTAAAGCCAGAATCTGTACAACTAACGATTGATGATAAAGGTCAAATCTTTTGGAATAGTACTGCTATTGATTTAAAAACCTTTGATGGCTATGCGCAGAAAGCCGCTCAAAAAGAGCCGCAACCAGAAATAAACTTGCGTGCTGACAAATCGGTGAAATATGAGTATGTCGCTCAAGTGTTGGCCGCATCTCGTCGCGCTGGCTTGACGAAGTTGGGCTTTGTAACTGAACCTGATTAAGCCTTACCTAGGTTTTGAAGGTGCCTTGGCTGGGAAACAGGTTTCTTCACTCGTGTGAGTTCCGTTTCCTAAAGATGCGCCCAAGATACCGCCCTGTATTTTTTCAACCTTCTTTAATTTGCCGGTAGCTGGATCTAGGGTCATGTGGGTTAACACTGTGCCAGCGGGATATACAACGCCCATAATATCTTCGGGTGCAAAATTCGCCTCTATCACTATAAAAATATTCGGCTTGGCAAGTGTCACACTCTTAACGACTTGTGCCCCAAAGGAATCAGACTGATCCAAATCTCGGCCATCCAAATAGACTTTTGCTTTCTGGGTTTTAGAAGCAAGCGTCAGTTGCATTGAATACTCTTCAACATAATCTTTTTCAGATCTTTTGCAGTCAAAGAAAGCAGATTGCCCCATCACCGAAGTAACTGTGCAAGAAAGTAATGCGAGGAAGATTAAGTGTAATTTTCTCAAGATCTGAAAGAGGAAAAGACTGAATTGATGGTGCCCGAGGCCGGAATCGAACCGGCACGACTTTTTTGAGTCGGCAGATTTTAAATCTGCTGTGTCTACCGATTTCACCACTCGGGCTCGCACAAACAGAAACTGCTGCGCTAAATAAATCAAGACAAGGCGAATTTTAGCACGCAAGCCCAGAAAGCCACAGGAAGCAAGCCCTAGGCCGACTTGTGGCTTGGGCAAGCCAAAACCACTAAACTGTTGCCATGAAATTGGATAGTAAATTAACCGGACTTGGCAAGCTCTTGCGCCCAGTTTTTTGGATTATTGCTAGTGTCTTGGCGATCTGCTTAATCACTACAATGGCCTATTTGTATTCGGCCCAGAGCTCCCCTTCAGGCAAGCGTGTCATTAAAGGCATTGGTGACTCGGTAGTCATTACCTTTGATGAGTCTGACATTCCGCACATTAAAGCGAATTCACAAACCGATGCAATATTTGCCTTAGGTTATCTGCATGCTACCGAGCGCTCCTGGCAAATGGAGGTGAATCGACGCCTAGCTAGTGGCCGCCTCTCTGAAATTTTAGGGAACGAGACTGTCAAAATTGATCGCTTTATTCGCACGCTCGGCGTTAAGCGCGCCGCCGAGCGTCAATTTGATCATTACCCCGTTGCCACTAAACGTTTGCTCCAAGCTTATGCCGATGGCGTGAATACTGGCAACGCCCAACTAGGCTGGGCACTACCAGTAGAGTATTTCTTAACAGGTTCGAAGCCTGGACATTGGTCGCCTACTGATAGTGTTGCCTGGATGTTAATGATGGCCTACGATCTTGGCGGTAACTGGGATAAAGAATTGCAACGACTTGAACTGTCCCAGTTCCTTACGACTAAACAAATCTGGGAAATCCTGCCTTCATTCGAACCAGGCTCACCTGTAAGTAATATCGATTTCGCTAAGATGTACAAAGATCTCAATATCTTTAATCCTGCGGCAGGACCTGCTGAAGGTAAATCGAAAAATCTTCCCTCTACCGAGCTTGGCTCTTTCGAGCTTCCTGGTGGTAAAGAAGGTATTGGATCAAACAACTGGGCCTTGAGTGGCAAGCTCACCGCTAGCGGGAAGCCCTTGCTAGCGAATGACCCTCATTTGGGATTATCGGCCCCAGCAATTTGGTATTTTGCCCATCTCGATGCGCCCGGTATGAATGTGATTGGTAGCACCCTACCAGGCATACCAGCAGTTGTCCTTGGAAGAACGGATAAGTTTGCCTGGAGCTTTACCAATACTAATCCTGATGTTCAGGATTTATACATTGAGCAGATTGACCTTAATAATCCGAGCATGTATCGCGGTCCAGATGGGCTCTTACCTTTTAAGGTGCATCAAGAAATTATTGATATCAAAGGCGCTCCTTCTCTAACCTTCTTAGTGAAGGAAACACGTCACGGGCCCGTGATCTCTGATTCCCATGCACGCGCTAAAAGAAGTATCGATACCAAACGATTTGCTTTAGCCCTGCGCTGGACAGCATTGGATATTGAAAATCAATCCGTCGTAGGCCTTTTAGAAATGAATCGTGCAAAAGATCTTGATTCATTTAAACAAGCGCTTCGCAAAAACTATGCCCTAATGCAAAACGTTGTAATGGCAGATACCGAAGGCAATATCATCTATCAGGCAGCAGGTGTTGCGCCTAAACGCATCTTGCATCAGGGCTTATATGGTGTTGCCCCTGCCCTCGGGTGGGAAAAACAATTTGATTGGAACGGCTATGTTCCTTTTGAGCAATTACCAGCTAGCAATAACCCAGAACAAGGATGGCTTGCTACAGCCAATCAAAGAATTATTGCCACCAATGATCCAAATCCATTAACAGCTGACTGGGATTTGCCAACGCGTTACGACCGCATCGCTGAGCTCATTAAATCTAGAAATAGCCATGATCTTGATTACATGAAAACGATGCAGGCAGATACGCTATCGCTAGGGGCTACGCCACTATTAGGTTTATTTAAATCCAGTAAGCCAAGTCATAAGCTAGCTTCTCAAGCACAAGAAATCATTCAGAACTTTGATGGTGATATGAAAGTCGATAGTGCTGGCGCTCTCATTTTTAACGCCTGGGCCGATCAGCTTACTCGCAATCTATTCTCACGCTTAAGTTATCTCTTTACTGAGAGTTATGGTTCAAGGAGTTTTAGGCACCCTTTGTTACTGGCCTTACAAAATCCTGATAGCCTTTGGTGCGATGATCCCAAAACAAAACCTGTGGAATCATGTTTGGAGTCATCCAACAATGCCTTTGATAAGGCGCTGGAGTATTTAAGCAAAGAGTACGGTAATGATCCAAAAAGTTGGGCATGGGGCAAAGCCCATATTGCCGTTTCAGAACATCGTCCACTCAGCAAAGTTCCTGTATTGGGAAGTCTCTTTAATATTACAACGCCCTTCCCTGGTGATGCCTACACTATCAATGTTGGAAGGCCTGAATTTCTGAAATCTCAGAATCCGTATGAGACTGTCCAGGGCCCCAGCATGCGAGCTGTTTATGACCTATCTGATTTAGAAAAATCACTCTTTATCTATCAGACTGGCCAATCTGGTTGGGTTCAGAACAAGCTCTATCGCAATATGAACACTCTGTGGGCGAAGAGCGAATACCTACCATTACAAATGAAGCCTGAGACCACTAAGCGCCAGCTAGAATTGAATAACAAATAAGACCTCATAAAAGTACCGGCCAAGGCGTTTAGAATGTCTTATTGCTATAAATCAGTCACTTATTAGGATTCTTACTCATGAAAAAACTGACTTCATTATTCATTCCTACCGCTCTAGCGGTCCTAATGTCTCCATTTAGCAGTGCCTATGCTGAATGGAAAGAGCTGGGCTCTAACGAGGTGATGGTTGTTTATGTTGATTTAGATACTGTCAGAACTAGTGGCGAGAAGACACAAGTCATGTCAATGTTGGATTTAAAGAAGCCTGGAAGAAATCCAAGTAATAAAGAGACTGTAAATTCTATAATCGGCCTTAATGAATATAGCTGCCCTGAAATTAGCTATCGCCCAATTGCCTTTAAAGAATTTTCTGGAAACAAAGGTACAGGCAAAGTAGTTTCTGATAACAACACTCCTGATAGCAAGTTCGAACCGATCATTAATGAGTCATGGACAGCCGGAGTATTTAATGTTGTCTGCCAAAGAAAATAGCCCATATAGGCCGTCTCAATTCAATTTTGGGGTTTGCCTACTCCCCATCTTTTGTAGTCTAGGTTTACAGGCTTGTATTGCTCCACTTGCAGCTGTTGGCGCTTCTGGCACAACTGCCGCTAGTACAACTGGAAGTGCCGTAGCTACTGCTGCAGTTTCAAGCCCAGCAACAGCGGCAAGCCTTGCATCCACTGCAGCCACGGGTAAATCTCCCTTAGAGCATGCAGCGTCAGCAGCCACCAAAAAAGAATGTAGTTTTTTTAACCCGCTCTCAGGACAGCCCATCTGCATGGAAATATCCGTACCGAAGGTAACTGATAACAGCACACCCCTATTGGGTCCTGCAGATCAAAGTATGGAAGTAGTCAAGCAGTAACCCTCTGGCTAAGGCCTGACCCCTGGAGCCTCTAAAGGCATGCCCCTGGCTCGCCACATCAAGAAGAGTTCTAGCTGAGCCATTTCAGGCGAACCATACTCAAACTGCTGCGCCCTCACCCCGCTCATGCAATTACGTAAGCGGCGCTGCAAAGATCCCAAGGTTTGCCATTCCAAGCGATAAATAGGGTAAGCATTGGGGTGGCCCTGCGGTATCAGACTGCCACCCAGTTTTAATCCTGATCTATCCTCATGGCATTGGGCACAAGATAAATTAAGCTGCCCTATTCTTTCGTTAAACCACTGACGACCTTTTTTTAATTGCTCTTGATTGGCTGGCGTTTCTTTGACAGTAATTGGCATACCTTTTGACTGGACTGCAACATAGGCAGTCAATGCTAATAAGGCTTTGCTCTCATAAGCAAGTGCTGGTGCATTTTGTGCGGCAGATCGGCATTGATTGATTTGTCCTTCCAGGGTTTGCAGCTTACCTTTGACTATCTTCGGAAATTGGGTTGCCACACCACGCATTGATTTTTTGGCATCGCTATGACAACTAGTACAGGCCATATTTTTTGGGCCTAGTTTGGTTTGCCATAAGCTTTCGCCTTCTGCGACCCAAAACATTGCAGGGTTAAGAGACGGATCATCCTGCATCGCCTTGTTTTCAGCAGACATGAGCTCGTAACTAGATTGCTTGGTGTTGGCGGCTATAGAAGCTGGTGCCGCTAACAATACGGAGCAGCAAAAAGCCGTAAAACAAAGAGAAGTTGCTAGGCGCACAGAGCCCTTATACAACCGTAATACGGGCTTGATTAACCGCCGCATAACCATCATCGCCAAGCCACTTGAACTCGAGGGTTCCAGATTCCGTTGCAATGGTAGTAAAAATAATTAGTGGATTAGCGCCGATACCAGGATAGAAGTCGGCCTTAAATACTTCAACATTGTTATAGCTACAGGTAAAGACGCGAATAATATCTCTTGGGATTAATTTTCCAGATTCGGTATAACGAAATCCTGACTCCATGTCATGCTGGACAATCGCTCGGATCTCAATAATAGAATTCTTCTTGGCAGAAGCCGGTACTGTCACTTGGGTACGCGATGTTTTACTCATACCATCTCCGTGCAAGCAGATAGGGTCACCAAAGTTTCTGCCGAGCCTTGCCAAAAGCTGCCATTACTCATTTGCGCAATAGCCCAAACACGCTGACTATCGGCTAAGCGCACTCGGGTAGTGATATTGGCAGCTCCCGAACGTGGCGTTAAGTAAACAGTAAAGATATTAGGCAATGGATTGCCTTCCGCAATCACATGAATGGCCTTCACATAATCATTAGCAGTCATCGGACTTTCAACACTTACCTTTAAAACTACTAGATTACCGTTTTCAATCAAGGGTGGGATGGTCAAAGTAACGCGCCCATCCTGAATTTTTGCATTACCAGTAATTTTTTGAATGGCCTCATCTGCATCTTCTTTTTTAGCAAAAACGAATGAAGGGCTAAGCCAAGCGCCCAGAGTGAACAGGCCAAACTTTTGGAATCTTTGGAGCCAATAACGACGATGCATTTTGAGAGGGAAATTAATCTGTTTCTTCATTTTCAATTCTGGGGGTTAAGACTCACGAGAAAGGCTACAACATCTTCAATCTCTTGGTTATTTAAGATCGTTTGTCCTGCAAATTTTGAAGCAACTCGATTCAGGTGTCCAGTTTTGTAATAGGCCGGCATGATGGTGCTCGGATTAAAGTGACTAGCATCTACAATCCGCGCCCTTAACTGGGGTGCAGTGAGGCGAGCAACACTGATACTGAGCTCAGGTGCTAGGTTTCCCTGAAACCGCTCTTCCGGAAATGGTCCGCTATGGCACAAGAGACATAAACCTGTTTGACGACTCGCAACAATCGCTCTGCCTCGAGTGATATCGCCGGCGGTAGAAGAAAGAGATTCGGCAATCGAATCCCCTACAATGGTTTGAGCGTTTGCAAAACTGAGAGTGAGGAAGCCTAGCAAGCATGTTGCTAGTGCAAACCTCATTCTCATCGGTGCAATATCACAGTAGCTTTAAACCAGCTTGATGCCACTATTTTTTAATGGCACTGTACGCAAGCGCTTACCGGTTGCACGATAAAACGCATTGAGTACAGCTGGCGCTGCAACTGCAATCGTTGGTTCACCTACACCGCCCCAATCTTTACCGCCGCCTTGAATGACGATCGTTTCAACAGGAGGCATTTGAGATAGGCGAATGGAGCCAAAGGTATCGAAGTTCTTTTGAACTACCGCACCTTTTTCGATAGTGATCTCTTCTTCGAATAGAGCTGACAGGCCATAAACAAATGAGCCAGACACCTGACGTGCAACTTGCGCTGGATTAACAATATAGCCTGGGTCTGTAGCGGCTACGATGCGATGAATCTTCACTTCATTGCCATTTTTCACAGAGATCTCACAAGCAGCGGCTACATAGCTACCGAAAGAACGCATTTGCGCCACGCCACGGAATACGCCAGGTGCCGCAGGCTTGTTCCAGCCGATACCATCTGCAACCGCATTGAGTACTGCGACTGCACGTGGGAACTCTTTCATATGCTTACGGCGGAACTCTACTGCATCCATACCCGTTGCTTCAGCCATCTCATCCATAAACGTTTCAATGAAGACCGCATTCTGATTCACGTTAACGCCGCGCCAAAAACCCGGTGGTACATGGGTATTGCGCATAGCATGATCAATATTCAGATTAGGGAAGCTATAAGTAATGCCATGCTCTCCCGTTGGATCCAATCCTTGAAACACGACAGGGTCCTTACCTTTGTTAGCAGCAACAACAGCGGGACGTACTGCCGACAAAATAGACTGCCCTGATAGGCGCATGTTTAAGCCAGTGATATTTTTCTTATCATCAATGGCGGCTGTCATCTTGCACATCATGACTGGATGGTAACGGCCCTGAGTCATATCTTCTTCACGCGTCCAAATCAATTTGACTGGAGTACCTGGCATTTGCTTAGCGATATTGACCGCTTGAGTGGTGTAGTCCTGAAACGCACCACGGCGACCAAATCCACCGCCAAGGTTCACTTTGTAGACATTACACTTGTCTGCAGGTAAACCTGAGGCTGCAATCACTGCAGCAAGTGAAGCTTCACCATCTTGGGTAGGTACCCATGCCTCGCAAGAATCTGCCGTCCACTTAGCCGTGGCCGTTTGTGGCTCTAAAGTAGCGTGATTTAAGAATGGGTAGAAATAAGTAGCTTCAATCTTTTTAGATGCACTAGCGAGTGCAGCGTTCACGTCACCATTTGCATTACCCACAAATGTATCGCTCGCATTCAAGCCCTCCTCAAGCATCTTCTTAATGGAGGCGCTTGATACATTCTCATTAGGGCTACTTTCCCAAACAATATTGACTTGATCTAATGCAGTCTTTGCCTGCCAGAAAGTGTCAGCCACTACTGCAATCGCTCCATCCCCCACTTGAACAATCTTTTTCACGCCCTTCATGCTTTGGGCTTTAGCGGCATCGTAGCTCTTTACCTTGCTACCAAAGACTGGGGCCTCTTTAATCGTTGCCGTGAGCATTCCCGGTAGCTTTAGATCAATTGCATAAATTTGCTTACCCGTGACCTTGTCAGACGTACCATCAATACGGTTGACCGATTTACCAATCAACTGCCACTCTTTTGGATCCTTGAGTGGAACTTCTTTTGGGACATCTAATTGGGAAGCGGCAACCGATACCTTGCCGAAAGTAGTTTTACGACCAGACGGGGTATGGGTAATGACGCTATTTTTTGCTACACACTCAGAAGCAGGAACATTCCATTGGTTTGCTGCAGCCTGAACCAACATAATGCGCGCTGCTGCGCCACCCTTACGAACATATTGTTCCGAAGTGCGAATACCGCGGCTACCACCAGTTGAGTAACTACCCCAAACTTTATTACGCTTGAGGTTTTCTGCAGGAGATGGATAGTCATAGGAAACTTTTTTCCAATCACACTCTAATTCTTCGGCAACCATTTGTGCCAAGCCAGTAATTGTGCCTTGACCCATTTCTGAGCGAACGATACGCACCACTACATCATCATTTGGCTTAACCACTACCCACACACCAATTTCAGGTGATATGAGGGGTGCCATTGCTGTAGTACCAGTGCCCATCGCAGCATTTGCTTCAGACATGATTGAGAAATCAAAGCCAATTGCAAGGCCAGTAGCGATTGCGCTAGAGCCAACAATAAAGTGGCGACGGGAAGTATTTGTATTTGTAGTCATCTGTATCCCCTTATGCCTTGCTCACAGCATGAATCGCTGCACGGACTTCTTGGAAGGTGCCGCAACGGCAAATATTGGTCACTGCCGCATCAATTTGAGCATCAGTCGGTTTTGGATTGTTGCGAAGGAGTGCAGTGGTTGCCATCACCATGCCAGATTGGCAGTAGCCACACTGAGGCACTTGCTTATCAACCCATGCTTTTTGAACTTTAGAGAGTTGACCATTCTTTTCCAGGCTTTCAATGGTCTCAATTTTTTTACCTATCGCCGCTGATACGGGCAAGGAGCAGCTTCGGATCGCTTGACCCTCAAATAAAACAGTGCAAGCACCACATACACCAACGCCGCAACCATATTTGGTGCCAGTCAAGCCGACTTGCTCTCGTATTACCCACAGTAATGGGGTATCTAGATCTACGTCTACCTTGTATTTTTTGCCATTGACATTTAACTCAGCCATGCTTGCTCCCCTATCGTTTTTCTAATATTGAGGAATTCTCCAGATCGGGACGAATTCCAGCTTTTTATACCTTACTAATGTTGTGCCTATATTAAACAAGAATATATTTATTGCGATGCAATATAAATCTGGGTTTCAGACTGGTATCGCTATCAAGGGGATTGACTCTTCAAGAGCGCTTAGCATTCGCCCTAAAGAGAGTGCTTATGTAAGCCTAGCAATGGGCATGAATGGTGTTACTAGCGCCGTAGTAACACCAGTGATCTGTCATTGATAAGCAGCAAGAAGGCTGACTGGCATTACTCAGACTTGCTTAGGGCAGTCTTCACAATGGGGGAAAATCTGACTAGGTCCGCCTTTATTTGCTCGCCAAATTTTTCTGGGGTGCCAGGAGAAGGGGTAATGCCCATTACAAAAAGCCTTGCCTTACCTTCTGATGAATTCAAAATCTCATTTAGCGCTTGATTCAATTTGTCAATAATTGGCTTAGGTGTTTTTGCAGGAGCTAATAAACCCACCCAATCATCGATCACAAAATCTTTAACGCCGCCTTCAATAAAAGTTGGCACATCCGGCATGCTTGGACTTCTCTTTGCGCTCGATACTGCGATTGCTTTAATCCGTCCTGAACTAACATATTGGTTTGCTCCAGCAACTGCTGTGTAAACCAAGGGAATATTGCCTCCTAACAAATCAAGCAGAGCTTGACCCCCTCCTTTGTAAGGAACATGAACTAAGTTAGCTCCCGTTCTTTGCTTAAGCAATTCGCCAGCAATGTGAGGGGTACCGCCAGAGCCAGACGTCCCATACGAAAGGCCATTCGGATCTTTTTTTGAGAGCGCGATCACATCTGCCAGGGTCTTACCTTGAAAATTATTGTTGGCTACGAGAATCAAAATGGCATCGCCAATTTTTCCAATCGGCGCAAAATCTTTCACGCTATCAAAAGGAGTTTTTTCATTCAGCAATGGGTTAATGGATAAGGTGCCCGCATAACCTAATAACAAGGTATATCCGTCAGGCTCTGCTGCCGCAACCATTTGAGAACCAATATTTCCGGAGGCTCCAGGTTTGTTATCAGCAATAACCTGTTGGCCTAACTTTAAGGATAATTGCTCTGCAATAAAGCGGCCCGATGTATCGGTTACACCACCCGGCGTAAATGGAATAATGAGACGTATTGGTCGATTAGGATAGTTCGCTTGTGCGAAGCTGAGCATAGGAGTCAGGCCTGCAAAAAGAATGATTGCAGATACCAGGTAGCGATCCAATTTCATAGTCACCTCTTATTTAGTTTCGACAAAGCGTTTTTCAAACTCCCACACATCTTCAAAACCCATCAACTTAGATAAATCGGCAAAGTCGTACAACTCTACGGGATTATCAATCGATGATCCAGAATCTTTGAAGTGATCATAAACTTTGGTCATCGCCTGAACTGAAGCGAGCAAAGCGGTTACTGGAAAGATTGCGATCTTGAAACCCAATTGTTCTAGTGCTGCTTTGGGTAATACAGGGGTTCTGCCTTTTTCTACCATATTGGCAATTAACGGATGATCTGGAAACGTTTGACCAATACGTCTCATCTCTAACTCAGTTTCAGGGGACTCAATAAACAAGATATCAGCGCCAGCACGAGCATACGCCTCGCCGCGTCGTAGCGCCTCGTCTAAGCCTAAGGTTGTTCGAGCATCTGTTCTCGCAATAATTTTGAAATTGGGATCCGTACGCGATGAGGCTGCAACCTCAATCTTTTTGACCATATCCTCCATGGGAATCACCCTGCGACCCGGCGTGTGTCCACATTTTTTTGGGAACTCTTGATCTTCTAGCTGTATTGCAACAGCACCTGCTGCTTCATACCCTCGAATAGTATGACGAACATTTAATAAGCCGCCATAACCTGTATCGCCATCAGCAATCAAAGGCGTCTTTGCCATGCCAGCCATCGCAGTAACTCTACCAACCATCTCAGAATAGGTTGCTAAGCCCGCATCAGGCAAACCTAAAAGGGAGGCGACTGTGCCGTAGCCCGTCATGTAGAGTGCATCAAAATTCATGCGATCGGCAAGGCGCAATGAAACCATTTCATAAACACCAGGCGCAACAATTAAGCCGGGTTTATTTAGTCGCTCATTAAAAAGTGTTCTCTGGGTAGTCATTTATCTTCTCATTTCTATTGATTTTTTATTCTATTAATTTTCTAGGTATTGATTTCCATCGCAGCATCTACTGCCTCACCAAGCGCACTGCACAAGAACTCTACTTCTTCCGGCTTTGAAATAAATGGTGGGCCTACTGCAATACAGTCACCCGCTACCCGCACGAGAGCTCCCCGCTCAATACAAGCCTCTAGAACTTTCAATGCACGTAACCCAGGCTTTCCAGGAACGGGATCTAAATCAATTGCGCCAGATAATCCAAAGTTTCGAATATCCAGTATTCCGGATTTACCTTTGAGTGCATGAAGTCCATTTTCTAGAATGGGTTCTAGTGCCTTAGCTCGATTGACTAAATCATCTGATTCAAAAATATCAAGCACTGCATGCGCCGCTGCAGTGGGTATGGGATGTCCTGAGTAGGTGTAGCCATGAAAGAATTCAATCGACTGCTCTTGCCCGCCGTTATTGATGATACTGTCATAAATATCACCACGGACCAGTACGCCGCCCATCGGGATAACACCATTAGTAATGGCTTTGGCAAAAATCAGCATATCAGGCACTACACCAAAGCGATCAGCGCCAAAGTTCGCGCCTAAGCGGCCAAAACCCGTAATCACTTCATCAAAGATCAAGAGAATGCCGTGCTTAGTACAAATCTCACGTATCTTTTGTAGATAACCTTCTGGCGGAACAATCACACCAGTAGATCCTTGCACAGGCTCCAGAATCACTGCTGCAATCGTATTAGCATCCTGCAGAGCGACGATCTTTTCTAATTCATCGGCCAGATGAGCACCCCACTTCGGCTGGCCTTTAGAGAAAGCCATTTGAGAAAGATTTAAGGTATGCGGTAAATGATCTACGCCTGCAATCATTAAGCTGGTAAACATTTTTCGGTTAGCCACCATGCCCCCAACTGAGATGCCACCCATCCCAACACCGTGATAAGCACGATCACGTCCAATCATGCGCACTCGAGAAGCGTTGCCCATCACGCGATGGTATCCAATCGCAATCTTGAGTGCGGTATCGACCCCTTCAGAGCCAGAGTTGGTAAAAAACACTTTCTCCAATCCCTTGGGCGCCATTTTGACAATGCGACTTGCCAACGTAAAAGTAGCCTCACTTGCCATCTGAAATGCAGGGCAATAATCCATGGTTTCATATTGTTTATTAATGGCTGCACCAATACGTGGATCAGCATGCCCCAAGGGGGAGCACCAGAGCCCAGAGAGGCCATCAAAGAGCTTACGTGCATGGTTATCGTAGTAGTAAGCTCCCTTAGCAGACTGCATCACCTTCGGGTTCTGATGAAAGTAACGATTAGGAGTAAATGGCAGCCAATAAGCTGACATATCAATTTTGTTGGAATCGGAAGCTGCCATAGATCTTTCTACTGAAATGAATGAACTCATTCTAAATATCTAATACTATATAACTGATCATCCTTAAGAAACTGAATGGAACCCAAAATGAAAGCACTTCAATATCCAATAAGATCCCTATTCATTGGTTTTATTGGCCTTCTAGTGAATACATCACTATTAGCGGCCCCAGATACAGATTGGCCCAAGAAACCTATTGTTGCAATATTGTCCTTCCCCGCTGGTGGATCAACCGATGTATTTGCCCGAGCTGTCATGGCGCCACTTGGTGAGGCTTTAGGTCAATCCATTGTGATTGACAACAAACCGGGTGCAGGTGGCATGATTGGTCTACAAGCTGCAGCTAAAGCTGCACCTGATGGCTATACGATTCATTTCAGTGCACTGACTAATCAAGTCATTTCTCAAGCGCTCTTTAAAAACCCGCCTGCAGATTTGCGTAAAGACTATGCACCAGTTGCACTTGTTGGAACAGTACCGCACCTCATCGTCGTCAATCCGGGTGTTCCTGCTAAAAATCTTCCTGAGCTAATTGCTTTTATTAAATCTAAAAAGGGTGATTTCAATTACGCCTCTCAGGGTAATGGCAGCCTCTCACACTTAGAATCTACTTTATTCATGCAGCGCATTGGTGCTACCGGAACGCACATACCTTACAAAGGAAGTAGCTTTGCCCTGCCCGATCTCATCGCCGGCAATACTCTCATGATGTTTGATAGCGTAACTGCTTCATTGCCACATATTCAGAGTGGTAAGTTACGGCCAATCGCCATTGCCGCTGCAGAGCGCTCACCCCTGATGCCAAATGTTCCAACGCTGGGGCAAGATGGCATGAAGCAGTTCGATGTGGAGAACTTCTATGCCGTTTATGTACCAAAAGGTGTGCCTCCAGCCATCATCTCTAAACTAGAGCGTGAAATTCGCAAGATATTAACCAATCCTGATTTCAAAGCCCGCATGGCAACGCAAGGGATCCATCCCCAGTTTGCTAACTCCGAGAAATTGGCTGAGATCACAACGGAAGAACATAACAAATGGGAGAAGGTAGTAAAGTCAGCGAATATCAAAGTTGATTGAACCTTTTAATAACGCAGTAAATAAGAATAAGTAAATAAGTCCCTATGTTGATTTCCCCTCCCTTTGGCGGTGGTCGTGCGCCCGTTCTAGCTAAAAATACGGTTACCAGTTCTCAGCCCCTTGCAACACAAGCAGGCATTGAGGCACTTCAGAATGGCGGCAATGCAGTCGATGCCGCACTTGCTACTGCCATCACCTTAACGGTTGTAGAGCCAACCATGAATGGCATAGGCGGGGATAGCTTTGCCATTCTCTGGGATGGCAAGAAGCTCCATGGTTTAAATGCTTCGGGCCGTGCCCCTGCCGCCTGGACTCCAGCACATTTTGCTGGTAAATCCGCGATGGATCTCATTGGCTGGAATACCGTGACTGTTCCAGGCGTGGTTGCTGGTTGGGTTGAGTTATCGAAAAAATTTGGCAAGCTCCCTTTTGCGCAATTATTTAAACGTGCGATTAATTACGCAGAGAATGGCTTTCCAGTTTCTCCTGTGATTGCGCGCCAATGGCGTGAAGCTATTCCGATTCTCAAAGATCAACCAGGATTTAAAGAGTCTTTTCTGATTGACGGCAAATCTCCTCAAGTAGGGCAGATCTGGAAGTTTCCTGCTCAAGCAAAAACCTTAAAAGAAATTGCTGCCACTCAAGGCGAGTCTTTTTATAAAGGCCCCCTTGCTCAAAGCATGGTCGACTTTGCAAAAACTTCTGGCGGTTGCTTTACGATGCAAGACTTTGCTGATAACAAACCAGAATGGGTTGAGCCGCTCGGCTTTGATTATGGCGACTACACCCTCCATGAAATCCCCCCCAATGGTTCTGGCATTGCTGCGCAAATCGCTTTAGGTATATTGCAAGCTGCAAACGTGAATCAATATCCCGCTAACTCTGCAAAGCATATTCATTTGCAAGTCGAGGCAATGCGCATGGCCTTTGCTGATGCTTATGAGTGTGTTTCTGATGCACGCTCGATGACAATGCCGGTAAGCTCCTTACTCAATCGAGAGTATTTAGCTAGCCGTGCGGCACTCATTAATCACCATAAAGCAGGCTCTTATGGTCCTGGTGATCCACACTCTGGTGGCACAGTCTATCTTTGCGCTGCAGATCAATCTGGCATGATGATTTCGTATATTCAGTCGAACTTCAAAGGCTTTGGTTCAGGGGTGGTTGCGCCAGGTGGCATTGCTTTACATAACCGTGGCATGAGCTTTAGCCTGAAAGATGGACACCCTAATCAAGTTGCACCAGGCAAGCGCCCTTTTCACACCATCATTCCAGCCTTCTTAACAAAGGATGGCAGACCTACTATGGCATTTGGTGTGATGGGAGGCAATATGCAACCACAAGGTCATATTCAATTTGCCATTCGCTTTATCGATGAGCATCTCAACCCTCAGGCCTGCTCTGATGCACCCCGCTGGCGCATTGATGACTTAGGCAAACTGACTGTTGAAGCGGAGATGCCTGCGGATATTGTTGAGGGCCTCAAGAATATGGGGCATGAGGTCATGGTGATGCCTGCAGACAGCTTAGATTTTGGTAGTGCACAGGCCATTGCTAAGATCAGCGATGACGCTGACTCTGCCTACATTGCTGGTAGCGATCACCGCAGAGATGGTTTGGCTGCTGGGTTTTAATTAATAGATTGCTACTAAAGCTATTTAGAGGCTGGTAAGCAGTTCAGATAAAAGCGCTTAATTTCCTGATCGCAGCTCACATCTTTGGGTTGAATGGGTCTTTGAAGAGAGATGCCCTCAATCGTTTTACATCTACTCAGAGCCACGTAGACTTGGCCAGATGCAAATGCACCAGATGATAGATCCACTTTGACCTTATCGAGTGTCTTGCCCTGACTCTTATGAATGGTGACTGCCCAAGCAAGCATCAAGGGAATTTGCACATAAGTACCAATAATGCTGGGAGATATCTTGCCCGACATCATGTCGTGATCGTAGCGATAAGATTCCCATTGATGGCCTGTTACTTCCACGGTATTGGAATATGGTCCGTTCTTCACCATCACCTTTACTTTATCGGCAAGCATCTCTCGGACAACGCCAATCGTACCGTTCACCCAGCGTTTCGGAAAGCCTGGGTCTGTCGCAGTAAACATCACTTTCGCACCTACCTTGAGAGCGAGATTATTCGCGGAAGGTAAGTTGCGCTCATCGACATTGAACTTACCAGTCATTTTACCTGCATAGACTTTAACTTCATTAGTAATAGCTCGTAAGCCTGCGCCATTAATTTGATCTGCTCTCGCATTGGTAGTAGTGAGCGTGATGGTTTCTTCATCTACTTCTTGATTGGCTTGATAGCACTGGGCATTGAGAGTATCAATTGCTTCATCTACGTCTTGATTAATACGAATACGATTGAGAAGCTCAGCAAAATGCTCATCTTTCTGACGGAAGATCTTAGAAAGCTCGATCATGGTGACATCTTTACGATGCAAGGCCATTGCACAGAAGAAATAAGGACCCTCGTAACCACGATCAGCGAGCACTTGCATATCACTACTCGATACGACTGGCGGCAACTGAAATAAATCCCCCACAAACATCACCTGAATGCCACCAAAGGGCTTGCCCTTTTGAGGGCCGTTCTCGCGTAAGAATAAATCCATCGCATCGACTACATCAGCACGCACCATGGAGATTTCATCAATGATGAGTAATCGAATATCTTTATAGAGACGCTTATCCCGCAATGGCTTGATATCCTCCTCGGGAAAGATCAAGCGCGGCGGTAATCTGAAGAATGAATGAATTGTGACGCCCCTCACCTGAAGGGCAGCAACGCCCGTGGGGGCTACAACGACGACATTCCCAGGGATAGTTTCTCGAAGATAGCCAATGAGCGTTGTTTTGCCAGTACCTGCTTTACCACTAACAAAGATATAGGGGTCGTGACGCTCAATAGCCTCAATAACTGCCTGGTAATCAGGCGTAACTTCGATCTCGGATGAATCTACTACAGGACTAGTCATGCCCTATTGTTTCACGGCATCAGCCACACACCGAAATCCGATATAAACCACTGTGATATCGCTAGATTTAGATTCCACATCAGACTCTTGCTGTCTCTCTGGACCATACCACCATGAAGCGCCACGGGTAATGTACCCACCATTACGCTCTGTGGCCGTCCACTCCCAAACATTGCCACCCATGTCAAACATACCATTGACACCGGGCTTGGTCGTTTTGGTGGTGACATGCCCTGTGCCACGATTTAAGGCTCCAGCAGGAGCTAAACCTTTGTAGTCACCACAACCACTCAAGCAATGAGAAACCGCTGGAGTATTACCACCAGGGAATGGGTAACGCTGTCCTTTAACATAGCCAGCAGGAGGATTGGCTCTTTGCTCTAAGAATGCAGCTGAGGTCCACTCAGCATCCGTCGGTAAACGTTTGCCGTAGTACCGGCAGATAGATTCTGCTTCTTTTTGGTTAAGATGCACTGCAGGCTCAGAATCTCCAGCAGGAACACCATAAGGCGTCTTCCAAGTCCATCCAGGCTTTTGTACAAAACCACTTTCATAATTCAAACCACCGCCCTTCTTTTCAGCGGCGCTGACAAAGCCGGTAGCAGCAAAACCTTTGACATCACCAATGTTCATCTCGGTTTGGTCCCAAATGAGGCTACCGATTTGTACTGTGGCGATAGAAGACTTGGGAGCGCTTTGGCCCGTTGTTGGTCTGAGCATGAAATACGCTGCAATGGCAGTCAGCAATAGGCCAAATAGAATGGGAGTGAAATCAAACTTTTTCATGATGGGACAAACTCCAGGGAACTCAGTTGAATGATATCTATTCTAAAGATATCTATCCGCTTTTGCTTAGATGCTGACCTGATTTCTGCCAGCCTGTTTAGCTCGATACATAGCCTGATCACACAGAGTGAAATACTTCTTCAAGACAAGATTGGTATCTAATTCATGGTCTTTATGGGGGTCATAAATTGCAATGCCGATACTAATCGTAATAAAAATATATTTAAAAAATATAAGGAATAAAAAAGCGCCTCAATGAATATTGAAAGCGTTTATATAGAGTGTTTGATGGGGCGAACGACGGGGCTCGAACCCGCGACAACCAGAATCACAATCTGGGACTCTACCAACTGAGCTACGTCCGCCTCTGAAGGATTTGATTATAGCTTTTTGCTCAAAAACCTGTCAAAACGCTGTTTCTAGGCTCTTACTTCAGTTCTTTCATATTCAAAAGCTGCCCAATCTCCCAGGGTTAGGCTGGCATCAATGAAAAAATCTACAATCGCTGCTTTGCTCTGCACTTTAGCTAGAGCGTGATGATCAGAGAGACGTTGACGCCAATATCTTGACCCTGCTCTGCCATGGGCTAAGCCTAGGATATGTCTTGTGAAAGCGCCAATATAAAAAGGTTTTCCTTTAGCTTTGCATTCATCAAACCAAGCCTCTACTTGATTAACTAATCCAATCTGAATTCGGTGCCACTCGGTTTCACTAAAGAGATAACCAGCTGCATCACCATTCGTATTAATCAAATCATCCCAACCCAGTAGCATTGACGGAAAATGATATGCCGCCCTACCAATCATGAAGCCATCAAAGTCATCCCAATGACCAGCAATTTGTTCATTGGTTTCTAGGCCGCCATTCAGTAAGACCTTCAGATGAGGAAATTGTTTTTGTGCATCCAGTCTGAGTCTTGCAGCCACTTCATAACGTAGCGGCGGCTTACTGCGATTCTCTTTTGGTGAAAGCCCTTTGAGCACTGCATTGCGCGCATGAATGGTAACTTGGCTCGCACCGGCATCCGCTACCGCTAATATGAAATCTAAGACAAACTGATAATCTTTTTCTGAGCTAGCTGCATCCATAGAATCTAAGCCAAGGCGATGCTTTACTGAAATCGGAATATTGACTGCATCCTTCATTGCTTTGACGCACTCAGCCACTAAATTGGGCTCAGCCATCAGACATGCACCAAAGGCACCGCGTTGTACACGCTCTGATGGACAACCGCAATTGAGATCAATCTCATCGTAGCCCCACTGCTGAGCTAGCTCTGCTGATCTTGCTAAGTCATTGGGCTCTGAACCGCCTAGCTGGAGAACAACGGGATGCTGATCTTGCGAGTAATCTAAATGACGTGGCACATCACCATGCATTAGTGCGCCCGTTGTTACCATCTCGGTATACAGAACCGCATCTTTAGTAAGCGTGCGATGAAAAGAGCGGCAATGACGATCCGTCCACTCCATCATGGGGGCAACAGCAAGACGTTTCTTTGGGGTATTGGTCATAAACTTCTATTCATTAGCTATGACCGCTATTTTAAATGCATCAGGGCAAGCGAAGTTGCCCTGATCACTGATGAGCCAGAAAGAGTGTTAACGCATCTTATCTAGCTTAGCCTCCAACTCCACAGCGAGATCAAGAGCGCCCATGTAACCGGACTTCAGATGGGCAGGTAAATCAGGGTCTCCCACCATGCTTCCCAATGTTTCTACTAGACTGTAGACAATTCCTTTTGCTGCACTACTGGCAATTGATTTGCTAGCTACCGCCTCATCAATATGATGGACGGCATCCAAAAAATAGTCGTGTCCAGGTAGACCATCGAGGCCTAATTCTTGAGGTTCTTTAGGCATACTTGCTCCTTAATTCAGCACTTAAATCATTCGATCTACTTTATAGAAGAACTTACGGGCATGCGCCAGAATTTCTTTATCAGAAGGATGATCCACAGTTTCAACACCAACAATCTTTTCAGCTATCTTGGCGTCATGCTGATGGGCATGTTTAATGAGCTCTAATTTGGCAGAGCCTGGCCCCAGAATCAGAATCTCTTTAGATTCATTTACCGCCTGCATCACAGCATGAAGATATTTAGAATCTAGGGCTAGCTTGCCGCTACCAATTTCATTTGCCTTGTGATGCAAATGTGTATGCGTTGATTTGCTTTTAATAATCTCAGCCTCGCTGGCATCCTTACTTAAAAACATCACATGAGCTTCTTGATGATCAATCCAAATTACCGCATGATTTGATGACATCGTTCTTCCTATCATTGAAATAGCCATTCATTTAGGATACTCCTGCAAACAGGAAGATTCATCTCAGAATTTGATTTAAATCAAGCCATATAGATTAATAGTTTGAATTTCATCCCATTAGGCTCATTAGCACCAGGATGTATCTTGATACCAGAAATTAATACTGCGATTTTGCCGAGCATTTTGAATGGCGGATCTTGTACTGGCAAATTCATTTAAATTCAACTTAGTTGGCTCATAAAGCTCGCAGCCCACTCTAATGCGAGATGCTTCGACGGGGCTTGGCCTGAGATTTCTAATAATAAGATCAAATTTTGCAGTTCTGGCCGTCAAGCGCTCCAAAGAGCAACCAGTCCAAATAGTTCCAACTTCCATCTCAGCCGAACCAAGCCGAAGATCTAGCTGAATACCCTTGTCAGAAATATTAACAATATCTCCGATCATCTCTTTGCCAACTGAAAAGAAGATCAGCGCCTTAAAAGCTCTATCAGGAGGGGCGCTAGCCCTAAAGTCTTCCCGCCTCTGAATTAAGGACATGGTCTTGGGAATATCACAACTCAGGAATCCAGACTCAGCAGATTTAAGACCTGCTACTGGAAACTGCAACTTCCCCCCATCAAGACCTGCAATGAAATAACAGGTTTGTCCTATAAAGGCATTCAGGCCATTTCTGGGGGATTCTTCGACTTTTAGCTTCATCCCAGTTTTAGGGTCTAAGCTCTGAACACTGACAGGGAATATCTGTGAGGATTTGACATTGAAAATACTCGCTGTTGGTCCTGGGGAGAACATGCGCTCTAAATTTTTAAAAATAAAACGGGGGTCGAGCGCAAACTTAGCATCAACTTCTCCAAGCTCTGGGGGGAATATTATCAAATTCATAATGGTATTTTACGGGAGTATGATTAATCCATGAAAACATTTGAGATCATCTCAATTGAGCCAACCAACTTAGCCAACCATTGGGTTGTCAGCTTCAAAATCGCGGGCGGTAAGATCGAAAAAGAGAGTATTCAGGCATATGACTCAAATGACGCTTTTATTAAATTTCGCAATCAAATGATCAAGCAATTCAAAGCTATAAATCAAACCAAAAAGTCGCCCAAAAAAGTACAATTTGAGTAGGCAAACTAATAATGGACCAAAAGCGATGACACCCGAAGAACTTGAACGACACGCAGACCTCATTAAAAGAGCCAAAATATTGAGCATAGCTAGTGAGCAGTACTTTAAGGCGGCGCGCGCTATTGAAATAGGTGAATCCGAAGATTTACGCTATCGCTACATCAAATCTGCTAAGGACTCTATTAAAGACGCATTCCCAGAGGTATTTGAAGTGCGGACTCAAGCACCAAAATACCTTATTAAAGAAGAGCCGGATCACAGAGTCATTAAAACCATTGCTATTGCCGCGCTAATCCTTGGCGTCTTATATTCCTTTGTGAAATTTGGGCCTACAGGTGATCTTAGTAAAACGTGGACAGCCGATGACATCCCTAAAGCAACTGCTTACCCAAAATAATCTGAGGGGATAACACTAAGGTTAAATTTCTGAAGCAACTTGCGCTTCAGCCAATTTCATTTCTAAAGCTAATCTCTTAAATCCTGGTTTGTCTGGGTAGGTTTTAGAGAGATAGTAAATGAGTTCGCGGTCAGTTTTACCATGCTGGTGCTCTTTAAGTAGACTCCTCAGTGCCCAAATTAACTGCAAGGTATTGCGCTCATCCCTCAATAAATTCGCTTTTTCTTCCGAATTCTCATCCAAAGTATCAAGGTCGACACCCTTCGCAAAAGCTTCAAGCCTTATAGGCATATCCCATTTACGAACATGCCGAGCCCAAAACAAAAATCGCTTGAAATCAACGCGCATATTTTGAGCTGAGAAATTTTGAATCCAAGCATGCTCAGTCAGTAAATCTAGCTTTGCTTTAAATGCATCGTAATGCCCATCAAAATTGGACAGGTCAAAATGAAGCTCTCCTGCTGCATCCCGCACTGGAAATTTAATTTGTTTAGGATTAATACCATGAACTAAGGCAGCAGCCTGCCAAGTGTATATATAAGGTTTTGAAAACCAAAAATCCCAATCAATGTCAGCCATAAACTACCCTTATGAATATTGCGTTAGGCATAGCTTACTATGGCTAGAAAAATTACAGGTGATTGAACTGGCATCTGTTAAATTAAGAGCATATTAACCACCATTCACTTCAAGAGCCATGATTAAAAATATCCTGTTCCTGCTAGGGGCCCTCACATCTCTCAATGCATTAGCCGATTTGTCGATTGCGGACTATGAAAATAAGAATAAAGCTCAATCGACTAATACCTATCTTTTAGGTCTTAGTGCTGGCCTAAATACTGCTAATAAGAGGTTAAGCGCAAATAAGCAAGTGCCTTTGTATTGCTACCCACCCTATTTAAATCTCAGCATCGCCAATTACAAAGAGATCATTTCTTTGGGCATCCAAGAACTTTCGCCAGATAGCCCCATCAAGCCCAGCGTAGATGAAATTCTACTGAAAAAACTCAGTGCGCTCTATCCTTGCGGGTATAACTAAAGGACTTATATTTGACCAGCCTTCTGATTAGACTGAGTGCTTGAGCCTTCCGCATTTTCCTTGGCATACTGATCTGCTTTTAGCGAAAAATACTGCAAGACATCTGCTTCTAATGTACTGATTTCCGAGGCTGGCTGGTTGTTAGGTGCAATAAGTCCCAGCAAAAAGTAAAGCCCTATTCCGAAGATGGCACATGCTGTGAATATCGGCATTAGGTAACTTTTCAATCGCACCTTTCATTACCTCAGAGGGCTCAGCCTTGAGCTAACAATATGGATCACACTAGGCATCGTATCGCTTGGATAAGCTCGACGGCCAACCTGCTCCTGCCACAAGAGTCGATCCTTGACGAGATCATCGATATGCAACTCCACAAAGACCTCAGAAGCAACTGGTGATTGATTGAGAACCTCTTTTTGTCCCATACAGCCTCCCTCAAGAATGGCACTGCCCATAGATAAATCTTAGGTGCAATGAGTCCTTTATCAAAGAGATAAACCCTGTTTTGGGTGGATTTCTTACCTGCTGAAATGTAAATCTAAGTGGCTGATTTTGATCAGAAAAAAGGTGCCGCATTTTACGGACCAGGGATACACAGATGAAAAAATATGAAAATCTTAAAGATTACAAAAGGCTACAGGAAAATACTCTTGAGAACTTGAATTGTGGGTGGTAAGCCTCTAATTCATATGGCTTTTAAAAGAATTAAATTGGGTAATATAAGCAAAAGTAGCAAAATTGATCTATTTCATACCCAAAAGATCTAAGTCATACCCAAAAGATCTAAGGAATTAGCCCTTCATTAGCAAGCGAGTTAAGGCATTCCGCGCTTCAGCAACCCCCAAATCCATCGCCAACTGAAGCAAAACAGTGGCTTTGGGAACATCCCCAAAATGGCTCTTAACGACCCCATAGTTGTATACCGCCTGAGGATTGCTATTTTTTATCTCACGCTCTAGCTCATGAAACAAAGTATCCAATTGAGACTGATTGAGTTGACCATCCATAGCCATCATGCAGGGCTTTAAGAAGGTGCATTCAACAGAACCAACTTCAAGTGCCATAAAGGCCTCAAAAGCCTGCGGGTATAAGCCCAACTTGAGATACTGCTCGGCTTGGTAAAAATCAGAGTTTTGCATTGACATAATGGGATATTTTAGACTGTAATCTGCTCCCAAGTGCCATTTAACTTGGCATGAAAAGGCTCATGGTAGCGATAAAACTCAATATCTCTAAATTGGCTATTTGCCTCTAAGATACGATTAGACAAAGCAACAATATTCGAGGGCTGCCAGCTAAAGTCTGGTTGCTCGACCCAGGCGCGAATTCCTTCCTCTCGCTTAATGAAGTGATCCATAGAGCCAATCATCTTCGCAATATCCTTCTCATAAGTCACTAGAGCTCTTAAATAGCTTGGTGAATCAGCAAAAGCAAGCTGAATGACAATATATGGCAAGGCAAAAGCAAGCGTCTTATGCTTGCGCACATTTCTGAAGTACACCTGCTGCGTGATATCCCACTGCTGATCCGTACTATTGAGCGAGTAGTCAAAAACCCAATTACTGCTGTAGAAAAAGATACACTGACGACCAACGATTTCATCGCTAATGGTTCGAATATGGCTTTGCTCTCGCAATAAACGTAATTGCTCATAGGGTTGTAGCTTTGGGCTCGAAGAAATCTCTGGATCAGAAGGGGAAATCATTCTTGTCTCTTGTATTGTTCTACCACTACGTCCACTTTATCGCCTAGATCTCTACTGATGCGATAAACAAAATTCTGATCATTTATAAAAAAGTGTTTTTTAAGTGCTGGATCAGCAAATACGATTCGCTTGAAATTACCCTCGCTTAAATTATTAATCAGGGCCAAAGTCTTTTGGGCTTCAGGTTTTAGCGTGATGGGATCTTGCGCCCCAGAAATTCTGGCGACTAGATCAGCTTTGCTGGTAGCGCCTTCATAAAAAGCAAGGCAGCACTGTAAAACACCCTTGGGTCTCACGCCAGTCCACGTAAATTGTTCGTCGGCAAACTTCAGAAGGTTTGCGGTAACTAAGAGCTTTTGCTTACCACCGCCCTCTTGAATCCATGTACCGATCCATCTTTCATTGATGGGCATTACTGCTGCTGACTTACTAGAATCTTTTGTTTCAGCAGCACTTAGCGATTCCTGAGAAGTGATTGAGCCAGACACTACCTGATCAGAATTTTGTGTTGCTGGCAATGCCATAGTGGGATTTGATGCAGGCACTACAGGTACTGAAGAGGGTGTGACTGGTTGGACTGAATTTGAAATAGCATAAATAAGCCCGCAAAGTAGCGTTACAAATAAAAATATACCTAGTACTATGATCACTCTGATTTGTCTAGCCTCATCTCCATTTTCCTCATGCGCATCAGCATCTGGAACTTGAATAGTTGAAAAAGAATTTTTAAGAGTCTCTAATTCTGATAGTAATTGCGTATCAGCCTCAGGCTTAGCCTGCTCTTGAGGAGCAAATGACGGCTCTATTGGTGATTTAACAGGAAGTGGCAGGTTGATTTCTTGCGGGCACTCGAGTTGATGAATAAATAGTAATGCGTCATCAATGCTGGGAAAAATCTTATCTTGTGCAATGATTTGATCTAATGCTAGATTTTTTTCAACCTGATATTTATCTACTAAATATAATACATAGGAATCATTAATCAATTCTTTTGCGCCACGAAAAGATCTTTGTGAGACTGCTTTGCCTGGAAGAAAGAAAATACCAGCAGACAAAAAAATAATTCCGAAGAACCATTTGAGCTGAGTTGAGGTTTGGAGTTGCTCCGTAATGAATTTAATCAGCACGGCAAAGTCAAGGGACGCACTCTCTGAGTGGGCTGAAGCTAAGAGCAAAATACAGCCACAAATCACTGCCGTAAACTTTAGTGCTAGCTGAAGACGCCAATTTTGGGGGGTGGTGTCTCGCATTAATTTCCTTATTGAGATAAATGAGTCTTGCTGACTTAAGCCGAAATGCAGGCATCGAAGACTTTAAAACTTCAATTTTAACCACAAGGAGGCAAAGCTATTGGGATGTAGAGGGCTTTGCAGTCCTAGTTTCTTCCGCTTTTTGACCTATGGGTTCATCCGCAACTTCCGAAACAGCTTCTTCGCTGCCTTCGGGGCTCGCTTTTTGTGTTTCAGCTGGGTTTTTTGTAGCCTCGGCAGGATTCTGCGTGCTTACTTTGGCATGAGTATCGATTGAGTCGAAATTATCAACCCATTTATATTGCGCTAAAAAATCCGCCTGAGGTAAAAAACGCAGGTTTGAATCAATCAAATTCTTATACTCAACGTAGGTGACCCCCACTGCATTCGGAGGAAATACCTGTCTTACAGCTACTCTAGTGCCATTTTCGTCTTCAAAAATATCATGTCTTTGGGGATTGTTCATGCCGAGCCTAACTAGGTTTTGGGTATAAAAAGACTGCTGAGCCACCTACTCGGCCATTTTCTATGGGCTAACCATAAATGTCAATTTAAGGCTGAACGGCTTAAGATAAGGTTTTTTGGTCCCACTGGAGTCGTCATGATCTTTGAACTTGTCTCACTTCTACTAGAGGCATGCACAACAATCCTGGTTGCAGCATGCCTTCTCCGCTTTTATTTACATTACCTAAAAATGAATTTCGTCCCTGGCTCAGGCAACCCCTTTAGTCATTTTTTATTCCCGCTTACTAATTGGCTTATTAACCCGCTTAGAAAAATCATTCCCTTTAGCGGTCGTTTTGACATTTGTCCTTTATTGGCAAGCTATGTGCTTATTTTGGTCAAAGTAATGATCTTAGTGGCGCTAAGCAATGGCGAATACCTTGATCTTCACCTCCCATTGATAGCCCTATTTAATCTTATTGATCTAGCACTATCTGGCCTCATCGGACTTGTGCTGGTTTATGCACTATTTACCTGGACTGGCACGAACTCTCCTACACAAGAGTTGTTTTATAAAATGACTGAGCCCTTATTAAGCCCCATCAGAAAGTTCAGTCCAAGAGTTGCAGGAATAGACTCGTCTGCCCTCATTTTGATAGTACTTATTCAGATGACGTCGATTATCCTAAGACATGCGCAGAAAATAATTCTGAGCAGCATCTAAGCTAGTTACTCTTGATTTTTTTTCAGGAAGCCAGGAATAAAGCGAGATCCGATCGATCTCACAGAGGGAGGGTCTTGTGGCAAGCTTAAATTGATATCTTGCTTAGGGTCCGCCATTGCAGCGCCGCCATAAAAACCCAGGTTTTTTGCACGGTTACGATAATCATCCAGCACGCTAACTTTTTTGCCTATCTCGCGATTCACGGAAGGACCGTTAATTGATAATGTTTTTCTGATCTCTTGGCGTTCATCAATCATTTTTGTGATGTATTTACCAAAAGTACAAAAATTATCAGATACAGCCCTATCAGAGCACACGCAGAAGAAATCCTCATAAACATAGCTATCAATTTCTGGCATACGATGTATCGGTGGCGCTATATGGCAATTCGTCAAAAAGTCTAAGTTGGTAAATGTTCCCTTGGATGCGTACCCTGGATCAACCCTACTTGGAACTATTATCAGACTTTGTTTATTTACCGCTAATCGAGCCATTCTTTTTTGAACGTATTCGAGAATAAAGATTTCAGTACTTGCCATTTCAAACTTGGCGCTTGAGCTTGGGACCAAAACAATATCAAAATCCGACATGAAATCTTCGGACATTGCCGGTGTCCAAGTAAAGTCACAAATGCTCACCTGTACTCCAGATGAATATTTGCGTACCCCCGCCCTTGCGCTCAGTAAGGCCATGCCAGCACTTTGGTAATTGATTTCAACCTGGTCAACCCTGATACCAATATCAGGCGCCTTTTTAGTCCAGCGGGATGGAGAAGCTTGTTTATCAAAATCAACTAAAGCAACCTGTAAATCCTCTTGCATAGCAAGATAAGCCGCCAGATTGGCAGAGATCGTACTTTTACCAACACCACCTTTTTGATTGGTTACAAGAATTTTGATAGGTTCACTAAGTGGCATATTTTTATCTAAAAATTAACTACCTAAATGATCATCAGCAAGCAAATCTTGCTCAGTTATCTTGGATAGCAAGCCACTTAAACGAGCTCCCTGCTCAATGCCAATTTGGGCATAAATAATGTCGCCATGCACGTCAGCTCCACTATGCAATTCGACCCTTTCAGTGGCTCGAACGTTCCCTTCCACTCTTCCGGCAACCAATACGCGACCAGCAGAAATGTTACCTTGTACTAAACCTGTTTTACCGAGTGCCACACAAACGTCGGCACCCTGCTTAGTCACAACGTCACCAATAATCGTGCCATCAATACGCAAACTCTTGGTAGCAACAATTCGTCCAAATATTTCTAGATCTGATCCAATGATTGAGCCAAATGTTTCCCTAGATGGGTCTAATATTCTTATTGCATGACTTTGTTTAATGGCCATGACAATTTAACATTAGCCTTTAATAAAGCGGCCAGCAACCCTACCACCACGCTGAATATGGATATATTTATAGCTAATGTTGCCGTCCACACGGGCAAGCGGGCCTACATTTAAATCATCACAGTTAACATCACCCTTGAGTTGGCCTTTGATAACTAACTGTTCAGAATTCAGCTCGCCGTCTACCTGACCACTCGAATCAATCAACACCGACTTGGCAGTAATTTTGCCGCGGACAGTTCCCGCAATGTTTATTACACCATCTGAAGTGATCGTACCCTCAAACGTAAATCCTTCGCTAATAATCGATGGCTTAGATAACACATTTTGACGGGTAGTTGATTCAAGTCGAGTCACTTGCTCGGAATTGCCGTTACTGAAGGCTTCACTTTGCTCAACAGCAATAAGCTCTTCAACGCTTTCAGGCTGCTCGTTGTCGTTAGACTCATTTACAGCAGGATTTTGATTTTTTGAAAAGATAGACATCGTTATTTAGTAAGTAATGAAATAGAAAATATTAAGAATGGGGATTGAGGTTATGCAAATCACCGTGCAAATGACCGCCCTTTTCAATCTCAATTTCAGAGTAATGAATAGATCCAGTAACCTTACCTGTTGAGCGAATGATTAAGCTGCGTGATGAGGAGACATGCTCATTTACTTCGCCACGAATATCAATTGACTCGCCAGTGAGCTTCCCCCGCACGACACCAGTTGCTTCGATTAGCACTTGCTTGGCAGTGAGTTCGCCCTCAACTGTTCCTGAAATGGATGCGATATCGGGCACATCAAAGTTACCCTTGAGCACAACACCCTCGCCTACAAATAAACAACCCTGTTGATTCACTTCTGCCATGCTTAGCACTCCTTAGCGCATAATGTCATTAATAAAGAATTAGGCAATTCTATCAGTTGATCTTTAGTTTGGGGCTTTAAAATGCACAAATTGCCAATAAAAAATGTCTCAGCCATGCGCCAAAAAGTACCCTCTTTCTTCAAAAAAATAAGCCTCATGGTCTTAACGGCTTTTTTGCTGAATCCAGCTAGCCCATGTTTTGCCAAATGGGTATTCCTGTCCAAGGATAATGTGGGCAATTCTTACTATTACGAGGATAGCAAGACGGTTTATGACTCTGAAAATGGACTAGTCAGCACCTGGCAACTCATAAGCTACACAGAAACCCTCGCCGCACCTAACGGAGCCGCTACTCAATCAGTGATTCAGGACATCTCTTATCTGTGCAAAGTGGGCTACGAAAGCTATAAGGAGTTCTATATTGGGTATTACTCAGGGCCCCAAGGGTCTGGTGTCAGCGTAGATCAGGCAGATACCTCTAATTCAAGCTGGGAACGGGTCATTCCTGACACGATGAGCTACGTGCTCTATAAGTTCTTTTGCAAACCGCCCAATATTCCTAGCTAAAAGAGCAAAAACGCTCAATCGGCTACTGCTTGACCTCTGGACTGGCATCAGCCTTACCGGCCTCAGCAGGCTTAGTGAAATAACTCATCGGGAATGTGGATTCAGACCCATAAGGCCCTTTAATCCATATTTGATCGTTGTATCGAACATAACAACTGCGGGTGACCGTGCCTACCGCATTTACAGAATAAGAAAAGTACCAATTCGGCTCGACCCTCCCAGATTCCGAGGTGCAAGGCTCAGCCGTAATGTACAAAACCTCGCTAAATGAGGGCATTTGGCCAATAATGGCGGCCTGTAGAGGCAAAACGATGCCAATCAGCATGCTCCCGACCAGCCAATTGAGGCTTCTAGACATTTGGGAAAGGGGGTTTAACTTGATCACGTGAATTTATTAAGGCTAAAATGGCTCTCGATTGGACGATTATAGGTCTTTTAAGCGTCCAGAACTTAGCAATTTAATTTCAATAAATCAAATACTTATAGTCAGTGCATGCAATTATTTTGGGTGTCAGGCTCAACTGGAGCCATTAAACAAATCAACATCACCAAAGAGCGCCTCATGCGCCTTGGAGTAGTTGTTGGCGCAGCCTTTTTACTACTAGGTATTTTGATCTTCTCTACAGGCATTCACATTGCCTTAGAAGTGAATCCTGAGTTCGCTAGAGAAGTTAGTGGGGTAGTTACTGTCAAAGAGCGAATGGCGCTGGATAATAGATATGCCAAGCAGTTAAAAGCCGTTCAAGATCAGCTTGCAAAAGCCTCTCTACAATTTAATGAGCTCAAATCCATTAAAGATCGCTACTTAGCCATTTCAACGCCCTACACCATCAAGAATAAGTTTAACGAAAACAGCAGCATTGGCGGCCCACTTAAACCCTTGAGCTTTAAATTTGAGCCTACCAAAACCTTAATCGAAAATTTTGAGGACTCCGTTTTAAAATCTTCAGAAATGGCTGAAATTTTTGAGAAATCAGAGCCCGAGTGGGAAAAACAATACCGTTGGTTGCGCACATTACCAATAGGCCCGCCCATTAACGCACGTCTGGGTATGACAAGCAACTTCGGTGTTCGCGTAGATCCCTTCTCCAAACAACTTGCCCAGCATTCTGGCATTGACTTCGTAACACCAGTGGGCACCCCCATTGTGGCAGCGGGTGACGGCACGGTCATCAAGGCTGGATTAGATCCTGCCTATGGAAACTTTATTGAAATTGCCCACGGCGATGGGTTTATCTCAAAATACGCTCACAACAGTAAGCTGTTCGTAAAATCTGGTCAAACCATTACACGCGGCCAACTAATTGCTAACTCAGGCTCTACTGGAAGGTCTACAGGGCCCCACCTGCATTACGAGATCCATCAAAACAATAGTTACCTAAATCCAGCCAAGATCCTAGTCTACGCACCACCATCAGCTTACTGGTAAAAGCTGCGTCTAGCTTCCACCTTTTTGCTTTTGAGCATTTTGCAAGAGCAGTTGAAATAGCGCACTTTGGAGCGGTGTAGCGTTATTCGGATCTCCAAAATAATTAGCTAACTCATCCGCACTACTAACGCTCATAATTTGCTGTAGTTTTGATATCGTAATCTTCAGTTGTTCTGCAGCAACTGCTGGATGAGTAGATAAAAATTTCAGGTCAAGCTCTTGCGAGCCTGCATTAGCAGTGCTAGTGGCGGCTGCATGATCGACCCCCATTTGCACTTTGGCTTTTTCAAGCAAGCGCTCTAACTCACTCTTAGATAAATGCAACCTCTTAGCTTCGGCCTCAATCAACTCCTGCTCTTCAGCCGAAATCACACCATCTTCTAACATATGGTAGAGCTCATTCATCATTTTCTCGCGCTCAATACGGAGTTGATCGCTCAATGCTGAAGAGAGAATCGCAGCAGGAATCGCAAAAATACCGATGCCCAAAAGTGCGAGAACTATTGTCATCGCTCGACCTGCAGGCGTAATGGGAGAGATATCCCCATAGCCGACGCTAGCCAGTGTCACAACCGCCCAATAGATTGACTGTGGGATGTTTTCAAATTTATCAGGCTGTGCTTCATGCTCAAACAAATAACCCAAACAAGCAGCTAACATGACAAGCAAAATCATAATGAAAGCCGAGGCCTTCATTACGGGCCATTCCCGCTTAATCACGATAAATAAAGATTGGGTTGCACCAGAATAGCGCGCAAGCTTTAAGAGGCGCATTAACCTAAAGACTCTCAAGAAGCGTAAGTCAAATAAATGATGCAATAAACTCTCGAGATAAAAAGGTAAGACAGCAAACAAATCAATCAGACTAGTTGGACTAGCAGCATTTCTGAGTCGCCCTGATAGCCAAGCCTGATATTTTGGATTTTCAGTACAGCTGTACATTCTCATCAAGTACTCAGTTGAAAAAATCGCTACCGCCAAGATATCCAAAATCATGAATTCAGAATGCAGGTGATAGTTAATGCTGTGCACCGATTCTAAAATCACAGCCAGTACCGAAATAATGACCCAAATGACAATAAAGAAATCGAAGATTTGATGTAGCTGACCACTAGTTGGAGTTTCATTCACTAATGCATAGATTTTGTAGCGGAATGACTTGCCCCGATTTTGCTCTCGGAAGTCTTTAACAGCGGGTGCAAGGGCTCTAAAAAGCTTAAACAAACGTAAAAGCCTTAAAGCTCTCAGTACGCGCAAATCTGCATCAAAGAATGCGCCAAGATAAAACGGCAATATTGAGATCAAATCAATTAATGCGAATGGGCTCTTAAAAAAAGCAAACCGTGGATTTTTTGCAGAATTAAAAGCGGAATCTTCCGGGGCTACATAAAAACGTAAAACGTATTCAACCGTAAAGATCCCCAAAGAAATAACATCAAAAAGATGGAAGAGGTGCTCACGAGATTCGTAAATGATGGGAATATGCTCAAGCACTAAGCCTGCCATATTGAGCACAATCATGTACGTAATGAAATGCTCGAATTGATGGTGGAAATTATTTTTAAGATGGGTATTAAAAAAAAGATCGTATAAACGCTTACGTAAGCGCAAATTCAAACTGGTGATAGAAATAGTATTTAGATTCATAGCTTGAACTCGCCAATTTTGATAAGGTAATAACCCGTATCACAAACACTCAGACGAATGTTCATATCATCCATAATCAATTCACCTGCTCCCATTGGAGCAACCCCTGGGGGCCCAACGGGATTAATGATCAATTTTTCAAAAATAAACGCACCACTTGATCCAAGATTCTGCTTATCGCATTTCTGAGCATATACAGGATCCTTGGGCATTAAAAGATTGGTAAAGGCTTTAAAAGGCCCATTATCTGTAAATAAAGATTCAACACAAGAATTCCAGGTATTGGCTTTTGCCCCCTTAGTAACATCCGCCTCTTTGCCTAGGGGCATGCAAGCGGCTGGGGTGACCTCTTCCTTGGACTCGAGCTTTTGAGAAAAATCCTCAAACCAAGAAACGATTTGTTCGCCGTTAGTCTGAATCTGGGATAGCTTAGTAGCTCTTTGATAATCATCAAGACCGAGGTATCCAACGAGTATGAAGTTTGCAATCAAAACTCCAAGAAACGCGAGATCAGAGAATTTCATTCCCCCAAAGATTCCTTGAGTATTTTTTTCCACTATCCTCTCCAAAAACTCTGTAATAATTATTAACGACTATCGCGCTACTTTTAATTGTTGTATATTGACCTCTTAGTGTCGCAACTTAATACTTTGGAATTGCCCATGTTCTTTCAAACAGTTCTTCAAAACCTTTTAGGGAAAAGAAAAAAGTTGGCAAAAGATGCTAAAGCCACTTCTGAAAAAGAGTTATCCCCAATGGCTCAGAGCATAATGCAAAAGCTTGCGGAGCACGAAAAAAATAGTGCCCTCAATTCAAAAACTGACCATTCCCCTGAAAATAAGGGTGATAAATAGCGCTTTCTTGATAGATCATTTCTCTACCTTGATCTTTTTAAATTGACTCAAGAGCGCTAGGCTAGACAAAATTCGGTTGGCCATATCGCCGCCTAAATTGCCCTTAGCCATTTCATAAAGCACCTGATCTGCGCGCTCATGCTCTGGCGCAGTAAGTAAAATCTTAAATACTTGAGCTTCATTCATGTTGGAATCAATTCTTAAGGGTGTCAGCTTGACATCTACCTTACTGCCCTTGATCCCATAACGAACCTGAGCAATCTCTAGCAATTCATTGCGCTGCTTTTCCTGGAGTTGAGCCAAACTTGGCAGATCAGAATGAGAGAGGGGTTCTAAATTCTCCACCAAGCTAGCTTGGGGCTTTTTATGTTTTGTGTAAACCAAATCATCCATAAAAAATTCTTTGCTTTTTATAAGTGGCTATCGATGCCTATAGCAATTTGGTCATTCTTTGATAAGCACTAATCCGTCTATCCGCACTCATGGGGATCGTATCTATTGGATTAGGGCTACCAATCTTGACATCCAGATTAACCGATGGCCCTGGCTGAGCAATTTTGAGGTCTTGGGGTGCTGGATGGGCCCGGCTAATGGCTGCTTTAGGGACTGTGGTTTGCCGCTCATGAATGGTGCCCCCGCTCTTTTGAGAGGAGGCATTTAAATACTGGGCTTGAAGATTTAATTTATCCAAAGGGGGGTGGCGAAGTTCGGTTTATTGATCTAGTTCTATATTAGCAAACAATACCTCAGCCGAAAGTTAAAAAATTAGGTTTTATGGACGATTCTGCCTCTTGGGCGCCCTGCGGTATGATTATTCCAATGCCAAGATTGAAATACTACAAAACCTAAGCCTGCTAATACCCAATTGAGATCCCCATGACAATAAATAAAACTTGGATTTACGTACTTCTTGCCACTGGATTAGCGCTCTCGCTTGCCGCCTGCGGCAACAAAGAGGATCAAGCAAAGGTCGAGGCTTGGTTACCGGATACCAAAGTAGTCAAACTGCCAATGGACGACTATGCCGGAATTCCCTTTAATACCACTCGTGAAGAGGCTAAAGAAAAGTTCAATTGCACGGCTTATGAGCTGTCATTTAGCTGCAAGATTAAAGTAGATGACAAAGAAGAGGCGATTTGGCTCATTTATAACGAGGCTGGGCGTCTCGTTCTAATGAAAAAGGAATTGGGTTATTACAACAAGCAAACTGGCGATACCATTATTGAGCGCTTCACCATTAAGTATGGCCTTGACTACACTCCATCTGAGGGTCAAGAAAGCGCATTTGCGGCAGGTATTCGTAAATCAAAGACATATGTTTTTGGCGGAGGTCAAGTCGCCTTCCAGATTGGCCGCAGCTTAAATAATCGCAATGAACTGATGCTGGTTTACTTCTTCCCCGAAGATGTCGGCACCACTTTTGCAAAGAGCGTGATGAATTAAAGCAAGGGCTTATTGGGTTTTATTTGCTCGGGAATGAAACTCACTTCAGGAATTTGACCTTCAACACCACCTGACTCCTTAACCTCATAAGCCCAAGCCAAAATTTTGGCAATTGCCTCAAAAAGTGACATTGGAATAGCCTCACCTATTTCAAGTTGACTATATAAATACCGCGCTAATGGCGGTATTTGAGCAACGGGGACATCGTGCTCTCTAGCCACCTCCTGAATACGCAGTGCAACTAAGTCCATTCCTTTGGCAATCACAATTGGCGCAGACATCTTTTCCATGTCATAGCGCAGCGCGACTGAATAGTGCTCTGGGTTGGCTAACACGACATCGGCGCGCTCAATAGCCGCCATCATTCGAGAAGAAGCAATCTGTCGCTGTCTTTGCCGTAAGCGTTGCTTAATCTCAGGAGAGCCCTCAGACTCTTTCATCTCCTGCTTCATTTCTTCAGGACTCATCCGAATTTGCTTGCGAAAGTTAAACCATTGCAACCAACCATCACCAATAGCAATTAACAACAGGGGCGCCATTAATAACAAGAAGCCATTTAATATGAAAAAGGAGGTGTGCAACAGTGCGGCATCAAAATCCTGACTCACAATTGATCGCACATAAACAAAAAGGCCAGATAAATAGCCAAGACCTATACCTAGAACCAAGGTTGTTTTTAAAATGTTCTTAACGAGCTCTGCTAACGCAATTAGGGAGACCATTCTTCCAAGACCCGCAATAAAGTCTAATCGCCCCATATCAAACTGTGGAGCAAAGTAAGCGCGAAAGTTCACTAGGGATAAGGGGGCAAATAATGCTACTAGCCAAATAGGCAGGAAAATGAGGCTCAATAAAAGCAACACAACCAGAAATGTGCCTCCCATCCATTCTTGGATATGATCTAAGAGTGCAATTGGCTTAGAAAACTCAAAACTGGATTTTGTCATTAAGACTAACTGCTGCAAAAGCAAAGGGCCAAGAGCAATCAAAAAGATGATGAAAACAGTCAACAGGGCAAAGGTTGCAATATCCCTTGATTGTGGGAGCTGCCCTTGCTCACGGGCACGTAAAATTCGCTGCTCACTCGGCTCTAATTCCCGTTCCTGAGCATTATCTCCGCCTTCAGCCAATCTTCATCCCCTAAAAAGCACTTTGTTAAGAGGATAAACGATTTAAAACCTTGGCTCTAAGGCAGAGTCTTCATAAGGCTAGAGAGCATTGTTTCCGCTTTTTCCAGCTCAGTGGGGCTCAATTTCGCTTTTAACTGCTTAGCCTCTGTGGCTGCCATGGGATTGCCTGATTTATTAGATAGTGTCATCCAAACGTAAGCTGAGACTAGGTCTACAGGGGTTTGATTACCATCCTCATAGAGATGCGCCAAGTTGTACTGGCCAGCGGCACTACCGGCCATTGCCGCCTTCTGAAACCAAAAGAAAGCCATCTGCTCAGCATTTTCTAGGGAAGAGCTCTTTTGATAACGTACCGCCAACTCGAGCATGGCCTGAACATTACCGCCATCAGCAGCCCGATTCAACCAAGTCCAACCCTTCTCAAGATTCTTATTGGTGCCGATGCCTTGCAAATACATTAAGGACAAATCGTACTGCGCCTGACTATCACCTGCGTTTGAGAGTTGCTCAAAAATCTGCAAGGCTTTTTGATATTCACCAGCCTCATATGCAGATCTGGCCTTACGATAATCTGAGCACCCAATGATCAAAAAGGCCAGCAAGAAAAAAAATGGCACCCTTAGAGCAGAGTGCCAATTTATCAATCGCATCAAAACAAGCCCTCAATTATTTTTTAGCGGCAGGCTGCTTATCTTTAGGTGGTGCCGGCTTCTTTTCTTCTAAGTCTTCGTCATCTTCTGGCTGTGCATCGGCAGGCTTTAGATTAAGAGCGGGAGTTGGAGGGTCCACACGATAGCTGGCACCCAAATCGCTACCAATCATTCTAGCGTAAGCACCAAAGTAGCGCCTACTTAAATCAGGATAGTAAGGGGGACTTGTTAGATATCCTTTGCTACGGATGCAAGCAGCATTATTCATCGAACCTTCACAACTGGCGATCGCAGAAAGTCTACCTACCTCAAACTGCTCACCCAAGACGAAGCTAAAAATGAGTAGCACTAAAGGCAGAATGAACCAGAGAAGGACTTTTTTTAGCAGTCGAACAATGCGTTCTAATTTTTCATTCATGCTATGTAATCTCCAATAAATTCAGTATTAATGCTGTTGCGTTTTCTTACTTCCAGACTTTTGAACTAAATCACTAGGTAATTTTCTCCAAGAAGCGATGGGCTCTTCATTATGCAGTTTTGCATAGACATCGACTATACGGGAATCGGCTGGGTTAGCATTTTCTTTCATAGCGTTATACATTTTAGCGCCATCGATCTTATTGCCTTGGCTGATAAATTCAATTGCAGCAGTGTAATAGTAATTGGTTGCCTTATCTTTACGAGGCTCACCTAAAATCCTTGAGCTATAGATATTTCCCATGTACTGGCAAGCATAGGGATTTTTTTCTTTAGCTGGGATTGCTAAAAACTTTTCAGCAAGTAAAAATTGCTGTTTTGCATAGCGTCGATATACGGTGGCAGTCAAAATAAAATCAGGATGAGTAATGAGCTCGGCTTGGGAGTCATAGTAGATGCCGCGCTGGAAGGCAATCAAACCGCGGTAGTAGCTTGCCTGTATATCTCCTGCCGCAGATAACTCATCTAACTTTTGCAGTATTCGCAGAGCCTCTTTGCTATAACGCAGAACCTCATCCTCAGGCTCAATACACTTTGGGTCTCGCACACAAGCAATCGCTGTAATTGTTTTATCAGATGCTTTCTTATAGCGTTTATAGAGCTTTTTAGCTTCAGATGTAGGACCTGCAAAGGGATTGCCGGCATTGATAGATCCGCCTTTAGAGACCTCACCTTGCGCATCTGCAGCTGGAGGGCGAGTATCGCTTGCAAAACTTAAATTACAAGACAGGGTAATGAGCAGAATTAGGCTAACCCTTGAGATAGTAAACAAGGCTTACCTCGCTGGCTTATTTGCTGGAGAGCTTTGCTTGGGCGGTATCTCCATCACGGGCGCTTTAGGAGCATTGTCCTTAGATAAGAATTGCGCTGGTGCGCGAAGATTAGCCGGAATGTCTTGAGCGCCCTTCTCAATGGTCTCAGGGAGCTTTTCTACAGGACGAACAATAGTCTTTTTTTCTTCCTGCTTAGGCTTTTTGTTCAGAAGCGTAATAGAGATGCGGCGATTCAAAGGATCATTCAGATCTTCCGGATTTAAAGGGACTGTATTAGCAAAACCAATCACCTGCACAACTAGCGCAGGGTCTAGGCCGCCAGCAATCAATTCTCGACGGGCTACGTTTGCTCGATCCGTGGATAACTCCCAATTGGTATAACCAGTCTCGCCATTGCCAAACTTAGCACCATCAGAGTGCCCTTCGATGCGGATCGGGCCTGGCGCCATCTGAATGGATTTACCGATGATGCGTAACAATCGACGTGCTGAGACGCTAGGTACAGTACCCCCACTACTAAAGAGCGGCTTGCCCTTCTCATCTACTACCTGAATTCGTAATCCTTCTGAAGTGATATCCATAAAGACCTGGCCTTTGGCATTCTTGAGCTCAGCGTCAGCCTCTATCTTTTTCTGAATATCCTCTTTAACTAATTCGTTTTTGGTTTTGTCTTTACGAGCATTCTCGACGTCAGTGACAGAGGAGTCGCTAATTCGGCGCTGCTCAGTATCGGCATCAGCTCGAGATTCCTCACCAACGGTTTTGGTGATGTTGTCACCGCCACCCTTAATAATGCGAGTCGCATCTCCAGAACCTTGTCCGCCAGACAGGGAAACGCGCAATGGATTTTGAAAGTATGCAGAAATACCAGCCAAGTCACCCGCTGTTGTAGATCCTAAGACCCACATCAACAAGAAGAAGGCCATCATGGCCGTTACGAAGTCTGCGTAAGCAATTTTCCAGGCGCCACCGTGATGTCCGTGACCACCTTTTTTAACGCGCTTAATGACAATAATTGGCGCGTCGCTCTTAGCCATAACGCTTATTTCCCTTTAACGGCTTTGGTACCCTCATCAAGCTCAGCAAACGTTGGACGTTGATAGCTAAAGAGAACTTTACGACCAAACTCGACTGCTGCTGCAGGAGGGAAATTACTTAAGCTAGCAATCAAAATAGCTTTGATCGCCATATAGGCGCGAGTATCAGATTCTGCGTTTTGCTCAAGTACTTTTGCCACTGGAGAAACAATCGCATAAGCAAGCAAAATACCCAAGAAGGTACCCACTAGCGCAGCACCGATCAACTTACCTAGTTCGGCTGGTGGTAAACCAATAGATCCCATGGTGTGAACCACACCCATAACCGCTGCAACAATACCGAATGCTGGCAAGCCGTCACCTACGTTAGTTACGGAGGCCACTGGGATATGGGTTTCTTGATGATGCACTTCGAGCTCTTGCTCCATCAAGCTCTCAATTTGAATAACGTCTAGAGAGCCGCCAAGCATCATGCGCAAATAGTCTGTGATGAAATCTACTAAATGATGGTCTTTTGTAATTAAAGGATACTTTTCAAATAAAGGGCTAGCTTCTGGTTCTTCAATATCGCCCTCTAAGGACATCAAACCATCACGCTTAATCTTCTGCAAAATCTCAAACATGAGACAAAGCAAATCTAAGTGCATCTGCTTAACATTGCTTTTAGATTTAAAAGCACCACCCAAAGCAGACAGCGTTTTTTTCAGATTGATCATGCTATTGGAGGCAATCATCGTGCCAACGGCAGCGCCTACGATGGTCAGAACCTCAGTTGGCTGCCACAAAACCATGATATGGCCGCCATGCAGAGCATAGCCTCCAAGGGCACAAGCTAGCGCAATAATCCAACCTATAGGAATATTCATACTTCGATCAACTCAGTTTTATAGTTTTGAAAACAAGTTACTAGACTGAAGCTTAGCAAACATCGCCTGAGCTGCGTTTAATAATGTCTGAGCTCTAGTATAAGCCGCAGTTGCCTCAGCCATGTCGGTATCGAGCAGGACTGACTGGGAGGAGGCCAATTCGACGCCAAAAGCACTCATGGCTGTCTTTGAAGCATCCACCTGGGCAGAGATACCTCCGCTGACCTGCTCCGCCATAGTCAGCTGGTCAAAAGCGGTTTTTAGCCCGGATTCGACCGTAGCAGCAGTCTGGGTAGTTAAAACCCCCCGGGATTTTTCGTCCAAATAGGTTACAAATTGATTAATACTGACATAAAGCTGTGATTGTTCTGGTGTAGCAAATGCTCCCCCGGCCCCAAAAGCGTCGGCAAATTTAACACCGGAATCTACCATGACATTTGGCTCAATCTGCACCTGGTTTACGGTATCAGAAAAAATGGCATTTCCGGTCGCATCTTTTGCAACCATTTGACTTTTAATCGTATCCCGAATTTGCTGAGCCTGAATTTTTAATGCCCCAAAATTCGATGTATTTAATGCGCCATTTTGTGATTGTGTAAATGTTTGCTTAAGACTGTTAAGCTCATCAATAATGCTGCCCATTTGAGCTTGAGCAACAGCATGAGATGAAGTTAAAAAATTTTGATTCGATTTGAACATCTGCAATCGACCAATATCGAAATCTAACCTCACACCTCTTGAGACTGCATATGCATTGTCCGATGCTTTGCTGTACTGCTTGCCAGAACTAATTTTTTTCTGCCAAGCAGTTGCATCCACTAAGCTGTTATCCATTGCCTGGGTGCCTGCATCTAAAACTTGATTTGAACTAATTCGTATACTCATTTTTTACTCCTTAGTTCATGATAGATAAAAGTGTGTTGAACATTTGGTTACCTGCCTGCAAAACTTTTGTAGAGGCGGTATAGAGTTGCTGATACTTCAATAAGTTAGCCGCTTCTTCATCTAAATTAACCCCAGAGATAGAGTCGCGTTGATCTTTCAAATTGGCCATCACTACAGTGTCGGCCTTCTGATTATTTTTCCAGGTAGCAACTTGAACACCTACATCATTCACAAAATTAGAAGCTCTAGAAGCAAAAACTGTACTCAATTGCTGCAAGGTATTGGCTTTAGATGACGTGATCAGTGGCGCCCCGCCATCAACAGCACCAGTAAAGTACTGCAAGAAATTACTTGGGGCTACTGAAACAAAATTAGATGCCTTTAATCCATTAGCAGTCATCAAATTTGCCGGGCTTGCCAAGTCGTTATAGAGCGACGTCATATCAGCATCAGATGCTATGCTACGAATGTTAGCCGTTCTATCACCGGTTGCTAAACTGGAGTATGTAGTAGAACCCACCTTAAATCCAAATATTGCCAAGTTCGTAGCAGATCCCGCAGCACTTTGTGCAGCTCCGTTGGCAACTTTCACTAATGCCAAAGCAATCGTGTCCAGTTGGCGCACGATGGCAGGCACAAACTCGTTAGATATTTTTAATAATGCTCCTGCTTGTCCACCGTCTAAACTTTGAACTGTAGTTTGAAAACCTTTATCTGGGCCGTTCTGCAAATTGAAAGTGAGGGCGACATGTTCAAGATCGGAGTTGATGGTGACTTTATTTGCAATTGCTCTCTCAACTAATGGCATTCCTGCTGCCAACTGAGTAGCAGTCTCATCAGAATTAATGAGGCTTTGTCCGCCAACTAATTTTTGTAGTTGAGACAGTAGGCGATCTCGCTCGTCGAGTAGATCAGCAGAAGGAGCGCTATTGCCTGGACTATTGGCCTCAATAATTCTTTGATTAATATCGGCTAAGGAAGGTAGTAAGGTATTGACCTGTGCAACGGTGTCAGTCAAGCCTTTTTGAGCATCGCTTTGTAGCTGAGTCGCCAAAGTACTCATGCCCGTCATTCGCTGGGCAACAGCATTTGCTGTTCCAGAGATGGCACCTGCCATCGCTTTATTGGTAGGATCTGCTGCGTAGGTACCAACAGCATTGAAGAAGTCATTTAAAGCCACGTTGAGGCCAGTTGCTTTATCGGCCACCAGTGAATCAACCGATTGGGTGTACTGCACCAAGGTGTCAGAATAACTAGATTTAGCCTGCTGATTGAGCAACTGGCCGTTTAATAGCGATGAATATTGACGTGTAAAGCCCTCAACCGCAAAACTTGACCCGTTTAGCATCAATGAATTAGGTGCCAACTTATCCATAATGGCATTGGCATTGCGCCTGGTATAGCCTTCAACAGATGTACCAGCTACGTTTTGTGATGTTGTTAATATGCCAGCTTGAGCAATATTCAAGCCTGCCATTGCTGATTCGGTTATAGAGTAGATACCCATCTTGCTTCCTTATTTAGCCGTACCCAGAAAACCATCTGGTCTTTGCAGAGATTTCAAGGTTTCAGCAGATACCGTAGCTTCTCTCGGCGTATTCAGTGGTTTAACGGCTATTTCTCCATTTCCGATTAGCTTTCCAGCATTCGCCTGCTGAATCAATTGCTCGGCCATTTTGGTGCCAAAACCCATCCCTTGACCTTTGGACAGCATATCGGCCATATGGTCATCCATGATCTCTAGATAGGACTTTGATGTGCTGCTTTGCTCTTCGGTACCGCGTAAATTGGTATTACGCACAGTACTTAACATTTGACGTATTAAAGTGCGCTCGAAACCTTGGGCAGCCTTTTTGAGCTTTTCCTCATTGCTTGATAAGGCTGGTGCTTGATTATTATTCGCAATAATCCTTGCACTACCTTGATCAATCGATGGGGTGATGGCGTTAAGAGCGCTCATCAAATAACCTCTAGCTCCGCTCTAAGAGCACCAGCTGATTTTAATGATTGCAGTATTGAAATCAGATCTTGTGGAGTTGCACCAAGCATATTAAGTGCTTTTACAACTTGATCCAATGAGGCACCCGGTGGTACCGAAATTAAGCTGTTTTCTTTTCCGCTATCACTAATGGTCGCAGTATCTTGAGTTGCTACTGCAGTCTGCCCACGGCTAAACGGCAAGGGCTGGCTAATTGTTGGGCTTTGCTGAACCTTGACGGTTAAATTGCCATGAGCAACAGCAGATGGTGATAATTGAACCGCTTGGTTCATAACCACGGAACCCGTTCTGGAATTGAGAATCACCCTTGCTGGTCCGCTCACCATTTGCACATCTAAATCTTGCAGCGCCGCCATAAATGCAGTCCGTCTTAATGGCTCAACAGGCACTCTTACATTGAGCGTTCTAGCATCAACTGGAAGGGCTGTACCCAATCCAAATCTCCTACCAATCGCTTCTGCTGTCTTTTGCATCAATGCAAAATCAGCCCGATGTAGGTCCAGCTGAACAAACTCATCGGCTAATAATGATGGAACTGCCTTTTCGATTAAGCCGCCCGAAGGAATGCGACCTGCATTTAAATGGTTTACAGAAGTTGCAGCGCCACCGGTAGCGGCTCTTGCACCACCAATAACAAGGTTTCCTTGGCCCTGGGCATAAACCTGACCATCTGCCGCTTTCAATGGCGTCATCACTAAAGTGCCGCCCTTTAAGCTAGTAGCATTCCCCAAAGATGAGACCGTAATATCAATTTGCTGACCAGGGCGAGCTAGAGCTGGAAAATCAGCGGTCACCATAACGGCTGCTGTATTACGTAACTGAGTTTGACCACCACCCTGAGGGATGGTCACACCTAGAACACCAATCATCTGCAATACGCTCTGCAAAGTAAATGGAGTTTGGGTGGTTTGGTCACCAGTACCATCTAAGCCAACTACTAAACCATAGCCCACTAATTGGTTTGAACGTTGACCAGCAATGTCTGCAAAATCCTTAATGCGATCAGCAAAGCAATGGCTCGAAAATATGCCAAGGCTTATCAACACTAGGAAGCCTTTTTTCAGAGGGGATGTAGAGTTTTTCATCATCAAATTAGAATGGCGCTAACTTCAACATCAGCCTGGTAAACCAGCCAGTGCCTTGGGTATCGTCTGTTGCGCCTCTGCCGCGATATTCAATCCGCGCATCGGCAACTTGCTGTGAAGATACTTGGTTAAAGACCAATGTATTGGGATTTACTACACCGCCAAAACGAATAATTTCTTCTTCGTTACTAACAGCAACTTGTTTTTCTCCTGCAACTACTAAGTTTCCGTTGGAGAGAATTTCAACAACAGTAACCGTGATCGTGCCTGCGAATGTATTACTTGCCGCACTTGCACCAGTGCCTTCGCTCTTCAAATCACCAGATCCTCCAAAGTTAGCTATATTTGCAATACTTGTATACGGGCCAAATGGAGTTGTTCCAGTATTACCAAACTGTGAGCTTGCATTTGCCTTACGCGCAGCTGACATCCCTGAATTTTTTGCTGCACTAGTTGTTTCATTCAGAAGGACTGTGAGCGTGTCACCAACATTACGAGCCCTACGATCTTCAAACAATGGTCGATGACTCACTGCATTTACATATGGGCCACCAGAATTTGCTGGATATAGACTGCCCATATTGGCAGAGGTTTCCTGAATTGGTCTTGGCCTCGCAGTTGAAGGCGTCGTCAATAAGGAGGGACGATCAGCACTAGCGCAACCACCCAAAATAATGGCGCTCAATGCTGCCACTGATAATGCGCGATAGTTATAAAAGAAATTCATTATTACTGACCCATATTACTTACGCGTTGCAAAATCTGATCAGAGGCTGTGACCGCTCTTGTATTGATTTCATATGCACGTTGCGCTGCAATCAAATTGACTAATTCTTCGGCAACGTTCACGTTAGATTGTTCGATGTAGTATTGGTTCGTTGTACCCATACCGTTTGATCCAGCTATATTGTTTTGCGCAGTTCCTGATGCAGGCGTTGGAATAAAATTACCCCCACCTAAAGCTTGCAAACCAGCTGGATTAATAAAGTTAGCCATAGTCAGCTGGCCGGCTTGAATTGCATTGGTATTGCCTTGCAATGTGTACTGAACTAAACCAGCCTGATTGATTGTGATTGAAGTGGCATTGGCTGGTATCACTCCACCACCCGCAACCACGTTACCCTGCATCGTCACAATCTGACCAGTCGCACTTTTACTAAACTGACCATTTCGGGTATAAGCCAATGTTCCATCCGCCAACTGAATCTGGAAGAAACCATTTCCTTGAATGGCCACATCCAATTGGTTACCCGTTTGAATTAATCCACCTTGAATATTATTTCGCTCTGTTGAGGTAACAGCAGCACCTGCACCAATTTGCAAGCCTGTTGGCAATAGATTTTGCGCATTCGATGCAGAGCCTGCAGATCGCAATGTGGTGTAGAGCAAATCCTGAAACATCGGCTGTACGCGTTTAAAAGCGGTTGTCGATGAGTTTGCTAAGTTATTCGTAATGACGTCTAGGTTGAACTGCTGAGAGTCCATACCTGTTTTTGCTATCCATAAAGAACGTAACATTGTTTATTTTCTCTTGTTATTTAATGTTGATTAAGCTCGTGAAAGTGATAGCAAAGTTGTTGCTGATCTTGCATTTTGGTCTGCATAAGTAATTGAACGACTATTCAAATCAAACATGCGGCTCTGATCAATCATTTGCACCATCGCCAAAGTTGGATTGTTATTACTCATTTCGAATGCGCCTTGCACAATCCTCACCAAAGGATCGGCTGCTGCTTGCTGGCCTGGTAAGTCAAATAAACCATCCGCTGCTCGAACTAAGTCATTGTTATTTGGATTAACCAGTTTTAGTTTTCCAGCCTGATTTAAGAACTGTGTTCCTGGTAACTGGGTGTATACAGCGCCATCTTCAGCGATTTGAACTGTCGCCCCAATCGGAATGGTGATCGTGCCACCAGCGCCAACTACTGGTATGTCTTTACCAATCATCAACATACCTGCTTCGTTGACCATGAACTTACCAGCGCGGGTATATGCCTCTTGCCCATCTGGTCGACGAACAGTAAACATACCATCACCCTTAATGGCTACATCTAAGGCATTTCCAGTTGTTTGTAATTGGCCTTGTGCAAAATTACTTCCCGGTGTTGTCTCTACAGAAAATACTCGCGTATCTGCACCGTTACCAGTAAAAGGTACGCCATCCCCTTTTAATGGCACGGCACGGAAGGCGCTAATTACCTCACGAAAACCTGGCGTTAATGAATTGGCCAAGTTATTAGAGGTCACAGCCAACTGCTGAGTAGCAGCTGTTGCGCCAGTCATCGAGGTATAAGCGTAGCGATTAATCATTTAGTTTTTTAGTTAAACGATTTCTTAACGGCCAATGTTGATAGCATCATCAATCAATGTAGCTGCCATCACTTTAGTTGCCTGTGACACAGCAGAATATTGACGTTGCAGCACCATCAATCTCACCAATTCTTCTGTGAGATCAACGTTAGATTGCTCAACGGCTTTAGAGCGAATTGCGCCCAAAGTACCATCGCCAGGAAAGCTTAACAATGGATCGCCTGAAGCAGAAGATGCTTCGTAGGTATTGTTTCCGTTTGGAATTAATCCCTCTAAGTTATTAAAGTAGGCCAAAATTAATTGGCCTTTAACAACAGAGCGGCCGTTATCGTACTGAGCCATTAATCTTCCGCTTGAATCGATATTGTATGAAGCTAATTGCGCTGTAGCAGAACCATCCTGCCTATTTGCATAGGTTTGTCCAGCAGAAGAATAAGCAGTACTACCGTTTGCCTCGATGGTTAACTGAACACCACCACCATTTAGCGTTTGACCATAATTGGAGCCCTCACCTCGTGCCGCGTCAATCTTAAATCTTGTTGCAAATTGCGGCGCTCCAAATGAATCTTTTGATATGGAATCAATATTTTTGCCGGCAATGAAGCCCATCACTCCTAATGCTTGTTGCTCTGCAATGGGTGAGCCCTCAATTAAAACACTTGCATCATTTAGGCCACCAGTAATTGGATTCAAAACACTGGTAAGACTTGTTACGTCTGATTTACCAACCGTACTTGTAAAAACTACAGTATTTGTTGACTGCGGTCCAGTTGACCACTCAGCCGCAGCGCCGGATGTGAATACCCCACCAGTAGATGCGCCAGTTAGAGAGTTATTTGTATTGACTGTTGCATAAGCTTGTCCAGCAGTAATATTTGCAAACGCCGCCGCTACTTGAGCTGCGGTTGCACCAGACGTTCCAGCAGTAAATGTAAGGCCAGCTATCGTAATCGATTGCTCAGCATTTAATGTATTAAATGCCATTGTTGCTGTAGAAGTTACACCCTGAGTTCTTGAATAAGTAGCGTCAGTCACTCGATCTCCAGTACTCTGCAAATCTCCCACAACGGTATAAGGTGTGGCACTTGTGAAGGCTACAGTAGCTGTAGAGCGTGGACCGCTCGACCATCCTGCAACAGTACCCGAAGTGAATGATCCTACAGTTGCAGCATTTGTCGTTAAGGAGTTATTTGTATTTACAGTTGCAGCGCTTTGTCCTGGAGTAATATTTGCGAATGCAGCTGCAAGTTCATTAGCAGTTGCACCTGCTGATCCAGCTGTAAAAGTAAGGCCCGCCATAATAAAAGTCTTACCAGTCGCTAAGGCAGGGAATACAACTGAAGTCAACTCTGTTACTGCAGCTGCACCTGCGGTTCTTGATGGTGGCGTTGGAGGTGTAATACTTGCATTGGGCGTTACTGGATTTCCATCAATCGTAGAAAACACTTCGAAACGATCCACGTTAACCGTATATTGCGCCTTGATAGTGCTAGTGCCTGCGACCGTTTGAGTCAGAGTGAGGTTAGTTCCGTCTCTGAGGCGAAGGTTATACACAGTACCTACAGTGTTTGCAGTACCACTCATTGGTGTAAGCGTAGCTTCATATATGGACTCAGTACTTGCAGCGCCAGTTCCTAATGCTACAGCGGTTGTTGCAATTTTATTAAACTGCTCTCCAGGTGGCCTGTTGAATGAATCGACTGCTGCAATGCTTGGGTCAATAGTTTGCGTAGGACTAAAATTAAATGTACTTCCCGCAGCCGTTCCTACAGCATCAGCACTAATCGTCAATAACTGCGAACTCACTTTTTTGTAGAAAACTGATAGGGTATGCGCAAACCCTCCATCGTCATAAACTGTTTGTGACGTTGCTTGATTGTAGGTTGTTGGATCGGTTGGGGAAAATATATTTCCTGTTTTTGAATCCACCCTATCGTCTAAATTTAACTCCAATGTTGAATTTCTAGTCGGCTGCTGAGCTAGGGGTGTGCGATCTAGAACTAATACTGATTTAGTACTAGAGATAATAGTTCCCGCGGAGTCAGCTGGGTATCCAACCAAGAACATACCGTTCTCATTGACGATCCGATTTTTATTGTCTGCAGCAAACTGGCCATTACGAGTAAATTGGAATTTCGTTGGATTTTCTGTTGGCACTGTTCCATCAACTGTTTTTGCCAACATAAACATGCCAGGGCCAGTGATCGCCATGTCCAAAGGATTTTGGGTATTCACTACCGTACCATAGCTACCAGTTCGACGGATAGCCATGCGATATGCACCCATACCAGCGCGATCAACAGATTGTGGATCTTGGGCTTTAAAGAACTGGTCTGAGAAAACATATTCTCCAGACTTATATCCAATAGTCTGAGCATTGGAGATGTTGTTACTGGTAACGTCAATTGCTTCGGAGGCTGACTTTAATCCTGATAATCCGATTCCGTATCCCATTTTGTTTCCTTTGTCTAACTTTGTTCTGTTGGTTAATAACTATTAAATTTCAATATCTACTTAGCTGATCCACTGCTGTACTTCGGAAGAATTAATTGTTCTTCCATCTAATAAATTAAGAATGGCATCGCCATTAGCGCCTTTAGAGACAGACGCAACTGCAGATGCAACATAAGCCGTTGGATTTTCGCTAGCATCTGCCGCATTCGTTCCGCTTAAGCTCAAGTAGTACATGCCAGCTGGCACGGTATTGCCGCTAGCATCTTTTCCATTCCAAATGAAATTACTCATGCCAGCATTCACATTGCCCAAGTCCACGCTATTGACCGTATTACCGCTAGCGTCTGTAATAGTTGCAATCACTGATTTCAATGGATTCGCAGCATTAGCCCCAAGCATCACTTGATTAGTCCCATCAAATGCAATGCCATTACCTGCAACAACTGGGCTATGGCCAATCAATGCAGCTTGATTCATAAAGTTAACGCTTTGCATCTGAGAAAGCATGGATGTCATTGAGGTGTTCATATTGGCCATACTGCTCACCATATTGAGCTGCGACATTTGCGCTGTCATTGTCGATGCATCCATTGGAGCCATTGGATCCTGATTCTGAATCTGCGCAATCAATAGCTTGAGGAAGTTCTGAGTTTGCTCAGCAGCCGTTCCACCAGCGGTAGATGATGCTTCCGCTGGCTTATTCGCTGTTGTTGGATCGTAAGTCCGGATACCGCTTAATGGATTTGTGATTGCCATAATGTCCTCTTATGCTCTACGCATGCTCTCTATTAATTACTTACCTAAATCTAATGTCTTTAGCATCAGCTGCCGAGACACATTCATTGCCTCGACGTTCATTTGATATGAACGCGAAGCAGAAATCATGTTCACCATCTCTTCTACTGGATTAACGTTTGGCATCTCCACATAGCCTGCGGCATTTGCCTTTGGGTGGCCTGGGCGGTATTCCATTCGTAACGGGGCATCGCTTTCCAATATCTTGCTAACCTCAACACCCGATCCTGGTTGCCCTGGTTTATAGACAGCACTAAATTCCACCTGACGAGCACGATATGGGCGACCATCAGGGCCGGACACGCTCTCTACGTTGGCAATATTGGAGGCAGTTGTATTCAAGCGCATTGCTTGGGCAGTCATGCCAGTTGAGCCGATATTAAATGCGCCTAATAAACTCATGAGGGCTGACCTGTAATAGCAGACATGCGTGAACGAATCGTGCCACCCAACATAGTCAGAGCTGACTCTGTGTATACCGAGTTCTTCGTGAATTCAGTGAGCTCAACATCAGCATCTACCGTATTACCATCCATTGATGGTTGGTTCGGAATGCGATATAGCAAACGGGGATCTTCTTGCGGAACCTTCCCTGGGATATGGGCTGAATGGGTGGTTGCTAAATTAACCGCATTAGAAGGGGCGATACCCTCTAGCTGGGCCTTCAGTACATCAGCAAAGCGAATATCCCGCGCCTTAAAGCCCGGGGTATCTGAATTTGCCAAGTTGTTACCCAGCACTTGTTGACGGAAAGTACGCAGCTTGAGTGCGTTTTCGCCAAAAGTAAGTGGATCGTACTGCGGCACTGCGTTCATTTAATCTCCTCCCTATTCGGGGACGATGAAACCTGAGGGGAAAGTCCTCACGTATGAATATGCAAAGTCCGTGCCAAAGTTACCTTTTCAGAAAGATATAAGTAGTAGCTACGCTGAGTAGGTTTGCAATGTATAGGCAGCGAAAACTAAAAATACCCCAGAAATAGCAAAAAAGCCCTATTTCTAGGACTTTTTAAACTTAGGTGGCAAATTTTGCCGTTTTTAAAGGTTAGCCTGCAAAGATTCGGGCAAAACCTGCCAATCGGGGCTATTACTGCTGTTTGCTTAGTTACCCTTGGTCTCTTTGATTAAACGATCGCCTTTGGGCTGCAAAGGTCGGGCATTCATCGGATAAATGCGATCAAAGTTCTGTACCTGCTCTTCACTAACAAAGATCGGCGTTTTCATGACAAACCACAAGACATTTTCAGTGCATGGAGGGGTTTCTAAGGAGCCCATGTAGGTGAAAAAACTCTTATCTGCTGGCAACATCTGATTTATATCGATCGTCACCCCAGGCATCTCCGTTTTACCCTTGGTAAGGGGCACATTGTTCCAAAGAGTTTGAATGAGGGCGTTACCCTTTACTTCGTCGCTTCCCCACCAGTATTTCTTAGGGCTTACCGGTGGTTTTGTGGTCATTAAAACAGCAACTACCGCTAAGTTGCCGTCATGGTGTTGGTGTACTAAATGCGCCACCATATCAGTGCGCTCCCCATTAATCGCTTCTTCGCTAGGCTTATGGAAATGGAATTGAACTAGGCGGTACTGACGGCCATCAACCATCAAATTACTACCTTCACCATAATTGACCATTACAGTGTGGCCGTTATCAACAATCGATAAGGGGGAAGGTCTGTAGAGGAACTCTAAGGGAGATAGCTCTGCCTTTACTGCCCGATCCACATTGATATTAATGGGGGACTGCGTTTTTCCTTTTGAGCAAGCCAAGTTATCTTTACTCAGATTACCCCAGTCTTCGGGGCCACCAGGGCCTTCAATATAAGACCATTGCACGGCATGCACCTCTTTTTCAACAGGTTTTGCCGCTGCTTTTGTAGCCTTAGGCTTATCTGCTACCTTTGCTTCAATTGGCGCAGCGCCGGCAGGTAAATCACCAGTACGAATCACAATATCGCCAGAGCCTTTGCTGATCTTCTCAAACAAAGCCTTGCTCATTTGGTCATCACTAGAAGTGGCTGGTGCAGCTACCTTTGCCTTTGGCGCGTCGGCTGCTGCTTTTACAGGGGCGGGAGTAGTGTTTGAGTCGCTAGATAGTGCATTGCCTGCAATCAACATGCCCAGCAAAAAGCCGACCGAGACTACAGATCGAGGGGTGCAATTAATAGTTTTCATGTGATCTCTAACGGCTCTTGTTGAAATAGTGTTTATATTGCCATATAAATCAATGCTTAAGCCAATTGACTATACAAATTTAAGACTTATTGAGCAGCCTTCTTCTTGGGTGCAGCCTTTTTTGCAGGAGTAACAACTGGGGCTGGGCTCGGGTCCATGATGCTTCCGCCCGGCAACACATCAATAACCGGCGAACGGCTGCGAGAAAACATCCACTCACACTTCATGAGTCCGGCGATATCCTTCTTACTCTCCAATGGGGTGGACTGTTTTAGCGCCACCTCCAAGGCCTCGTCTGTGGGTGGTGGTGTCAAGTCGTTGCTAGTAGCCCACTTTAAAAAGCGCTGATACCAACCCTGCTTTGGCATTCTGCCTGGGTCTGCATAAAAATTAGAGCTACAGATTTGTAAGCGACGTTCAATTTCGCTGGCAGCCATGTAATAACCATCAATCAAGATATTCGCTACATTCCCGTTGCACCTCGCCCAAGCAGCTAGCTCGATCTTAGAGCCTGTAGTACTAGGACCTGCTGGCTTTTCAGCAATTAAAGAATTGATTTCGCAAACCATTCTTTGTCCACGGATTTGCAATTTCTTACAAATCTCTTGGCCATTTTCGGCATACGGATTATTGGATGAGGAAGCTGGAAATGGATACTTCAGTTCACATTCTTCAGGGCCAGTTGGCGCTTGATCAAGAGAACTTTGATTTAATTTATTTTTCTGTTCAGCCGTAAGCCCCTCTTCTACCGAACCAATTAGCGGCACCTCAGAATTGGCCTGAGCTTGTACTAAAGAACTAACGCTAAAAGCAGATACAAATAAGCTGATAGCGAGAATATAAGGAAGGGATTTATTTTGCATAAGGAGTTTCTATGCCTTGGCGAATAAGTTGCATCGGGTTTTCAAGGGATCGCTCCAAAACAATTTGTAAATCAGGAAGTATCATAAATATAACGAGGAATGCTAAGGGAATGCTAACAGCAAAACCAACGGAGAACAAATTCATCTGCGGGCTTGTTCTTCCTAAAAATGCTTGGGTTAAATTAAACATCATATAGACTAAGAGGACGGGCATTGACAAGATGAGTCCCAGGCGAAATGATGCCGACACTAAATCTACCAAGCCTTTTGAAGACCAAGCGCTAGGCCATACGCCTACTGGTATCGTTTGAAAGCTTTGCAAAACAATATCGATCAATACCAAATGAATGTTTAGTGCAAACGCCAAGGCGATCACAATCAAACCTAAAAATTGTCCGACCAAACCAGAATCTAATGCAGGGTCTCGAAAATAGGTTGAGGCAAAACTAAATCCTGCCTGAAATGACAGTACTTCTGCAGCCACATCGATCACCATAAAGCCAACACGAATCGCAAAGCCAATAAATGCGCCAATAGCAAGCTCAATCACTGATACAAAAAAAGTCAGACTGCCAGGATTAGGAATTTGACCACCAGCGACCAAGGGCATCATATAGAACGCAAATGCTAATGCAATCAGTACACGAAATTGCATTGGTAATGTTCTAAACGCAAACATGGGGGTCGTTAAGAACAATCCAAAAACTCTGAGAGAAGTAAACATGAAGATTGCCATGTACTGCTCAATCTGAAGACCGGTGATAGTCAACATAACTTAGTTCACCAAACCTGGTATGCGCGCAAAGAGCTCTTTCATGTAATCTGTAAACAGAGCGAGAGTGACTGGACCAATCAGCAGGATCACCACCCCAAAAACAATCAGCTTGGGCACAAAAGCGACGGTTGATTCATTCACGGAAGTGGCAGCTTGCAAAATGCCGATGATCAAGCCAACAACTAACAGTGCCATTAATATGGGGCCTGCCAAAACAGCTGCCATTCGCAGAGCCTGATACACCAAATCGATGATGACTCCGCTCTCCATAGCGATTAATTAATATAGCTTTGCACTAATGATGTCGACAGAAGAGCCCAGCCATCAGCCAAAGCAAAGACAATCAGCTTTAGAGGTAAAGAAAACATCATGGGCGAGACCATCACCATACCAAGTGAAGTCAAAATACTCGCCACTGCAAAGTCAATCACTAAAAATGGTAAGTAAATGACAAAGCCAATTAAGAATCCTGTTTTGATTTCTGAGATAGCAAATGCTGGAATGAGAACCGTGAAAGGCACATCCTCGCGAGCGCTAATTTCTTTGCCATACATCTTGGCAAAAAGATTTAAATCGTCTCTTCGCGTTTGCTTGAGCATAAATTCTTTTAAGGGTTTTGCCCCCACCTCAACTGCCTGTGGAAAGCCCATTTTTCCAGATGCATAGGGCTGATAAGCGTTTTGATAGATAGACTCAAATACAGGGTTCATGATGAAGATGGTCAAGAAGAAAGAAAGACCAATCAACACAATATTTGGGGGCATCGTTGTGAGGCCTAAAGCCTGACGCAGCAAAGAAAACACAATCAATATCCGAGTGAAGCTTGTCATCAACACCAAAGCAGCTGGCAAAAAACTCAAAGCCGTAAGAGCAATGATCGTTTCGACAGGAACTGCATAAGTTGTTCCACCGCCAACCTGCTTAGCTGTTACTAAAGGCAGTGTTTGACTCCAAGCAAGTAAAGGAAATAGTCCGATCAGGGCTGTAATTCCAATCGACCACCAGAATACTTTGCGCTTCAACCTAGTTTCCTTTTCACAAACTGCCGCAAGTTATTAGCAAAGTCTACGCTTGGGGTTTGAGGCTTTAAATTTGCCACATCCTCGGGCTCTAATTCAGCGATGAGGGTAATTTGAGTAGGTGTGTGCCCTACTACCAAAATGCGATTCAATACATTGAGTACCAGAACGCGTTCTCTGGGGCCAAGAGCTTGTTGGGCCAAGATCATGACATGTGGGTTACTTGCGCGTATTGCCGAATCACGCTTAACAAGATAAGCCACTACCCAAATCAGTGCTGCAGCAAGAGCGAGCCAGATAAATGAAAAGAGCAACATACCTCCAACCGAGGAGCCCATATCAAATTAGCGATTAATTTTGCGGAGTCGCTCAGCTGGTGTCACGATATCGGTCAATCGAATACCATAACGATCATTCACGATTACCACTTCACCTTGAGCTACTAGACAACCATTCACTACAACCTCTAAGGGCTCGCCGGCTAAAATATCTAACTCAATTACTGAGCCATAAGTCAAGTTGAGCAAATTACGAATTTGCATTTTGGCGCGGCCAAGTTCTACAGTCACCTGAACCGGAACATCCATCACCAAATCAATCTCATTGAACTCGGCACCTGCTTTGGCACCGTCTTCCAAATTATTAAAGGTGGCTTTACGCAATGAGCCGGATACGTCAGTGCTGGTAAGCGATTTCGCTAAATCGTTGTCATTTTCAGCCATTGTGATCCTCTTATTCTTCGCCTTCTTTATCCGTTAGGGGGCATCTGCTGGCACTAAGCCATCTGCTATGGTACTAATTGTATCTCCAGCAGCCATCGGCGCTGGGATTTCTGGGTGGCTTTTCGCATCCTCAGGTAATTGCTCATAAAGTTCGCCTTTTTCTGCGCTACGCATCATGCTAGGGCCCAAACGAGCGCTTTCTAAGGGGCTCTTCAAAAACTCGGCTGGATGTTGAATAGTGCCTACTTTTACTGAATAGCGGCCATCTTTGGTTCCATATTGCCCCTTGATCACTGGCAGTCCATCTACATAGACTGTGACCGGATCACTAATTTCGATAGGGATGATATCGCCGACCGACAAAGAGGCTACCTCCCTGAGGAGCATTTGTTTACGAGCAAGGACTGCTACAGCTGTCACTGGTGCCTCATGCACTTGATCGTTTAAGAGATCTGTCCAATGCTGATCTGGCTCTGTCGCAAAGCCCTGCATATTGTTATACAAAATACTTTTGACTGGCTCTAGCACCCAAAACGGAATACATAAGTCGATATCACCTGGGCGGCCATTAATCTCAATGGTGAACTTTGAGTGCAATACCATCTCACCAGGAGAGGTAATTTTTGCAAAACCAAAATTAGTTTCTTGGCGCATGAAATCAAACTTGATCTCATAGACTGACTTCCATGCCTTTTCATACTCATTTAAAAAGGCGTCTACCAAGCGGCGAATAATACGTAATTCTGTGGCGGTATATTCACGTAAATTTAAGCGCGGAGCTAAGCGTCCTTCGCCGCCAAACATATTGTCAATTGCTATGTAGACCACTCCTGGATCCACAATCCAACAACCTACTCCCCTAAGAGGACGTATGCCCACAATATTAATATTAGTTCGCTCAGGAAATTCATCGACAAACTTTTGATAGCTCTTCACAACCGGAAGATGCATTTGCACCTCAATCGGTGCGCGGATCATGTTAAAGAGAGTTAAGCGAACTGCACGACTAAAGCGCTCATGAATCAACTCCAAAGTCGGCATGCGGCGCCGAGCAATAATCTTCGATTTATCAAACATTGTCCGCTGATCTTCAGCGTCAATATTCATCTCGACATTGATTTCCTCTGCCGCCATGATTTCCTAAATGGACTTTCTAAAGTGGTTGATTACTGCATCACAAAAGAACTAAACAACACTGCCTGGACCGGCAAATCCATTTCAGTTACATTCCAAAACTCTGCAGCTGCTCTAGCTGCTTCACCGGTAATTTTTTGTCCAGATGAAGTCTCTTTTGGAACAGCGCCAATACGCTCAAGGTTTTGCATATCCGCAGTACTAGGTTGCTGTTGCAACACATAAATAGCAGTCAATTGAGGGGCAATAATGGAGTTAATGACCAAGGCAATTTCACGAGCTATCATCACTTTGCCTTCAACTGTGGCCAACTCCTGCATTTGACGTGAAGACAGTACAGTAATGATTTTGTCACGGATGACTGGCATGAAGTTTTTAATTTTGCCTTCGGTAGAAGAGTCATTTGTTCTTAGAACAATCTTAGTTTGCAAATAGTGCTCGCCACCACGGCCAGGCAAATTCACAATCATTTCATCTAGCGGTATATAGATTGGAGGGGCATTTTCTTTGCGCTCCATCAATTGTTTTTTGAGGATATTTTCTGGACGCTTAGCTTCTGCTTCTTGACGTTGACGTTCCGCAGCTGAATGCTGCATATAAAAATATCCGCCAACAGCGCCGGCTACGACAACAACTAGGCCAATGATAATAAAAAGCTTACCTTTACCTTTTGGCTTAGGAGCTTGGTCTGAAGATTCTTGTCCACCTGCAGGAGCAGCGACAGCCGCCTGGGGGTCAGCAGCATTTGGATCTAAGGTGGGTTCAACGCGCTCTTCATCAGCCATTACTATTCCTCTTTACTTAATAATATCAAGCATACAGGTGAACTGTACTGCTATCACCCCTATTATCACCTGAACCAATAGAATTGATTGAGGCTGATGCTCTCAGATTCTGGGGGCTTGAAGTAATACCGCTGTAGCCAGGCTGGCGTCCACTGTAAGAGGCTTGATCACGCATTTGCTGGGACTGATCACCCTGCCTTAAATCCAAGGATAAATTAAGGCCCATTTGGGCAAATTCATTCTTCAGGTTTTGCCCGCCTTGATCCAAGCGAGACTTAGTAGCATCGCTAGCACCCTCAACAATTAAGTGAGCCTGTCCGGCGGCATTAATACGCAAATCTATCCGGATAGTCCCCTGCTCGGGAGGAGTTAACTCCAACATAATCCGACCACCACCAGATTTAGCAGCGCTCATGACTTCAGCATGAAGTGGGCCAGATGCGAGAGATACTTCGGAAGCCTTCAGCTCCATTTTTTGGGTAGCAGTACTAGATTGGTTGTCTAGTCTTACAAGACCGCTATTTGTGGCTGTTAACGCATTGAAGTCCAGCTTATCTTTAGAGTTCTGGGCACTGAACTGATCGACTTGAGCAGACTTAGCCGCCTCACTTTGATCTTTCGCTAAAAGCAGTGCAGCGTCATCAGCCATTGAACCAGGTTTGCTTACAAGCTTTTTGTCACCAACGGCATTCAAAGTCAAAGCACTATCTAAAGACTTACCTTTAGATAGCTTGTCAGCAGCAGTGGTCATGACCTGCGCTGACTTGCCTTCAGTCAGGTTTTGAATCGTACTTGCTTTTGAAGGATCAACCGCTCCAGCCTGAAGGGTGGCATCGCTTTGTACGCCAATTAACTTAATGCCAGCAGTTTCTGCACTACCCTGATTAATCAAACTGGTTAATTGCGTCTGGATTTCAGGTGGCAATGTGATGCCTTTTTCCCGAGCCAAAGCTTGAATAGCGCTAGCAATTTGCGCTGGGGTTTGACCTGAAGCTGGATTTTGAGAATTCTGAGCAGCGCCACCTTGCAAAGCTTGCAATAAGGCGGCGATCTGGCTTTGCATCATGGCATCTGGGCTCTGACCACTTGCTTTCATTGCCTTGGTCAATGCCTGGCTAATTAATGCAGCCTGCTTAGAATCAAGCTGCTGCCCCATCAAAGCCATCAAATCTTGGGGGGCACCAGCCCCTTGTGTATTCAGACTCGCCATTAATGCTTGAATATTCATTGAGCTATTAACAGCCCCATTGACTGAACCATTCGCAGTGCCGCCAAGTACTGGTTGATTAATAGCACTAGAAGTTTGAAGTGCAGTGTTTTGCGCCAATAAACCTTGGGCAGCTAACTGAGCCATTAAAAGCTGCATTGGATCGGAACTTTTTGCAGTGTCTTCAGTAGTCTTATTAGAAATCGGCAAATTTTGCCCTCTCAATGCTACGGGCAAGGCATTTTGGGCGCCAAATCGTTCTGAATCGCTACTCGCATTGAGGCGAGCTGCTCGGGTTTGATCAAGGGCGGCTAAAAAAGCCTCGAAGCCACCGGGCATAGCAGAGCTGCCTGGCGTAGAGCCAGGCTTCGCCATAGCGTTATTAACGCTATTAGCAGCTGCTTGCATCCGAATTTGACTTACTGTTGGCATAGCCTCTCCAAAAGGAACAGTTCTTACTATGCATCTTTCGTGCCAGAGTTGATATTCAGTCTGGCGGCATAACTATCCTCAAACTGATTCATTTCTGCCTTATCCTTCTTTTTTCGGGCTTCCAGCCGCTTTTTATCCACTAATTTCGTCAATCCGCGAGTACGCATTCGAGCCTGTGTAGCAGTCATTAAGGTCTCTTCAGAGGCTCTTGAGAGCCCCTGAATTTGGCCATCCATCTCCAGAGAGCTCTGAATCAGCTTCTCTCGAAAGGCATTGGCATCTTGAATAAAAGAAACTGGCATGCTCTCCTTAGAGGCCCCTAGCATTTGAATTTCATAATCTTTAGCGTACTCAAGTACTTGATTTTTAAAGGCTTTTGTTTGATTGACTTGCCCAGCTGCTCTTTTGGCGCGGGCCATTGCCTGATCCTCGCGGATTTTGGCTAAGCGGAGTAAGAGTTCAATGGCAGACATTTGTTATTGAACCAATTTATTGAACTGTTGGGGGTGCTATCTCAAATAAGAGCTTTTCGGTCTGATCAATTGGCACCATGACCTCTGCATCTTGCTGCAAAAATGCCTGGATTTTGGGCCAAGCCTGAAGAGCAGTATCTAATTCAGGATCTGTTCCGGCGATATAAGCGCCCATGGAGACTAAGTCTCTTCCCCGCATATAGCGACTGTAAAGCTGCTTTAAACGGCGTGCTGATAACAAATGCTCTTTTGAGACGACTTTAGGCATTACCCGAGAAATCGATTTTTCCACATCAATTGCGGGATAGTGGCCGCTATCAGCTAACTCTCTAGAGAGAAAGAAGTGGCCATCCAAAATTCCGCGTGCCGTGTCAGCAACGGGATCATTGGTATCGTCACCTTCTAACAAAACCGTATAAAACGCAGTAATCGATCCATCGGGATTGGCGCCATTTCCTACTCGCTCAACCAACTCGGGCATTCGGGCGAAGACGCTAGGAGGATAGCCACGAGCAACTGGTGCCTCACCTAAGCTCAGACCAATTTCTCGCAACGACATAGCGTAGCGAGTTAAGGAGTCCACAATTAAGACAACGTGCTTACCTTGATCTCGAAACCAAATGGCGACATCGGTTGCATAGGAAGCACCCTTCGATCTAGCGAGCGGCGAAGCATCTGCTGGAGCAGCAACAACGACTGCGCGCTTGAATGATTCAGGTCCCAAGGTATCTTCACAAAATTCCCTTACCTCGCGCCCACGCTCACCAACAAGTCCAATCACGATCACATCAGCAACACAGTTACGCGCCAACATTCCAAGCAGGACGCTCTTACCCACGCCAGAGCCAGCAAAAATTCCGACGCGTTGTCCGCGGCCGACCGTCAGTAAACCATTAACTGCTTGAATGCCTACATCCAAAGGTTCATGAATCGGCGTTCTATCGAGAGGATTTAAGTTTCGCTGAATAAATGGCGTAAGTTGTTTTTCACCATACCCCTTGCCATCGATTGGTCGGCCAAGGCCATCAACTACTCGCCCCAATAAACTCTCACCAATCGGGAGTGGGTCACCAATACTGTTAGAGGTGTAGCCCTTACCTGAATCAAAAGGAGTATTTGCTGGGTACACCAAAGCACCTGGAGAAATCCCCTCGATCGCATCAATTGGCATCAGATAGGTAATTGCGCCATTAAAACCAATGCACTCTGCATCATAGGTTTTGCCACCCAACTCAGAAAGGATGGTTGCGCCAGTGCCAATACTCATTGGCAAGCCCTCAACCTCCAGCACAATGCCAGAGACGCGCTTTAACTTACCTTCACGAATTGACAGCGGTGTTTCAAGTAAGTGTTGCTTGCGCATCTCTAACTGACTTGCTAACTCAGCAGGCTGCAAATGACTCACTCTGGTTTTACCTCATCATCTGATGATTCAATCGGACCATCTTGCAAAGGATCATCTGTTAAATGAGGATGCTCGTGATGCTCAAGCGAGCGCACTTCATCAATGCCACTCAACATTTCCTCATCAGCATTTCGATCTAAACCTAACGCAGCTCTGACCAATGCGATGCGTGCTTGTTCACCCACATCAATGCGAGCACCACTCACTTCAACATAGGCGTGACCAAGCTTGACATCTGCGTCAATCAAAATAGTGCAGTTAAATGGCAATCCTGGATCTTCCACAATTTTTTTCCAGGTCTCTACCTCTTCCCCGTTGAGTCGCAAATAGAGATTTTCACCAGGACGCGGCAAGCGCATGAGTGCTTCTTGAACCGCTGCTACAAACGGAGCACGTTCCATGGAATGATTTGCTGCTAAGCGCGCAGCCGTTTCGTAGGCAAATTCGGTAAGCGGCTGAGCAATCGCCTCTGGCATACCTGTGAGCGCCTCTAGCAATTCTCCGAGCGCGGCTTGAAGGCGATGAGTCTCATTATCAGCATCGGCATATCCTTGTTGATAGCCCTCACGATAGCCAGATTCTTTACCTTCCTTATATCCAGCATCACGGCCTTCAACAAAACCTTGGCTGGTACCTAACTCATAAGCCTCTTTGTAAGCGCTATCGCGTATCGCCTCAACCTCTTCAACCGTGGGGTAAAGAATGGGCGCAACCTTTGGAGGTTTGGGGGGCTTTGGAGGATCAAAGGAGGGTGGCTCCCACCTCGTCAGCAAGGAGTCCTCATCAGAGGAAGGCATCGGCTGACTTGCCCCTTTCCATGATCATGCGGCCTTCTTCAGCCAAGTTCCGTGCGATACGAATAACTTCTTTTTGCATTTCTTCGACTTCTTGCACCTTGACTGGTGGGCGTGTTTCCAAATCTTCGCGCACACCATCAGCAGCGCGCTTAGCCATATTCTTGAACAATTTTTCGCGAAGTTTTGGACTAGCGCCCTTGAGAGCAACGATGAGTGTTTCTTGCGGAACTTCCAAGAGCAAGGTTTGCAAGGAGCGATCTTCGATATCGTTGAAGTCTTCGAATATGAACATCTTTTCTTGAATTGCATCAGCCAATTCAGAATTAAAGTCGCTAATGGTTTTAAGCGCTTGTTTGTCAAGGCCACCTGAAAGCATGTTGAGAATTTCGGCGGTAGGTACTACCCCACCAACAGTACTTCTGCGGAAGTCTGCATCTGGACCAGCGGAACGTGACATCACTTCATTCAACTCCTTCAGAGCGGCTGGTTGAACTTTTTCTAACAAAGCAATACGAAGAATCAATTCATTACGCAAATCATCCGGGAAGAGTTTCAAAACGGAAGCTGCCTGACCAGGCTCCAAGAACACCATCACCGTTGCCACAATTTGTGGATGCTCCCCCTTGATCATCTCATACAGAACATCAGGCTCCATCCTTTTAAGCGTTTCAATACCAGACATATCTAGCGTTGATTCCAGGCGACCGAGCAAATCAGAAGCACCTTCTGCACCCATGGCTTTGGTGAGCATGTTCTGCATAAAGTCATCAGTGTCAAACGCCACTTGAGAATTGTTTTCTGTGACCTCTTTAAATTGCCTTAGCACTTGCAAAACTAAATCACGACTTAATGAACGTACCACCGCCATTTTTCCAGACAGTCTTTGCACTTCAAATGGGGTCATAGTGCGCAATACGTTTGCTGCTGATTCTGCGCCGACCGCCAATAGAACCACCGCTGCACGCGAGGCGCCATCAAGCTCTTCAAACGTTAGGGCGCCAGTCTGCTGAGCACCTTTAACGCCCTCTTTAAGCGCCTCTGCTATCGAGAGGCTTTTCGGTGCTGCGACTTCTTCATCGGCCATGTTATTTACTCTTTATCTCAACCTGTAGCAGCGGCAGCTGCTACATTTGCAGTATTGGTTTTCGCAGCATCTGCAGCCAGCCACTCCTTGAAGATGCCAGATACCACTTTGGGATTTTCAGCAACAAACTCTGTAGCGTATTTGAGAAGCGAGTCATACTCATTCTTCTTCTCTTCTTCCAGACGAGTGCGCTCTTCATCCATCTTCTTTTTCTCTTCATCAAGACGCTGACGCTCTTCTTCTTCAGCAATACGCTGGCGCTCTTTTAATAACTCCATCTCCATACGCCGCTTCTCACGCAGTTTTGGATCCATCTGCGCCATCTCGGCTTTGATTTTCTCATCAAACTCTTCTTCAATACGCTGCTCTTCCAAAGCATCGTCCACTTTCTTTGGGAAGAGTAGTGGCTTAACCACACCAAAGAACATAATGCCAAGCGATCCCAGAATGATGGCAAATTTAAAGAACTCTTTACTAAGCTCAATAACACCAGGTTGCTTGTAAAACGCCGGCTCATCTAATACTTCCACTTTAAATGGGATATTAGCAACACTCACGCTATCGCCACGTTGCTCGGTAAAGCCCACTGCATCCCTGGCAAGATTATTAATCTGGTCTAGCTCTTTTGCACTAAAGGGTACGGGCTTGAGCGGCTTACCATCCTTATCAACACCAGTAGGCTGCTTATAGTTCACCACCACAGCTGCAGAAACCCTTCTGACCTTACCTTTTTCAGACTTGATGCGCTCAATCGCACGATCTAGTTCGTAGTTCACAGTTAAATCTTTTTTGATGTTGCTAGCACTAGAAGAAGAACTCGAAGGTGGCGCATTCAAATTTTGCGGACCGGTATTTGCGGCGGCTCCACCAGCTGCATTAATCGGGGCTTGTCCACCACCTGGAGGCTGATTTGTCAGGGCACCTGGTACACCAGATGCGGATGAACTCGGTGTTGCAGCCTCATTAGATTGTTGACTACGAATCGATGATTGATTAGGCGGAGAGTTGCGACCATAGGTTTCTTGAGTACGCTCTAACTCACCAAAATCCATATCCACTGTGACTTGAGCGCGTACATTCTCTTTACCAGTCACTGGCTCCAAAATTGATTGCACACGTTTTGATAGAGCACCTTCTAACTCAGCAACATATTTGAGTTGATTGCTATCTAAACCCATTAAGCGCTGGGCATTAGGAGCAAGCAAGCTACCTTCAGCATCAACGATCGTGACATTTGCAGGCCCTAAATTCGGTACGGATGAGCCCACTAGATTAGTAATCGCAGCAACTTGCTGAGAGTCTAAGAAACGGCCTGGATGCATTGTCACAACAACGGATGCAGTAGGCTTTTCTTGTTCACGCATAAATGCGGTTTGCTTTGGAATCGCCAACATCACTCTGGCAGATTTAACTTGCGCCAAAGAACTAATGCTGCGCGCTAATTCTCCCTCGAGCCCACGTTGATAGTTCACCTGCTCAACAAATTGGCTGGTCCCCATCTTTTGATTTTCCAGGAGCTCAAACCCAACATTGCCAGCCTTGGGCAAACCTTGGCCAGCAAGGCGTAAGCGAGTCTCATATACCGAGGATTCAGGCACCAAAATGGCAGCGCCACCTTCGGTAAATTTATAAGGAATGTTCATCTGTTGCAAAGCGGCAACAATCGCTGCCCCATCACGCTCGTTCACGCTGGAAAACAGCACGCGATAGTCGTCTTTGCTACGACCAGAGACAATCACAAAAGTCAGGGCAGAGATAAATAACAGCAAGGCAGCGGCAACAATCAATCTTTGCTGCATACCTAGCGCTTCAAAGCGCATTTGCAGTTCGCCTAATTTTGAGGGGAGTTTTACCTTGCCCACAAAAGGGGCTGATGCTGGAACAGCAAAGGCTGCCGGCTTAGAGCCAATATTGACTACCGCCGCATCCTTTTCGCTTTCCTGTATTCCGGGCTGTGCTTCTTCGCTCAATGGCTCGTTTCCGTCAAATCAGGCAAAAATTCTAAAAACATAATAGCACTATATATAGAACTTTTTTGCCTATTTTCTCTAAATATTGATATTCTATGCTCATATTGTAAAAAAAGAGGCAAAATTTGCCTCCTATTCTTACTCAGTAGCTAAGGCCAAAAATCCATTGCCCAACTCAGAAAATACCATGCCTCTTGCCGCAAATAGTGGCAACCTACCTCTAGATGCCAAGCACTTAGAAGAAGCATTTGCGATTTTTTATGCCGAATCTCAAAAACTGGAGGCTCAGCAAAGCGCCCTGCAGGAAAAGATTAACCAGCTAAGCGATGAGCTACAAAAGTCCAATCAACGGCTAGGTATTTTGGTCAACGCCATCCCAGCGGGCGTAATCTTGCTAGAAAACAATATCGTGCTCTTGCACAACCCTGCGGTATTGCACTTCTTACCTACCCTTAGCGCGGGTCAATCGTTTGCGATCCCCAGTGATTGGCAGCAGTCCATTGCGCCTGGTGAATACCTCATTGGCGAAACAGATAGCCCAGATTCGAAGACGCAAAAGACAGTGCAGGTCATCCGAATTGACGAGGGCATTCGTAGCTTTATTCAAATCCAAGACATTACCGCCAATATTTCCTTGCACCAAGAAACCCAACGTGAAAATCGTCTCAGTGCGATGGGCAAAATGGCAGCTGGCATTGCCCATCAATTTCGTACACCTTTAGCAACTGCCCTACTCTACTCATCTCACCTTTGTGATGATGATTTAGCACCAGAGATGTCTAAAGAGTTTGCGCAACGCTTACGTAAGCAATTACTCGATCTAGAAAAACTCTCACAAGAGATGCTGCGCTTTATTTCGAATCGTCCAAGTAAAAATATTCTGACTAGCGCTCAGCAAATCATCGATGAAGCACAGGCCAGCATTCAAGCATTGTTTGAAAGCAAGGAGGTTGAGCTCAATGTGCAATGTAGCGTTCCATCCTCAGCGATGTTGTTAGTTGAGCCTAAATCTATACCCAATGCTTTAGTAGCCGTTTTAGAAAATGCACTCAGTGTGTCCAAGTCAAAAGATAGCGTGCAATTACAAGCAAGCGTGGATACAAAAAAACTCATTATCAGCATCAAAGACCAAGGCCCTGGTATTGCATCAACCATTATTGATTCCTTGTTTGAGCCCTTTTCTACCACTAGCGCGAATGGCACTGGTCTTGGTTTATCGATTGCCAAAAATACGATTGAAGCGCACCGTGGAACTATTGCTGTTGAGAATTCTAACCACGGTGCCACCTTCAAAATTACCTTACCGATTGCCTCTGAGTAACTAGCCAATAACCTATCAACCCTGAATATTGCGAATAAATCAATCATGACCGAGCTTTTAAATGAACGCTTCCCAGTGATTCTTGTTGAAGATGACGAAGATCTGCGAGAGGCTATTGCAGTGACCTTAAGAATGAAGGGCATCGACTTTGTGACGCATCAGCGCGCAGAGACTGTAGTGCCTTTACTGCGTCCTGATCTCAACACTGTATTGGTAACGGATTACAAACTACCAGGCATGAACGGCATAGATTTGCTCAAGATTGCGCAAAAAGAATGTCCTGATTTACCAGTCGTCATCATGACGGCCTTTGCCGATGCCAAGCTCGCTGTCGAGGCCCTTAAAGCAGGTGCTCGTGATTTTTTAATTAAGCCTTTTGTACCACAGCAGCTGATTGAAATTATTTCTCGCTATCGTGCACCCAATAGCGCACCTGTTACCGCACCTGCCTTAACAACAGATGCAACTAAAACTGAAGCAGTTGGTTCAGAGATCAGACCTGCTGAACATAAGGTGATCGCAGTAGACCCAAAAACGGTGGCGATTTTTGCTCGTTGCGAAAGAGTGGCCGCCACGGATACGAGCGTATTAGTGACGGGTGAGTCAGGCGCCGGCAAAGAAGTCGTAGCGCACCATATTCACAAAACCTCTAAGCGCGCCAATGGTCCTTATGTCGCGATTAATTGCGCAGCCATTCCTGACACACTTTTGGAATCGATTTTATTTGGTCATGAAAAAGGATCTTTTACTGGAGCCACGAAAGCGCAAGCTGGTAAGTTCGAGCAAGCCAATAAAGGCACGCTCTTTTTAGATGAAATCGGTGAGATGCCAGCAACTCTTCAAACCAAATTGTTAAGAGTGCTACAAGATAAAAAGATTGAGCGCATTGGTTCAAGCGATTCGATTCAAGCAGACGTGCGCATCATTGCTGCCACCAACTTGAACCTTCAAGATCAAGTCAAAGCAGGCAAATTTCGGGAAGATTTGTACTTTCGCCTAAACGTCTTCCCAATCCATATTTTAGAACTTCGCAAACGTCCACTAGATATCATTCCACTGGCTGAATTCTTCCTCAAGCGCTATAGCGTCAATATTGGGCGAGACTCTCTAGTCCTTAGCAATGCCGCTAAAGCCTTGCTCCAAAAATACGCTTGGCCTGGCAACGTTCGCGAACTGGAGAACATTATTCAGCGCGCGGTCTTACTGGCTGACCGAGATCAAATTTATGCCGAGGACTTGGAGCTAGACGACTCTCATTTAAGTCATGACATCTCGACGCCAGATCACAGTGCCCAAACCCCTGAAAACCCAGAAACCCCGAATTTGAGCACCAAATCTGGGCAAAATGGCATAGAACTTGCATTAAATAAAGGTGAAAGTGGTCAAGATATTGAGTCAGTGGAGCGAGAGCACATCCTCAAGGTGTTGGCCGAAGTAAATGGAAATCGAACGAAAGCCGTAGATATACTAGGTATTTCAGCAAGGGCACTGCGCTATAAGCTCAAATCCTATAAAGAAGCTGGCTTTCTGAATGAATAAGCAGTCTTAGTGATTTTTTGTGTGATTTTGATAGATAATTAGGCATATGACTACAACTAACGTCGACTCTATGATTACCCGGATGCAAGCGCTTGCCGCTGCAGCCAGTGGTAAGCCTGTAGCTAGCGATAACCAAGCAGGCAGTGGCGTTGACTTCTCAGCTGTTCTGAAAAACGCGATTGAGAATGTGAATACTGCTCAAAATAGTGCCCAAGCTAAGGCTCAGTCCTTCGCAACTGGTGCTTCCGACACCTCTTTGGAAGACGTGATTGTCTCTTTGCAAAAAGCCAACCTTTCATTGCAAGGCATGATTGCAGTGCGCAATCGCTTAGTTGATGCTTATAAGGAAGTGACTAATCTGCAGGTTTAAGGCTAGTTATTCATAAGGCATTAGCAAAAAGCCCGATAATTCGGGCTTTTTTATTTCCTTCTAATCACTCTTAATAACACTACTGCTGATTTATCTAGCGGTCGATAAGCACATTATTGGGGTTGGGCACTGTTTTGCCATCAACCTCATAAGCCCAAGCCAATACCTCTGCAACTGCTGCGTAAAGTTTTGGCGGGACTAATTCATTGAGCTTGAGCTGCATTAAAAACTCTACCAATTCAGGCTCAGTTCTAGTGGGAATACCCATTTCTTTTGCTTTAGCCAAAATGGCATCTGCCACAAAACCTTCACCCTGCCCTGTAATACGTGGGGCAGCGCTATTAGTCTCATAGGCTAACGCGACTGCTTTGCGAATCTTTTTCTCATCCATCAGGAACTAGCCTCTCCCTTAAGACTGACCTTAGCGTCTGGATCTATCTGTGAGTGCATTTGACCAAGTAACTGCGCAAATGCATTTGCCAATGTTGTTTGAGAATCAGGAGATGCCTCAATGGCCACATATACGCTCTCGCCAAATTGAGTGCCCACTACTTTAAAGGGCCCTAGATTAGGAAGCGTGATTTCCATAGTGATCTTGCTGCCCTTTTGCATTTGGGTTGGATCTTGAGGATCGGATTGCCACGCATCTTCTCGGTACAGGCGGCCCTGCACATTAGGCATTAACTGACCTTGCCATAACAAGTCGCCGCGCAATAGTAACTTGACTGAATCCTGTAAGGCAGGTGAACTGCTAAGTTGCCCAACCAATCTCTCTGCTTCTGCTGGAATATCTCTTATGACCTTGGACTGCATGTCACCATCATCACTTGCAGGAAAGAGTAGTTTTTTTAATTGATCAGCGGCAAAAATTCCGGAGGTCTGTAAATTTTGATACAGCACATTCATTGCAACTCTGGGATCGGTTGTATTGGCAAGCGCTGCGTTTGTATTAGCAGGATTAGCGCCAGGCCAGTTCACCACAACATTCTGTAATGTATTCTTGTTACCGGTATTGACAGCCTGTCCTAGCTCAGGAACATCGACTGCCAAAATGTCAGAGAGCATCTGTCCTAGCGCTGCGCCACCTAAGGCATCCATGCGATTGAGACTTTGTGACAACAAGCTATCTACTCGGGCTTGCGAAGGATTACCTGTCGCTTCAGCCTGATCACCGGCAAAACTGGAGATTTGTAATAAGACCGCTTGATCTACTGTTGGTTCAGTCGGCAATAAAGTGCTTGGCTGTCCACGACCAACTGCACTTTGCAGGACATCCTGTAATGAGCCACCAGCCGAGGAATCGACTACTGGCAAAGGCATTTTGAGGGCTATGCGAGGGTCTATGGCTGCAAGGCTTTCAACTACCGTTGGAGCTGCAGGCGGAGAAACAAGATCATTGCGATGAAAATCAACTACTGGGTTGATTGGTAAATTCGGAGGGATCGGAATTGCCATTTTCAACCCTCCATTTACAAAGATCGATTTACTTTACAGCTAGATTCAATATATATCTAGCATCTGGACTACTTACTAGTTAGCAGCTTGAGCATAGGGAGCGCCAGCTGACTCGCCATCCCTTAAGCTAGGCATCACATCTTTTGGAGCTAATGCTAACCAAGCTTCATATAAGGGCAATAGTACATCTAACACTTCTTGGACTTTTTCTGGAGACTTCGTCAGGCGCGCGCTCAATATCTCCCGCAAAGACCATTCGTAAACTGCACTAAGGCTCTGCGCCACTTCGCCGCCGCCATCATAATCAAGACATGCTAAAAGGCCTTGCTGAATCAAGTCATGAGCTTTTGTAAAGGGCTCAATTCCGTAATCGCCTGACTCAAGCGCTTTTTTTGCTAGCTTCAGATGATCGAAAATACGCTCATATACCAAGACAATTAACTGCCCTGGATTGGAACCATTTACGCCAGTTAGAGAATCAGTTGCAGCGTAAGCACGCGCAGATTTAGGAGCCATGGAACTTCCCATCTTAAAAAGAATTAATTCTTACTCTGACTATTGGTCAAAGCATCTAAAGCGCTTGTCAATGCAGTACTGGTGTTGTTTAACTGAAAGAGCAAGGCATTGAGTGCAGAGTATTGCGAAATTAAATTATTCTGCACAGCATTCAAGCGAGTCTGCAAATCATCTTGCCGCTTAGTTAAATTTCGGACAGATTCATTTTGTGATTGAATCTGGGAATCGAGTGCACCACCAGTTGATACCTGGGAGGTCAAAAAAGTATTGAGATTATGAGTGCCATCGATACGGCCCATAGTTACTCCAGAAGCCAAAACATCCTGCAGTCCATTTGCGCTAGCATTCGTAAAATTCACAGCATTAAATTTTGCCGTGCCGTCTAACTGTAAATCAATACCCAGCTCATTTAAACTCATGGTCTTTAGGGTGCCTGAACTGGTATAACTCAATCCCTTTGCAAAACTTGCCTTAATTTGATTAATAAAACTAAGAGTAGTCGGAGAGTTTGCAAATGTTCCAGGAGTTGTTGAGTTGCTACTATTTGCCGTCATAGTCTTATAAGACGACATCAGATCGTTATATGCAGTGATCAAGGTGTTGATTGCTTGGCTTGATGTATTTGCCCCCTTAGTAATATTAATAACTTGGGTGCTATCCGTCGGAGATTTTTTTATGAGGTTTAAAGTCACGCCACTCAAAACATCATTGATTGAATTGCTGCTTCTTACAAAAGCCGTTCCATCCAAAGTAAACGAGGCATCTCCCGCTATGCTTACCGGAGTTGATGTGATTGATGGTGTTGCGCCTGTGGTCCCAGTTAAGCCAGTGAATGAAATGGCGTTAGATAGTCCAGTTTGGGTGCCACCAATCTGCAGGGCCCAATTAGCACTGCTTGTCGTTTGAACCACATTGGCACTAACGTTGGCACCTAATCCATTAATCCAATTCTTTAAATCAGTGATGGTTGGACTTGCACCCAATGCTGCAGTGCCAGCAGGTGTGCCTAATGTGTTGTAGGTAACTCCATTAATAGTTAACGAAAAGCCTGATGAAGCATCTACAGTAGCCAATGCGGCACTAGAGTTGTAGCCTGTTAGGGCAAATTGACTGGAAGTGGCGATGCTATCAACAACAATACTGTGGCTACTGACCTTGGCTCCGTTAGATGAAGTTGCCTGAATCACGCTACTATCTGTTGTACTAACCGAAGTGGCATTAAAAGTAGTTGGGTCCTGGAATGTCTGCAAGACCTCTTGCAGAGTACTAACCTTACTTTTTATTGTGCCTAAATCACTAATCACCGTATTTTGCTGGGTAATTTTTGCCTTGATGGCGTCCAGAGGTCGATTCTCAACCGTCATCAACTGCTGAACAATGCCAGCAACATCTATGCTAGTTGTTGAAGTTGAGCTAGAACCGGTAGTGCTAGATACGGCCATTTTTTAAGTCCCTAAGTCTGTTTATTCGTTTACTTTAGGCTTAAGAGATATGCAAAATATGTGCCAACCTTAGAGTTGGCACATATCCTTAAGAGATTATGCGCGCTGATGAACTAACGCAGCATTTAACTGCTCAAAACTTTGGGCAATACGTAGCAGCTCCTCAGTTGGTAGCTGCCTGACAACCTCACCCGTATCGGGGTTGGTTACTCTGACAATATGATAACCAGTTGTGCTATCAACAGAGAAAGCCAAGTTACGGCCCATTGAATTCACGAAGCTTTGGATTTGCTGCGCGGCTTTAGCAACCACTTCCCTTGTAGGTGCAGCAGCTTCATTAACGTTTGATGGCTTAATCTCAGTGCTGGCAACGACAGATACAGCTTCTGCATCACTTTTAACTGGTGCAGCAACCCGATCAGGAACAGAACCAGCCGAAGACATTACGCCCAGGCCACTATTTGAGGCTACTGGGGCGGGACTTATTGCGGTGACTTGACTCATAACCTACTCCTTCTTAAATTGCAAAATGCAAAGGCTGAATTTCTTCAGGCTTTGCATTAATCCTATACTAATTACTTCAACAATGACAGAACAACGTTTGGCATCTGGTTTGCCTGTGCCAACATCGCTGTTGCTGCTTGTTGCATAATCTGACCCTTAGTCAACTTTGCAGTTTCTGCAGCAAAGTCGGTATCAGTAATAGCTGATTTAGAGCTTTGCAAGTTAGTACTTTGAGCCTGCAAGTTTGTGCTGATATAAGAAATTCTGTTAATCAAAGAGCCCATAACGGAACGTTGATCAGAAATGTAATTAATCGCTGTATCAATATTAGTACCAAGCGTATTAAAACCTGAAGCCCACGAAGTTGTTGCTGTCGCTCCAGTATAGGCACCAACGGTAGTAATTTGTGTACCCAAGTCAGTCATAGCGGCATTGCTACCAGTTCCAGACGTAGTTTGTACATTAATCGTTTGGTACGAAATTAAATTTGCGGCCTGAGTATCTGCACCAGCCTGAAAATCCAAAGAAGGATTGCTACCACCAACGATTACTGTAAGAGTGTTTAAAGATGTTGCGGCAGCTGTTGACACAGTGGCGCCTGAGTGTTCCATTGTGAAGGAAATGCCCAAAGTATCAAAATTAAATTCTTGCTTACCGCCATTGCTACCCGTCGCAATAGTCTTTGTTTGAGCCAGCAGACTTGTTGCGCCAGTCAGGGTGATATTTGAACCTGAAATAGTTATTGTGTAAGTATCTGCTAGGGTACCTTTTGATGCTAAATTAGTAATTGTTCCAGTTGTACCAACTACCTCACCATTAGTAAGTGTTCCACCAGTAATGCCAGTGGTTACGTTAATTAAGGAGTTACCATTGAATTTAGTACGTTCAGCTGTATTATTAATCTCAGTATTTAGCTGCTTGATCTCATCCATGATGTTCATCTTTTGAGCACCGGATAATGAGCCATCATAGCCCTGAGTGGCCAACTGCTTCATGCGCAACAACATATCATGAATTGTGCTCATAGAAGTATCAGCAACCTGAATCAAATTAGTTGCATCATTCAAATTGCGCACAGACTGATTTACGCTGTTGATTTGACCTTGCATATTTTGAGAAATTGCCAATCCAGCAGCATCATCCTTGGCGCTATTGATACGCAGACCAGACGATAAGCGCATTACTGAAGAAGCCAAGGCGTTTTGAGCGCCTGATAAATTGTTTTGGGCATACAGAGAAGCCAAGTTGGTGTTAATTACTGTACTCATGTAAATCTCCTTAGTTGAACTGTTAAGGGAGCTTTCAACGTGGTTCCGTTCCCCTGTAAATCACTTAACGGCCCCCCGCCCTTAAGCGTTTAGATCTTTTTAGGTTTCTTTTACTCCAGAGCACCAAGATATAGCTACCTAAATCAGCATAAGTCATTGATTTTGTTAGTTATATTTTAATAATTGTCTTTTTTCACCATTAAACTGTCCCTCCTAACATCCCGGACACCCAACGTGGTGGTTGATCCCTTTGGGCCAACCTGCTGCATTTATGCTCATTTTGAAGTCTTAGGTAAACAAGTTACCTTTATTAGCCGTAGAGCCAATAAGCCTTAGTGTTTATTGAGGGCGCATCAACTTGAAAGCCAGTGAAATGGTCACCTTAAATACCAATGTTTCTTCATTAAATGCGCAACAAAGCCTTGCCCAAGCTCAAAAAGCGCTTACGGAGACCATGGTGCAGCTTTCAACGGGTAAAAGAATCAATGCTGCCCAAGATGATGCTGCCTCACTTGCCATTTCTCAGAGCATGGTGGGCCAGATTCTGGCGGTTAACCAATCTGTCAGAAATCTCAATGACGCTACTAATATGATGCAAATCGCTGACACCGGGCTTTCTTCATTGCAAGATATGTTTTTGCGTATTAATGAGTTGGCAGTCCAGGGGCGCAACGATAGCTTAACTGGCTCACAAAAAATGAATATTGTGACTGAGCTCTCTTCAATCAACCAAGAAATTAACAACGTTATCGACCGTACCAAGATGAATGGCAACGGTCTATTAACAAATTACGGCGTTCTGAATGCTGGATCCGGATTACAACAAAACAGCACTAACGTTGGTATTTTGGATGACACGCTTGCTTCCACTATTAATGTATTGGGTGCGCGCCCCGGAATTTATAAATTCTCCAATGTAGGCGCAGATCTAACCCTAACGAAGACTGACAACAACGACAATACTCTCTGGGCGCAAACGCTGACGGTCCAAACACCGGTTGGAGCAAAAAATACTGATGTATTGCAAACGCTAAACTACTCTGAGCTTGGCATTTCTATCACCCTTAAGAGCAGAACAAAGCCGAACAATGTTAATAACTTAACGGATAGTGGCGATGAAATTGCACACAAGTTGAGTAATATCTTTAAGCCAATGATTATCGATGAAGCAGTTAAGTTAAATTTTGGTGCAGGTGCAACGAATGATCTTTTGGTATCTTTTAGACCTATTAACTTAACCACTGTAGCTAAGCCTGATTTGGAAATAGATGCTGCCACGCAAAATCTCAATGGTGCTAGCAATACCAATCCAACAGCAATCCAAGTGCTGCCTGCTAGTACTACAGCAAAGGGGGCCTATTCAATCAGTATCAGCCAATCGGCAGCTGCAACAGAGTTTGAGCTCGTTGGATTTACAGGCACTGGTGCTACAGGCGCCTTAAATACTAGCAATAGTATCGGCATTAATTCGGGATTTAACTTAACCGTTGGAACACGTACTTATATAGCTAGTAGCGGCACAACTCCTCTTAGCGGCTCTAATGGTCAATTGGTCTCCATTAACGAATTTACCAATTGGATTAATGGTCTAAATGACCAAAACATTTCTGCACGTTTGTACCAACGAGACACCGGCGACTACTCCATCAAAGTAGATGGCGGATCTACTGGCGCAGCAAATGCAGTCTCATTTACTAATCTAAATTTAGCAGTAGGCTTTGATCAACTTCCAGGGACTAAGATTTATGGCAATGTGAGTCTAGCAGCCGATGGAAAGTTATCAACCAGTTTCCCAAGTTACCTCAGTGGCGCAGTTGACCCAACAAGTGGTAATGCCGTCACTACATCAGCAACAACCTTTAATGGTTACGAAGGTAACAACAGTCAATACCTAAGCTTAAGTGGGCAAAACTACTCCTCTTTGTATGCAAATACAACTGCGAGTGCTAATGGCATACAAATTAACAATGAGCTTGGTCCAATCCCAGCTTATAACCCTAATTACTACCCTTACCCAAATGCATACAACAACGCATATGACCCTGGAAGTGTTAAGTATGTTGGCGCCGGATTAGTGCCAGGGGGCTGGAGTCAATCATCTACGCCACCAGCATCTTGGTATGTAACGCATTGGGATCGCAACTATACCTATGCATATGATGCTACTTACAACCCACTATCAGGAAGCTATAACTCCATTCGAGGAACTACTCGCGATCAACCGAGTAGCGCAGCCTATGTAAGAGACACAAGCACCTACACTTATAACGCTACTAGTTGGGATAATAATTTCACATCAAATACTTACTTATTAAATTCAGTGATAAGTATTGATCCTGCACGTGATGCAAAATTAACCATCACAAAAGATGGTGTTTCCAGAAATATTTCTAACGACACAAACGTATTTACTGACGCCACCTCAGGCATACAAATCAATTTAACCCCAGGCCTCCAACCCTGGGATGGGGGCGCTGCTGCAACAATTGTGGTTGGCGACCCTCAGCCAGCCTTGCCACGTAATAACTCAAATCTTGTAGCGGTAGATGAAAAAATTACCGCCATGAATAGCTTTAGCACCAATACGTCGAAAACGGACTGGAAGGATGCCTTTGACTACCTTCAAGATCAGGCTAATAAAGCCCTAGATTACCTCTCTTATGAGCGCAGTATTATCGGCGGGCAAATGAATCAAGTGGCTTACATCAATACAAATTTACGCTCGCAAAGTGTGAATCTTGAAAAATCGAACTCTGATTTGCTTGATACTGATGTTGCTTCTGCCTCGGCAAAACTTGCTAAAGGTGAAATTCAACAAAGGGTAGCAGCGCAGATGATTACCCAAGCCAATTCACTGGTAAATCCGATTCGAACATTGATCAATCTATGGGATGACATTAAATCTAAGTAAGTCTCTGATATTCAAAATCCAAGGCCGCCCCTAGCGGCCTTTTTCTTGACCCTCTTTTAGTAAAAAACCATATTTATCAATCAGTTAGAACTTTTTTGCCACCTTTACAGTTTAACATCGGCAAAATTTGCCATTTTTGGTGTTTTTCTCAATGAAATCAGGTATATTTAGGGCTGTTTAGGGAGCTAACCACTAGATATAGTGATTTTTTCCTTTTTTGTGAATGTGCGCTATTTCGATACACACTTTCGCTTTTTTTGATCATTTTTCGGGCAAAAGACCTATACGCATGAAAATCCTGGGTTTTGACACCTCCAAGCTGCCGAGTCCTTCGGCACAAGGCGCCATCCCGATTCTGGTTCTTTTAGTCCTGATCATGATGCTGGTGCCCTTGCCAGCAATTCTTTTGGATGTGCTCTTTACCTTCAATATTGCGCTATCGATCATCGTACTGTTTACAGCGATCAATATTAAGAGCTTTAAAGACTTCGTTGCGTTTCCTACAGTATTGCTCTTAACCACCCTACTGCGCCTATCCCTTAACGTCGCCTCTACTCGTATTGTGCTGATGGATGGTTACAAAGGCACGGATGCGGCCGGTAAGGTCATTGAAGCCTTTGGGGTGTTTTTGATTGGCGGCAACTTTGCTGTCGGTATCGTGATCTTCATTGTGATCACCATCATTAACTTTGTGGTGATCACCAAGGGTTCTGGTCGTGTTGCTGAAGTATCTGCCCGCTTTGCACTCGATTCGATGCCAGGTAAACAAATGGCAATCGATGCAGATTTAAATGCAGGCCTGATTCAACAAGATGAAGCGAAGGCACGTCGTGCTGATGTCGCCCAAGAAGCAGACTTCTTTGGTTCCATGGATGGTGCGTCTAAATTTGTGCGTGGCGATGCGATGGCTGGCATCATGATTTTGGTCATCAACCTCATCGGTGGTTTGCTAATCGGCGTACTGCAACATGACATGGATTTTGGTAAGGCTCTTTCTACTTTTGCATCATTGACGATTGGTGATGGCTTGGTTGCCCAAATTCCGGCGCTGATCATTTCTACTGCAGCAGGTATTTTGGTTACCCGTGTTGCTACCGAAGATGATTTCTCGGGGCAGGTCTCTAAGCAATTTGAAGCCAATAGCAATGCATTAGGAGTAGTAGCTGCCGTCTTAGGTATCTTGGGCGTGCTGCCTGGTATGCCTCACTTTATCTTCTTGGCCTTTGCGGTATTTTTTGGCGCACTTGCCTATATCACGCATCAGCGTATTAAAAAAGAAAGTGCTGCAGCCAAGATAGCAGCAGCACAGCCAGTGACCAATGAAGAACTCGAGTGGAAAGATGTTCCGATTGTTGAGCCTCTCTGTTTGGAGTTGGCTTATCGTCTGATTCCTTTGGTAGATAAAGGTGATGAAAGTGATTTGATTAAACGCATCAAAGCGATTCGTCGTAAGTTTGTGACGCAAGTAGGATTCTTAATTCCGTCGGTACATATTCGTGATAACTTGCAACTGAGCGCTGAGACCTATCGGGTTTTGTTATACGGCGCAGAAATTGGTCGTGGTCAATGCTTACCTGATCGCTTATTAGCGATTCAACAAAGTGGTACTGAAAAAATTCCTGGTATTGAAGTGAAAGATCCAACTTTTGGGATGCCTGCTGTTTGGATCGAGCGTCGCCAACGCGATGAAGCGATTGCCAAAGGCTATACCGTGGTTGAACCTGCTGTCGTGATCACTACCCATTTAGATCATCTCATTCATCAGCACGCTGCAGAACTCTTAGGTAGACAAGAAACCCAAGACTTACTCGATCACTTTAAGATGAGTTATCCAAAGTTGGTCGAAGATGTCATTCCAAAAATAGTGAGCGTTGCGCAGTTGCAGCGCATTTTGCAATTACTGCTCGAAGAGAATGTGCCTATTAAAGACTTGCGGACGATCTTGGAAGTATCCAGCGAGTATGCAGGCAAGCTGAATGATCCCCTGGAAATTCTGCCGCATATTCGGTATGCATTACGCCGTACGATTGTGCAAGACACCTTGGGAGATGGTGTTAATTTTCAGGTGCTTGGTATCCAACCCGAATTTGAGCGCTTAATTGAGCAGTCGATTGGTGCAGGCGCTATCGCTCCCGATGGCTTAATTGAACCTTCATTGGCACGTATGTTTGGTGAAGAGGTCATCAAAGGGGTGCAGGAGATGGAAAATGAAAACCTCCCCCCAGTCATTGTGAGCGGCACTCGGACTAGGGCTACTATCTCCAGAATTGCTCGTCGGGTTTGCCCGCAGGCCATCATCCTGGCGCTGAGCGAGCTGCCGCCGACTGCAAATCTGGCTTTTTACAAGGTTCTTTGTTCCCAAACCGGCAAAAACCCCTAAAATCAACCCTAGAGAGAATTATTTCGGAGTTAACGTATGGGTCCACAAAAATTTATAGCAGCCAATACCGCTGACGCTTTAAAGCTCATACGTGCCGAGATGGGTCCTGATGCTATGGTGCTCTCGACCAAAGATACTGATCAAGGCGTTGAGGTAATGGCTATCACTTCTGGTGATTTAGCAAACCTTTCTTCACGCTCTGAACTCATTAACCCAGAACATGGTGAACATGGCGTCTTTTCAGAGCGCTCCCTAGAACGCTCAGGATTATCGGATAAGTTTGCTAGCGCCATTGCTAGGCGAGCACCTTCTCCTGCACCCTCGCCTTCTGCTAGAACGTATCCGGATGTACCCAGTGGTATTGTGCGGCGTAACCCTGCTAGAGCTGAGCGCTCTATTCGTGCTCCTGGTGCCGAGGCTTTTTTACCGACTTCATTTAATGATGCAGAGCGCATTCCACGAGGATCGGCTAATGTCATCAATCCTTCTAATAATGATGCAATCTTTAGCGCCAGCCTTGCAGCGAACACCAAAGCAGCGCAAGAGGCTGCAGCGCTCAATGCTATGAAAAATGCAGCGCAAAGTGCAGCGCAAAGTATCCGTGCTGCAAGCGGCTTTATCCCTGCCAGCGCTCCATTAAGTATCCCCACCGCCCCCATTGCAGGACCAGCCGAAAGTTCACCGAAAGTAGAAAAGTTACTTTCTGAAATCAGCGAAGTGAAGCAACTATTGCAATCACACGTTGCTGGCAGTTTTTGGGGCAACCTGCAACAAGAAAATACTCGCATCACCGAGGTTGTAAAACATCTTCTCAATTGCGGCTTTTCACCAAAACTGGTTGCAGAGATCTCCCAAAATCTTCCTGAGAATTTGAGCGTATTGCACTTATTGAAAAATGCTCGGGAGCAAGTTAAATGCATGATGAAAACATCCCATGCATTTGATACTTTTGATCGCGGTGGCGTATTTGCGTTTATTGGCCCCACTGGAGTTGGTAAAACCACTACGGTTGCCAAGATTGCTGCCCGCTGTGTGCTGCGCTATGGTCGCAATCAAGTCGCTTTGCTCACAACCGATACCTATCGTATTGGCGCTCAGGAACAACTCAAAACTTTTGCCAAAATATTGGGCTTATCGGTTACTGCAGTCAGAGATAGCGAAGACTTGGCTGCCAAAATTAAAGACTTTTCAAATCGCAAGATCATTTTGCTAGATACCGCTGGCGTAAGCCAACGCGATACCCTCATGGTTGAGCAATCTCATTTGCTAGAACATGGCTCTGGTAAAGCACGTCGGATCTTGGTGATGAGCTCCACTACCGATCTGCGCACTCAAGAAGAAGTGATTAATTTACACAATCAAGCAATGCAAAATACCCATGGTGAAAAGTTAGATCATGTCATCATTACCAAAATTGATGAAGCAGCCCACTTAGCCCCAGTGATCGATAGTGTCATTCGGCATAATCTATCCCTCTTGTTTGTATCTAATGGTCAACGTGTTCCAGAAGATCTCAGCCAGCCTGATATCAATTATTTAAGCCACCGCGCGATGGCTATGCGCGCTTTCTCTGAAACATTCTCACTGACTGACGAGCAAGTTCCTGCCCTACTTTCTGATCATTTGGGCGACTGGATTCGCAAAGTAAATCAATGAGTACCGTAGGCACTGCTAGCGGCACGGATCAGGCCGCAGGTTTACGTAATATTTTTGGCTCCGAAATGTGCCGTGTGATTTGTATTGCAAGCACCTTAGATGCTGACTCTACTATCCACCTAGGCCATAGCACCGCAAGGAATATCAAGCAACAGGGTCACCGTGTTCTACTGATTGATGAAATAGCCCTTGCTGATCGCAAAACGATGACTGGTTTTTTATACCCAGTACGTTACGACCTTGGACAAGTATTTTCTAGCTCAGTAGATTTAGATAAAGCCATTAAACAAATTGAAGAAAATCTTTGGTATGCCACTAGCGTAAAACTAAGGCCAGAGATTTCTAAGCGGTTTGCCAAATACCCCCAATTAGATGAGCGTCTGATCAAACACGAGCTTGATATTGACTACGTTATTTACCCTACAGTAGATCCACAGGCTAATATCGTTGCCTACTATGGCAGCAATATCAAACGCATTTTGGTGACAAGCACGGAGCAATCCTGCCTGAAAAGAGCGCTGGTGATGATCCGCCAAATGGCGCAATTGCAACTCGATGAGCCCTTAGCAGTATTGATTGTTGGTGGTCCAGATGAGGAAACAGGCACCGCTGCTTTCGAAAAACTGAAAGAGGCAGCTCATAGAGCACTTGAGCAAAGTATCGAGTTTCTTGGTTGGATTAAAGCCCTGACTGCTCAACGTGTAGAGCTTGATCTTGACGATATGAGCCTGAATCCTGTCAGCCACGGGACTACGCACGAATTTGTGCTTCCTCACGGTTTCTTTAAAGCAATTTCTGCCAAAATTACAGCTTAAGAAAATTTTGAGATTTCCGATTGATATCCCTTTTCGTGAGTTGTAATTGAAGCCATCTAGCTATTCCCAATCTATTGATATCGATCTAGCTATTAAAGAACATTTGCCGTTGGTAAAGCGGATTGCCCATCAAATCTGCTCACGCCTTCCACCCAACGTTGAAGTGGATGATTTAATTCAGGAGGGCTTAACGGGTTTATTGGATGCCTTGACTCGTTATGAACCACAAGCTAATTTGAACTTTGAAGTCTATGCTCGAACCCGTATTCGCGGGGCTATTTATGATGCCTGTCGTAAAAACGATATCCTGCCGCGCAACCAGCGCGATGAGTTAGAGGGTCTAGAAAAAGTGACTCGCAAACTAGAGCAAAACCTTGGACGTCACCCATCTGAGCGAGAGATTGCTGATAGCGCAGCGATGAGCATTGAAGCCTATCACGCCATCATGGCAAATATGGTTCATCTAATGCCCTTAGATGATCTTTCTGATGATCTACTGCCATCCGATACGGACTCATCTGACCCCATGAGAGCCGTAGCGATGAGTCAACTCGCTGAGCGTATTGCCACCATCTTGGAAGGCTTGCCTGAAAATGAGCAATTGGTTTTTGCGCTTCACTACCAAGAAGATTTATCCTATCGCGAAATTGCCCAAGTAATGAATATCACTCCAGGGCGAATTAGCCAGATTCATACTCAAGGGATGATTCGGATCCGCGCCAAACTCAAACTTCAATAAGAGGTTAGTTGCGTTGATAACATAAAAACTCAAGCTTGCTTGAGTGAGCAAAGGTTAAACCTTGCGCGACAGAACCCCGCCAACAGAGCCTGGCACACCGCCCTCACTATCGTAGGTCGCGCTGGGTGCTTGCTGTGCAATAAACGATTGCATGGCCGCACTCCGCTGCATCGCAAGACGGATCAGATCCCCATTAATTTGGTGGTTTACAGAGGCTTCATCCAATAAGCTCATGAGCATCTGTTTTTGATCTTCAGGAAATTGTCCAATATCCCCTTTGAGCTTTTCAGCGCCGCCAGGATACTGATTAATGGCGTCCAGAGCGATATTGGTGAGATCCAAAGCAGCGGGCAAACGATCCATATCATTGGCCTCTAGCGCAGTTCTTAAATCTTGAACAGCACCAGCAATTTTTTGCAAAAAGTCTTGCATGCCATCAAATGAGCTTGATGGCGCTAAATCTGGCATAAATTGATAAATCTAAGGGAAATTTTAGGCTTAGATGACGCTTAAGCTTGTTTTGGTTTTTGACCAATAGAAGCAACGACATCTTTGAGCATTGCCTGAGAAATCTTTTGGTAATCAATCTTAAATTCGCCATTGGCAACTTGATTGCGCAACTTTTCGATCAAGGCCTCATCGCTAACCTTGCTAGCATTATCGCTTTGTACTTCTGCTAATTTTGCAGTCAGGCTGATATCTAAATTTACTGCAGGACCAGCCACTACATCGGTAGCGACTTTATTGGCACCTGGATTTACAGAAGTCGAGTTTGAGCCGGGGTTGGTTTTTCCAACTCCTGAGTTTGGCGGAATTAGTGCAGCATTCTCGTTAACTTTCATCTCATTCTCCTCTGTACTTCAACTATTTTACTGCCCTTGGCTGCAGATCGCTGGCCATTAGCAATAAGCCTTACTGTAATGCAAAAACCGTGTTTTGACAGCACCTTATTCAATGGTCACCCTGACTACCGATGACCTTAAAACCTTACCTTGCAACACCTGTCCATCGGCTAATCGCACCCGAACCATGTCACCAATCATGCCTGAGGTTTGGGCAATACCCTCACCAGAAACCTCAAAATCCTTGCCGCTTAACACTAGCCTAACAGGATCTCCTACCTTTATTACGGATGATTCCCTTAAATCGTTTAGCCCAATCGGAGAACCCATTTGTAAGGGCCTGTTCAATACTCGGTCATAGGCCCCCTTAGGGGTGCGCAGGACATCATCAGGCAATAAATTGAGCTCCCCTTCAATGACCCGAATATCGCCCGGCTCAATTTTTTGGCCAAAAGGAAGATAGCGGCTAGCAACTACATAATCGCCAAATACTCGAATATTAAAGGGTACATTAACCATCCAGCTTGCCTTAGCACAGCGTAGTTGCAAGGTTGTTCTTCCCCAAACGCGAGCTCCTGGTTGGGTACTGATCTCAATCGCACCACCAATACAGGCCGGCACCGCAATATTGGGATCTACCTGCTCCACCTGAACTCTTAAGCCATTGACGCTCGGGCTTTTTTGAATAAAACGGGTAATTTCTTTATCTAAGTCAGGTGCCAATGCTGCCTGAGCACTTGTGCCTAAAAAAAAGGCAGTCAGGAGGATTCCCCAAAAACGCATTATCGAACGTACCGATCTAAAGCAATCCAAGAGTAAACATTGTTAGCGCCATCTAAGGCAACACCAGCCATCCAATAGGGTCGCTCTAAGGACTTGGGAAGATTTTGGTGAACGTTCATATTTTGAACGCCCAAAAACTCATGGGCATGAATCACGTAATTCTGATTGCCAGCACGAATGTAGATATTTCTGGCGGGATGAATAATCTCTCCTAAAAAATCAACCTTAGCATCGGCAGTCTTGGTCAGCGGCTCTTCACCCAAATACTGAATCGCTGAAACAGCGTATTGCTCACCATGACGAGTAAAGAAGGCCATTGGCATTCTGAGCAGGCTAGATGGACAGGATAAACGGACGCCATCATGATGTATCTCTAAAGAGCCACCAATCTCAGCCATCATATTACCTACCGCCAACAGGTGCTCACTAGAAAGAGTGATGTGATCTAAATCGACAAAAATCATGAGCTCTTGTTGAACAGCAAAGATGCTGGGGCAAGGCGGCAAAATACTGAGTATGGTCAAGAGCTGCTGTGCAATATCTGGATCAGCATAGACTTCATCAATTAATAGCTCGTCCGTTAAATTCTCAAAAATATGGCGCAAGGATTGCTGGCCAGCGCGCACTAATTCATCTTGCTCACGTCCGAGTAGAAAATCCACCTCTACACCACTCCAGCCATCGCCTTTACCAATCAAACTACGCGCTTTTTGCATGCGGTTTAAATTGACAGATCGGTCCAAGGAGAAATGTTTATCAAGATAGCGCGCCTTACTTGAATACTCAAAAGCACTCTCGCGATCAATTGGCTTGGTTAAGTTCTCTGGCAAGGAGAAGGATTTTGGCTCTGGAGGGGTAAATAAAACTGGTGGAGATTCTTTTCTGGGTGCAAATAAATGATTAAGGCCATAAGAGGCACGCTCTAGAGTTTCATGTTGAGCCTGTTCGGATGGAACAGACTCTTGAGCTAGAACCTGATCAGTTGGTGGCTGAACTGCTGCAGGTGAAGATTGTGACTGCTCTGGAGCATTCACTTTGTTAGCCTGCAAATTACGGAAAAGTTCTGGAGAAAATTCTTGATTAGGGAAAGAATCCTCAGCAACATCTTCAGCCTGCCAAGTTTGGCTTTCGGAAACTGCCTGAGCTTGCACAGTTTGCTGAGCATCTTTAGCCTCTAGCTCTTTGCTTCCCAGAATAGGCTCGGGAGAAATTGGCGTACCCTCTTTTAGCTGCCCTAATTTTTTTGCAAAATTAGATTTAGCAGTCTGTAATGCCTCTTCTCCAATGGCTGATTGCGATGCTTCGCCTGGATGAATTTGCATGACCCCCACATTAGCCAATTCAATGAAGTCATTTACCAGCAACAAAGATTGCGTTTGATTTGTTTTAAACTGATTTGCAAGCTCATGCGCAAATTCAGAGAGATCCTCTAGGCCGGCTCCATCTAGCGCATTCGCTAGATCAACGCAATACATCACTATGGACTCAACCTTGATTGACCCAGATGTACTTTTAGGCGTCGATGAGAGTAAGCCTTCGATGGCGCGATCGACGTCTATTAAAAAAAGGGGTTTTTCTTCAGCCATGGGTACTTTGTGCTTAATGTACTTTCAACTCAATCAAACTTTGATTTCACGCTTGAGCTCACCAAATGCTCGGCCCAATCCATCAAACTCTTCTTGCCACAAATCAAGATCACGCATCACCTGTTTTGCATCCATACTCAATAACTCAATCATCTCAGGCGATACCTGAGGAGCAGCAGTCTGCGAATCGGCAGCTTGGTCAAGCACTTGCGCCAATGAACTCCTTATTTTGGAAACCGTAGTCTCAACTCGCTCAACTAGTAGATTTAGCTGCTCTGTTTCAACCGCCAATTGCTTACTAGAGTGGTTATCCAAAATTGCCAAATACAAACGAACGCCCTGCTGCTTAAGGGCAAAGAAGGCATCTTGTAATTGCTCCAGAGGGCCACCGCGATCAGCGCTAGCACTGACGCCATAAAATCCATCAGCCTGCGCACTTGTACCAGATCGCAACTGAGCACTTTTATCTTGTAAAGTACTTACTGAGTGACGTAACTTATTACCCAATTGGCTGAGAACCTTAATCTGGGACTCAAAACCCATTACCTTATCTCTTAAGTCTTGACTAAGCTCCGTAATAACGTTGGTTACAGTTTTGACCTCGGCATTACCTGCGCTGGCTAGATTCTTCTTATCATCAGCTGCTTTGAGAGCTGCTGCCTGAGGTTCGGCTTTAGCTTTCCCATCTTGAGCATTCGTACTGGCTGACTTGTTTAACCCTAGGTCAATAGAGCCCAATAACTGATCTGCTGCTGCTGAAAGCTTAGTGGTTCGCTTATCCTCAACTTGAGCAACTCGAGTATTTTTTAGCAACATTGCAACGCCCAAGCTAGTACCAATCAAACTAATCACGCTTAGCAATGTCAGGCCTAAAAATCCACCCGCAGTATTAAAATCAAAGAGGCGCAGTTCTTTTGAATTCTTTTGCGCAACTACACGTAAGGCCTCATGGTCAGAGGCGAACTTACGCACAAGCTGAATATTATTGGCATACATCTTGAGGGCTGAAGCACTCTCTTGCGGTAATTTGGTATGCCATGGAGTTTGATTCAACTTTGGCATTGCTTGTGTAAGGCTTAATGTTGACTTACCAGATGTCTTTTTGCCAGCCTCAATCTCAATCAAGACCTTCTGATCAATGGCAGCGCCCAATGCTTTTTGCAAATCTGCTGATGCAGACGCACTGGTGATATTTTTTTGCCAAGCGGCGTTTGCCTTGACATACTCAGCCAGACTTTCAGCATATTTTCTAACCGGGGAATCAGGAGCGATCTTATCTAACTCAAGAGATCCCTTTGGAGAAAGCAACACCTCTGCAGATTTAGCCAAAATGTCTAAGCCGGCCAAACCCTTCTCCTGGGCCAGCACTATGACAATAGACTGTTCTGCACTTTTAGCGCCAATTAAAACTTCTTGAACATCAACGGCGCTAACAGAATTTTGCTCAGGGACATTTGAAGCGGGGACTGTATCTTCCTCATTAGGTAGCGCCGCATACTTATCTGGCTTATCAAATAGCAGCTTCATAATTTTTGAATCTAGCTTTTGGAAAAAAGCTAAGGCAGGATTATCTGAAAGTACTGCCAGAGAGCCAGACTCAGCAGTGGAATTCTGATTCTTGTTTGAATTAGCAGTAGTTACTGACTTTTGAGAAGTTACTGCATTTGATGTACTAGATGAATTAGAGCCATCTGAAGGCAACTTCACATCATCAGTCATCGAACGCAAGAGACGATCTGCTTTTTTAAGCTTATTGAAAAAATCAGAATCTAAGGTATGCGTTCCTGAGGTTTGTTGCTGCAAATCTTTGAGCGCAGGAATTAAGCGCAACACCTCAATCTGGTCAATATCAATTGCTTGCAAATACCGGCCCTCGCCCAACCAGCTGCGAGCCGTAAAATATGCGCCAGCACTCGCCAGCAAAGCTACGCTCAAAGAAATGATAGCCAACCATTGCCAAGGTTTGGTCGAGCGTTGAAAGACGTGATTGTTATATATTTTGCGCATATTTATTGTCTAACTATAAGGTTTCGCGGTATGGTCTGCAAATTTATAAAACCTCTACCAAATAAAAATCTGATCCGTTGTGGTGCAGGAAAGGGGTTTCAGGAAAAGCGGATGAGTGAAACGGGCCAACAATATTATTTACCCTAAAACCCAAACCTTTATCTGTGCCATCTTTTAATACAACCACCCATGGGGCATGGTCTCGCTTTAACACCTGCTGCCAGTGTGCCATGCTCTCAACACCCCGACCCGTCCTGAGAAGTTGAAAATGATTACGAAGATAAACTGGCTCACCTTCATGCACTACTACGCCAGAAATCTTTAACTCTTTAATAGACTGCTCTACCTCTGGGCAGAGAAAAACGGAATATACGTGTGATGCAGGTAATGCATAGCGCTCACCATTAATCCGTAAACCCAACCAATACTCTTGGTTATCTAAAGAGCTCATGATTTATTACCTGCAATGCGACGTTGATACCAAAATAGAGCTGCAGCAATGATAAAAATAATCAAACTACAAACGAAGCCAACTACCGCATCACCCATGCCAGTTAAATAAACGGCATTTGTATTTTCGATTTTTCTTCTTTGAGAAAAGTAAACATCAATTCGCTCTAGTACTTTTTTATGCTGCCAACTCAATAGATCTTTAGTCTGAATCTTTGATGGAGATGAGCCAGTAGGATCAATCACCGCCTTAGCTATTAAATTTAAACGCTTAGCGCTTTGCATTAAATTATTAGCCGCTTCAGAGCGCCAGTCTATAGAGATAGCAGGAAGCATTTCACGGCGATATTGATCGGCCATGCGCTTACTATCTAGCTCTGTTACATAAACGGCTTCTGGTGGAGCGGCAAACTTAATACCGCTATTACTTCCATTGATGGACGTGCGATTTGGATTTTTCATCGCAAGTGAAATATTGTTCTGCTTATTCCGCAGTAACTTTAAACTTGTTTCTGAAGAGAGCTTTTCATTGAGCGCCTGGTAATAACCCATAGCCGATTCAATCTTAATAGAACTAACAAATAGAATGAGGTCACCTGGCTTAACTCCTGCAATATCCGCAGGAGAGCCGGGCTCAACTGACTCAACATTAGGAGTCGTCACTGTCAAAATAGGCCCAGAACGTTTATTTTCAAATTCCGCAAAGTACTGAAATGCTCTATTGACCGCATCATCTACGCTTACTGTAACAACGGCATCGTCAGCTAATTTTGGAATGTCACTTGGCTTTAATCGACGAGTGTTGAGGGTAGTATTGTTCAGGCGATAGTCGATTGCCTGAGAATTGACATACTCCTCCAAACTCGGCATCACAACCTTCAGATTTTTTAAATCTGATGAGGAGCTAGACAGCTCACCAGCCGCCCCTAAAAGGGTAGCTAAAGAAAAGAGCATCAAAAAGCTTGAAAAAGCCAAGAACCAAAAGTAGATACCTTTTTGTGTACGAGGAAACTGAATTTTTAGCACGATGATGTTTACTTTTTCTTAGGCCCAGAACCAACTTCGTTGCTAGTAAACTTATGACTACCTTGATTCAAAATGAAGCGCTGCTTTAATAATTCAACCTCACGATGCTCTGCCATCAGCTGAACCTCAGTTTTACGTTTATCCATGAGCAATCTGCAGCTAGCAATATCGTCTATCCAGTCACCTGATTTCATTTCAATAATCGCTGACTCTAAAATATCGCGCCCATTAGTCTCGTTAGCCTTAATCCGCACAACAAATAAGCGCACGTCATCTACATCACGCAAAGTGAGTTCAACGAAATAGGTTCTTGCAAATCGATGATTAATAGCGGTAAGTGTGTATGGGTAGTTATGTAAGGTAAATTCAATCTTTGTGCCATCATCTAGAGGTAGCGGCTCAACTTTCAGATCGGTAATGCCCGCCTGAGCATGCCACTCAAGATCAGTCTGCTGCGCATCTAGACTCTTCTTAGGAAAGGCACGTGTTTCAAAATAAATTTGATACAAGGTTTCTGGTAGATGCCTTTCAGTTGCCAAATTCTTTAAAACTTCAGCAGTAGAGGTAATACGCAAGCGCTCCGCCATCAAATCCAACTTCATATTGGCAATCTTTTGGTTGATTACCTCTTCTAGTTGATGGGTTTTTTGTAGACTTGCCACTACCACAGGCTCAATCGGTTTAGCTTGTTGATCCTTAACCTCATCAATGACTTTCCCATAAAAGTCACGAATGAAAAAATAGACCAAAGCAATAAACATGAGCAAGCTCACGATGATGATCAGTTTTCCAGTAGTAAATGATGCGAAGAAATTCATAGAGAAATTAAATTCCAAGAACTGACAAAGGTCGCGCCAGGGTATTACTCATGCCAAGAAGCCCCCAAATACCAGCGATTTAAACGGCTTTGGACGCGCGCATTCTCAATAGCACTGCGCGTACTTTCAAATTCTTTGAGGACTTGTTTTTTAGGCTCATATAACTCGCACCCAGCACGAATACGATCGATGTCAGCCCCAGGACGTACATTTTTAATTTCTAAGTCTATAGTAGTTGAGCGCGATCTTAAGCGCTCAAAATAACCAGAATGCCAATAACGCCCTACCTCCACTTCTGTTGCACCTAAACGAAGATCCAACAAAATGCCATGGTCAGATATATCAATCACCTTGGTGAGCAACTCTTGCCCAGCACCAAGGCAGAGCACAAAATTTAAATCATCATCTGCGGGTCCAAGAGTTCTAAATTCCTTGCGGCGCTGAATCAAAATTAAATCTGCTGGCAATGGGCATAACAAGTTGCCCTCATCATTTAGCCTTAAATTACTTGCCAAGAATTGCATCTTACCGCTATCACTACATAGCACCAAAATGCGCTGCCCACCAACCAGACTTGCAAAACCACCCTCTGGCTTTATTTCGAGCTTCATGACCAATAAGCCTTGGTGGATACCTAAAAGACTCACTGGTATGGCCGCGCCATTACCGTCAATTGGATATAAACCAGCCAGGGGAATTTTATGCAACTCCCGCTCTATTGTCTTAGCAATGGCACGAGGTTCAACATGGAATTTTGGCTCGATACTTTTGAGCCCTTCTGGTGGGAAAATATTAAATCTCATATGAATAAATTAAGAACTACAAATTTGGGAATAAATAATAGCCAAGGGAGTTCCTGCCGGAACCGGATCGTCGTTTAATTCAAAACCAGACTTCGTTTGCAAAATGGGTTTGCCCATGGCGTTGGTCCCACCATAATTTACGGTAGCTAAAGTGGAGTAAGTATTACGAACGCAATTAAATAAAATATTGCTGCGAATCGATTGAATTTTCTCGGGTGCAGCACCCTCTTCTTGTTTTCGATTGGTAATAATCCATACCTTCTTCCAATCGGGGGGCAAGGCTTTAATTGAGCTCTTGTAATAGGAAAGACTATGCTGGCGCCCATCGAACACAGTTACCAAATCGTCATTTGCTTGGGCCAAAGCAAGACCACTGCCAAAAATGGCAAAAAAGACAATAAAAGTGGTTTTTTGAAAAAAGGAGCGGCCCATACAACTAACCCACATTAAATGGGTCATTATACGGATATCCTATGTTTATAGTCCTCTAAACACCCTTAAATCCCAATAGAGGATTTACGAATTAAAGGCTTTAGAACAGCTAGAAATAGAGCGTGAAGTTGTTAAATAAAACTTATGAGGTTTTCGCGTCACCATGGTCAGCATCGCCTTGAGGAAGGGCAACACTCTGGCCGGCTACCACATGCTTTACCCAATAACGTGCCGCCGCAATATTGGTCGTGTAAAAAGCAATTTTGTTGCTTTTCTCGATGGTATAGAAGCGTTCACCACGAATACGGTGCTCAGTAATGATAGGATTTTCCATAATGTGAAATTCCTCTTTTTTAGTGACAGGGTAACTTTAAACGGATAAATCTGGACAAGCGATTAGCTGTATTTAGCATTCGGAACATCATACACGTCTCAATACTTTCGTAAGTAATTAATTTATATAGCTATTTTTTATATTTTTTCGATTTACTGGGATGCAAAAAGAGGTATTAGACACCCGGGTCCATAGGAAATTGACTTTGGAGGCGGATAGAAACCCTTAAACAGACTTGAAGGTGCCCAATCAGATGCATCCATTCTGAAATAAGCCAATTACACTCAATCCTGTGAACACTCAAATTCTCTCCATAATCATCAATAATCAGTAAATCATGGCCATCTCACTGAATACCCGAGTCAGCCAGACCGTCAACCTTACGCCACAACTGCAGCAATCAATCAGGCTGTTGCAGCTTTCTAATTCAGAGCTAGAGCAAGAATTAGCCAAAGCAGCTGAAGACAACCCTCTTATCGAATTTGAGCCAAATCCTGAAATTGAATCCAACCTTTCTCAGTCTAGCGAGCGGATTGAAACCAATCAAAACTCTTGGGCTAATAATCGAATATCGCAAGACGATGATGAGGAATGGGGAGAACGCTACGAGCGTATAGCTCATAAACAAACCTTACTAGAATATCTAGACGAGCAGGTTCATCTGCTCAATATCGACCCCAAAGAGCAATCATTGATTGCCTATATCGCCGGATGCTTAGATGAGAGGGGTTACCTCCCAGAGGATCTCGAAGCGATTCAAGCGGATATTGGCACCCAGATTGATGGAGCCAATTCGCGCGATAGTATCCAAAATGCCCTGGCTAAACTGCAATCACTTGATCCTCCAGGTATTGGTGCTCGTGACTTGGCAGAATGCCTGTCACTCCAAATAGATCGCATTCTTGAAAATGCAAAGTCTGATAGGCCCTCTTGGGAATTAGCCCGATATATTGTTACCAGTCATCTATCCAAAGTGGGATCAAAAGACTGGCAAAAAATCAAACAGGCTAGCGGCAAATCTGAGGCAGAAGTACTCAAAGCCGTTGAACTGATTCGTACGCTACAGCATAATCCAGGCTCTCAATTTGAACGTGAGAATGATCAGTGGGTTCTACCGGATGTCGTTGTTAATCTGAAACAAAATCGTTGGGTCGTTGAATCTAATCCCAACGCAAAACCCCGTCTCTCTCTAAACAATGAATACGCAAGAATTCTGAAAGAAAATGGTCAGAAGAACATTGATGGCGTCCTAAAGCAAAAAATGCTAGAGGCAAGTTGGCTCGTGAAGAATATTGTGCAGCGAGAAGAAACTATATTAAGAGTAGCGCAAGCGATTGTTGTCAGGCAACAGCAATTTTTCTCAATGGGGGCTATTGGTATGAAACCTTTAGTTTTGCGTGAAATTGCTGAAGAATTGGAAATGCATGAATCGACCATCTCCAGAGTGACCACTCAAAAATATTTAGCCTGTCAACTGGGAATTTTTGAGTTCAAATATTTTTTTAGCAGTCAAGTCAGCTCAGAAAAAGGTGGCGGCATTTCTTCTACAGCCGTACAGGCCTTAATCAAAAAAATTGTAGAAGAAGAATCTGCTGGTAAACCAATTTCTGATACTCAGATCGCCCAACTATTGAGCGATCAAGGCTACATCATTGCACGGCGTACCGTTGCGAAGTATCGAGATATTCTCCGGATTCCGCCTGTTCACTTGCGCAAACAATAGCCCTCTAGTCACCACTTTACGAAGTAGTAATTTCAATTCGGTTTTTGCCTGCCTTTTTGGCGTTATACATTGCCTGGTCTGCTCGCTCAATGAACGTCAGCGCATCTACTTTCTCCTGTGAAGCCATGGATGTCGCCGGCATAACAATAGATACCCCAATGCTTGCCCCCAAGAATAAGGTCAACGGCTCATCAGCGCTCAATCTTAGAGGATGAGAAATGGCAGTCAATAGTCGATTGGCTAAGTTTTCAACTGATTCCGGTCGATCAACATTTTGTAGAACCACCACAAACTCATCACCGCCCCAACGACATAACAGGTCATCTGACCGGATAGAGTTTTGCAAGCGTGCGCTTACCAAGCATAAGGCTTGATCGCCTAAGGCATGCCCATGCTGATCATTAATCTCTTTAAATCCATCTAGATCAATAAAACATACCGCTAAGATGGCATTACTACTTTGTAGGCCCCTTAGCGCAAGGTCTAGACTCTCAATTAAGCTAGATCTGATTAAGAGCCCAGTTAACTCGTCACGCAAAGTCGCAGACGGCGATGGCTGATCATAAAGTAGCTCTTGAAAAATATGGCGCTGAAGATGGGTCAATTGCGCATCAGAATGGATCTGTGCAACAAGCTCTTGATGATCAGCTTCCTGAGCCAATTTTTGCATTTGAGCAAATAGAGTCTTAAATTGCTCTGCCACGAGTTGTGACTTCGCTTGGCGATCTGTCATTTAATTACAGATAATGGATTTAACGCTCGACTCAATAGTCTCGGGATTAATTGGCAGGATGTCAGACTTACTTTTCTTGAAGAAGACTTCGCTCAAGGCTTTGGACTTGGTATCAAAATACATATAGGAAATACGGTAAAAGAAAAAATGATTTTCCTTGCAATCCTGAGCACCACTCAGACTAAAAAGATTAAAAGGCTTGCCATTAGGTGCTAATTGCTCGGCATTAAAGTGAGCTGAAACGGTGTACCAAACATAAGGCTCTTCTGCTTTACCCCAGCCTGACAATAAATACACGGTGGATTGTCCATTCTTTCGCAGTACAACATCCTTATCATTATTTGACTTCTGCGCGCCCTTTGCACTTCCGGATTTTGCTGGCCCTGACTCCTGCTGTTCAGACTTTGCTTGCGCTCCCACTACAAAGCAGACCGTTAATAGCGCACATAGATAATATTTAATCCGGGGGATTACCGTACTCAATAAAAGAGCCATTATTTGGCACCCCCTGAGGTTTGATTACCGTGCCACTTCTCAAACGCTGCAGGTGTCGACTTACCATCCTCAACACCATAGTAAACAGTCTTGCCATCTTGGCTAAGGGCCGCATAGTATTTACCGCTATCGGGGTCAATCACAAATGCTGCTTCGGCCTCACTACACGCTTGCTTTTTACAACCTGAGCCTAAAATTTGCTTACCAACATAAATCATCGGGACGCTATCTTCCATTGCATTCTGAAAGGCTTTGTAATCAGCGGCTAAGAGGTAAGAAAAAATAAAATCTCTGTTACCGCGCTGTACATATTCAAGGGATGAAGTACCGACCATTAGGGGGGCGTAAGAAACCTCGTCTCTGATGAAATCCTCAAACTTAGTCTTTTGCTGATTTAGAAAAGCAGTTTTTTCGGCTCGCTTTCCTTCTATAGTCTGGTATTCCCAAAACTTGAATCCTGCATAGAGCAAGATGAGCAAAGCCAATAAGATAGCAATGCCCTTCAAAATGATCTTTGCCAAGGCTTTAGCTTTAGCTACTATCATCAGCGTTTGATATCCATTCTGTTATGAAATTTGATCGGCATCATTGCCTTGTAAACGGCTTATTTAATGCAACACCACTATAAAGCAAATTAAATGGATTCCGCCCAATTCCAATCCAAAAGGCGGCTAATTTGTAACGTTTTCGCCAAATTAACAAAAAATACAGGATGGCCGCCTGAAATTTGCCATAATTCTGTTTAATTTAAGAACACTTATTAATTGCGCTACTGAAGATCAATAGCGCAACCCCCAATTTGGAGCATTCATGGGCAATCTAGACGACGCAATTGCAGAGCTAAAAGAGATGAACTCTCGCTTAGCTGAAATTAGCGCCAACATTCAAGCTAGAGATCGAAAATCTGAGGAAAGCCTTAACACTATCAGAAAAGATCTATGGAATATTAAGAATATTGTTACTGATGAAAATATTCAAAATAAAATTGTGCAGAAGGGTATGGAGAGAGCCTTAGGTAAGGCGGCGATATATGCTCTTGTATCAACCATGATGCTATACATTATTGGTAAGTTCTTGCTCTAAAAGACTTACTAGTAATAGCCTAGTTTAGCGTAACTGAGTAGGTTCAATCTTTTCGATCATCACTGAGTAATCAACTATACCCGTCAATCGACTAAGCCAATTTTTTTGACTCAGGTCGCTTACAACAAAATACGCAACCGAATAGTTGCTTTGGTTGGTAATCAAAGTCACATTGCAAGAACGTTGTGATTGGTTGTGCATAACTTCCTTAAATCCATTAAAGGCAAGGGTTTGCGAGTTTTGGATAAGTCCTTCATTATTTCTAATGTTTTGATTAAGCAATATTTGCACTGCCTCATCTTGGCACCTTGGTAGATCTCGGTATTGATAGACATATACCAAAGATCCTAGCGCAACTAGCACAAGAAATGCTAGTAACAAAATCAAGGGAACTTTTCTTTTAAAGGAATTTTCTTCTAAAGATTCCTTGAGGTGATGAATCTGATTTTGTGGTGTTGGTATCATCCCATCATAGCCAAATATTAGAGGCCTTTAACCTTTGCGATCCGCAAAACATTATTTGCCAAATCATCGCCATCAGTCGCAGTTACTTGAGCATGAAGAGTATCAGGCAGCAAACATTTGAGATTGCCATTGACCTTCGCATCGGGGTGCACATTGATTTGTGAGTACGTAATGTCTCCGCGTACAACTGCGCCTGGGTAAATCTCTACTCGACCCTTTGCGTGCACTGATCCGTTGATGCAACCAATAATGATGGCATGAGCACTATAAATATCGCCCTCTAAAAAACCTGTTTTGCCAATCACTGCTGTAAAACCATTGGCAGAGTCTGGGGCTTCTTCGTCTTGATGAATATCGCCTACTAAATGGCCAGACAATAGCATGTTGCCACGATGCGTAAAGTTACCAACAACAGAAGATCCAGCACCCACCGTAGTTGAGTAGGCTAGTTGTGTATCAGCCATTGGGCCTTTTTTTGTAAATTCGAACATCTCATCACCTCCAGCGAGCGATTAGGTCAATATCTTTATTGCACAGCTACTTCAACTAATTTCATCTGTTTAGCACCAGGACTTGGAGATCGAACCCTCCAGCCCTGGAAATACATTTCTACATTATCTAAATCTTGTGCTGATATGACAAAAGGGGGAGCACCCTTAAACGCATGAGCTGTATTTGGCTCAAGATCAATAAGTGTTTGCTTGCCTTGCCCATCAGACACACAAATAGATTGTTTAACTAATGTTTTGACATTCACGACATCACCCAATTTAGAGGCGTTGGGAGACTTATAAACCGGAATCTCAGCATCCCTTATTGGTGGACACTGACTTTGTACAGCAGTCGTATTCACACTGGTAGCTAAAATGGTATTGGGCTTAGTCTCCATATTTGTAGGGTGTTTCTCATCAACTGCTTCTGGCGAGGGCTCTTGGATAACAAGCTCTTTAGGAGCCTCTGGCTTCACCACATTCTTGCTTCCCATCTGCTCTAAAAAAGCTAGGGTTCTCGTAGAAATTTCAAACTGACTATTTAATCCATACAGTACACCAACTGCTATCAACAGACCAAGTAATATCCCGATTCGCCTTACGGGAATAGAGTGCATATTCATGTGAGATAAAGAAATCCCAGAATTGGTGCTTTGATATATCAAGTCATCCAACTGCTCACCTTCATTTACAACAGATTTAGGGGGGCTTGCCTGAGCGGGCTGCTCCCCTCCTTTGGCAACAGACTCTTCCACTTCAACCACAGGATCTGGAACTTCAGCCAGCTCAACGACTTGCTCCAAGTAATCAGAGGGAGATAGTCCTAAAAAAGATCCAACACGTTTTGCCGATGACAGCTTCAGTTGAAAGCTGTAAAACGCGGTCATGCCACCCTCTTCCAACTCTAAAATCATTTTGTTAGACAGACAGCATTGAGTTGCTAGCTCAGAGCGCTCCATACCCCTTTTTTCCCTGGCATTTTTAAGCGCAGAGCCGATGATTTCTGGGAGACGGTCTTGGGGCATGAGCTGAATTTAGTTTTAGCTGAATATTGGCAAAAAAGGGGTTGATTGAAGCCTAAACACAATCATTTGATTTGTCTCTAAATATGATGTTTATTACAGAGAATATTAACACCCAAATTCAGCTTAGAACCTTGTCAAATTGGGCTCAACCCTTTACTTTTTGAGTAAAAATGATCAAAATGAGCCCTAAATCATGTAACCCTCCAGAATTCAAGACAAATTAAAGATGCAGCTCATTTGGATCTCAGGATCAACCTCAACGATGAAACAAGTCAAAATTACGGGTAGAACCGTGATTAAGCTGGCTATTTTGTCCTTTAGTGTATTCATCCTTATCGGCATTGGAATCCATTTTCTAGGCTTTAGGGTAGCTATTCGATTTAGCCCAGAAATGACTAAAGAGATGGGTGGAGTGATCACCAGAACAGAATTGGATGAAATTGAGGCCAATTACCGCGATAAGTTGCAAACCCTGCAACGCCAACTGCCGGTGATTGAGTCAAAAATTAGTACTCTTAATGTACTGAAAGACCAATTCTCTGAATTAGCTACTCCAACTCCCATTAAAACCAAACCCCAAAACACCGATAATTAATGCACTATATTTGTGCACATTTATGCCGTCAATGTTGAGCAAGCTAGAGATTCAGATATGATTTGGTTAAATCTAATAAATTAGGAAAATAGACATGGACAACAATCCAAAGGGTTCACTTTTTGTAGGCGAAGGAGTCGTCGTTAAAGGTACATTTGAAGTACCAGAAATGGCGGTTGTTGCCGGCTTAGTTGAAGGCGAACTCAATACCAAAGAAGTTTTAGTAGACGCTACTGGAATTGTTAACGGCCGAATTAATGCAGAGGTTGTAGAAATTCGTGGTGAAGTGACTCAGGGCCTGCATGTTACCAGTCACCTCAACATCAAATCGAGCGCAAAAATTACGGGGCTAACTCAATATGCTGAAATGAGTGTTGAAAAAGGTGCAAAACTCAGCGGCGAGTTAAGAGTAATCGAGCCAAATCACTCATCCTCTTACTCTGCTACCCCATCTTACGAGTCAAACAACTCTTCAGATAACGAGTAACACTTTCTTGTTTGCAACTTTGAAAGGCGCAGTTTATTTCTAGCGCTTTTCAAAGACCTCTACACCCGTTACGTTAAGCATTGAAAGCATCTGAAAATAGGATGGAGGACTCAAATTGAATTCTGAGTTTTCAAATGCAGAAATCTGCGTTTTATCAATTGCCTTAAAAATTTCAGAGTCAAAATGAATTCCCCTGATGGATTCATCAAGCTCATAAGTATCTTGGTTTAATTTGGATACTGCCTTTACTACCTCTGCCCTACCATTCTCAATTCTCACAATCCAAATATCAGAGTATCCGGTTGAATCTCGAAACAGAGTCCATCTACCCCAAGTAGTATCTTCGTTCTGAATATAGGAGTCTTGGTCTAAGACCTTAAGAACACTACCGCTGTACTTAAAGCTCGAACTCAGTGATTCATTCAAACCATTTAAGAAGAAATGCATTTTGGTTTGCACATCAAAGCTCACTGGGTTTAACTGAGCAATTTGCATTTCATACCTGTAAAGATTTCTCATACAAGAATCCACCCTTGAATCAGGGTTGACAGGGGATTGACTAGACTTAGCATTAAGCTCTTGGGCCTGAGCCTCGGACTTTAATAGAGCTTCCTCAGCTTGAGACTTGATGCTTGAGAAGACAGATAGCGACTCAGAACTTGAACCAAACTTCATATTCCAGTATTTTTCGATCTCCAAACACGCTTGAGATAGTTGCCCTCTCAAATGCTCATCTTTCGTGTACTTGGCAGCTTGGGCAAATAAGCTATCTACCAAACGAATTTCTGCCCCACTTGAGTCAACTTTTTTTGCATGCCAAAAACTCTGAAAGTCTTCATATTGATGACGTAAGCAATAGAACCGAAAAATAGCCGCATCAAACAATGACTGATCCATATACTGAGGAGTAGTCGATCCTAAATTAAATAAAGCCATATATTTTGTTTACTCTATAGACTAAAGCGCAAGAAAGTGGCGCCCAGAAAAAACCTTAGCGACTTTTAATCTTAGCCCAATTTGCTTGAAATACTGCTGATGAATCAACCATGCCTTTGGGCTCCTCACCATTTCTTGAAATCATTAGCCCGTTCAGCTTAGCGCCATGCTCAATACCGAGCTGTCCGTAGGTAATATCGCCTCGAACCTCGGCGCCATCATGCAACTCGACGCGCTCTGTCGCATAGATATTTCCCTCAACTCGTCCGGCAACCAAAACTCTGAATGCATATATGTCGCCTTGCACAACACCCGAACGGCCCAAGGCAATACTCACATCTTTGCCCTGCGCTGCCTCTATATTTCCGATAACGCTGCCATCAATACGCAGACTTTCATTCGCGACTAGTCTTCCATGCACTTCTGTGGCTGGACCAACAATCGTCTCGAATGACTCCATTGTGGGTTGCAAAAATTTAATCGACTGAGATTTCTTAAAAAGCATGTCTTTATTCCCTTAAACCATTATTGAAATGATTTTCTGTGACCTATAGCTTATGTCTAATTTGGAGATCTATTTTAGTCTTATTTTTTCGACTTCAAAAGCCTGAATTAGTAATGTTAATAAATGCTAACTTTTGCCAATTCATTCAAAGAGCGTTTATCAGGCTTATTTACAACCATTAGTGGCGAAATATCTGAAAAGGCTGGGTTTTGCCCTTGCCCCTATAGATGCTGAAGTTTATTAGCTATAGCGATAAGCGGGCGTCAAAGCCAAATTGCCTTCGCACAAATCGATCTAACCCAGGCAGTTTTAAACACACTTATAAAGAAGGCGAAGATTCTGAATTTTTCCGAATTGCAACTCAGCTGCATCCATCTCTGCGTCATAGTTTTCTTTGTGAGAATGCACAAAAATGTGCAATACCCTTTTGGCTTGATCATGACCCTGAAGGGCAGCTAAGGACAGAAAATAAAATGATTTTTTTAAATCCAGAGGAATAAATTCTCCCTTTCCATACAGGGAACCTAAGGTAAAGGCGCACTGCCGGCTACCCTCATGTGCACCGATAGTGAGATATTTAATTCCTAATTCCACGTCTCTGGGTACGCCTTGCTCCATCCCAAGACCAAGGGCATAGATATTGCCTAAATTACAGAAGGCATCTTTGACTTCTTCTTTGACAGCTCTGAGGTAATATTCCACCGCAGTTTTATAGCTTTGAGGAACTTTGCCGAGCCCTCTCTCATGCATCAGACCAACATTAAATAATGCATAACCATTGCCTATGCTGGTATGACCATTCTGCAACTCGTAAAACTTTTCCATCTGCTCAGACTCTAGATGACCATCAAAGGTCATCTTGGTTAGCAAAAAGAGTGCGTCATCATTTTGATCGTTAACAGCGGCGTCATACAAAATATCAAAAGCAACATCGTACTTGCCTTTTTGAATATTGAGTTGACCTAACTCTATTGCGCCATAGCTCATGGTTTTAACCTTTGACTTTCTTGTGAATCTATAAAATCTGCATGTGTAATGTTACATAGTCTCAAACATAAACTGAAACACGGTTTAAGACTTGAATGAATATCTATTTTAGCCCCCATTGGCGACAGTCGATAGGGGCCTTTTTAGGGCTATATTGCCTTCCCTTCCCGCCCCAAATGAGTGCTCGCGCATCGATCTACAGCCAGCAATTTAGCCTCTATGTGGCTTTTCTGCATAAACCTAGCGGTGAATCTTCTGATGGCTAATTTCAACTTTCAGGAGAATATAAATCTGATATTGTTCAGTTTGTGCTCGGCTGTTAATAGGTCATAGGGACTTTGACTTGTGGGTCTAGAAACTTCGGGGACTAAAACATCCTGAGCCCAATAAAACTTACCCATTTAATTCTCTTGCTGAAATCCCATTAAATTGAGCGAATGATGACTAAATTATCTAAACCTATTCTGCCGATTCGCCTCAGTACATTTGCTATTTGCATCATTGGAATGGTGGTGAGTGGATTTCTTCAATTCATGGGTATCACTAATTGGTATTTCTTACTAATTTTTAGTTTCTTAACTTTGGTGGGTGTTCATGATTGCCTCCAAACTAAGCATGCTATTTTGCGCAACTATCCAATTCTGGGTCATATGCGCTTTTTGCTGGAATTTATACGCCCGGAAATCCGACAATACTTCTTTGAGGGGGATAACGATAAAACGCCGTTCTCACGGGAGCAACGCACCTTAGTCTATTCACGCGCTAAAGGCATGGCTGATCAAATTCCATTTGGCACTACTTTAGATGTAATGGCACCAGGCTATCAGTGGATTAATCAATCTCTAGCACCCACCCATTTACCCACTCATGAATTTCGTATTGAGATTGGAGGGAAGGACTGTAAACAAAAATACTCGGCCAGTATTTTTAATATCTCGGCGATGAGTTTTGGGTCATTAAGTGCCAATGCGGTGATGGCTCTCAATCTAGGAGCGAAAAATGGTAACTTTGCCCACGACACTGGTGAAGGCTCGATCTCTCGCTATCACCGCGTTTATGGTGGCGATTTAATTTGGGAAATCGGCTCTGGCTATTTTGGTTGTCGTAATCCCGATGGTAGCTTTAGCACTGAAAAATATACTCAAAATGCGCTAGACCCTCAAGTCAAAATGATTGAAATCAAAATGAGTCAAGGCGCCAAGCCAGGGCATGGTGGAATCTTGCCTGGCCCTAAAGTGACCCCTGAAATTGCTGAAGCGCGTGGCGTTATGGTGGGTGAAAACTGCATCTCCCCCTCCTCTCATAGCGCATTTTCTTCACCACTAGAGATGATGCAGTTTATTAAAACCTTACGTGACCTATCTGGTGGCAAACCCGTTGGCTTTAAGTTGTGTATTGGCCATCCCTGGGAATGGTTTGGAATCGTCAAAGCGATGCTAGAAACTAATATCTATCCTGACTTTATTGTGGTCGATGGCTCTGAAGGTGGCACTGGCGCAGCGCCGGTAGAATTTACTAATCATGTAGGTACGCCGCTACAAGAAGGTTTGCGTTTAGTCCATAACACTCTCCTAGGAGTAAACCTGCGCGATCACATCAAAATTGGTTGCTCAGGAAAAATTATTAGTGCTTTTGATATGGCCGTTGCTTTTGCGCTAGGGGCGGATTGGTGTAATAGCGCCCGAGGCTTTATGTTCTCGATCGGCTGCATTCAGGCTCAAACATGCCATACCGGTAATTGCCCGACTGGCGTGACGACTCAAGATCCATTACGTCAAAAAGCACTCGTACCAAGCAATAAGGCTGAACGCGTCTTTCATTTCCACAATGAAACCTTGAAAACATTAAAAGAGTTAGTAGAGGCGGCGGGATTACAGCATCCTAGCGAGATTGATGCATCACATATTATTCGTCGCATTAATGCAAATGAAGTTCGCTTATTATCAAACCTACTACCTGAAATGCCGGCAGGGCTCTTACTCAAATCTGCGGCGATTGATCCAACCCTAGGCTTACCTAAAGCGTTTGAGCTCTATTGGAATAAGGCTCAGGTGGGCAGTTTTTCTGCGCTCAAACATTAAACTGTTTGAAGCAAATACCGCACACTACCCTATAACTCCAGGGCTCTTTGGCTGGTAAAGGCTCGCTGCTCTCCAGTAATGGGGTCAAGAAAAGCTATTTCTTTGGCGAGCAACTGCAAAGGTTTTGAAAAATCCAAGTCATACTCTTGATACGGAGTAAGTATGGGGTATATCTGATCATACTTAATCGGTATACCTAAGGCATTAAGGTGACAACGGAGCTGATGCTTCTTACCGCTACCTGGTATAAGTCGATATTTAGCCCACGGCTTATTTTGGACAATAAGCTCAATCAATGTATCGGTATTGGCTTGGCCCTCTACCTCCATCATTTGTAAGAAATGCTCGGATTCTTCTAGCCTACTTTGATAAGTCATTGGCAGCTTTGCATTCAGCGCATCAGAATAAAGTGCAATCGCTTCATAAATCTTAGTGACAGATCTGTCCCTAAAGAGATTCTGATACGAGGCTCTCTCATCTGGTTTGACAGAAAAAATTACGATTCCAGCAGTATCGCGGTCAATGCGGTGGATCGGACTCAAAGTCTGAAGGCCTGTTTTTTTCTTTAGGCGATTGAGTAAAGTTTGATGCAAGTAAAGCCCGCTAGGTGTTACTGGTAAAAAGTGAGGCTTATCTGCAACCACGATATGTTCATCTTGAAAGAGGATATGTTCCTCAAAAGGTATTGCGGGCTCTCTTGCTAAGCGCCTAAAGTAAATGAGATGGGTATTAGGTTGATAGGCATCGCCAGCGCCAAGGGCCTGCCCCTCGTCATTGAGTACAAGGCCCTGGGAAAATCTATCTTCCCACTCTTTTACTTCAATGTGAGGAAATTGAGTGATAAAGAAATGCAATAAGTTCGGGTGAGCCTGATCAGCAGGCAAAAATACCCGTGATGATGAGACCCCCTCTGAATTAACTCTCATGCCAATAACGCTCTTTAATTCTTAAGGCGACAGTTACTAGGCCGATCATGATAGGCACTTCTACCAAAGGCCCTATCACTGCTGCAAAGGCAGCCCCAGAATTGATGCCAAAGACTGCAATTGCTACAGCAATTGCTAATTCAAAATTATTACTTGATGCTGTGAAAGAAAGCGTGCAACACCTTTTGTAATCAATACCCATCTTGGCTGTAATTACAAAAGTGATCAGAAACATCACTCCAAAATAGATCAGCAATGGAATAGAGATTGTTAAAACATCCCCCGGCAACTCGAGAATCAGTTTTCCCTTCAGGCTAAACATCACTACGATAGTAAAGAGTAAGGCAATCAATGTGAGCTTGCCAATCTTGGGTACAAAGTGTTCGTGATACCACTCTTTAGAAACAAACTTTAGCATCACGAATCTAGTTAGCAATCCTGCAATACAAGGAATGCCTAAATAAATAAAGACAGTCTTGGCGATCTCGCTAATAGTGATACTCACGCTTGATCCTTCGAGACCAAACAGGGGTGGAAGTACGGTCAAGAATACATAGGCATAGATACTAAAAAATAGAACTTGGAAAATGGCATTAAACGCCACTAAGCCAGCAGCATATTCTGTAGACCCCTTGGCAATGTCATTCCAGACAATCACCATTGCAATACAAGGTGCAATCCCAATCAAAATAAGACCTGCCATGTATTCAGGTTGATTGGGCACAAAGGTAATTGCCAGAAGGAACATGAAGATTGGGGCAATGATCCAATTCATGAGGAAAGCAATCGCAAAGATTTTTTTATCTCTAAAGATATCAGGTAGGTCTTCATATCTCACCTTAGCAAAGGGCGGATACATCATGAGTATTAAGCCTATCGCTATGGGGTAATTAGTGCTACCCACCTGAAACGAGTTAATCAAGCCCTCTACCTCTGGAAATAAATGGCCCAAACCAATACCCAAGGCCATGGCAGCAAAAATCCAGACCGTTAAATACCGATCTAAGAAAGACAGTTTTTTGGTCAGAGAACTCATGATGTTGTATGGATCCCTTTTAAAGACATGGCATCGAGCTTATCTAAGGGCATGGCAGCCAGAATATCCACTCTCTTTTTAAGGCCATTCATTACACTAACAAACGCTGCCTTCTTTTCGATATCAGTACCCTGCACTTGCGATGGATCAGGGAAGCCCCAGTGGGCTGTAACTGGATGCCCAGGCCAATGGGGGCAAACCTCACCTGCTGCGTTATCGCATACCGTAATGATGAAATCCATCTTTGGGGCATCTGGCTGTGCAAATACGTCCCAGCTTTTGGATTTGAGCAAGAAAGTATCTAAGCCTAGCTCTTTGGCAATCTGAGCTGCGTATGGATTGACGCTAGTGCCGGGAGTAGAGCCAGCAGAAAAACCTTTGAGCTTACCGCTGGGGTGAGTGGATGCCAATGCTTCGCCAATAATCGAGCGAGCTGAATTATGGGTGCAGAGAAAAAGAACGTTGTATTGTTTCATGATGACTTTGCTTTCTTTAAAACTTTGGCTGGAACACATGATTGTCCATTGCAGCAGTTTTCCAATAGGAACTCGCTGAGATCTTGAACAAGCTTTGCATTCGGGCGATAAATGAGATTACGACTTTGCCTCTCTACTACGAGTAGATCTGCCTGCACTAACTCCTTGAGGTGAAAACTCAATGTCGCATTCGGAATGCCTAATTTTTCGATCATTTGGCTGGGAGTGAGACCCTCATCTCCTCGCTGCACAATTAAGCGGAAGATATTGAGTCTTGACTCCTGCCCTAAGGCTAAAAAGGCCTGTATTGCATCAGTATTTTTCATATTTCTAATTATATAGAAATATATATGACGAATTGATGACAGTAAAAAAGCCACCCGAAGGTGGCTTTTTTGATGCAGCTTGAGACGCTTACTCGCGTGAAGCCTTCTTGCGATCATGCTCCTTGAGGTGGCGCTTACGAACACGCACACTCTTAGGTGTTACTTCAACCAATTCATCGTCACTAATGAATTCAACCGCATATTCCAAAGTCAGATCAATTGGGGTGACTAGGCGAACCGCTTCATCAGTACCGGAAGAACGCACGTTGGTTAATTGTTTACCTTTAATCGGGTTCACAACCAGATCATTGTCACGACTATGAATACCGATCACCATACCTTCATAAACGGGATCGCCATGCTTTACAAACATACGACCACGGTCTTGCAATTTCCAAATAGCATAAGCAACTGCCTCGCCATCATCTTGGCTAATCAATACACCGTTATGACGTTCGCCCAAAATGCCATCTTTAGCAGGTGCATAAGCATCAAAGGTATGACTCATCAAACCATTACCACGGGTCATGGTCATGAAATCGCCTTGGAAGCCGATCAAGCCACGTGCTGGAATGCGGTACTCAAGACGGGTGCGACCTTTTCCATCGCTCACCATATCTTGCAACTCACCTTTACGCTTACCCAAATCTTCCATTACGGCGCCTTGGGTAGCATCTTCCACGTCAACCGTTAAATTCTCATACGGTTCCATCTTCACGCCATTCTCTTCATGGAAAACGACACGTGGACGAGAAACAGCCATTTCATAACCTTCACGGCGCATAGTCTCTACAAGAATCGTAAGGTGTAATTCACCGCGACCTGATACTTCGAACACAGTATCGTCATCAGTTTCTTTTACACGCAATGCCATATTGGATTTCAATTCACGGTCTAAGCGTTCGCGGATCTGACGGCTAGTCACAAACTTACCTTCACGACCGGCCAATGGGCTAGTGTTCACCATGAAGTTCATTGTTAAAGTTGGCTCATCAATTTTGAGCATCGGCAAGGCATCTGGTGTATCAACTGCACAAACCGTTGTACCAATAGCTAGCTCCTCGATACCATTGATCAGTGCGATATCGCCAGCAATCGCCTCTTCAACGACCTCACGCTCCAAACCCTTAAATTTTAAGACCTGGTTTACACGGCCTTTGAATGGCACGCCATCTGGTCCATTCATGCAAATGACTTCCATGCCGGATTTAACGCGGCCGCGGTTTACACGACCAATACCGATTTTTCCAACGTAGCTGTTGTAGTCAATAGAAGAGATCTGAAACTGTAAAGGACCATCAGGATTATCGTCACGGACAGGAACATGCTCTAAGACAGCATCAAATAATGGCCGCATATCGCCCTCACGCACATCTTCAGTCATGCCTGCATAGCCGTTTAAGCCAGATGCATAAATGATCGGAAAATCGAGCTGCTCTTCAGTAGCGCCCAGTTTGTCAAACAACTCAAAGGTTGCATTGATAACGTAATCGCAACGAGCGCCTGGACGGTCAACCTTGTTGATCACCACAATTGGCTTTAGACCAAGCGCTAGCGCTTTCTTGGTAACAAAACGAGTTTGCGGCATTGGGCCTTCAACTGCATCAACTAAAAGCAATACGCCATCAACCATAGACAGTACGCGCTCCACTTCACCGCCGAAGTCAGCGTGTCCTGGGGTATCAACAATATTGATATGGGTGCCGTTGTACTCTACTGAGCAGTTCTTGGACAAAATAGTAATGCCACGCTCTTTTTCCAGGTCATTTGAATCCATGACACGTTCGGTCATTTTTTCATTCGAACGGAATGTGCCTGATTGGCGTAAGAGTTGGTCAACCAAAGTAGTTTTACCGTGGTCAACGTGGGCGATGATAGCGATGTTACGGAGTGCGCGTTTAGTCATGTGAAGCTTCTAAAGTTAAAGATAAGTGAAAGTTAATTAATTGGGTAATGAATACTTCTATTAATGAGCCTGCGAAATCAAACGCTTGGGATGCAATACCCCAGAGCGCCAATCAGCAGTGCCAATAAAGTTATGGGGTGCGGCAGTAGCACGATAAATACGCACTAGAGCTTCAATCGATGGCAAATTCAGAGGTACGCGCTGACCCATCTCTAAGCGCTTAGCCTGTTGCTCATCCACAGTTAAATGCGGCAAGGTTTGTAGCAATGCATCAACTGGCAATATGTAGTTTGAGCTATTTTGCAAACCACTCTGAATCGATTCAATCGTAAATGACTGCTCCAGATTTAAGTGGCCTACTTCAGTGCGGCGCAGGCCAACTAAATGAGCGCCACAACCTAAGGTATTACCAATGTCTTCTGCCAATACTCGAATGTAGGTACCTTTGCTGCAGGAGACTTCTAAAGTTGCTACTGGCCATGCAATATCAGTCCAGCGAATTTGATGAATAGTGATCTCGCGGGCAGTCCGCTCCAACTCAACACCGGCACGCGCATATTCATATAAAGGTTTGCCATCGCGCTTAAGCGCAGAATACATCGGTGGCACTTGAGAAATCAGTCCAGTAAATTTTGGCAGTAAGGCATCTAGCACTTTTCTGAGATCTGCCTCACTTGTAAAGACGGGTATAGGCAACTCTTCAATAGTGAGGCCTTCAGCATCACCGGTATCAGTACGAGATCCAAATTTCACTTGGGCTATGTATGTTTTATCTGCCTCTAATAAATCTTGAGAGTATTTAGTTGCCTCACCTAAACAAATAGGTAAAAGGCCAGTAGCCATCGGGTCCAAAGTACCTGTATGGCCAGCTTTATCAGCATTAAATGCGCGCTTGACTGCAGTAACTGCACCCTGGGAACTCATTCCTGCAGGTTTATCTAGCAGCACTACGCCGTCGATCCGAATAGCCATGAAATTATTGCGCTTCGTCTTTGCGATCGCCACGATCACTATCAACTGCTTGATCGATCAATCGAGACATCTCTATGCCGTGCTCCACTGAGCTGTCATAGTGAAAGTGCAAGGTTGGAACGGTATGAATATGCAAGCGCTTAAACAATAAAGAATGTAAATATCCTGCTTTTTCCTGAAGCGCCTTGAGCACATGCTCAGGCTCAGCACCCAGTACCGTGAAGAATACTTTGGCATGTGCTAAATCTGGCGTGAGCTCAATACTTTGCAAGGTAATTAAGCCTAAGCTCGGACTACGCAACTCACGTGGGATGAGCTCGGCCAGGTCTCGCTGAATTTGATCGGCGAGACGCTGGTTACGATGCGGACTAGTTTTGTGCATATTACAAAGAATGCTTAGAGTGAACGAGCAACTTCTGTAACTTCGAATACTTCAAGCTGATCACCCTCTTTAATGTCGTTGTAGCCCTTTAATGACAGACCGCACTCAACACCGGCACGAACTTCTTTAGCATCATCTTTAAAACGCTTGAGTGAGTCGAGCTCACCCGTCCAGACAACCACGTTATCACGTAGCAAACGCACGCTTGAAGTACGCTTAACAACGCCATCGACTACTAGGCAACCTGCAATCGCACCAACTTTAGATACCAAGAAGACTTGACGAATCTCAACTAGACCCGTGATCTCTTCTTTCTTATCTGGAGTCAACATACCGCTCAGAGCCAACTTCACCTCATCAACAGCGTCATAAATAATGTTGTGATAACGAATATCAACGCCATTATTCTCAGCTAATTTACGGGCTGCTGCATCCGCACGAGAGTTAAAGCCAATGATCACTGCCTTAGAAGCGACCGCCAAGTTAACGTCAGTCTCAGTAATGCCACCCACCGCTGCGTGAACGATTTGCACCTTCACTTCTGGGGTAGAGAGCTTCATTAAGGACTGAGATAGGGCCTCTTGTGAACCTTGTACATCTGCCTTGATGATTAATGGCAACAACTTCGCCTCAATCGCACCCTCTTCCATATTTTCCATCATGGTTTCGAGTTTGAATGCTTGTTGCTTAGCTAACTTCACATCGCGGAACTTACCTTGACGGAAGAGTGCAATCTCACGAGCCTTACGCTCATCAGGAACTACTTGGACTGACTCACCAGCAGCAGGAACTTCTGCTAAACCTTGAATTTCTACTGGAATCGATGGGCCAGCCTCATTACAAGGCTTACCGTTTTCATCCATCATGGCGCGTACGCGACCAAAGGTAGATCCGGCCAACAACATATCGCCACGCTTGAGTGTTCCAGACTGTACCAAAATAGTAGCAACTGGGCCCTTACCTTTATCTAAGCGCGCTTCAATCACAAGACCTTGGGCAGGCGCCGCTTTCGCAGCCTTGAGTTCTAAAATTTCAGCTTGCAAGAGAACGTTCTCTAGCAATGCATCAATTCCTTCACCAGTCTTTGCAGATACTGGAATAAATGGCACATCACCACCGTATTCCTCTGGAACGACCTGCTCTGCTACTAACTCAGTCTTCACCCGCTCAGAATTGGCTTCTGGCTTATCAATTTTATTGATAGCTACAACAATTGGTACGCCACCTGCAACTGCATGGTGAATCGCTTCCTTAGTTTGCGGCATTACACCGTCATCAGCAGCTACAACCAAGATCACAATATCCGTTGCCTTAGCGCCACGAGCACGCATCGCCGTAAAGGCTTCGTGACCCGGGGTATCTAAGAAGGTAATCATGCCACGGGGTGTTTCTACGTGATATGCGCCAATATGCTGAGTAATACCACCAGCCTCACCAGTAGCTACTTTTGCTGCACGAATCTTATCGAGCAAAGAAGTTTTACCGTGATCAACGTGACCCATGACGGTCACTACTGGAGGACGTGGCAATAATTCTGCATCATGTCCAGCAATACCAAGATCTAAATCAGGATCATCTAACTTGGCAGCATGAGCTGTATGACCCATCTCCTCTACGATGATCATTGCTGTGTCTTGATCAAGCACCTGGTTAATGGTGACCATTTGACCCATACCCATCAAAAGCTTAATGACTTCGGCACTCTTTACTGCCATTGCATGGGCTAGTTCAGCCACAGTAATGGTTTCTGGAACTTGCACGTCATGGACTACTTTTTCTGTAGGCACTTGGAAGTTGGTATCTACATTAGCCTCAGCAATTTGGCGTTGCTTTCTACGGCCACCACCAGAGCGCCAACCACCAACACCACCAGATGCATCTCCACGAGTTTTCAGGCCGCCTGGTTTCTTGGCGCCTTCTTCTTGCCAAGTAGAGGATGTCTCTGAAGACTTGATTGTTTTACCGCCAACCTTAGCTGGAGATTTTTTCTTGTCTTCTGCACCTTCCGCCTTGGCTGGTTTATGTAGAGTTCCTTTTTTCGCTTCTTCAGCAGCAACTTCACTTGGCGCTTTGAGAACGCGAGCTGGAGCACTCATCATGTCACGAATCGCTAAAGCTTCAGCTTCGGCAGCGGCACGACGAACACGAATCTCAGCCAACTCTTTTTCTTTGCTTGCAGCTAAATCTTTGGCAGCCTTTTCAGCCTTGGCTTTTTTCTCTGCAGCTGCTGCAGGTGCACCTTGATCACTCTCAACTAGCGACTTGGCAACCTCTTTTTGACGAGTCTCTTCTGCCGCCTTCATTTCTGCTTCTTGGCGAGCCAATAACTCAGCTTGACGAGTAGCTTCTGCAGCGCGTTTTTCTAACTCTTCAGCTGGAAGTGTGGCTTTGACTGCTGTAGCAGCTTTAGCTGGCTTAGCGGCTGGAGCTGGCTCAGCAGGAGCTACAGCCTCTTCACCGCGCTTTACTAAGACACGTTTTTTTCGTACCTCAACCTGAACGGTACGAGTACGTCCAGCCGAATCGGCCTGACGAATCTCAGAATTCTCGCGCTTGATTAAAGTAATCTTTTTACGAGCGCCAGCATCAACATTGCCGTGTGCTTTTTGCAAATGCTCAAGCAGAACAGTTTTGTCCTTTTCGGTAATGCTCTCGTCCTCAGAACCTTTTTCGATACCAGCTGCCTTCAATTGCTCTAAGAGGTCAGCCGCAGTTCGTTTCAATTCCTTGGCGAGTACTTTTACTGTTGTTGCCATGTACTACTTCCTCTCATGAAGTAAACCAATGTTCGCGCGCTTTCATGATGAGCGTTTTCGCAGTTTCTTCGTCAATTTGTGTCACCTCAACCAGCTCATCAACAGCTAGTTCAGCGAGGTCGTCACGGGTATGAACTTGATTGTCAGCAAGCTTAGCAATCAATTCTGTTGTCATTCCTTCTAAAGAACGCAAGTCTTGGGAAACTTCACCAATACGCTCTTCTTTTGCCAACTCCATCGTCAACAAGGAATCACGAGCACGGGTACGTAACTCATTCACAGTGTCTTCATCGAATGAATCAATCTCTAACATTTCAGAAAGTGGTACGTACGCCACTTCTTCCAATGTATTGAAACCCTCTTCAATCAAAATATCAGCAACCTCTTGGTCAACATCTAACTTATCCATGAACAACTGACGTACAGAAGAAGCTTCTTTTTCTGTTTTTTCAGCAGACTCTTCCGGAGTCATAATGTTGATCTGCCAACCAGTTAAATCGCTTGCCAAACGAACGTTCTGTCCGCTGCGGCCAATCGCGATTGCCAAGTTTTCTTCATCAACTACGACATCCATTGCATGACGCTCTTCATCAACCAGGATTGAAGAAACTTGTGCTGGAGCCAAAGCACCAATCACAAACTGCGCTGGATCTTCAGACCACAATACGATATCGACTGCTTCGCCAGCAACTTCGTTGCGAACTGCAGTAACGCGTGTGCCACGAACACCAACACAGGTACCGATTGGGTCGATACGCTTGTCATAAGTCACAACCGCAATCTTGGCACGAATACCAGGGTCACGAGCTGCGCCCTTAATCTCCAATAAGCCCTGCTCCATCTCTGGGACTTCGTTCTCAAATAATTTGATCAAGAAGTCTGGGCAAGTACGGGAGAGTTCAATCTGTGGGCCACGTGCTTCACGATCCACTTTCAGGATATAAGCACGCACACGGTCACCAGAACGTAAATTCTCTTTTGGAATCATTTGATCGCGACGCAATAAAGCTTCAACGCGGCCAGACTCAATAATCAAACCATTCTTGTCAGCACGTTTCACGGTACCGGTCATGACTTTTTCGCCACGCTCAAGGTAGTCGTTCAAAATTTGCTCGCGCTCAGCATCACGAATACGTTGCAAAATGACTTGCTTCGCAGCTTGTGCACCGATACGACCGAAAGCTAAGGATTCGATCTGCTCTTCGATGTAGTCGCCAACTTCCATATCAGCAAGTTGCTCTTGAGCTTCAAACTGCAGAATCTCTTTATCAGGTTCCTGCAGGCCAGCTTCGTTAGGAACAACCAACCAGCGACGGAAGGTTTCGTATTCGCCTGACTCACGGTCAATCGATACACGAATATCCACATCTTCATTGGGATAACGTTTCTTAGTGGCTGATGCCAACGCCATCTCGAGCGCCTCAAACACAATCGTTTGATCAACGTTCTTTTCACGCGCTAGAGCGTCTGCCAACATGAGAACTTCTCGGCTCATGACTTTCTTCCTTTGAAATCAATAACAGGGACCAACCGAGTCTTATCGACCTCGGCTAAAGTGAACTCCAATTGAGAAGGCTGACCATCAGCACCCTCAAACACCAAACCAAACTTCGCATCAGGCGAATTCAATTCACCAGTCAGCAAACCTTGCAACACACCACGAAAATTCTTACGGCCGCCAGTGGCGACACGCAACTTCAAATCCACTTCCATTCCAGCAAAGCGCTCAAAATCTGAGGCGCTCTTCACAGGACGATCTAGGCCTGGTGAAGAAATCTCCAAACGCTCGTAAGGAATGTTCTCAACTGGCAATGTGTAGCTCAGCTGATGACTGACCTTCTCGCAATCGAGGACATTAATCAAACGCTCGTAATCGGGATTTTCAATCGTGACACGCAGCAAACCACCGGCTTCACGCTCAATATCAACTAACGTGTAGCCTAAGTTTTCCAGCTCTGCAGAAATAACCTGCTGATCTTTCACGACTTTCCCTCATACCAAAATGGCAAAAAAAAATGGGCTTTGAAGCCCATATTCTCGAAATTCAGAACAGGCCGACTTACGTTGATCGCAACATCAGTCGGTAACAACTAAAAACAGCAGAAAACTGCTGTCAGTCCAAAATTATAGCTGATTTTTAGGGAAAACTGTTAGAAATCAGAAGCTTTCGCTAGGATTGCGGGGTTTTCTAGGGCCCTTATTGAAGGGTTTTCGCCCTTTTGGAGCGTTCCGTTTAGGTCCGTTTCCAGGACTTTGGGGGCTAGCAGTTACAAAAGCGGACTGACCATGATGTACTTTTTTGCCTTTATTGCGGTTTTGACCTTGGCCCTGACCTTGACCCTGACCACTCTGACCAGGTCTGCCACCCTGGGTGCGACCACGGAATGGGCCTCGGCCTTCACCTGAACCACCTGAGTTGTTATTTCTGCCCTGATGAGTCATACCGTTGTGACCACTAGCCAGGGTTAAGGCATCGCGTGAGCCCCAGTAAGAAACTGAGGTTTGCATTGGATCAGGCTGAAAATCTGCACCGGCAGGATTGCGACTTTGGCCGTTTGGGTTTGGATTACGGCCCTTATCTTGGGGCTGTGGCATTTTTAAGCCAGCCGACTTCATCAAGTTATAGATACCACCAGCCTCAACCTCCTCCCATTTCCCCCGCCTCAAGCGTGGAGGCAATAAGAACATGCCATAACGAGTACGAATCAAACGTGACACGGTATGACCTACTGTTTCAAACATGCGTCGCACTTCACGATTACGACCTTCACTCAAAGCAACGTGATACCAACGATTCGCACCATCGCCACCACCGGCTGCCAGACGTAAAAATTTAGCTTGGCCATCGTCAAGCTGAATACCACTCTTTAGCTGAGCCATAGAGTCCTGTCCAAGCTCGCCCAAAATACGGACTGCGTATTCACGCTCAACGCCATAACGTGGGTGCATTAAGCGGTTGGCTAACTCACCAGAGGTGGTAAACAGCAAAAGGCCCTCAGTATTAAAGTCCAGGCGACCTACTGCAATCCAGCGTCCTTGACGTGGCTTTGGTAAGCGATCAAAAACTGTTGGACGACCTTCCGGGTCAGATTGACTGACAATCTCACCAGCAGGCTTGTGATACAAAATCACCCGCGGCGGTTTCGTCTGAATCTTGCGATGTACTGGCTTGCCATTAATACGCACTTGATCGGTTGGGCCAATGCGCTGACCAATATGTGCAGGCAGTGCGTTGACCGATACGCGACCCTGAATAATCAAGTCCTCCATATCGCGGCGGGAACCCATGCCAGCGTCAGCCAATACTTTATGCAGTTTGACGGTATCTTCATCATCAGCGTCATCATCTAAACCATCCAGATCTGACCAAACCTCATCACGCATACTCAGCGGTAGCTCATCGACATTCGCAAATTGCAAGCTACTCACTTCTTCTTCTGTTGGCGCATCAGGATCTTCATCTTCACGCGAACCTTGGGCACGCTGCACACGACGCTCTGCACCTGTCTGATGGGAGACTTCATTCTCATTAAAGCCATCCGGATTTTTCACTTCTAATGCCTCAGGGGCATCTAAAGCAGCATCAAATTCACCAGACACTACTGAAGCAAATAAAGCCTCAGCCTCAGCAGGATTAGGGGCTAGTTTGGCAGAATGATTACCTTGATTGTTGCTACCCTCACGTGGAGCGTTGCCTTCACCACCTTCGCGGCGTGGCCGATCTTTATTGAATGGGCGCTTCTTATTAAATGGATGCTTCCCCGTTCCGGCACGACGTGGGTGCCTCGGTCCCCGCTCTGCCCCCTCGCGACCTTCTGCTTTATTACCACCCTCATTGGATGGCGCCGCGTCTGCGCTTGATGGAACTGCCGATGAATTTACTACCGGGGATGAATCGTTTTCGTTAGAGCTTGTCATTAATTATTATTTTGTTTCGTCTGATGGTTCTTCAGACTCAGGAGTAACTTCTTCTACTACTTCATTGATGATCACAGTTTCTACTGTGGCATCTGGATCAAATTCGATAATGGCTTGGCCCAATTGCTCTGCCGCTGCCATTGGTGCTGCATCTTCCAGCATTGGCAAGCTTTGCAAGTTTGTCAAACTGAGGTCATCTAAAAATTGCTTGGTAGTGGCATATAAACCAGGACGACCGATCGTCTCTTTATGACCAATCATCTCTACCCAACCACGATCCTCTAATTGCTTCATCACATTGGTACTCACTGCAACACCACGAATTTCCTCAATCTCACCACGCGTCACTGGCTGACGATAAGCAATAATGGCTAAAGTCTCCATCACTGCACGAGAATACTTTGGCGGCTTCTCTGGGGTTAAACGATCTAAATATTCGCGCATCGATAAACGACTCTGGAAACGCCAGCCAGTCGCAATGTGCACCAACTCCATTCCTTTGTCATCCCAGGCTCCCTGAAGCTCAGTTAAGGCTTCATTAATATCTGCAGTAGTGATGTCTTCTACAAATAAGCGAGACAAATCAGCAACGCTGAGTGGTTCCTGTGCGCACAGGAGGGCTGTTTCAATAACGCGCTTGTTGTGATCGTCCATAAAAATTGGGCTATCAGGAGTGTCCTGATGAGGCTTTAAAAAATGTATTTCAGTAATGGGTTGGGGGGGTTCTCTAGCTACTACGAACAATCCATCTCTTAGATTCTAGTTGGGGATTGGTTCGCGCCGAAACGAAGTCCTTTTCGTTCACCGTGCACCCATTATAAGGTAGGCTCAATACAATAGCCATATGAACAAAATTTCATCAAAACCCCAGATTCAGTCATTTGTGGCGCCGAACTCCCCAGAACGGCGTCGCCTCCTAGGGCTGGGTGTTGGCATCGGGACCCTACTTGGGGCGGCAGGCCTCTCCTCATGCAGCTTCATGGGAAGCAAAAAACCGGTGGTTGGCTTGGCACTTGGTGCAGGAGCGGCCAGAGGTTTTGCCCATGTGGGCGTAATTAAGGCGCTAGAAGCACAAGGTATTCGCCCTGACATCGTTGTTGGCAGTAGCGCTGGCAGCGTGATTGCTGCCCTACTTGCCTCTGGCGCCACGGGTAATGAACTCAATCGCCTTGCCCTCAATCTGGATGAAGCCACCATTGCCGATTGGGGCCTGCCATTTGTTGGACGCTTTGGAGGCCTCATTAAAGGAGATGCCCTACAAAACATGGTGAATCGCGAAGTCCAAAACAAAACTATTGAACAAATGCGTATCCCCCTCGGTATTGTGGCAACTGAATTGCAATCAGGCAAAGGTGTCTTATTTAGAACTGGCAATACTGGTCAGGCCGTCCGCGCATCGTGTAGCGTGCCTGGCGTTTTCCAGCCCACAGTTATTGGTAATAAAGAATATGTTGATGGCGGATTGGTAGCACCAGTACCAGTGAGTTATGCAAGACAAATGGGGGCAACCATCGTGATTGCAGTCAATATTTCTTCGGAGCCAGCCCATCAAGATGCCAGCGGTACGTTTGGCATCCTTCAACACACCATTGCAATTATGCAAAGCAGCATTAATCAGTTTGAACTTAAAAGCGCTGATATCGTGATTACTCCTCAACTCAAGCAAATGAGTAGTGGTGACTTCAGATCCAGAAATGCTGCAATCCTTGCCGGAGAATCTGCAGCACAGGAACAAATGGCTTTGATTAAGGAAAAGCTAAAGGGCTAAACCCCCTTTAACCCGATGCCCTTTTCATAGGCATGGTATATTTCCATTTATCTAATTGTAGTTACAATTAGATAAATGGAAATTACTTATGATCGATCAAAAAACCTATACAACATCAATAACCGCCATCTCTCCTTTGAGGAGGTGGTTAATTTTGATTTTGAAACTGCTAATTACACCATCGACAAAAGAAAAGATTATGGGGAGATCCGTCGATGCGCAATTGGGTATCTTGGAAATAGGTTATATGCCTTGGTTTTTACGGAAACAAAAAATGGTATTCGGGTAATTAGTTTTAGAAAAGCCAATAAACGAGAGGCAACAAATTATGACCAAAAAAGTTAAGAAGGATCTAGAAGATTTTGAATGGACGGCAGCTGAATTAAAGGCTTCGAAGAAGATAAACTCCCTTCCAAAGTCTTTGCAGCAAAAAATAGCCTCGCGCAAGACTAGAGGGGCACAAGTAGCCCCAACCAAAATTTCAACCACGATCCGCCTATCAAGCGAGGTAGTTCAATCGTTTAAAGCGACTGGAGCAGGATGGCAATCAAAGATTGATTTCGCTCTAAAACAGTGGCTTGAAGAGCATACGCTTGTATAAGCAAATAGGGCTATAGACTGCGTGACTTACGCTTGAGTTTTTTGACTTCATTGAGCAGTTCTTGACGCTCTGAGTCATTCAGAGTGTCGCTGCCATCTAAGCGGCGTGCGCCATCGAAGCGCTTATCCCAATACAGACTCCCAAGATCATCGACACGAACAGTGGTGCCCTTGGATGGAGAGTGAATAAATTTATTGTCGCCAACGTAAATACCCACGTGGGAAAAAGTTAAACGCATCGTGTTAAAAAATACGAGATCACCTGGTTGCAACTCATCACGATTTATAGGCTTACCAACACGGCTCATCTGTGTTGATTTACGCGGTAGCAAAAATCCAAGTTTGTCTTTGAAAACATAACCCACAAAACTACTGCCGTCTAAGCCAGACTGAGGTAATTCAGTATCTGAACGATAGCGTACCCCAATGACTTCCATAGCGCGATCAATCAGCTCTTCTGATTTTCCAGAGACGCTATCCACCAAGCGATCAGATACGCGGTAGAGATAAGAGCGTCCAGCTTGAAACATGCTTTCTTTGGGAACCACTGCTTCTGCAGTGGCGTCACTAGGCGAATCGACTGCATAGGCCGACACCCAAAACACGAATCCCAAGGCAAGGCCAAGGGACTTTAAAAGTGGTGCTTTTTTCAGTGACATCGTTCCAGTTTAGCAAAGAACCCTTAATTAACCAAGTCTTGACTGTAGTCTTAAGCCTTTGTTTATAAAGATAATTTAGCCTTAAATTGGGGCAAATGCACCAATTTAGCCCATTCAAAGGCTATTTAGCCGCCCTATTAGGTCAACTCAGCAGCAGCAAAAAGCTCCTTGGTATAGACCTGGCGAGGATTCTTAATCAGAGTTTCGGTATCTCCAAACTCCACCACCTTGCCGCCTTTAAGGACCATCACCTCATGAGACATTGCTCGAATCACCGCCAAATCATGGCTAATCATCAGATAGGCCAAGTTGTACTTCTTCTGCAACTCAGTCAGCAAGGCTAATACTTGCTTTTGGATTGAGACATCTAAAGCTGAGGTGGGCTCATCTAAAACCAAAATTTGTGGACGTAAGATCAGAGCTCTCGCAATGGCAATCCGTTGTCTTTGTCCACCAGAGAACTCGTGTGGATAGCGTGTGAGTGCTGAGCGATCGAGACCAACTTCTTTGAGCATATCAACCACCCGATTTTCACGTTCGGCAGTGGAGAGTTTCGGAAAGTGAACGTCCAATCCCTCGGCCACAATCTGCATCACATTCATACGCGGGGACAAAGAACCAAATGGATCTTGAAAAATTACCTGTAAGCTTGAGCGCATCGTACGACGCTCTACTGGTTTTAGTTTTTGCCAATCATTACCCAGAACATCAACAGCGCCAGAGACCTCTGCCGCAGAATCACCTAACAATCCCAGTACTGCCATACCAAGCGTAGTCTTACCAGAACCCGATTCACCAATCACGCCAATCGTTTGTCCCTGCTTTAAAGAGAAGCTCACCTTCTTTAATACCTTATGCGGTGGAGCCTTTTTAAACCAAGAGCTAGATTCTGAGTTGGGATAAGCAACTGATAAATCATCCGTCTTCAGAAGAACGGGCGCTAATGGCATTACAGGAGCTAAATCACGAACGGGTCCACTATTGACTAGCGCCTTTGTATAGGGATCACTCGGTTGAGTAAAAACCTGTTTAGTCGAACCTGACTCCATCAAGTTGCCTTGATTTAATACTGCGACACGCTGCGCAAAGTGTTTTACTAAATTGAGATCGTGCGTAATCAATAAAATACCCATACCACCTTGATCTTTAGATTCCTCCTGGAGATCTTTGAGTAAATCTAAAATCTGCAAACGCAAACTCACATCAAGGGCAGTCGTCGGCTCATCCGCAATCAAGAGGCGCGGTTTACAGGCCAAGGCCATCGCAATCATGGCGCGCTGCCGTTGACCACCTGAGAGTTGGTGCGGATAAGAATGAAAGCGTCGCTCAGGCTCGAGAATGCCAGTCTTTTTAAGGAGATCGATCGCCGCATCAATGCAATCTGCCTTAGAAATCAGTGGCTGATAAATCTGAACTGCTTCAATAATTTGATTGCCCACTGTGAACAATGGATTGAGCGCAGTCATCGGCTCCTGAAAGACCATGGCGATTTCTCGACCACGAATCTCACGAATATCTTGGATGGGCAATGAGAGCAAATCAACTGTACCTTGCCCATCCTTTCGATTCCATAGAATCTTGCCAGATATCTTAGCGCCCTCAGGTTCGAGTCTTAAGGGAGCCAAGGCAGTGAGTGTCTTGCCAGAGCCAGATTCACCTACCAGAGCAACGCGCTCACCAATCCCAATTTCTAAATCGAGATGGTTCACTGCAAGCCTTTCACGGCGTCCAGACCCAAATGAAATGCAGAGATCTTCATAACGTAGCAAGCTCATGGGCGACCTCCGCTCATTGCGCCTGATTTACGAGAGTCAAATGCATCCCGCAATGCCTCGCCCATAAAAGTGAGTAGAAGTAAGGTTGCGACCAAAACCACAAAGGTTGATAGTGAGATCCACCAGGCGTCAAGATTTCCTTTGCCTTGCGAAAGCAACTCTCCAAGACTGGGGGTACCAGGCGGCACGCCCAGACCTAAAAAATCCAAGCTTGTCAGAGACAAAATGGCAGCACTCATCCGAAACGGTAAAAAAGTAATCACTGGGGTCAAGCTGTTTGGCAGAATATGGCGCCACATGATTTGCACATTCGTAAGACCTAATGCTCGTGCTGCACGCACATACTCCAAGGCGCGATTCCGGAAAAATTCTGCGCGTACATAGTCAGATAATCCCATCCATCCAAATGCAGCCAAGAGGATGATTAATAAAGAAATACTGGGATTAAAGATCGAAGCAAAAATAATTAGCAGATACAACTCTGGCATGGCCGACCAAATTTCAATGAGGCGTTGCGAGACCAAATCAAACTTGCCTCCAAAGAAGCCCATCAAGGACCCCGTAATGATGCCTACGCTTACACCCACTATCGTGAGCGCTAAACCAAACAAAATGGATAAGCGAAATCCGTAAATAAGACGCGCCAGAACATCTCGCCCGCGATCATCGGTGCCGAGCCAGTTTTCTAAAGAAGGTGGCGCAGGGTTGGGCACCTGAGAAAAGTAATTGAGAGTCTCGTAGCTATAGTGAATTGGGGGATAGATTGCCCAATTGCCATTGCTCGCAATGTTTTGACGAATATCTGGGTCCAAGAAATCGGTTGGGGTCGAGAAATCGCCACCAAATACCGTCTCAGCTTGATTCTTTGCAATGGGGAAATAGAAGTGTCCTTCATAGCGAACAACTAAAGGCTTGTCATTGGCAATCAATTCAGCGCACATGGATAAGCCAAATAGGATTGTGAAGATCCATAAACTCGCATAGCCGATACGACTGTACTTAAAGCGCTGCCAACGACTCATGAGCCGCCTCCAGCGCCAAACTGAATACGAGGATCAATGTAAACATAGCAAAGATCAGAAATCAGTTTGGTAAACAAACCAATCAGGGTAAATAAATATAGGGTGCCAAATACCACTGGGTAATCTCTACGCATCACAGACTCATAAGAGAGCAAACCAAGCCCGTCCAATGAGAAAAGCGTTTCGATTAACAGTGAGCCCGTGAAAAATGCGCCGATGAATGCTGCGGGAAAGCCCGTTACCAGAGGTAAGAGTGCATTACGGAACACATGCTTCCACAGCACTTGTTTTTCAGTGAGGCCTTTAGCTCTTGCCGTCAATACATACTGCTTGCGGATCTCTTCTAAAAAAGAATTTTTAGTTAACATCGTTATGACTGCAAAACTACCCAATACTGAAGCGGTGATTGGCAACACTAAATGCCATAGATAGTCCATCACCTTGCCGATCAAACTGAGATCGCTCCAGTTGTCTGAAGTGAGACCTCGCAAAGGAAAAATTTGCAAGAAGCTGCCACCACCGAAGATCACTAAAAGCAATACTCCCAAGACAAATCCTGGGATAGCATAGCCGACTAAAATCATGCTACTCGTAACGGCATCAAAGCGAGAGCCATCACGTACTGCCTTGGCAATGCCTAATGGAATCGAAACTAAGTAAGTGATAAAGAATGTCCACAAACCAATGCTGATGGATACGGGTAATTTTGAAACGACTAAGCCCCAAACACTTTGATGCTGGTAATAGCTTTGACCCAAATCGAATCGGGCAAAACGTCCTAACATCATGAAGTAGCGCTCTAATGGTGGCTTATCAAAACCATAGAGTGCCTTGACCTCCTCTAAGCGTTGAGCATCGATCCCTTGGCGCCCACGATAAGTAGCGCCAGCCCCAGAAGACTCGGTGCCTCCAACAGCAGCGTCCCCTTTGCCTTTAAGCTCCAATACCATTTGCTCGACTGGGCCACCCGGCACAAACTGCACCACTGCAAAAGTCAAAGTGAGTACGCCCAATAAAGTGGGAATCATCAAGAGCAGTCGCTTAAAGATATATGCGCGCATTTGTCCTTGCATTATTTAGACTCCTCTTTCCACCAATTTTGCATAATCCAGGGCTCAGCTGAATAGTACAAAGGGGGCTCGGGATAGCGCATCTCTTTCCGAAAAGCTACGCGGTGAGTAGGGTTGTACCACTGAGGGACAACGTAATAGCTATTCCATAAAACCCGGTCCAAGGCTCTTGTTGCTGCGCGCAACTCATCACGGTTTTGTGCTTTGGTAATTTCCTCAACCAAAGCATCCACCACGGGTGATTGCACTCCAATGATATTGTCTGAGCCTTTCTCCTTGGCAGCTTGGCTGCCAAAACGATCCCACAGTTCATTACCAGGGTTTTGTGAATCTGGAAAACGCGTGGTCGTCATATCAAAGTCATATTCATTGATCCTCTTTTGATACAAGGCAAAGTCGCTCGTGCGAATATCTAACTGAATACCTAGCTTTTCTAAGTTACGACTATAAGCAGAAATCACTCTCAAGAAAAATCCGCCGTTTTCTACCATCTCCATGCGAAAAGGCTCGCCCCTTTCATTCCGCAAGGCGCCATCGCGATATTGCCAGCCAGCATGCATCAATAATTCGCGGGCTTTCTTTAAATTCTGGCGCAGACTATCCGGTGATTTGGTTGATGGCGGTGCTGGCATAGGACCAAAGACTGCATCTGGCACCCATTGCGGATATTTAGCCTTGAGTGGTCTTAGTAACTTCAGCTCTGCTTCAGTAGGTTTACGAGGGCCATCAAAATTAGCGCTCAGATCACTATTAGTGAAGTAACTATTAATACGCCCGTATTGATCGAAAAATATTTGGCGATTCAGCCATTCGAAATCTAATGCCAAGCCCAATGCTTGACGAACGCGTACATCCTGAAAAATTGGTTTACGCACATTCATGGCAAAACCTTGCATGCCTGCACCATTGTGATTTAAGAATGCCTTCTTCGTTAAAGTACCGTTATCAAACTTAGATCCTACATAGCCCTTTGCCCAAATCTTGGCACGATATTCAACAATGGCATCAAACTCGCCCGCCTTAAATGCCTCGAGGCGAACGGCATCATCGCTATACAACTTATAAAGCACGCGATCAAAGTTATAAAAACCGACGCGCACATTCAAAGGCTTACTCAATTGATCTGCCCAGTATTGTGGATTGCGTTTATAGACAATCGATTTACCGGCTTTAAAAGATTCAATCAGGTACGGGCCGCTTCCCACAGGCGCTTCGAAGGCGATCTTCTCAAAAGGAATAATCGTACCGTCAGGTTTCTTACCCCAATTGCGAGAAAAGATTGGCAAAGTTCCAGCCAAGATTGGCAGCTCAGCATTGTTATTCTTAAAGTCAAAACGTACGGATCGATCTGAGAGCACTACTGCTTCTTTGATATCGGCAAAAGTGGTTTTGAATCGTGGATGTGCCTTGCCACTCATGAGCACATCAAAACTATATTTAACATCTGCAGCTAAAACTGGCGTGCCATCAGAAAATTTTGCTTCTGGCCGAATCCGAAACGTGACTGACTGACGATCTGCTGCTACTGCGATATCTTCAGCTAGCAATCCATAGATGCTAGAAACCTCATCCGCACTCCCCTCGGCCAAAGATTCAAACATCAAATCAATTCCAGGGGCGGTTACACCGCGCAGCGTATAAGGATTGAACTTATCAAAACTGGTTCTTTGCCCAGGGTTAGGCAAAGTCAGAGTGCCTCCCCTAGGAGCATTGGGATTTACATAATCAAAGTGGGTAAATCCATCGGCATATTTAGGCTTGCCATACTGGGAAATCCCCTGAGCCGCCTGCACTGTATTAGCACCAATCCCTACCAGCATGGCTAGGAGCAAGAAATGGGCGATATGGCGAATAGGGTTTAGGGTAGGCATATATGTAACAATTGTAGATAGCTAATCATATTTGAAGCAAAGGAAACAACATGGGCTTTCTCTCAGGCAAAAAAATCCTCATTACCGGCGTCCTCTCCAACCGCTCGATTGCCTATGGTATCGCCAAGGCATGTCACCGCGAAGGGGCTGAACTAGCCTTTACCTATGTTGGCGAGCGCTTTAAGGATCGGATCGTTGATTTTGCGAAAGAATTCAATACTGAGCTCATTTTTGACTGTGATGTAGGTAGCGATGAGCAGATTGGCGCCCTCTTTGCGGATTTGGCTAAATCCTGGCCTCAATTTGATGGCTTTGTTCATGCCATTGGTTTTGCCCCCCGTGAAGCGATTGCTGGAGACTTTTTGGAAGGGCTCTCGCGCGAAGGCTTCAAAATTGCGCACGATATTTCTGCATACAGTTTTCCTGCAATGGCCAAAGAGGCATTGCCGATGTTGCGCGATAAATCATCTTTAGTCACATTGACCTACTTGGGCTCAATGAAGAATGTTCCAAACTACAACACCATGGGTTTAGCAAAAGCTTCTTTAGAAGCATCGGTACGCTACCTCGCTGGCTCAGTGGGTCCAAAAGGTATTCGTGCTAACGGCATTTCTGCTGGCCCGATTAAAACTTTGGCTGCTTCTGGAATCAAAGGCTTTGGAAAAATTTTGGAGGCGGTTGAAAAAACTGCACCACTGCGTCGCAACGTCACAATTGATGATGTTGGTAATACTGCTGCCTTCTTGTTATCCGATTTAGCCAATGGCATTACTGGTGAAATCATCTACGTGGATAACGGCTTTAGCCAAGTAGTTGGCGGAATGGAAGAGGCTTGAGCATTCCACTAAGCGAGGCCCTGAAGTTTTGGGCCAAGCTTGGCTTCATTAGTTTTGGTGGGCCCGCAGGACAAATCGCTGTTTTACATCAAGAGTTGGTTGAGAAGCGTCGCTGGATTTCTGAGCGGCGCTTTTTACATGCGCTTAACTATTGCATGCTACTGCCTGGACCTGAAGCCCAGCAGTTAGTTACTTACATTGGCTGGCTCATGCACCGCAGCTGGGGCGGCATCCTCGCTGGAACACTCTTTGTATTGCCATCACTATTGATTTTGATTGCGCTATCGTGGATTTATCTCACCTTTGGACAAGTGCCCTGGATCGCTGCCATCTTTTTTGGCATTAAGCCTGCAGTTGTCGCCATTGTTTTGCACGCAGCCGTTCGTATTGGTAAGCGGACTATTCACAACAATGCATTGAAGTGGATTGCACTGGCTTCTTTTTTAGCCATCTTCATTTTGAACTTAGCTTTTCCGATCATCGTCATGATCGCTGCTGCTATTGGCTACTGGGGAGGTAAGCGTTATCCGGAGTATTTTGAGCAGACATCACATGCAAACTCCAAAGAGAAAAATTACGGCAGTGCCATCATCGATGACAACACCCCTACCCCTCTGCACGCTCAATTTAATCTTCAGAGAACTATTCGTCATAGCGCAATTACATTAACTTGTTGGCTACTGCCGATTGCAGTATTGATCACCATCTTTGGCTGGAAAACGCTCTACCCTCAAATCGCTTGGTTCTTTACTAAGGCTGCACTTCTCACCTTTGGTGGTGCATATGCTGTATTGCCCTATGTTTACCAAGGCGCAGTAGATCATTTTCATTGGCTTAGTGCCAATCAGATGATTGATGGTTTAGCACTTGGAGAAACTACGCCAGGGCCCCTCATCATGGTAGTTGCCTTCGTCGGCTATCTTGCTGGTCATATTCAGCATCTCATCGGCAGTAGCAATCCATTTTGGTTTGGTGTTCTTGGTGCTTGCGTTGCTACTTGGTTTACCTTCTTACCTTCTTTCTTTTTTATTCTGGTTGGCGGCCCTCTGATTGAATCAACCCATGGCAAGCTTGGCTTTACCGCACCACTGACTGCGATTACTGCTGCAGTGGTTGGCGTCATCGCCAATTTAGGCTTGTTTTTTGCCTATCACGTGTTTTTACCAAGTGGTCTGGGTGCCTCTATTTCCTGGATATCGATCATCATCTGCGGATTAGCAGGATTGGCGCTATTCAAGTTTCAAAAAGGAGTGATGACTGTTCTAGGAGGCTCTGCATTAGCTGGACTGCTCGTATACCTGATTACAGTTCTCATGGGCTAAGCCCCCTTCCCAAGATTGGCATAATGGAAGCTATGCGAATCGAAGCCCAAACTATTACCCACCTTCAAGAATGGCTCGGTAAAACCGAGTCAGTATCTGACACCATTACAGCAGCGCCTGTTCGCGCCCTATCGGCAACTCTAGATCGACTTGATCCAGAGCCCAATAAGGGCGCATTCCTTCCTGAACTGTGGCATTGGCTGTATTTCTTGCCGCATGCAAGGCAATCTGAAATTGGTGCTGATGGTCATCCCCAACGTGGCGGTTTCTTGCCGCCGGTTCCACTTCCACGTCGTATGTGGGCAGGTAGCCGTATCCAGTGGTTGGCGCCACTTTCAGTAGGCGATGACATTGAGCGCGTTTCTAAAATTGAATCCGTGACCCATAAGTCAGGTCGTACCGGTGATTTGATTTTTGTTTTAGTGAAACATCAGATATCAAACCAACAAGGTCTTGCCATCATTGAAGAGCACGATATTGTCTATCGAGATGCACCAGGGCCTGATGACAAACCAGTTGCACCCACTCCCGCACCAACCGATGCAAAGTGGACTAAGACAATCACACCTGATGATGTGTTGCTCTTTCGTTACTCAGCGCTCACTTTTAATGGTCATCGTATTCACTATGATCGTCAATACGTTACCGAGGTAGAAGGCTATCCAGGATTGATTGTGCATGGGCCTTTAATTGCCACTCTACTAGTAGATTTAGTGCGTCAAAGTATTCCGGGCTGTAAGCTGAAGAGTTTTGAATTCCGCGCGATTCGACCAACCTTTGATATCAATATCTTCAAAGTATCCGCTAAGCCTGATTTAGAAAAAGATCCCAGCGGCAAAACGATTGCTATTTGGGCGCAAGATCATGAAGGCTGGCTAACCATGCAAGCTACTGCTGTTCTGGCATAACGTAGCAATACTAATAAGAGAATATTTTGATGAGCAATGAACATTTAACTCGTGAACTAGCCAGCTTTGCTGCCAATTTAAAAGCCAGTGATATCCCAAGTGATGTGATGAGTCGTGCTGAAGATTTATTGGTGGATTGGTTTGGCTCAGCAATCGCAGGCAAAGGTTCGCGCCCTGTGGAAATCATCACTCAGTTTGCTCAGAGTATGGGTAGTTTTGATAGTAGTCATGCTGGCCCTTCTGAAATAGTGATCTCTCGAAAAAGTTCAAGCCCTTTTTTAGCCGCAATGGCTAATGCTGCTGCATCACACGTAGTAGAGCAGGACGATGTTCACAATGGCTCAGTCTTTCATCCAGCTACCGTAGTGTTTCCGCCTGCACTAGCCTGCGCACAAGCAATCGGCGCCTCTGGAGAAGAGCTCTTAGTTGCAGCAGTAGTGGGTTACGAAGTGGGTATTCGGGTTGGTGAGTTCTTGGGACGCTCACACTATAAAGTCTTTCATACCACCGGCACTGCTGGCACGTTCGCTGCTGCGGCTGCTGTCGGGCGACTGCTCAAGCTCACCCCTGCGCAAATGCTACATGCCTTTGGTTCTGCTGGCACACAGTCCGCTGGCGTATGGGAATTTTTACGTGATGCTGCAGACTCCAAACAATTACATACCGCTCATGCAGCGGCAACTGGCTTGATGTCGGCCTATATTGCTCAAGCAGGCTTTACTGGTGCAGAGCATATTCTTGAGGGCAAGCAAGGTTTGGCTGCCGGCATGTCAAGCGATGCCGACCCCAGCAAATTGGTTGATCGTTTAGGCAGCCGCTGGACCCTAGCAGAGACAAGCTTTAAATACCACTCCTCTTGTCGCCATACTCACCCTGCCGCTGACGCGCTATTGCATGTGATGCTGACCAATAAACTCAAGCCAAGCGATATCGCTAAGGTAGAAACATTAGTGCATCAAGGCGCGATCGATGTCTTGGGGCCTGTAACCAATCCAGCAACTGTGCATCAATCGAAGTTTTCCATGGGCACTGTGCTGGCCTTGGTTGCGCACTATCAATTTGCTGGCCTGCAAGAATTTGATGCTCACTTTAAGGATGATGCCATTTGCCTCTTCCGCGATCGGGTCACCATGACTCTTGATCCCGAAGTAGATAGCGCCTATCCACAACGCTGGATTGGTAAAGTCAAAGTACATTTGAATAATGGACAGATTCTGGATGGTCGCGTGGATGAACCCAAAGGGGATCCTGGAAACACCTTAAGCCGCGCTGAGATCACTGATAAGGCAATGCGCCTTGCCGCTTTTAGTGGGGGTGCTAGCCCTGTTGAGATGAGTAAGGCAATTGATCACTTGTGGAATATCCGCAAACAGGCCAAGATAGGCTTTCTACTTCAAAGCAATTAGTCCTCCCAGTCAATATGAATCCACTCAATACGCCTTTAGGTTTTTGTAGTAACTTTTTATTTGTGCCGGGTACTCGCCCTGATCGTTTTGCAAAGGCACTAGATAGTGGTGCAAGTAGTGTCATCCTGGACTTGGAAGATGCTGTTGCTGCAGAGGATAAAGAGACTGCTCGCAATTCAATCCAAGCGGCATGGCCTAGCTTTACTGCTGAGCAAAAGAAACGCCTCATCATTCGCAGTAACTCGCCAGGTAGTCAGTTTTATTCTGCTGATTTAATGCTGGCGCAAAAACTGGATCTTGCCTGCCTGCTGATTCCCAAAAGTGAATCTGCTGATGAAATGAATGGCGCTGCACTAGTCTTGCCAAATACCGCCCTCATCCCCATGATTGAAACTGCTGTTGGCTTAGACCGTTTAAGCGAAATAGCGAATGCAAACCAAGTCATTCGTCTTGCAATAGGTAATTTAGATTTGCAGGCAGACCTTGGAATGGTTTGTGATCCACAAGAAACCGAACTTCAGACTGCGCGTTTCCAAATCATCCTGGCATCTCGAGTTGCCCAAATTGCCCCTCCTATTGATGGGGTTACGCCAACCACCGATGACGTGGCACGTATTCAAGATGATGCAAAGCGAGCTAAGCGCATGGGCTTTGGTGGAAAACTCTGTATCCATCCAAAGCAAGTGGGTATTGTGAAGGCTGCTTTTATGCCTTCAGAGGAAGAATTAGCTTGGGCTCAGCGGGTCATTGAAGCTGACAAAACCTCTAAAGGAGGCGCAGTTAAGCTAGATGGGCGCATGATTGATCGTCCAGTGGTGCTGCTGGCTCAAAGAACCGTTGCTATTGCTGGTAAGCACTAGGCATTAGCTTGCCTAAAAGGCCATTAAACTGGCAGAATATCGAACACATTAAAAGATGGAGATCAAAGTGAAGATTAAGAATTTCTTATTTTCTGGAATGACTGCGGCCCTGACTGCAAGCGCACTGCTGAGCGGCAATGCCATGGCAGAAAAAGACTGGCCAAGTAAGTCGATTACCTTAGTCGTACCATTTGCTGCTGGCGGACCAACTGACACTGTTGCACGATTAATTGCGGCGCCAATGGGACAAGCCTTAGGCCAAACCGTAGTAGTAGAAAACGTCAATGGTGCAGGCGGCACGATTGCATCGACTAAAGTAGCACGCGCTGCACCAGATGGCTATACCATTTACTTGCACCACATGGGTATGGCAACAGCAAATGCACTCTATGACAAACTTCCCTACGATCCAATGACTAGCTTTGAATACATTGGCCAAGTAGCTGACGTGCCAATGGTGCTCTTGGGTAAGAAGGATTTGCCACCAAATAATTTCAAAGAGTTAGAAGCCTATATCAAGGCAAATGGCTCAAAAATCACGATGGCTAATGCCGGTCCAGGCGCGGTGTCACAGCTTTGCGGCTTGTTATTCCAAAGCCGTATGGGCGTGAAACTTACTAACATCCCTTACAAAGGGACTGGCCCAGCACTAACAGACTTATTGGGCGGCCAAGTAGATCTGCTTTGCGATCAAACGACCCAAACCATTCCTTATATCAAGGACGGTCGCGTCAAGGCTTATGGCACTACCACCATGAAACGCTTACCTGCAATCGCAAACGTACCTACTTTGGATGAGCAAGGCTTAAAAGGCTTCGAGGTTAAAGTGTGGCATGGCATGTACACACCAAAAGGTGTTCCAAAACCAATCTTGGATAAGCTCAATGCTGCGTTGAAAAAATCACTCAACTCACCTGACGTGAAAAAACGTTTAGAAGATGCCAACATTGATATCGTCTCGCCAGACAAGATGACTCCGAATGGCTTAAAGACTCACCTTGAAGCAGAAGTGAATAAATGGGGTCCGATTATTCGTAAAGCGAATATCCCAGACTAAGTATTTACTGCATCAAATAAAAAGCCAGCAACATGCTGGCTTTTTTCCTTCTGAAGACTCAATCTCGTATTTTCTCAACCCCGCATTTCTTAACCTGGTCTAAATAAATAACCAGAACGGGCTTTATCTCTGCGTCTTCTATAAAGCGCCCCAAACACTGCTATCAATGACCAGATGGCTAAGAATGGGTCTAATAAGTAATCCCACAGATTGGCAGACTCATGCCAATGCGCCGCCCACGCAAGAATACCAATTGCAATGATCCAAACGCCCTTACTCCAATTGGCTAGACCACACACTACCGCAAAAAGTAAGACTGCAATAAAAAAGAGGACTGATTCATATCCCCAAGCATAGGGATCGATCATGCCAATACCTAAGGCCAGCGGGTAAAAGACAATAGCAATACAAGCTATAGAAACTTTAAATGCAAATGGAGTAGGCTTTCTTCCCGACAACAATGAAGTCCAAAGTAATAACATCGTGACAATACTCAGATCACCAATAACACCACGCACATAAGCAACCAGCGGTAATTCCATGCCGAGCCCTAAGGGCCAGAAAAAGAGATTGCCGAGCAATAGAATCAACAGTACTTTTGTCGTGAGCGAAAGCTCTTGGGATGATGTTTTTTGCAATAGCAATATCATCACTACTGCACACGTAATGGATAGCTCAACTAAAGCAAAAATCTGCATGAGGTGATTCATTATTTAGCCTCCTGAGAAATGATATTTGCTGATGGAGTGTCGAGCTGGCTTTGAGCACGCTTTAACCAGGCCCCGGAGAAGTATCGATGACGAATCTTCTTGCGATCCCAGGTATAGGCCAAATGTGCATCATTACCATCAGTGCTAATGAGGTATGGATAAGAAAACTCTTTGCACTGATCTGCTGGCAAGGCCTCATCATCTTCCACTACTTCAATCACTTGCCACTGCCCAGATTTGGGATCAGCCATCATCAAGGCTAAGCGATAACGCCCTGCTTCAATATTATTTAAGACCAAAATTCGGGCACCGCTATTGAGTATCAAACCAGCTACTGCAGAATTGGGGTTGGCAATCGGTAAATCTGCAACTGACTGCCATGATTGACCTGCATTGAATGTTTCGCTAACGGGTACTTGCTTTGCATAACCCGCTCTTCTTGTTTGACGGAAATACGCAGTTGCGTCTTGAGCATCATTTACAAATACCAGTGGCTGAATGGCGCTTCGGCCTGAGCTCATACGACGCTTATCAATGACTTGTCCGGCATCAACCCTTAAGAATTCACCGAAGCGTCCGATCCACTCATGATACGCAGGCAAACCTAGACGGCCATCGGCAAACGCAATAGCTGGAGACTTCACTAGAGTGCTGATATTAATCAGAGGGGATCCAATCAGGCGCTGTGGATTAGACCAAGTCAAACCTTCATCATCCGAAATCACGCTAGAAATTGAGCTCCCTGCCCAGCCCCCAATCGAAACCGTAACAAAGAATAATTGTAAGCGACCATCTGCCATTCTGGCAGGGACTGGATTACCGAGTTTAGAGATGTAACGTGATAAACCCTTTTCAGCACTCACTCTATCCATGACAACAGTAGGAGCACTCCAATTGGATGACTTAGGATCAAAGACGGCACTATTTATCACAACATCTGCTGCGCCTTCACGACTACCGGCAAACCAAAAAGCTCGAAGAGCGCCATCCTTCAATGCAATCAGAGATGCTGCGTGTACTGAAGCGGCGCCTGTTTCTGGCAACCAAGTACTAACGGGGCTTGCAATGTTTGCCTTACTTGGAGTATTTTGGTTTTTAGGTTTTGGGGCCGAGGCTACCTCTAATTCCTCTTCAACTGGAGTAACTATCTGTGTTGCGAATGGCGCCCAAGCTGGTCGACTATCAATATGCAAGAATCCGAGTACTGCAGTTAGCAATAAAAAACAGAGGGCAATAACACGGCTCATCTACAAACATCCTTAACATTAGAAAGATCCGGGGCGATCACCGGTGTTACAACTAGATACTCATTCACAAAAAGATACTTTCCGATATGGCCTTGTAACATCTGCTTGATTTCTTCATCAGAGTGGCGTGCACGCATCTCCATTCTCTGCCCAACAATCTGACAGGAGTCGCATAGCTCTGGCTTAGCCCCCAATGGTGCATGGACTGCCACGATAGGATAGGAACTTGTTAGCTTGCTTACTTCAGCAGCATCTTTAGCCAAATAGCCATGGAGCTTGGCTCCGGGCAACAACAATCGGTACTCTTCATCTTTGGCGCGATAGTCACAAGGTATCCAAACATCCTTACCTTGAACTTGCGTAATCGTTTCAACCGAGTAACGGCCTAGCTTTGCCTCCAAGGGAGTAAGGCTACTGGTCAGCGCGCAATAAGTCAAAAAACATCCTGCCAATGCAAGCGTCTTCGAATGATTACGCCTCAGTAAACCTACCAAAACAATCACCAGACTTCCAGCCATCAATATCCAGTGGCAATAAGAGTAGGTCCATGTGAATAGATCTTCCATGAGACCAGAGAATTGCAGATTGATACCTATCCACAATAGAAGTGAAAGAGCTAGCATCTGCAGTAGCAAGGCAATCCGAAAGCCCCACAAAGGCAAGCGCTCCCAATGCAAGGCAATCAAGGCAGCGAATGCTGGCATGACTGGCAACAGATATCTGCCAGAACGCTGACTCGGCAAAGTAAAGACGATCAAAAATGCAACAATGAGCAGTAACAGAAGAATTTCTTCTAAGTTTAAGAAGCGGCGTTCACGCCAGCATTGCCATAAAGTTGAAATCAATACAAAAGTAAATAAACCGGCATTAGCCAATGTCGTTAAAAGTAATAGCCAAATACTGTCGCCGCCACGCAGAAGATCTAATACGTAGTTAGCGTTTCTGGCTGCAAATTTGCCAGCATTTTCGCCAAGAACAAATTCTTTCCAAATGGCTTCTGGGTTTGGGTCTAAGGCAAACCACAAGGCAAATACCGCTAAAGCCAATAGGCCAGCGATGCAAACTTTATATAGATCATGGGTGAGTGTTTTTGGAATACTCCACTGCCGCCAGCGCCAGTAGTAAAGGCCTAGGGCAAAAGTGGCAGGCGCGATGTATGCAAAAGATTTGGCAAATAGTGCCAGGCCAAAACAACTGCCAGCCAATAGCGGGAAAAAGAGCTTAGATTCGAATGCGCCCTTACCCCAATAGAGCAGCGCCATAAATGGCAAGCTAATCCAAAAGACTTCTGGTGGGTCTGCTAAGAAAGGACGTCCATAACGATAGGTGGCAAAAAAAGAAAGCCATACCAAAGCTGCTAACAAACCAGTTTGGGTTTTACCGCTAAAGCGACGAACCGCTAAAAATAAGAAAAAAGCGGTAAGTCCTGTATAGAGGACACTAGGCCAACGTAAGCTCGCTAGAGACCATTGACCTGCCCAATGACTAGAAGCAAGACCTTGCCAAAAAATGAGTGGAGGCTTGGTATTTTTGATTCCGTCCATTTCAGACTGCAAGGGTAGCCAATTACCGACCTGCGCAGTCATGCGGACTATATGCATATAGGGGTACTCGTCCCCGTTTTTAGGTGCAAACCGACTATCTAAGCCATAAAGATAGGTAAATACACCTAGAAGCAGTATCAGAAGAGCAGAACGGTAAGAAAATAAGCCACGCATCCCTATAGTTTATAGGTATGCAGGAAGATCAGAAAAAAGTAGACTCCACCCCTTTTTGGAATGAGCTTATGAGAAATGAATATGAAGCAATTCTCACTTTTCTCAGAACTTCTTGTTTAAGATGCTACTAAGCAAAAATGCAATACATTATTTAAGAAATAAACCAATTGGAGATGGACCCCATGCGAGCAAAGTATCTCAAACCCGCAATCCTAGCAGTGCTCTATATCGGCTTTAGCCAATGGAGTAGTGTTGCCCTTGCGCAAAACGCTGATGCCAGCAATTTATACAAACGCGGCCTTGCTGCTACCTGCGCTAACTGTCACGGCACTGACGGCATAGGAGTGCCTAATGCTGGTATGCCCATAATCAATAATTTAACAAGCGAGCAAATGCTGACTCAATTGAAGGCATTTAAATCTGGCGCTCGTGAAGGAACCATCATGCCGCAGTTAGCCAAAGGCTACTCTGATGAGCAACTTGCAACTATCGCCAATCAGCTTGGTAAGAAATAATAAGGAAGCCCATCATGGATCGTCGACACTTTATTGGTCAAAGCGCAGCAGCGCTTGGTTTGCTTGCAGGCTTCTCTGGCCATGCTCGTGCTAATTTACAAAAAGCAGAAATTCTTGTTATTGGCGGTGGTTATGGCGGCGCTACTGCTGCTAAATACTTACGCCTGTTTTCGAATAACACTGCCAAAGTAACGCTCATTGAGCCAAATGCTTCATTTATTTCTTGCCCGCTATCTAATTTAGTGGTGGGTGGCTCACGCACTTTATCAGAGCTCACTTCACCTTATGACAATCTGAGCAAGCGTCATGGTATTAAAGTCATTCAAGATAGCGTTGCCAGTATTGATGCAGATAAAAAAACCGTCAAGCTAGCCTCAGGTAAAACCTTGCGCTACGACAAGGCCATTGTTTCTCCTGGCATTACCTTAATGACCAATACCATTGAAGGTCTAACTCAGGCAAACAAAGATGGGGTGACCTTACAAGCTTGGAAAGCCGGTCCTGAGACCGTTGCACTTCATAAGCAGTTGGCTTCTATGAGAGATGGCGGAACATTTGCCATCAGCATTCCAGAGGCGCCGTATCGCTGCCCTCCTGGCCCATATGAGCGTGCTTGCCAAGTAGCAAACTACCTGAAAAAGAATAAGCCGAAATCTAAGGTACTGATTTTAGATGCTAACCAAGATGTGACATCCAAGGGTGCACTCTTTAAGAAAGTTTGGGCTGAGCAATACACTGGCATGATTGAATATTTACCAAAACATAATGTCACTGCGGTTGATGCAAAAACTAAAACAATCAAGCTTGAAGTTCAAGACGATATTAAGGCTGATGTATTGAATTTACTGCCCGCGATGAGTGCTGGTGAAATTGCAGTCAAAACTGGATTAGCAAATTCGAATGGTCGCTGGGTGAATGTGAACTTCCTGAACTTTGAATCTACAGCGCAAAAGGATATCCATGTATTAGGTGACTCAATACAAATTGCCCCAGCAATGCCCAAGTCTGGTCATATGGCTAATTCACATGCCAAAGTGGCGGCCGCGGCAATTGTGGCTGAGCTCAGCGGCTGGGAAATAAATCCAGCACCTGTTCTCACTAATACCTGCTACAGCTTCGTGAATGAGCGTGAAGTTGTGCACGTTGCCAGCGTGCATCAATACAATGCCGCTGAGAAGACCTTCAAGACTGTTCCAGGATCTGGCGGACTATCGCCGGCACCATCTACGCTCGAGGGTGTTTATGCCTGGGGCTGGGCTCACAATATCTGGGCTGATAGCTTAGGGTAATAAAGAGGGGCGCTTCCGAAAAAAGGGGCCTTTGGGCCTCTTTTTTATTCCCCTAAACCTCATTGCGAAATATACTGAAGTCCACCAAAAAAACAATGGAGTTTTTATGAGCATGACCCCAAACTCACCAAAAGATGCCTCCAAGCTAGAGGCAACCGTTGAAAAGTGGACGGTACCGATTGGCAATCTATTTGTCTCTCTATTCCATCGGATCGCATTATTTGGCATTGGCGCTGCAACCGTCTGGTCTTCCGCCGTCGCCTTCATAGGAATGGTAGATAAAGGATCTGCTTCTATTGAAGATTTGCTCTTACTATTCATCTACCTAGAGATTGGCGCCATGGTCGGCATTTATTTCAAGACTAATCACATGCCTGTGCGGTTTTTAATCTACGTGGCAATCACCGCGGTAACCCGACTCATTATTGATTTGGTTAATACTAAGCATGAGGCCGACCTTCCCATTCTCTACATGGGCATCACAATCCTTGTACTAGCCTTAGCGAATGCAGTAGTACGTTACGCCTCTTTTAAATACCCTAGCAAATCGAGTGAGAGCGAATAGTTTATGAATGGGGCTCTACTTTAGGGGGTTGCTCTATAGGAGCAACCTCTTGACCCTCAAAAGTTTGTACAGCTTCAATAATTTGATAAGGCTGCACACCGCGGTTTAGGCAGTTACGGACATAATCAATACTGGTGCGCAAAGAATAGCACTCACTTGCTAGACGTTTAGATACCTGGATCGTCAGCGCCCGATACTCGAGGACATCCAATCTCTTCAAATACTCGTCTAACTGACTCAGATCAAAATTAGCAAGCAACTCTTGCTCCAGGCTCTTCAAGTCCGCATACAAGCGATTGATCTTATTTTGCATACGCCGGGTTCTAAAACCTGGCAAAGCTTGTAATAGTGGGTAGGCAATAATTAGAAACGGTAAAACCATAAACACAACATGATTTACTAGTTCTGCAAGCCAAAATGGTAAGTACGAAAGCAAGGTAACCAAAAGCGGATAGTTATTATTCTCGAAATGAACAGCTACGGGGCTCTCTGGAAACATCGTATTTTTAAAGGACGGGAATTCTCCACGGTCGGCAAAGAAAGTAGCTTTACCATTAATCTCGGTAGCCGCTTGGAGAAATAAAAATTGAATAGCCGGATGCATACGGTCATCAATTAAGAGATTGGTGGTGGTAGCCAGCATTTTGATATCTGCTCTAGGGAAGTTGCGCTTTAAATCAAACGCCCCTTCAGGCACATTCAACACTTGTAAGTAAGGCTCTAATTTCGCGTACGCTCCAGCGCGCTGAAATGTCCCAATTTGTAAAGTCGGATCCTTTAGTAAGGTCTTTATGTTTGGAGAGTAATAGGCATCCACCATAAAAACACCATCTATCTCTCCATTTTGGATTGCCTTGACGGCTTGATCTCCAGGCAAATTCACAAAGTCTGGTCCAGGCTCATAGCCTGAAAGCTTTAACAGTTTGATGGCTTGCGCATATGTGCCGCTACCCTCAACGCCAATGGAGATCTTTTTTGTCAGGAAATACTTCAACCCCCTATCTACACCATGAAGTTCTTTAGAGTTGAGCTCGGAACCACGATAGAAAAACCAAATAGGGTTATAGGCAATAACGCCTAGAGACTGAATACCAGCAGTGTCCTTGGTAGAAACGACCCCAGCCTGGACAAACGCTACTTGCAAAGGATCATTGCGATCTGACAAACGATCAATATTTTCTTGCGCCCCCTTCGTCGGGACTAACTCTAACGTAATGCCCTTTTTGGCAAAGAATTCTGCATACCGTTTTCCCAGGATCTCGCTCGCACTACCAGGGCCTCCTGTTGCCATCATCACATTCCGCGGGGGTGGCGGATCAGCGTATATGCCGATACCTACGATGATCAACAAAAGAAGAACTAAAATCGGCCAGGCCTCTTTTACGAACTGAACAAAGTCGAACCACTTCTCTTGGGCGCTCTCGAAAAGCCCTAGAAAAGTTTCATGAACGTTCTGTTTGAAGCTTGCCATACTTTACCAATCAGCAAATATTCTAAAAGCTAATGATAATGTCCTTATTGATATTGCTATAACGAAAGCTTAAACCCATGCTCCAACTACGAAAATCAGCAGATAGAGGCTATGCAGACCACGGTTGGCTTAAAAGCTTCCATTCCTTCTCTTTTGCCGGCTATCAGAACCCCCAATTTATGGGCTGGGGGAACTTAAGAGTCATCAATGAAGATCGCGTAGCAGCCGGAATGGGTTTTGGGAAACATAGTCATCGCAATATGGAAATCATTAGCTATGTTCTCTCTGGTGAATTAGCCCATGAAGATAGTATGGGCAATATCGAAGGTATTCCTCCAGGGGATGTGCAACGAATGAGCGCTGGCTCTGGCGTCACGCATAGTGAGTTCAATCATGCGAAAGACCAAACAACCCATTTCTTACAAATCTGGATTGAGCCTAATGTTTTGGAGATTGAGCCAAGCTATGAACAAAAGACAATTCCACTTTCTGATAAACAAGGCAAGCTACGCTTAGTCGCCTCACCAGATGGCGCAGAAGGATCTGTAAAAATATTTGCAGATGCGAAGATATATGCCGGTTTATTTGATGGGCAACAGTTAGCACAATTGCAGCTTGATCCGAAACGCAAGGCTTATGTTCACCTGATTCAAGGATCACTAGATATCAATAGCCAGACTCTGGAGAGTGGAGATGCACTTCTGATTGCAGCTGAAAGTCAATTGGCTATCTCCAATGGAAAAAGCGCTGAAGTCCTTGTATTTGACCTCAGCGCTTAATGATTTTGAAAAGACGTTTTAAATTAGTCTAACTTTATCTTTGCCTTCTCTATCACCACTTTCCAGCGGGCAATATCTGAGAAATACAAATCTGAGAACTGTTGAGTATTCATTGGGGCAACTTGGACACCAGCCTTCTGGAAGCGCTCTTTCATCTCTGGCGTTTCTAAGATTTTCAGAATGGAATTATTGAGTTCCTTAATGATGCTGGGCGAAGTTCCTACGGGAACAAATACACCCTGCCATAAAGCCATTTCATAACCTTTAACGCCTGCCTCTTGCATTGTCATTAATTCAGGAGCACCACTAAAGCGACTTTTACCAGTCACGGCCAATGCTTTGGCTTTATCGCCCTTATATAAGGGCAGCCCTACTGGCATACCAGCAAAATAAAAGTCAATTTGTCCGCCAACTAAATCTGTAGCTGCTGGTGACCCACCTTTATAGGGAATATGAATCGCCTGTAAACCGGTAGTAGCTAAAAATAATTCGCCTGCCATATGATCTGAATTCCCGATACCAGAAGAACCAAAACTCAATTTTCCAGGATCTACTTTAAGCATTGCAATGAGATCAGCAACAGACTTGGCAGGAGAATTATTATTCACAATCAAAATATGGGGAGTAGCTGCAACTCCAACTACTGGCAGTAAATCTTTTTGCCCATTAAATGGCAATCTTGGATTAGCTGCTACATTAATTGCTAAGCCATTTTGCGCAAACAGAATGGTATATCCGTCTGGAGCGCTCTTAGCAACAGCATCAGCAGCCAAGCTACCGGCTGCACCACCACGATTCTCAACAATGACGGGCTGCTTTAAAGCAAGACTCAGATCATTGGCGATCATCCTGCCCACAATGTCAGTAGAGCTACCTGGTGCATAGCCAATCATCATCTTGATAGGCTTATCGGGGTAAGCAGCAACAGCGAAACCCGCGAGTACCGGAATCACTGTCAACGCTGCTGCAGTGTTTAATGCTATGTTTTTTAATAATTTTTTAAACATATTGTCTCCTCCAGTAATAATTTCAATTCTTATAAATTCAAAGTAGCGATACCGCACTCATTAGCGCAGGCATTTAATGCCTCTAGTAATTCCGGTGACACTGGAATACCTAAACGCCTTCTCTCGGCCATCATCTTTGCAGCACCTTCTCCTGGCACTCGAATTTCTTTAACGCCAGGTAATGTTGCTGAGTTTTTCAAATCTTCTACTAAAGCAATCACTCTACTGACAAACTCCTCCTTGTTTCCAAAAGCACTTGGATCAACTGCAATAATGGTTTGTCCAGTATTCGTTACCAAATCATGGTGTACGTTGAAATCAATCGTACCTTTTCCTACGGCAGCATTATTCAGTGCGCCTGCAAGCAAACCAATCATGACAGCCAAACCATACCCTTTGTAGGCGCCAATTGGCAATAAGGAGCCCTCTGCAGCTCTTTGAGGATCTGTAATGGGCTTACCTTGTCGATCGATCATCCAATCATCCGGTATTGACTCGCCCTTCTGGGCTGCAACTTTCACTTTTCCATAAGCAGCCACTGTGGTGGCAATATCTAGGAGAACCATGGGGCCTTCACCCGCTGGTACAGCAATTGCAATCGGATTGGTAGAGAGTAGCAAGTCAATGCCGCCCCATGGCGCCATATGATTGGCGTTACCAACAGCCATATAAATACCAATGTAGCCTTGTTCCGCTAATTTGCGAACATACACTGATGCCGCGCCTGAATGATTGCCGTAATGACTACCAATCCAACAGACACTATGTTTTTCTACCTTTTCAATCGCTAGATCAACCGCTCTATTCATCACCAGATGGCCCAAAGCATTATCACCATTAATCAATGCTGTTGCACCTTGCTCACGCTCTATCCGAATATTGGGATTGAGATTAACGCCACCCGCACGAATTCTCTTTAAATACGCAGGTAAACGAAAAATACCATGGCCATCAGCCCCAACTAAATCAGATTGCACCATTAAATTGGCAATGATGTCTGCGTCGGCCGCAGGAACCTGTTGTGATTGAAGCGCCTTTGATATAAAAGCTTCGGCATCGGTGATGGATAAATACTTCATAGTGACTTAAATCTCTGAGCTCGCTTTAAATTCCATACTATAAACATACTTACTTTCTGGGTGATGCGTCACTGATACCTCAAATAACTTATCTTGATCATCAAAATATCGACGAATAATTACTAAGCAAGAGGGATTGTTTTTGATGTTGAGTTTTGCGGCAATTTCTGACGATGCTGGCGCAGCATACACATCAACCTCTGCTCTCTGGATCCTCGCTCCATACTTTTTCTCTATCTGCTCGTACACCATCACCTGTGTGTGCTCTGGATCTTTTGTTAAAGACGCAAATTGAGGCAAGATATAAATATCAGTCCAAGCAATGATTTCTTCAGACCGCTGGTGCTTACGCATACCCCCAATGTGATACCAAGAGGAGCCAACAGGCGCTTTCACAATCAGACTTAATAGCTCGTCTAGCTCAATATATTCTTCGACTAAGTTTTTACGATAAGTGTCACGCGAATAACTCAAAATATCGATCGGAGAATCAAAGCTTTGAGTGAAGCGCCGCAAACGCTGCCTAGATATAACTTTCGTAGGTGCGCCTTGGCGACAATAAATCAGACCACTCGCCTCCAGAATTTGCAAAGCATGGCGCAAGGTATGCCGACTAGATTCAAAATCTCTACATAAATCGATCTCGGCCGGCAATACAGAGCCGACCGGCCAATCACCGTTATAAATACGCTGCTCTAGCGTGTTTGCTAAAGATTTATATAACGGTAGTCTTTCTGACAATTTAGGTGAGTCCAAACATTTTTTTGCCTGCGATTGGGAGACGAGCCTTCAAGATGTCGCCGGATAAGGATTCTGTGATGTAGAGATCTTTTCCATCAGCACCACCAAAACACATATTGGCTAAATGATGATGGTGTGGGTTCTCTGAGTAAATTAAATGGGTAGGCAGCATATTGTTATCAAACCTCCAGATGCCAATCCCTAAGTGGCAAACCAATAGCCCATTTTCAGAATCCATCTCAATACCATCAGGACCTGCAACACCGCCTGTGAGCTGAACTGCCACACCAGTCTTAGATACCGAGCCATCAGCCATCAGAGGTAGTCTCCAGATCTGCTGAGATCTGGTAGCGGCTACAAATACATGTTTTTCTTGAGTATTCAATGTAATACCGTTAGGACTTGGGACGTTAAGTGCCAAGCGATCTAATTGGCCATTGGCACGCAATCGAAAGACACGCCCTGTTGGATCTGCAATGCCAGTTTGACCTTGGTCCGTGAAATACAAATCGCCATTTGAGGCAAAGTGCAAATCATTTAAGCCTTTAAAGTTCTCGCTATACATTGAACCCAAAATGGTTTCAATTTTTCCAGTCTTAGGGTCTAAAGCGATTAAGCCTGCCTTGTAATCGCAAATGAATGCACGCCCATCTTTATGAAACTTCAAGCCATTTGGCCAACCATCGTATTGGGTAATTAATTCCCACTCGCCTTTTGTATCGATACGGAAAACGCGGCCAAAAGGAATGTCCACAAACCACAAATTTCCGTCGCGATCAAATGAAGGGCCCTCTAAGAAGCACTCCACTTCTGCGCCCTGACGATTTGGATCAGACCAACCCGTGCGAGATTTTTTCCTAAATTTCTCAGGCATCGTTGAAAAAACTTCTGTTTTGATTTTCTCAACAGGCTGGAAGGGGTTGTGCATCGTCATGAAGGGAGCTCCTAGAGTAAGTTATACGGATAAGTAATCTTTATTAATAAACTATTAAAACATAAATAATGATAACCTTATGCGTCAATTGATCTGAAATGATCAAACTCAATTTTTACTTAACCGCATAGGTTTAAAACGATGAAATCTGTAGCTGTCATTGGAACTGGAATCATGGGTGCTGGCATTGCTGCCGGCTTTATTGCTAAAGACATTCCCACCATTATTTTGGGTAGGTCTAAAGATAAGGCAGATGCCTGCTTAGATAAGGCTATTGCTCTTGCAAAGAAGATTGGCATGTCAAAAGACAATGCAGCTAAAGATGATTCCGAGATTAAGAAGCTGCAATTCGTTGGAATATTGGAAGACTATCAAGACTGGGAGCAATGCTACTGGGTTATTGAGACGGTAGCAGAAAACCTTGAATTAAAGCAAAAAGTATTTCAATACCTTGATCAAGTCGTACCAGTGGATATTCCTATTGGGAGCAATAGTTCAGGATTCCCAATAAGCAAAATTGCAGACGGGCTCAAGACAGCTAATCGCATGATGGGTGCCCACTACTTTATGCCAGCTGAAGTAGTGCCATTAGTAGAAATTGTCATGGGGCAAAAAACTGATATCAAATATGCCGAACGGGCCTGTTCGCTCTACAAAGCGATTGATAAGAAGCCAGTTTTAGTTAAAAAAGATATCCCTGGGTTTTTAGCCAATCGCATTCAGCATGCCTTGATGAGAGAGGCACTCTCTCTGGTGCAAGAGGGCATCGCTACTCCAGCTGATATTGATGATGCAGTGAGATATAGCTTTGGCTTTCGCTACGCTGCAGTGGGCCCAATGACACAAAAAGAAATTTCCGGGTGGGACGGAATGGCTAATGCCGCAAAAGAAATTTATCCATCCCTATCGAATATCACTAGCCTTCCACCTAAGGTAGTGCAACTCATGGCCGAAGGAAAAACAGGTATGAAAGCTGGGGAAGGTTTTAGAAAATGGACCCCAGAAGAAATCAAAACGGTTTCTGATTCCTACTCCCGCAGATTGAAAGCGGCTTTTGACGTTCTTAATATTGAATAATTGAGTAACCTTGAGCTACAGCATCCTTAACGCGATCCATATTAGGAGTAACGCCAACTCCAGTAGCATTGAGCTGAGCAAGATCCAAGTGACCGCGCTGCGCCGTTAATGGCTGATCACAGATATCAAAACGTAGGTATTGATTTGACATGCTAAATCCCCAGGGCACATCACCGACAGCGAAGCCGATGGAAGCGGTAGCAGCTCCGGATAGAGATGTTTCTGCAACCTTGCAAGCTAAGTTAAGTTGCAGATTATTCTTCCGCAGAATTTGGGCACAGCTCCAGGCCTCCATCACCCCCCCGGTCTTAATGAGTTTCAGACTGGCGCCATTTAGAGCATTAGCTTTCATTAACTCCATAATCTCAGCAGAGCCATGGATAGATTCATCTAGGCCAATAGCAATTGGCGAGCGCGCTTTGAGCAAAGCAAAATCATTTACAGAAGAGTCTGCGCTAATCAATTGCTCTGCAAACGATAATTTTCTAGCCTGCGGTGAAATACAAAAATGCAGGGCATCGTCTAAAGACATAGCGCCATTAGCATCTACAGAGATAATGTCTCCTTCTAGCAAATCTGAGAGTAACTGGACGCGTCTTAGATCTTCCTCTAATGACAGAGAGCCAACCTTGATTTTCCAATGTTTAAATCCTGCCTCGCGAAATGATTTAGCATCCGCCATTTCTTTTTCGGGTGCTCCACCGATCATTCTCAACAAAGGAATTTCAGTTAACTCAGTTAAGACGGCTCCAGCATTTAAGGAGCGTAGATATTTCCATAAAGAAATGGAATGCTTCTGGGTGTACAAATCAAGTAATGCCATCTCAAGACAGGATTTTGCTGATGGATTACCATACAAAATAGCATCAGAAGATTTGGCAAAAAGATTGGGGTCACTCCACTCAATAGAGCGCGCCTTTTCTACCAAATATTTTAGACTTGCCAATAGACTATCGAGGGTTTCACCAGTCATGAGGGGTGCAACAGATGCTTCGCCCCAACCTTGGCGACCCTCTTCGTCAGTGAGGCAAAGTAATACTGTTTTGGCATCCACAATTAACTCTTTGGCCATTTTGATTGGCTCAATTAGCGGTATGGATAGAGGAAAGATTGTTGCCTGATTAATTTTCATTTTTTTAACAGCATTTAAAGTCAGATTTTATAAGAATTAACACTAAGAATACGGAGAACATTACATGAGAAAAATATTTTTAGCATTGTCGCTTATTAGCATAAGCTCTATTGCTACTGCTCAGGCACAGAACTACCCTAGTCAACCCATTAAATTGATTGTTCCATTTGCTGCTGGCGGCCCTTCAGATGTTTTAGCGAGAGGATTTGCTCCTAAGCTGGGTGAGAATCTAGGTCAACCGATCATTATTGATAATAAGCCTGGTGCGGGCGCCAATCTTGCTGCAGAGTATGTCGCTAACTCCAAACCAGATGGCTATACCCTGTTTCTCATGATGGTGGGCACGCAAGCCATCAATGAAACGCTGTACAAAAAATTGAATTACAACCTCATTAAGGACTTTGCACCAGTCAGCCTGGTTGCCTCCTCATCTTTGCTATTTGTAGCAAACCCTTCTGCACCCTTTAAAACAATTCCAGAACTCATTACCTACACCAAATCCAACCCCAATAAGGTGAGCTTTGCCTCATCAGGTGCAGGCACACCACTTCATCTCGGTGGTGAGCTCTTTAATACTCAAGCAGGTACAAATATTTTGCATGTACCTTACAAGGGCGCTGCACCCGCATTAACCGATGTACTTGGCGGACAAGTTGAAACCGCTCTTGTTGGCACCCCTGCCGCACTGCCCTATGTACGCTCTGGAAAATTAGTTCCCCTGGGAATTACGAGTCTTAAGCGCTCATCAAGCGCCCCTGAGATTCCTGCAATTTCAGAGTACTTGCCTAAATTTGAAGTTGAGCTTGTTTATGCAATCGTTGCTCCCGCTAATACACCAAAAGCGGTTGTTGATAAACTGAACGCACAATTAATCAGCGTACTAAATAACCCAGAAATTAAAGGGCAAATTAATGGAAAAGGCTTTGAGGTCATTACAAGCACCCCAAATCAATTAAGCGAGTACATTAAGTCAGAAGTTGCTAAGTGGGGCCCGATTGTTAAGAAATCTGGCGCCACTGCTGAATAAGAAAATAACTCACCGAAAGAAATCCATGATTGACATGTCTGAAAAACGCCTCATCGGCCCAATCATTCGTCTCCACCCTAATGACAATATTGTCGTGGCCCGGATTGATGTTGGCATTGGCACAGAAGTACCTAGTGAGAGCTTTACTAGCCGCAGCCAAGTACCTGCCGGCTATAAAATTGCAACGAAAAAGATTCTCAAAGGTGATCCGATTCTGAAGTACAACGTGACCGTTGGCTTTGCTAATACAGATATCGAAGCGGGCACCATGGTTCATAGTCACAATACTGAGTTTCGTGAATTTGATCGCGACTATGCTTACGCTAGCGAATTTAAACCTACTCAAATGCTGCCTGAATCTGAGCGCGCAACATTTCAGGGTTATGTGAGACCCAATGGGAAAGTAGGCACACGCAATTTCATCGGGATTTTATCCACCGTGAATTGCTCCGCAACTGTAGTCAATAAAATTGCTGACTGGTTCACCCCAGAAAGATTAAAAGATTTTCCCAACGTGGATGGTGTTGTGGCATTTAGCCATGACATCGGCTGTGGCATGGAAATGAGCGGTGAACCGATGCAGTTGCTCCGCCGCACGATGGCTGGTTATGCACGTCATCCCAATCTTGCGGCCGCACTGATTGTGGGTCTTGGTTGTGAACGCAATCAATTAAAAGGTTTGATGGAGCAGGAAGACCTCACTGCAGGCACCAACCTTCACACCTTCATCATGCAAGAGACTGGTGGCACACGTAAAACGATTGAAGCCGGAATTGAGGCAGTCAAAGCCTTACTTCCAGAGGCAAATAAAGCAAAACGTGAAACGGTTTCTGCCAGCCATCTATGTGTTGGCCTGCAATGTGGTGGATCAGATGGCTTTTCATCCATTACTGCCAACCCTGCGCTAGGTGCAGCAATCGATATTTTGTCTCGTCATGGTGGCACTGGTATTTTGTCAGAGACACCTGAGATTTATGGTGTAGAGCACACCCTCACCCGCCGTGCTGCAAGTCAAGCGATTGGTGAAAAACTAATTAAACGTATTCGTTGGTGGAAAGATGAGTACTCTGTCGGTAGAGATGTGCAGATTAATGGTCAAGTGAGCCCAGGAAACCAAATTGGCGGACTAGCTAATATCTTTGAAAAATCATTGGGCTCTTCCATGAAGGGTGGCACCGGTCCACTCATGGAAGTTTATAAGTACGCCGAGCCAGTAACCACTAAAGGCTTTGTCTTTATGGATACCCCTGGATTTGATCCTGTATCCGCTACTGGACAAATTGCTGGTGGTGCAAATTTAATTGCCTTTACTACCGGCAGAGGTTCAATGTTTGGCTCTAAACCTACGCCTTGCATCAAGCTAGCCACCAATACCCCCATGTATCAGCGACTTACCGAGGATATGGACATTAATTGTGGGGAAATTTTGGATGGCACTGTTTCTGTTCAAGAAATGGGGCAACGCATATTTGAACTCTTCCTAAAAACTGCTTCTGGAGAAGCCTCTAAAAGCGAGCTTCTGGGCCTAGGTGATTATGAGTTTGTACCCTGGCAAATTGGGGTGATGAGCTAATACGCCTGTAGAATTAATCATTAGCTCAGTAAGAAAAAATACGTGAGGATTAATACAGGCTTATGAAATTTAAGGATTACTACGAAACGCTTGGGGTAGCACGCTCTGCTACCGAAGCTGAAATTAAAACTGCCTACCGCAAGCTTGCCCGAAAATATCACCCAGATGTCAATAAAGAAGCTGGGGCTGAAGAGCAATTCAAAGAAATTGGTGAGGCCTATGCCGTTTTAAAAGATACCGAGAAGCGCGCAGCTTATGATCGCTTCGGTGCTAATTGGAAAAATGGTCAAGACTTCACCCCTCCCCCCAATTGGAATGAAGGCTTTGAATACTCTGATAATAGCTTTAATAGTGGCAACCCAGGTTATGGCGGTGGCTTTGAAGGTGATCAAAGTGAATTCTTTGAATCTCTCTTTGGCAGAGGTAAGTACCGTCAAGGTGGTCGTAGTAGCCAATCACGCCAAGGCATGAACTTCAAAGGACAAGATCATCACGCCAAAATTTTGATTGATCTTGCTGATGCCTATAACGGCGCTAAGCGTACGATTGCATTACATATGCCAACGCAAGATCCCAATGGGCATGTCAGCACTCAAGAGCGCAAATTAGATGTCAGTATTCCAAAAGGAATTAAAGCTGGTCAAAATCTTCGCCTCTCAGGGCAAGGTGGGCCAGGCATTGGTGAAGGACCAGCAGGTGATCTCTATCTAGAAATTGATTTCCATTCAAATCCAATCTATCGAATTGATGGCAAGGATGTATTTATCGATATTCCATTGGCGCCATGGGAAGCGACCTTAGGCACTACAGTAAATGTGCCAACACCAGCAGGCTCTACTTTGGAGTTAAAAATTCCGGCAGGCACGATTGCAGGTCGCAAGATGCGTCTCAAGGGTAAAGGCATACCAAGTGCAGAGCCCGGTGACCTTTATGTAGTGCCGACGATTGCACTACCGCCTGCAGAAACAGAAACGCAGAAGGAAGCCTACCAACAATTTGAGAAGGCTTTTGATTTCAACCCTAGAACTCACTTGAAGGGATGATCACCATGACGAAGATCAATACCACCTGGATTGAAGCAAGTGTTGTAGAAAACGAAGTACATATGAGTATTGTGGAACTCTCACATGCTTCTCGCACTCCTCAAGAACTAATTATGTCTTGGGTGTCAGAGGGCGTTCTCAGTCCTGCGGGCTCATCACCTGAAGATTGGCGGTTTAGTGGGGACTCTCTAAAAAGAGCCAAGACTGCAGCGCATCTCACACACGATCTGGAATTAAATGTTCCAGGAGTTGCACTAGCTCTCGATCTCTTAGATGAAATCGCGCAGCTACGTGCGCGCCTCGAGCTTAAATAAGAATACTCAAGCCTCAGAGCGACCCAGGAGCAGCTCCCAGCGTTGTAGCTTTTGATCTAGCTGGCCGGTAATCTCGGTTAAGCGCGCTTGCATACTGGCAGCTAACTCAGGCTCATTCTTATATAGATCTGGATTACTCATCGCAATGCCGATATCAGCCTGCTCTGTTTCTAGCTCTTCGATTTGTAAAGGCAAGACTTCTAATTCTTGACGCTCTTTGCCATTGAGTTTTTGTACCCCACTCTTTACTGCTGGCTTTACTTCTACTTTAGGCTCTTGCTTGGCTTCGGGTTTGGGTTCTGCCTTAGTCACAGGTTTTGCATTATTGGCACGGATTTTCTCTGAACGGGCCTTTTGGATTTTCCAATCCTCGTAGCCACCTTCATACTCGCGCCAAAAACCATCTCCCTCATGAGCGATGATACTTGTCACCACGTTATCCAAAAAATAACGATCATGGCTAACCAAAAATACAGTGCCTTTGTAATCTTGTAGCAATTGCTCAAGTAAATCTAAGGTATCGATATCTAAATCATTAGTTGGCTCATCCAAAACCAGCACATTAGCTGGTCTAGCGAATAAGCGAGCGAGCAATAAGCGATTGCGTTCGCCCCCTGACAAAGTGCTTACTGGAGAGTTGGTGCGCTCTGGTGCGAATAAGAAATCACTTAAATAACTCTTGATGTGCTTCTTGTTGCCATTGATTTCGATCCACTCGCTACCCGGACTAATGTAATCTTCAAGCGAAGCATTGAGATCCAGTCCTTCACGCATTTGATCAAAATAAGCTACTTCAATGCGAGTACCCATCGTAGCACTTCCTGAGTCAGGTGCAATTGTTCCTAGAATCAATTTGAGCAAGGTTGTTTTGCCTGCGCCATTAGGGCCGAGCAATCCTACTTTATCGCCGCGCAATATCGTTGCCGTGAAGTCTTGCACAATCGGCCTATCGTAAGATTTACTGACCTCCTGCAGGTCTGCAACGATCTTGCCACTGCGATCACCTGCTGAAACGGCCAATTTCACTTGACCCATCGCATCTCTTCGCTCAGTTCGGCTAGTACGTAATTTTTCAAGACGGGCAATACGGGCTACGCTCCGCGTCCGACGAGCCTCAACCCCCTTACGAATCCAAACTTCTTCTTGGGCTAATAATTTATCTGCCCTGGCGTTAGCCAATGACTCCGCATTGAGCTCTTGTTCTTTAAGAACTTCGTATTGAGTAAAGTTACCTGGGTAGCTTCGCAGAATTCCACGGTCAAGCTCCACAATTTGTGTGCAGACGTTATCCAAGAAAGCACGATCATGGGTCACTAGAATGACTGAACCTTGGTATTCTTTTAACAACTCCTCTAACCAGGCAATCGAATCTAAATCTAAATGATTGGTTGGCTCATCTAGAATTAAGACATCGGGCACTTCTACTAAAGCGCGCGCAAGTGCCACGCGTTTTTTAGTTCCACCGGATAGCGTGCTGATCTTAAGCTCTGCATCTAAATGCAAACGATCTAGAGTTTCATAAACACGCTGCTCCCAATTCCAACCACTGAGCGCCTCTAATTGAGATTGCACCTCATCTAAGCGATGGTGGGATGCATCATCCCAGTCGCCTACGCTAAGCGCTTCATATTCTTCACGCAAGGCCTTGGCCTGAGCCACACCCTTAGAGACTGCATCAAATACCGTCTCGTTTGAATCAAAAATGGGCTCTTGGGGAACGTAAGCAATTCTTAAACCTTGCTGATATTGCAAAAGCCCATCATCCATTTTTTCAATGCCAGCCAAGATCTTTAACAAGGAAGATTTGCCAGTGCCATTGCGTCCAATTAAGCCGACACGCTCACCCGATTCGAGTGAAAAAGCAGTATTTGCGAGGAGATCTACGTGGCCGAAAGCCAGTTTTGCATCAGTAAGTACGATTAAAGCCATGGCGACATTATCGTCTCTTCCGCAAAAGAGGTGGTATTTCTGAAATTACCTAAAAATGAGCACTGTCAGGAGGGAGAATTTACTTTGACAAGTAATCAAGCGCAAGTGCTTCTGCTACCTTAATTCCATCGACGCCAGCAGATAGAATACCGCCGGCATATCCAGCGCCCTCACCCGCAGGATAGAGACCCTTGATATTGAGGCTTTGAAAATTTGGGCCGCGTGGAATGCGCAGAGGTGAAGAAGTTCTAGTCTCTACACCCGTTAAGACAGCATCTTTCATCGAAAAGCCTTTGATCTGCTTTTCAAATTCAGGCAAGGCTTCACGAATGGCCTCAATGGCATAAGCGGGCAAGCTTTGGGCTAAATCCGTTAAATGCACGCCAGGCTTATAAGAAGGTAAGACGCTACCAAACTGGGTTGAGGCCTTGCCTTCCAGAAAATCCCCTACTAACTGCCCTGGGGCCTCATAGGTTCCACCGCCTAATTCAAAAGCCTTAGATTCAAGCGCACGCTGGAACTCAATTCCAGCAAGTGGCCCACCCGGATAATCATCTGGAGTAATGCCTACGACAATCCCGGCATTAGCATTGCGTTCATTGCGCGAGTATTGACTCATGCCATTAGTCACTAAGCGGTTAGGCTCTGAGCTTGCTGCTACAACTGTGCCACCTGGACACATGCAGAAGCTATAGACCGAGCGACCATTCTTAGCGTGATGCACTAACTTGTAATCAGCAGCGCCAATCAACTCATTACCTGCATGCGGACCTAAACGCGCCTTATCAATCAGTGACTGCGGATGCTCAATACGAAAACCTACTGAGAATGGCTTAGACTCCATAAACACGCCAGCTTCATGTAAAGCCTGATAGGTATCGCGCGCACTGTGGCCAAGAGCCAGCACGACATGGGTTGCAGGAAGATCTTCATGGCCTTCAATTTTGACACCAGTAATTTGCTCATTCTGGATGTCAAAACCAATCACTTTTTGGGAGAAACGAATCTCGCCACCAAGATCAATAATCTCTTGACGCATTTTCTCTACCACGCCTACCAAGCGGAAGGTACCAATATGAGGCTTAGCAACATATAGAATTTCTGCTGGCGCTCCTGCCTTCACAAATTCATTAATCACTTTACGACCATAAAACTTCGGATCTTTAATCTGACTCCATAACTTACCATCTGAAAAAGTACCGGCGCCACCCTCTCCAAATTGCACATTAGATTCTGGGTTGAGTACATTCTTGCGCCATAGACCCCAGGTATCTTGTGTGCGCTCTCTAACCTTCTTGCCGCGCTCGAGCACAATCGGCTTAAATCCCATTTGCGCCAAGACGAGTGCAGCAAATATTCCACAAGGACCAAAACCAATGACTACAGGACGCAATGATTTGCCAGATGCAATGGACTCAGGCGCCCTGGCTTTAAAGTGATAACTCGTATCAGGTGATGGTCTGATATGAATATCGCCATCAAACTGTTTCAGAATAGCTTCTTCATTTTTGACCGAAAGATCTACTGTGTAGATAAAAGAAAGTGCCACATTCTTTCTGGCATCATAGCTACGCTTAAAGACTTCAAAGCGGATTAAGTCCTTAGCAGACAAATTGAGGCGTTTGAGAATTGCCGCTTCTACAGCTTCTGGAGCATGGTCGATAGGCAGACGTAGTTCAGTAATACGAATCATGGAGTTCTACAATACACAGTATTAAGATTTAATCTGCTTTTGCTCCTGAGCTTCTCACAACATTTGCCATGCGATCGAAATCTTTGACAAGTAGTTGATTGAATTCAGAAGGCGTCAGACTCCCAATTTCTATTCCCTGGCGACGCATGCGCTCAATGATGTCTGGCTGCTTTAGTAGTTTAGCCATCTCAGTAGAAATTTTATTGATCACTTCTTTTGGAGTCCCGGCTGGCGCCAACAAGCCAAACCAACTATCAAATGCATAACCCTTGACAGCATTACCAATGGGTGGAATACCCGGTACAAATGGTGAAGGCTTCTCAGAAGATACGCCCAAGAAACGAATCCGGCTATCGGACACAAATGGTAGTGCAGCCACATTTGCAGCAATGACTGCCTGAGCCCGATTAGCCAGTAATTCGGTAATGGCGTCTCCCGTTCCTTTGGTAGGGATATGCACTAAATCAATGCCGGCCATACTATCGAAATAGGCCATCGCTAAATGAGAGGCACTGCCATTGCCAGCGCTGGCGTAATTGAATTGACCAGGCTTAGCTTTCGTCAAAGCAATAAACTCGGCAACAGTCTTTGCTGGAAACTCAGTATTCGTCATCAAGATATAACTACTAGTGCCAATGTAGGCTGCTGCCGTGAAATCTTTGATCGGATCAAAACTGAGCTTAGGAAATAAAGTGCCATTGATATTGTGACTCGCTGCAGCCATCACTAAGGTATATCCATCAGGGGCAGATTTTGAAACAATGCCGGTACCAACAGTACCGCCAGCTCCCGCCTTATTTTCAACTAAGACAGATTGACCAAGTGCTTGGCCCAATTCATTTGAGAAGGATCTCGCTAAAGCATCTTGAACGCTACCTGGAGAAAATGGCACGACGATCTTGATTGGCTTACTAGGCCAAACTTCCGCTGCTAAGAGTATATTTGCAAAGCCAATAAAAAGAAATCCGACGACTAAACGCAAGAAATAGTAGATTTTTCGAGTAGGCCAAGTATTCATAGATATCCTGTTTGAAAAGTTTAATTCCCAAAATGATACTAGGGATATGAATAGGCCACTTTAAGGGCGATAATGCGGCATGGCTCTTCGCGCAACTATCCACAAAGTCGACCTTCACGTCGCAGACTCTGACCGGCACCATTACGGCAGTCACTCCCTCACCATTGCCAAGCACCCCTCTGAAACCGAAGAGCGAATGATGGTCAGAATCATCGCCTTTGCTTTGCAAGCAAATGAGGATTTGGCATTCACCAAAGGCTTAAGCGATACCGACGAACCTGATCTTTGGATCAAAGATCTCACTGATGCTATTAAGCTGTGGATTGAGATTGGTCAGCCTGATGAACGTCGCATTCTGAAAGCTTGCGGTAGATCAGATCAAGTGATTGTGTACTGCTATGGCGGACACACTAGCAAAATTTGGTGGGATGGCATTGCCAATAAACTCACACGCGCTCGCAATCTTCAAGTTATTTCTATCCCAGCGACGCAAGCAAATGAACTCAATAAATTGGTTGAGCGCAGCATGGTCATTCATGTAAACATTCAGGATGGCGAAGCTTATGTCTCCTCAGATCAGGGGCAAGTAACGATCACACCTGAAATTTGGCGCAGTAATCAAGAGTAAACATTTTTGTAGATGAAATCCGTCGTCTTTGATACCAATGTTCTGCTAGATCTATTTGTCTTTAATGACTTTAGAGCACTACATTTAAAACAAGCCCTGATTGAGCAAAAAATTGATGCGCTTACCAGCCTAAAAACTCTGGAAGAGTTTGCAGATGTGATCTCTAGACCCCTGTTTTCTTTAGAGACAGTAGAACAAGAGAAAATCTTAGATCAATGGAAATCTCTATCAAGAGTCTTAGATGATCAAAGTCTATTGAGCTCCCCCTGGCTCTGCCAGGACCCTGATGATCAGATCTTTCTAGACCTAGCCTTTACCGCAAAGCCCTGCACTCTGATTAGTAAAGACAATGAAATATTAAAGTTTGCCGCTCGGGCTGCAAAAGAGAATATTTTGATTTCTGCTGACTATCAGTCTTTAGACTTCTAGCGACTGAGCAGCCTGTGCTGCAATTTCAAACGAACTCAAGCGGGCTTGATGATCAAAGATTTGTCCGGTGATGATGATTTCATCTGCTCCAGTAGCTTCTAGCCAATAAAGCATTCCTTTTTTAACGGTTTCTAGTGAGCCCACCACAGAGACTTGCAAGGTATGCGCTGCTGCTGCCTGCTCGTGGGGCTCACAAAATTCATCGAGATTCGTTATTGGTGGTGGTAATTGACCACGGGTATTACGCCGCATGCGAACCACATTTTGCTGCAGGGTTGTAAATAGATAAGCAGCCTCTTCATCTGTATCAGCAGCCACAACATTCATCACAAAAGCACAATACGGTTTATCTAATTTATCTGAGGGCTTAAAGAGCTCACGATAAATCCTCATTGCCTCCAATAATTGATCGGGTGCAAAGTGTGAGGCAAATGTATAAGGTAAGCCAAAATGCGCAGCTAGCTGAGCGCCATAAAGACTAGAGCCTAGAATCCAAATTGGTACCTCAGTGTTAGCGCCAGGAATTGCCCTGACAGTCTGACCTTCCTGAATCGGGCCAAAATAATGCTGCAATTCGCGCACATCTTGTGGAAACCGATCATCACTACCAAGCAGATCTCGACGCAAGGCTCTTGCTGTCATTTGGTCAGCACCAGGCGCCCTGCCTAGACCTAAGTCAATTCGTCCAGGATACAGAGACTCTAAAGTGCCAAACTGCTCTGCGATCACTAAAGGGGCATGGTTAGGCAGCATCACCCCGCCAGACCCTACTCGAATATGCGTTGTTCCTGCTGCCAAATATCCTATCAATACTGCTGTTGCAGAACTCGCATTCCCTGTCATATTGTGATGTTCAGCCACCCAATAGCGGGTATAGCCCCATTTTTCAGCATGCTGAGCAAGATCCAAAGAATTACGCAAGGCATCAGCTGCAGTAAAACCCTGAGGAATGGGAGATATATCTAGAATGGAGTATGGGATGGGATTTGCCATCACAAGATCATACTGAGAAAGTACATTGTTGACATGACTAAGCCCAAAATGGCTGCCCCTGATGCGGGACTCTTTAAGCCCGGCAGCAAACTAAAACATCTAAAGACGGGTGGATTTTATAAAGTCGTCTTATTAGCAAATGTTGAAGCCTCTCTTGAGCCAGCCTACGTTTATGAATCAATGCAATCGCATGATTTTTGGATTAGGCCAAAAGCAGAAATGGAAGATGGGCGTTTTGAGCTTGTCTCAGAATAAAAGGTAAGTTATATGAGTGATGAGCGCATTACTAATCTAGAAATCAAATTGAGCTTTACTGAAGACTTGATTGAAAAACTCAATGAGACTGTCTATAAGCAACAGCAACAAATTGAATTTCTGTATCGCGAGCTAAAAGCCATTAAAGAACAGGCCAGCAGCTCTGGCGGTGGTGGTGGCAGCCTCAAAGATGAAATCCCCCCGCACTATTAGATGACTGATAAGATCATCCTGTAAGAACCATCCTCTAACAACTTCTCATCAGAAGAAAAGGCAGAAAATCATGGGCAACTTAACGCTATTTGTAATTCAATGGGGACTCACTTCCCTATCCCTATGGGTAGCTAGCTATATATTTAGTGGTTTGCGTTTTGCTGATGGAGGGTCACTCATCATTGCAGCACTGCTCTTAGGATTCGCCAATGCCATCGTTAAACCATTACTCATTTTGTTTACCTTACCTTTAACGGTAATTACGATGGGCTTATTTTTATTGGTTATCAATGCTTTAGTCTTGATGCTAGTATCGTCAGTCGTTAGTGGCTTTACGATTTCTAGCTTCTGGACCGCGCTCTTTGCGAGCATCTTTATTTCTTTATTCAGCCTCTTTATCAGTGGCCTAGTCTTCTAAAAACTCAATTAATTAGATCCTGGATAGATATCTGCCCAAGAGTGCAGCGCCGTTTTGCAGGGCTGCCTCTTGGTGCTCATGGACCTTACATTCTCTGCAGCAATACTCATCCCGCCGGTTAAAAAGCCTAAGCCGATAGATACCGCGCTATTAACAACCCCTTCTTTATTAATACCAGCCTTGGGATTTTGCAAAGTACCCTCAAGTTGCACCAAGCTACCTAAGTCAACCCCTGTAGTCAGACCAGATTTTTGATGGGGATCAATCTTGAGATTGATTGCTTCACTATTCAAATTCACCGCACCCGACAACACAATGTTTAATTTATCAGTCACTACCCCAACTGAATCTTTCACATTCACCATGCCATTGATGACTGGCAAATAAGCAACGGCGCACTCCAACACAGTCTGATTGCTTTGCTTGCGCATTGGATTTAATGTATCCATGATTGTGATAGCTAGGTCACCAGCAGCATTTAGCAGCCTTGAGTCAATGCGGGCATTGCCCACCGTCATTTGCGCAGAACCATTTGCACCCCCAACTATCTGATGCAAACTTTTTCCTCTGCCAGATAGATTTAAGGCAACTTGAACATCTCCCCCGCTCACCTTGGCACTGGAGTCACTGCTAACGACTACTTGCTCCAAAGTAAATCCTTTAGCAAGTGCCTTCATAGAGACTGCAGGCGCAGCGCTGCTGATCTGTGAGAGCGAAATTTGTGCCTGGGCCTGCCCTTTACCTAACTCAAATTTCAGATTGTTAATATCAATCTTGTCACCTTTGAATGCAATGGTGCCGCTCATGTCCTTCAGGGCCGTCAAATTTGGTAGCTTGAGTTCATTCATATTGAGTGCAATGCTTCCATTAGCGTTTGGCAGTAAATTAAATGGCAACGCATCATCACTAAAGAAATATTTACTCTGAGTACTGATAGGCTTTACTAGTCCTGTTGATTTTCCGACAGAAGATGCGATGGAAGCAGCGACTAGTGGAGCCAAGTCAAACGATTTAGACTCCAGCTTGATATCGAATTGTGGCGATACCTTGGGCTCTTTATCAATCTTGCCTGTGATATCTAAGGACTTTCCATTGAGAGTCAGCGTCAAATCCAGACTTGTCTTCAAGGGAGCCTGGTCCCAATCGACGATAGTCTGGCGCACCGAGCCCATATTACCTTTGAGGCCTAATTTGTAATTGGCATATTGAAGATCCAGCAAGATAGCCGTTTTGCTGCCCTCAGCCATGAGAGAAAGCTTTGGTATCTCCAACAGCTTGATTGGATTATCTCCATTCTGATAGCTAATGCGTGCATCAGAAACGCGAATGGCTTCGATTGTCATCAAAATGTTGTCACTAGAAGATGCTTGGGGAGGATTGCTAGAAGTACTAGAACTACTTTTTGAATTACTAGCAGTGACTGGCGACGATAAATTCCAATTGCTTTGCCCTACTTGATTGGTCTGCAAATACGCATCAAGTCCAACAAGATTGATGCTGCTAATTTCTACGCGTCCTAAAAACAGAGGAAATAACTTCACATCGAGCTCAATCTGCTTTAAAGCCAGCATTTGGGATTGACTTGCCCATGAAGCGTTACTTAGGGTAACTTGTTCAGCCTTGACGCCAATTGAAGGAAAAATCTTGAGACTTACTGGCCCTGCAATTTTGAGATCCCGTCCCGTGGCATCTTTCACTGCGGAACTAAGTAATTGAGTTAATTGCGTTGGGTTGATAGATGATGCGGCATACCAAGCCCCCAGACCTCCCAGGGTTAAGATAGCCGCAAAGGTGATCAGAGTGATTTTGAGAGTTTTAGTCATTACGGATTCATTCTATATCGAGCCCATCGGGATCGTAAGTCTTTCCCGGCCATCAGCAGAACAAGCCTTATAAAGCCCGTATTAAAAGTATCAAGAACTTGCAGTAATATCTATCAGTACTGCAGCTCATTAACAGCAAACGAAGGGTAATAAACCATGGCTACAAAGAAATCTCCAGCAAAAAAGAAGGTAGCTACTAAGGCGGTAAAAAAAGCCCCTGCAAAGAAGGTTGTTAAGAAGGTGGCGACTAAGAAGCCGGCAACCAAGAAAACCGCTAAAAAGGTAGTGAAAAAGATGGCCGCCAAGAAACCAGCTATCAAAAAACCAGCAGCAAAGAAGGTGGCTAAAAAAGCGGTCAAGAAAGTAGCAGCTAAATCTTCTAAAGTAGATCAATATGGTCTTGAGAAAGACGATGAGTTTTATGGTCTTTACTTCGCCAAATCTACCAGTAAAGGTCTTGTAGAAGTAAAGCCCTGCACCTTCACATTGATGTACTGGTGGAAAGGTTTGCTTGGCTACCCTGACATGATTGAGATTTCTAAAGGCAGCAATACTGCAATGTTGCAGTTTGAATCTACTTTTGGTGGTGGCGATTCTGGTGAAACAGAATTAACTGAGCAAGATGTTCTCGATATTGACCATATTATTGAAGTAGACGAGCAAGAAATGCTGATCTCGCTCTACTCCTATGTACCCATTCCGGTTCCAGATAAATTAATTGGTGCGCTAGGTTTAGCGATTCTGAACATCAACCCAGAAACACGCTATGGCAGCCTTGAGTTGTGCACTACTGAAAATGAAGAAGGCCAAACAGAGCACTTCTTACGCTATCGTGCGGCAACGTACTTACGCGGCATTAAATCCGGAAAAGTAGAAGCCATCGAGAGCATGGTCACCAATGGTTCCGAATTCTTCGGGCTTGCTTTAGATGCCATGTGTGTCAATAAGTCGATTAAGAAATGGTTGCTAAGCTAGAGCCTTAGTAGGGCTTCATCGTCACTTATCGGCATAAGTAGATATAAGTCATTGGAAAACGGTCATTGACCGTTTTCCTACTTTCAGCAGCTACAGCATTCTGCTTTCCCAGCTTCTTGCATTCCGCAAGAGCCATTCCTTGAGCCTCATTCTCTTTAGCGCCTTTTGGGGCATGGACCCCAATCGCACCATCCGATTGTTTGTATACCCCAAACTCACTGTCTGGAGTTCCGCAGGCAAACAAAGCAAAAACAAGAATGAGGGGTAAGTAAGCAGAAGTTTTCATTATGAGCATGGATAATTGAGAATTGATTCTATTCTAGAAGTAATTCTGATGATCCCAAATAGTATAAATATATCTTTTTAAGATGTCTGTTTAGCTATCTATTGAGCTGCATAGCTGATACATTGAATTGATGTTTAGTAAAAACCATGAGTTAATGATCGGCAGCATTTTTGCCTTACGTGCTTGGACCAAAGACCACCTCCCAATAGAAAATTCTTTGATTGCCTACGATTTAATTCTTGTTCTAGCTATTAATAACTACGCCAAAAATAACATCTCAATCAAAGAGCTGTTTGCTTCAGTCCCTCACTCCTATACAGCTGTGCGTGGACACTATCTCAGGTTTGTCAATGATGGCTGGATTGAGCATTATTTAGATGAGCCTGATAAACGGATCAAGTATGTTCGTCCGACCGCTAAGCTTGTGAAGACAATGAATGATTACGCTGCAGCAGCCAATAAACTCTTAATAAAAACTATTGACTAGTTTTGGCGGAGAGGGAGGGATTCGAACCCTCGGTACCTTTGACAGTACGCCTGATTTCGAGTCAGGTACATTCGACCACTCTGCCACCTCTCCGAACCGAAGAGCAATTATAGCGGGCATGCTAAGAATATCCGCGCAACCACAAGGGGCTTAAATCTCTTGAATTTAGGCAGTGAAAATCCAATAATCACACTATGAGCGAAAACCTAAAGCAGAATAAATTAACTAAGCCTCCATTTGATAGAAAAAAGTTTGCTCAAGAACTTAGAAGGCATAGAGCCTCAATGAAGATGGGCACCTCAGTTATGAATGAAGTCAGATCTGAACCCCGCTACGAACCGGCCATTAAATCGACTTAAGTACTTCCAAACTACCCAAATAAGGTTGCAGTGCTTTCGGAATAGCAATGCTGCCATCGACTTGTTGTTTGTTCTCTAGTAGAGCAACCAATGCTCTACCTACAGCAAGGCCCGAACCATTTAAGGTGTGTACCAATTCTGGTTTACCTTGGCCAGCTTTAAATCTCGCTTGCATCCGTCTTGCTTGGAAGTCGCCCATGCTCGAGCATGAACTAATCTCGCGATAAGCCTTTTGCGATGGCACCCATACTTCTAAGTCATAAGTCTTGGTACTACCAAATCCCATATCACCGGTACACAGCAATACTTTTCTGTACGGCAACTCGAGTAGCTCCAGAATACGTTCGGCATGGCCGGTCAATTCTTCAAGCGCTTGCATTGAATGCTCTGGTTTGGTGATTTGTACCAACTCGACTTTGTCGAACTGATGTTGACGAATCATTCCCCGCACATCACGACCATAGCTACCTGCTTCGGAGCGGAAGCATGGTGTATGCGCCACATACTTCATTGGCAGATTGTCTGCGTTGACGATTTCATCCCTTACCAAATTAGTTACGGGCACTTCTGCGGTTGGTATGAGATAGAAGTTTTCTGTTTTTGATTCTCCACCCTCGTCTTCGCCACCCATCTGGCGCGGAACCTTAAAGAGATCTTCTTCAAACTTCGGCAATTGGCCAGTACCGCGCATAGAGGCTGCATTCACCATATAAGGTGCGTAGACCTCTTGGTAACCATGATGCGTTGCGTGCGTATCAATCATGAATTGCGCTAAGGCGCGATGTAGTCTAGCAATTGGTCCTTTGAGTACGACAAAGCGTGAGCCACTGATCTTGGCTGCAACTTCAAAATCCAAGCCTAATGGACCGCCAAGGTCTACGTGATCTTTAGTCTCAAAATCAAATATGGGCTCAGTTCCCCAGCGCTTGATCTCTTTATTTTCAGTCTCATCTTTGCCGGCTGGCACAGACTCATCTGGAAGGTTGGGAATACCCATTAAGAAATCAGATATCTCGGTTTGGAGGATAGATAAACGTGCTGAACCAGATTCCATATCGACGTTGATCTGACTTGCCTCTGCCATCTCTGCAGATGCATCCTCGCCCTTACCTTTTTTCATGCCAATGGCTTTTGCCAACTGATTGCGTTTGGCTTGCAGCTCTTCGGTGCGGGTTTGTAAAGATTTACGCTCAGACTCAAGAGTATTGAACCTCTCAACATCCAATTCAAATTTACGAGTAGCTAAGCGCGCTGCAATAGCGACGATATCTTTACGGAGTAATTGGGGATCAATCATATGTTGCTCTGTTTGGTTTGTTTAATGCTTAATTAATATTGTGGCTCTAGTTTAAGCGTAAGACCTCAGCGCCGGCCGGTGGTGTAAAAGTGAAGCGATTTGCTGGTAAATTCACGTTCAGCTGGATTTTATCTAGGGTCACCAGCACCACGCTTCCCAGACCATCAATTAATTCTAGCGCTTTGGGTAAGCCATTGGCCATGCCTACTGAGATCTTTGTATAAGGAAGATCGTTGCCGCTTTTGGCATTGGGATCTTTCTTGGGAGAAAGCCCAACCCACTTCATGCCGGAACGCTCCTCGCCCTCCACTAAATCAAAATGCTGATCCAAAGAGGATTCACCAAATAGAATCGCTGCAGGCGTTGCTGCCAGTGCTTGCCCTGCAGGACGAATGGTGGCTTGATTTAAATCCTTATCCCACAAAGTCAGATATTTTCCATCTGCAATCAGTTTTTGCTCATATGGCTTTTGGGTATCCCAGATAAATCGTCCCGGACGCTGAAATACAAAGCGACCTTGCGTCTGGCGCACCAACTTCAAACCTTTATCTTGCGGCTCATTTGCTTTGGGTGTGCGCAACTGTTGTTGTACAAAATCACCTTCGGCTGTTTTGGAGTTACGTACAAACTGACGTAATTGATCAGCGCCGCTCTCGCTTTGGGAGAGGGCTGTGCCTGAAAACAGCATGGCAGTTCCAAAGATTACTGCAGATAAGAGTCTTTGCAAAATGACTGCCTTATTCTGAAGGGCGGCGCAAGATCTCGCGATTACCACCATTACCCATCTTCGATACGAGTCCTGCTTTTTCCATATCCTCTAAGAGGCGTGCTGCACGGTTGTAACCAATCCGTAAGTGACGCTGCACCAAAGAGATGGACGGGCGCTTGTTCTCTAAAACAATGGCTACAGCTTGGTCATACAGTGGATCTGCTTCACCACCACCCTCACCTGTTAGGGCATCGACATTAGATTCGTCAGCACCTTCAAGTACGCCATCAATGTAATTGGCTTCGCCCTTCTCTTTAAGCCACTCCACCACACGATGCACTTCATCATCTGATACAAATGCGCCATGTACACGCACTGGCAATCCAGTCCCTGGTGCCATATAGAGCATGTCGCCCATACCAAGCAGGGCTTCTGCCCCCTGCTGATCCAAAATCGTACGGCTATCAATCTTGCTGCTGACCTGGAAAGAAATACGAGTCGGTACGTTCGCTTTAATCAATCCGGTAATCACATCCACACTGGGGCGTTGTGTTGCCAACACCAAATGAATACCTGCAGCACGGGCTTTTTGCGCAATGCGGGCAATGAGCTCTTCAATCTTCTTGCCGGAGACCATCATCAAGTCAGCTAACTCATCAATTACGATGACAATTACTGGCGCTTTATAGATCGGCTCAGGATCATCCGGGGTCAAGCTAAATGGGTTGGTGAGTTTCTCGCCCTTCTCTTCAGCTTCCAAAATCTTTTTATTAAAGCCAGCAAGGTTACGCACACCAAACTTACTCATCAGTTTGTAGCGGCGCTCCATCTCATTGACTGCCCAATTGAGCGCGTTATAGGCCTGATTCATATCCGTTACTACTGGGCAAAGTAAATGGGGAATCTTGTCGTAGATTGCCATCTCGAGCATCTTTGGATCGATCATGATCAGACGCACCTCATCGGGCTTAGCTTTAAAGAGGAGTGACAAAATCATGGCATTAATACCAACTGACTTACCAGCGCCGGTAGTACCTGCAACTAAGCAGTGAGGCATCTTCGCAAGGTCGGCCACCATTGGGCTACCAGAAATATCCTTACCTAGAGCAAGAGTGAGTAATGAATGATTATCGTTATAAACCTGTGAGGTCAAAATCTCAGAGAGATAGACGGATTGGCGTGTTGGGTTTGGTAATTCCAAAGCCATACAAGTTTTGCCTGGAATAGTTTCGACGACACGCATACTCACAACACCCAGTGAGCGTGCAAGATCTCGTGAGAGATTGACAATCTGACTACCCTTCACGCCAATTGCTGGATCAATCTCATAACGAGTCACCACTGGACCAGGGTAGGCAGCAATGACGGTTACCTGGACATTAAATTCAGCTAACTTGCGCTCAATCAAGCGGGAAGTAAATTCCAATACATCCGCAGAAATTGTTTCTTTTACTTCCGGTACGGGATCTAGTAATGCCAGCGGTGGCAATTCAGAATCGGGGATATCTACAAACAATGGCTGTTGTTTTTCACGCTCTACACGCGCACTCTTTGGAATCTCTATCGGTGCACGCACTATTTGTACGGGAGCTGCAACTTCTACGCGGCCACGAAACTCCTCAACAAACTCTTCACGCTCTTCGGCAGCAGCTTCGCCTAGCTTGCGATCTTCTTCGCTATCGCGACGCTCCCGAATGCGCAGAAAGGTCACTTCCAGGAAGCGCCCTACTTTTTCAGCAATATCTAACCAGGAGAAATGTAAAAACAGGGATAAGCCAGCAGACAAGCCAAAAAGGAGAACTAGCGTTGCTCCAGTAAAACCGAGCGACATCTGCAGGGGATCGCCAATCAACTCACCCAAGATGCCTCCAGGCGGTCTTGGGAGCTGCCAGGACAAGGAATGCATACGAATCGACTCAAGGCCCATGCTGCAGGCTAAGGTCAGCCCAAAGCCCAACCAGCGCACCAGCAGGGATTCTGGTTTGGCATCAGGATCGGGCGGAAGTGGAATGCTCCAGAGCTCACGCCAGCCATGAAGGACGCGGCGGCCAAAGAGGACAATCCACCAAAAGGCAGAAATGCCAAAAATATAGAGCATCAGATCAGATAAATAAGCCCCAAAACGACCACCGAGGTTTCTAGGAGCCTCAAAACTGGCGTGGGACCAGGCTGGATCAGCCTTGGAATAAGTGAGCAAAATGGCCAATAAACCCAGGCATAGGCCTAGGGAGATAAACCAGCGTGCCTCTAGGAGAAGGCGGGGCATCCTGCCCTGCCCATCCATCTCTGGGGGCTGAGGACTCATTGGAGCCTTGGACTTTGGATATACAGTTCTTGCCATGTTCCACCGATTGTAAACAAGCAAACCTATAATTTGGGTATGACTACAAATACCCCAAAACACTCCAAAGTTCTGATCCTCGGATCCGGCCCTGCTGGCTATACCGCTGCAGTCTATGCGGCCCGAGCCAATTTAAAGCCTACCCTCATTACTGGCCTGGCTCAAGGGGGTCAATTAATGACCACTACTGATGTCGAAAACTGGCCGGCTGATGCCGATGGGGTTCAAGGACCAGAGCTGATGGACCGCTTTTTGAAGCATGCTGAACGCTTTAATACCGAGATCATTTTTGACCACATTCATACAGCAGCACTCACAGAAAAGCCTATTCGCTTAGTTGGCGACTCTGGAACTTATACCTGTGATGCCCTCATTATTTCCACTGGTGCTTCTGCCCAATACATTGGCCTGCCAAGTGAAGAGGCATTTATGGGTCGCGGTGTTTCTGGTTGCGCAACTTGCGATGGTTTCTTTTATCGCAATCAAGATGTCTGCGTAGTGGGGGGTGGCAACACCGCAGTTGAAGAGGCGCTCTACCTGACCGGTATTGCAAAGAAAGTTACTGTCATTCATCGTCGTGACAAATTCCGTGCAGAGCCAATCCTAAATGATCGCCTCATGGCCAAAGTTGCCGAAGGCAAAGTAGAGCTCAAGCTCAATGCAACACTGGATGAAGTTCTGGGCGATGAAAAAGGTGTGACTGGTGTGCGCATCAAGAAACAAGATGGCAGCACAGAAGATATCGCTATCACTGGCGCCTTCATTGCGATTGGCCACAAACCTAATACGGAACTCTTTATTAATCAGCTAGACATGAATAATGGCTATATCAAAACGCACTCGGGCTTAGAGGGCAATGCTACTGCCACCAATATCCCTGGCGTGTTTGCTGCAGGCGACGTGCAAGACCATATCTATCGTCAAGCTATCACTAGTGCAGGTACAGGATGTATGGCTGCATTAGATGCGCAGCGTTATTTGGAAACTTTGGATTAAGTTTTCTATTTGTTGATTCTTGTTGAGTAATAAAAAACGCCTAGCATTGCTAGGCGTTTTAGTTTGCTGCTTTGATGCTGTTTCTTAGCGACTTATCACCGGCAACAATGGCACGATCAGCAATGCCACGATGTTAATGATCTTGATGAGTGGGTTCACTGCAGGACCAGCAGTGTCTTTGTAGGGATCGCCTACAGTATCACCAGTCACTGCTGCTTTATGCGCTTCAGAACCTTTACCGCCGAAGTTACCTTCTTCGATGTATTTCTTGGCGTTATCCCAAGCACCACCACCAGTACACATTGAGATCGCCACAAATAAGCCGGTCACAATCGTACCCATGAGTAAGCCGCCTAATGCAGCAGGCCCTAACAAGAGACCCACTACGATCGGCGCAACCACTGGTAATAGAGAAGGAACAATCATTTCCTTAATAGCTGCAGTGGTGAGCATATCGACTGCCTTGCCGTACTCAGGCTTAGCAGTGCCCTCCATAATTCCGGGGATGTCACGGAACTGGCGACGCACTTCTTCCACAACTGCACCAGCGCAACGACCTACTGCTTCCATCGCCATCGCACCAAACAAGTAAGGAATCATGCCGCCAATAAAGAGGCCAATGATCACCATATGGTTAGACAAGTCAAAGGAAACTTGTTGGCCAATACCCTCTAGCGCATGGGTGTAGTCAGCGAACAATACCAGTGAAGCTAAGCCAGCCGAACCAATCGCATATCCTTTGGTCACAGCTTTAGTAGTGTTACCAACAGCATCCAATGGATCGGTAATATCGCGAACTGTTTGTGGCAAACCGGCCATCTCAGCAATACCACCTGCATTATCAGTAATCGGGCCATATGCATCTAGAGCAACGACTATTCCTGCCATAGACAACATGGCGGTCGCTGCGATTGCAATACCGTACAAACCAGCCAACCAGTAAGCCGCAAAAATTGCTGCGCATACAAAGAGTACTGGGTATGCAGTGGACTTCATAGAAATGCCTAAGCCCGCAATGATGTTAGTACCGTGACCTTTAGTAGAAGCCTCAGCAATATGCTGCACTGGCTTAAATTGAGTGCCGGTGTAGTACTCAGTAATCCACACCAAGCCTGCAGTAAGTAGGAGACCTACTACTGTGGCACCAAATAAACGCCACTGGCTACCAGGAATACCCAAAGCATCATCGGGCATGATGAAGTTCGTCACAAAGTAGAACGCTACTAATGACAAGCCACCTGCAATGATGAGGCCCTTATACAAAGCTGGCATCACGTTTCTCATGCCAGGCGTTGCTTTTACAAAAGAGCAGCCGATGATAGAGGCGATGATGGAGACGCCACCCAATACCAATGGGTAAATAACGGCCGCTACTGGCGCACCAGTCACCATCAAAGAGCCGAGTACCATCGTTGCGATCAGTGTTACTGCATAAGTTTCAAAGAGGTCTGCTGCCATCCCTGCGCAGTCGCCAACGTTGTCACCGACGTTATCGGCAATCACCGCTGGATTACGTGGGTCATCTTCCGGAATGCCGGCTTCTACCTTGCCCACCAAGTCAGCACCAACGTCTGCACCCTTGGTGAAGATACCGCCACCAAGACGCGCGAAGATAGAAATTAATGATGAACCAAATGCCAATCCAATCAGTGGATGTAATACAGAAGAGAGATCCTGTCCTGCGCCTATCGATACGAGGAACATAAAGAATAAGCCAACCCCCAAGAGGCCAAGACCAACCACCAGCATGCCGGTAATAGCGCCACCTTTAAATGCTACGTTGAGTGCTTCGTTCATGCCTACGGTAGCCGCTTGTGCTGTGCGCACGTTTGCGCGAACTGAAATATTCATGCCAATAAAGCCGCATGCTCCAGAGAGCACTGCACCAACCACAAAGCCGATCGCAGTTGCAAAGTCCAAGAAGAGCGCCATGAGGATGGTGAGAACCACCCCAACGACCCCAATCGTTTTATATTGGCGTGATAAATAAGCGGCAGCGCCCTGCTGAATCGCTTCAGCAATCTCCTGCATTTTGGCGTTGCCCGTACTTTGCTTCAAAATCCAGCTGCGCATCACAAAACCGTAAATCACGGCCAGAACACCGCATGCCAAGGCAAAATACAAGCCTAAAGTGATATTACTCATGCTTGAACTCCCTAAAGTTGATCCTATTGTTTTATATATCTAGCGCCTATATCAGCCTAGTTTTTTAAAGCTTTAAACTAGAGCTCTAAAGCTGTATCAGTATGTATCAGAATCACCCCTGAGCCTATTTGCTAATATCAGGGTATTTACTAATCACCAATTGGAGTTTTTATGAGTTTGGACAACGTCAAGCCGGGAAAAAAGATTCCTGAAAGCTTTAACGTCATTATTGAGATCCCGATGAATGCGGATCCAATCAAGTATGAAGTTGACAAGGAAAGTGGTGCGATTTTCGTAGACCGATTTATGGGCACTGCGATGCACTATCCATGCAACTATGGCTATATCAATAAAACTATCGCTGGTGACGGTGACCCTGTTGACGTACTGGTCATTACGCCATTCCCACTTATTCCAGGTGTCGTTGTAAGTTGCCGCGCCATTGGTGTTTTGCAGATGGAAGATGAAGGCGGACAAGATGCCAAATTATTGGCCGTTCCAGAAGACAAAATTTTGCCGATCTATACCCATTGGCAAAAGCCAGCAGATATTAATCCATTACGCCTCAATCAAATCCAACACTTCTTCGAGCACTATAAAGATCTCGAGCCTGGTAAATGGGTTAAGGTAAAAGGCTGGGGTGGTGTTGCAGATGCGCATACAGAAATTCTGGAAGGCATTGAACGCTACAATAAAGAGCGCGCTTAATTTATTAGTAAAGGCTTTGTGAATCGGAGTGAGTACGCAAAAAATTGCCCTAGTTCAAATGAACCCAATGTTGGGGGATTTGGCTGGCAACGCGCAACTGATTCACAAGGCTGCTCAAGATGCCTTTAAGCAAGGTGCCAAACTCGTAGTCACTCCAGAGCTTGCGCTCACTGGCTACCCCCCAGAAGATCTATTACTCCGCCCCGCTTTCATAGAAGCGGCAAAGCAAGAGCTTGATCTCTTAATGAAAGAACTTGCCCAATACTTAGGTCTCACTGTAGTGGTAGGGCACCCCAGAAATACCTTAGCCGGCCTACAAAACTATGCCTCTGTTTTACAAAATGGCAAAGTAATCGCAGGCTATGCCAAACAAGTATTGCCGAACCATGAAGTATTCGATGAAGTGCGTTACTTTATTCCTGGCAAAGACGCCTGCGTATTTGAATGCGAAGGTATTCGGTATGGCGTGATTCTGTGTGAAGATGCATGGCATGCTGGTCCCGCCAAACAAGCGCATGCTGCAGGGGCTCAAGTTTTGCTAGTTCCTAATGCATCGCCCTATCACCTGAAAAAAGAGGCCTTGCGCATTGATGTGCTGCGCGAGCACATTGCACTAACCAAGATGCCTTTGATCTATGTCAATTCCGTTGGCGGTCAAGATGAACTCGTCTTTGATGGCGGATCGTTTGCATTAAATAGTCAGGGGGATGTTGTCATGGCGATGCCTCAGTTTGAAACTGGCTTAGGTATCGTTGACATCAGCCCCTCCGGTCAATTAGAGAAGGGTCTCATTAAACCGCCCCAAAGCGTTGAGGCTCAAGCCTATCAAGCGCTGGTTCTTGGGGTACGCGACTACGTTACTAAAAATCATTTTCCAGGGGTCATCATTGGTCTATCGGGTGGTGTAGATTCTGCTTTAGTGTTGGCCATTGCGGTTGATGCTTTAGGCGCTGACAAAGTCCGCGGAGTGATGATGGCCTCGCGCTATACAGCAGACATCTCCTGGATTGATGCCAGTGAACTAGCCAAGAATCTAGGCGTGCAATATGACGAGATTCCCATTAGCGGCCCGGTAGATGCTCTCGAAGCCTCCTTAGCAGACCAGTTCAAAGGCTTGAAGATAGACGCTACTGAAGAGAATCTTCAGGCCCGCGTCCGTGGCACCTTGCTCATGGCTCTTTCTAATAAAACTGGGCGCCTAGTTTTAACAACCGGCAATAAGAGTGAGATGGCTGTTGGCTATTGCACTTTGTATGGCGACATGGCTGGTGGCTTTGCGGTGATTAAAGATATTGCTAAGACTTTGGTGTATCGACTCTGCGATTACCGCAATAGCATTAAACCCGTCATACCGAAGCGTATTTTGACGCGTGCCCCTTCAGCCGAATTACGCCCTGACCAAACCGATCAGGACAGTCTGCCTTCTTATGAAGTCTTAGACGCCATCGTAGAGCGCTATATGGAACAGAACCAATCCATTGACCAAATCATTGCCGCTGGCTTTGATTCTGAGAGCGTAGAGAAGGTTACCCGCCTGATCAAATTAAATGAATACAAGCGTCGCCAAGCCCCTCCTGGAGTTCGTGTAACTACCCGTGCTTTTGGTCGCGACTGGCGCTACCCCATTACCTCACAATTTAGAGCCTAAAAATCGATTGAGCTGATCGTTTTTAGCGTTATATTTGAGTTCTAGGTATGATTACTGCATTAGGGGGAATAAATGAAATTAATTACATCAATCATTAAACCGTTCAAACTTGACGAGGTTCGTGAGGCTTTAGCAGAAGTAGGTGTTACTGGCCTGACCGTAACCGAAGTTAAAGGCTTTGGTCGCCAAAAAGGGCATACAGAACTCTATCGTGGGGCTGAATACGTAGTTGACTTCTTACCTAAGGTCAAAGTCGAAGCCGTTGTTCCAGGCGATCGCGTTGAGGCCGCTCTCGAAGCCATTACGAAAGCTGCACACACTGGAAAAATTGGTGACGGAAAGATTTTTGTTACTGCTGTTGAACAAGTGATTCGTATTCGTACTGGTGAAACAGACGAAGCTGCAGTTTGATTACTGCCCAAACTAGAACAGATTCTCAGCGCAACTGAGAATCTGACGAAACTGCGGGCTGGCCTACTTCAGCAGCCTCCAAAATAATTGTCTTGCTAGCACCGCTTGCACGCACCTTAGTGCCCTGGAAATATAAGTCCACTTGATTTAATCCCAATGTGAGCACTTTAAAAGGGGGCTTGCCATAAATACTTGCCCCTGCCCCAGCTTCCAAAGTTTTATTTTGATTCTTGCCTGAGGCATCAATCACGCAAACGGTTTGCGCCGTCTTTGATTGCATATAAACCATATCGCCAGACTTTTTCGGAGCATCAGGCTTATAAGTCACCGCTGATGCATCCATTGCTGGACACTCTGAAGAAATAATCGCAGCAGGCACAGCAGCCGCCACTACTGGGCTAGGGACTGCTGTTGATGCTGGTACGGCCGGCTTAGCCTCTTCTACAATGGCACTGACTGGAGCGGCCGCCTCCACCAGCACAATCTCTTCTTTAGGCGGCTCAGGGAAAAACAGAGGGCGCAGATTCACTATTGCAAACGCAAGTGCTGCAGCCACGCCCAATAAAACAATGAGTCTCTTTTGGGGATTACTTTGTGCCACTGCTTTACTAGCGTCATAGGGCATTTCCGGCTCGGGATTTCTGATGACAGCTTTGGGTGCCTCCTCCGCTTGCTGTGGTTTAGATTCTTCTTTTGGCGCCGGTGTTTTTTCTACGATCTCTACTTTTTCTACTTCTTCAACGATAGTCTCTAGTATTTTTTCTGGTGAGGCTTTCTGACCAAAATCAAAAGCATCCTCTTCTTTTAATTTGAGTAGGGCCGCAACTTTTTTTGCAGCGACAAATTTGATTTGAGGACCATAGAAGGAGGTCATCCCCCCATTTTCAATTTGCTCTATTTGGCGCACTGAGAGGCAAGCCATACCAGATAAATCCTTCGTGCTTAAGCCAAGACTTTCCCTAGCCTTAGTAAAAGCCTCTTTGCGAATCTCTCCTAGTATTGATGACTTATTCATAATCTATTATCTGTATTGATAAAAGTAATAAAACTGATACTAACCCCAAAATGGTGCAGCAGTAATTAGCCACAAAGCTAATTACTTAAAGGGTGACTCCCCAAATCGGACTCTAGAAACTTTTTCACTAAGCTTTGGAGTGAATCTGCATGCATCTTATCCATCACCCTAGCTTTATGAACCTTAATGGTGGCATCAGTAGTTCCTAATTTGACAGCAATATCTTTATTAAGGAGTCCCTTAACCAACCAACCGCAGACTTCACGCTCTCTTGGCGTTAGGCTAACGTAATCCCTTCTAGTTTCTACGTCTTGAGAGATCCGCTTTAACTGGCGACTGTCAAAATCAACCGCATCAGCTACGGCCTTGAGCAATTCATCCAAATTGAAGGGCTTAAATAAGAAATCGACCGCCCCTTTCTTCAGACCTGAAACAATTTGATGAGGGTGGCTTTGGCCGCTGACAAAGATAATGGGGGTCTTACGACCCAATTTAAGCAATTTTTCTTGCAGATCTAAGCCTGTCATATCTGGCATCTGCATATCCAAGAGAATGACTGCCGGCGATACTGGGACAGACTTTTCTAGAAAAATAGTGGCTGAGGCGTAATCCTCCACTAAATACCCCAACTCACGAAGCATTCTCGCAAGCGAGATACGCATTGATTCGTCATCGTCAATTAAGAAGATATGGCCGACTTTAGTCATTGAATTCAAAGGGAAAAGTAATGATTTACCTAATTTACAGTAGTAAGCTAGATCAAGCTATTAGCTTCATGGCTAATAATTACAATCTACCTCTATGAATTTATTCACTATTTCTTATTGCGTTGCAATATATTGATCCCTTCCCAGTCTTCAATAGAGCAATTAACCCTAAAGCAGTTCCCACGGCACAATAGAACCTTTCGACACCAACCTTTTCTGGAGTAATACAGCATGAAACGCCTTAATGAACGCTCACGTATGGTCACCGAGGGAGTCGCCCGCGCACCCAACCGATCGATGTATTACGCCATGGGCTACAAGGAAAATGATTTCTCAAAGCCCATGGTTGGTGTTGCCAATGGCCATTCAACCATCACTCCTTGCAATAGTGGATTACAAAAATTAGCAGATGCGGCAATTAATGCCCTGGAAGAAGCAGGTGCAAAGGCTCAGGTATTTGGCACCCCTACTGTTTCTGATGGCATCGGCATGGGTACTGAGGGTATGAAATACTCCCTCGTCTCACGTGAAGTGATTGCTGACAGTATTGAAGTTTGCGTCAACGGTCTTTGGCAAGATGGCGTGGTTGTGATTGGTGGTTGCGATAAAAATATGCCAGGCGGAATGATGGCGATTGCTCGCACCAATGTTCCCGCAATCTATGTTTATGGTGGCACGATTAAGCCAGGTCATTACAAAGGTAAAGAACTCAATATTGTTTCCGCCTTCGAAGCGGTCGGTGAATTTACTTCCGGCAGATTAAGCGCAGAAGATTTAAAGGGTGTCGAGGAGAATGCTTGTCCAGGTAGTGGTTCCTGTGGCGGCATGTATACAGCGAACACCATGAGCTCCTCATTTGAGGCCCTAGGCATGAGTCTGCCCTACTCCTCAACCATGGCTAACGTAGATGAGGAGAAAGTGGTCAGTGCCGCTGAGTCTGCTCGTGTGTTGGTGGAGGCGATCAAAAATAACTTACGCCCACGCGACATCATCACTAAAAAATCCATTGAGAATGCAGTCAGCGTCATCATGGCAGTAGGGGGCTCCACCAATGCGGTATTGCATTTCTTGGCTATCACTAGTGCCGCTGAAATTGACTGGACGATTGATGACTTTGAACGCATTCGCAAGCGTGTTCCAGTCATTGTGGATATGAAACCTTCTGGCACTTATTTGGCCACTGACTTACATCAAGCTGGCGGCATTCCACAAGTCATGAAAATCCTTTTGGATGGCGGATTACTCCATGGTGATTGCATGACGATTACTGGCAAAACGATTGCAGAAGTACTGAAAGATATTCCTTCTGTGCCGCGCGCAGATCAAAAAGTGATTCGCACTTTAGATAATCCTTTGTATAAGCAAGGTCACTTAGCGATTCTGAAAGGTAATATCTCTCCAGAGGGTTGTGTTGCCAAGATTACTGGTCTTAAGAATCCATCGATCACTGGCCCAGCCCGTGTATTTGATTCTGAAGATGATGCTATGGCAGCCATCATGGCTCAAAAGATCAAAGATGGTGATGTTGTCATCATTCGTTACGAAGGTCCTAAAGGTGGCCCCGGTATGCGTGAGATGCTCTCTCCTACCTCAGCCCTCGTTGGTCAAGGTTTAGGTGAGACTGTAGGTCTCATCACTGATGGTCGCTTCTCTGGTGGCACTTGGGGCATGGTGGTTGGTCACGTTGCTCCTGAAGCCTATGTTGGTGGCACGATTGCCCTAATCAATGAAGGTGACTCAGTGACTATCGATGCGCATAAGCTCCTCATCCAGCTCAACGTTAGCGACGAAGAAATTGCTAAGCGTAGAGCTGCCTGGAAACAACCTAAGCCACGCTATACCCGCGGCCTTCTTGCTAAGTACGCGAGCACTGCAAGTAGTGCAAGTAAAGGTGCGGTAACTGATTTGGATTTAGATTTAACGTAATCAGTAGAGTCAAAAAACAAAAGCCCCTGAACAAAATCAGGGGCTTTTTTATTGCAGAAGATCAAGAAGCTAAATGCTTAGTACTTACTAAGTGCTAACTTAGTGCTTCGCTGCTCCACCAGCTTGACCCATGGCGTTAACTGGCATCTTCACCTCAACTTCGCCAGCCTTGGCAAACTTCAACTTTACTGGCACTGCTTCACCAGCGCTCAATGGAGCCTTGATATTCATAAACATCAGATGTAAGCCGCCTGGCTTTAATTCAACAGAACCTCCAGCTGGCACAGTAATGTCTTTTACCTGACGCATCTTCATGACATTGCCTTCCATTGCCATCTCATGCAATTGAACTTCACCTGCAGCAGGCGAGCTTGCGGATAGCAATTGATCCCCACTGGTGCCCTTGTTCTCAATCTTCATAAAACCACCAGCAACCTGTTGTCCAGGAACAGTGGCACGGGTATAAGCATGCTCAACCTTGATTGAGCCTACTTTTGCCTCTTGCGCTTGTACTGAAAAATTAAAGGCCAAAGCCACTACTAATAACGCCAATGTATTACGTTTCATATATACCCCTTTTAGTTAACCTTACACCCCGAGATATTTCTCGAGATCTTTTTCAAATTGCTCTTGCTCATTCATCACTACAAAAAAACCAATGGGCACTTCTTTAGTTGAACTCTTGAGAGTTAAAGACGACTTTCCAGTCCCACTACGATGCAACTTTGTCCAAAGAGTATTTAACTCATCAATCTGAATTTTTCCGCCCCAACTTCTTTCTACAAAGAGTTGTTTACCAACAATTGTTATTTTTTCGTAATCCAAGGCATGTCTTGTATAAACATACAAAGCTATCGTTAGAGCCAAAATTTCAATCGAAGTAAAGATGATGATCATCCAAACACCAATGAACAAGAAATAACCTGCTATCAAGAGCGAAAAGCAAACGATTGATAAATAGAAAAGTCCCACCTGTTTAGGCGAGAAGGAACAATTTCTTTTCATTAACCAAGTTTGCATGATTCTCATTTGACCCTAACTTACAAATAAAAACTATCCTATTGTCTGATCAGACCCCCTACCAACTCATTGTCTTGGTGCCGTCCTTAAACAAGGCGTCCCCAGTCATTTTGGGTCCTCCAATTTTTATGCCTGGCAAGAGATCAGCCTCAGCATAACCAGCCTGCTTCAAACACATGGGGCACATGATGACCAGAGCTCCACTAGCAATGACTTCAGATAAAGCCTGCTGCTGGTCAGAAAACTTTGTAGCCCCAGCTTTTACACCCAACATAACAGCCTTGTCATTTAAGAAAATAGTGAGTGGATGACCATTGGCGGAATGGTGCTTACCAAAGTTAATTGCCATCGTTGAGCGGTGCAACTCATCAGTTGAAAGATTGATGAATAGCGGATCATTTGCTCCAGCAATGACTGACAAAGACAAGACTGCTAATACTGCAAAAACTATAGATTTGACTGGCTTTAAAAACATCACTTCTCCACATAACATTTCGGCAATATGATTGCCCATTACATAGCTAGGCTATGCCCTAAAATTTTTTAGGCTTGCGCTGGAGGTGCCGCTGAAGGTGGAGTTATCCAAACGCTAAGTGGTTTGGGTGATTGATAAAAGAGTTTTGGAAGCAACGCAAAAGAGTTTGGCGCTTCAAATGTGAGATTGGTATTAAATGCTGGGATGATGCTACTTTGAGCAACGCAATCAGGACAAGCTTGTGTTTGATTCGCAACTTCTTGATCATCCATCCGAACGCTAATTTGCATCTGGTTGCCATCGGCCGAGCAAATCTCCATCGTAAAACCTTCGCCATGCTTGGCAAGCGATACCGCTTGTGACATTGCTGGCGCAAGCGCACTCATTGCGATTGCAATTGCAGCAATCCAGTGAACGAGGCGGCTTTTGTGGAAGTTCATGATGAAGAAATTTTAGCGGAATTTTGCTTTGCCATTAAAAAAGGGGCTTGCGCCCCTTTTTAGTTAGATCAGACTGGCTTTTGACCAGCTAGGCTTTATGCCGCAGCAGCTTTTTTCTTACCAATGACTTTACCAATCAATGGCCAGAAGAGAAGCAACAAGGCTAGAGAAGTAATGCCGCCTACCAAGTAGTTAGAGAAGAAAATATCTAGGCTTCCCTGTGAGAACAGCATGGATTGACGGAAAGAATCTTCTGCACGGTCACCCAATACCAAGGCTAATACCATTGGCGCCATTGGGTAGTCGAGTTTTTTGAAGACATAGCCTAGAACACCGAAGCCCATCATCAACCAAACGTCAAACATGGCATTGTGAACAGTGTATGCACCAACCGCACAAATCACAATAATGACTGGCGCAATGATTGAGAATGGAATTCTCAAGATAGAGGCGAACAGTGGAACGCAAGTTAAAACAACGAACAAGCCAGCCAAGTTACCCAAGTACATACTAGCGATCAAGCCCCAAACAAAGTCTGGCTTCTCTACGAAAAGCAATGGGCCAGGTTGTAAGCCCCAGATCAACAAGCCACCGAGCAATACCGCTGCTGTTGGTGAGCCTGGAATACCGAGAGACAACATTGGGAGAAGTGCCGCTGTACCAGCAGCGTGAGCTGCAGTTTCTGGAGCAACAATACCTTCCATTTTGCCGGTACCAAACTTATCACCCTCTTTAGATACGCGCTTCGCTACGCCGTAAGCCATAAAAGAAGCTGGAGTAGCACCGCCTGGAGTAATACCCATCCAGCAACCAATCAAACAGCTACGCAATGAAGTAGCCCAGTATTTTGGTAACTGCTTCCAGGTTTCCCAAACTACCTGAGCACGAATCTTGGCAGCCGCACCTTTGAATGCAAGGCCCTCTTCCATCGATAGCAAGATCTCGCCAATACCAAACAAACCGATCACAGCAATCAAGAAGTCAAAGCCACGCATTAATTCTGGATTACCAAATGTCAAACGCAATTGACCAGTAACTGTATCCATACCAACAGTAGCTAAGGCGAAGCCCAGCATCATGGCAGAAATCGTTTTGAATGGCGATCCCTTGTTCATCCCCACGAAACTACAGAAGGTCAGCAAGTACACCGAGAAGAACTCCGGGGGACCAAACTGGAGCGCAAACTTAGCGACCAACGGCGCCAAGAAGGTAATCATCACGATGGCAAAGAACGCACCAACGAAAGAAGATGTAAATGCGGCTGTGAGTGCCTCACCTGCTTTGCCATTACGGGCCATTGGATAACCGTCAAAGGTTGTCGCAACCGACCAGGGCTCACCAGGAATATTAAATAGGACAGATGTAATCGCACCACCGAACAAAGCGCCCCAATAAATACAGGAGAGCATGATGATGGCTGATGTTGGCGGCATAGTGAAAGTCAATGGCAACAGAATGGCGATGCCGTTGGCACCACCCAATCCTGGCAACACACCAATAATCACACCAAGCGTTACTCCCACAAGCATGAGTAACAGGTTAAATGGGGTCATTGCAACAGCAAAGCCGTTGAATAGAGCGTTAATTTCTTCCAACTCGTACTCCTTTTATCTAATCTTTTTTATTTTTTAGTTCACACCAACAAACTCGAGTGGATTGAACCATGAGCCATGTGGCAATGGAACCTGGAACCAGAACTCGAACATGAGGTACAGGGCTACGCTCACCCCAACAGAAACAGCAACCGCCTTCCAAATTGGATATTTTCCTAGCCACACCATAAAGATAGCGATGTAGAGGGCTGAAGAAACATAAATACCGATCAATTGCACTCCCAACACAAAAACGATCGCCGGTAAAAGCACGGCCAAAATTTGCTTTAAAGGCTCGCTATCGACAAATGACTCTGTTTTCTTTTTCTTATTGACGATTGCAGCTTGGTAAAGAGTGACTGTGCTTGAAAGCAGAATAATCAAGCTGATATAGAACGGGAAATATCCCGCTTCTGGGCCATCACTACCCCAACTCGCGCCTAACTTGAGACTTCCAACCATTACCGTTAGACCAATCGCAAGGAACACGATCGAAGTGATGATATCCATTGCTCTGACGCTAATTGCCGATTCTTGATTTGAATTATTTGTATGTTCAGACATTTGCTTTGTTTATCAATAAAGTTAATTAATACGTTACTTAAAAAATAGGACCCCCGAGTGGAGGTCCTATCAGATTTATTACAAATTACTTAGCCAAGAATCCAGCTTCAGTCATTAACTGCTTATGCAAAGCTTCATTTAATGTGAGCCAGTTTCTAAACTCTTTACCAGTCATAAATGTCTGATTGAATGCACCATCAGCCATGAACTTCTTCCATTCTGGAGTGGCACGTACTTTTTTGAACAACTCAATATAGAAATCAACCTGCTCTTGAGTTACGCCTGGAGCCATGAAAATACCGCGCAACATCACGTAGTCAGTTTTTACACCTGCCTCGTTACAGGTGGGTACGTCATACCAAGATTGGGTATCGGTAATTTTTTCTTTGTAAGGCATACGGGTGTCATCAAATACACACAATGCACGTAATTTGTTAGCACGCCATTGAGCCACTGCTTCAATTGGGTTATTTACAGAAGAATCAATGTGATTACCAACAAGCTGAACAGCTACGTCGCCACCCCCTTTAAATGGGATGTAAGTAAATTTAGCGCCAGTTGCTTTTTCAATAGCTACTGTAATGATTTGATCTTCTTGCTTAGAGCCAGTGCCGCCCATTTTGAACTTACCTGGGCCAGCTGCTTTAGCAGCATCAATATATTCTTTGGCTGTCTTATATGGCTTTTCTGCGTTATCCCACAAAACAAATTGGTCAAGCGCCAACATCGCTACTGGGGTGATGTCTTGCCAATTAAATGGAACACCGGTTGCCAATGGAGTAGTAAACAAGTTTGAGAGTGTGATCACGATCTTATTTGGATCACCTTTAGCTTCTTTCATTGCCAAGAAGCCTTCAGCTCCAGCACCAGCACCTTTATTCACAGGAATAACAGCCTGCTTCATTAAATTATTTTTAGTGATGATTCCTTGAATCATGCGCGCCATTTGATCAGCACCACCGCCAGGACCAGCAGGAATGATGAACTCAACAGGCTTAGTGGGTTCCCATGCAGCAAATACAGGTGAAACGCCAGCGACACCGAGGGCTAATGCGGTGGAAATCAATGCCCCTTTTAACTTCATCTTCATTAATGCGCTCCTATAGGTGGTTTGCCAATTTATTTTTGGCTTATTGAATGTCTGTGATTTTTAAACAAGATGGGCAACTTGAACTTGACAACCATCAATAATTTCAAAATCGATCAACACAAGTGTCTACAAGCGAGTGTAAACCCCTATCAATCAAGCCAAAGACAATTTCAGTGTACTTATATCTAGGCTAAAAAACTGCATTTAATCAATAAAAAAGCACAAAGTGAATATGGTTATATATCTAGCCAATCTTGAATTGCATCTAAGTATTTACCCTAGCAGTAGCATGCCGTGCTGTGGATTTAAGCTGTCGACCCTTCTCTGCTTTGCGGGCTCAAAATGAGCTTAATGGTAAGGTAATGACGCGTTCACTGTAGAAGCTTTGCATTGAAGCAATAAAAAAAGCCACCTATTACGGTGGCTTTTAGTAAAAACAAATGCTTAATTTAGAACTTGTATCCTAAACCAAGTGTTCCAACAGTAGCGCTTGGCTTGACGGTAACGCCACTAAATGTTTTTGAATCATAGGTGAGCTGTTGCACTTCAGCCTGAACATAAATATTCTTGCTTATTAAAGCCTGGATACCAGCGCCACCACCAAAACCGTTATAGGTAGAAGTAGCTTTTGCACCACCGTTACTTATTTTTCCAGTCATGCTGTTATAGCCCACAATTGCATAAACCTGAGTTGTATTGTTAAACACATAACCGGGCTTGAAGTTAATACTGTAATGGTTTTCACCTTTTAAGTTGACATTATTCACACTGCCTGCCTTGGTTTCTGTCAAGTCATAGGTCGCGGTTAAGCCCAATACGATTTCTTTAGAAACACCGTATGCGTATCCAAGTTCAACCGTTGGAACGATAGATTGCTGGCCAAGATTAACTGAACCAGCGTTATCTGAAATGGTTGTGGAGGTACCTACTGAGCTCACCTTTACACCAGCAGAAAAACCTTCAAACGCGTTTGATTGTGCCATTGCGCCTGTACCAGCCAAAGCCAATAAGGAAGCAACCAATAATTTCTTTTTCATTTTTATTTACCCTTTTTTGTTATAAAAACAGCAAAACTTATAAAAGTTTGTAGTTTTATAGCATAAAAACCCCTTATTAAGGGGGCTACTGGAGGGGTGTTGTTAATTAGCAATAGGTCTCACTAAAAAAAAGGCCTTTAAATGCTTTTTATTAGGGTCGTTTTAATGGCCCCTCTATTGGCTTAAGGGCTATTAGGCTAGATTTTTGTTGGCAAGGGGGCGTGCTCAAAGCGCTACAAATACACAGTTAGCCCCCATAAATAATGCTCTAAGCCATTTTCATGAGGAATTGAGTGGCTTAGCGGCAAATCGGCTTTGACTCTAGCGGAAACGATCGAGGAGCTTCTTACTGACTTTATCAAGCTTCGTAGAGTCTTTAATCATGAATTGCAGGCCATTTGAATCTGCAATCAGTAAGGTATTGCCAGCGATTCTGCGGATATCTTCCTCGCCCTTCAGGCGGATACGCGTTGGACCACGATCCGTTTCAATATCCCAAATGCTTGGTGTGGCAAATGTGGAGACCTGGGTAATTCTCTCAATGACCGGTATAAATTCTCGGGCAGCCAATTCTTCTTTAATGAGGGTGAGCTCTGCTTCTGGAATCAGCGCAACATCTGGAAACCAACAGACTTCTTTGCCGGACTGATTCATAATGCCAATGCCTGCGCTAGGTGCAGTAATCGGAAATGCTCGTACCGGATATACACCAATATGGCGCTCACCCACTGCGTCGATGAAAATCAAATTTCCAAGTGCATCTCGTTCTAGTTGGTGGGTCTTATTCATGCTCCGCCCCCAATGTTCTTGGCAATGACTTCTAATTTGTCTACTTGCTTTTCTTGCTGCTGCTCTTCTGGTAACTCCTCAAGGCTCTCGCCAATCGCTCCGCCCTCAACCAACTCGGCAGCATGACGAAGTTGTGCCTGATACAGAGTGAAGTAGGCGCCTTGAGCCTCCATCAATTGCTCATGCGAGCCAATCTCGACAATCTCGCCCTTATCAAGGACTACGAGGCGGTCAGCCTTTCTCAAGGTTGAGAGGCGATGTGCAATCGCAATGGTGGTGCGGCCCTTCACAAGGTTATCTAATGCGCGCTGTATTTCTTTTTCAGTCGTTGTATCAACGGATGATGTCGCTTCATCCAAGATCAAGATGCTAGGATTAATTAGGAGTGCGCGTGCAATCGAGATACGTTGACGTTCGCCACCAGATAGAGATTGGCCACGTTCGCCAACCAAGGAGTCATAACCCAAAGGTAGCCTGAGAATAAATTCGTGGGCATGGGCAGCGCGTGCAGCTTCAATAATTTCTTCTCGAGTCGCATCAGACTTTCCATAAGCGATATTCTCTGCAATCGTGCCAAAGAATAAGAATGGTTCTTGCAAGACTAAGCCAATACGCTTGCGATAGTCGGCAATCCGAATACTGCGAATATCGCGCCCATCTAAAGAGATTGAACCAGCACTCACATCGTAAAAACGGCAGATCAAATTCACTAAGGTGCTCTTACCTGAACCACTATGCCCTACCAAACCAATCATTTCACCAGGAGCAATATCTAAATCAATCCCTTTGGATACCGCACGATTGCCATAACGAAAACCTACCCCCTTCAGGGAGAGACGACCCTGAACGCGTCCTAATGGTGCTGGGTTGATAGGCTCAGGAACACTCGATACGTGATCCAAAATATCAAAAATACGCTTAGCTCCTGCAGCTGCTTTTTGGGTATGAGAAACAATCCGGCTCATCGAGTCTAGGCGAATATAAAAACGTCCGATGTAGGCTAAGAAGGCAATCAATACACCAACGGTTACCTTTTGATGCGCAACCTGCCAAATACCAAATCCCCACACAACTAGTAAACCTGTTTCGGTCAGCAAAGTGACCGTAGGAGAAAACAATCCCCAGACGCGGTTCACGCGATCGTTGATTTGTAAGTTATGTTTATTGGAGTCAACAAAACGTTTTAGCTCACGATCTTCTTGAGCAAATGCTTTAACTACCCGAATGCCCGGGATAGTATCAGCCAAGATGTTGGTCACCTCAGACCACATGCGATCAATCTTTTCAAAGCCAAAACGCAAGCGATCACGTACGACATGAATCATCCAGACAATGAAAGGCAATGGAGCTAATGTCACCAAAGCAAGCAAAGGATCAATCGATACCAAGATTGCTGCCGTCATGGTGATCATAATGACATCGGTTATAAAATCTAAGGCATATAAAGACAAGAAAACGCAGATACGATCAGTCTCTGCGCCGATGCGAGCAATCAAGTCGCCAGTACGCTTGCCGCCAAAATACTCTAGAGAAAGCTTGAGTAAATGCTCAAAGGTGGTGTTACGTAAATCGGCACCAATGCGCTCGCTCACTAAGGCAAGTAAGTAAGTCTTCCACCAACCTAAACCCCAAGCAACAATTGCAGCGCCAAACAAGGCGAGCAAATACATGCTGGCCAAATGAAAATCAATTGGATTACCTTTCTCATACGGAATCAAGACATGGTCCATCAACGGCATCGTGAGATAAGGCGGGATCAGTGTTGCGCCAGTTGACAATAAGGTCAGCACAAAACCTAATGCAAGTTGTTTTTTGTATGGTTTTGCAAAACGCCACAATTTAAATAAGGTCCACGTAGAAGGCGGAGTGTCATCCTCTGGATCACAGGTAGGGCATGAATCTGAATTAGAAGATTTTGGGCTTAAGCAAACTGGGCAAACTTGTTTGTCGTACTCGCTTGCCTCGCCCTTGCTTTGCTCTTCACCTCTAGTGAGTTTCTTAAAACTCGACTGCAGACGCAGAATCTGTGGATTGACTGCAAGAGTGAAATACCAAGCTCGGAGCAAGCTATCAGCAGTTTCCAGCCTGAGATGGCCGACTCCCGCATGGTCTCCATGAGCCAAATGCTGGCCCCGCTCTAGTGACCAAGACTCAAATTGCTTGCCATCAGTCCAAAAAAGGCCCTGTTCACTTAGCAAAAGCAGGCTTTTTTCAAAGCGCAGATCTGCATCTAAATCTAACTCAACCCACGCCAGCAAGGCATCAAGACTGCGGACTGGGGATTTTTCGCCTTGCAAAACCAGCTGCCAATGGCTTGGCAAGCTTGGTGCAAAAGGTAGAATTTCTGGCTTCATTGACACTAAAAGTATAGTGGAGCTAGATTTTTTAGATTTATCGCCGTTGTCAACTTTGGAGCCCTAAAAGCGTTGAATTGTGAAAGTAGCGCTTTTTATGCATTTTTGCGAATTTTGTGAGTTTTAAATAAAAACTAGAAATAGAGAGACTGTCTAACGCGTCTTAGCCAAAAACTGGCTTAAGCACTCGCAACACCCTAAAAATGCCCCAATTACTAGATAAATCCATCGAGATCCTGAGTGTTAAGCATCTCCGTGGCCCCAATATGTGGACTTATCATCCCGTCATTGAGGTTTGGGTTGATATTGGCGATCTAGAGGACTACCCCTCTAATTTGATCCCGGGCTTTTATGACCGTTTGGTTGAGGCCTTACCCAGCCTTGTGGAGCATCGTTGCAGCATTGGGGAAACTGGCGGCTTTCTGATGCGGGTTAAAGAAGGTACATGGCCTGCTCACATCATGGAGCATCTCACTCTCGAGCTGCAAAACCTTGCTGGCATTCCAGGTGGCTTTGGCAAGGCACGTGATGGGGATCGCCGAGGGGTTTACAAAGTGATGGTGAGCGCCATCAATCAAGAGGTGACTCTGACCGCACTGAAGTGCGCACGTGATCTGTTCCTAGCCTTAGCGCAAGATAACAAAGACTGTGTTGCACAAGTTCAAACGATTATTGAAGAGCTACGTGATCTGGGTGATGATCTTTTGCTTGGGCCAAGCACAGCATGTATTGTGAATGCTGCTGAAGAGCGTGGCATTCCTTCAATCCGCTTATCCGAAGGTAACTTAGTCCAATTGGGTTATGGGGCTAAACAACGCCGCATCTGGACTGCAGAGACTGATCAAACCAGTGCGATTGCTGAAACCATTTCTAGAGATAAAGATTTAACGAAGAGCTTGCTGCGCAGCGCAGGTGTTCCTACGCCTGAGGGCAGAACCGTGACTAGCCCGGATGATGCTTGGGAGGCTGCGCAAGATATTGGCTTACCAGTAGTGGTCAAGCCAATTGATGGTAATCACGGTCGAGGCGTATTTATTAATCTGTATACCCAACAAGAAGTTGAAGCTGCTTATGCAGTAGCTATAGATGAAGGTAGCGAAGTTCTTGTTGAGCGCCATATTGTTGGTGACGAACATCGCTTACTGGTAGTGGGCAATAAAGTTGTTGCTGCAGCGAAAGGTGAAACTGTTTGGGTTACTGGCGATGGCAAGCACGCCGTTCACGAACTCATTCAGATTCAGATTAATTCCGATCCCCGTCGTGGCACTGCGGAAGAATGTCCGCTGAATCCAGTGCGTATTGATTCAGCAGTAGAGCTTGAGCTCGCACGCCAACAACTTAAAGGCAATAGTATTCCCACGATTGATCACAAAGTGCTTATCCAGAGCAATGGCAACGTTGCTTTTGATGTAACTGATTTAGTTCATCCAGACGTTGCCCACCAAGTAGCTTTGGCTGCGCGCGTGGTTGGGCTTGAAATTGCTGGTGTTGATCTAGTTGCGCAAGATATCAGTCGCCCCATGGCAGAGCAAAATGCCGCCATTGTGGAAGTGAATGCCGGCCCTGGTCTATTAATGCATTTGAAGCCAGCGAGCGGAAAACCACAACCCGTAGGTAAAGAAATTGCTAATCACCTATTCCCTCCAGAGACGGATTTCCGTATTCCGGTTGTAGGCATTTGTGGTGAACATGGCAAAACCCCTGTTGCAGAAATGATTGCTCACTTCTTGCGTCTTACCAATGCCTATGTTGGTCTTTCCTGTAGCAAAGGTTTGTATTTTGGTAATCGTGCAATTCCAAATACCAATACATCGAATTGGGAAAATGCACGTCGCACTTTGTTAAACCGCGCGGTAGAAGCAGTCGTGATTGAAAATAATCACCTCTCGATGCTGATTGAAGGTTTAGCTTACGATCGTTGCCAAGTTGGCGTAGTTCTGAATGTAGACCCTAAGGCAAATTTTCCTGAATATGCAATCTACGATGAAGAACAAGTCTTTAGTATTGTGCGCACTCAAATTGATGTTGTGCTCCCGAGCGGCGTTGCGGTTCTCAACGCAGATGATCCTATGTGTGTTCAGATGGCAGAACTCTGTGATGGTCAAGTTATTTTTTTCAGTCAGGATCCCAATTCTGAAGTTATTAAAACTCATCTACAGAATGGTGGCCGTGCAGTGCTCGTTGGTAAACAACAAATCACACTCAAGTCTGACAAGCTCGATCAGAAGTCCATTCCAGTGCCAAGTCACTCAGAATCAGACTCGACTGCTCCGTGGAAGGGAATGAACCTCGGCGCAGCGATTGCTGCAGCTTGGGCTTTAGATATTCCGTTTAATGTGATTGAAGCTGGTGCAGAAACCTTTGTGCCAGACCTTACCACTGCAACAGGGGCTTAAGTGGAAATCACCCGCATTCGCATGTTGCGCGGCCCTAATTTATGGAGCCGCCATACCTCTTTGGAGGCGATTGTTTCTTGCGAAGAATCTGAACGCTCTATTGACTCGATACCCCAGTTTGAAACCAAGATTCGTGAACGCTTCCCACAATTAGGTGGTATGCGCCGAGGCGGTCAAAATGAAATACTTTCTTTAGCACATGCTTTGGAACATGCCGCTTTAGGTTTACAAGCGCAAGCGGGCTGTCCCGTCACCTTTAGCCGCACTGTTCAAACGATCGATGCTGGGGTCTACCAAGTCGTTGTGGAGTACATCGAAGAAGTTGTTGGTCGTATGGCCTTTGACTTTGCCTTTGCCCTCATTCAAGCTACCTTAAACGATGCACCCTTTGATCTCACCGCCGCTCTTTCAGAGTTAGAGGCCTTATACGAGGATGTACGTCTTGGTCCTAGCACTGGCTCTATTGTTGATGCCGCCGTTCAGCGCAATATTCCTTACCGTCGTATGACCGAAGGCAGTATGGTGCAGTTTGGCTGGGGTAGCAAACAAAAACGTATTCAAGCAGCCGAAACCAGCGATACGAGTGCAATTGCCGAAGCGATTGCCCAAGATAAAGAATTAACCAAGAACTTACTTGCAGCTGCTGGAGTGTCAGTACCCGTGGGTGAAGTGGTCACTACTGCTGATGACGCTTGGCGTGCCGCACAAAAAATTGGCGGTCCAATTGTTCTCAAGCCCAAAGACGGTAATCAAGGCAAAGGTGTTGTCGCCAATATACAAACTGAAGAGGATATCCGTGCTGGTTTTGTGGTGACTCAAGGCTTTGGTAGAGAAACCATTGTTGAGCGCTACCTTCCAGGTGCTGACTATCGCTTACTAGTAGTTGGCAATCGCCTCTCTGCTGCTGCACGTCGGGAACCCGCCCAAGTAGTTGGTGATGGCACGCACACCATCACCGAACTGGTTGAAATAGAAAACAAAAATCCTTTGCGCGGCGATGGACATGCCACAGCGCTTACCAAAATACGGTTTGATGACATTGCCCTTGCCCACTTAGCCAGCAATGGGCTTACTCCACAGTACACACCTAAAACGGGTGAACGTGTACTGCTTCGCAATAACGCAAACTTAAGTACTGGTGGAACTGCCACCGATGTTACTGATGATGTCCATCCCGATGTCGCTGCCAGTGCAGTCGCTGCTGCACAGATGCTTGGTCTTGATATTGCTGGTGTAGATATCTTATGTGAAGCTATCTATAAACCCTTGGAACAGCAAGGCGGCGGTATTGTGGAAGTGAATGCTGCTCCTGGTTTGCGCATGCACCTCAAACCGTCTTATGGCAAGAGCCGCCCCGTTGGTGAAGATATTCTCAATACCTTATTCCCTGCTGGCGAAGATGGTCGCATTCCAGTAGTTGCAGTCACAGGTACTAATGGCAAAACAACCACTGTCCGTTTGATAGCCCATCTACTAGATGAAAATGGACTTCGCGTTGGCATGACGACGACTGATGGCGTTTATGTTAATCATCGCTTGATTGACTCTGGTGATTGCAGTGGGCCGAAGAGCGCGCGCAATGTATTGATGCATCCCGATGTCGATGCTGCCGTTTTAGAAACTGCACGCGGCGGCATGTTACGTGAAGGTCTTGGTTTCGATCGCTGTGAAGTAGCTGTAGTGACGAATATTGGTGAAGGTGATCACCTTGGACTAAATTACATTACAAGCGTTGAGGATTTAGCCATCTTAAAACGTGTCGTTGTGCAAAACGTAGAGTCAACTGGCGCTGCTGTCTTAAACGCTGCTGACCCAATGGTAGTGAAGATGGGGGATAAGTGTGCAGGTCGAGTGATTTTCTTTGCCCAGAACCAACATCATCCCGTTATTGCTGCACATCGTGCAAAGAATAAGAAAGTAATCTATTTTGATGGCACATATATTGTTGCCTCAAAAGGTTCTCGCGTCATGTTCCGCTTCCCCGTAAGTGAAATTCCACTGACTAAAAATGGGGTACTGGGCTTCCAAGTAGAAAATACGATGGCTGCAGTTGGTGCAGCCTGGGCACTCGGATTAGACGCTGAAAAAATTGCACGTGGCTTGCATAGCTTTGAGAGTGATGCCAACTCTGTACCAGGTCGCTTTAATCAGTTCCAACATCAGGGTGCGACTGTCATTGCAGACTATGGCCACAATCCAGATGCCATGCGTGCGCTAGCAAGCGCCATTCAGGCCATGAAGCCAATCAAGAGTCATGTTGTCATTAGCGGGGCGGGGGATCGGCGCGACGAGGATATTCGTGATCTCACTCGCATTCTTGGAAACTCGTTTGATAATGTCATCTTGTATCAAGATGCCTGTCAACGTGGCCGTGAAGATGGTGAGGTACTAAAGCTCTTACAAGAAGGGCTTGTAGGCGCAACCAAGGCAAAGCAAGTGAAAGAAATTTATGGGGAGTTCAAGGCGATTGATACCGCCCTTAACGATGTCTCGCCTGGAGATATCTGCCTCATACTGATTGACCAAGTCGAAGAGTCGCTCGCCTACCTCAAAGAAAAAGTAAAACCCTAAGACCAAACTTGGGTTTTAGCTTATGAGTGGTATTGCTTTAAGCGGTCAATCTCTTCTTTAGACCCCAGCATCACTGAGACACGCTCATGCAAGTCAGTTGGCTGGAGATCCATAATAGTCTGAGTACCATTAATCGATGCACCACCGGCCTGCTCTACTAAAAAGCTCATCGGATTTGCTTCATACATCAAGCGTAATTTGCCCGCTTTCTTTGGATCACGCTTATCCCACGGGTACATAAATACGCCACCGCGAGATAAGACCCTATGCACGTCAGCTACCATCGATGCAATCCAGCGCATATTAAAGTCTTTATCACGTGTTCCAGTAGTGCCAGCCAAGCACTCTTCAACATAACGACGCACAGGATCAGCCCAATGACGCATATTGGACATATTGATCGCAAACTCTTTGGTAGAAGGCGAAATGGTCACAGCCTCTTTGATTAATAAGAACTCACCAGTCTCTTTGTTTAAAGTGAACATGACTACGCCATCACCCAAAGTCAGAGCCATCGTAGTTTGCGGGCCATAAACCACATAACCAGCAGCCGCTTGGTGACGACCTGATAACAAGAAATCAGAAGTTTGTAGTGGTGCGTTAGGATCTTGCTTTTTCAATATAGAGAAAATAGTGCCGATGGATACATTCACATCAATATTGGATGAGCCGTCAAGTGGATCAAACAAGAGAAGGTAATCGCCAGTACCCTGCACTGCTACAGGCAATTCCATTTCTTCTGAAGCAAGACCTGCAAGGGATTGACATCCTTTAACACCTTCCATCAATTGATTATTCGCAATGATGTCGAGCTTTTGTTGCACTTCGCCTTGCACATTTCCACTGCCAGCAGAACCCAATAAACCAATCAAGGCGCCCTGCGCTACTTCATGACTAAGAGTGGAGCAAGTATTGACAACTGCGAGCAATAAATCTTGAAGGCCGGCAGGTATAGCGACACCCTTTGGTTTGGTGGCAACCAGATACTGCTTAAAATTAGTATTGATACCTGAGGACAAAAGTGTTTCTCCAGTTATGAGCAACGAAGTTCTTGAAGGCTCTATTTTGCCCTGTTACCTCTATAAGTATTAAAAACGATACTTTCTTACCAAAAATTAGGCATTAAATGCCTGTGAGCTAAGAAAATTGTACTTTTTGATGTCAATTTAGATGCTATAATACATCATTATTGATGAGGATGAATATGAGAACAACAGTCACTATTGACGACGATCTATACCAGAGAGGGTTAGATCTTGCCGATCCAGCGATGGATAAGGCTGATTTATTTCGTGAAGCTATTAATGTTTTTATTCGAGTTCAGGTAGCCAAAAGACTAGCTTCTTTGGGTGGCAAATCGCCCCAAATGAGGAGTATCCCGCGTCGCAGACCTAAGAGTGGCCAGTAATTATGACGATGGTTTTGGTCGATACATCAGTATGGGTTGCTCACTTTAGAAAATCTAATGCTACTTTTCAATCTCTATTAGCGAATGACCAGATTCTCTCTCACCCATTAGTCATCATAGAGTTGGCTTGTGGATCACCGCCATCGCCAAGATCGAAGACATTGGATTACTTAAAAAAATTACAGCAAGCAACAGTTGCTACCCCATATGAAACTCTAGAGTTCATAGAAAAACATCAACTCTATGAATCAGGGTGTGGGGCAATTGATGTATCACTTCTCAGCTCGACTCTGCTGTCAGGCAATACTCTTATCTGGACACTAGATAAACATCTAGAAAGTCTTGCAACTAAACTAGGCATTTCTTATAGCGATAGGCTCCACTAGGAAATTAGACTAGCTGCTTAATGCCTTGCTGATTACTTCCCGGGTGTCTGGAGAGAGGGTTTGGCAGGCTGCCACACGCTTCAAAGCCGATTTCATGTGGTCTTGATAGGGTCCTGCAAATAGGCGCCAACGATCTAGAGCCCTGGCTAAACGCGCTGCAACTTGGGGGTTGATGGGATCCAAAGCCAGAACGCTATCCGCCCAAAATTCATAACCACTGCCATCTGTCTGATGAAAACTCGCCGGATTATTCGAGCAGAAAGTATGAATCACGCTTCGCACTCTGTTGGGATTATTCATTTTGAATGCCGGATGCTCACGTAATTTCTTGACATTGCCCAGAGTTGGCTCAAGGCCATCAACCGGTGGACGGCTCGATTGCAAGCCAAACCATTTATCAATCACTAGCGCATCATTTGTAAAGCGTTCATAAAAATCACTCAAACAATCAGTTGCCTCCCTAGCCCCATGAATTACTAATCCAGCTAAAGCAGCATAGCGATCAGTCATATTATCGGCAATACGATATTGATTAACTGCCATCGGCGCCCAAACAGCAGTATTGGCTTCAAGCAACATACTCAGAGCCAGGTTTTTTAAAGCCCGCTTGCCTGCATCTACCGCATCTGACTTAAACGGTCCAGGCGTTTGCATCTGCTGATAGAGCGCGGCCCACTCTAACTGTAGCTGTTTAGCAATTTCCCTGCGAAATGCTCGGCGTGCGGTAAAAATTTTCTGTGGATCTACGCTCGTGCACTGCTCATACAGATAAGACTCGGCGGGCAGCGTTAAGGCCAAATCTTTAAAGGCTGGATCGAGTTTAGGGTCCATTAATAGATTGCGATAGGCATCAATTAATTGCTTATCAGGTAAGCGATGATTCAAAATCATTTGCATAGCTAACTTCTGGCCAGCCTCCCAGCGATTAAAGGAATCGTCATCACTTGAGAACAGGGTGAGGAGATCTGCCTCACTTTGCTCGAAGTCTAAATGAATCGGGGCCGAGAAATTCCGGTTAATTGACAGTACTGGGCGCTCATCAATATTGTCAAAAGTCCAGGTTTGACTTGCTTGAGTTAATTCCAACAATTGCTCTACTTGATCATCGCTATTGGTAATCAAACGCATCTTCAATGGGATGTGAAAGAGCTTCTTATCCGGCTGGCCTGGACTTGGCGCGCAGCTTTGAGTCAATGTGATCTGATATTGTTTTTTTGTCGCATCGTAATGCTCCTCTAGCTTAACCCGCGGTGTCCCTGCCTGGCTGTACCAATTTCTGAACTGGGTAAGATCTTTGCCATTGGCATCAGCCATCGCCATCAAGAAATCATCACAGGTGACGGCTTGACCATCGTGACGCTTGAAGTACAAATCCATTCCCTTGCGAAAACCCTCTATACCCAGCAGGGTTTGATACATCCGCACCACCTCAGAGCCTTTTTCATAGACGGTTACGGTATAAAAGTTGCTGATCTCTTGGTATTCATCAGGACGAATCGGGTGAGCCATCGGACCCGCATCTTCAGGGAACTGTAGCTGGCGAAGTAAACGGACATCCTCAATTCGCTTCAATGCCCTACCCGATTCAGTACCCATTTGATCGGCAGAAAACTCCTGGTCTCTAAAGACTGTTAAGCCTTCTTTCAGAGAAAGTTGAAACCAGTCTTGGCAAGTGACTCGATTACCAGTCCAGTTATGAAAGTACTCATGAGCTACAACGCTCTCAATATTAGCGAAGTCAGCATCCGTTGCAGTTTCTGGCTGGGCCAAGACGAATTTAGTATTGAAGATATTTAAACCCTTGTTCTCCATGGCGCCCATATTAAAATCACCAACCGCCACGATCATGAAGCGCTCTAAATCGAGCTCCAGACCGAAACGTTTTTCATCCCAATGAATCGAGGCAATTAAGGAATCCATGGCATGACGGGTCTTCTGAAGATCATGAGGCTCTACCCAGATCTGCAATAGCTTCTTGGCGCCGCTACTTGTAGTGATAGTCTCTTCTATGCATTCCAACTTACCGGCCACCAAGGCAAATAAATAGGATGGCTTTGGAAAGGGATCCTCCCAGATGGCACTATGCCAGCCGTTCGGTAATTTTTCAGTTTTTAATAAGTTGCCATTAGATAAAAGAACTGGGTACTCAGCTTCACGCGCCCGCAAGGTCACGCGATAGCGTGCCATGACATCAGGGCGATCTAGGAAATAGGTAATCTTTCTAAAGCCCTCAGACTCACATTGAGTAAAGAAGTTCCCATTGGAAACGTACAGCCCCATGAGAGAGGTATTTTTCTCTGGGACGCAAACACAAATGATTTCAACAATAAACTTCTCCTTACCCTCTTTTGGTAAAGAATGAATTATTAAAAAATCAGGGGTGAGTTCAAAGTGACGATGAGCCTCGCCGTTAATGCGCAAACTCACAAACTCTAATTCATGACCCACTAGAACTAGGGGCTCCCCAGCCTTAAAACTCTTACCAGGCAATACCTCAATCCGACTTTTGATGATCGTGCGTGCAGGATCTAAAGCGATATCAAGCTCTACTTGATCAAAGGTGTAAACAGGAGGACGGTATTCGAGCCGACGAAAGCTCTGTGGCAGATCAGTTTTCATGGTTTTATTTTAAGCCCTGACTAGAGTAGCTGAGCCCCTCACAATCCTCTAACCCCAAATTAGCGTGGCGATGCCAATCGCAATAAAGGTAACGGCGGCAACCGCATGCACCCACTTGATCGGCATGCGCTTGGTAAATTTTTGACCAATCCAGACTGCTGGGGCATTAGCCAGCATCATCCCCAATGTGGTGCCAACTGTTACAGAGAGGACATCTTCATATCGCGCGCCTAAGGCAATCGTCGCAATTTGAGTCTTATCACCCATCTCAGCCAAGAAGAATAAACCTACTGTCAGCACAAATACTTGTAACGCACGATCAGCAACCTTTGATCGTGCAGCGTCATCAATATGATCTGGCACTAAAAGCCATAAACCAATTCCTAAAAAGCTCAATCCCAAAATCCAGCGCATCACATCGGGAGAAACCAAAGTAGTGAGCCAATGGCCTAACAAGGCAGCACATGCATGATTAGCAATGGTGGCGATGAATATGCCCGCAATAATGGCCAAAGCTTGTTTGGGGTAGCGCGCAGCCAACATCAATGAGAGAAGTTGGGTTTTATCGCCCATCTCTGCTAAGGCAACAACCCCAGTAGAGAGGGCTAGAGCAGAAAAATCCATGAATTTAGTCGTTTCAGTAAGCACAGCAAGGAGAAATACATTGGGGATAGTTTAAATCCCCAATGCGTCCATGCGATGCAAAACTACAAACCCCTATAAAAATAACTTATGCGACCAAGAGCTCCTCTGCCAAAGAAAATTCTAGGCCCTGAGCTTGAGCAACTGGTTTAGAAGTTAAGGCCCCTTTATGCACACTCAGGCCATTGCGCAGGTGATGATCCATTGATAAGGCTTTCAGGACGCCTCGATTAGCCAAAGCCTCTACAAATGGATAAGTTGCATTAGTTAAGGCAAATGTAGATGTTCTAGCAACAGCACCAGGCATATTGGCAACGCAATAATGCAATACACCGTCTACCAAGAAAGTGGGGTCAGCATGCGTTGTAGGTCTGGAAGTTTCAAAGCAACCGCCTTGATCAATTGCCACATCAACTACCACGGCACCAGGCTTCATCTTCTTTACCATCTCATGTGTGACTAACTTTGGCGCCGCACCACCGGGCAACAGCACTGCACCAATCACAACGTCTGCTTCACATACCTCTTGCTCAATCAATAAATTGTCAGAGTAAAAAGTACGCACTCGATTGCCATACAACATATCGATCTGACGCAAGCGATCAATATCACGATCAAAGATACACACATCTGCACCAAGACCTACTGCCATCTGCAAAGCATTACGGCCCACTACCCCACCCCCCAGAATGACAATCTTAGCGGGCGACACACCAGGAACCCCTGCCATCAGAACACCTAAACCACCATGCGTCTTTTCTAAATGAGATGCAGCTGCCTGAATCGACATCCGACCCGCTACTTCACTCATGGGAGCAAGTAGTGGTAATGCCCCACTCATGGCCGTTACTGTTTCATAGGCGATACAAGTAGCACCAGAATGCATTAATGCTTTGGTCTGCTTTGGATCAGGAGCTAAATGTAGATAGGTAAACAGAATCTGATCTTCACGCAACATAGCGCATTCTTGTGCTTGCGGCTCTTTCACTTTCACAATCATCTGAGCCTTATGAAAAATTTCTGCAGCACTGTCAATTAACGATGCGCCAGCAATGCGATAGGACTCATCTGTCAGGCCGATTTGTTCCCCTGCCCCGCGCTGAATCAGAACTGCATGGCCTTGCTTACAAAGCCCACTAACATTCCCAGGGGTAAGTCCTACGCGGAACTCATTATTTTTGATTTCTTGAGGTACGCCAATAATCATCGTCATCTCCTATTATTTAAATTCACGATTATTTTTTGTCTTATGGTGTAAGCCAACGATGTAAAACATCACTAGATACACTGCTAATAAACACGGGCCTAATATCAAGGCGATTCGTGCATCCTCATGAAAGCCCATCAGCACAATTACCAAAAAGATGAAGGCAAGAGCAAACCATGAGGAATACGGATACCAAGGAGTGCGATAGGCAAGCTCAGCTACTTGGACTTTGCTTAACGAGCGACGGAATTTGAGCTGAGTAAATAAAATCGCAATCCAAACCATTAAGCCAACAAAGGTCACTGCAGCCATGACGTATTGAAAGGCCTTATCTGGAACAAAATAGTTCAAGACAACCCCTGTCATAGACACTATAACTGTAGCCATTACTGCGTAATGAGGAACGCCATACTTCGATAGCTTGGCAAATGGTGCTGGTGCGTAACCATTGCTTGATAGGGAATATAAGAGGCGCCCGCCACTAAAGATGCCGGCATTGCAGGATGAAAGTGCTGCAGTAATCACAACGAAGTTAATCAAGCCAGCCGCTTCACGCAAGCCTATCCGCTCAAACATGACCACAAAAGGGCTGCCCTGTTGACCTACTTCATTCCAAGGGAAGATTGCCAGAATGACTAAGATCGCGCCCATGTAGAAAATCAAGATACGCCATGCCAGTGAGTCAATCGCCATTGGGATTGTTTTCTTTGGGTTCTCAGCCTCACCTGCCGACAAACCAATCATTTCAATGCCAACATAAGCAAATAAAACCATCTGCAGGGAGAGCAACATCCCGCTAATGCCATTCGGAAAGAAGCCGCCGTGCTGCCACAGATTACTTAAGCCTATGGGTTGCCAATCATTGGTAAACCCAAACAAGATCACCGATCCACCAAGCGCAATCATGGCAATAATTGCCACTACTTTAATGAGAGCAAACCAAAATTCAAACTCACCGAAGACTTTGACTGCAATGAGATTAATTAAACCCATCATCGCTATGGAAGATAGCGCCCAGATCCACTGAGGAATTTCTGGGAACCAAATTCCCATATAAATTCCAACAGCAGTGACTTCAGCAATACCCACCACAACCCAATAAGTCCAATAACCCCAGCCGACCATATAACCTGCTAATGGACTCACATAATTATTGGCATAAGCAGCAAATGAGCCAGCTACAGGTTCATGAACTGCCATTTCACCCAGAGTGCGCAGCACGATGAAGGCAACGATCCCCGCCAAGAGATAACCCAAGAGAATGGATGGCCCAGCAATCCTGATCGCAGTTGCTGATCCTAGAAATAATCCAACTCCAATCGTTGAGCCTAACGCCATCAAGCGAATGTGTCTTACTTTGAGATGGCGTTTTAAGCCTGTTTGTTCAGTCTGCAAAAGAGACCTCCTTTCGGTTTACCGTTGGCCGATTTACCAACGAGGCAAAGTCTAGGGAGTGCTTGGCAGATGTGCTAGGGGATAAAAATACCTAAAGTGATTAAAGATATAAAAAGTAGATCACATCAAAAGGAAATGTCTTTTAAATCAAGGTTATTGCGATCTCTAAAATATTCCTGACTGCAAAAGAATCAGAAATTTCCTACAGGGAATCCCCTTAGGGATTTATTGCCAAGCGAGCAAAAGTTATTCTTGTGCTGCAATCAGATTGAGAATCTCAGCAGCGGCAGCAAGACCGCAAGCGGCCGTTACCATCACAGTAGAGCCATAACCAGTACAAGCAAGACCACCACTTGCTGTGCCAGCTCGTGGCTCATGGGAGTAAACGGCACGAATACCAATTTTTTTCTTCAGATTTCTAGAAAAGCCATAATCTTGTCTAAGTCCTTGGCGTACCTTTGCTAGTAAAGCATCTTGCTCGGTACGAGAGAGATCATCACAACGCACAGAAGTTGGATCAGACTTACCACCTGCAGCGCCACACATCACGAGTGCACGATGATTTTTAGTTGCCCATACTGATAAAGCAATTTTGGTTTGTACTGAATCCGTAGCATCTAATACCAATGCATCTTTTGGTATAAGTACATCTAAATTTTCCGGCGTCAGAAATTCATCGCAAGGCGTTAATTTGATCTCGGGATTAATCTGCAAAATACGTTGTGTCATCGCCTCTACTTTGGCCTTGCCGTACTGCCCCTCTAAGGCATGGAGTTGGCGATTGGTATTACTCTCTGCAATGTGATCAAAGTCCACTAAGACGAGCCGCCCAATGCCAGTTCGGGCCAAGGCCTCAGCAGCCCAAGAGCCGACTCCGCCCAAACCAGCAACCACCACCGTGGCATTGCGAAAGCGCTCCCGCAGTTCTGGTCCATAAAGTCTAGCGACTCCGCCAAAACGACGATCTTCCATGCTTTCTACTACCTTGTCTTCTGCCATAGCTTCTCTTTATACTGAATAAATGGACTCCATTGCTCAACTTCGCAAAAACTATACCTTCGGTCAACTTTCTGAAACCGATGTACCGGGTAATCCTTTGCCTCTTTTTAAGCTCTGGTTTGACCAGGCCGTAAGAGCCGAGTGCCCCGAACCCAATTCCATGACTTTAGCTACTGCTGATAAAGCTGGAAATCCATCAGCTCGTATTGTCTTACTAAAAGGCGCTGATGAAACTGGCTTTAGCTTTTTCACTAACTACGAAAGCCAAAAAGGCAAAGAATTGGCAGTCCGCCCTCAAGCTGCCCTGCTGTTTCATTGGCACGAGCTGGAGCGCCAGATTCGTATTCAGGGAGTAGTAGAACGTGTCAGCGCTGCTGAAAGCGATGAATACTTCCACTCCCGCCCTTCAGCATCACGAATCGGTGCTTGGGCTTCTCCACAAAGCTTGGCCATTCCGAATCGTGAATTTTTAGAAGAGGCTGAGAAACAATTTAAAGCAGAATTCGGGGATAAGCCACCTCGTCCTGAGCATTGGGGTGGTTACCGCCTACGTCCTACTGAAATGGAATTCTGGCAGGGCCGTCCCTCCAGATTGCATGACCGCATTCATTACAAATTAGATGGCTCTACTTGGCAAATAAACCGCCTAGCACCTTAAGAGTATTGTGGCGCTATCAGCGATTTAAATTTCGCTCTGAACTTTGCTAACTTAGGCGCAACTACTGCCCTGCAATAACCCTGATTAGGATGTTGCACAAAATAATTCTGGTGATAGTCTTCAGCTGGGAAAATGGTGGGCGCCGCATCAATCTGCGTGACCACTGGGCTAGAGTAAATTCTCGACTCTTCAAGTGCTTTAACAACTTCATGAGCCATTTTATTCTGCTCATCACTATGCGTAAAAATGACTGATCGATATTGTGTGCCGTGATCATTACCTTGATAGTTCAATGTGGTGGGATCATGAATCACGAAAAAAATCTCCAATAAATCCCTAAATGAAATCACTTGTGGATCAAACATAATGTCCACAATTTCAGCATGGCCAGTAACCCCAGTACAAACTGCTTCGTAAGTAGGATTAGGTCTTGGGCCCCCAGCATATCCAGAAACAACCGATTTAACCCCGGTAATTTGCTGGTACACAGCCTCAAGACACCAGAAACATCCACCGCCCAAGGTGGCCTGCTCTAGTAGGGGCTGATTTTTCTCAAGAGTTTCGTTCATGGCTTTATCCTAATGCCTTATTCCTATATTTGCCAACTTTTAAATACTATGAATCGCTTCACCATCCAGCTTGAGGAAATCAAAGCAGCCTATGCTGCCGAATCTAACCCCACTCTTGAAGTGAGATTAGAGCGCATTAGTCGAATCGAAAAGATGATTAAGGTCAATGAGGAAAAAATCTGCAAAGTATTGGAAGCAGATTTCGGAGTGCGCCATCCGATTGAAACCCGCCTTGCAGAATTTCAGATGGTGTATCAAGCAGCTAAGTACACACGCAAACATCTCAAAGAGTGGATGCGACCTGTACGAATGGAAACACCCTCATTTATGGACTCTTCAGAGGCGTGGACCGAAAGTCAATCGATTGGAGTTATTGGCATCATGAGTCCATGGAATTACCCAATCCAATTAGCCCTTGTTCCTGCTATTGCAGCGCTTGCTGCTGGGAATCGCGTTTGGCTAAAGCCTTCTGATCGCTGCTCTCGTACCTCTGGGTTCTTAGCAGGCTTAATTCAAGAGTATTTCCACCCCAGCGAATTTTGTGTCACCACTGGTGGTATCGATGTAGCCGAACAGTTTGCCGCATTGCCATTTAACCACCTTCTTTTTACTGGATCAGAAGCTGTCGGCAAAAAAGTGATGCGTGCTGCTGCCGAAAATCTGACTCCTGTGACACTAGAGCTTGGTGGCAAGACACCAGCAATCCTTGATTCAACAGCCAATCTCCAAGAAGCTGCTAGCGCCATTATTTATGGCAAATTACTTAATGGCGGTCAAACCTGCATTGCTCCAGATTACGTTCTGATTGAACAAGGCAAGCAAGATACTTTTATTCAAGAACTTCAAGCTGCGGCTCAATCCCAATTTAGCAATCCGGAAGAGCTGACTGGCCCGATTAATGATGCGCAGTTGCAATACTGGCAGCACTTGGTAAGCAATGCTCTAGATCATGGAGCAAAAGCAATTCCCTTACTCAATAATCTCTCTGCTGGAGCAAGAAGATTTGAGCCTGTAGCACTAATTGGTGCAGCGCCCCAGGCGCGTGTTCTGCATGAAGAAATTTTTGGGCCTATTCTTCCAATCGTCACTATTGCAGATACTGCCGCAGCTATTGCTTATATCAATAATAGGGCTAATCCCTTAGCCCTCTACTGGTTTGGTAAAAATAAAAAGAATATGCGACGTGTTTTAGAAGAGACTCGTTCTGGTGGTGTCACCATTAATGACACCTTATTGCATGCAGCGGTCGAATCCTTACCCTTCGGCGGAATTGGTGCCAGCGGTATGGGCACTTATCACGGTAAGGCGGGCTTTGATACCTTTAGTCATCACAAGCCAATCCTGGAAGTACGCGGCTTACTCGGTAGCAATCTTTTGAAGGGTACTAAGCCTGCTCGTCCACCCTATACTAAGAATACAGAGCGCCTATTGAAGAGGCTGAAGTAATCAGGCAATTAATAAGCGTAGAGCAAATCCGATAAATAAGAACCCTGCGAGCATCCACAGGCTAGCAGCCCAACGCGGATGAGCCTCAAAAAACTTTGAGAAGAATTGGCCAACACAAATTAAGGCCGCTAAATAGGTCATGCTCATCAACTGCAAAACAGTGGCTAGATATAAAAAGGTATATGTAGGATTTGTAGAATCAGAACGGATAAATTGAGAAAAGAAGGCGATAAAGAAAAAGATTGCCTTGGGGTTTGTTAGGGATAGGGCGAGGGCCGCAAGCAATGGATGAAATCGCATGAGGCGTGCTTGGATTTCATAAGCTTCTGAATGCCCCTCTGATACCCAGCGCTGTTGGCCACTCCACAGTAAGCCAACTCCCATCCACGCTAAATAGGCCGCCCCCAGAGTTCGGACGATGGTAAAAATGACTGGCGAGGACATTAGCAATGAGGCGGCACCCAAGGCAACGGCAATCATCAAAATAAAATCACCAATAAAGATCCCTAGCGCACTCCAAGCACCTAACTTCCAACCCCTTTGCGTCGTAGTTGTTAATACATAGAGGGAATTAGGCCCTGGCAATAAGATGATGAAGAGTGTGCCCAGCAGGTAGCTTGTGAAATCAACAATTCCAGCATTTGAGGGCTTGAGTAGGTCTAAGGAGAAAAATTCCATCCCTGCATCATAATTAATTCGGGAAAACCCTTGTAATCAACCTCTCAAACTGTCATAATGAGAGGCTTTTGAAGCAATTTGATTCATCGCCCCCCAGCTATATTTCAGCGTACCGTTTAGAAGTCATAAACATCGAAGTTCAAAAAACGCGCTGCCGCCTGCCTGATGGTCGATGCCTTTGACCATCGCATCCTATAAAACCATAGGTGCAACATACGGAGACATCCCTTGAAAGGGATGTGTAATAGCATGACTTTTTCTAAAGAAACTCAACACGAGTCGAAAGACTCAAAGCCGACTGGATCTGAATTCCAGTCTTTCGCCCTAGCAGCCCCACTACTTAAAAACGTTGCTGAATTGGGTTTTACCCAAGCGACCGCTGTTCAAGCTCAGGTTATTCCTGCAGCTTTAGCTGGCGGCGACTTATTGGTCAGCAGCCAAACCGGTAGCGGCAAAACTGCAGCCTTTTTATTGCCCTTGATTCATCAACTCATCGAAGCTAATCCAAACAATTCACCTGTACCAGGTCGCGCACAACCTAAAGTGTTAGTACTCTGTCCTACACGTGAATTAGCTCAACAGGTGACTGCTGATGCAGTGAACTTAGTACGTGGCATGAAAGGCATCCGTATTGCAACCATCATGGGTGGTATGCCCTATGGCAAACAAATTCAAGCCCTCAAAGGTGCGCTCTTAGTGGTTGCAACCCCAGGCCGTTTACTTGACCTATGCGATAGCAAAGCAATTCGCTTAGATGACGTCAAGCAACTCGTGATTGATGAAGCCGATCGCATGCTCGATATGGGATTTGCTGATGATCTTGAGGCAATTGATAAACGTTGTGCAGGCCGCAACCAAACTTTAATGTTCTCAGCAACCTTTGCGCCAAAGATTATGTCTTTAGCCAATGCCTTGACTACTGATGCTAAGCGTATTGAACTTGCTCACGCAGGTGAAAAGCATGCGAACATCGAACAGAAATTACATTGGGCTGACAGCATGTCCCACAAGCACAAATTGCTTGAGCATATTTTGGCGGATGCCACTTTGGACCAAGCGGTTGTATTTGCTAGCACCCAGGTAGAAAGCGAAAAGATCGCTGACACATTGCGTGCTAACGGCTATGAAGCAACTGCTCTCCATGGCGCAATGCCTCAAGCTGTAAGGATGCGTCGCCTAGAGTCTTTACGTAAGGGTCATACCAAGATTTTGGTAGCGACTGATGTAGCGGCTCGCGGTATTGATGTTCCACGTATTAGTCACGTGATTAACTTTGGCTTGCCAATGAAACCTGAGGATTATACGCACCGTATTGGTCGTACTGGTCGCGCTGGGCGTAATGGTGTGGCTATCACTTTGGTAGAACATCGTGATCGCGCTAAGATCCGCAACATCGAACGCTTTACACAGCAAGATATCGTAGCGTCAGTTATTGCCGGCCTTGAGCCACAAGCAAAGCCTAGCTTTGGTGGTGGCGGTGGCGGCAACCGTTCCGGTGGCGGTCGCTCAGGTGGTGGCGGTGGCAATCGTTCAGGTGGCGGTGGTGGCCGTTATGGCTCAGGCGCACGCTCTGAATCTCGCTTTGGTGGTGGCGGCTCTGGCGGTGGCAATCGTTCAGGTAGCTATTTCGAAGCGCGCTCGACTGGCTCTGCTGACTCACGTCCTTCACGTTCAGCCGATTCACGCCCTGCACGCTCTGCTGACTCACGCCCTGCACGCTCTGCTGACTCACGTCCAGCAGGTCCACGTTTTGTTAAACCAAAGTCTGGCGGTCAACGTCGGAACTTTAGCGGTAACTAAAAATGGCTCACCGAAATCGTCTCCGTTCTTCATGGAATCGAGTCGGTTCTGGTGAAATTCATCGGGCGCCACGAAAGTGGCAGCCTTGGCTTGGCGATACTGGGTCACTCACCCAAAAAATTGAGAACGCACTTGGTCAAAAACTAGAAGTACGGGTTTTGCGCGATTGTCCTCAATCACTCAATAGCGACGAAAGTCGCTATTTCCATTTCAAGATTAGACGCTGCAGGGTGCGTGAAGTACTGTTGTGCGCAAACAATATTCCCATAGTGATGGCACATAGCGTGATTCCGACCTTAAGCTCTAGTGGCAGCAACCATAGTGTTCTGCGCCTAGGTACAAAGCCTTTGGGTGCCGTGTTGTTTGCAAAAACACGAAGATATATCAAAGCAAAACCGCCACGGGATATTGCGCGCCTAGATAAAAGTAGCGCCTTATGGAAACGATGTTCCAAGAATTACAGTGGATTGAGTTCGCCCTTATGGGCTCGACGTACCCTCTATCAACTAAAGGGTCGTCCAATACTAGTCAATGAAATTTTCTTACCCGCTTTACTGAAACTCTCAAAAGCTTAAATCATGAGCCAAGCCAGGCTGGCTTTAATGAGAGCTTCATCGCCAGACTCAGTAGTAAATACCTCACCAAACCCAATTACCTTAGCTGCATCAGCAATATTCTGATGTGGGCATAAGGCACTAGCAGTTTGCAGCCCCTGTGGAAATTGATCCTTCACCACTTGACCCAAATAACGCACTGCTTCGGAAGATGTCAGCAACCAAAGTGATTTTGAGAAATCCATCTCACGAATGACATGCCAAGCGGGATTAGCAAGATCTAAGGGCACGCGAGTGTATACAGAGATCGCTTCTACTATCGCCCCTGCTTGCACTAGCGTATCAGCCAGCCATTCGCGGCCACCCTCACCTTTGAAGATAACAATCTTCTGTTTTTTGAAGTCCCAGCCAAGGCTTTGTAGCTCTTGCCAGAGCCCTTCTGAATCCCATTGTTCATTGTTCTTTGGGATTAATACCGGAGTAGGATTTTTTTCTTGACCAATTCCATGGTTCTGTAACGCCAACTTACTGCTTCCACCCATCACGCCAATCGGAATAATCTTCTTTGAAAATTCTTGCCAATCACGCTCTAGTAAACGCATGACGCATTCAATTGCATTAGGGCTAACAAAGATCGCCAGATCTGCATCTTTTAATGTTGTAGCAATATGATCTGCTAGTGAATGATCCGCTTTGGGAACGATTGTCAGCAAAGGGAGTGAGACTATTTCTGGGAGACTGCGCTTAGCAACCCCACTGCGCTCAATGCTACTCATCAGTACCTCGATGAGCTGACGAGCTTGGCCGCTAGGTCTAGTAACGACGATAGTTTTAGCACTCATCGCTACGATGATTACTATTTAGTAATTTTCGGAATTAAATCTGCTGCGCCCTGTGCTAACAAATCTTTTGCGACCGCAAGCCCTAGTGCCTCAGCATCTTCAATCGACTGTACTTGTGCATTGCCATTGGCTATACAAATCGCTTTGCCATCCACACTTGCTACAAAAGAACGAATTTGCATTTGGCTCTGATCCCATACAGCATGAGCCGCCAAGGGCACTTCGCAGGATCCACCGAGCTGACGAGATACCATTCGCTCTGCAGACACAGAAAACAGAGTGGGCAAATCATTTAAGGGGGCAAGCCATTGTTTGATATTGGGATGCTTGCTTAAAGTCTCAATACCTAAAGCACCTTGACCAGCAGCTGGCGTGTATGGATCATAGGGAAGATAAGCACGAATTCGGCTTTCTAAACCTAAACGCTTTAATCCTGCGGCTGCCAAAATGATGGCTTGATACTCACCACGATCTAACTTACCCATGCGGGTATCCAAATTACCACGCAGAGGATGAATCTCTAAATGTGGGAGTTTTGCTCGCAGTACTGACTCGCGACGCAAGCTCGAAGTTCCTATGATTGCTCCCTTGGGTAAGTCTTCAAGACTTGCATAGTCATTTGAAACAAAGGCATCCCGTGCGTCTTCTCTAGCCATCACACAAGAAAGATCAAATCCCTCTGGCATCACCATCGGCACATCCTTCAGGGAGTGAACTGCCAAATCAGCGCGCCCATCCTCAAGAGCCGTTTCGAGCTCTTTAACAAAAAGGCCTTTACCACCCACTTTAGAGAGGGCTTTATCCAAAATCTGGTCCCCTCGGGTAGTCATACCCAAAATCTGGACATCGCAGTCTGGATAGAGCTTTTTGAGGCAATCCCGGACGTGTTCTGCCTGCCACATGGCTAGGCGACTTTCACGGGAGGCAATAACTAGGCGCTTAGGAGCTGCCAAAGAGGGAGAATTTGTGTTCTGGGACATAGCATTTAAAATAATAAAAGACGTACAACAATATACTGTGTTTATGAGCTCACCCAAAAATTCCTTAGACAACAAAGCCCAAGCTTGGTCGGCCCGTTTTAATGAGCCGGTAGACGAGCTCGTTCAGCGTTATACCGCCTCAATTGGCTTTGATCAGCGCTTTGCAATGGTCGATATTGCCGGCTCCCTGGCCCACGCCCAGATGTTAGCTACCCAAAAGATCATCAGCGCCCAGGATTTAGCGGATATCGAGAAGGGTATGGCGCAGATTAAGAGTGAGATTGAATCTGGCCAATTTGTATGGCAATTGGCACTAGAAGATGTGCACCTCAATATTGAGGCACGCTTAACTGCGCTCGTGGGTGATGCAGGAAAACGTCTGCACACTGGTCGCTCTAGGAATGACCAAGTAGCTACTGATTTACGTCTATGGTTGCGGGCTAGTGTTGATGAAATTGCTATTACTCTTCAAGCTCTGCGCAGCGCACTATTGGATTTAGCAGAAAAGCATGCTGGCACGATCATGCCTGGTCATACTCATTTGCAGGTTGCACAACCCATTACCTTTGGTCATCACTTGATGGCTTATTTTGAAATGTTTAGTCGTGATGCTAGTCGCTTGACTGATTTGCGTGCGCGCTTTAATCGCCTGCCTTTAGGTGCGGCGGCTTTGGCAGGGACTACCTACCCAATTGATCAAGAGCAAGTTGCTAAGACTCTCGGCTTTGATGGTATTTGTAATAACTCCTTAGATGCCGTGTCAGATCGTGACTTTGCGATTGAGTTCTGTGCATTTGCATCGATCTTGATGATGCACGTTTCTCGTCTCTCTGAAGAGCTTGTGCTGTGGCTTAGTCCACGCTTTGGATTTATTGATCTACCAGATCGCTTCTGCACTGGCAGCTCCATCATGCCGCAAAAGAAAAACCCTGATGTTCCAGAATTAGCAAGGGGCAAAACAGGTCGCGTCTATGGCGATCTCATTTCTTTGCTAACACTCATGAAGAGCCAGCCTCTTGCCTATAACAAGGATAACCAAGAAGATAAAGAACCATTGTTTGATGCAGTCGATACTGTGCAAGATACCCTGCGCATCTTTGCTGACATGATTCCTCATATCGAAGTTAAAGCAGATGTCATGAAAGTAGCGGCCCAGGAAGGTTTTTCAACGGCAACTGACTTAGCCGACTACTTAGTTAAAAAAGGCTTGGCATTCCGTGATGCTCATGAAGCTGTTGCTCACGCCGTTAAAGCCTGCGTTGGTAGAAACTGCATGCTAACTGACTTAAGCCTCTCAGAACTGCGTTTTGCTTGTGGTCTTGATAATCGTCCTGAGCTGATTGGTGATGATGTCTTTACCTTGCTAACCGTCGATGGCTCGGTGCAATCACGCCAACATGCTGGAGGCACAGCGCCCTCCCAAGTACTCGCTGCCATCAAACGGGGTCGTGCAGATCTCTAGATCGCATGGGGTTTTGGTCTAAACTTTCCGCGAGTATTGATCGTATAAACCAACTGCTTGGCAAAGCTGCCAGCATCATGATTCTGTTGTCCTGCGTAGTATCGGCAGTCAATGCCTTGCTACGCTATGGCCTAGATATCAGCAACAACTGGCCCTTAGAGCTGCAATGGTATTTATTTAGTGCTGCAGTCATGTTGGGCGCAGCCTACACCCTCAAACGCAATGAGCATGTTCGTGTCGATTTAATTTACTCACGCCTGTCAGATCGGGGTCGTATTTGGGTAGATTTATTCGGCTTGGTTTTGTTCTTGATGCCAGCTTGTATTTTGTTTGCCTCGCTCTCATGGACAACCCTCTTTTATCCGTCCTGGTTAGTCATGGAGCATTCGATGAATTCTGGTGGTCTTGCTCGTTACCCTATTAAGTTTGTTGTGCCCTTTGGCTTCTTCATGCTCAGCTTGCAAGGCGCATCGGAAATCATCAAACGTATTGGCGTACTCACAGGTGAAGGCACACTAGCCGCCGAAGATCTTCATTACGAAAAGCCGATGCAATGATTCCATTAGAGTGGATGCCACCGCTCATGTTTGGCGGCCTGATTGTCTTTATGTTGATTGGCTTCCCAGTTGCATTCTCTCTGATGGCTGCTGCTCTCTTCTTTTCTGCCATCGCCATCAGCGAAGGCTTCTTTGGTATGCCATTTTTGCAAGCTATCCCACAGCGTATCTTTGGGAGCGTACTCGCGAATGACCTGCTTCTGGCAATTCCGTTTTTTACTTTTATGGGCGCCATTCTTGAGCGCTGCGGTCTTGCTGAAGAAATGCTCGACTCTATGGGTCAACTCTTTGGGGGAGTGCGTGGCGGCTTAGGTTACTCAGTCATCATTGTGGGATTTATTCTCGGCGCAATTACTGGCACTGTAGCCGCCCAAGTGATTGCTATGGCAATGATCTCTTTGCCAGTGATGATGCGCTATGGCTACAACATGCGCTACGCCACAGGCGTTTTGGCAGCCTCTGGAACCATTACCCAATTAGTGCCGCCATCGTTAGTTCTGATCGTTTTAGCAGATCAACTCAAGACTCAAAGTGGTAGCGCCGATGTAGGCAGTATGTATCTTGGTGCTTGGGGACCTTCATTACTTCAAATTGGGCTTTTTGCGCTCTACACCTTCTTCCTCTCCCGTATACGTCCAGACTATTTGCCAGCGATGCCAGCAAGTGATATCACCCTCAAGGGCTGGGCGCTCTGGAAAAAATGTCTCCTCGGAATCATCCCGTCTGCGGTGCTGATTTTTTTAGTGCTAGGTACGATCATGACCGGCATCGCCACCCCAACTGAATCTGGTGCTATGGGGGCAATGGGCGCATTACTATTAGCATGGCTACGCAGAGCGAATATTCCCAATCTCAAAGGCTTAATTCAGGAGGCCTATCAAAACACGATGCGCATTACTGCCATGGTGGTCTTTATTCTCATCGGCTCAACCTGCTTCTCAGTCGTATTCCAAGGAGTTGATGGCGGCTTATGGGTTGAGAATCTATTCTCGGAATTGCCTGGTGGCTGGATTGGCTTTCTGATTGCCGTCAATCTCTTAGTATTTTTCTTGGCCTTCTTTTTAGACTTTTTTGAGATTGCCTTCATCATCGTGCCGATGCTCGCACCAGTAGCAGTCAAACTGCTCTCTCCGGTGCTGCTTGACTCCATGAACGGCAATCCACAAGCTGCTGCGAGCGCTGCTCTTGTCTGGTTTGGGGTGATGCTATGTGTCAATATGCAAACCTCATTTATGCATCCACCATTTGGGTTTGCGCTCTTCTACCTGAGAGGGGTGGCACCAAAAGAGGTTAAGAGCAGTGATATCTATTGGGGCGCGCTCCCTTGGGTAGGATTGCAGCTGATTATGGTGGCAGTGGTCATCGCCTTCCCTGCGCTTGTGACAACATTACTAGATAAGCCCGCTGCTATAGTACAGAGTCAGGATTTCAACTTCACCAGCGCAGAAGAATCAAAGCCGGAAGAATCTGTAAATAAGGTGGATGAAGACGCCCCGGTAACATTTCAATTGGATAAGCCGGTTAAATAAGAGCCGCCGAGAACTACTCACTACTCATAGTGGTAACGGCAAGTAATAATGACGAGTTGATCTTTCTCAACCGCATATACAAGTCGATTAACATCATCAATTCGCCTAGACCAACAGCCCGATAGATTTTCTCTTAGCTCTTCGGGCTTGCCGATTCCATCCTCCGGATTTCTTAAGGCATCTTTGATGAGCGTATTGATACGCTTTAAGGTTTTTTTATCTTGTCCTTGCCAATAAACATAATCAGACCATGCGGCATTTGTCCACACTAGCCTACTTAGCATCCACCAAGGCCTTTACTTTTGTTTGCCCTTTACGATATTGAGCCAATGATTTCTCCAAATGTTTTACGTTAGCTGGAGATTTTAATAAATGGAATGTTTCCATCATGCTGTTATAGGTATTTAAAGACATGACCACAGCATCCTCTGCATCTCTACGAGAAATGATTGCGACGTCACAATCGGAAACGACCTGATCAATCACTTGCTTAAACTGATTTCTAGCATCAGAAAAATTGATAACCCTCATCCCGCCCTCCAACATGTTCAATATATTGTACAAGTATAGAGAACTGCGGGATTGTTGGCAAGCAAAAAATATTCCAAAATATGGGGTATTTGGGCTTACAGCATAGATTCTTAATCAGAGGGTGATGTCACGCTCTTGCCTTACGCAATCAACGTAGTATTGACTGCGACCATCTAGATCAGCCTTCACTAGGCCGTGGATATCAGTCTCAAAGCCGGGGAACTTTTCATTAAAGTCTCTTGCGAAGTACAGATAATCCACAATGCGTTTATTGAAACGTTCACCAGGAATCAACAGAGGAATACCTGGCGGGTATGGTGTTACCAACATGGCTGTTACACGCCCTTCTAACTGATCGAGCGGCACCCGATCGACTTCTTTATGAGCCATCTTGGCCCAAGCTTCAGAAGGCATCATGGCTGGAACCATGTCAGAGGTATACATCTCTGTAGTCATGCGAGCCACATTGCGGCCCTTATAGAACTCATGAATCTGCTGACAAATATCTTTTAGGCCAACGCGCTCATAGCGCGGGTGCTTAGCAATAAACTCTGGCAACACTTTCCATAAGGGCGCGTTCTTATCAAAGTGATCCTTAAACTGTTGCAGCTCTGTCACCAGGGTGTTCCAACGACCTTTGGTAATGCCAATGGTAAACATAATGAAGAAGGAATACAGGCCACACTTCTCAACGATCACGCCATGTTCTGCAAGATACTTGGTAACAATACTTGCCGGGATACCCATAGAACCAAAGTTACCCTCAATATCTAATCCTGGAGTAACCACTGTTGCCTTGATCGGGTCCAGCATATTGAAGTCTTTAGCCAATTTGCCAAAGTCATGCCAGCCTGCATTGGGTGCCAACACCCAATCAGAGCGCTCGCCAATACCTTCTTCTGCCAAGTGATCTGGTCCCCAGACCTTAAACCACCAATCGGCACCGAACTTATCATCCACCTCGCGCATAGCACGACGGAAGTCCATTGCTTCAGCAATCGACTCCTCCACCAGAGTAGTGCCACCAGGCGACTCCATCATGGCGGCAGAAACGTCGCAAGAGGCAATAATCGCATACTGCGGGCTCGTAGAGGTATGCATCAGATAGGCTTCATTGAAGCAATCACGATCAAGCTTAGTCTCTTCGGCATCTTGAACTAATACTTGAGAAGCTTGTGACAAACCAGCTAAGAGCTTATGAGTAGATTGAGTTGCAAACATCAAACTCTTCTTGGTGCGCTTACGATCAGAACCAATCGCATGCATATCTTTATAGAAAGGATGGAAAGCAGCGTGGGGCAACCAAGCTTCGTCAAAATGCAAAGAGTCAACCTTGCCATCAAGCATCTCTTTAATCATTTCAACGTTATAGATGATGCCATCGTAAGTGCTTTGAGTCAGCGTCATGACGCGTGGCACCACGTTTTTATTCTTAATGAATGGATTAGCATCAATTTTCTTCTTGATGTTGACCCACTCAAATTCTTCTTTAGGAATCGGCCCAATAATGCCGAGGTGATTGCGGGTTGGCATCAAGAAAATAGGAATCGCGCCCATCATAGTGATGGAGTGAATTACTGATTTATGGCAATTACGATCTACCAACACTACATCGCCAGGAGCAACCGTAGAGTGCCAAACAATTTTGTTAGAGGTAGAGGTGCCATTAGTAACAAAAAATAAATGGTCTGCATTAAAGATGCGGGCAGCGTTGCGCTCACTCTGGAGCACTGGGCCGGTATGGTCTAGTAGTTGACCCAATTCTTCCACGGCATTACAAACGTCAGCACGCAACATATTCTCACCAAAGAATTGATGAAACATTCTGCCTACTGGACTCTTTAAGAAAGCAACGCCGCCAGAATGCCCTGGGCAATGCCAAGAATAAGAACCTTCAGAAGCGTAATTAGTTAGCGCACGGAAGAATGGTGGCGCCAATGAATCGAGATAGACCTTTGCTTCACGAATAATATGACGTGCTACAAACTCTGGAGTGTCTTCATTCATATGAATGAAACCATGCAATTCACGCAAGATGTCATTGGGCATATGACGTGAAGTACGAGTTTCGCCATACAAGAAGATTGGAATATCTTCATTGCGCTTACGTACTTCAGTAATAAAGGCGCGCAAGTTATTTAGAGCAGGAAGATCATGATCCTCGGAATCAGAGTCAAACTCTTCATCATCAATCGAAACGATAAAACTAGATGCACGGGAAGCTTGTTGTGCAAAAGAGGTGAGGTCACCATAACTGGTTAAACCAATCACCTCCATGCCCTCCTGCTCAATGGCTTCAGCGAGATCGCGAATACCCGAACCCGAAATATTTTCGGAGCGAAAGTCCTCATCAATGATGATGATTGGGAAACGAAATTTCATGGCTACCCTTTAGGTTCGCGAACTAGGATTGGAATAAAGGAAATTAAGTCTTAGGCAGGGTCACGCCCCGCTGACCTTGATACTTGCCACCACGATCTTTATAGGACGTGCCGCAAATCTCATCACTCTCAAAAAAGAGAACTTGCGCACATCCCTCACCTGCATAAATCTTTGCAGGCAATGGCGTGGTGTTGGAAAACTCTAAAGTGACATAGCCTTCCCACTCAGGCTCGAATGGAGTGACATTCACAATAATGCCGCAACGAGCATAGGTACTTTTGCCAACGCAAACAGTTAATACGCTGCGTGGAATCTTAAAATATTCAACTGTTCTAGCCAAAGCAAATGAATTCGGCGGAATGATACAAACATCACCCTTAAAATCAACAAAAGATTGATCATCAAAATTCTTGGGGTCAACAATGGTGCTGTTGATGTTTGTAAAGATCTTGAACTCGTCTGCGCAACGAATATCGTAGCCATAGCTTGATGTGCCGTAGCTCACGATTTTGTTGCCAGCAGCGTCCAGGCGAACTTGCCCTGGCTCGAACGGGCTGATCATGCCTTGCTCGCCCATACGGCGGATCCAGTGGTCAGATTTAATAGTCATGGGCGAATTGTAAAACCTTCGCAGCCCTTACCGATCATTTATCGGGTACTGAGCGATAAAAATTAGCTATTTTTGTAAAAATCACTCGCTCAGGGGCGTTATAGATCTCAAAGTGTTTACCGGAGCAACGAGATAGGATGGTGAGGTTAGTTTTACGAGCTAGTTCCAGACCCATGAGTGTGACTCCCGAGCGGGTTAGGAGGAAAGGCACGCCCATCTGGGCTCCCTTAATCACCATCTCGGAAGTGAGGCGCCCAGTAGTGAAGAAGATCAAATCTTGACCGGGTTTATCGGCGAGCCACATCAGACCAGAAATAGAGTCGACTGCATTATGGCGTCCCACATCCTCAATAAAGTGAAGAAGCTTCACCCCATCATTACCCACCCTCTCGAATACAGCACAGGCATGAACTGAGCCAGACCTCTTATAAATCGAGTCGTGAACACGAATGGCATCAATTAGGGCGACGATTGCCTCTTGGGATAATTGGGGTCCATCTGGCAAACGAATCTCGGACATCTCTTCCATGAGGCCGCCAAACATCGTGCCTTGACCACAACCCGTAGTGACCACCCGCTTGCTTGTAAGTGCATCAATATCAACCGTGTTACGGCGAGTCTTAACGGCAGCAGAATCGGTCTCCCAGTCAACCTGGATGCTCTCGATATCTTCCGGAGACTCCACTAGACGCTGATTGCGTAAATAGCCCAGAACTAAGGCTTCGGGAGCGCTGCCTAGGGTCATCAAAGTGACGACCTCACGCTTATCCAGATAAATCGTTAATGAGCGCTCCCCAGGGATGTGGGTAAGCTTTTTCCTGCCCGCCTCATCTAGGACCTCGACCTCGTGTACCAAAGGTACTGAGGCGCTAGACATCTGAATATTGGGCTGAACGGCCATGAAACGCTTTCTGAATCGAGTAGAAATTGAAGTTTATCGAGATTTATGAAGACTTCGCGATGTTTACTTTAACCGCAGACTAAAATCAATGCACAAGCTCGGCATAATTGAGCATTACCCCTAATTTAACCTTCTTATTTAAGTCCGCATTACATGAGTAGCTCCCAGCGTCGCCTTCTTGTCACCTCCGCCTTACCGTATGCCAATGGTCAGATCCATATTGGCCATCTGGTGGAGTATGTGCAAACCGATATTTGGGTACGTTTTCAACGGATGCGTGGCCATGAAGTTCATTATGTTGGCGCCGATGATACCCACGGCACCCCCATCATGTTGCGTGCAGAAAAAGAAGGCATCACTCCAAAGGAGTTAATCGCCAATGTTTGGAAAGAGCATAAGCGTGACTTTGATGACTTCCTTATTTCATTTGATAACTACTACACCACAGATAGCTCAGAGAATGAAAAACTCTCACAAAGCATCTATCTGAAATTACGTGATGCTGGCCTGATTGAAAAGCGTGCGATTGAGCAAGCTTATGACCCAGTCAAAGAGATGTTCTTGCCGGATCGCTTCATCAAAGGCGAGTGCCCTAAGTGCGGCGCAAAAGATCAATATGGCGATAACTGTGAAAAATGTGGTGCCACCTATTCACCTACTGATCTGAAAAATCCTTTCTCAGTAGTCAGCGGTGCGACCCCTATTAAAAAGATTTCTGATCACTATTTCTTTAAATTATCGGACCCACGTTGCGAGGCATTTTTGCGCGACTGGACTCAAGTAAAAACACCTCTTCAGCCTGAGGCCCGCAACAAGATGAAAGAGTGGGTTGGCCAGCCAGGCGAAAGCAAGCTGGGTGACTGGGATATCTCTCGTGATGCTCCTTATTTCGGCTTTGAGATTCCTGATGCCCCAGGTAAGTACTTCTATGTCTGGCTTGATGCCCCAATTGGTTACTACGCCAGCTTCCTCAACTACTGTCAGACCAAAGGCCTGAACTTTGATGAGTGGGTCAAACCAGATACGACTACTGAGCAATATCATTTCATTGGTAAAGATATTTTGTATTTCCATACCCTCTTTTGGCCAGCTACTTTGCAATTTGCAGGCTATCGCACACCAACCAATGTATTTGCTCATGGTTTCTTAACCGTTGATGGCGAGAAGATGAGTAAGTCACGCGGCACCTTAATTTCTGCCAACAGCGTCATTGAGTGCGGCTTTAATCCGGAATGGTTCCGCTATTACTTTGCTACGAAGCTTAATGACAGCATGGAAGATTTGGATTTAAATCTACAAGACTTTGTTGCGCGAGTGAATAGTGATTTATTGGGCAAGTACATCAATATTGCAAGTCGCAGCGCAGGGTTCTTAGTAAAGCGTTTTGGTGGCGTGGTATCTGATGAAGCCATGAACAATCCCCTGCTCAAAGAAATTGCTACCTCTAGTGAAAAAATTGCAGCGCTTTATGAAGCACGCGAATATGCAAAAGCATTACGTACGATCATGGAGCTCGCTGACAAGGTCAATGCTTTCGTAGATGAAAACAAGCCATGGGAAATTGCCAAAGATTTGGCTCGAGAAGCAGACTTGCAGCAAGTTTGTAGCGTTACCTTAGAATCTTTCCGCATGCTCAGCCTTTATCTCAAGCCGGTGATTCCACAAGTTGCTGAAGGTGTAGAAGAGTTTCTTTCCCTCCCTCCACAATCTTGGGGTGATATCAGCACCCCGCTTTCTAGCAAGAATCCAATCAAGGCCTATCAGCATCTGATGACCCGGGTGGAAGCGCCTCAAATTGAGGCTTTGCTAGTGGCAAACTTGTAAAAATAGCCTTAAAAAGCACCTATAATGGCGGGTGTAGTCCCCAGATGACTTTTGGAATTAATACCATAAGTTATTGATTTTATTGAGTATTTTAGGAAGTGTCATGGCAAGATATCAGTCTGAATTTACCCAGTTCTTAAATGAGCTCAAATCTGAGAAGCCCAATCTCGAGGCAGACCAACAAGCTGGTCGTGCGCTACTGTGGGACAAAGAACCTCTTAGCGCTGAAGATCAGCGCCGTGCAAAAGCTGCCAAATTAAAACAACGCGCTTACGTTTACTCGAATGATTGAGCCGGGAACTGAGCCAAGTACTCAGCCAATATCGGATTTACTAGATAGCACCCCCTCAGTTACTGACGGGATGTCGGAAGCGTTCGCCAAACTGTATGGCGAGCCATTATTTAAATTACCTACTGATCTGTATATTCCACCAGATGCTCTAGAAATTTTTCTAGAGGCATTTGAAGGTCCTCTAGATCTTTTGCTTTATCTCATTCGTAAGCAGAATTTCAACGTGCTGGATATTCCAATGGCGCAGGTTACTCAGCAATACCTGAGCTATATCGATCAAATTCGCCACACCAATCTTGAGCTTGCTGCTGAGTATTTGTTAATGGCAGCGATGTTGATTGAAATTAAATCGCGCATGCTATTACCAATGAAGAAGGCAGATAGCGAAGAAGAAGTAGACGATCCACGCGCAGAGTTGGTTCGGCGCCTATTGGAATATGAGCGCATGAAGCTGGCTGCTCAAGAGCTTGACCAAATTCCACAACAAGGACGTGACTTCCAAATAGCCCATGGCTTTGTGGATACTACCGTTGCTATCACTTGGCCGGAAGTCAATTTAGATGATCTGCAAATGGCTTGGCGTGATGTCCTCCATCGTGCCAAACTCAATCAGCACCACACCATCACTCGCGAACAATTATCTGTCCGTGACTTCATGACGCGGATTTTACGTCGCCTACAAAGCACGCGCTTCATTGAGTTTGGTGAGCTATTTGAAGATGCGATTAAATCTGGCGAAGGTATTCCGGTAGTGATTGTCAATTTCATTGCCATGCTCGAGCTCTCACGCGAGGCTTTGATAGAGATCACACAGGCTGAGCCCTATGCTCCGATTTACGTGCGCCTTGCCTATACTCCAGTTGCATGAAAATCATCAGTGATATTCAGGAGTTGCGTGACCACTTGCGCGGCCAAAACCGTGCTTCATTTGTACCGACCATGGGTAACCTGCATGAGGGTCATTTATCACTCATGCGACTAGCAAGACAACATGGTGACCCAGTAGTTGCCAGCATCTTTGTAAATCGCCTGCAGTTTGGCCCCAACGAGGACTTTGATAGCTATCCCCGCACTATGCAAGCGGATATCGAGAAGCTAGAAAAAGAAGGTGTCTACATCCTGTTTGCACCGACTGAGCGTGATCTCTACCCACAACCACAGGAATACCGCGTAGACCCGCCACAACAACTCGGTGACATCCTTGAAGGTGAATTCCGCCCGGGCTTCTTTAAAGGGGTTTGTACGGTTGTATTAAAACTTTTTTCTTGCGTACAGCCCAAGGTCGCCGTATTTGGAAAAAAAGACTACCAACAGTTGATGATTATTCGTCAAATGGCTAAACAGTTTGCATTACCAGTAGATATCGTTCCTGGTGAAACTATTCGTGCTGATGATGGCCTCGCCCTCTCCTCTCGTAATGGCTACCTCTCGACTGAAGAACGCGCAGAAGCACCCGAACTACAAAAAGCGCTTAAAGAAGTACGTGAACAAGTCTTGCAATTAAAGGAACGAAATGTAGCGTCACTTTCAGAAATTGAAAGAAAGGCAGTGGCAACACTTGCTGGACGCGGCTGGAATCCTGATTACATCGCCATTCGTAAACAAAGTGATTTGGCCCCAGCCTCCAATGAAGGTCTGCATGCAGGCGAGCCACTCGTGATTCTCACGGCGGCCAAGATTGGTAAAACACGCTTGATAGATAACTTAGAGATTTAATCTCTAAGTAATGTTTACAGGGTAAAGAACTGACCCACTTCTAAGTTCAGCTCTTTAGCCAAATCAGCACCACTCACCTTCCCTGTAGCACCCTTAGCCTTGAGGACTTCAATCTGTCCGCCATGGCAGGCGATAAAGAATGAATCTAAAGTGATTTGGGTGATTTCACCTGGCTTGCCTTTAACCGCACCAAAGGTTGCAGTCACATGTTTGTGACAATCGTAGATCTGTACCTTTTGTTCACCAAATTTCGTCCATGCTCCAGGAGCCGGGTTGCACGCACGAATCAGGTTGTAGATCTGACTGATATGCGTCGCCCAATGAATCTGCGCAGCATCAATACCAAACCAACCTTCGTAGTTAGCCTTAGATTCATCTTGAACGAGTTCTTGATGCTTGCCTGCGACCACGAGGTCAGCAGCCTCTAGTAACGCTTTTACTCCGATAGGGAAAAGATGATCAAAGTAGACCTTGCCCAAGGTGTCATTTGGCCCAATAGCGACTTCTTTTTGCAAAATCACTTCGCCTTCATCTAAGCCATCGGATGGACGGAAGATCGTTAGGCCCGTTTTTTCTTCGCCTAATGCAATCGCCCAGTTAATTGCACTGGGGCCGCGATATTTTGGCAGTAAGGATGGGTGATATTGGATCGTGCCATGCTTCGGAATCTTGCAGAGCTCTTGCGGCACAAATTGCAGCACATAGGCCATCACACAGATGTCGGCATTGGCATCAATCATGGCCTGAGCAGCCTCAGGTCCTTTGAGGGATGAGAATTGCAGAGCGCTAAGGCCCCTTGCCAGCGCTGCCTCTTTCAGGACCTCAGGTTTAGTAGATTTGGGATTATCAGGTGGGCAGAAAACAGCAACGACTTCGTCACCACGATCTAAAAAAGCCTCTAAAGCAGCCTTACCAAAATCTGCACTACCAATTAACGCAATCCGCATCTTAGATTACCTTATCGTGACGAAGAGAAATTAATTCATCAGTCGAATAACCTAATTCATGAAGAATCTCATCAGTATGCTCACCAAGCAATGGTGAACGAGTTACATCAGTTGGGCTATCAGACATCTTGATTGGATTTCCTACAGTGAGGTACTTACCTCGAATGGGGTGATCCACTTCAACTACTGTACCTGTAGCACGGAGTGCGGGCTCTTCGGCAATTTCTTTCATGGACAGAATTGGGCCACATGGAACGTCGTACTTGTTGAGAATATCCATGACTTCAAACTTGCTCTTAGTCATCGTCCATTTTTCGATCTCACCAAAGATCTCCATCAAATGAGGTAAGCGGGCCATTGGGGATGCGAATCTGACGTCTGTAATCCAATCTTCATGACCGATGACTTTACAAATTGCTTCCCATACTGGCGCTTGCACTACGACATAGATGTATGCATTTGGATCGGTTTCCCAGCCTTTGCATTTCACAATCCAGCCTGGCTGACCACCACCAGAAGCATTACCAGCGCGAGGTACAGCTTCGCCAAACTCACCGTTCGGAAACTGTGGATACTCTTGCATGATGCCATTACGATCTAAGCGCTGTTGGTCACGCAACTTCACGCGACACAAGTTCAATACTGCATCTTGCATTGCTGCCAAAACTTTTTGGCCGCGGCCAGAGTGGGTGCGCTGATAAAGCGCAGTAACGATACCCAGAGCTAAATGCAGGCCAGTTCCGCTATCACCAATTTGCGCACCAGTCACCATGGGAGGGCCATCATCAAAACCAGTGGTGGATGCAGAACCGCCAGCACATTGCGCGACGTTCTCATACACTTTGCAATCTTCATAAGGGCCGGGACCAAAACCTTTGACAGAGGCCATGATCATCATCGGATTGAGTTCTTGAATGCGTTCCCAAGTAAACCCCATGCGATCGAGCGCGCCCGGCGCAAAGTTTTCTACTAAAACATCACATTCTTTAATAAGGCGCTCGAGGATCTCTTTGCCCTTTTGAGTCTTGGTATTGACAGTAATAGAGCGCTTGTTGTGGTTCAACATCGTGAAATACAAGCTATCTGCATCCGGAATATCGCGCAGCTGACCGCGCGTTGCATCCCCTTCCCCAGATTTTTCTACCTTGATTACATCCGCACCAAACCAGGCAAGCAACTGTGTACAAGTTGGTCCAGATTGAACGTGCGTAAAGTCGAGGATTTTGACCCCTTCTAGTGCTTTTGCCATGGTTTAAGTCCCAATAAAGTATGAAATTTTGAATTAGATTAATTTTACCAGTGGGGAATCAGGGTAAATAGTGGATGCCCAATTTTTGGGCATAGACCCCCTGCTCAAGCTAAATTGACGCTTCCTAAGCGGTATAGGAGTCTAAGAGACGTGAGTTTCAAGATCAGCGATGCGCTGTTTAAGAACCTTCTCCTGGGCATAGCGCTCGCTCTCATCGCGAATTACAGCAACAATCCCATTGACCTTGTGATGCTCATCAAACAACATTCCGACCGTAAACGCTATAGAAAGTATGCTGCCACTCTTATGCAGAGCGGGCACCTTGAGCAATGACGCACCGTAACGAGTAATCCCCGTTTCCATTGACTTGCGACAGCCCTCGTTATGTCGATGACGTTGACGCTCTGGAACAATCAAATCTAGTGTACTACCTAAAGCTTCTTCTTCCGAGTAACCAAAGATACGAGTAGCAGCGGGATTCCACAAGACAATTTTTTCATGAGCATCGACAACGACGATCGCATCCCCTATGCACTCTACTAATTGGCTTAAATCAATATTGGTATTCATAGACTCAATCTATATAAAAAAGGCGCTCACAAGGAGCGCCTTCAAGATGCTACTGATTAATGATCGTTCTTAAACTGCTTTAGCTGTATGCAACTTGGCAATGTCATCAGCGTTGTAGCCAAGGTCAGCCAATACTTCATCAGTGTGCTCACCCAATACTGGAGATGGCTTCACTTCGATTTCCAAATCAGAGAACTTGATTGGGCTGCCGATAGTTAAATACTTACCACGTACCTTATGGTCCACTTCAACGATTGAGCCACTCTTACGCAGATCAGGTGAAGCAGCCAATTCTTTCATGGAGAGAACTGGAGCACATGGAATATCGAACTTGCGGAGAATATCCACAGCTTCGTACTTAGTCTTATCTTTGAGCCAATCTTCAATGGTTGCGAAAATATCAAAAATCTTGTCTTGACGAGCTTCAGCAGTCATGTACGCTGGATCAGTTGCCCACTCTGGTTTGCCCAAAGCCTTAGTAATTGGCTCCCAAGCGTGACCTTGAATGGTGAAATAGATGTAAGCATTAGGATCAGTTTCCCAGCCCTTACACTTCAACACCCAACCTGGCTGACCGCCACCACCAGCATTACCGCCGCGTGGAACTACGTCAGTGAATGTGCCGTGTGGATACTGTGGATACTCTTCCAAATAACCAATCTTGTCCAAACGTTGTTGATCGCGCAACTTCACACGGCATAAGTTCAATACTGCATCTTGCATTGAGCAAGAAACTTTTTGACCTTTGCCAGTTTTTTGACGCTGCATCAAGGCAGTCAAAATGCCGATTGCTAAATGCATACCAGTATTAGAATCACCTAAAGCTGCCGCAGAAACTGTAGGAGGGCCATCCCAGAAACCCGTTGTTGAAGCAGCGCCACCAGCACACTGAGCAACGTTCTCATATACCTTTAAGTCTTCATATGAGTGGCCATCGCTAAAACCTTTTACTGATGCCAAAATCATTTTTGGATTGAGTTCCTGAATACGCTTCCAAGAGAAGCCCATACGATCGAGGGCGCCTGGGCCGAAGTTCTCAACCATTACATCGGAAACTTTAATCATCTTTTCTAATACTTCCTTACCCTCTGGAGTTTTAGTATCCAAAGTCAAAGAGCGCTTATTGCCGTTGAGCATAGTGAAGTACAAAGCATCTGCACCTGGGATATCACGTAATTGACTACGAGTAACGTCACCTGAACCTGGACGCTCAACCTTAATCACGTCAGCGCCATAAAAGCCCAATAACTGAGTACATGCAGGACCTGCTTGTACATGGGTAAAGTCAATAATGCGAATACCGTCTAATGGTTTAGTCATGTTTGTTTCTCCTTAAGTATTACTTATTTAGCTTTGGTAAAAGTTATTTCTTGCCAGCCGCAGTGGATGGGTTCAAGTTGGTCAAACGTCCACTTTCAGTACCTGCGGCTTCATCAATAACAGCATTGATCAGGGCTGGTTTACGGGCAGCAATCGCTTCTGTTAACGCTGCTTCTAATTCTGCTGGAGTAGTCACGTAGTAACCTACCCCACCAAATGCTTCGATCATCTTGTCGTAACGAGCATTTTTTACGAATACAGTCGGAGCAACATCAGCGCCGCCAGTTGGGTTTACGTCGGTACCACGGTAAACGCCATTGTTGTTAAAGACGACTGTCGTGATTGGCAAGTTGTAACGGCAAATAGTTTCTAACTCCATGCCGCTAAATCCAAATGCGCTATCGCCCTCGACTGCAACAGTTGGCAAGTCACTGATAACTGAAGCGCCAATCGCATAACCCATACCAATACCCATGATGCCCCAAGTACCAGAGTCAAAACGCTTACGAGGTTTATACATATTTACAATCGCACGGCAGAAGTCCAGCGTGTTTGCGCCCTCGTTTACTAAGTTCACATCGGGGTTCTTTTTAATCACATCACGGATCGCACGTAGTGCTCCATGAAAGTTCATTGGGCTTACTTCTTTGGCAAGTGTTTCTGCCATCTTCGCCATGTTCTTGTCTTTTTTCTCGTTGATTGCTGAAATCCATTCAGCGCTTGGCTTGGGAACAGAAGCAATGGCTTTTAACAGTTCGCCAACGCATGAACCAATGTCACCAATCAATGGAGCGGCAATTTGTACGTTGCTATCAACTTCGTTTGCCTGAATATCGATCTGAATAAATTTCTTAGGCTCTTTGCCCCAAGTCTTGCCTTTACCATGAGCCAATAACCAGTTCAAGCGGGCGCCAATTAGTAAGACTGTGTCAGCCTCTGCCAAAACAAATGAGCGGGCTGGGGATGCAGTTTGCGGATGATCATCTGGCAATAAACCTTTTGCCATCGACATTGGCAAGTAAGGAATACCAGACTTCTCGATCAAGTCACGAATCTCTTTATCAGCCTGCGCATAAGCAGCGCCTTTGCCCAAGAGAATCAATGGACGCTTCGCACCCTTCAATACATCTAATGCACGACCTACAGCATCAGCCGCTGGAATCTGGCGTGGCACCGGATCAATGACTTTGAAAATCGTTTTCTTAGCTTCTTCAACTGGCATGGTTTGAGCAAGTAGCTGAGCTGGCAAGTCTAAATAGACTCCACCTGGGCGACCAGAAACTGCTGCACGAATCGCGCGGGCGAAACCAATGCCAATATCTTCAATGTGATTAATACGATATGCAGCTTTGCAATAGGGTTTAGCTGCATTGAGCTGATCCATCTCTTCGTAGTCACCCTGCTGCAAGTCAACGATCTCACGCTCACTTGAACCGGAAATCAAAATCATTGGGAAACAGTTCACAGTTGCATTTGCTAATGCTGTTAAGCCGTTCAAGAAACCTGGTGCAGAAACAGTCATGCAAATACCGGGCTTTTGTGTCATGTAGCCAGCGATCGCTGCAGCATTACCAGCATGTTGCTCATGACGGAAACCAATAAAGCGCATACCTTCTGCCTGCGCCAAACGACATAAGTCGGTAATTGGAATACCAACTAGACCGAAAATGGTGTTGAGGTCATTTGCCTTTAAAGCATCAATGACGAGATGAAAGCCATCGGTTAATTGTGTGTTTTGATTATCTGTTGTCATAGAATTTTGATATCAATTGCAGGTCACCACTGAGTGATGGGGTTATGCAATTTAGCTTTCGCTAGCTTCTCCAATAAAGTTATTAATTGCACTGCGGGTATTAGTCCCCGCTTGGCAGAGATGAATATTAGGCTCGGGGTGGAGGTTCATCATTGACTTCGGTCAATTTCCCCCTAATTCAAGCATCCCAAAGGGGCGCAAACCCATAAAACCTAAATAAAAAGCTCTTTATGCTTTGTTTTAAGACGGCTCAAGGTCTCTGGAGAGAGATTGAGGTAGGAGGCTAGCTCCTTTTTGGGAAGTAACTCAAATAAGTCTTCATATTTACGCAGGAAACGCTCTACTCGGCCTGGGGCATCGAGCATATGCAAGGTAATGGTATGAGCCATGATCTCGCTCATGAGTCTCATCACTTCGAACTCAAAGCTTTCTTTGAGGGACTGATGTTGCTCCAAGAATTCGGCCCATTTTTTAAGGGGCATCCGAGCTACGCGGGCTTTAGTGACAGCAGCAATACTATAGGGAGCCGCAGTCTTAAGGCGCCAAGCAGCATAGCTAGTCTCAATATCTTTTTCAATCGCAAAGCGCAGAATCATTTCTTTAGCGTCAGCACTAGACACAATGCGCTTTAGGATTCCATCTAAAACAAAGTACTGCTCCATCTGGTGATCGCCTTGATGGAGCACAATTTCTGATTTTCTGAGATCTGAGATCTCTAAATGACCCCCTAACTCAGCCATTGCAGCCTGATCCAAGCTTTTTAAGACTGAGTTTTGACTCAACTGAAGACGAATCAGGTTTTTTTCGGGGTGCTTATCTAATGCTGTCATAAATCTATACTCCAAGAGTGACAATTGTAGTCTTTATTACCCTAAAAACTAAATAAAAACCCTAACCCACTAGGTGATTAAGCTATAATGGTCTTGTCGTGGTGCTTTATTGCAGTGCAATAAAGTTAAACGGGAAACACTAAACGTGTGCTGCCCCCGCAACGGTAAGTAAATGCACCTTTTATCAAAAGGGTGTCAGGAATCTGACAAAGCCACTGTGCGCGTCAATCGCATGGGAAGGCCAGATTCTGAGATTTACTAGCCCGGATACCGGCCAAGACAGGTGGAATTTCGCGGACGGGGACCTTCGCGCGCCGATGACAGTGCCTGGTCCTGCGATCTTGCGCCCAATTGACGCCCGAACTCCTGCACGTGAAGTTCTGTTCGACCCAGCTTACGGGGAAGTGAGCTAGGTATTCGACAACAGAAAGCAGTTCATGAAAGAGCAGTTCGGCAAGAAAAAAATCGCCCTAGTATGCAGCGCATTGTTTTCACTCGGTAGCACCAACATCGCATTCGCGCAAAACTCTCAATCCACAGTAATTGTTACAGGTTCACGCTTTCAAGAAAATCTCAACGAAGCTCCTGCGAATGTCAAAGTCATTACGCGCGATGAGATCGAAAACTCCAGCTCCAACACCATCCCTCAATTACTATCCCAGATAGGGGGGCTTAAAGTTAGCGGATTAAATTCCAGCACACTGAATTTAGATGCCTCAGTAGATATGGGTGGCTTTGGACCGACTGGCAACAGTACAACCGCTGTACTGGTTGATGGAATCAGAATTAATCCAATGGACTCAGGCAGTGTTGCTTGGGATACGATTCCGATTGACTCGATTGAGCGTATTGAAATTCTCCAAGGCGGAGCTGGTGTGCAGTATGGCAATGGCGCCGTTGGCGGAGTCATCAATATCATCACCAACGGTGGCAAGAAAAATATTAATCAAGCCTCAACTACCTTCGGAACCTGGGGCACTTCAATCAATAATGCAATCTTCAGAAATACAGTTGATAAAACTACTTATCAACTGAGTGCAAATACTTCAAATACCAATGGTTGGAGACCTAATACTGCAGCCAATGCATATTCCATGGATGCAAAAATTCTACAGGACTTAGGTGGGGGTGATCGCGTATATGTTGATGCTTACTATGGCTACACCAATTCGAAAATTGCCAGCCCTGTCGTTGGCCTGGTTGGTTCGGGCAACCCACTCTCTGTTCGACCACAAGAAGCCGGTAATAATCTCACCACAAATAATTTAGGATTTAGGCAGGGCTTAACAAAAAGTCTGAATGAAAATTTTGTCACGGAACTTGACACTTCATACAATAATAAAACTTCCTTCTTCTACACTCCGCAAGCAGATTATTTCACCTCCTTAGATCCTGCTAATGCGAATTTTGGTTTTGCGGGAAGCGCAATGAATAACAAGCTGCAAGGCTGGCAATTAGCTGTCTCCCCTAGGCTTAAAGCAAATTTTGCTGGGGTGGGAACCACCATCATTGGATATGATTTCTCTAAAGCTAATCAAGCGGGTAGCAATAGTTATAGCCCACTATCTCAAGGAATTATTCAAGCTAATCTATATGGCACGTATTTCAACAATCTGACCCACGATTCACAAAGCGCAACTCAAGTTAATAATTCTGTCTATGTAATGCAAAAAATACCGCTAGGAAAAGTTTTGGAGGCAAGTGGAGGGTTTCGTCGACAGGTCCAGCAAGCCTCCACTACCAATACCTCAATCAGTGCAGCCAATGGAACGGTTAGCAATACGCAGCAATATGCAGCTAATGCAGGAGATATTGCTTTAAACGCTAACTACTTCCCGGGGCAAAGAATATATGTGAAATGGAATCAGTCCTTTAGATTCCCAAATATCGATGAATATTGGGGATTTGCATACGATGCAAACGGGGTCGGTAGCACTGTATTTAATGGCATCCTACAACCACAGACTACCCAGACTTATGAAATGGGCGGCAATTGGACAATCTGGAATTCAAAAATTACTTCTTCGATTTTTAAATCCATGACTCAAAATGAAATTAGCTATAACCCTACAACAGGCTATAACTACAACTCCATTTATCAAACTAATCGTGGCGGAATTTTGTTTGATATCGTTTCTAATATTACCCCGTCATTCAATATTGGAGGGGGAGGAAAGTACCAGAAGTCATACTATGCAAATGGGCCCTATGCCGGTAATGCCATTCCGATAGCCCCTGATACTCTTCTGAACGCCAGGGCAAACTACCTCATCACCAGCAGCTGGACCATAGGAGGAGTGGTGAATTACATCAGTAATCAATACTACGATGTTGGACCCAATAATTACACCGCATCTCCTGTCATGCCTGCTTATGTAGTTGGAGATGTTTTCACTTCTTACAAGCTCAAAGCAATTGAGGCTCGACTCACGGTGAAAAACGTAGGCAATTCACAATACTCAAGCTACGGTGGCGTGAGCTCCTTTAGCGGGAATCACTTCTACTACCCTAGCGAACCTAGATCAGTTTACGTAACACTGAAATACAGCTTCAACTAATCATTTATGGATTTGCCTGGTTTAGATCCCTGCATTCAAATATAGGGATCTAAACCAACACCCCTACCCCAACCCTTTGCCTAAGGCTACAATGCCAATATGAGCGAGCAAACCCCTTTCTCCCCTGATCTGAGCGATACGGAAATCGAGTCTATCAGTACGTCTGTTAAACGCTTATCTGATAAAGTCCATTCGATTACAGAAGCCGTTAAAAACCTATCGCAGAACCGGGCTCAACTTGAGGACAAAATTGAGGGTGCGCAAAAGCGTATTCAACATATTTTGAGTCGCTTACCAGAACAAACTGATGGACGCCAATTAAACTTACTTGGCGAAGCTATTCCACCTACCAACGCAGAGGATGATAGTGAGCCAACAACGCATTGAAGTAACCCTAGCTGGGCAAAAGATTACTCTTGCCACAAGCGCAGAGCATGAGCCTTTGCTGCGCGAGGCATGCGTATTGGTTGATGAGCAAATTCAGCTTGCTATCGGCGGTGGCAATCGCAGTATTGAGCGTGCCAGCATGATGGCTGCACTCAAAATTGCTGGTGATCTCATTAAGCTACAAAAACAATCACAACAAAGTCCCTCTTCTAACGTAAGTTCAGATGAGATTGCAAGACTTCAAGCAGAGATCCACAATCTTGAAGATCAAGTAGATGCTTTGATGCAAACTCTTTCCCTGCCTGGTTCGCCAAGGCCAATAGTTCCTTGAACCGATGCGCAAGCATCCGGAACGATCTTTACCTTGTGGGCGTGAGCGTTTTGCAAATTCACAGTGCCAACTCAGACTTGGTTACTCCCTGAGCTTCTTAATGCACCCGAAGCAGAGTAGCCGTTCCACCTTGAACCTTAGGGTTCAGGATGACGGCCTAGCGGCCAAGGCGGGGAATTCATGTTACTAAGCGATATCTTGATGCTCATGTTGTGCGGGAGCATCTCCGGATTTCTGGCTGGACTTTTAGGCATTGGCGGCGGCATGATTTTGGTGCCCTTCATGATCTTGGTTTTCAACCATTTAGGATTTAGCCAGGAGGTGATTGTGCATATGGCCATCGCTACTGGCATGGCCACTATTCTGTTTACCACCACATCAGCTATTTGGGCACACCATAAGCATGGCTCTATTGACTGGAAACTCGTTGCAGCCCTGAGTCCAGGCTTAGTCATTGGTAGTCTAATTGGCGGCAGTGAAATTTTTGAAGCGTTAAATACTTCGTGGCTTTCACTCTTTTTCGCGATCTTTATTGTTTACAGCTCAATTCAGATGTTGCTCAATAAGAAGCCTCAGGCTGGCAGAGAATTACCAGCTCCTCTTGGACTCTTTGGCTTTGGCACTTTTGCTGGCGCCCTCTCTAGCCTTGTTGGCGCTGGTGGTGCATTTATCACTGTACCCTTCATGCTCTGGTGTAACGTGAAGCCCCATGTAGCAATGGCAAGCTCTTCTGGTCTAGGATTTCCGATTGCAGCGGCGGCAACGATTGGCTATATGTACGGCAGCTGGAATCACCCTAACCTACCATCTGGATCCTTAGGTTTTGTTTATGTTCCAGCGGTTGCTTGCATTGTTGCAGTGAGTATTTTCACTGCTCCGCTGGGCGCCAAGATGGCCCGCAAGCTCAATATTGCTCAACTCAAGCGTATTTTTGGTGTGATGTTGTTGTTCCTTGCAGCCTTCATGTTTAATGAAAGCCGCAAGGCGTTTGGTTTTTAACTAGCTCGTATATTGCTCACGCAAGATATTCTTTTGTACCTTACCCATCGCATTACGAGGTAAGTCAGCCACAATCTCTAAGCGCTTGGGAATCTTAAAGTTCGCAATCTGCGTTTTTAAAGTAGCAATCATTGCTTGGGCATTTAACTTCGCACCAGCTTTTGGCACTACAACTGCCATTACAGCCTCACCAAAGTCTGGATGTGGAATGCCAATCACTGCACTCTCATCTACACCATCCATATCATCAATAAAGCCTTCGATCTCTTTTGGATACACGTTGTAACCACCAGAAATAATGAGATCTTTGCTGCGGCCAACAATACATAAGTAGTCTTTTGGAGCTTTGCCGCCATTGGCATCGCCACCCCAACGCCCAACGTCACCCGTCTTAAACCAACCGTCTTGAGTAAATTCTTCGGCAGTTTTTTCAGGCATACGCCAGTAGCCCGGGAATACATTTGGGCCTTTGACTTGAATGCTGCCAATCTCATCAACGCCACACGGTTTATTGTTTTCGTTGACAACACGCACCTTAACGCCTGGCAATGGCAATCCTACTGAACCACCCACACGTGCACCCTTGTATGGATTGGAGACCAACATCACTGTCTCACTCATACCATAGCGCTCCAGAATCGGCTGGCCAATCACTTGCTTGAAAGTATTGAATGTTTCCGTCAATAAGGGGGCTGATCCAGAAACAAACAAGCGCATATTACGCGCTACTTTCTTATTAAAGCTCTTGTCAGCTAACAAGCGTACATAGAAAGTGGGTACGCCCATCATCACTGTAGATTTTGGCATGTGATGGATCAATTGCGCCGTATCTAAGCGAGGCAACCAAATCATCTTGCTACCGTTAATTAATGCACCATGGGCAGCTACAAATAATCCATGCACATGGAAAATAGGTAAGGCATGCAAAAGCACATCGCCTTTTTGCCAGCCCCAGAATTTCTGTAAGACCTGAGCATTACTTCCGAGGTTTTTATGGGTGAGCATTGCGCCCTTACTACGGCCAGTAGTACCTGAGGTATACAGAATGGCTGCAAGGTCATCGTCTTTAGCTGGCACAGTTTTAAATTGATCACTTAAACCACCTGCGCGCTCTAGCAATGTGCCAGTTCGATTTTCATCAAGAGTTAAGACATGCTTAGTGCCTGCCTTATCAGCCACTTTGGATACCCAGGAGAAATTCTTGCTACTGCAAACTACCACAGCAGGCTGCGCATTCTCCAGAAAATATTGGATCTCAGCAGACTGATAAGCTGTATTGAGAGGTAAATAAACATAACCCGCACGAATCGTAGCAAGATACAGAAAAAGAGCCTCTGGGGATTTCTCCACCTGGACAGCAACCCTTGAACCAGCAGGCAGCTTAAGACTCTTGAGTAAATTCGCCAGCTTAGCGGTGGCACCCTCAAGATCAACCCAGGAGTAGTAAAGCCCATCATGTGTTTCTAATGCACATGCTTTCTTATCTTTTGGAAATCCTTTTTCCAATAGCGAATATAAATTCATGAACCCCTCAAATCCAACTATTAATATTGATTAGCAATAAAAGTATCAGTCCAACTTAGCGCCAGAAGCCTTAGCTACTCCAGCCCAGCGCTTGATGTCGGCATTAACAAACCTGCCAAATGCGTCGCCAGATAAATTAGGAGTATCGGAACCGTTATTGGTCCAGGTTGCCTTCAACTCTGGGGTATTGATTGCTTTTTGCACTTCAGCAATCATCTTGTCGACGATTGGCTGAGGAGTTCCCTTGGGTGCAAATAAACCATACCAAGTAGAAACTTCATAACCCACTAAGCCAGCTTCTGCAGCTGTCGGAACATCCGGAAATCCTGGTGCGCGCTTTTGCGAAGCTACTGCTAAAGCAACAATAGCGCCATTCTTGATTTGAGGAGCTGAAGAACCCAAACCATCAAACTCAATATCAACCTGTCCTGCAATCAAATCCTGCATTGCTGGGCCAGCGCCACGATAAGGAATATGGGTAACAAAGGTTTTAGTCAACATCTTGAACTGTTCGCCAGCCAAATGATGTGTAGAGCCATTACCTGCACTGGCGTAGTTAAATTTGCCAGGGTTCTTTTTCAAGAGCTCAATAAATTCTTTGAGATTCTTGACTTGAACATTTTTAGGATTCACGACAATCACCTGAGGCGGGTTTGCAATCATCGCCACTGGTACAAAGCTCTTCTCAATATCGTAATCCAGGTTCGGATACATAGATGGCGCAATAGCGTGATGGGCGGCGCCAACAAAAAAGTTGTAACCATCTGGAGCCGCCTTTGAAGCAATGGAAGCACCTAGTGTTCCACCAGCGCCACCACGGTTATCAATAATGATCTGCTTACCCAATTGCTTGGTCAGTTGCGCAGCCAAAGGTCTTGCGAAGGCGTCAGTACCACCACCCGCTGGAAATGGAACGATAAAAGTAATTGGCTTATTAGGCCACTCTTGAGCCATCACCACTAAAGGTGCAGCACAAACTAAAAACAAAGCCTGCTTGATAAGGCTCGTAAATCTCAATTGCTTTAACATTTTTGTCTCCTTTACTAACTATTTTGATTGGCTATAGATTCAATATCCAAACTTCAATAACACTTTTGGCTTACTACGTCATGCCGCCAAGCTTACTCCATATGAACCTTAGGCGAATACTCTATGGATTCTGCCTTAGGACGTCTCCTCCTGCATTCCTGATCAGGGCACCATTAAACGGCCTACTGCCCGTGAATAATCAATCTCTCCGTGGGTAAAACGCTCATGATTCTCCTCAACAGAAGAAAGATCATATAAATAATTCACCATTAATGCCCCTGATTCACGAAGGCCCTTCCGCGAAAGATCGGCTGACCAATTGATTTGATGGAGCTTTGCCCCATTCCCTAGATGGAACTTAGCCACAGGATTACCATTGCGTCCAGCTGAGCCGAGTCCTAAATAAATACTAGCGAGACATAGCAATGCAGATTTTTCTTTTTCGCTTGCATCATCAGGATGCCAGCCAGCACTTAAACGCTCAGTCCAAGAACGTTTTACCAAGCCCAGAGTCTCTAGCGCTTGCTCGCGAGCCGATCTTATTGCAGGCTTGAGTTGTACGTTGGACTTTTCACCACCAACATCAGCACCACTAGCTACCCAATCTATAAATCCAGGAATAGGCGATAAGGTCACAAAAGTTTTGAGGCCAGGAAACTCTGCATGCAATTGCTCAGCAACTCGCTTAATCAAGAAGTTGCCCATAGAGACGCCACGTAATCCAGGCTCGCAGTTACTAATAGAATAAAAAGCGGCTACTTTGTAGTTGGAAGTCTGGTGAACCGTTTCTGCCTTCTTATCGACAAGTGGCGTAATCACCGCAGGGATTTCTGGCAGGAGGGCAACCTCTACGAAGATTAGTGGCTCATTAGGCAACTGAGGATGAAAGAACGCAAAACATCTGCGGTCAGGCTGCAGACGGCGGCGCAAATCATCCCAACCGTCAATCGCATGCACTGCTTCGTGCTGAATGAGCTTTTCTAAAATCTCGGCCGGCGATTTCCAATCGACGCGATGCATCTTCAAGAATCCAGGATTGAACCAAGAAGATAAAAGATGATGCAAATCAAAATCTACTGCTGTTAACTCTGGTTGTTTATCGAGCACCTGCAAAAGATCGCGGCGCATTCCTACTAATGCAGCAGTTCCATTGGTGGCGCGATTTAAGCGGCGGAATAACTCTTGCCTGGGCGGCTCAACAACTCGTTGTAATTTAATGTAATTACGGGCATTACCTTCAGCCGAAAAGTTTTGTGCAGCGGACACCACCGCTATAGGATCTGGATTGAGTTTTTGGAATAGGAAAGTAAAGAACTTGGCATGCTGATCTTTTGCGAGCTTGGAATAGTTATTAATCACATCATCTGCCATGCTGACAGCATTGGACTCGCCACGCTCAGAAATCAGGCGGGTCACCGCACCAGTAACGCGCGAAAAATAACGGGCTTTTGCTAACTTTTCAAGCATGTGAGTCTTTTCAGAAATACGGCTAATAAAAAACGATAAATCAATGTATTCCTGCAAAAACCCTGAAATCCATTAAGTTACTGATTGTATCTAGAAAATATAGGTATTTAGGTATTTTTGCGATGCAATATCAGGGCTTCAGCCCTGATATACATTTTTATACCTTGGACTTTGATTTAAACGAAGTCATGAGGAAAATGCCGAACAGGATCATTGGTACACATAACCACTGCCCCATCGATAAGCCTAAACCTAAGAGACCCAAAAATGCATCTGGTTCACGCGCATATTCAGCTAAGAATCGGCAGATACCGTAACCCAATAAGAAAAGTCCTGAAACCTGACCGACACGATGTTGTTTGCTGGAATAGACCCATAAGACCACCCCAAGCAAAATGCCCTCGCCCAGCAACTGATAGATTTGAGATGGATGGCGCGGGATGTTATCAACCATGGGAAACACCATGGCCCAAGGAAGATCAGTTGGCCTACCCCATAACTCCCCATTAATGAAATTACCTAGACGCCCAAACGCCAAACCAAAAGGGACCAATGGGGCGACTAAGTCACTCACTACAAAGAAAGTAGTGTTACGTTTTTTTGCAAACCAATACAAAGCCAGCAGCACACCCAAAAGGCCGCCATGAAAAGACATGCCACCCTCCCAAACCTTCAAAATATCTAAAGGGTGCGAAAGGTAATAGCCAGGCATATAAAACAAGGTATAGCCCAAGCGGCCACCAAGAACAACTCCCAAGACGCCTGCAAATAATAAGTCTTCGAGATCTTTATAAGTCCAGCCTAAGGCTTGATAGCGTGGGGCTTGAATCCGTAAACGACCTAACAATAAAAATTGTGCGAAGGCCATGAGATACATTAATCCATACCAATGAATTGCAAAGGATCCAATGCGAATCGCAGCTGGATCAAACTGGGGATGAATCAACATAGAGCCTTAACTCTTGGACTGGTCAAAGTTGTGCAACTCATGACCGAGATCTCGGTAAGCTTTATAACGTTCGCGCCCGGCTAAGCGTTCGGCCTCATTGACTGTAACGACTTCAACAATGCGGGGAAATCGTGCGACTAAAGCAGCTACGTCTTTGGGCATTCGCATCCCCAGATGAATCATGACATCAGCATGTGGTAGGTTGGATAACGCGGGAGAGGCAAAATCATCCGTTAAAACAATGGGGGTCTCAGTAGCGGCCTCATCATCGATAAAGCAATGTGGCAAAAAATCAGTACTACTAAAAGTCCAAAGTAACTCATCTAGTTTTTTTAAATCGGCCATTTCGCCAACCATTACAACATTACGCACTGGCTGACCTTCAGGTGTAGTACTCCAAATTTTCCGCGTCAGTCGACAAGCGTATTCCAGCTTATCAGCGACATTGCTATGAAAATCGATACGAGCCATGGCGCAGAAGAAGCTTACTTTTGCTCAAGCAAAAAGTTCACCAACAAAGGCACTGGACGACCGGTAGAGCCCTTTGCAGCACCACTCTTCCAGGCGGTGCCGGCAATATCTAAATGGGCCCACTTGTACTTCTCAGTAAAGCGCGACAAGAAGCAAGCTGCAGTAACGCTGCCTGCCGGACGACCCCCAATATTGGCAACATCAGCGAAGTTCGATTTGAGCTGCTCATGATAGGCAGTATCCAAAGGCATACGCCATACAGTATCTAAAGAGATCTTGCCTGCTTTAGTCAAAGCATTGACTAAATCATCATCATCTGAAAATAATCCACTATGTACATGACCCAAAGCGATGACACATGCCCCCGTTAATGTCGCAATATCAATCACTGCTTTAGGCTTAAAGCGCTCTACATAGGTGAGTGCATCACACAGAATTAAACGTCCTTCAGCATCAGTGTTCAGAATCTCAATGGTTTGACCAGACATACTTTTCACAATATCGCCTGGACGAGTTGCTTGGCCAGACGGCATGTTTTCACAGGTGGGGATTACGCCAATCACATTCTGATTAAGCTTCATCAAGCCAGCCGCATACAACGTACCTAATACTGAAGCAGCGCCACACATATCGTATTTCATCTCATCCATGGCTTCGCCAGGCTTTAATGAAATGCCACCCGTATCAAACGTAATACCTTTACCAACTAAAACAATTGGCGCATCACCCGCTTTGCCACCTTGATGACGCATGACAATAAATTGGGGTGGTGTTTCAGAGCCCTGTGCAACGGATAAGAATGAGCCCATACCCAAAGCTTCTATTTGCTTGCGGCCAAGCACTTCAACCTTTAAGCCAACCTTCTTGCTAAGGCCTTGAGCAGTCTTAGCTAAGTAGCTTGGAGTGCAGATATTGGGAGGAAGATTGCCCAAATCTTTTGCTAAATGCATTCCTTCAACCATAGCAAGACCTTGCTCTACCGCAAGCTTAAGCTCTTTCGCGCAATGATTGTTACCGGCAAACACTAAATGTTTAAAAGTATCTGCTTTATCTTTTGCTTTAAATTTCATGGCGGGTTGACGCACACCGAAACGATAAGCTTGGTCGCCTGCATACTGAATTGTTAGTCGCACTTCTTCAGCAATTAACTCTACTTTTTGTGCAAAGCTTGGTACAAACCACAGCGCATTTTCAATTGAGCCACCGCTTAATGCTTTCAATCCTGCGCGCACTACTTTAGAGAAGCTGGACAAACTACGCTCGCTAGCAAGATGTAAATCACCCAAACCTAGCAATAACACGCGTTTTGCCTTCACCCCGTTTGTAGCCCAAGATTTTTCAGCACGCAGAATACAGACAGCTGATTGCTTATCTTCAAGATCACCGAGCACATTGGCGTGGCTCAATGAACCACCCAGCAATTGGTCAAGCTCAGCCAAAAATCCCGCTTTACTCTTTGCCGCTTTTGCGCCACCAAAATGATCAAAGTCGGCCTTGGAGTATCCCAAAACTAAACAGTCAGAGCTCTGAGCCAGAAGGCTTTTAAGGCTGGAATTTAAGGCTTTTGGGCTTTGGAGGTCAGCCTGAGGGAAAATCTTGCTACTAAATTGGATTGTCATAATCTATTGCTTATGTTTAAGTCGAATCAAGGGTGTAGGAAGTACAAAAACAGGTTTTTTTCCATTATCCTCCGACATGAGGCGAACTTCTTTTATCTGCACCAATATAAGCCCTTAAACCCCACTAATAACCCCAGAATCCAAATAAACCGTTTAGCATGATTTTTCACCAAGCCCTCCGCCGCGAACTCAGCTATACGACTGGTGGGGTTTTTTTGGTCTTGGTGACCATCATGGTGACCACCTTGGTCATTCGAATTTTAGGTTTTGCCGCAAATGGCGCAGTTAACCCAGAGGATGCTGTAGTGTTAATTGCACTGGCTACTCTTGGCTACCTGGCAGTTTTACTTACCGTCTCCCTATTTGTAGCCACCCTCATCGTTTTGGTTCGTTGGTACAAAGACTCAGAAATGATCGTGTGGTTTGCAAGCGGCTTAAGTATTACCAATTTAATTCGCCCCGTTCTGCAGTTTGCAACTCCTCTGATTATCATCATCGCCCTCTTGGCACTTTTTGTTTGGCCCTGGGCAAATCGCGAATCCACCCTCATCAGTCAGCGCTTCCAACAGCGTGATGACGTTTCCATGGTGAGTGCTGGACAATTCAAAGAATCTGCTAAAGCAGAGCGCGTGTTCTTTATCGAAGAACTAGATATCGATAAGGGCGAAGTAAAAAATATATTTGTTGCCGATTCCAAGAATGGCAAGCTCAGTGTTGCCGTCTCCTCAACCGGCTACATCCAAAACTCCGAAGGCGGGGAAAAGTCGATCGTGCTCAAAAAAGGGCGGCGCTATGAAGGTCAGCCGACGCAGCCTGACTTTAGAATTCTCGAATTTGAAGAGTACAGCACCAAAATTCGCAGTAAAGAGGCTCTCGCCCCTGCGCCACGTGATCGAGAAAAGACGATCACTGAGTTATTCACTACTACAGGCCCCGAAGCCATCAATCCAAATCGGGCTGAATTACTTTGGCGTATCGGCCTACCTCTCATGGCGCTTGGGTTGGTGCTGATTGCAATCCCATTAGCTTACGTCAACCCACGTCTTGGCAATTACACTGCTATGTTGTATGCAGTCTTAATTTATTTAATTTATAGCAATCTACTGAACTTAGCGCAGAACTTTGTGTCTCAAGGAAAAATCAGTGTATTTGCTGCTATTTGGCCCATCCATCTTTTGGCATTTCTGATTGCTTTTGCCCTGATTCGTAATCGCATTAATCCATCATTGAAATGGTGGCAACGCCAATTACCCGGCGGGTTTACAAGCAAATGAAAGTGCTCTTTCCCTTTATCTATGAGCGCTATTTAGCCAAGCAAATTTATGTAGCGTTTGGTTTTATTTTGTTTGCCCTTGTAGCCCTATTCTTATTTTTCGATATATTGAGCGAGCTTGGATCAGTCCAGGGCGGCTATACGCTACCTCTTGCACTACTGCATGTTCTTCTAAAGGCACCTAGTCGGATCTCAGAAATCATTCCGATTGCCGGGCTAATTGGCAGTATTTACGTCTTTGCTATGCTCGCTAGCCAATCCGAATTTACGATCCTGCGTATCGCCGGCCTTGATGTAAAGCGTGGTCTGATCACTCTCACCAAAATCTCGCTACCACTCGTGGCGCTCACACTCATTACGAGCGAATGGGTCGGCCCCTATACCGAGGCTAAATCAGAGCAAATTCGCATGAAGGCCTTGGGCTCTGCTTACTCATCACAATTTAGAACTGGTGTTTGGGTAAAAGATCGGCTGCGTGATGAGGATGGCAGCGGTCCAGTGAGGCCCGGCGTGCGCTATGTCAACGTTGGCAAGGTTGATAAAGATAATGTTGTCAGTAATATTCGAATGTATGAGTTTGATGACGCCTATCACCTTTTATCTATTAGAAGCGCCACCTCAGGCCAGTTTGACGAAACTGGCATTTGGGTACTAAACGATGTTGTAGAAACTCGCTTCAAAGAAACTAAGCAATCCGACCCATTGGATGCCGTTTTTTCTGCACAGACATTTAGACATCCCATGGTAATGCTGGAGTCTGAGGTGACTCCCAAAATTTTGAGCGTACTGCTGATTAATCCAGAAAAGATGTCTATCCTGAGTTTAGGTCGCTTTATCTCTCATCTTCGTGATAACAAACAAGATGCGCAACGCCACACTATTGCCTTCTGGAAAAAAGTAATTTACCCCTTTACCATTTTTGTAATGCTCGCCTTAGCATTACCTTTTGCTTATTTAAAAGTGCGCGCTGGCAGTGTGGGCATTAAAGTTTTTGGCGGCATCATGCTGGGCATGAGTTTTCAGCTCTTTAACTCCTTATTTTCCAATGTCGGCTTATTAGGATCTTGGCCCGCTCTCATGACGGCTCTCACGCCACCCCTGCTTTACTTCCTCTTGGCTCTAACGGCATTACGCTGGGTATCTAAAGCTTAATACCCAAAATTCATTTAGAATTTGATTCCTATATCTTTGTTGATATATAGCTAGGAATTTATATGAATCTCCATCAATTTCGCTTTGTGCGCGAAGCGGTTCGACAAAACTTTAATCTGACAACGGCTGCCAAGGCCCTCTTCACTTCTCAGCCAGGTGTATCCAAGGCAATTATTGAACTCGAAGATGAGTTGGGAGTGGAAATCTTTCGCCGTCACGGCAAACGCATTCGCTCTCTCACCGAGCCAGGT